>NZ_CP114905.1:0-1200000 GCF_027497195.1 Streptomyces sp. WMMC500
GTTATGGGCTCGCTGCGCGAGCCCATAACGACCGTCGATCGCTTCGCGATCGACGGTGCGGCGTTTCACGCCGCAAACACGCTCCGCGTGTTCCGAAATTCGCGCTCCGCGCGAATTTACCGACTCCGCTCCGCTCCGCCGGAAAGACGGCAGGCTAGGGGGTGGGTGTGCATCGGAAGTGATGCACACTGTTAAGTCCCGAAAACCAGGCCACACCCCCTAGATGACGGGGCGTCGGGAGTGGTGGGGGGCGAAGCCGCAGAATCTCGCCGTGGCTCCCATGCGGATACCGCACCCGGACCCCTGGAGGTCCGGGTGGATCGCTTGTGATCGCCAGTAAGCTCAACGGTTCGCACGTGGTGAGCGTACCATTCTCGCCCGATCGAGGGAAGCGTGCCCGTCTCAGTGCATCGCTCAGATGCATCATGTAGAATCCCGAAATAGGCGCTACCCCCGGAGCCCCGCCAGTGGCTGATCGAACCACCGGGTGCGAAGCTCCAACATCGCCTCCATAGACCCGAATTCAGCAGCTCCGGCAGCATACGCTCTCGCCTCAGGGGAGGATTTGATGCACACGGGCCCGAGCACTCTCCGTCCGCATCAAGTGGAAGCGGCAGACGCCGCGGTAAGGGCGTTAGAGCCGAAGCCCGGGAAGTCTTTCCCGCCGAACGGCCTGCGGGCGACGGTGGTGTCCGCGTGCGGTACCGGTAAGACGATCACGGCGGCGCATGCCGCGATGCGCATCGCGCCGTACGGCCGGGTCCTGGTCCTCGTTCCGACGCTGGATCTGCTGTCGCAGACCGTGGCGGCCTGGCAGGCGGAGGGTCGGGACGGGATGGCGGTGGCGGTGTGCTCGCTCTCCGATGACCCGGTGCTGTGGAACGCCGGCGTGCGGGTGACCACCAACCCGATCCAGCTCGCCCTGTGGTTGGCCGGAAAGTCCCACGTGACCGTGTTCGGCACGTACTCCAGCCTGCCGGTGCTCATCGAAGCCCATGAGGGCGCGTACGGCCAGCAGCTCGATCGCTGGGACCTGGTCGTGGTCGATGAGGCCCACCGCACCTCCGGGTCGATGGGCAAGGCGTGGGCTGACGTCCACGACCAGGCGCTGCTGCCCGCGGACCGGCGGCTGTACCTGACGGCTACGCCGAGGATTTGGGAGGCGCGGCCGGCGGTTGAGGTGCGGGAGGGTGTGCGGGAGGCGTTGCCGGAGGAGATGGCGGCGTCCATGGACGATCCTGCGGTGTTCGGGCCGACCGTCTATGAGCTGCCGCTCGCCGAGGCTGTGCGCCTCGAGTTGCTGGCGCAGTTTCAGATCGTGGTCGCCGAGCTGCGGGACCCCGAGCTGGCGGATGGGCAGTTGCGCGGGGAGGAGAAGCGTACGGAGGAGGTGCGGGGGAAGCGGATTGCGGCGTTGCAGACTGCGGTGCTGGAGGCGGCTGCCGAGCACAACCTGAAGACGATGATCACCTTTCATCATCGGACGATGGAGGCCGAAGCGTGGGCGGCTGGCCTGCCGGGCGTGGCCGCGAAGCTGCACGCGCTGGATCCCGGGCGGTACCCGGCGCGGCGGCTGGTGTGGGCGGACTGGCTGCACGGTGAGCACGAAGCGGAGCACCGGCGCGAGGTGCTGCGTCAGTTCGGTGACCGGGTCGACCGGCACGGCCGGCCGGTACGGCAGGCCGTGCTGTCGAACTGCCGCGTCCTCGGCGAAGGCGTCGACGTCCCCGCGGTCGACTCGGTGGCCATCATCGACCCGAAGGGGTCGGTGGTGGATATCGTGCAGGCCATTGGCCGGGCGCTGCGGCAGAAACCGCGTCAGGGGAAAATGGCGACGATCATGGTGCCGGTCTTTCTGGAGCATGGGGAGAGCCCGGAGGAAATGTATGCCTCGGGTTCGTACAGGCCGTTGGTGAATGTGATGCAGGCGTTGCGTGCGCACGATTCCAAGATGGTGGAAATGCTCGCGGTGCCGCAGGATCACACGTCGCCCGTGGGGCCGTCGGAGTCGATCGGCACGGCGCCGGCTGAAGGCGAGGAAGAGGGTCGGCTGCTGCTCCGCTTCTCAGCCCGGCGCTCTCCCGAGGCGATCCGCCGGTTCGTGGACATGCAGGTGATCAACCCCGTGCGGGAGTCGTGGGCGCGCGGGTTCGCCGCGGCGGCCCGCTACGTCGGCGGGCACGGCAACCTGCGGGTGCCGCTGACCTACCGGGAGCCGGGCTCGGGGTACCCGCTGGGGCGGTGGATCTCCGATCAGCGCACGGAGTACGCCGCCGGGCGCCTGGACTATGACGCCGAGGGGCGGGAGCGCAAGCGGCGGTTGAACGAGATCGGCATGGTGTGGTCGGCGCCGGACCTGGCGTGGGAGGAAAACCTCGCCGCCGCCCGAACGTACTTCGCCGAACACGGCACGCTGTGCGCGCCCCAGGGCGCGGCCGCGGCCGGCAAACCGGTTGGGCAGTGGCTGACCAACCTCCGCCGGCCGGGCGGGCTGGGCAAGGACCCGATCAAGGCGGCGCAGCGACGGGCGGACCTGGTGGAGGTCGACCCGGAGTGGAACCCCCGCGAGCTCGGCTGGACGACCGGCTGGCAGCGCAACTACGTCAAGGTCAAGACTTGCCTGGACGGCGGCGCCTCCCTCGAAGAGTTGGCACCGGGCGTCCGCGTCGGCGGCGAAGACGTCGGGCGGTGGCTGAAGCGGCAGCAGGAGGCCTGGGAGGCCCTCAACGCCGAGCAGCAACGCCGGCTGCAGGCGTTGGGCGTGGCAGCCGCCGTACGGCCGCCAGAGGCTCGCACGGCGGCTGTCCGGGGCGGGGCGAGGGCCGCGGGGTTCGAGCGCGGCCTGGCCGCCGCCCGGCAGTACCGCGAACGTGAAGGCACCCTCGAGGGCGTGAGTCGGAAGCACATGGAGGTCGTCGTCGACCCGGCGACGCAAGCTGAGGCGTCTGTGCGGCTGGGGGTATGGCTCTCGAACGTGCGCTCTAGGCGGGACAGC
This sequence comes from Streptomyces sp. WMMC500, assembly GCF_027497195.1. Taxonomy (NCBI): domain Bacteria; kingdom Bacillati; phylum Actinomycetota; class Actinomycetes; order Kitasatosporales; family Streptomycetaceae; genus Streptomyces; species Streptomyces sp. WMMC500. Next base: position 2,996 of record NZ_CP114905.1, read on the forward strand.
TTGACCCCGGAGCGGGCCGAGGCGCTGAACGAGTTGGGGCTGCGCTGGACGTAACGCGTGTGTCGACCGTCTGGTGAGGGCCGGGGCTTCCCCCGGCCCTCTCGACGTCCGGCGGCCGTTGCGACGTGCTGCTCTCGTGGCAGTAACCCGTCTGGCGGTGTACCGCCCCATGACAGCACGTCGGCTGGGGAGTGCCGGGGAGCGTGCGGCTCAGTCGTCGATGAAGATCTCCACTACGTCGATCTTGTTGTTCCACGTTCCGTTCACACCCTGGATCTCCGAGAGGTTGTCCAGCCCGATCCTCGCCTTAACAGCGAGGCTGGTCTGAGGTCCGGAGTCCCACATCACGGCGAGCGCGGTGGTGTGGTTACCGATGCTGTTGGCCCTGTTCCGGAAGCCGACACTCTCCAGGTTGTGCCGGCCGACGCTTTTGAACTGGACGCGCCGCCCCTCGAATTCCTTGTTGTCCCACAGGCACACGTACCCGCCCACGCAGTCGCCGAAGTCCTTGGTGTGGTAGTCGGAGCCCGGGCGGCCGACGCCTTCGGCGGCCCGATATGCGGCATCGTCGTCGTAGCAGCGGAAACTGGAATCCCCCTGTTCGACGCAGACCTCCGCACCGCCCCAACTTCGCGACAGATCAAGCGTCTTCCCGTCGTACTCGGCCATGGCGGCGTCGGGGTTCGAGGGGCGATCGACCCGGTCCTCGGCCGAGGCAGACGGTGCCAGAAGGGTGATTCCGGCCACGGTGACAGATGTCAGAACGAGCGGGCGTCTCATGTCTTCTTGTTCCTTTTCGCAGAGCGCGGCGGCAATGCCCGCCTCATCGATCTCGGGGAAGGGCGCGGAATCGACCGGGCCGCAGCGGGCGGGCACCACACTACGAATCTCCATGCCCGGCACCAACATGCACGGTGCGCAGGTCCCAGGCGGTAACCGTGCACGCTGCGCAAAGCAGCTGTATCGCCTCGCCGGCCACGAGCAAGGATCCGACGGCTGGCGCAGGGCTCGCGGTCGGCGGATGGCGCCCAGCGGTGGCACCAACCTGGGCGGTGCCGAAGCCGTCTGCGAGCACGCCGTAAAGAGCAGTTCCTCCCGGGCTGCTCCCGCGGAGGTGCGGGCGGGGCACCAGCGGGAGGGCAGCCCCAGCTCGGGGTGCCCGGTGGACGCCCGGTCGATCGACACGGTGCGGCGCTCGGCGTCGAACAGGCACCAGATCCGCCTGCCGGCGGTGATCTGACTCCCGTAGCCAGCTCGGAACGACGCCCGCTCTCAGATACAAAGCCTTCAGGCCTGCCGCGCGGCGACCACGGTCCTGGAAGTAGGCGTACCCGAGGCCGGTGCCGAGGATGTCGCGCAGGCGCCGGCGGCGTGCCGGGCGAGGAGTTGGGCGGTGGCGCCCATGCCGGAGACCACTGTGAGGTTCGCCGCCAGACCCGGGGCACATCAGAGCCTCGACCAGAGCCGGAGCGGTTCAAAGCGGGGCCGTCTGCAAGCTGACGGCCCCTCACGAAAAATCGAGGCCAGGTCCTCGATGATCGATCAGAAGTACTGGAAGTACCAGCCATCGGGGTCGATGAAGCACGGAGTAGTCTCGAATCCCGCTTCTTCGGTAGCACTCCGCTCAAGGGCACACCCGGTGTAACTACTGAAGGGCCCTAGGGTACAAGGGGGTGCACGGCGTCCTTCCCCATGCCCGGGTGCTCACTGGCAGCAGCTGATGCCGAAGTGAGTGCTCCGCCCCCCAGCACGAGACCAGCGGTGATCGCGACGGTGGGGAGAGTGCGTACGAATTTACGCGTCTTCAGATTCCTTTCTGCATCTGCAGAATTCGGGTACCGCCGGTATCCCGTTTTCGCAACAGGCCAGCCGCGAGCCCCGACGTACGGCAAATGACGCTAGCCGCACGTGCTACACAAATCTTGACGAGATCTGATGGAGCCAGCCCGGCATGACCTGACCCCGGAGTCCTCGGGGCTGTCCAGGAGAAACAGGGCCTCAGCTCAAGTCGACGTCGAGGTGGTCGATGTCGGTGACCGTCACTTCCAGGCCGGCCGCGCGGCGGCCGCGGTCCTGGAAGTAGGCGTGCCCGAGGCCGGCGCCGAGAAGGTTCCGCAGCTCCGCTTCGCCGGCGCCGGCGGCGTGCCGGGCGAGCAACTGGGCGGTGATGTCCGCGGGGAGCTGTTCGGTGATGCGGCGCATGCGGGGGTCGTCGGTGGAGCCGGGCGCGGCGGTGAAGCCGAAGCGGGCGCGGGTCTCGACGATGGCGCCGCGCTGGGCGGCCTGCCGTATGGCGCGGGCCCGTACGCGCGGCTGCCAGCTCTTGCGGACCTCGCGTTCCAGAGCGGCGGCCAGGCGCGGGGTGGGCCGCCGGGCCTTCCCGGCCAGGTAGCGCTCGACTTGCCGCTGGGAGCAGCCGAGACGGGCCGCGGCGCGGCGGGTGGAGCCCTGCTCCGCCCGTACGAGGAACCGCATGCGCGCGGTCGGGGAGGCGGGGATGGGGCGGGTGGCGGTGGCCGCCAGGGCGGCCTCGAGGGACTCGCCGATCGTCGCCATGACGGGTTACTCCTGTTCGTCCCGGGTCGGGTCGTCCTTGATGTGGCGGGCCGGGTTGAAGCTCTGCTCGAGCAGCTCGGCGGCCCACCACAGCTCACGCACGCCCTCGAGTTTGGCCATCCCCGGGGAGACGCCGAGGCGGAAGGTGCCGGGGGCCGGCTTGCCCTCGGGTGTGCGGGGCAGCACGTCCAGCGGGGACGGTCCGGGGCTGGGGTAGACGACGCAGTCGGAGAGCACTGCGATCGGGTACAGCCCGTGGCTGGTCATCTTGAGCATCTTGCGGTGCATGTTGATCCGGGCGGTGGCGATGACGGCGGCGCGGATGTCCGGCCGCCAGGTGGGCCGCTGAAGCGCCGGCCACCGCTGGTCGGCCTTGAACTTGGCCTTGCCCTGGGCGCGTTCGCGCAGCTTGCCGATCCCGCCCTTGACGGTCGCCTTGATCGCAGACAGGGCCGCGGTTGCGGCCGGGTCGACGTCCTTGTGGTCGGCCATCGCGTCGACGTACGCGGCTTCGCTCAGGTCCTTGGTGACGCCGAGGTCGGCCATCGTGGCCAGGTAGGCGTCGCGCAGCCGCTCGTACCAGGGGTCCAGGTAGGCGCCGGACTCCGGTCGCAGCCACGCCTCCAGCGGGGCCACGTGGTGGCCGAGTTCGGCGGCGTAGGCGACGGTGGGGGTGGCGTACCAGGCCGGCCCGGTGGGGCGTTCGCCGGTCGGCGTGAACGGGCTGGGTAGGCGGGGGTCCAGCTCGATGTGGGAGAGGTCGACGTACCAGGCTCCGGGGATCTTCTTGTCGAAGCGGGGGCCGTCGGTGTGGAGCGGGGCGGAGAGGCCGACGGTCAGCCGGTTCGCCGCGGCGGCGAAGGCCATGTTGACGTCCAGGCCGATCACGTACGGCAGCCGGGCCTCGGCGTCGGTGACGCCGCCGGGGCGTACCCAGTCGTACGCCTCTTCGTCCAACGCCTGCCCCTCGCCGCGGCCTTGGGCGATGGGGTGCTCGGGTGGGGCCTCCGGCGGCGCCGGGTCCACCGCGGTGGTCAGCGATCCGGTCACCGGGCCGGAAGTCCAGCCGTCGCCGGCGCGCACGGGGCGGGTCGGCGGCCGCAGGGCGGTCATCAGCTCCAGACCGGTCACGGCGGTGGAGCCGCGCGGGGTGAGTACCCGGGCGGCGTAGGTGCCGAGCATGCGCGCCAGTTCGCCCGGCGGCATCTGGTCGGTGCCTGGCCAGGCACGTTCCTCCAGCGCCTCCCACGGCAGAATCGCCAGCTGCACACACCGCCGGCGCCCGCCCTCGGCGGGCCGGTAGATCCGCGGCCAGGGGCCGAAGCCGCGGCGGGTGAGCTTCCACCCGGCCGCTTGGATCTCGCGCACCACGGGGTGTTCTTCCGCCAGCCGCATCCCGTCGTCGAAGCTCCGGTTCTCCAACCGGGACGGCAACCCGAACCGCTCCGCCGCCGCGGCGGTCAGCGCCACCAGCGGGTCGGCGTCCTGTCCGAAGCGGTGCAGCCGCTCGGCGCCGAGCCCCGCGGCAAGCGCCCAGTCGACCAACTCCACGACCGAGCCCGCCGGGCAGGACAGCGCGCGCCCGTCCGTGAGGTGCGCGGCGCCGTCGCCGTCCAGCACCGCCAACGCGCCCGCCGGGAACCGATTCCCCTCCCCCACCGCCGCGGCGGCCGGAGCGGTGCCGCGCTGGCGCATGGCTGGCCGCCGCCGTGACGCAGAGCCCGACGTCGACGACGACGTCGACGTCGGCCTGGCGCTCGCCGCGCTCCCGGCAGTCGGAGGAGTCGTCGTGGTGGAGCGGGGGCGTGCCCAGGTGGGCGGTGGTTCACGGGGCGGGATCAGATCGGGCAGCGCGAGGGCGGCCAGGTCCACCGGGGCACGTTCGGCCTCGATGTCCGCGGCGGGGGGTGGGTAGAGCTCGGCGAGCCGGTCCAACAGCCGGGCGTAAGCGTCGCGTTCGGGCGGCCGCGGTTCCGTGCTGCGCTTGGGGTCGTCGCTCTCCCAGTTCCCCACCGTGGCGCGGCGGACCTGCAGCGCGTCGGCGACGTCCTGCTGTGTCAGGCCGTGCGCTTCGCGCAGCCGCCTGCGCTCCGCCGGCAGCGGCAACACCGGCGAGCGGGCCACCAGCGCGTCAACCGCCTCGAAGAGCTGGCTCGCCCGGTCCTCAGCCACCATGACCTCCCCACCCTTCATGTACGCGGAATGTGCGCTTGAGTGTACTCGTGAAGTTGGAGCCGCGGGTGGTGCATCGGAGAGGCCCGTGGGCGTTCTGGCCCGGGCGGGCGGTGGTGGCTGCCAGCATGGAGGGGGTGAACACGGCAGGCCGTGACACGGTTTCCGGGCGCGCCTACACCCGTACGCGGGTGCGGGGGTTCGCGCCCTGGTCGCCGCGGCCGGCCACGCAGCGGCTGATCGAGCAGACCCGGGCCGTGCTGGCGGAGTACCGCGACTTCCTGCCGATGACCGCACGCCAGGTGTTCTACCGCCTGGTCGGCGCCCACGGCTTCCCCAAGGGAGGAACGGGCGTATGACCGGCTGCAGGAGATGCTCACGAGGGCGAGTACGCCAAGGACGACCTTGAACCGATCTCTGGCACGGGGCCGCGCGGCCGTCGCCCGGGCCCCGCCGGCCGGGCGCGCGGCGCCCCGAGCGGCCCTGACGGGGCCGGCCCGGCGGGGTCGTTCCCGGAATGCCGCCAAGCCGGCGCCAACCCGTTCGATAGTGCCGGCCAAATCGCCCGACCGATGCTGAACACACGGAGAGCATCGGTAAAGAGACGTCGGCAGGACGGGGTCGGAGAGGCTCATCCGGAAGCTCGTGCTTCCAGATATGGGGACGGCGCTCGGTCCCGGATGCCGCCTCCTGTGGTTCGGTGGTGGACGGGGGAGCTGCCCGCGATCCCGGTGCCCTGCGCGAGCCGTCACTCACGGAAGGCCGAGCGTGGAAGCCATCGAAGTGCCGGTTCTGAATCGTCGGCGGCGGCGGGTGCGGCCTGGCCGCCTCCGTCTTCCCGTCCGACCAGGGTGTGGAGCACCTGCTGGTCGAGCGGCACACGGACACGTCGAGGGTGCCGCGCGCCCACTACCGGAACCAGCGCACCATGGACGTCTTCCGGCAGCACGTACTCGTGGACTTCGTCCAGGAGTACGCGGCGGCGGTGGAGATGTTCGGCAGGGTGCGCTGGCAGGCCTCGCTCACCGGCGACGGGCCGCTGGACGCCCAGGTCATCCATGAGATGGACGCCTTCGGCGGCGGCGCGCTGACCGACGTGTACGCGGAGCACGGTCCGGTCCCGGTCGACCGCCGCACGTCGGTGTTCGCCACCTACGTCGACTCCTCCCCGATCGGCAACGATGTGCGCGCCCGGCGGCGGAGATCCTCAACATTCACCGCTCCGAGTGTCAGGCGCACGACCTGGAGGTGGGCTTCGCGTACGAGGACGGCGCGCTCGTCCCCGACGGCACCGGGCCCCCGTCCCGCGCGGCCCTGGGCAACACCTGCCACCCCGCCACCCGGCCCGGGCACATGCTCCCGCACGCCTGGATCGAGCGGGACGGCGAGCGGCTGTCCACCCACGACCTGGTCGGCCGCGCCGGCGGCTTCGTGCTGATCACCGGCCCGGAGGGGAAGGCGTGGTGCGACACGGCGGCCGAGGCCGCCGAGAAGCTCTCGGTCCCCCTCACCACGGCCCGCATCGGCGACGGCGCCGAGTACGCCGCCGCCGACGGCCGGTGGGCGACCGTCCGCGAGATCACCGACGAGGGCGCCGTCCCGGTACGCCCCGACCACCACGTGGCCTGGCGGAGCACGACCGCCGGCAACGACCCGGGTGCCGCGCTGGACGACGCGTTCGCACATCCTCGCCCGGGGCTAGCGCGACCGCATAGCACCGCACGCCTGCGCCCGTGACGACGCCGGCAACGACGCCGCCACCACACGGCAAACAGCACGACAGGCAGGAGAGGCTCCGGGACACGAACCCCCCGGACGCCGCCGCCCCCTCGCGCCCCCGCCGCCCGCAGGAGCGCCGGCTCGGCCCCACGTCACATTCCCCCCGCCGTCCCCGTCAAGTGGGTGGGGGACGTATGTCCGTCACACGTGACAAGGAGAAGATCGTGGCAACACAGAGCGCAAACTCTGCTGCCGGGCCCCACCCGGGAGCGGGCGGAGTGACGGAGGCCGACCCCAAGCGGTGGCTCATCCTCCTCGTCATCTGCGTCGCCCAGCTCATGGTGGTTCTCGACACGACCATCATGAACCTCGCGCTGCCGTCGGCGCAGGAGGACCTGGAGTTCTCGATCGCGAACCGGCAGTGGGTCGTGACCGCGTACGCGCTGGCGTTCGGCAGCCTGCTGCTCTTCTGCGGCCGGCTGGTCCTCCTCTTCGGCCTCAAGCGGACCTTCATCGTCGGCCTGGTCGGCTTCGCCGGCGCCTCCGCCATCGGCGGCGCCGCGACGAGCTTCGAGATGCTGGTCGGCGCCCGCGTCGGCCAGGGCGTCTTCGCCGCCCTGCTGGCGCCGGCCACGCTGACGCTGCTGAGCACGACCTTCACCGACCCCAAGGAGAAGGGCAAGGCGTTCGGCGCCTTCGGCGCGGTCTCGGCCAGCGGCGCCGGCCTGGGCCTGATCATCGGCGGCGCGCTCACCTCCGGCCTCTCCTGGCGCTGGTGCATGTACGTGAACCTGCTCTTCGTCGCCGTCGCGCTGATCGGCACGGGGCTGCCGCTCGGCCGCAACGGCGGGTCCCGGGGTCCGCGTGTCCGGCTCGACATCCCGGGCGTCGTGCTGGTGTCGAGCGCGATGTTCTGCGTCGTCTACGGCTTCTCCAACGCCGCGAACGAGGACTGGAGCACCCCCGAGACCTGGGGCTTCCTCGTCGCCGGCGTCGCGCTGCTGATCACCTTCGCCGGCTGGCAGGCGCGCGCGGCGCACCCGCTGCTGCCGCCGCGCGTCGTCCTCGACCGCAACCGCGGCGGGGCGTACCTGACGATGCTGCTCATCGGCGGCGGCGCCTTCGGCTTCTTCCTCTTCGTCATCTACTACATGCAGACCACGCTGGAATACTCGGCGCTCACCTCGGGCGTCGCGCTGCTGCCGATGGTCGTGTTCATCGCCGTGGCGGTGAACTTCGGCAACATCAAGATCATGCCGAAGTACGGCCCCAAGCCGCTGGTCATCGCGGGCATGGCGTTCAGCGCCGTCGGCACCGCCTGGCTGACCAACATGGAGGTCGACTCCTCCTACGTCTCCGCACTCCTCGGCCCGATCATGATCTTCGGCTTCGGCATGGGCTGCCTCTTCGCCGCGGCGCTGCAGACCGGCATCACCGGCGTACAGCCGCAGGACGCGGGCATCGCCTCGGCGAGCTACCAGGTCGGCCAGCAGCTCGGCGGCTCGATCGGCACCGCGCTGCTCAACACCATCGCGGCCAGCGCCGTCACCGACTACGTGACGGAACACGCCCAGGGGCCGCCGACCGAGGAACTCCTCCAACTCGCCGCGGTCGACAGCTACGTCACCGTGTTCTGGTGGTGCGCGGGCCTGTTCGCCGTGGGCGCCGTCGTCTGCGGCCTGCTGATCCGCTCCGGCCCGCTGCCCGCGCCCGCGTACGGGGCGCAGCCCGCGGACGAGACGGACAAGGCGAACTCCTGACCCGACGGCAGGCAGCGACGCCACGTCGACGCGCCACCCGGCCAGGCCGCGTATCCGGGCGGACGGTTGCCCCCCACCGCCCGGCCGACGGCACTGACCTGGGCCGGGGCTCCGGAGGCCAAGTGAACGCCAAGTCGTTGGTATGCGGTGGCCAAGTGGGGTGCCGGATGCTGGACGGGCGTCTGGGGACGGCACATTCACCGTTGTGGTTCGCGCAACGGCGCTGGTTGGGCTGGGGGGCCTTGTGAGCCGGAATCCGATGCACGAACGCGGTCTGTATCTGGGGGTGCTTGCGCAGCGTGCTGCTGTCAGGCATGGGTCGGTGCTGCTGACTCTGGATCATGATCTGGATGTGTTGCCGGAGGCGGGTCGTCGGATCACGGTCAACGAGTTGGCGCATCACGTCGTGGATCTGGCGGGTCGGCTGGCGGCGGCGGGGGTGCGGGCCGGGGATCATCTGGTGGTCTACAAGCGGCCGAACTTCGATTCGTGGTTGCTGGGGACGGCTGCGGCCCGGGTGGGTGCGGTGCGGTGATGCTGTCGCCGGCGTTGGATGCGCCGACGGTGGCGGCGCTGATGCGGCGTTTGGGCCGGCCTCATCTGCTGACGGATGCGGCGAAGCCGGGCCTGCTGGCGGGTGAGGATCCGGCGGTGCCGGCGGATCGGGTGATCACGGTGGCGGAGCCGGGCGACTCCGGTGCCGGCATGTCTGCCGGTGCTGGTGCCGGCGGTGGTGTGGTGTCGTTGGCGGATCTGGTGGGTTCGCCGGGTGTGAAGCCCGTGTTCGCGGGGTTGGACGAGCCGGCGATGATCACGCATACGTCGGGGACGACGGGGCTGCCGAAGCTGGTGGTGCATACGGCGCGGACGATGCGGACGCGGTTGCGTCCGCAGTTGTTCATGCTGGGGGTGATGCCGCGGCGGGAGTCGGTGGCGATCAGTATCCCGTTCGTGCATTCGCGGTTGTTCGCGGCGATGGCGCTGGTGCTGATGAAGGGCATGCCGACGATCCTGGTGAACAGGCATGATCCGCAGGACGTGGCGCAGTTCTTCGTCAAGAACCGCCCCGGTCTGATCGAGGCGCTGCCCCACTCGTTCCTGGCGTGGGAGGGGCTGGTCAACGACCCGCGGAAGCCTTTTGCGTCGGTGAAGTACTTCTCCTCCACTTTCGATGCGATCCACCCGCGTACGGTGCGGCGGCTGCTGGACTCCTCGCGGCGGCGTGCGCCGCAGTTCTTCCAGATCTACGGGCAGTCGGAGGTGGGTCCGGCGGTGGGCCGGCCGTACTACCGCCGGCATGCGCGGGAGATGGACGGCAGGTGTGTGGGTTTCGCGTTGCCGGGCAGCGCGAAGGTGCGGGTCGTCTCCCAGAACGGGCAGCAGGTCTCCGAGAGCAATCCGGGGTTCATCGAGGTCCGGTGGGACGGTATCGCCAAGGCGTACCACGGTGAGCAGGACCGTTACGACGAGAACGTGCACGACGGCTGGTGGCGTACCGGCGATGTCGGCTACCGCACCCGTAAGGGCTGTCTGCACATGCTGGACCGGGAGATCGACACCATTCCGGGTGTCGGTTCCAGTCTGGAGATCGAGGACACCGTCCTGGACCGTCTGGAGGAGCTGGTCGAGCTGGTCGTCGTTCAGGGTCCGGACGCCAGCGCGGTGCCGATCGTGTGCACCCGTGAGGACAAGCCGATCGACACCGGCCGCTGGCGGCAGGCCACGGGTGACTGGCCCCAGCTCGCCGAGCCCGTCCAGATCCCCATGGCCGAACTCCCGCGCACCGCCACCCTCAAGACCCGCCGCGTCGAACTGTCCCGCATCCTCCACGACAAACTCCAAGAACAACCCTGAGAGGACGCCGCCGACATCCGGCGGCGCGCACGTTTACCAAGGAGATTCGCGATGAGCGTCCGCATGTTCCGCGCCAAGATCAAGGAAGACAAGGTCGAGACCGCGGAGAAGGCCGCGAAGGAGCTGTTCGCGGCGATCGAGGAGGCCAAGCCCGAGGGCGTGCGCTACTCCTGGTGCGAGCTCCCGGACGGGCAGACCTTCGTCCTGGTCGTGGATCTTGAGGACGACGAGAAGAACCCGCTCCTCACCATGCCCGCCTTCCAGGAGACGATGAACGGCCTGAAGAACGAGTGGCTCTCGGAGCCGCTGGCCGTCGAGATGATGACGTCCGTCGGCACCTACCGCCTCTTCTACTGAGGCGCCCACCCCGCCGCCGCGCGCCGGCGGGGTCCGCTCATCTCGCCGCGCGCCGGTGCGCGCGGACGGCGTGTGCGAGCTCACCTTTCCGTGACCGTGGTTCCGGGGACGGGCGAGAGCCATCGGCCGTGAGTTGTCCGGTCACCGCTCCCGCGCGGGGCGGTGACCGGACAACTGGACGCCCGTCGGCAGAGAAGGCCCCTCTCAGGCGCGTAGCCGAGGCTCATTGCGTCGGCCGGGTCTGTTTCGACATGCCCCGGACGGTGGTGGCGAGGAGCTTCTCTCTACGCGCGTCTTGTCGGCATCAAGCAGCTCTGTGGCAGCGCCGACATCATGGCGGCGAAGTGCTTCAGCACCACGGCCGCCATCGCCGACGTCACCGACGGCGCCCCGAAGCGGATCGTCGAGGGTCTCGCGTCGAACGTGAACAACGCCGAGGTCGTCGGCCCGAACGCGATGGAGTACGTCGACGGCAAGCTGCACGTGCGGGAGGCCGGCCACGGCATCGGCATGCCCGACTGGCTGCCCCGGGACCTGAGCCGCACCCTCAAGAGCCAGTACGGCCGGGTGCTGCAGATCACGGGGGACAAGGTCAGGGCCATCGCCAGCCCCGGCGCCGCCGGCTACCAGTGGATGCTCACCCAGGGGTTCGTCCGCCCGAGGGCGACACGGGCATTCCCGGGCGGCCTCGGCGACGGCCGTTGAGGGGCCGAAAAAACGAAAAGGGCCGGGCAGGGCGCGGTGCTGCGCGCCCTGCCCGGCCGTCTCAACGGGGCAGCGGGGCAGCGGGCCGGTGCCCGCCGCCCGCGAACGGGGGTTCAGTCCTTGGCCTCGCCCCTGGTGTATCGCTGCACGTGCTCGTGGGCGAGGTCGCCGAACCGCGTGCCGAACTCCATGGACCGCTCGACGGTACCGTCGGGGGTTATGCCGCGCGGGATCAGCCAAGCCCGCGGATGCGCAGGAGCTCGCCACCGTTCGGTTCGTTGGTCCTGTTGGTGAGGTAGACGTCGCCGTTGGGCACCACCTCGACGCCACCGGGGTGCACCAGACCATCCCGGGCCAGCACGGTGTGGTCGCCGTTCCGCTCGATGCGCACCAGCCGGCCGGTGCGGTCGGGGGAGGCGAGGCTCTTCTCGGCCATCTCCAGCACCAGCACCCGGCCCTTGCGGTCGATGGCCAGGTCGATGACATTGGTGAAGCCGGCCGAGACCAGCTGCCTTTCCTGCCCGGGCGCATACCGCCACACCCTGGCGCCGCCGATCGGGAACGGGAAGCCGGTCAGCTCGCCGACGTAGTAGGAGCCGTCCCGGCCGCGCGCAATGGCGGTCGGCGCGGGGTCGACCGTCGTGTCCCCTGCTCCCGGTATCCGCGGCGGCACATCGAACACGCTGGTCCTGCCGCTGTGGTCGACGTGCATGATGTCGTCCGCGGCGGTGTCCGCGATGGTGCTCCCGGTGGCATCTGTGACCATGCCGTAGGGGTTGGACTCGACCACGACGCCGTCCGGGTCGTGCTCCTCTTCGTAGGCCAGCAGGTCGGCGAGCAGGATGATCTCGTCGTCCTCGGTGATGCGGACGATCGTGCCGAGCGGCATCGCATCAGGACCGAAGCTGGCCCGGTCCGCGCTCGTGACCGTGTAGCTGAGCCCGATCGAGGCGCGGAAGTCATCGGGCGAGCCGCTGCCGGCCAGCGGGTTCACCTCGGTGATGCCCATCGCCTCCGGGCCCCGCGCCTGCGAGTGCACGGTCATCGCCGGCAATCCGGTCACGATGCGCTTGCCGCGCGCGTCTCGCGGTTTGTAGGTGAAGATCGCGCCGGTTCTGTTGAAGCAGTACGCGGGGGGCTCTCCGCATGTCTCCCCGGCCTCGGCGACGAACAGACGGTGCGCCTTCCAGTCCCAAGTGACCTTGCGTGGGCTGTCCAGACCAGTGGCCAGGGTTTCGATGGTGGCGCGTTTATCGGGTTTCGCGGGGGCGGGCTGGCCGCTCTGCGCGCTCGGCAGGGCGAAGGCGAGGACGCCGAGGGTTGCCGTCGGTATCGTGAGGAACCTGAGGCTACGGTGCAATGACTGCATTGTTCGTCTCCTGGACAAAGGGCTCGTTCGTACGCAGCCTGCATCTGGCCAGACTCAGGCTGAGGATGGCTGGACGAGGCTTGCGATCGGGGCGCGTTGATGCGTCTCTGAATGCTGTCCGTCATGGCGGTCAGGGCAGGAGGTGCTGCTCGGAGGTGCCCCGTAGGTGTGCGAGAACTGCGGCGTGGCCGGAGGGCCAGACGCCGTCTACGAGCTCGTCGCCGACCCGGCGGACAGAGGTGACGGAGCCGAGTCCTTCAGGGCCGGGTGGGTGTCTTTCCTTGTCCTTGACGAAGGATGCATGCATCGCACGCCCAGGCGGGGTCCCGTGGGGTGGACCCCGCCGCAGAGGCCGGGATCGGCCGCCTTCTCGTCTATGCGTTGTCCGACGGCGGTTATGCCGGGTAGTTCCCGTAGCGCCGTTCCCGCCGCCGGAGGTCCTGCATCCCGGCGTCGAACTCCGCTCGCGTGATGTCCGGGAACAGCACGGGTGAGAAGTGCCATTCGGCGTACGGGGACATCAGCGGGAAGAAGGACGAAATCCGGATCGCGCCGCCCGTGCGGATGACGTAGTCGACATTCTGCGGGACGTAGGCGTTCTCGGCCAGGATCTCCTCGGTCATCTCGGGGATCTTGCCGTTGAGCCTGTTGAAGATCTGGACGACCTCCTCGGAGAGGGACATGCCCATGATGTAGTGCAGGGTGAAGTCCGCCTCCTTGTTCGACTTGTCCCGCAGCTCCTCCAGCTCGATGAGGTACTGCTGGGGAACCAGGTGGAGCGATCCGGAGAAGTCGAAGTTGAGGTCTTCGTGGACGCGCCTCACTATGTCGTTGAACGCGACCAGGAACGTCGTCACCGCAGGCTCGGGGCGGCTGAAGTTCGCGGCCGATGAGGTCGTGATGTACAGGGTCTTGATGCCGTCTTCCCTGGCCCAGCCCATGAACTCGATCAGCTTGTCCGCCATCGCCTTGTAGCCGCCGTCGAGTGAGACGCCGTTGGCCTTGGACCAGCGGCGCATTCCGTCCGGCAGCAGCATCAAATTGGTCACCGTTATCTCCTTGGGTTGCCTGATCCATTGTTTCGGAGGTGTTCGTGCTCTCGTGACCGCGGTCAGTCCTCGACGTCGCCTTCGACGTGTCGCTGCACGAACTCGTAGGCCATGCCGCCGAACTGCATGCCGAACTCCACGGACCTTTCGGCCGTCTTCGTGAAGTTCACGCCGGCCCATACCCGGCTCATCGCGGCGTCCCGGACGAAGTCGGTCCAGGTGGCGTGGTCCAGCTCGGTGTCGGCGGCGGGGACCAGCCAGGGCTCCGTCGCCCCCTTGCCGGGGCCGCCCCACGCGCGCACCTTCTGCCTGCCGTACACGTGTCTGATCGCGCAGAACGGCCGGACGGCGTCACACTCGTGCTTGAAGTGCCAGGCGGCGATGAGGTTGTCGAGCTGCGCCACCGAACTCGTCGTGTACAGCCGCACCCAGCCGTCGAGGTCCAGGTCGTGGGCCATTGCCGCGGCCCTCGTCGCCAGGAGGACGCCCAGGTGGTTGTTGCTGAAGAACTCCCGTTGTGCCGGCTACGCGGCAAGAAGCACTACGTCCGGTCTTTGAACGTCTCCATCAACTTGATGCCTACGTGCCCGGCCGAGATCTGGTAGTACGTAGAGACGTCGATGAATTCCCCGTCAGGGAACCATTTGACACCGAAGAGGTTCATAAGCTCGCCGGGGTACGCGTACGGGGCGGAGGTCGCGAACCGCGCGATGTGCGGCTCTATGGGAGCGGGTACCGCCGCCGGATCCACCCTCTTGCCCGGCGGCCGGGCGACGGCGACCCGCACGATCGTCGAGGACTCCCAGCTGAAGGTGATATTGCACCGCATCGAGCCGCTGACGAACTTCAGCATGTCGTCGTCCGGCTCGTGCAGCCCGACCTCGCGCAGCAGGGACCGGTACGCGCTCGGTTCCGGAACTCCGTCGGGGGTGAACTGGAAGTACAGGTTCATCGTCTTGCGCTTGTAGTCGACCCCGACCATCGCCACCTCGTCCAGGCCGCAGCGGGCGAAGAGGTCGGCGTTTTCGGCCACGGCTGGGGCCACGGACGGGATCTCGGCCAGCTTTGCCACCGGCTGCAGGTCCCCCGGGAAGTGCGCGTAGAGCTTCTTGAAGCCGCCGGTGACTCCGGCGTCGACGAAGTGCTCCCTGATCGCCCATCGTCCCTGCAGGTCCGAGAGCAGAGAGCCGATGGGGTGGTCTGTCTCGGTGACGAAGCCGTGCTTCAGGGCGTGGGGGTAGGGGTCACCGAGCCCCGGAGATGCGGTGAAGCTGTAGTCGAGTTCTCCCGCGTGCCGCCCGCCGGTCTGCAGACTGAAGACCACCAGAGCGTCCTCGATCGACCCTCCGAATACGGACAGAATCGGCCAGACGTTGTCACGGGAGCAGGGTGCACCCACTATCCGAGCCGACTCTTCGATGGCCGAATAAACTCTCTCAAGCTCAGCAGTTCCGGGCATACGCTACTCCAAGCGGTAAAGGTGAGTGTGGGCCTCAACAGGGAATCCGGAATTTCGGATTCGGGGCGCCCGCAGAGCTCTGCGGCGGAGCGTGCGACGGTTGACGTCGAGAAACGTGGGGCGCAGGCAACCGACGCCGCGTCGGTGCCGAGATGAGTCTACGCAAGAAGGCGGACTCCAGCGATACAATCCTATTTATAGGTTCTTCGGTCCCGGTCGTCAAGCCCTCCGCCGCCTGTCATCGTGCGCGTGGTACCGGTCCGTTGGGTCATCCCTCCTTGGTCGCGCACAGGATGGCCGGATCCGGAATGACATCCTTCGGTATCTCGGCGGTGTCCTTTTTTATCGCCTTGGTCACCTTGAAGCCGTATTCCTCCGGCCCGTGGCCCATTTTCATCACCCTGTGAATTTGTCGCGGCCCTCGTAGGTCGACATCTTCTGCGGCCCGCCCTGGCCCATGGTGCAGCCGATGAAGAAGGCCGGGAAGAAGTCGACGTTGCAGTTGTCGGCGTCCGTGAGGTCCTCGGGGTAAACCGGCACCATGAGCGGGCCAGCCGGTGCGAGAACCGAGGTGCCCTCGTCACCAGCCGTGGAACCGGGTTTCGTTACGGGGTGGAGAGGCCGGCGGCGTGCGGCAGGCGGTCGGCGGCGTTGGTGGCCACGGCGAGCACGCCGCCCAGCCAGGGCGCGTAGTGGTCCGGATGGGCGGCCAGGTCCGCCCGCAGCTCCTCCGGCGGCACCCAGCGGACGTCGGCCACCTCGGCCGGGTCGGGGTCCAAAGGCACGTCCGCCGGCACCAGACCGACCACGACGTGGTCGTACTCGTGCTCGACCCGGCCGGTCCGCGGGTCCTCGGCCCGGTAGAGATACACGCCGGCCTCCTTCAACGCCACCTCGCGCAGCCCGATCTCCTCGACCAGCCGCTCGGCCGCCGCGGCGAGCACCCCCTGCCCGGGCGCCGGATGACCGCAGCAGGCGTTGGCCCAGCGCAGCGCGAACCGGGTCTTCACCGCGGCGCGCTGCTGCAGAAGGACGCGGCCCTGGTCGTCCAGCAGCATCACCGAATACGCCCGGTGCAACCGGCCCGGCGCCGTATGCGCCTCGGCCACCATGAGGGAGCCGAGCGCGGTGCCGCCCGCGTCGACGAGTTCCACCAGGTGTGATTCCCGAGTAACCATGGGGGTCTCCTACCTCCTGTCATGAACAGACCCGACACGTCGGCATCAGGCCGCGTGCCCGTGCCCCTCGCCGCTGCTCAGTCCACGTTCACCTGTGTATCGCGCGTCCATTCCGCGACATCTGCGACTTCCCAAATTTTGCAAAGCCTTGGCATATGAGAAATCCACTCCCCGCCTGCGGCCGCAGAAATTTCGTCGGAGGGAACTGCCCGGCCAGCACGAGGTGCCGCGCTCAAAATCGCCTCGCCATGCGAAGTCGCAGCAGGTACGGCTCAGTGCGGTCTCGCGTATACGCGAGATCGACTCGCACCTGCTGAGGGCGGACCAGGGGCGGCAATTCTATTTATAGTTTCTTCGCGGGCCGACCGTCAAGCCCCCGCCTCGGGACGTGCCGAAGCGGCCGGGTCGCATGTTCCGGCCGCCTCGGAACACGGTGCCCTGGCCGCCAAGTCGAGGGCGTGCAGGCCCTGATGGCGCCACCGGTACCCGACTCGGTTCGGCCGCCCCCGCAGTCATCCCGGGTGCATCTCGTCAAGGGTGGTCGTGACATCGTCGGGGTGGTAGTAAACTCGACCGATTTGTTTGTAGCGACGCCATTGGTGCATATGAGCGTAGCGATAGACGGTGCCCTTGGGTATCCGCCAGATGCTGGCGACGTCGTCTGCTGTCAGCCCGGCGCTCACGGCTTTGTGATTCATCTGACCTCTCCCTGTGTTCGCATCCGGCGGGCGAGTCTGGTCCACCATGTGGCCGGCCACGTGTGCGCGTCAGAAGCCGTGCAGACGATCTCGGTGGGCAGCCGGTCGCCGTGCGTGCGTATCAGGGCCACGAGATTGCCCTCGCAGTCGATGTCAGGGCAATCACCGATGTGCACTCTGCGAACGCCGTTCGGGTCGACGACATTGCTTGCCCTCCGCGAGAGTTCCCGGATTTCGTCCGCCAGGTCGCCGGCCGCCGGGTGGCGCGTGAGCCAATCCACATGCCGGCCCAGGAAGCGGGCGAGCGCTGGGACGTCTCTGGCCGGCGGTCTCAGATGACGCTCTTCGGCGACGAGGCCGGACCAGGATGCCAACACCGTACGGATGGAAGCTCGCACCTCGGCGGCGGCGGTATTCATCGTGCCGGTCGCGGCGCTCTTCCTGGCAACCTTCCGTACGACCTTCACCACCTCCGCTCCCGTGGCTCTGCTGCAGTCGGAGTACAGTCCCGGAAGATGGAGCAGATCGGCTTCCAGCCGATGCCGGCACGGTGCGCATAAGACTTCTCTGCCGCCGGTCGCCCTCGGTTTTTTCGACGTACTTCCGTTCAGTTTGCTTGCGCATGACGAGACTCGACATGACTCGTGTCCTGTCAACATTTCTCTCTCCCCGTGTCCCGGCGGAACGGTGGCGGTATCGGACGGTCAGGGCGGCTGGCGCCGCGGGCGTCTGAGAATCCGCGCTCGAATGCGGAGAGGATCGGCCGGACCTTGTCACGCGAGAAAGGTGCATCGACCAGTCGAGCAGATTTCCCGGTGGGCGAGCAAAGCCCTTTCACCCCCGCACCTTCGGCCACCGGACACTCCCCCGCACTCGACGCCGAACGTTTTTGCGATATCCTGGAGCGGACCGTAACACTCGCCGCTCAAGAGCCACTCGAAAGAAACTATGGGAAGGATTCTTGACATTTCGGGCGTGCGGCGCCGAAGAATTCACGGGACGATGAAATAGAGCGGACCATACCTGCCCGCTCCGCTCATCGTAACCGGCAAGTAAATGTCAGGGCAGGTACGGCGTCGGGAATAGGAGCCCGCGGTGACTTGCGGTAGGTCGGGGGGCACCGCGCCGACACGCTACCGGGCCTATGACGGTGTGTTGATTGGCGGTTGCTCATTGCTGTCGGCACGGGGATAGTCGAGCGGCTGGTGCCGGACGAGTTGTGGAAGTTGTTCCTGGACGTGGTGCCGCAGGCTCCGGTGCGTCCGCAGGGTGGGGCAGGCGGCGTTGCGATGACCGTGCGGTGCCGGCTGCGATCGTCTTCGTGGCGACCACCGGTGGTACCTGGCGGCAGTTGCCGCCGTCGTTCGGCGCCTCCTGGCAGACGGTGCACCGGCGCTTGACCGACTGGTCCACTGCCCGGGTGTGGGCGAAGCTGCACCGGGGGCTGCTGGAGGGGCTCGGTGCCGGCGGCGAGGTGGACTGGTCGCGGTGTGCGATCGACTCGATCAGCATCCGTGCGGTCAAGAGGCCGGCTTGGCCGCCGCCAGATCGTGCCCCGTATCGCCCGCCGCGGCAAGGAGCCCTCCGGCCGGCCCGGCCGGCACCGCCGGGGTGGCCGAGCGCACCCTGGCCTTGGCTGGGCGGCTGCCGCCGCCTGCACCGCCGCTACGAACGCAAGGCAGAACACTTCCCCGCCTTCGTCGGCATAGCCAGCGCTCTCATCTGCTATCGCCGATACACCAAATGAGACGACCTCTAACTGGCTGTTCTCTATCCGCTCGGGTGGTCGGTGATGTTCGAACAGGGGCCTGGTGCGGGTGAGTTTGCCGGTGGGGGTGCATGGAAGAAGGGCCTCTTGGTAGCTCGCGGATGTCGAGTCCAGCGAGGAGCAAGAGGCCCTGTTGTCGAAGTGTCGCGTGGTCACGGTTGTCGGGTCCAGTTGGTCCACTCCTGGGTGTGACTGTCTCGCCCACAGGTTCGGGAATGCGGCCGACCGGCCGGGTCGCCGGCCGCGGTACGGCTCGGACATGAGCGATGCCGAGTGGGCTCTGGTGCGGGATCTGCTGCCGGTTCCCGGGTGGCTGGCGGGCCGGGGCGGGCGGCCGGAGGGCTACTGTCACCGACAGATGCTCGACGCGATCCGCTACCTCGTCGACAACGGCATCAAGTGGCGGGCGATGCCGTCGGACTTCCCGCCCTGGCCTCGGGTCTACGCCTTCTTCGCCCGCTGGCGGGATGGGGGACTCGTGGCCGAGTTGCACGACCGGCTGCGTGAGGCTGCCCGCGAGGCCGAGGGACGTGAACGTGAGCCCAGTGCGGGGGTCATCGACTCGCAGTCGGTGAAGGCGGACGCCACCGTCGCTCTCACCTCTCGCGGCTTCGACGCCGGGAAGAAGGTCAACGGGCGCAAGCGGCACCTGCTCACCGACACGCTCGGGCTACTGCTGGCGGTGCTGGTCACGCCTGCGTCGACCACCGACCGGGACGCCGCCCGCGTTCTGCTGCCGGCGGCCCAGGACCGCTTCGGGCGGCTGGCACGGGTCTGGGCCGACGGCGGCTACACCGGCCACCTCGTCGACTGGAGTGCAACACAGCTCGGCATCGCACTCGACATCGTCCGCCGCAGCGACACCGCCCGCGGCTTTGAGGCCCTGCCCCGCCGCTGGGTCGTGGAACGGTCGTTCGCCTGGTGCCTGCGCAGCCGGCGTCTGGTCCGTGACTACGAGCGGCGCACCGACACCAGCGAAGCCGTCATTCTGTGGTCGATGTCCATGCTCACGAGCCGCCGCCTGGCCGCCCGGCACCAGGGTCCTGCTCCGATGCGGGCAGCGTGAATCTGCCCGCCTTCTTCTCGACCAGCCAGCCTCGTTCCACCAGCCGCTTCAGCCGTGCTCTGGCTCCCTCGACACGGGAGGCCGACGCGCTGTCCCAGCCCAGCACCACCGCCGCCCGCCGGGCACCGAGCCCGTCGTCTCCCGCATCGGCCGCAGCAGCCATCAACGCCTGATAGTCCGGCGACAACTCCTCCACTTCACTCGCCTGTCGCCGGTGAGGCACCGCCCGGCGTGGACCGACCGGCTTCCTCCGCGACCCCTCACCGACCACGTCGGCAGGCACGTCCTCCTCAGCCAGCGCCTCCAGATACTGCTCCAGGCCGATCACCCGGCACCAGTGCACCTCTTCCGCCTCCGCCAGAGCCGCCCGCACCCGTTCCAACTCGGCTTCGAGCTGCTTCACCTCCGCGGCCGCGGCCTTCCGCCGCGTTTCCAAAACCGCCCGCATCGACGGCATCCGCCACCTCCACGACATCTCACCCGGCAACGAGCCGAGACTCCCGCAGCAGCAGCTACTTCATGCCTGACCAGCAAAGACCTCACACGAGGTTCGGAAAGAGAACGACCTCTAAGAGCGTGTCCTATGCGGTGAGGCGGGCGTTGGTGAGGCACGCGGAGGACAGAGTGGGAGTGGATTGTCCCGGACGGCTTGCGGGAGATCGCCCGCCCTTTGCTGCCGACCTAGGTGCGAGGGTGGCGGCATCCAAGACACGCCTGCTCAAGCGGTGTTCGCGGCGGTCGTCTATGTGCCGGTGTCCGGCTGTGCCAATCCCCGGTAACGGATCCCACCGGAACATCAGAAGGCCCTGGAGTGGGATATGTCGCGTGGGAAGGAATTACCGGAATCACGGGCTTCGACGATCCCGGGCGGCCTGGGCCGAGTGTGGGCCGCGAGAGCAGGTACGGCTCGATGGACTCCCACTCCGTGTCGGTCAGTTGCACTCGCGTCGCGCAGGAAGATCCACCGGGTCGGACCCCGCTGCGGGAGTGAGTCCCACAGATCGGTCACGGCCCGGGATCGGCCCGGAGATCAGCCGAGACCGCGATGGGCGGCCCACAACGCCCCGGCACGGCTGGCGGCTTCGGAGACCAGGGCTGCCAGTTCGGGCTTGTCGGGGACGGGGAACGAGACGTATGCGCCCCGGCCCCCACCGACTGGTCTGCCGTAGGCCTTCACAGCGAGGTAACCGTCCGCAAGGAGCCGGACGGTGAGTGTGGTCAGTGTGAATGCTTCACCACGTCGCGTGTCCGTCCAGCGGAGCGCCTGCGGGATCACGACGTTGATCGCCAGTGCGCTCACTTCCAGATCGCTGCTCATGGACGGATGATCTCACGCAAGTCGCCCCCGGGCGGGCCGCCGATCATGGCTCAGTGCAGGCCCTGGCCGTGCGGTATCCGGCTGCTCGCGGCGGTGTCCTCCGCGCCGCCGGGGGTGAGTGTGTTCTCGCCGAAGTGTGTGCGTACCCAGGCCGGTTCGTAGACGGTGTCGAGGTAGCGTTCGCCGAGGTCCGGGGCGATCGCGACCGCGGTGAGTCCTGGTGTGCCGTGTCGGGTCAGCCAGGTCGTTGCCCCGGTCACGACGGTGCCGGTGGAGCCGCCGAAGAGGAAGCCGCGTGCGGCCAGTCGGTGGCAGGTGCGGACCGCGTCTGCCTCGTCGACGTGGAGGACGTCGTCCACGTAGGTGTCGTCGAGGAGTGGTGGGCGGACGCCGGCGCCCAGGCCCGGGATGAGTCGGGGTGCGGGGGTGCCGCCGAAGGAGACCGAGCCGGTGCTGTCGATCGCGACGATCCGTACCGGGCGGTGCCATTCTCGCAGGAAGCGGGCGCAGCCCATCAGGGTGCCGGTGGTTCCGGCGCCGACGAACAGGACGTCGAGTCGGGGGAACTGGCGGACGATCGCGGGGGCGGTTCTGCGGTAGTGCGCCTGCCAGTTGGCCGGGTTGGCGTACTGGTTGAGCCAGACGTGGCGGCCGTCGGCCGCGCACAGTGCGCGTACGTAGGCGATGCGGGCGCCGAGCAGGCCGCCGCCTGCCTGGCCGCCCGCGGTGACGACGTGTACGTCGGCGCCGAAGGCGCGCATGAGGCGGCGGGCTGCGGCGGTGCAGCGTGTGTCGGTCACGCAGACGAATCCGTAGCCCTTGCTTGCCGCGACCATGCTCAGTGCGACTCCCAGGTTCCCGGAGGAGGACTCGACCAGGACGGAGGAGGGTGTGAGCAGGCCGTCCCGCTCGGCCGCGGCGACCATTTCGGTGGCGGCCTTGAGCTTGATGGACCCGGCGAAGTTGACGCCCTCGACCTTCAGGTGGAGGGGCAGGCCGAGGACCGGGTGCAGGTCGACGTAGAGCTGTTCCTCGTTGAAGGCGTGGGGTGTGGTGACGACCGGCACGTTTCGCCCCTTCACCCGTGCCGGCGCAGGTCGTGGAAGAAGCCGTCGATGACGTGCGTCTGCCCGGCCGCGGCCGCCTGGTCGTAGACGAATTTGCCCACCGCGAGGTCGAGGACGCCGAGTCCGAAGGGTGAGAAGACCAGTGGCCGGTCCGGCGGCGGGCGCAGGCGATCGTGCAGTACGTCGGCGAGTGTGCCGTCGAGGAAGTCCCGGCTGCCGGTGAGCTGTTCGGCGAGGTGGGGGGAGGTGTCGGCGGTCAGGCAGTGCGCGATGTCGTCGACGATGTTGGCGGCGGTCAGCAGCACCTCGGGGGCCAGGTCGCGCAGGGAGAGGTGCAGGACGAGCGGGTGGTGTGCGAACCATGCCGGGTCGGTGACGTGGGGGCGGGCGGCCACGGTCGCGAACACCACCAGGTCGCTGGCGCGGACGAGTTTCTCGGTGCTGTCGTGCACGGTGACACGGGCCGTGTCGCCGGCCGTGTGGAGGTGGCGGTGGAAGCCGGCGGTGCTCTGGGGGGACAGGTCGTACAGGCCGATGGTGTCGAACGGGCCGCCGGTTGCGGTCAGGAAGCGGTGGACGTAGCGGGCGATGAGGCCGGTGCCGACGTACCCGACGCGGGTGGGGCGTGGCCGGCCGCGGCCGAGCCGGGTGGCCGCCGAGGCCGCCAGTGCGGCGGTGCGGGTGGCGCTGATGATCGAGCTCTCCAGGCAGGCGAACGGGTAGCCGGTGGCCCGGTCGTTGAGGATGAGGACGGCGGAGGCGCGGGGAAGGCCGGCGGTCACGTTGCCCGGGACGCTGGAGATCCATTTCAGTCCGTCGACCCGGAAGCGGCCGCCCAGGGAGGCGGGCAGCGCGATGATGCGGTCGGCGGGGCGGTCGGGGAAGCGCAGGAAGTGTGACGGCGGGTTGACCGAGTCGCCGGCGGCGTGCAGCAGGTAGGCGTCCTCGGCGAGTTCGACGAGTTGCTTCTCGCGGCCGTGCAGGGCGCGTTCGACCTGGGCGCCGGTGATCACGGCGAACTCGGGCGCGGCGGCGGCCGGGCCGGCCGGCTGTGGCGGCTGGGTGGTGGTCATCGTGCGGTCCCCTCGGCGGGCGCGGTGGCCAGGTGCAGCGGGTGGGTGTGTACGGGCTCGGGGCGCACCGGGTCCGCGAGGCCGACGAGCACCTCGCGCGGGCCCTCGTAGGGGCGGCGGTCGTGCGCGCAGCGGACGTTGTCGACGAGCAGCAGGTCCCCGGCGTGCAGCGGGGCCCGGGCGGTGGCGTCTTCGTAGACTTCGTTGATCAGGTCGACGACGTCCGCGCCGAGGGGTTCGCCGTTGCCGTAGGCGGTGCGGAACGGCAACTGGCCGGGGCCGGCCGCCTCCAGCAGATACGCGCGTACCTCCGGGTCCATGGTCCACTCGCTGAGGAACGCCACCTGGTTGAACCAGCAGCGCCGTCCGGTGACCGGGTGACGTACCACGGCGCTGCGCCGCTGCCGGGTGCGCAGGATCCCGCCGGGCAGCCAGGTCGCCTCGATGGCGTGGTCGCGGCAGTAGCGCTCGACCGCGTCGGGGTCGGCGGTGCCGAACGCCTCCTCGACGGAGGCGCCGATGTCCTGCCCGTAGGTGCGGGTGAGCAGCCAGCCCTCGCGCTCGAAGCGGGCGACCAGCCGGGCGGGCAGTGCGTCGAGCACGGCGGCGGCGTCGGCCACGCCGATCTCACCCCCGCCGGAGGGCGCGGCGGGTGTGGGCGTGGGTGTGGCTGTGCAGGCGAAGAGCATGAGGCCGGGCGGGGTGAGGGCGTAGCTCAGCTCGTGGTGCATGCACATGGGCTGGGCGGCGGGCCACGGGACGGAGGAGTACACGCCGCCGCCGTGGTAGCGCCGCGGCGCGAACGGCTCCGTCTCGGTCATCAGCCCGTCGGCGAGCCGGGCGAACACGGCGCGCGTTCCCGCCGCGTCGTGCAGGCCGAGGCCGCGGACGAGGAGCGCGCCGTGTTCGGTCACGGCGGCACGGACACCGTCGCGGTGCCGCGCGGCCCACGCGGCCGGATCGGTGCCGGGGGCGACGTGCAGGACGGGCGGGGCGCCGGGTCTGCGGTCGACGGCGAGAGGGGATGCCGGGGGCGGTGTCGGCATGAGCCGGGTCCTTTCGCTGAGCAGCCGGGCCAGGTCGGCGAGCACGGGGTGCCGGGCGAAGTCCTGCAGGGACAGCCGCCGGTCGAGCGCGACGGCGAGCTTCACCGCGAGCAGGGAGGTGCCGCCGAGCGCGAAGAAGTCGTCCCCGCGGCCGATGCGGTCCGCGTCGACGCCGAGGACCTGCGCCCACGCGGCGACGAGCTCACGCTCGGCGGGGCTCAGGAGGGCGCCGGGCGCGCGGGGGGTGTTGGGGGCGTCGCTGCCGGGCCGGTGGGCCACCGCGTCGGGGGTGTCGCCGCCGGGCGGGATGCCGTCGCGCCGGTGGTCGGCGGAGGGCACGGCGTCGCTGCGCGCGGCGGGAGTGGTGCCGTCCCCGCGCCGGGGGTGCGCGTAGGGGGCGGCATCGCTGCGCTCGCCGTGCGCGTCGTCCGTGTGTGTGCTGGGGGTGGGCCTGCTGTGCGGGACGCCCGCGGGAAGGACGGCGTCGCTACGTGCGGCGGGGATGGTGCGTGTGCCGTCCGCGTCGTCCCCGCGCCGGGGGCGCCCGTGGGGGACGGCATCGCTGCGCTCGCCGGGCGGGTTCCCGTGTGTGCTGATGCCTGCGGCGGGGGCGGCTTCGTGCGCAGCGGCCGCGGCGGAGCCGGGCGCGGGTTCCGTGGCCAGCTTCGTCAGCGCCTTCTTGTCCGTCTTGCCGTTGGCCGTGAGCGGCAGGGCCTCGCGGTGGTGGAACGCTGCCGGGATCATGTACGCGGGCAGCGACGCGGACAGCGCGTCTCGCAGCTCGCCGCGGGCGAACGCGCGGGGGGCGGTGTAGAAGGCGACGAGCCGCTTGCCGTGTCCCGGCCGGTCGGCCACGACCACGGCGCAGTCGCGGATCCCCGGCACCCGGGACAGCGCGTTCTCCACCTCGCCGAGTTCGATCCGGAAGCCGGCGACCTTGACCTGCCCGTCGTGGCGGCCCAGGAACTCCAGCCGGCCGTCGGGGTGCCAGCGGCCGACGTCGCCGCCGCGGTACAGGCGGTGGCCGGGCCGGTGCGGGTCGGCGAGGTAGGACGCCCGGGTGCGCTCCGCGTCGTTGACGTAGCCGCGGCCGACGCACACGCCGGAGAAGACGATCTGCCCGGGCGCGCCCAGCGGCACGGGCGCGAGGTGGTCGTCGACGACGTACACGTGGACGTTGCGGACCGGTCGGCCGAGCAGCACGCGCTCGGGCGCCCGCTCCATGACGTCGTGGTTCGTGTCGTCCGACGTCTCGGTGAGCCCGTAGGCGTTGACGAGCCGGACGCCGGGCAGCGCCGCGAACCAGCGCCTGGCCAGGTCGGGTTTGAGCGGCTCCCCGGTGACCGACACGTGGCCGAGGTCCGGCAGGGCGCGCGGGTGCCGTTCGAGGTGGGCCAGGACGGCGTCCAGGTACGAGGGCACGACCTGCAGCACCGCTACCCGCTCGGCGGCGAGCACGTCCAGGAACCGGGGCACGTCCAGGATCACGTCCTGTTCGACCAGCAGCGTCCTGCCGCCCGCCAGCAGCCCGGCGAGCAACTGCCACAGCGAGATGTCGAAGCACTGCGGCGCGGTCTGCGCGACGACCTGCCCCTGCGCTATCCGCAGGTCCTCGATCTTGGCGTAGAGGTGGTTGAGCATGCCGGCGTGCTCGCACATGGCGCCCTTCGGGGTGCCGGTGGAGCCGGAGGTGAAGTAGACGTAGGCGAGCTGGCCGGCCGCGACGGCCACGCCGGGGTCGTCGCCGGGGTGGCCTTCGCCGTAGGCGACGTCCACGCCGACCACCTCGGGGCCCGCGGCGCGCAGCGGGGGCTGCGCGAGGGCCCGGTCGAGGACGGCCCTACCGGCGGGCTCGGTGAGCACGAGCCGGCAGTCGGCGCGGGCGAGCATGGCGGCGACGCGTTCGGCCGGGAAGTGCGGCTCGACGGAGAGGTAGACGCCGCCGGCCTTGAAGACGGCGAGGACCGCGGCGGCCCAGTCGAGGGTGCGCTCGGCGACGACGGCGACGACGCCCTCGGGGCCCAGACCGCGCGCGAGCAGGGCCCGGGCGAGCCGGTTGGCGTGGGCGTTGAGCTGCGCGTACGTCCACCTGCGCGGGCCGTGCACGACGGCGACGGCGTCGGGATGGGCGCGTACCCGCTCCTCGAACAGCTCGTGCGCGCGGCGGTCGGGCAGCGGGCGCCGGGGGCCGGCGAG
This sequence comes from Streptomyces sp. WMMC500, assembly GCF_027497195.1. NCBI lineage: Bacteria > Bacillati > Actinomycetota > Actinomycetes > Kitasatosporales > Streptomycetaceae > Streptomyces > Streptomyces sp. WMMC500. The sequence continues at coordinate 29,406 of NZ_CP114905.1, forward strand.
GTCGTCGAGCTGGTGGCGGACCTCGGCGGCGGAGAGCAGGCTCTGCGCGGCGTGTTCCGCGTCGGGGCCGGCGGCGAGGCGGGCGAGCGCGGCGAGGTGGTAGCCGGCGATCCGGGCGGCGTGTTCGGCGTCGATGACGTCGGTGCGGTAGCGCAGGCGCAGAGACCTGCGGCCGGGCGCGGGCTGGGGGAACTCCACGCGCAGCACGGTGGTCACGGCAAGCCCGGCGGGCTCGGCGGCGGCGGGCTGGGGGGCGGGGTCGAACTCGGTCTCGTACGGGGGGAATCCGTCGGCCGGGTCGGGGTGGGTTTCGTCTCCGGGGAGGCGGGCGGCGGGGCCGGGCCGGGCCCCGTACGGCAGGGCTCCGGCGGGCGGGGCGCCTGGGGGCGGGGTGGGGGTGCCGGGGGTGAGCAGGGCGGCCTCGGCGCTGCGGGTGTGCTCCAGCAGGGCGCGCCACGTGGGGGGTGAGGTCGTCAGCGGGCAGGGCAGCGCCGGGCCGCCGGGGGCGGCGGCGTAGCCGGTGACGACGTCGGGTTCGCCGGTGAGGGCGGCCAGCACCTTGGCGTGCGCGGCCAGCAGCAGCGAGCCGAGCGTGACACCCGCCTCGTCCGCCAACGCGGCCAGCCGGCCGACGAGTTCGCCGGGGACCGGCACCTCGTATGCGGCAACACCCCCCGCGGGCCCTGCGGCTGCGTCGAAGGCCCCGTGTCCGCCGGCGGGTTCACGGGTCCAGCGCGGGATCCTGGTGACCGCGCCGCCCGCGGGCGGCGCCCCGGGCGGCTCGTTCCCGGCTGCCGGCGGCACCGTCGCCGTGGGCGGTTCGTGCTCGGGTACCGGCGACACGGCCGTCCGCTCCGGCTCCGCCGCGGGGCCCTGCGGGTCCCCGGCCGGCCCGGGCGGCCCGGGGTCCGGCGCCGACTGCCGCTGCGCCCCGGGCCGTTCCGGCTCCGGCTCCGGTGCCGGTGCCGGCAGCGGCGCCGGTCCGGGCACCTGCCCCTCCGGCGCCGGCTCGTCCGGCTGTGCTGTGATCCGCTCCGGCTGCGTCGTCATCCGCGTCTCCACCGGGGTTTCTGTCCGCCCTACCGCCGCCGGCAGCGGGCGCAGGTCGCCCGCCGGGTTGCCTCCCCACCGGGCGTGCGGCGGGACGTCCTCGCCCTTCATCAAGAAGGTGTCGGCGGCCAGCGTCGCGTCGTCGCCGAGCGTCGCGCCGTAGTGGACCAGGGCGCCGACGCCGAGCGTGCAGCGGGCGCCGATGCCGATGCGGTCGGACTTGAAGCTGCCGTCCTCCTGCGAGTGCGGCTGGATGACGCTGCCGGCGTTGAGCACCGCGTCGTCGCCGATCGCGACCATCGTCTTGTCCATGACCAGGCAGCCGTCGTCGAAGATCCGCCGCCCGGCCTTCGCTCCCAGCAGCCGCCAGGCCAGGCCCTTGAACGGGGTGCCGTCCAGGACGCCGGGCGGCTGGGTGCTGAGCTTCCAGTAGCGCTCGTGCCACCAGAAGTACGGGTCGTAGATCGAGCAGTACCGCGGGCGCAGCGGCCTGAAGGACGTGGCGGCGCGCTCGACCAGGGCCAGGAACCCGATGCTGAACGCGAGCGACGCCACGGCGGCCAGCTCGATCGCGAGCGCGCCGGCCGCCGGGTAGCAGGCGATGGCGGCCGAGGCGATGAGCGTGATGCCGTACAGGTGGGCCCACTGCGCCAGCAGGTACAGGCCGATGGTGGCGGCGTTGTGCGCGTTTTTCGCGGCGAGCCGGCGGCGCAGCGTCGCGCCGTGGCGCAGGTGGTCGAACCGTGCGTCGCGCTGCACCGAGCGCGGGATCGGAAAGCTGGGGGAGCCCAGCAGGCCCGTGCCCTGGCGGTGCCCGCCCGCGACGGGCACCTGGACCTTCGTCGCCAGCAGGCAGTCGTCGCCGGTGCGGGCCTGGGCGGGGTAGGCGACGTAGTTGCCGACGAAGGTGTGGGCGCCGATGGCCGCGCGGGAGAGCCGGAAGGAGGTGCTGGAGTAGTCGGTGTTGATGACGGACAGGCCGTCGGCGACCATCGTGCCGGTGCCCACGGAGGTGAGGTAGGGGTTGTCGTGCCTGACCTCGAGGCCGAAGTTGGAGCCGGTCTGCTCGACGTCGGACAGGTCGTAGCCGAGAGCGCGCAGATAGGGGACGACGTAGGAGCTGTCGCCGAAGAGGTGGGTGAAGAACTCGACGTTCGTCAGCCGGGTTATCGCGCGGTGCAGGGTGTAGTGGATGCCGTAGAGGCGGTACGGGCGGTTAGGCTCCAGCGCCTTGTTGAGCAGCCGGGGGACGGTCAGCACGACGGCCAGCCCGGTGAGCGCGCCGCCGGCGAACAGGACGGCGGACAGCACGGCGGCATCCGCGTAGAACGACGGGCCCGCCAGCGCGCCGGGGTCGCCGAGCAGGGCGGGTACGTGCCCGAAGACCTCGGTGAACAGCAGGCGTATGCCGGCGATGGCCAGCGGCACGTACAGCAGCAGCGCGGCCAACTGCTGCCCGGCGGGGTAGAGCAGCCGGCGCACGGGGCCGCAGCGCGCCGGGGGGACGGCCCGCCAGTCGACGGTGCCGGGCTCGGTCGCGGGGGAGCCGGCGCGGCCCTCGTGGGCGGGCACCGCCTGCCCGGCGTGCAGCGCGGAGGAGTGGCCGAGCTGCGCGCCGTCGCCGAGCGAGGTGCCCACGTCCAGGACCGTGGCCTCGCCGACGAACGCGCCGGCGCCGATGGTCACCGGGCCCGTCTCGAGGTGGCCGGCGTGCGCGCGGTAGCAGGCGAAGGAGGAGTCCTTGCGGATCACGGCGTCGTCGCCGATGGTCAGCAGGTCGGTGCAGACGGGGACGTTGCGGGAGAAGACCGCGACCCGGCGGCCGATGTCGGCGCCCAGCGCCCGCAGGTAGAGCGGGTAGAGCGGCGATCCGGTGAACAGCACCAGGGGGTTCGCGCGCACCAGCATGCGCACGAACCAAAAGCGCACGTAGCGCGGGCCCCACAGCGGGATCCGGCCGGCCTGCCAGCGGCCGACGAGCAGCCACTTGGCCAGCACGGGCAGCGCGGCCAGCGCGGCGAAGCTCACCGCGCCGAACACGACGAGCCGCCGGTAGGTGGCCGCCCAGCCCTCGGCGGCGTACGCCCACGCCAGCCCCTCGATGCCGACGAGCGCGACGGCGTACCAGTACGCGAGGAACACCAGCACCTGCAGCACACCGCACAGCACGAACCAGCGGGCGCCGGGCGGCGGCGTCTCCTCCCCCGGCCCGTGCACCCGCGCCTGTGCCTGCGGTGCCGGCTGCTGTGCCGGTGGGGCGGCGGGCGCGGGCTCCGGCCGGGTCCCGGCCAGTGCGGCGGCGAGGCTGCGCGGCGTCGGATGCAGGTAGACCTGCTTGATCGACACCGCCGGCAGGTCGGCGCGCTTGCGTACCCGCGCGCAGAACAGCGCCATCGTCATCGAGTCGGCGCCGACGTCGTCGAAGAAGTGCCCGTCCAGGGGCACCCGTTGCCGGCCCAGCACCTCGCCCAGCACCGCGGCCAGCTCCCCGGCCAGCCCTCCGACCGGCGGCGTGGCCGGTCCCCTGGCGGGCGCCGTGGCGGGCGTCTTGGCGAGCGCCACCACCGGGACGGCCTGCGGGTGCGGGTCCGCGTTTCCTGTGAGAGTCACACCACGAGCGTCCGCGCGGCCGATGAGGTCGCCATGAGGACGGCATGAGCGAAGTCTCATCCCCACATGAGCGACACTTCATCCACCGATAAGCGACATGTCGTCGGCGGTCAGCGGGCCGCAGACCGGCGCGGTCTCAGATAGGCGGCCACCGCGGAGACGAGCAGGATCACACACCCGGCGAACACCAACCCGGCGTCGCGTACCCCCAGTTCCAGCGTCAGGGCACCGACGCCGACCACGGGCAGCGAGATCCCCACGTAGGCGAAGACGAAGAACGCCGAGAGCGTCGCGCTCCGCCGCTCTTCCGGCGCCGCCGCGCCGATCACCGTCAGAGCCGCGCGGAAGGACATGCCCTGGCCCACGCCGCCGGTGACGGCGCCGACGACGAGAATCGCCAGCGACTCCGCCAGCAGCGAGACGCCGATGAGCACCAGGCCCAGGACCAGCACCACGCAGCCCCAGGGCAGGGCCAGGGCCGGGCCGAGGCGGCCCATGAGCAACTGGCCCGCGGTCGAGGCGCAGAAGACGGAGAAGACGACGGCGCCGACCACCGCGAGATTGCGGACGCCCAGCACCGTTGCCATGAAGTCTGGCGCGACCGCGGTGAACACCCCCAGCACGGAGAAACCGGCGAAGCCCGCCAGCGCACCGGGCGCGAACACCCCGCGCACGGCCGGGGGGATCGTCATGCCCTGAGGGCGCAGCGCGGGCCGGGGACGGGTGCGGTGCACGGTTTCCGGGAGCGTCCAGACGACCGCGGCGGCGAGTGCCATGAGGGCCAGGTGCACCAGGAACGGCAGTTTCAGCGGCCAGGGCGCGTACTGGGCCAGGATGCCGGCCAGGAGAGGGCCCAGGCCCAGGCCGCCCATGTTGGCGGCGGTCGCCGCGAAGGCGGCCCGGGAGCGGCGCCCCGGCGGCGCCAGGTCCAGGACGGCCGCGGTGGCCGTGCCGCTGAACAGGCCCGCGGAGAAGCCGGAAAGGACCCGGCCTGCGAACAGTTGAGGCAGCCCGTGCTCGAACACGAAGCACAGGGCGCTGCCCGCGGCCAGCGCCGCGGCGCACAGCAGGACCGGCCGCCGCCCCAGGATGTCGGAGAAGTCACCGGCCACCAGCAAGGCGGCGATGACACCCAGCGCGTAGACGGCGAAGACCACCGTGACGATCAGCTCGGAGAAACCGATCTGCTGCCGGTAGAGCCCGTACAGCGGGGTCGGCAGCGTCGTGCCGAGCATGCCCGCCGCGAAGACACCCGCCGCCGCCGGATATCCCGGCCGCCAGGCCCGCGCACGGCGGTGGAGTTCGCGGTCGGCCACGCGTCACCCGACGCCCGTGGCCCTGTGGTCGGCCATCGCATTCCTTCCGGGGAAGGGCCCATTCCCGCACCAGACGTGCACAGGTGTCCGTCAAAGGGAGTTCACCCCGCCTGCCTACCCCACCGCGCCGGACGGTCCCGGGAGGCGCGCGTGCAGCTCACCTGGGTGGACGCACACCCCGTCCGCCGTGCCTGCGATGAGTCTTCGGTACGGCGCGAGTCGGTACCACACGTACGGCTCAGGTCGGCGAAAGGATGGCCCCCATGACCTTCACACACGTCCTCGCGGTTGCGCCGGTGCGCGATGTCGAGCCCGCGGTGGCCTGGTACGAGCAGTTGTTCGGCCGTGCGGCGGACGCCAGGCCGATGCCCGGGCTGGCCGACTGGCACCTGTCGCCGTCCGGCTGGGTCCAGGTCTTCCAGTCCCCGGACCACGCCGGAGCATCCCTGCTCAACCTGGTGGTCGACGACCTCGACCGGGCGCTGTCCGACCTCGCGGAACGCGGCCTCGCCCCCGGGCAGGTCCAGCCCGGATCGCGGGGCGTCCGGTTCGCCGCCCTCGACGACCCCGACGGCAACCGCGTCACGCTGATCGAGAATCCAGTGAGCTGACCCCAGGGCCCGGCCGGCCCGCCTCGGGCCGGACAGGCGCGGGCGTTGTTTTCCGGCCGGGGCGGCCGGTGGCCTTGTGCCACCGGCCGCCCTTCAGCCGGTTTGCTCCCCCCTTTCAGGTGGCGGGGAGCTGGATGGACTGGCTGTGGTGGAAGAAGTCGCGCGGGTCGTACTTCTTCTTGACCTGCTGGAGCCTGGCGTAGTTGTCCTTGTAGTACAGCTCCTGCCAGACACGTCGGGGGTGTTGTACTGCGGGTCGCTCAGGTCGATGTCCGGGTAGTTGACGTAGCAGCCGTCGGTCACCTCGCGCCAGTCGCCCCAGTTCTGGACCAGGCGCCCATGGTGCACTGTCTTTCGATGGGGGACGCCGCCTGCCGGGGACAGCCCGCGAGGAACTCGCGGGCTGAGCAGGCGGCGTGGTTCGGCTGTTACGTTGCTGATCCCGGGGTGGGGGGACGCCGGGCCGGGCGTACTCGGCGGCCGCGTCACGTTCTCCGGCGAACCGGTACGCAGACTATGCGGCAGAGCCCCGCGCCCTGCCCGTGCTCCACTTGAAGCGTTCCCGTCACGCACCTGCACGGCCGGGCGCCCGGCCCCCGTCCGGTGCAGGCCGGTGGGGGCGTGGCGGGCCGGGGCGGGCCGGCCGCCGCGGGTGGAGCCGGAGCCCTGCGCCGGTCGAGGCAGGCTCGAAAGAGGACCGCAAGCCCGCCCGGACGAGCCGCGCGGGGCCGCGCGGGGCCGGGGCGGTGGCACCTGGTGGCTCGTGGGTTGCGGGCACGGGGCCGAACAGGCGACCCGGAGGTCCGCGGGCGCGTGGCCGGACAGGAAGGTCCGGCCGCCGGTCACAACCTCACCTCCCCCGCTCGTCAGTGCAGTAAGAGCACTCCGCGGTCTCAGGAACCCGTGACCGCCCGCATCCCCGAGCCCGGCCGCCGGCTGCCTCCCGGCCGGCCGGACACCGGGAACGCGTGGGCATCGCGCGGTGAATGGCAGCCCAGACGGAGGTGCCGAGGCCCAAGAGGAGCGGCGATGAACGAGATTGAATGGCTGGCCGATCGTTTCGAGGAAAACCGGGTGCATCTGCGGTTGGTCGCCTACCGCATGCTCGGCTCACCGACCGAGGCGGAAGACGCCGTACAGGAGTGCTGGCTGCGGCTGAGCCGTTCCTACGACGACGAGATCACCAACCTGCGGGGCTGGCTGACCACCGTGGTGGGCCGGGTGTGCCTGGACATGCTGCGCCAGCGCCGGGCACGCCGCGAGGACTCCCTGGAAGAACTCGTCCCCGCGGTGGCCACGTTCTTGGACGACGAGGGCCCCGAGGAGAACGCGCTGCTGGCCGACTCGGTGGGCCAGGCACTGCTGGTCGTCCTGGAGACCCTGGACCCCGCAGAACGCCTGGCGTTCGTCCTGCACGACATGTTCGGCGTGCCCTTCGACGAGGTCGCCGTGATCGTGGAGCGCACCCCGGCCGCGGCCCGCAAACTCGCCAGCCGCGCGCGGCACCGGGTACGGGCCGGCCGGCCGGCGACCGACCCCGCCGCGGCGCCGCAGCGCGAGGTCGTCCAGGCGTTCCTCGCCGCCGCACGCGACGGCGACTTCGACGCGCTGGTCGCCGTCCTGGACCCCGACGCCGTGGCCCGCAACAACGGCCTGCCGGTGGCCCTGGGCTCCGTGGCAGTCGCCAAGGGAGCGGCCTCGTTCGCACCGTTCCTGCAGGTCGCCTGGCTCGCACTCGTCGACGGAGCCCTCGGGATCCTCGCCCAGCAGGACAACGGCGGCCTGCGCGCGATGACCTTCGAGATCACCGACGGGAAGATCCGCGAGATCGACGTCGTCACCGACCCGGAACAACTGCGCGGCATGGACCTGGCGGTGCTGGGGCCGCCGCACCGCGGACGGCGCCGGGGGAGGTAACCGTCACGCGGTGCAGAGAACCGCGCGGGCGGCCCTGCCTGTCTGACGAACCGCGCGGCACAGATGTGACCGCACACCCAAGGTCCGGGGCGGGACGGCAGGAGAAACGGCAGGAGAACCCGACGAGACAGAACAGGCCGGGCGGCCTCTGGCAGGCGGGCTGTGGCCGCCGGCGGGTTACGCGTTCCGGTAGGCGACCCGCATGGCCAGGTCCTTCAGGTCGTCCCGCCAGGCCGGGCCGATGGGTGCGTCGGCGATGGCCTTGCACCCCCGCTCGACGAGCCCGGCGATGTGCCTTTCGACGTCCCCGGGAACACCGGTGTCCACCAGACGGCGGCGCACCTCGTCGGGAGTGTGGCCCGGCTCGGTGATCAGACTGTGGATACGGTCGTCACGCTGCATCGCCCAGCCCAACAGCAGCGTCATCTTGTGCTGGGCGAAGTCCAGCCCCGCGGGCTTGCCGGTGTCGGCGGAGTCCCCGAAGGCGTCCAGCAGGTCGTCGCGAAGCTGGAACGCCTCCCCCACGCCTGGCCGTACTCCTCGAAGGCCGGGACGAGATCGCTGCGCCCCGCAACACTCGCCCCCACCACCAGGGGGCGATGGATGGTGTAGGCGCGGACAGGGCGGGTCCTGCGCGTGCGCAGGCCGCGGGCGGGCCGCGCGGCACGCCCGCGGCCTGCCTTCAGGCTCCGAGCGGCACGATGCCGGGACACGCCACGCGGTGGGTAACCCCCGGGGGCAGGTTCGGTGTTCACACGTGCCTGGCCGGCACCCGGCCAGGGGGTTGCGGACAGCGCACCGCCCCCGGGGGCGTGTGCCCGGGGGCGGTGCGGTGCCTCAGCGGGTGTCGGTGCGGGTGCCGGTGCGGGTGCCGGTCAGGAGGAGGCGGGGGCGCGGGTGGCTTCCTCTTCGGCAGCAGCCCCCTCGGTGGCCTCGGCGACCGCGTCACGCGGCCGGGAGTCCACCTTGTCCATCAGCAGCAGCACGAGCAGGGTCGCCACGACCAGGACGCCGGCGGCGGCGCGCAGCGCCAGCGCGTATCCCTCGGTCTGCGCGATCTGCGGAAGGTCTCCGTCGGCGACGTGGTCGTTGACGTAGCGCAGCGCGAGGGGGACCAGGGTGGCCAGGCCGAGAGAGCCGCCGACCTGCTGCATGGCGGTCTGCATGCCGGAGGCCAGTCCCGCGTCCTGGCCGGTGACCTCGTGCAGGGCACCGTTGGTCAGGGCGGGGAAGCCGACGGAGTTGAAGAAGCCGTACACGAGCAGGCCCGGCATGATCCCGCTGACGAAGGACGCGTCGGTGGCCAGGCCGCCCGCGGCCAGGACCAGGCCGGCGGCGCTGCCGAGGAAGGAGATCATCAAGATGGGCTTGACGCCGATGCGTGGCAGCAGCGTCGTCGAGATGGCCATGCCGATGCCGATGGCGACGGTGAACGGAATGTAGGCCAGACCGGTTTCCATCGGCGAGTAGTCGAGGACCTGCTGCAGGTACAGGGTCAGCAGGAAGGCGTAGGTGTAGAAGGCGGCGAGCGCCAGGACGCTGACGCCGTTGGTCGTCACCCGGGTGCGGTTGGTGAAGAACCGCAGGGGGATCATCGGGTCGGGGACGCGGGACTCCCACACGGCCATGAACATCAGCAGGCCGATGCCGCCGAACAGCGGGAGCAGCACCTGCGTGGAGCCCCACGGGTCGTCGGCGGCCTGCAGCAGGCCGTAGACGATCGCGACCAGGCCGCCGGTCGCGGACACGGCGCCGACCACGTCGATCTTCTTGCCGGAGGCGCGGGTCATGCGGCTCTCCGGGAGGACCCGGGGAACCATGATCAGCGCGAATACGGCGACGGGAACGTTGATGAAGAAGATCCAGCGCCAGTCCACCAGGTCGGTCAGCGCGCCGCCGACGACCGAGCCGACCGCGCCGCCCACCGCGACCGCGCCGCCCCAGATGCCCAGCGCCTTGGTGCGCTCCTTGGCGTTGCGGAACAGCACCGGAATCAGGCCCAGCGCCGCCGGGCCGGCCAGCGCCTCACCGAAGCCCTGGACGAACCGGCCGGCGACGAGCATCCCGGAGTTGGCGGCGGCGCCGCACACGATCGAGGAGATGCCGAAGACCAGCACACCGGTGACGAAGATCTTGCGGCGGCCGAACATGTCCGCCAGCCGCCCGCCCAGCAGCAGGAAACCGCCCGCGGTCAGCACGTAGGCGTTGACCACCCACGCCAGGCCGCCGGGCGAGAAGTCCAGATCCCTTTCCATCTCGGGAAGGGCGATGTTCACGACGGTGACGTCCATCATGAGCATGAACTGCATCGCCGTCAGCACGCCCAGCGCCGTCCACCGCCGCGGGTCGGCGTCGGCCAGGGCGCTCCCGCCTTGCGCTTCCTTGTCTGTGCTGCTCATACCTGACTCGTTCCTCCGAATGATCCAGGCCGGGGGCCTCCGCCCACCCGGGCGGCTCACCGGCCCGCGACGCAGGGCGGGACCGACGGGTCGCCCGCCGTGCCGGTGCGCGGGTTGGTGTCCCTCTCAGCACTGCTGACGAAGCAATCTCCACAGATGTGACGCACCGCGCTGACCTCGGTGTTCACCGTGTCGCCCGGGTGACGGGAGAGGGTTTCGGAGGGGGTTTCGGAGGGGTTTCGGAGGGGGCCGCGGCCGGCAGGATCACAGGGCCGGCAGCCGGCTCGGTTCCTGGCAGGTCGAAGGTGGTCACCTTCAGCCCGGACGCACCGGAGAGGCGGAGCGTGTTGACGGCCCCCAGGCCGGTGTTCCCCGCCAGGTCGAGCACCCGGGAGCCGGCCGGGATGCCGGCCTGGGAGAAGAACCAGGGATCGACGTGGGCGGTGACCGTGTTCATCGGCTTCGCCCACGGCTCACGCAGCTCCGGCAGCTCGCCCAGGGCGCCGTCGAAGCCGTAGAGCTCCTTCAGGCCCACCGTCGTGCCGGTCCGCACGCTCTCGGTGAGGTAGCACAACTGCCGCAGCGTGACCGCCTTGATCATGTCCAGCTCGGCGAGTGCCCGGTCGAGGTCCTTCTCGGCGACGCCCGCGAGGGCGTCCAGGCGGTAGGTGCCCGAGGTCTCGTCGTGGGCGGCGAAGCCTTCCTTGACCAGCAGCAGGAGCTGTTACACGGCGGCCGGCTTCGCGCCGGCCACCTCGCCCAGCTCGGCCGCGGTCCGGGGCCGCCCGCGCAGCGCGTCGACCAGGCCCAGTTCGAAGCAGGACAGCAGGGTCATGAACCGGGACGGGCCCACCATGTAGTCGCGAAGCCGAGCCAGCGTGGCTTCTGGCGTCATGTCACCGGCCTTCTTCCGTAGCGGTTGTGGTCGCACGCGTACGGGCCGCCGGCCCGCGCGTGGGTTGCGGGCCGGCGCCGATCCGCGCTCACAGCGAGCCTGCCGGCCGGGGTTCCAGCGCGCCGGCCGCGTCGTTGCCGTAGGCCCGGGCGATGCGGGCGATCAGGTCCGGGGCCAGGAGCTTGTACTCCTGGGTGCCGACCGACTCCAGCACGGTGGTGGCCAGCGCGCAGCCGAGCCGGGCGGACTGCTCGTCGGGCCACTGCCACACCACGCCGGCCAGGAAACCGGCGCGGAAGGCGTCGCCGGCGCCCGTGGGGTCGGCGATCTTGTCCGCGGGCACGGCCGGTACGTGCAGCCGGGGTTGGCCGGCGCGGGCCAGGGACACCCCGTCGGCGCCCTGCGTGGTGATCCAGGTGCCGACGCGGTCCAGGAGGTCGTCCTCGCTCCAGCCGGTGCGTTCGCGCAGCAGCGCGGACTCGTAGGCGTTGGTGAACAGCCAGGTGGCCCCGTCGACGAGTCGGCGGGCCTGCTCGCGGTCGATGCGGGCCAGTTGCTGGGAGGGGTCGGCCGCCACGGGAAGGCCCCGGAGGTGGGCGGCGGCGGTGTGCCGCAGCATCGCGGCGGGGTCGTCGGCGCCGATGTGGACGAGCGCGAACGGGCCGCGGCGCGCGGCGGTTTCAGCGAGGTCGATGTGGGCGGCCTCGGCCATGGCGCCGGCGTAGAAGGTGGCGATCTGGTTCTGGTCCTGGTCGGTGGTGCACACGAAACGCGCGGTGTGCAGGGTCTGGCTGACCCGTACCGCGGAGGTGTCGACGCCGTTGGCCCGCAGCCAGGCGTCGTACTCGGCGAAGTCCTTGCCCGCCGCGCCCACCAGGACCGGGTCCAGGCCCAGCAGGCCGAGGCCGAAGGCGATGTTGGCGGCGACGCCACCGCGGTGCACCTGCAGCCCGTCGGCGAGGAACGACAGGGAGACCCGCTCCAACTGGTCCTTGATCAGTTGGTCGGCGAACCGCCCGGGGAACACCATCAGATGGTCGGTCGCAATCGATCCGGTCACGGCGATACGCACAGCAGTACTCCTTGGACTCCGGGGCAAGACGATCCGGCCGGCGCCGGGCCGCAGGGGGCCCGGCGGGCTCGAAAGGGGATACACAGGCGGGCGGCGCGACGGCCGGGGCCGACGGCCGGTCAGGCTGCCCGCACCGCCTGGCGCAGGGCCTCGGCGCGGTCGGTGCGCTCCCAGGTGAAGTCGGGCAGCTCGCGGCCGAAGTGGCCGTAGGCGGCGGTCTGGGAGTAGATCGGGCGCAGCAGGTCCAGGTCGCGGATGAGGGCGGCCGGGCGCAGGTCGAAGACCGCGGCGATGGCATCCTCGATCTTCTCGACGGCGGCGGTGTGGGTGCCGAAGGTCTCGACGAACAGGCCGACCGGCTCGGCCTTGCCGATGGCGTAGGCGACCTGGACCTCGCAGCGGGCGGCCAGCCCGGCGGCCACGACGTTCTTGGCGACCCAGCGCATCGCGTAGGCGGCGGAGCGGTCGACCTTGGAGGGGTCCTTGCCGGAGAAGCCGCCGCCGCCGTGCCGGGCCATGCCGCCGTAGGTGTCGATGATGATCTTGCGGCCGGTCAGGCCGGCGTCGCCCACGGGGCCGCCGCCCTCGGACCGGCAGGCCGCCCCGGCACCGAGGCGACGATCCACCAAGTGATGTTCACGAGTTCTCCTCTGGGCCCGTACCCCGCGGCGGCCCCGCGTTTCCCCGCGGGAAGAGAGAGGACGCCGCCTGCGGCGCATGGCACAGGTGCCGCAGACGTCGGTAGGTTCAGGCGGGCGCCCGCCCCGGGACACAAGAAGGGGACGCGCCCGCCTGCGGTGGTGATCGGTCAGGCGATCGGTCAGGCGGAGCGGCCGGCCTTCAGGGCGGCGGCGGTGTCCACGACGCGCCGGGCCTGGTGCCGGGCCGACTGCAAGACGGCCTCGTCGGGGCCGGAGCCGCCGGGGCCGATACCCGCGACGTGCGAGGTGCCGTAGGGGTTGCCCGTCTGGAACTGGATGGGGTCGGTGTAGCCGGGCGGCACCATGATGCAGCCCCAGTGGTAGAAGGTGTTGCTCAGCGCCAGGATGGTGGCCTCCTGGCCGCCGTGCGCGGTGCCGCTGGCGGTGAACGCCGAGACGACCTTGTTGGCAAGGCCGCCCTGCTGCCACAGGCGGCCGGTGGTGTCCATGAAGGCCTTGAGCTGGCTGGCGACGTTGCCGAAGCGGGAGGGGGTGCCGAAGAGCACGGCGTCCGCCCAACTGAGGTCTTCCAGGGTGGCCTCGGTGACATCGGCGGTGGCCTCGATGTGCTGGGCCCAGGCCGGGTTGGAGTTGATGGCCTCCGGCGGCGCCATCTCGCGGACCTTGCGCAGGCGCACGGTCGCCCCGGCCTTCTCCGCGCCCTCGGCGGCGGCCTGCGCCAGGGTGTGCACGTTGCCGGTGGAGCTGTAGTAGATGATCGAGACGTTCACGGGTGCCATGGTCGGTTTCCTTCGTTAGCCGTTCGTCTGGACAGGGCCGAAGACAACAACTGCCTTGCAGTTCAGGGGGTGGGACCCGTATCCCGGGGTGCTGCCAGCGGGCGACGACCAGGGTCCCGGGCGGCGCGGAGTGCAACGCGACGTCCTCGAAGCCGGCCTTGGTCAGCCACTCGTGGTAGTCGCTCCGCCGCCAGGTGCTGCCCTTCTTGCTCTTCAGCAGCATCTCGGCGGCGAAGATCAGCGGGAAGGCCGGGCCGCTGCGGTCGTCGACGACGTAGTCGTTGACGACCAGGGTGCCGCCGGGCTTGAGGGCTTGGCGGAGCCTGCTGAACACCTCGACGTTGCTCTCCGGCCCTTCCCGGTGGGCGATGTGGGAGTAGACCGCGACGCCGTAGCGTGCGGTGCCGAAGTCGGTGGTGGGGAAGTCACCGTTGAGGCAGGTGAACCGGTCGCCCACGCCGCCTGAATTCAGTGGGCTGAATTCAGTGGGACTGAATTCAGTGGGGCGTTCCGCTTGGCCGGCAGCCGGAAGGCAGGCGTCCGGCGGTATGTGCACTGGCGGTTATCCGCCTGGCGGTGGCGCATGCGGCGGCGTCGGCCGTGCAGGGACACGGGTACGGCGCCGGTTCTTCCACGGATCCGGAAACCGGCCGCTACCTGGGACATCTCGCCGGGAGTGGCTTCCGCGGCGGGGAATGCGCCGGCGTGCCGAACGCCATAGGGCGCAAGCAGCCGGCCGAACACATCAAGGTTCTGGATGTCGTCTAAACGAATCAGCCTACGGCCCCAAAAATGCCATCTTGTTTCATTTTCAGGCAGGCCAGGCGTGCAGAAATAGTGACACGCACGTCTCCTTCAAGCCAAGCTCGGCATTGAGTGACGTGGGTCACTCCGGCCGGTACGCTGCCCGCCCCCACGGGTACGTCGCCTGGGCGGGCGCCGACCCGGCCGGTCTCGACGAGGCGCTGCGCCGCTGGTTCGGCGAGCCCGACCCCGCGTGAACTGACCGCCGCCGGCCCGGTTTTGGCTACGGCGGGATCCGGGCCGGCGCTCACGCGCCGGGCGCCGTCCGGCATCCGCCGCCAAGCCCCGGCCCCGCTCCCGGTTCCGGTCCGTGGGGTGTACGTCGTGTGGGCTGCTGCTTTCGTCCGGCTCCGGCTCGCGGGGGTGTCGGGGTGGTGCCGGCCGCGGGGCCGGTCCGGGGGCCGGGTGTGCCGGCGCTGCCGGTGCAGGGGCCTCCCGGCACTCGGTGCCGAGTGCCGGGAGGCCCTGTCGCGTGTCGCCGGGGGAAACGTCACGCGACATCTATCCGGTGGTGCCGGGGCGCCCGAAGGAATCGGGCGCCTCCAGCACCACCAGGGCTCGTTGGATCATCGCCACCAGGTCGGTGTCCTCGCCGCGGTCTCCCCACAGCACCTGGTGGAGTGCGCCGGTCACGGCGCCGACCAGGACACGCAGTTCGAGGTTGTCGGCGGGCACGCCGGCGCGTTCGGCCAGCACCTCGCTGACGGTGTCGATCCACCTGTCCTGGGACTCGCCCACCAGGGCCCGCACCGCGGGCACCTGGCGTACGAGTTGCCGGCGCCACCGGTAGTCCTCGCTGAAGTCCTCGGCGAAGCCGCGCACCATGTCGGTCAGCACCCCGCGCATGGCCGCCAGCGGGGGTTCGTCGGTGAGGCGCTCCCGCAGGAAGGCCATGGTGAAGTTGGCGTAGTCGTCCGTCAGGACGATGTGCTCCTTGCTGGGGAAGTAGCGGAAGACGGTGCTCGGCGAGACCTCGGCGGCGGCGGCGATCTGCTCGATCGTCGTCGCGTCGTAGCCGCGTTCGTCGATCAGCCGGCGGGCCGCGGCACGGATCGCCTGGCGGGTGCGCAGCTTCTTGCGCTCGCGCAGGCCGAGGCCGGCTTCCGCACCGGTGATCGCCGGCACCGCGGCGTCGGTCGCCGCCTGGGGGACCTGGTTCATTTGCCCGCGCCGTCCGCCGCGTCGGACAGCGCCTCGGTCAACGGCTGCCCCGCCTTCTCTTCGCCCCCGGCACCGGTCTCGGCGCCGGGCTTGGTGTCGGTCTTGTCCAGGGTGACGTCTTCGGTGTCCGCCGGCTTGTCCTCGGCGGTCCTGTTCTCCCGGCTGTCGGGGAGTTTGAGGACGGCGAGGACGGCCGCGACGACGCCGGCGATGCCGCAGATCAGGAGCACGGCGCTCATGCCGCTGACGAAGGCGGACTCGGCGGACTGCGCGAGCTGCGGCATGTCCAGTTGCGCGGCGACCGCCTGCGCGGCGACCACGGACTCCTCGGCGGTCTCGGCCGCCTGTGCGGGCACCCCGCCGGTGTCGATCTCGTTGGTGAACACGGCGTTGAGGACACTGCCCAGCAGGGCGATGCCGACGGCGCCGCCGACCTGGCGCAGGGTGGTGCTCAGGCTGCTGCCGGTGCCCTCCTTGCCCTTGGGCAGCACCCCCAGGGCGGTGTCCAGGGCCGGCACCATCACCATGCTGGTGCCCAGGCCGACCAGGACCATCCACACCACCGCGTAGCCGTAGCCGGTGTTCTCGTCCGTGGCGCTGCCGATGAACATCGCCGTGGACATGATGAGCAGACCGGTGACCACCAGCGGGCGGGTGCCGAATCTGACGGACAGCGGCGGCACGATCCTGGCGACGACGATCATGCCGGCCATCAGCGGCATCAGGCGCAGGCCGGTGCCGAAGGCGTCGTTGCCCTGGATGACCTGGAGGTACTGCGGCAGCACGAACAGCAGGCCCATGAAGACGAACATGCCGAGGATGAGGAAGAGCGTGTTCCAGCCGAAGGTGGGGTTCCGCAGCAGTTCCAGGTCCACCATCGGGCGGGGCTGGCGCTTCTCGCGCAGCACGAGGCCGACGAGCATCAGCGCGCCGCCGGTCATGGTGGCGAGGATGACGGGGTCGCCCCAGCCCTCGGCGGGCGCTTCGATGACGCCGTAGACGAGGGCACCCAGGCCGAGGATGCCCAGCACCGCGCTGATGATGTCGATCCTGGGGGCCGTGGGGTCCTTGGTCTCGGGGATCAGCAGGACGGCGGCCAGGATGCCGACGGCGACCAGCGGGATGTTGATGACGAAGACCGAGCCCCACCAGAAGTGGTCGAGCAGCCAGCCGCTGATCAGAGGGCCGAGCGGCAGACCGATCGAGACACCCACGGTGACGATCGCGATGGCCTTGGTCTGCTCCTCGCCCTTGAAGAGGGTCGGGATGAGCGACAGCGTCAGCGGCATGATCAGCGCGGCGCCCAGGCCCATGATCGTACGGGCCCCGATCAGCGCGCCCGGCGTGTCCACGAACGTTCCCATGACGGAACCGCCGAGGAAGATCACGAGACCGGTGATCAGCAGCTTGCGTCGGCCGAAGCGGTCACCCAGAAGGCCCGCCGGGAGCATCGCGGCAGCGTAGACGACAGCGTACGAATCGATGATCCACTGCAGCTCGCCCGCGGAGGCGCCGGTCTCGGCGGCCAGCGTGGGAAGCGCGACGTTCAGGATCGTCGTGTCGAATCCGATGACGAGGACGCTGATCGTCAGACCGACCAGCGCCAACCAGCGGTTTTTGACGGCCATGCCTAAACGATAGCAGCTCTCAGTTGAGAGTTACAGGCTTTTGTGAGCGGCGCGGAGCGCCTTCCGCCCGTTCCGGCGGCAGAATGTGACGTGCGTCACAGTGAGATCCTGTCAGGAATCCCGGCATTGCTTCGCTCAAGGGGTGTAAGCGAACAAACAGGAGCAATGCCATGTACCGCAAGCACCGCATCGTCGTCCTGGGGGCCGGGTACGCCGGGGCCTACACGGCCGGGAACCTGGCCCGCCGCCTGTCCCCCGCGGACACCGAGATCACCGTGGTCAACGCGGAGCCGGTCTTCGTCGAGCGGTTGCGCATGCACCAGCTCGCGACCGGCCAGCAGATCCGGGCGCGCAGGCTCGCGGACGTGTTCGCGGGCACCGGGGTACGGCTGCGGCTGGGGCGCGTCACCGCCGTCGACCCCGCGCGGCGGACCGTCTCGGTCACCGGCGGGCCGGGCGCCAGGAGCGCCGCCCACGACACCCTCGCCCACGACACCCTCGGCTACGACACCCTGGTCTACGCGCTGGGCAGTCACGTCGCCGACCACGGCGTTCCGGGCGTGGCCGAGCACGCCTTCAACGTCACCGGCCGTCCCGCGGCGCTGCGGCTGCGTGAACGGCTGGACGGTCTGGCCGCCGGTTCGACCGTGCTGGTCGTCGGCGAGGGCCTGACCGGCATCGAGACGGCCGCCGAGATCGCCGAGGCCCGGCCCGGGCTGCCGGTCACGCTGGCGGCCCGCGGTGCGCTGGGCGCCCAGCTCTCGGCCGGTGCCCGCCAGCACCTGCACGAGACCTTCCACCGCCTGGGTGTCACCGTCCGGGAGCACACCTGCGTCGATGCCGTCGAAGCGGCGCGGGTGCGCGCGGCCGACGGCAGCTTCCTGGAGGCTGATGCGACCGTGTGGACCGCCGGGTTCACCGTCCCGGCCATCGCCGCCGCCTGCGGCCTGGAGACCACCGCAAGCGGGCAGATCGTCGTCGACGGCACCATGCGCTCGCTCTCCCACCCGGAGGTCTACGCCGTCGGTGACAGCGTCCATGCGACCGGTGACAACGGGCTGCCGATGCCGATGTCGTGCGCCTCGGCGGGCTCCACCAGCCGGCAGGCGGTCGAGGCGATCACCGCACGGCTGACCGGGCGGCCGGTGGCGAACACCCGGATGGACTACTTCGGCAACCACATCAGCCTCGGCCGGCGGGACGGCATCCTGCAGCTCGTCGACGACCAGGCGCGGGCGAGGTCCGGTTACCTGGGCGGCCGGATGGCGGCCCGGATCAAGGCCGGGGTCCTGAAGGGCTCTATGTGGGGTGTCTTCCACCCGACCCTCGGCAAGCCGACCCGCAGGCGCCGGCTGGCCACCACGCCGCGGGAGCGTACCGGGCAGAGCGCCGGCAGCCGCCTAGGGTGATCCGGGTGGACAGCACCGCCACCGACCGTTTCGACACGGGCCGGTTCGAGGCCAGCCGCGACCGGCTGGCCTCGCTGGCGTACCGGCTGCTCGGCTCCGCCGCCGACGCGGAAGACGCCGTGCAGGACGCGTTCTTGCACTGGCAGGCCGCCGACCGCGGGCGGATCCGGGTCCCCGAGGCATGGCTGACGAAGATCGTCACCAATCTGTGCCTGGACCGGCTCCGCTCGGCGCAGGCGCGCCGCGAACGCGCGGCCGGTGTCCGGCTGCCCGAACCGCTCCTGGACGGCGACCCCATGCTCGGCCCCGCCGACACCTTCGAGCAGCGCGAGTCCGTCTCGCTGGCGGTGCTGACGCTGATGGAGCACCTCTCCCCCGTCGAGCGGGCCGTCTACGTGCTGCGTGAGGCCTTCTCGTGCAGCCACGCGGAGATCACCGAGATCCTCGGCATCACCGAATCCGCCAGCCAGCAGCACCTCCACCGGGCCCGGCGGCGCCTGACCGCCGCGCGCCACGGCGGCAGCGCGGCCGATCCCGCGTCCGCGCGCAGGATCGTCGAGGAGTTCCTCGCCGCCGCCACCTCCGGGCGCACCGACCATCTGGTGGCGCTGCTGACCGACGATGCCACCGCCGTCACCGACGGCGCGGGGCTGACCACCAGGCTGCTGCGCTACGACACCCCGGAGCGCATCGCCGCCGTCGCGCGGGCCGGGTTCGCCCCCGCCGCCGCGCGGCGGCGGTTCGCCGGCGGCGCCCTGGCCTTCCACTACGGGTACGTCAACGGCTCCCCCGCCGTGCTGGCCGTGCGCGGCCAGGACGTCGTCGGCGCCGTGGCGTTCGACCTCAGCAACGGCAGGATCGCCGCGGTGTGCGGCATCGCCGCACCCGGCCGTCTGACCCGCCTGGCCGGCGCCTGGCGGCGGCACGGGCCGGACACGCCGCTGATCGCCGCGTGGTGACCCGCCGCGCCGGATCCCCGCCGCCGGGGGCTTTCCGGCGTTTTCGCGGGTACCGGCCCGTGCCGCCGCCGGGTCATCCGGCCGCTACGGCCTCGGCGCCCTCCGCCTTGTCCGCGACGGGCTCGGGGGCGGGCTTGTCCGGGCCGCGGAAGACGATGTAGACGAGCAGGACGGCCATGACGACGACGCCCACCCACATGGCCTGCTGCCATCCGTCGACGTAGGACTGCCGTGCCGCGTCGATGAGGCCCGGTGCCTGCGGGCCCGCGCTGCCCGAGGCCTCGATGGCGTTGGCGACGCCCTCCCGTGCACTCTCCGCGGCCCCTTCGGGCACACCGGTCAGTTCGTCGTCGATGGCGCTGCGGTAGCCGGCCGTCAGGATGGCCCCGAGCATGGCGACGCCCAGGGCGGTGCCCAGTTCACGGGTGACGTCGTTCAGGGCGGAGGCGACGCCCTGCTTCTCCTCCCGCAGCGAGCGGGTGATGGCCTCGGTGGAGGGCACCATCGTCAGGCCCAGGCCGACGCCCATCACGACCAGGCCCGGCAGGATCGACAGGTAGCCGTCGTCGACGGAGACGAACGTCGCCATGAGCGCCAGGCTGACGCCGGTCAGCACGGTTCCCGCGGCCATCGTCGGGCGGGGCCCCCACTGCGTGGCCATCCTCGGCGCCAGGCTCGAGGCCATCATCATCGTGATCGCCATGGGCATCAGCGCCGCCGCGGCCAGCAGCGCCGACCAGTCGAGCACGGCCTGGAAGAACGGGAAGAGGACCACGAAGGTGCCCGCCTGCACACCGAAGACCACGACCAGCATGATCGACCCGCCGGCCAGGCCCCGTTCGCGGAACAGGCGCACGTCCAGCAGCGCGGCGTCGCGGCGGCTCAGCTCCCACAGCACGAACCCGGCCGTGGCAAGGATGCCGGCGGCCAGGCCGAGCAGGATCACCGGCTCGGTCCAGCCGCGCTCCGGCCCCTCCTGCAGCGCGAAGATGAAGCCGACCACGGCGACGGTGGACACCAGCGCACCGGTGGTGTCGAAGGCGTGGCCGGAACGCTCGTGGGAGTTGGGCACCGACTTCATCGTCATCGCCAGGGCCGCGACGGTCAGCGCCACGGGCAGGGCGAACAGCCAGCGCCAGTCGGCGACGTCGACGAGAAGGGCGGACAGGAACATGCCCAGCATGCCGCCGGCCCCGGCCACACCGGTCCACACGCCGATCGCCTTCGCCCGCTGCTCCTCGGGGAAGGTGGAGGTGATGACGGCCAGCGTGATGGGCATGATCGTCGCCGCGCCGATGCCGCTGACCACCCGCGCGGCCAGCATGATCTCGGCGCTCGGCGCCAGCGCCGCCACCACGCTCGCCACCCCGAAGAGGCCCAGCCCCGCGAGCAGTGTGGGCTTGCGGCCCAGACGGTCACCGATCGCGCCGAGCGGCAGCAGCAGCGCGGCCAGGGTGAGGGTGTAGATGTTGATGATCCACAGGATCGTCTCGTGCGAGGTGTCGAGGTCGACGGCCATGTGCGTCTGGGCGACGTTCAGCCCGGAGACGGACGCGAGGACGGCCATCAGCGCCATCGAGACGGTGATCAGGATCAGACGCAGGCGACGCGCGTCCAGCGCATCCCCGCCGCTCCCGTCGGCGGGTGCCGCCTGTTCGGGGTTCGTACTCATGGATTCCTCTCAACGGGGGGCGTGACGTGAGCACCGGCACCGGAAAACAACCGGCCGCCGGATGCAGGGGAGGTAGAGGAGGTAGGGAGGTGGGGGGTGGGGTGCGGGGTGCGGGCCCCGGATGTCAGGTGGCGGCGCCGCGGTGGTGGCGCCGGGCCGCGCCGGCGGTCAGCGGTGACCGGCCGGGCGCCCCCATGCGGCGCCGCCCTCGGCGGTCACGGCTTGGGGTATCGGGCCCGTGACGCGGACGGCGGCCACCGGTCCGGCCGGCACCGGCAGGCGATTCTTGACAGCCATAGCTAAATGATAGCTGCTTTCACTTGAGAGGCGACATCAAGGGGGTGCGGGCGCGGTGGCGTGTCCGGCCGGCCGGGTGACGGCAGCAGCCGACCGCCGGAGCCGGTGGCGCTCCGGCTCCGGCGGTCGACGGGAAGAAAGGGGGGCGGCTGCCGTGCCGGTCCGGCGGGGGCGCACGGCGCGCTTCCGGCGGTGCGGGGGTTCGGTGTCCGGCAGGGTGGGGTCAGGGCTGTTCGGAGCCCAGGCCGGGAAGCGGCTGGGGGGCGGGGATGTGCGGCTGTTCTTGCCGTCGGCGGCCGCGGGCGTACAGGCCCAGGGTGGCCAGCAGGGCCAGGGCGACCGGGAGGGCGAGGATGAGCAGGATCCTGGACAGCGACCAGTAGGCGTCGACCATGAGGCCGCCGCTGACCGCGCCGGCCAGCGGGCCCGCTTTGCCGGCGCTGTTCGCCCAGCTCACGGCGGTGGCGCGGATGGCCGGCGGGTAGGCGACCGCGGTGATCGCCTGGAGTACGGCGGTGGCGGCCGGCAGGCACAGCCCGAGCAGGAACGCTGTGGCCAGCAGGGCGACGAACCGGCCGGCGGCCAGGGCCGCCGCGCCCAGGCCCACCGCGGTCAGCACCCACAGCAGGGCCAGGACCCGGAACCGGTCGAACCGCTTGAGGACGAAGGAGACCGAGAGCTGCCCGATCAGGCCGCCCCACCCGAAGGCCGCGACGGACACCGCGGCCTTGGATTCCGTCAGGCCCTCGCGTTCGGCCAGTTCGGGCAGGTAGGTGAGGATCACGAACGCGACCCCCTGCCCCAGGAAGAAGCACAGCCACAACAGCAGGGTCGTGCGGGCGTAGCCGCGGGAGAGCACGGCCCGCGGGGTGGGCCGGGGGCGCTTGCGTTCGGCGCTGTGGTCCCAGTCGACCCGGGACAGGTCCTCGCCGGGGTGGACGGATGCCAGCACGCCGCGCAGTTCGGCCTGCGGGCGCTGGCGGGCGGCGAGCACGCTGACGGACTCGGGTATGACGCGGATGATCGAGGGGATCAGCAGCAGCGGGGCGAGCCCGCACACCACCAGCAGCACCGGCCAGTTGAACACGGGCACGAGGATCGAGGCGAGGATGCCGCCGACGGCGGTGCCGGCCGTCACCCCGGCGAAGGCCAGCGCGACCATCTGGACCCGGCGCCCGGCGGGCATCCAGTCGGCGACGAGGACCATCATGCTCGGCAGCACCGCGCCGAGCCCCAGGCAGGCCACGGTGCGAAAGCCGGCGAACGGGACGATGCCGTCGGTGAATCCCATGGCGGCCGTGCCCAGGCCGAAGCAGACGATGCCGGCCAGGGTCACGCCCTTGCGCCCGTAGCGGTCGGCGAGCGGGCCGGCGGCCACACCCCCGAGGATCATCGCCAGGACGCTCAGCGTCACCGTCACCGTCACCGCGCCGCCGCCGACTCCCCAGTCCTCCTTGATCCTGGGGTAGACGAAGCCGGCGATGGCGGTGTCCAGCCCTTCGGCGACCATCGTGAGCAGGCCCACCCTGACGATGAGCCGCTGCCGGCGGCCCATGGGCCGTGCGTCGATGAACTCCTGCGGACTCGGCCGTACCGAGGCGTCCGTACTCATGGGCCGGGCCCCTTTCCTGTCTCCTGTGAGGCTGTGCGGGTTTCGTAGGACGGTCCGGGTGCCGCCACCGGGCCCGCCCGCCTGGCCGCCCGGCCCGGGCGGCCGGGCGGGCCGTGTCCGTGTGCCGTCACGCGCCCGCCGGCTCCCCGTGTGCGGCTCCCGTGCGGGAACAGAAACGATCCGGCAGCCGCGGCCCGGGACGCCGGGCCCGGAGTCCCGGGCCGTGACGGGCCGTCAGGCCCGCGCGGGTGTGTGGCCGGGTGCGGAGGGGCGGGCTTATCCGGCGCGTTTCGTGGCGGACAGGACGGCTTCCACGGGCAGGGCGTGCGGCAGCATGTCGGCGGGGTCCTCGGCGACGGCCTTGGTGACGGTGAACCCGCATTCCTCCAGCCACCGCTGCCACGTCGACATCTTCTGCGCCCCGCCCTGGCCCATGGCGCAGCCGATGAAGAAGGACGGGAAGAAGTCGACGGTGTAGTTGTCGGTGTCCTTGATGTTCTCGGGGAACACCGGCACCAGGAGGTGGACCTGCCCGCCGGCGTCCATCGACCGGTTGACGCCTTCGAGGATCCGGAACACGTCGCTCTTGTCGAACATGGGCAGGAAGTGCTTGATCAGCACGACGTCGAAGCCCTTGGGGACCTCCTCGAAGACGTCCCCGCCGATGAACGAGCACTGCTCCGCCACGCCGTGGGCCCGGAAGTTCTCCAGGCACTCCTTTTCCTTCTCGGGCAGGTCGAAGGTCGTCACCCGAAGCCCGGGGGACGCCTTCAGCTTGCACGTGTGGATGGCCCCGAGGCCGGTGTTCCCGGCGAGATCGAGCACCTTCGATCCGGCCGGCACGTCGATGTTGTCGAAGAACCAGGGGTCGATGTGGGCGGTCTCGCCGTTCATCAGCCGCGCCCAGGGCTCGCGCAGTTCGCTGTGCTCGGCCAGCGCGCCGTACAGGTTCCCCTCGAACCCGTAGAGCTTGTTCAGGCCGACGGTGGTGCCGGTGCGCACGCTGTCGGTGAGGTAGAACAACTGCCTGAGCGTGACGGCCTTGATCATCTCCATGCGGGCGAGTACCTGGCGCAGGTCGTCCTCGCCGATGTCGGCGAGCGCGTCGAGGGAGTAGCCGCCGGAGTCCTCGTCGTAGGCGAGGAAGCTCTCCTTGACCAGCAGCAGGAGGAGCTGTTCGACGGCGTCGGGCTTGGCGCCGACGGCCTGGCCGAGTTCGGCCGCGGTCATGCCCGGGGTCTGCCGGAGCTCGTCGATGACGCCGAGCTCGAAACAGGACAGCAGGCTCATGAACCGCGAGGGGCCCACCATGTATTCGCGAAATCGCGTGAACGTGGCTTCCGGTGTCAA
This sequence comes from Streptomyces sp. WMMC500, assembly GCF_027497195.1. NCBI lineage: Bacteria > Bacillati > Actinomycetota > Actinomycetes > Kitasatosporales > Streptomycetaceae > Streptomyces > Streptomyces sp. WMMC500. The sequence continues at coordinate 53,609 of NZ_CP114905.1, forward strand.
GGTAGTGGTCCTTTCCGAGTCGTTCGTGCCACGGCCGTGGCGTGTGACTGATCACAGGTCATGCGTACGCTGCTGCTCTTGTGCGCCCCGCCTTCCGCGGGCGTGTCCGGCAGGGCGCGAGAAGGGGGGCCTTCGGGCACCCCGATCGGGTGCCTGAAGGCCCCTTTCTCTGTTTTCTCCAGGGACGTCAGCCGTTGCCCTCGCCCTTGACGTGCCGCTGGATGAAGTCGTGGGACAGGTCGCCGAACTGCTCGCCGAATGCCATGGACCGCTCGACCGTCTTCTTGAAGTGCACGCCGCCGTCGACCCGGCTGTAGGCGCACCTCTCGTTGAAGTCGGTCCAGGTGGGGAACGACACCCGCACGTTCTGGGAGGGGGTGATCTCCGGCTCCACGATCGACTTGCCGACCTCGAAGTCGAACTCCCAGCCCAGTTCGTCCGTGCCGAAGAACCGCCGCGCCGTCTGCGACGCCGCCGAGCCCACGGTGGTCGAGCCCGACGGGTACTCCGGGTGGTCACCGGTGGGCAGGTAGCTGGACCACTCGTCGGCCCGGATGTCGTTGACGGTGCCCATGCCGATGCCGCCCCAGGCGGTCAGCTTGCGGCGGCCGTAGACGTAGGGGACGGCGGTGATCGGGCGGACCGCCTCGTACATGCGCTTGTAGCGCCAGGCGGCGATGAGGGTGTCGAAGGTCGCCAGGATGTGCTGGAGCATCCAGTGGGCCCAGCCGTGCACGCCCAGTTCGTTGTTCTGGTCGTGCTTCATGGCGATTTCGATGGACGAGTGGCCGATGCCCCAGAGCTTGTTCTCCATGATCTCGGCGAGCGCCTTGTGCTCGTCGTCGAGCGCCGCGGACGCCTCGATGACCTCGTCGACCGAACGCTTGTAGGCGCGGCGGTCGGTGTGGTCGGTGAAGTCGGGCCGGGCGAGGCGGAACCGGGCGGGGTCCTTGTAGATGTGCGGGAGGGTCACCGCGATCTGCGGGGTCACCATGTGCTGGGTGACGTAGATGCCCAGGTCGCCCGGGCCGCCGCCGGCGCGGCGGCCGTTGTGCCGCTGGAGCTGCGGCTGCCAGCGTGAGGGGTTGTTCAGGTCGAAGGCGGTGTTGACCGGCACGTATCCGGTGTAGTCCGCCCACGGCGTGGGGTTGTACTTACGGCCCCCCTCATAGCCCAGGGCGTTCATGCCGTCGCCCTTGACGACGTTCCAGACGGCCTTGGCCGCGACGTTGCCGATGCCCACCGGGGTGGTCACGTCCTCCGACTGGTCGTCGGGGTCCAGGCCGAGGGCGACCATCAGCTCCCGCAGGGCGCCCACGATGGGCGGCAGCAGCCGGCTCCAGATCGCGTGCTGGGCGTGGAGGCAGGCGATGTTCATGTTGCGGTTGGTGGCCGACTCGCTGGACGGGCGCTTCGGGATCCGGCTGTGAATGCCCACCGCGGTCTCGTGGTACGGGGCCAGGGCGTCGAACAGCGCCAGCATCGCCGCGCGGTTCATGTACAGGATGAGGGTGACGTCCATCGTGCCGATGAACGGGTCGCTGGCCGTCATGCCGGTCCGCGAGCCGGTGGGCTGGGCCCACTTGATGTAGTTGTCCTTGTCGAGATCGGGAAGATCGGGAAGCTCGGGCGGCTCGTCGCTGCCGGCGGCCAGAGCCGGGCGGGAGAGAGCCAGCGTGGACAGGGCGGCCGTCGAGCCGCCGATCAGCAGCGATCTGCGGCCCAGCGAGAAACCCGAGGCAGCGGTGTGTCCGGATGTCGTCATGATCGTCTTCCTTGTTCTCGGCAGGGAGGGACCCCCGGGCGGCGAACCCGGGAAGTGGCCCTTCACGGGGAACGGGCTCTCGACGGCCGTGCCGTGGGCTCTGCGACGTCACGGGGGGCGGAGATGAGATCGAGGGACAGGGGCAGGGGGCGGGTCGCGGTGTGGGCGCCCGGCGTCGTGGTGGGGGGTAAAGGAATCAGGGTCAGTCCTTGATGTCGCCGGTGGTGTGGCGGTGGACGAAGGTGTGGGCGAGGTCGCCGAACTGGCCGCCGAAGGCCAGGGAGGCCCGGGTGGTCTGGGCGAAGTGGGCGCCGGCCCACACGCGGCTGGCGGCGCAGTCGGTTTCGAAGTCGCTCCAGGTGGCCCAGGTCAGTTCGAGGTCGGCGGCCGGGACGGTGCCGGGTTCGCGCTGGCCGGAGCCGGCGGGAAAGGCGTGGGTCCAGTTGAGGACGTCGTCGCCGAGGAAGCTGCGGGCGGCCTGCGCCTGCGCGGCGGTCAGCACCGTGAACGCGGAGGGGTATTCGGGGTGGTTGCCCACCGGCAGATAACCGGCCCACTCCTCGGCGGGCATGTCATCGACGGTGCCCTTACCCGGCCCGCCCCAGGCGGTGACCTTCCGGCCGCGGTAGACGTGGCGCACCGCACTGAAGGGCCGCACCGCGTCGAAGGCGCGCTTGTGGTGCCAGGCGGCGATCAGGCTGTCGAACCGGGCGGTCGAGCACACCAGGAACAACTGCGCCCAGCCGTCCAGGTCCAGATCGTGGGCCATGGCCGCGGCCCGCGGTGACAGCGTCACCGACAGCGGCGTGTGCTCGAAGAACTCCGCCTTCATCTTCTGCTCGTCACTCAGCGAGGCCGAGGCGGCGAGGACCTCGTCGACGGCCCGCCGGTAGGCGCGGGCGTCGGTGTGGTCCAGATGGCCGGGATCGGGAAGCCTGAACCGGCCGGGGTCCTTGTAGGTCTGGGGGGTGACCAGGGCCAGTTGGGGGGTGGCGAACTGCTGGGCGGTGAAGATCGCCTTGTCTCCGGGGCCGCCGCCGGTCCGGCGGCGGTGCGGCTCGACGTCCGGCTGCCACCTGGAGGGATCGGCCAGCTCGTCCGCGGTGTTCACCGGCCGGTAGTCGGTGTAGTCCTCATACGGCTTGCCGTGGTAGGCGCGGCCGGCGCCGCCCAGCGCGTTCATCCCGTCCCCGGCGCGGGCGGCGACCACCGACGTGCCGGCCACGTTGCCGATCCCCACCGCGGTCGTCACATCCCGCGACTCGTCGTCAGGATCCAGGCCCAGCGCCGTGAACGCCTGCCGCAACACCGGCTCCCGCTCCGTGAACACCCCTTTGACCACCTGGAACATCGCATACAGGCCCGCGATGTTCTTGTTGCGGTTGGTCGCCGACTCCCCCGCGGGGCGGCGCGGGATCTGCGAGTACACCCCCACCGCCGTCGGGTGGTAGGGCGCCAGCGCATCGAACCACGACGTCTGCAGCAGATGCGTCACCCACGTGTACGAGGCCACATCCCCCGGGGCCATCGCATCGGCCGGCGGGTACCCCCCGCCACCGTGCGTCGTGATCAAATCCCGGATGAAGTTACCCTTGTCGAAATCGAACGGAATCTGCTGGGCAGGGCCGGATGTCGTCACGAGGCTTGGCCTTCCTCCGCTTCGATTGCCTTCATTTGCACAGCGGAGACCTGGTAGTGCGCGGCGAGGTCCAGGACTTCACGCTCGGGTGACCACTTGGCGGCCGTGGCGTTGATGAGGGCGCCGGGGTACTTGTGCGGGGTGGCCCGCAGGAACTGCTCGATCCTCGGTTCGAGGCGGGCGGGCAGCTCGGCCGGGTCGATGTTGCGGCGCGGCTTCGGCGCGAAAGCGATCCGCAGAATCTCCTGCGCGTCCCAGCTCAGTGTGGTGTAGATCCGGTACGCCTTGCACGCGTACGCCACCATCTCGTCGCTGGGTTCGCTCATCCCGGTTTCGTGGAGCATGGCCGCCACGGTGTTCTGGTCGAGTTTTCCGGCGGTGGCCGCCGAAACATGGAAGTACAGGTTTATCGTTCTGTTCACGTAGTCGACACCGATCAGCGCCACCCGGTCCAGGCCGTGGCGGGCGAAGAATCCGGCGTTGTGGCCCACCGCGCGGGGCATGGCCGGCAGCTCGGCCAGCGCCGCCACCGACTGCTGGTCGTGCGGGAAGTTCGCGTAGATCTTCTTGAAACCGCCGACGATCCCGCAGTCGATGTAGTGCTCGCTGGTGGGGGCGAGTCCCACGATCTCCGCGAGCACGGTGCTGACGGGATGGTCCGTTTCGTTGAGGATGCCGCCGGCCAGGGCACGGGCATACGGGTCGTCGATACCCGGGGACACCTGGGCGGAGTATTCCATTTCCGGTACGTGCTTGCCGGCCTGGAGGCTGAAGATGACCCCGCCGGCGTCTGAGAAACCGCCCTCGAATACGGAGAGGATCGGCCAGACCTTGTCACGCGAGAAAGGTGCATCGACCAGTCGAGCTGATTTCTCGATGGCCGAGTAAAGCCATTCCGCCCCCATACCCTCAGGCATCAGGCACTCCCAGCAGTCGATGCCGATCAGTTCATGCGAAATCCTGCGGGGGCGACCCTACCACTTGCCGCTCAAGAGTCACTTGAAAGGAACTATGGGAAGGATTTTCTTGACATGTCGAGTGCCCTGCACCGACAATTCACGGGGTGACGAAAAATGGGGCGTGCCATGCCTGCCGGCCCTGCTCATCGTACCCGGTAAAACGAGCGTCGGGGCCGGGTTGCCCCGACGCGCGCGGACGCTCGGCATGAACTGCTCAGGGAAGCTGGAGGGAAAATGACTGGCACAGGCATGGAAGGTCTTTACGCCGCCGTCGAGGAAGCGTCCGGGCTGCTGGACATATCCCCCTCGCGTGACAAGGTATGGCCGATCCTGTCGGCGTACGACCTGGAGAAGGTCGTCGTGGCTTTCCGGGTGACGACGCGCGGCAGCCGGGACCTCGACTGCCGTTTCACGGCGCTGCCCGCGGACGTCAACCCGTACCGCTACGCGGTGTCGAAGGGCATCGCCGAGGAGACGGACCACCCCGTCGGCACGCTCCTGGACGACGTCCAGGCGAACATTCCGGTCACCGCCCACGGCGTCGACTTCGGAGTCGTCGAAGGCTTCCGGAAGACGTGGACGTTCCTGCCGGGCGACAACCTGCAGAAGCTGTCGAAGGTCGCCGCGCTGCCTTCCATGGCGCCCAGCCTGGCCGGAAACCTCGACTTCTACACCCGCTACGGCCTGGACGACAAGAACAGCATGATCGGGATCGACTACCCGAGCCGGACGGTGAACGTCTACTTCCTGCAGTTCCCCGACGAGTGCCGCAAGCCGGAAACCGTCCGCGCCATGCTGAGCGACCTGGGCCTGGGAGAGCCGAGCGAGCAGATGCTCACGCTCGCCGGGCAGGCGGTCGGCATCTACACCACCCTGACGTGGGACTCCCCGAAGATCCAGCGGATCACCTTCGCGACCATGGTCCCCGACGCGGGGGCGCTGTCCGAGCGCATCGCGCTCGATGCGAACGTGGAGAAGTTCGCGAAGAACGTCCCGCACACCTACCCCGGGCCCGTCCAGGGCCTGTACAACGTCGCCGCCTACTCCGGCGGCGAGTACTTCAAGCTCCAGACCTACCACCAGCTCGCCGAGGGCTCCCTGGAGGCGCGGGTCCTGCTCGGCGCCGCGGGCGCCGGCCGCTGACACCCACCCGCAGCGCCTCTGTGAACGCGGCGCCGCGGACCCCGGCCGGAATCGGCTTCCCGGGGCCCGCGGCGCCGCGGTCTTCTGCCCGCACCGCCGGCCCTCTTGCCGGGTGGAAATGACAAAGGCTCCCGGCGGCGGGGGATCCGGTTGGTTCCCCCCGGCCGTCGGGAGCTTCGTGCCGGGTGGTGCGGGTGTGGTGTTTAGCTGGGTGCGGGGGTGGGTGTGGGTGCGGGGGTGTCTTCGATGAGGTCGTCGACGTTGAGTTCGAAGAGGCCGCCTTGGCGGCCGCTGAGGCCGGAGATGAGTTTGACGAAGTCGACTTCGGCTTCGTTTTCGCGTTCGGGGTCGACCATCTCCTGGGCCATGTTGAAGTAGAAGCCCTTGGTCTTGGAGCGGTCGTAGAAGCCTTCGACGAACTTGCGGATGTCGTGGAAGAACTCCTGGTAGGCGGTGGAGTAGCGGTCGAGGGCCTTCTCCTCGATGTGGGGGTGTTCCAGGATCTGGTCGACGACCTTGGACAGGGTGCTGCCGGCCAGGGTGGCCAGCGCGACGCCGGTGGAGAACAGCGGGTCGACGAACGCGGCGGCGTCCCCGACCAGGGCCCAGCCCTGGCCGTGGAAGCGTTCGTTGGTGTAGGACCAGTCGCGTGCGGTGCGGTAGCCGGCGGCCTGGGTGGAGTCCTTGAGGAGTTCCTTCAGCTTGGTGGTGCTGGCGATCTCGGACTCGAAGAGGTCTTCCAGTGACTTGTCGGACTCGTTGGCCAGGGCGGAGCGGGTGACGTAGCCGACGCTGAAGACGCCCTTGTCGATGGGGATGCCCCAGAACCAGCCGTCGCGGGTGCCTTCGATGAGGATGTTGCTCCACTCGTCGCCCGGCAGGCGGTGGCAGTTGTCGAAGTAGGTCCATACCGCGACGTTGCGCAGTTGTTCGTTCCAGTTGACCTCGGTGTACTTGCGGCCGATGACGCGGGCCTGGCCGGAGGCGTCGATGACCAGGGAGGCGCGGGCTTCCTGGGTGCCGCTCAGGCCGCGCAGGGCGTAGCGGACGCCGACGACGCGGCCGTCTTCTTCGAGGGTGTCCTTGACGGTGGCGTCTTCGACGACGAAGGCGCCCAGCTCCCGGGCCCGGTCCAGCAGCAGGGCGTCGAGGTCGGCGCGGCGGGTGTGGAAGGCGTAGGGGATGCGGCCGCCGGTGGTGAAGGAGAAGTTCCAGGGGACTTCGTTGTTGCCCCAGACCAGGGTGCCGCCGTACTTGCGCTCGAAGCCTTTGGCTTCCATGCGTTCTTTGAGGCCGAGTTCTTCCATGGGGACCATCACGCCGGGGATGAGGGATTCCCCGACGTGGTAGCGGGGGAACCGCTCGCGGTCCAGGACCAGGACCCGGCGTCCGCGCTTGGCCAGGAGTGCGGATGTGGTCGCACCGGCGGGCCCGCCGCCGATGACGATAACGTCGAAATCGCCAGAAAACCCGACAACAGTGGACGACATAGAGGACCTTCCCGTTCCGATGCCCAGTTCCGATACGACCGCACCAGCGATTCGCGTGAAGACCCCCTCCACGCACCCAAAACACGCTTCACCACCACACTGACCCCACACAACAGACCCTGTCATCGCCCAGATTGCTCAGTGCAGACTCCACCGGGACGGTGCCGCGGCCCCACCGGGGTCACGGGTGCGGTCGCCGGCGTGCGCCACCGGCGCCCGGGGCGTGGGAGCGCGGCGCGGGTCGGTCACGGCGGTCGTCGCGCCGCTGCCGCCAGGCGGCGTCACACGTCGGCGTGTCTGGTCACGGACTCGGGACGTCGTTCGAGTTGCGCAGGCGGCGGGGGGCCGGGGGGCTTCTGCCGGCTGCGCGTCGCCGGGTAGCCGATGACCACGAAGGCGGCCGCCACGATCACCAGGTTCTTGAGGATGTACTGCCCTTCGAGGGTTCCGACGCACAGGCTCTCCCAGGTCTCCTCCGGGAAGAGGAAGAGGGGGGCGAACGTCCCCGCCATGTGCCCCAGGAGCGTGACACCCGTCAGCGGAACCAGCCGGCCGCTGATCAGCAGCAGCCCGATCACGGTTTCCAGCATGCCGGTCATGACGGAAGCGGACGTTCCCTCGACGGCCCCGAACGTCAGCCTCTCCACCGTCTTCGCGGCCAGCGCTTCGGCGGGACTGGCTCCGGGGAAGAGCTTGGGTATCCCGAACCACAGGTAGATGATGCCTATCGAAACTCTGAGCGCTGTGATCCCGCATGCGGCGCCGAGCCGCTCGAGGGAGCGAGTGAGCTGTAAGTAGATGCGCATGGGCTTTTACTCCCCCGCACGATTCTCACTTCCGGCTGATTTCCTTGCGATTTCATCTCCGCTTAAACTCTGGCGGAGACGCAGCAGGGTCGGCTGACGATCTGCTGCAAGAGTCCCGGTGCGACGACGGTCTTTTTCTGGCTGCACCGCTCCGGCGCCCGCGGGGCCGGGCAGCAGCGTCATGTGCCTGCGGGTCCGGAACCATGATGACGAAGGTGACCCCGCCCGGTCCAGAGGGCACTTCGGGCGGCCGGCTGTTTCCCGGTCATCCGCCGGCCGGCTGTTTCCGGGCGGCGGCGCGGGTGTTTTTCCCACCTGTCCTGGTCACGTTATTTCGCCGGGTCGTGAATTTCGCTGCCGGACCGGCCGGATCTGCACCGTCCCCCGTCCGGGGCGTGAAGGGAGCCGCCCGGGGGCGCATCGGTGCAGAGCACGGCGCGTGACGTATTTCGTCGTGTTGTGAATTTCGGTGGCGGGTGCCGGGCGTGTCGGGCTGGTTGCCGCAACTCTTAGTTGCGCTCTAGCAGACCTCTAGCAAAGCCCAGTAAGGTACCCCGCAGCGCACAGGGTGCCGCGCATGATTTCCTGACCTTCGGCGCGGAATGAAAATACTGTCCGAGGGATTTGAAGACGTTACCGAAAATACCCGAGAAGAACAGGAACAGCGGGTGCACCCGCCCCCTCTTCATTTTATGAAAGCGCCGGAACAGTCGGTGTGTGCGACAAGCCCCGGGGCAGCACCTGCCCCCTAAGGGCGTCGCCGTGGACCGTGGAGCCCCCCTCTCTTCTTGGAAAGGAACACAACACATGACGACGTCCGGACACACTTCTGACACAGGTTCCTCCCCGCGGCGCAGGTCCCTGCTCCTCGGCGGCGTCACCGGCGCCGCCGTCCTGACCACGCAGGGCCTCACCGGCACCGCCAACGCCACCCCCAAGCCGGCCAGCCCGTCCGCCGGCACCTCGGCGGGTGGGGCGGCCCAGTCGGCGCAGATCGAGTTCGACCTGGACAAGGACAACTACATCAAGTGGGCCCAGCCCACCGACGAGAACGCCGGCCAGTCCCCCACCCTGGCCATCCTCGGCCCCATGGACGTCACCGTCTTCCTGTGGATCAACCGCGTCGTCTGGTTCGCCGCCTTCGACGCCCTGGCCCCCTACCACGAGACCGCCGTCGGCGTGTACTCCCGCATCCCCCGCCGCCCCGCCGGCGAATCGGCCACCAACCGCAACATGAACATCGCCGCCCTCTACGCCCAGCACGGCGTCTGGACACAGATCCTCCCCCAGCAGGTCGGCCGCCTCCGCGAACTCATGACCGGCCTCGGGCTGGACCCCATGGACGAGTCGGAGAACCTCACCAGCCCCATCGGCATCGGGAACGTCGCCGCGAAGAACGCGTGGAACGCGCTGAAGAACGACGGCATGAACGTCCTGGGCTACGAAGGCGGCCGCACCTACAACCCCACACCCTGGGCCGACTACACCGGCTACCAGCCGGTCAACACCGCCTTCGACGTCAACAACCCCTCACGCTGGCAGCCCCAACTCCAGCGCCACAACGGCCGCCGCGCCGGCGGCGGCCCCGGCGACCTCGGCATCTACGTCACCCAGCACTTCGTCACCCCCCAGGCCGCCCGCACCAAGCCGCACATCTTCAAAGACCCCGCCCAGTTCCGCCTGCCCCGCCCCGACCACATCGACCACACCGACCGCCGCGCCTTCAGGCGCTCCGCGGACGAAATCCTGGAGACCTCGGCCGCTCTCACCGACGAACGCAAGGTCGTCACCGAGATCATGGAGAACAAGCTGTGGGGCATCGGGCATTCATCGATCGTCATCGCCAAGAAGCACGATGAGAACAACGAGATGGGCATGCACGGCTGGGTCCACTGGATGCTCTCCCACGTCCTGGCCACGTTCGAGCCGCTGATCGCCGCCTGGCACCAGAAGACCAAGTTCGACGCCGCCCGCCCCGTCACCGTCGTCCGCCACGTCTACGGCAAGAAGAAGGTCACCGCCTGGGGCGGCATCGGCATGGGCACCGTCGACGACATCCGAGCCTCCGAGTGGTCCAGCTACCTGCCCGTCGGCGACCACCCCGAATACCCCTCAGGCTCCACCAGCCTGTGCTCGGCCACCTCCCAGGCCGCCCGCCGCTACTTCGGCTCCGACGAACTCGACTGGACCATCGACTACAAAGCCGGCTCCACCATGGTCGAGCCCGGCATCACCCCCGCCGCCGACCTCCAGCTCCACTTCCCCACCTGGACCGACTTCACCCGCGCCTGCGGCACCAGCCGCGTCTGGGGCGGCGTCCACTTCATGAAGACCGTCGACCGCACCATCACCTTCGGCGAACAGTTCGGCGACATGGCCCACGAATTCGTCGACAAGCACGTCAAGGGCGACGTCAAGAACTGACCCCGGCACGGCACGAGGGGCAGAAACAAAAAAAGCAGGGCTCCCGGGGGTGAATCCGGGGGCCCTGTCTCGTGTGCGGTTCGCCGCCGGGTGGGGTGGGTTCCGGCGGGGGTCATCCTGGTGTCGTGTGCGGGGTGTGGGGGGTCAGGCCCTCTTCCAGGACCGTCAGTGCCCGGTCGAACATCTCGGGCAGGTCGCCTTTCTGGTCGTGGTCGCCCCATTCGAGCACCACCTGGTGGAGTCCGCCCAGCAGGGCGCCCACCACGACGCGCAGTTCGAGGCGGTCCTTGCCGTGTCCGGCACGTTCGGTGAGTGCCGCGGTCAGGACCTCGACCGCTTTGTCCTGGCCTTCGTGCATCTGTGCGCGCAGTGCGGGCACCTGGCGTACGAGTTCCATGCGCCAGCGGTATTCGGCGTTGAACTCCTCGTAGGAGGCGCGGACCATCGCGGACACCGCCGCGCGCAGGGCGACCAGCGGCGGTTCGTCTGCGGGGCGGGCGCGCAGGAGTTCCGCGCCGGTGAAGGCGTAGTCCTCGTCGCGCAGGACGATCTGTTCCTTGTTGCGGAAGTAGCGGAAGACGGTGCTGGGGGAGACTTCGGCGGCGGCGGCGATCTGCTCGATCGTCGTTGCGTCGTAGCCGCGTGCGTCGATCAGCCGGCGGGCCGCGGCGCGGATCGCCTGGCGGGTGCGCAGTTTCTTGCGCTCGCGCAGGCCGAGGCCGGCTTCGGCGGCCGGTGCCGCCGCGGGGGTCTCTTCGGGGGTGGCTGAGGACATACGGGCCATTGTCGTGCACCGTCGGCCGGATCGGGCCGGAGGACCCGGCCCGGGGCCCGGCCGGGGTGTCGGGCGGGGGTGTCGGGCGGGATGCGGGTGGGCCGTATCCCGCTGCGCCGGCCGGGGTGTTTTCGGGTCAGGCGGGGGTGCCGACGGTTCCGGTGGTGCGTTCGGGTACGCCGGCTGCGGTGGGCGGGCCGTCGTGGCCGGGGCGGCCGAGGATCCAGCTCAGCAGCGGGCCGGTCATCGCGGTGGTGATCACGGCCATGACGACCATGAGGGTGTAGAGGTCGGGTCCGATGAAGCCCAGTTGCAGGCCGACGTTCAAGACGATGAGTTCGGTCAGGCCGCGGGTGTTGAGCAGGGTGGCCAGTGCGGCGGACTGCCGGGCGGGCATCCGGTTCAGGCGGGCGGCGGCGAACGCGCCGGTGAACTTGCCGCCGACGGCCACGAGCAGGACCAGCGCCAGGGTTCCCAGGTGGCCGGCGTCCAGGCGGGACAGGTCGACCTGGAGGCCGGAGACCAGGAAGAACACCGGCAGCAGCAGGGTGCCGGTCATCTGCCCGAGGCGGTCGTGCACGGCGGTGTGGAGTTCTTCGGTGCCGGTGCGCGGGAGGACGGCGCCGAAGAGGAACGCGCCGAAGATGTAGTGCAGCCCCACCCATTCGGTCGCGGCGGCGGACAGCAGCAGGCCCGCGAGGATGCACGCGAACAGCGTCGGGGTGAGCTGGAGCGTGGCGCGGCGGGCGGCCAGCCGGCGCAGCAGCGGGCGCACCACGAACAGCATGCCCAGCAGGTAGGGGACGGCCAGGAGCATGCGCCACTGGTCGGCGCCGCCCGGGGCGGTGGCCGCGACGACGGCGGCCAGCAGGACCCAGGCCAGCACGTCGCCGATGGCGGCGCAGGCCAGGGCCACCGCGCCCAGCGGGGTGCGGGTCATCCGCCGGTCGGTGAGGATGCGGGCCAGGACCGGGAACGCGGTGATCGACATGGCCACGCCCATGAAGAGCACCAGGCCCGTCCTGTCGCCGGTGGCGTAGTCGTCCGCCAGGTAGAGGGCCAGCAGTACGCCCAGGCCGCAGGGCACCAGCATGGAGCTGAGCGAGACGGTGGCGGCCAGGCGCCTGTTGCCGCGCAGCAGCGCGGCGTCGAGTTCCAGGCCGACGATGAACATGAACACCGCGACGCCCACCGCGGCCAGGGCGCTGAGCAGGGGACGTACGGTGTCCGGGAAGAGGGCGTCGGATATCGCGCCGTCGAGGAGGGTCGGTCCCAGGGCGACGCCGGCGAGGACTTCGCCGATGACCGCAGGCTGGCCGAGCCGCCGGGCCAGGACGCCCAGCAGGCGGGCCAGGAGCACGATGGCGGCAAGTCCGGCGAGCAGTGACGTGGTCTGATCCGTGTTCATACCTTCCGTCTCCGTGAGCGGGGATCCCGGCACGCTGCGTGCGGATCGCGCGCACGGCGCGGGGGCGGTCAGGCGGGGGTCGTGCTCACGCCGCCGTCGGCTGGAGGTCCATGCCCGTCAGAGCCAGGAGGATCGGCGGCCGGGTCCAGTCCATCGGGGACAGGGTGATGTCGAGGATGCGGCCGGTGCCGCCGGAGACGGCCACCGGGCCCACGGTGGCCGTCAGCGTCGCCGGCCCCGGCCCGCCGCCGGCGGCGGGGGTGCCGTGGGCGACCGCGTGGATGTACCAGGTGCCCGCGGGGATCCGGGCCAGCGTGAAGCGGCCCGGTGCGCCGGCGGTGTTCCAGGAGGCGGGCAGTCCCTGCAGGATGGCGCCGTCGAAGACGCCGACGTATGCGCGGGAGAGCTCCGCGCCGGTGGTGCGCAGCGCGCCGGTCACCGACCCGGTCGGCCGGGCCGGGACCGCCGGGCCGGCCGCGGCGGCCGGGCCGGCCGCGGCGGGCCCGGTGGCCGGCAGCGCGGGCCGGCGCGGGTGGCCGCCGGGTGCCAGCGACAACTGGCGGTAGCGGGTGGGGGAAAGCCCGACCGATTCGGTGAAGCGGCGGGTGAAGCTGCCGGCGCTGGTGTAGCCGACCCGTGCGGCGACGTCGGCGACGTTCAGGGAGGTGCTCAGCAGCAGGCGTTTGGCCTCGTGGAGCCGTACGGCGCCAAGGAACCGTCCCGGGGTGACGCCGGTGACGCGGGTGAACATCCTCAGGAAGTGGTATTTGCTGACCCACACGCTCTGCGCGAGGTCGTCGAGGCTCAGCGGTTCGCGGAACCGTTCGCGGATCGTGTCGACGGCTGCCCGTACCAGGTCTTCCATCACCGGCTCCCGGTCGCGGCCGGGTGCGTGCGGGGGTGCCCGGCGTCGAAGGCGCCACGTGCCTGGTTGTCCACGTCCTGTCCCCCTCTGTTCGTGTGGATGTGCCGACCGGCACCCGGCCCGCCCCTGTGGCACCCGCGCGCACGGCGGCGGCGCGCACAGTGCCGGTGCGCCGGGGTGCGGGGGTGCCGGTGTGCCGGTGTGCGGGGGTGCCGGTGTGCGGGGGTGCCGGTGTGCGGGGGTGCGGGGTGGGGGGTGGGGGGTGGGGGGTGGGCCGCCGGCCGGGGGGCGCCGGCCGGCGGCCCGGCGGGGCGTCAGTTCTTGCGGTAGGCGGCGCGGAGGGCCATCTCCGCCAGTTCCTGGCGCCACACCGCCTCCAGGGGTGCGTCGGCCAGGGCGGCGCAGCCCTGTTCGACGAGGTCGGCGATGTGCTGTTCGACGTCGGCGGGGACACCGGTGTCCTCCAGGCGGCTGCGTACCTCCTGCGGGGTGTGGCCCGGGCGGGTCATCAGGGTGCGGATGTGTTCGTCGCGTTGCATCGCCCAGCCGAGGAGCAGCGTCATCTTGTGCTGGGTGAAGTCCAGGCCGGTGGGTTTGCCGGTCTCGGCGGAGTCGCCGAAGGCGTCCAGCAGGTCGTCGCGGAGCTGGAACGCCTCGCCGACCGCCTCGCCGTAGGCCACGTAGGCGGCGGCCAGGTCGGCCCGTCCGGCCGCGTGCGCCCCCATGACCAGCGGCCGGTGGATGGTGTAGCGGCCCGATTTGATGAGGGCGATCAGGCGGGAGAGTGCGGGATCGACGGAGAACTCGGCGGCCGCCCAGACGTCCAGGAACTGGCCGATGTTCACCTCGGAGCACAGCCGGTGCCACTCGGTCAGGACCGCCGGCGGCGCCTGGCTGACCAGTTGCTGGGAGTAGACGAGCGCCAGGTTCCCGACGAGGATGGCCAGCCCTTCGCCGAAGCGGCGGGACTCGCCGCGCCAGCCGCTGTTGTGGTGGTTGTCGGCGAAGGCGGTGTGCATGGTCGGCTGCCCGCGCCGCTGCGCGGAGTCGTCCAGGATGTCGTCGTGGATGAGGGCGGAGACGTGCAGCATCTCCATGCCCGCGGCCGCCGCGACGATCCCCGGGTCGTCGGCCTTGCCGCCGGCGGCGAGGTAGCCGGTGATGCAGAAGGTGGGCCGGACCCGCTTGCCGCCCGAAGTGACCAGATCAGCCAGCGCGTCGACGGCGGCCAGGGCCCGTTCGTCCATCTGCGCGTAGCGGTCGCGTTCGGCGTCCAGGAGCGAGCGCAGCGTGTCTTCCACCCGTTGCAGCAGGTCGTCGGTGATACGGCGCACGGAGGCGGCCGGCCCGTGGCCGGATGCGGTGGCGGAGGTCACTTCGGTCGTCACTGCGTGTCTCCTCGGGCGGGGCGGATGAGCACGTGAGGCGGGGCAGGACGCAGCAGGACACAGCAGGACTGGGCCCTGCCCGGGGCCGGGGGGTTCGCTGGCCGGGCGGCCGGCGCGGAAAAGAGGAGGAGGGCCTGCCGGCACCCCGCCGGCGGCGCCGGCGGGGTGCGCCCAGGGTCAGGCCTTTTCCTGTTCCCACTGCTTTTCCAGGCGGCGGGCCAGCGCGAGCCGCTGCACCTTCAGCGTGGCCGTCCTGGGCAGTTCGGCCTGCGGGATCTGCACCGGGTCGGCCAGCTGGGGGAACGCGGCGGCCGCCGTACGCCAGCGGCTGTGGTCCAGCGGCTTGTCGTCGACGGTGCAGACCACCGGGACGGGCTGGGAGTCCGGGCCCGGTATCACGACCAGTTCGCTGAGTTCGCCGAGCTTGCTGAGTACGACGTCCTCGATCTCCAGGGAGCTGTGCACCCCGGGGATCATGTCGACCTCGCGGTCGAGCATGTGCAGGCAGCCCAGGCGGGTGCGGTAGCCGACGTCGCCGGTGCGCCACCACTGGCCGTTGCGGTTGGTGTCGTAGCGGTCCTGTTCGGCGAAGTAGGTCTTGGCCAGGCCGTCCCAGGCGACCTCGATGTAGCCGGGGTTGGCCTCGGAGGGGGGCTGCCCGTCCCGGCTGACCACCCGGATCTTCGCGGCACCCTTGGGCATGGCCCAGCCGACGCAGCGGCCGTTGGCCTTGTGGGCGGAGTTGCGCAGGTAGGCGCGGCCGGTGGCCGGGCCGACCTCGCTTTGGCCGTAGATCTGGAAGAACAGCGCCCCGCGCCGGTCGGAGGACTTCAGCAGCTTGCTCATCGTGCCCGGGTGGATGGCGTCGAAGGTGCTGCTGAAGACCTTCACCGACCCGAACGGGGTGCGCGGGTCCTCGGTCAGCGGCTCCCACTCCATCAGCGAGTTGGGCAGCGCCTCGATGAGCACGGGCCGGTGTTCCAGCAGGTGCTCGGCGACCTCGGCGGGGTCGGACTGGCGCATCAGCAGGACCGGGAACTCCTTCAGCAGCGCCAGCGACATCGCCGCGACCATCCGCGAGTGCACGAAGGGGACGTGGATGGCGACCGTCTCCTTCTTCCGCATCAGCGACAGCAGCCGCCACTGCGGGATCAGCCGCAGCCCCTGGGTGCGGGCGGTGTGCACCACCAGCTTGGGGATGCCCGTCGTCCCGGAGGTGTGGGTGATCACCGCGGCCTCGTCGATCGGCCGCAGCACGGGCTTGACCCGCGGCGCACCGGCCAGCCCGGCCAGCGAGACCGTGCCCGCCCGCTCCCCGCCCACCGCGATCACCCGCCGGGTCAGGTCCGCGAGCGGGATGTCGGCCAGCACGTCGAGCTTGGCCTCGTCGGTGACCAGGTTCGGCTGGTCGGCCCGCTCCAGCAGCGCGGCCACGGTCACCGCGTCCAGGGCCGGGGAGAGGTTGACGACGACCGCGCCGATACGGGAGATGGCCGCGGCGACCATCCAGTGATCGGCGTTGGCCTTCTTGTAGATCACCACACGCTCACCGGGCCGGATGCCCGCCGCCCACAGGCGGCCCGCCAGGTCGTCCACGTGCTCGGCGTACTGAGCCACCGTCAGACGCCGCCCCGCCTCGGGGAAGATGTCCAGATCGTGATCCAGGGTGATCGGCGTGGCCGGATTGACCGCCGCGGCCGTCTCCGGCAGCAGACCGATGTGCAGACCGTGCTTGAGAATCGATTTGTAGGCTGTGGAGCCCTTCATGGGGACCGTCTCCTTCGTCTTGCCCAGGGCCTGGCGCGGTCGGAAAACCACGCCGCCGGCCCGCGGCAGCGGACCGGCGGCGGCATACGCGAGGCCGGCGGTGAAAATGCCAGGGCCGGCGGCGGCGGTGCGGCGGGCCGACGGCAGTACGGCAGTGATGATGCGGCGGGTGCGGCGGTGGTGCGGCGGTGGTGCGGCGGTGGTGCGGTGGTGGGGGGTGCGGGTCAGAGGGGGCGGCGGGCCGGCGCCGCGTGCGTACGAACCGCCTTGCGCACCACTTCCGCGACCCGTTCGACCTGGCTCATGGTCAGTTCGGCGTGCATGGGGATGCCCAGATTGCGGCGGAAGAGATCCGCCGAGACCGGGCAGACCTGCTTCGCCTCGAACGCGGGCTGGACATGGCTGGCCCACGTGCCGTGGAAGGACCCGATCCCCGCCGCGCGCAGATCGGTGGCCACCTGCGCGCGGTCCACGCCCTCAGCGAGCGTGACCAGGTAGGACTGCCAGGCGTGGGTACGGTCCTCGGGCACGTGCGGCACCGTGAGGAGTTCCTCGCCGGCGAACAGCTCCCCGTAGCGCTCGGCGACCGCGCTGCGGCGGGCCAGCAGCTCCTCGATCCGGCCGATCTGCACCTGCAGGATCGCCGCCGCGATGTCGGACAGCTTGAAGTTGTAGCCGATCTCGGTGAACTCCGGGATCGGCAGGCCGATGACCTGCCCGGCGTCGAAGATGCTGCCGATGCCGAAGGAGGCACGCTGGCGCGCGTGGGCCGCGATCGCCGGGTCGGTGGCGATCAGCGCCCCGCCCTCGCCGCTGCTGGCGCCCTTGCGCCCGTGGAACGACAGGCAGGCCACCTCCGCCAGCGCCCCCGCCTCCCGGCCCTGATACGTCGCACCCACCGCACAGGCCGCGTCCTCGACCAGGAACAGCCGGTGCCGGTCGGCGATCGCCTGCAGCTCGGTGTAGTCCGCGGGCAGACCCACCGTGTCCACCGCGATGATGCCGACCGTGCGCGGACCGACCAAAGCCGCCACCGCCTGCGGATCCACCGTGCCGGTATCGGCGCGGACGTCGGCGAAGACGGGGGTCGCGCCCATGTAGCGCACCGCGTGCGCCGGTGCCGGGAACGTGTAGTCGGCGACGATGACCTCATCGCCCGGCTTGACGCCGAACGCGAGCATCGCCAGATGCAAGGCCGCGCCGCAGTTGCTGACCGCGACCGCACCCCCGGCGCCGTAGCGCTCCTTCAGCGTCGCCTCCAGCGCCTTGCCCCGCGGGCCCTGCCCGGCCGGCCAGCCCGAGGCGAACACCTCGGCGACGGCGGCCAGTTCCCGCTCACCCAGACTCGCGTGCGTCAGGGAAATCTTGTCCATCCCCCTCACGCTCCCTTGGCCGCGGCGGCCGGCCGCGAAGCGGCCTCGGCGGGCGGGTCGAAACGAAGCGGCGTGATCTGATGCACGTCATACCGGCGGCGCATCTCCTCCACCGCGTCGGCATCCACCGTCTTGCCCGACGACCAGATCTCGGCGATCTCCTCGAAGTACAGCTCGTGCACCGGCGAGGGCACACACTGAAACAGCATCCGCACCGGCTCACCCGAGGCGTTACGGAAGGCGTGCGGGGTGTTGGGCGGAACGAACATGCTCGCCCCCGCGGTCGCCCGCACCATCCGCTGCCCCTCCGGCGACTCCCACAGGTGCCAGTTCTCCGCCGTACGCTCGGTCGGCTCGAACGCCAGCAGCTCCAGCTCCCCCTCCAGGACGTAGAAGAACTCCTGCGCCTCGCCGTGGACATGCGCCCCGACGTCGAACCCCGGCGGCACCACCACCTCGAAGATCGACACGGCGGAGCCGTCCGCTTCGGTGGCCTTGAACGTCACCTCCTGCGCCTTCGTGCTCAGCTTTCGCCCCTGCCCCGGGGGGAGGATGAGACCGGTCATGCAGTTCACTTCCCTTTCTCCGTACGATCCCGTTCACGACACTCAAGCCGACAACCCGCCGCCCACACCCCGACCACCCCAAACCCGACCCCGACAGCCGACAGCCGACAGCCGACGACGGCCGGCGGCTGGCGGCTGGCGGCGAGGGCGGCCGAGGACAGCGGCGGCAGCGGCAGCGGCGCCGGCGCGGACGGGAAGGACGGTGCCGGGCGGGGCTGGGCGGTGGGGCGGGGCGCGGTGGCGGGGCGCCCCGGGCCGACCGGTCAGCCCGGCGTGCCCGTGCCGTCGGCGCCCCAGGTGCCCAGCGCCATCTCGGCGGTGATCCCGGGCCCGAAGCCCGCGATCATGCCGGTGGCACCGGAGGCCAGGGTCTCCTCCTCGAACAGGCGGCGGGCGGCCTCGAAGACGACGGCGCTGGCGATGTTGCCGTACTCGGTCAGCGTCGACCAACTGTGCCGGAACACACCGCGGTCGACCTCCAGGAACTTCGCGAGGTCGTCCAGGATCCGCGGGCCGCCGGCGTGGATGATGTAGAAGTCGAGCTTCCCGGCATCCCAACTGTGGTCCTTGGCCAGCTCCCGCAGCACCGGCGCCAGCGGCTCCATGGTGCCCGGCACCCGCCGGTCGAGCAGGAAGTGGAAACCGGTGTCGCGCACCGAGTAGGAGATCCACTCCTCGGTGTCCGGGATCAGGTAGGAGGCGTTGCGCTCCAGCTCGATGCCCACTCCCCCGGTCCCGCGCACCACCGCGGCCGCGACCGCGTCGCCGAACAGCCCGTCGGACAGCAGCGAACCGATGTCGTCCGCGGTCGGCTGGTAGCACAGCGAGCACAGCTCACACGCCACGATCAGCACGTTGCTGCCCGGGTGGGCCGCGCAGAAGTCGTGCGCCCGGTTCACCGCAGCACCACCGGCCGCACAGCCGAGCTGCGCGATGGGTATCTGCCGGGTGTCGAACCGGAAGCCCATCTTGTTGATCAGCCACGCCGTCAGCGACGGCATCAAAAACCCGGTACAGGACACGTAGATGATCGCATCCACATCACGCGCCGTCACCTCTGCGTTGGCCAGCGCCTCCTCGATGACCGGCGGGCACATCTTCTTCGACTCGGCCTCGTAGATACGGTTGCGCTCGGTCAGACCCGGATGCCCCAGCGTCTTCTCGATGGGCTGCACGATATGCCGCTTCAACACCCCCGTGTTCCGGATCAGGCGAAGCGCCAAAGGAAGTTGCGGCTTCCCTGCGTGCACCTCTTCGGCGAACTGCAGAGTCTCTTCCATCGTGATGGTGTATTCCGGCGCGCTCACCGCAGGCTTGCACAGCCTTGGCATATCTGGGCCCTCTTTCCTTAGAGTCTGCCTTCGGTACGAAAAGGATCTGCGCCCAGCTTCCGAACCGGAGCCGGTCATGAGATGAACAACGAATCCGCGACACGCAACAGGCCACCGGCACCCCGACAGGGCTCCGCCCCCTGCCGGCACCACGGAACATCGTCACCTACGACGGCTTGACGACGGCTTGACGGCGACTTGGCGACGACTTGGCGGCACTGCCCGGCACTGTGCGGCACTGTGCGGCCACACGCACACGGCACCAACGGCGCCACGGCGCTCAGGACACGAGAGACGAGAGGGAACCCGTGCCGAACACGGCACGGACGCGGTCCCACCGGGACAAACCAGTGGATACGGTGCTCAACTCCCCGGCCCGCAGCAGTTTTTGGGCAGGGAGGGGCTGTTGGAATAGTGACACGGGCGAAGTCGCCCCGCCAAGAGCGCCTGCGGTGACGTGGGTCACTGCCCCGGGAAGGGTGAAGTCGCGGCAGGCGCCGGCCCGCCCCGAATTGATCTGCCCGGGCGGCGCCGCGGGCCCGGGGCGAAGTGACCGGCCCGGTCGCCGTGTTGCGTCGCGGCGGCACGACAAGAGCGGGTTTCCCCAGGCGCGCGGGCCACCACCCCTCTCCTTTTCCTGAATCCCCGTCACCGCGGACCGCGCGCCGCACCGCCGCCGCACCGCCGCCGCACCGCCGCCGGCCCGGGGCCGGCCGGCCGCGGCGCACCCGCGCACCCCCGCCCCCGGGCGGGCGGCGCACGCACGGTGCCTGCGCACCCCCGGCTGCGCCGGGCCGGGTGCACCCCTTGGTTCCCTGTTGGTTCCCTGCCTGCTGCGGTGACCCGTGTGCCCGGTGGTGACTCAAAGACGGGTGGATTCCGGCTCGAGGAAGGCCCGCTTCCCACCCACCACCGAGCCGCGAACGAGGCTGTATTGGGACTCCAGCGCCCGTCGGTAGGTTCGCGGGCAAGTGATACCGGTCCTGCGCCTCGGACCGGTACGGCGACGGCTGGAACGGGATACGAAAAGGAACACTTCACGACTGCCGCAATCGGCATGGCGTTACACATGCAGTTTTCCTCGCGATTGCGGAGGGCGAGCCGTCTCAAGGAGGTTCAATGAAGGTTCACCCGTGCCCCAGGGATCACGCTCACGACAGCCGCGCTGTCCACGGGTCCGTGCTGTGCGCTCCCTGTGTCCGCCAGGTGGAGCGTAATCTGCGTGCGCTTCCGGGTCTTCACCAGGAGTGCCTGCACCAGGTGTCGCCGATGTCCAGGCGGATCAGCCCCACCAAGGTTTCCGGCAGCCGCACGCGGGACCATCTGGACATCTCGGCGCTCGACGCCCGTTACAACATTCTCGCCACTCTCGAGTCCTGGTCGGAAATCGTCGTGGAACAGCTCGGCATCACCGCGCCGGGCCGTTCCGTCCCGCAGTTGGCGCGGTTTCTGGCCCGGCATCTTCAGTGGCTGGCCGCCCAGCCTCCGGCCGCCGACTTCGCGGACGAGACGGAGAGCCTGGTCGCCGAGTTGCGCACCATCATCGACCCCGACTCCAGTTCCTCCCGCACGATCATCCGGCAGTGTGTCGTGGACGGCTGCGCCGGAACGATAAGCGCGTGGCCGAACGGCGCCGGGAACACGGCCAGAAGAAGCATCGAGTGCTCCGCGGGTCATTCCTGGGCGATGCACGAATGGCTGGCCCTGCGGCAGCTCATGGAGCGGCAGCGAAAGGATGTCAACGCATGACGAAACCGCCACGCCACAGGCTCGTCCCCACGAACGTGGCCGCGCTGGCCGTAGGGGTTTCCGAAGCGACCATCCGCAAGTGGGTCAGCCGGGGGAAGATCACCCGCTACGGTGCGCCGAACTGCCGCTCGCAGTTCGACATCGACGAGCTCACCCAGATCGCCCTGCAGCGCCGGACCGCCGCCCCCGCACCCGCGGGGCCCGGGCTCGCCGACCGCGCCGCCGGGGCCCGTGACCCCCTGCCCCGCTAGGCCCGCGCCGCGCCGCCGGCACCGCCCGGCAGCAGCGAGAAGGCCTGCGAGGTGACACCGCGTCATGCAGCCCGCCGCACAAGACCAGCCGCCGCCGGCGGCGTTACGGCCGCCGCCCGGGGGCCGGCCGCCGCGCCGGGCCCCGCTCCCCCCGACCCCGCGCTTCGCGCCGTACCGGCGCCAGGAGTCCACGTGCGAGCCCACCCACCCGGACGTGAGCCAGGTCACTTTGAGCCGCTCTTGGCGCGACGAAAAACCCGTGTCACTATTTACGCACATCTACCCTGCCCGAAAACGTGCGCGGGGTGGTGGATTGGTGCCGCATTCCCCGGGCCCGCCCGGGCTGCCCCGGCGCGAAGAGGCCCCCCGGGCGTCCGGCACCGCCTTCCTTCCGCATGCACCTGCACACCCCCGCACGGGGGCGTGCCGTGTGTGCCGGGCCCGCCGTGTGCGCCCCGGCGCCGGGCCCGGCGGGCGCAGCGCTTCGACCATCGCCTCTTTGCCGACGGGCCGTCAGATCCTTGCGGGCCGGCGCCTGTGCGCGGGGCCGGCCGCCCGCTTCATTCCTTCGTGGAAATCCGGACGATGCGATCTCACCGCAGAAACGACAAAGGGGAGCTGAGTGCGTTGACTCTACCGACCTCAGTGGAAGGGGTTTCGGGAAACCACCGGGCTCACTCCGTCGGCGTAGGTCGTGCGCATGCCAAGGCGATTTTGCTGGGTGAGCATGCGGTCGTTTACGGGGGTGCGGCGCTGGCCCTGCCGATTCCGCAGCTCACCGCGACGGCCAGCGCGGGGTGGTCGCCGGCCGAGGACGGCGAGGGGGAGCTGTCGTTCACCATGACCGGGTCCGCGTCGCGGGCGGTGGTCACGCAGGCCTCCGACGGGCTGCGGCACCTGACCGCCGCCTTCAAGGACCGCATGGGCATCCAGGGCGACCCGCATCTCGACGTGATCCTCGACGGCGCGATCCCGCCCGGCCGGGGACTGGGATCCAGCGCCGCGAACACCCGGGCGATCGTCCTGGCGCTGGCCGAGCTGTTCGGCCGCGAGCTCTCGGACGCCGCAGCGTTCGAACTGGTGCAGACGGCCGAGCACATGACGCACGGCCGGGCCAGCGGCGTCGACGCCATGACCGTGGGCGCCGCCGCCCCGCTGCTGTTCCAAAAGGGCCGGGCCCGTGAGCTGAGCATCGGCTGCGACGGGCTGTTCATCGTCGCGGACAGCGGCACCGCGGGCAGCACCAAGGAAGCCGTCGAACTGCTCCGGGAGGGATTCGAGCGCCGCGCCGGATCCCAGGAGAAGTTCCTGGCCCGCGCCGCGGAACTGACCGCCGCGGCCCGCCAGGCCCTGGCCGAGGGCCGGGCCGCGGACGTGGGCACGCAGATGACCGACTACCACGAACTGCTGCGTGCGGCCGGGCTCAGTACCGGCCTCATCGACACGATGGTCGCCGCCGCACTCGCGGCCGGCAGCCTCGGCGCGAAGATCACCGGCGGTGGTCTCGGCGGCTGCATGATCGCTTTGACCAGGCCCGAAGAGGCCAGCAAGGTCACCCGCCGTCTCCACGAGGCCGGTGCCGTGCACACCTGGGTCGTACCGCTGAGGAGGCGCACCGGTGATGTCTGAACAGCGGATGACCGTGGTCCGGCCCCAGGACCAGCACACCGGCACCGAAACCGGCACCGAAGCCCGCACCGGGGCCGGGGCCGGGGGGCAGGCGGGGGCCACCGCGGTGGCCCACCCGAACATCGCGCTGATCAAGTACTGGGGCAAGCGGGACGAGCACCTGGTCCTGCCCCGCACCGACAGCCTGTCGATGACCCTGGACATCTTCCCCACCACCACCCGCGTGCGGCTCGCACCCGGCGCCGGCAGCGACGTGGTGACACTCAACGGCGTGCCCGCCACCGGGGAGGCCGAACGGCGCATCGTCACCTTCCTCGACCTGGTGCGCCAGCGCGCCGGAGTGGCGCAGCGGGCCGTGGTGGAATCCGAGAACACCGTGCCCACCGGCGCGGGCCTGGCCTCGTCCGCCAGCGGCTTCGCCGCCCTGGCCGTCGCCGCCGCGGCCGCCTACGGACTCGGCGGCGACGCCCGGGCCCTGTCCCGGCTGGCCCGGCGCGGTTCCGGATCGGCCTCACGCTCGATCTTCGGCGGCTTCGCCGCCTGGCGCGCCGGCCGGCCCGCCGGCACCCCCGCCGAAGCCGACCTCAGCTCCTACGCCGAACCGGTACCCGTCGGCGACATCGACGCAGCACTGGTCATCGCGGTGGTCAACGCCGGCCCCAAGGACGTCTCCAGCCGCGCGGCGATGCGCCGCACCGTCGACACCTCCCCGCTGTACGAACCCTGGGCCGCCTCCAGCAAAGACGACCTCGCCGGCATGCGCGCCGCCCTCCTGCGCGGCGACCTGGCCGTCGTCGGCGAAATCGCCGAACGCAACGCGCTGGGCATGCACGCCACCATGCTCGCCGCACGGCCCGCGGTGCGCTACCTGTCGCCGGCGACCCTGACCGTCCTCGACCGCGTCCTGCAACTGCGCCGCGAAAACATACCCGCCTGGGCGACCATGGACGCCGGACCCAACGTCAAAGTCCTGTGCGCCCGCACCGACGCCCACCGGGTCGCCGACGCCGTACGCGAAGCCGCCGACGGCGGCGCCGTCCACATCGCCGGACCCGGCCCCGCCACCCGCCTGCTCCCCGAGGGCGGACGATGACCCCCCACCCGGCACCGGACCACACCCCCGGCGGAACCCCGAGCGGAACCGCAGGCGGGGTAGCGGACCGCACCCCGGGCCCGACTGCGGGCCCGGCTGCGGGCAGCCCCTCGGACGGGACTGCGGACGGCTCCGCGAACCCGGCTGCGGATGGGGCTGCGGGCGCGGCTGCGGGCAGTTCCCCGGGTGCGGCTGCGGATGGGGCTGCGGGCGGGACGGTGGTCCGGCGGGCACCGGGCAAGTTGTTCGTCGCAGGCGAGTACGCGGTGGTCACCCCCGGCGTCCCGGCAATCCTCGTGGCGGTCGACCGGGACATCACGGTCACCGTGTCCGGCTCGGCCACCGCCGGCGTCGACATCTCCTCCGACCTCCTCACCGGCACGGTGCACTGGCACTGGACCGGCACCCGACTCCACCCCGACGACCGCCCCGACCACCAGCCCGACGGCCAGCCCGACGGCCAGCCCGACGGCCAGCCCGGCGGGCAGCCCGACGGGCAGCCCGGCGGCCAGTCCGGGGGGCAGCGGGCCCGTAGCTCGCTGGCGCACGTGGTCTCGGCCGTCGAGACCGTCGGCGAACTCCTGGCCGAACACGGCCGGCCGCTACCCGCGATGACCGTGTCGGTCAGCAGCCGCCTGCACGAAGACGGCCGCAAGTACGGCCTGGGCTCCAGCGGCGCGGTGACCGTCGCGGCCGTGGACGCCGTCGCCGCCTTCTGCGGCCTGCCCCTGCCGGCCCCCGACCTCTTCCGGCTGGCCCTGCTCGCCAGCGCCCGCCTCGATACGAAAGGCTCCGGCGGCGACCTGGCCGCCAGTACCTGGGGCGGCTGGATCACCTACCAGGCACCCGACCGGGCCTTCGTCCTCGACCTCGCCCGCCGCCGGGGCATCGCACACACACTGCGCACCGACTGGCCCGGCTTCGCCGTACGCCGGCTACCGCCACCGGCCGGCCTGCGCCTGGAAGTCGGCTGGACCAAAACCCCCGCCTCCACCGCATCCCTGGTAGCCGGCCTGCACCGACGCACCTG
Source organism: Streptomyces sp. WMMC500 (assembly GCF_027497195.1). Lineage (NCBI taxonomy): Bacteria > Bacillati > Actinomycetota > Actinomycetes > Kitasatosporales > Streptomycetaceae > Streptomyces > Streptomyces sp. WMMC500. The sequence goes on from NZ_CP114905.1 coordinate 79,060, forward strand.
GCGCGACAGCACCACCTACGAAGCCTTCGTCAAAACCGCCACCGCCCTCGTCCACGCCGCCACCGACGCACTCGACACCGGCGACGCACCAGCCCTGCTCCACCAGATCCGCACCGCCCGCCAGGAACTCACCCGCCTGGACAACGAAGTCGGCCTGGGCATCTTCACCCCCGAACTCACCACCCTGTGCGACACCGCCGAAGCCGCCGGCGGCGCCGCCAAACCCTCCGGAGCCGGCGGCGGCGACTGCGGCATCGCCCTCCTGGACACCCACACCCCCCACACCACCACCCACCTCCGACAGCAATGGACCACCGCCGGAATCCTCCCCCTCCCACTGGCACCCGCCGCCGAAAGAACCAACAGCACCGACAGCACCGGCAGCACCGGCAGCACCGAACGGGCCGACAGGGCCGAGGGCGACCAGACATGAGCGGTCAGCGCAAGGACGACGTCCGGCCCGCCACGAAACAGCACCGGACACACAGCCACCTCAACCAGACCCACCAGACCGACCGGTCCGACCAGTTGGACCAGTTGGACCAGTTGGACCAGTTGGACGGGGTGGCATTCGTCCGTGCCCCGGCCGGCACCGGCCGCCCCGGCGTGCCGCCGGCCGCACCGCTGAGCGGCACCGACCGGCCCTGCATCAACGCGATGACCGGCGCCGGCACCACGACCGGTGAGATCAACCGGGACCTGGCCACCACCGCCCACCAGACCCGGGCGCCCACCGCCGGGAACGCCGGTCAACGCCTGCCGCACCGCCTGCTCGTACCCGGGCACCGTCCGGGACCCCGCACACCCGCAACCCCGACACCCGCAGCACCCCGACACCCGCAGCACCCGCAGCACCCGCAGCATTCTGACGCCTGCAGCGCTCTGACGCCTGCAGCACCTGCAGCACCTTCGGCAGCTTCGACAAGTTCGACAGCTTCGACAAGTTCGACAGTTTGACGCCTTCGACGAGATGACGGGAAGCACACGATGACCGACGCACACGCGATAGCCGGGGTCCCGATGAAGTGGGTGGGCCCCCTGCGCATCTCGGGGAACGTCGCCCACACCGAGACCCACGTGCCCCTGGCCACCTACGAATCGCCGCTGTGGCCCTCGGTGGGCCGGGGCGCGAAGGTCTCCATGCTCGCCGAGCAGGGCATCGTCGCCACCCTCGTCGACGAGCGGATGACCCGCTCGGTGCTCGTCGAAGCAACCGACGCACTCACCGCCCACACCGCCGCGCAGGCCATCGACACGCGCATCGACGAACTGCGCGAGGTGGTACGCGGCTGCAGCCGGTACGCCCAGCTCATCGGCATCCGCCACGAGATCACGGCGAATCTGCTGTTCATCCGCTTCGAGTTCAGCACCGGCGACGCCTCCGGCCACAACATGGCCACCCTCGCCTCCGACGCCCTGCTGGGCCACCTCCTCAAGACCATCCCCGGCATCTCCTACGGATCGATCTCCGGGAACTACTGCACCGACAAGAAGGCCACCGCGATCAACGGGATCCTCGGCCGCGGGAAGAACGTCGTCACCGAACTGCTCATCCCCCAGCAGGTCGTCACCGACGTCCTGCACACCACCGCCGCGAAAGTCGTCGAGCTCAACATCCGCAAGAACCTCCTGGGCACCCTCCTGGCCGGCGGTATCCGCTCGGCCAACGCCCACTACGCGAACATGCTCCTCGGCTTCTACCTGGCCACCGGCCAGGACGCGGCCAACATCGTCGAAGGCTCCCAAGGCGTCACGATGGCCGAAGACCGCGACGGCGACCTGTACTTCTCCTGCACCCTGCCCAACCTGATCGTCGGCACCGTCGGCAACGGCAAGGGCCTGGGCTTCGTGGAGACGAACCTGACCCGCCTGGGCTGCCGCGCCGACGGCGAACCCGGCACCAACGCACGCAGGCTCGCCGTCATCGCCGCGGCCACCGTGCTGTGCGGGGAACTGTCCCTGCTCGCAGCCCAGACCAACCCCGGCGAACTCATGCGCGCACACCTCCAGCTCGAACGCGACCACACGACCGCAAAGGTTGGTGCCTAGGCATGTCCCACCACCTCGGAATCCACGACCTGTCGTTCGCGACCACCGAGTTCGTCCTGCCCCACACCGCACTCGCCGACCACAACGGCACCGACATCGGCAAATACCACACCGGTATCGGCCAGGAATCCATGAGCATCCCCGCCGCCGACGAAGACATCGTCACCATGGCCGCCACCGCCGCCGCCCCCCTGATCGCCCGCCACGGCAGCGACCGCATCCGCACCGTCGTCTTCGCCACCGAATCATCCATCGACCAGGCCAAAGCAGCCGGCGTCTACGTCCACTCCCTCCTCCAACTCCCCTCCGCCACCCGCGTCGTCGAACTCAAACAAGCCTGCTACGGCGCCACCGCCGCCCTCCAGTTCGCCCTCGGCCTCATCCGCCGCGACCCCACCCAACACGTCCTCGTCATCGCCAGCGACGTCTCCAAATACGACGCCGACAGCCCCGGCGAAGCAACCCAAGGCGCCGCAGCCGTCGCCATGCTCGTCACCGCCAACCCCGCCCTGCTCACCATCCACGACCCCTCCGGCCTCTACACCGCCGACGTCATGGACTTCTGGCGACCCAACTACCGCGACACCGCCCTCGTCGACGGACAAGAATCCATCAACGCCTACCTCCAAGCCGTCGAAGGCACCTGGAAGGACTACACCGAACAAGGCGGCCACACCCTCGACGACTTCACTGCCTTCTGCTACCACCAGCCATTCACAAAAATGGCCTACAAAGCACACCGCCACCTACTCAACTACAACGACCGCGACACCGACCACCACACCATCACCCAAGCCATCGGCCCCACCACCACCTACAACAACGTCATCGGCAACAGCTACACCGCCTCCGTCTACCTCGGCCTCGCCGCACTCCTCGACCACACACCCGACCTCACCAACCAACCCATCGGCCTCTTCAGCTACGGCTCCGGCAGCGTCGCCGAATTCTTCGCCGCCACCCCCACCCCCGACTACCACAACCACCTCCACACCACCACCAACCAACACACCATCACCCGCCGCACCACCATCGACTACCCCACCTACCTCCAACTCCACGAAAACACCCTCCCCACCGACGGCACCCACCACACCACCCCCACCCAAACCACCGGCCCCTACCGACTAGCCGGAATCAACAACCACAAACGCATCTACGAAACCCGCTAAACCCCACCCACAAAACCCGCCCACAAACCCGCCCACAAACCCGGCCGGCAAGCAGAACAGACAACACACAAACCAGACCGGCACGCACCAGCCGGACCGGCGTGCGCACCAGCCCACACGAACCGACGGCCAGGCAACACACCAGCCACACCAACAGGCCGACGACCACCAGGCCGACGGGCAGACGGGCAGACGGGGCCGGCAGGCAGACGGGCGACACCAGCCAGACCGCACGGGCCGCCAGGCCGACGGGCGGGCAACACCAGCCAGACCGCACCAGCCGGACCGGCGCACACACCAGGCCACACACAAGGCCGGACCAGCGCCAGGCCAGGCCACGCACCGACCGGACCCAGACCGGGCCGCAGCGCGCGACGGGACGGAAAACGCACCAGCCAGCCAGACCGGCACACAAAGCCGGGCCGGCGCACGAACCGCACCACGCACCACGCACCACGCACCACGCACCACGCACCACGCACCAGTCAGGCCACGCACAGACCGGACCCAGACCGGGGCCGCGGGGCAGGGCGGGGCGCGACGGGACGGGACGCAAAACGCACCACCCAACCGGCGCACCAGCCGGAGCACGCACACGCCAGAGCGCACCAGTCGGCCGCGCACCGCCCAGACCGGGCAGGCGCGCGAGCCACCCCACGCACCACGCAGGCCACGCAGGCCACGCACCGGGCACCGGGCACCAGCCCGGCCGCGCAAGGACCAGGCCGGCGCGCGAGCCGAACCACGCACGGGGCCAGGCCGGCATACGAGGCCGGGCCGGCCGACGGGCCAGGCCACGCACCAACCGGACCGGCACACCAGCCGGACCACGCACCAGCAAGACCGCGCACAAGGCCAAGCCGCACACGCACCGGACCGCGCGCGGGCCGGGCCGCTCAGGGACAGGCCGCGCACCACCCAGGCCGTGCACGGGCCCGGCCGCTCACCGGCCAGGCCGAGCCGGCCGGACGGGCGCGGGGCGGGACTGGGCGGGGCAGGGAACAGACAGTCATCCGAGACCACTCGAGGGGAGGGCACGCATGACCGACATCGGGCCCATCGATATCGACGCCGACGTGCCGGACCGGATCAGCCCCAGCATCGACGTCAGAATCCTCGGCACCGGCGCCTACGTGCCCGACCGGATCGTCACCAACGACGAAGTCGGCGCACCCGCCGGCGTCGACGACGACTGGATCACCCGCAAAACCGCCATCCGTGAACGCCGCTGGGCCGCCCCCGACCAAGCCACCTCCGACCTGGCCACCACCGCAGCACGCGCCGCCATGCAAGCAGCAGGCATCACCGCCGAACAACTCTCCGTCATCGCCGTCGCCACCTCCACCCCCGACCGCCCCCAACCCCCCACCGCCGCCTACGTCCAACGCAACCTCGGCGCATCCGGCACCGCCGCATTCGACGTCAACGCCGTCTGCTCCGGCACCGTCTTCGCCCTCTCCGCCGTCGGCAGCGCCATCCTCCGACGCGGCGGCTACGCCCTCGTCGTCGGCGCCGACATATACTCACGCATCCTCAACCCCACCGACCGCAAAACAGTCGTCCTCTTCGGCGACGGCGCCGGCGCCATGGTCCTGGGCACCACCCGCCACGGCCCCCTCCTCCGCCACGTCGCACTCCACACCTTCGGCGACCTCTCCCACCTCATCGAAGTCCCCGCAGGCGGCAGCCGACACCCCCACAACCACGACACCCTCGACAACAACCTCCAATACTTCACCATGGACGGCCGAGAAGTACGCCGCTTCGTCGTCGAACAACTCCCCCAACTCATCAAAGAATTCCTCCACGAAGCCGGCGTCGAACCCGCCGACATCAGCCACATCATCCCCCACCAAGCCAACGGCGTCATGCTCGACTCCATGATCGAAGACCTCGCCATGCCCCGCGCCACCATGCACCGCACCCTCACCCACTACGGCAACACCGGAGCCGCCTCCATCCCCATCACCCTCGACACCGCCGCCCGCCAAAACACCCTCCACCCCGGCCAACTCATCCTCCTCGCCGGCTTCGGCGGCGGCATGGCCACCAGCTTCGCCCTCATCGAATGGAACTAACCCCACCCCACACCCCCCACCACCACACCCCCCACAACGAACCCGGAAAACACCCCGAACACACCACCGACCGGATTCAGAAAACCACCGGCAAAAACCCCTCCCCAAACAACACCGACACCAACCCACAACACCAACCCACACACCCAAGAAAACGCCGAACAGACCCACAGCAGCAGCAAAACCGGCGCCACGACACGACCGGGAAAACACCGGAACCACCGGGAAACACCGGCACGGCAGCAGAACTCCCTTCGTGCAGGCGTTCTTAAGGGCTACCGAACCACACCCACACCCACACCCACACCCACACCCAGACCCAGAACCCACCGCCGGGCACAGGCGGCGAAAACCAGCAGGACCCACCCGCCACCCCCACCACCGGCCCCCCGGGGGAACACGACCTCCACGGCGCCGAGGACATCACAGACCCAGGCGCCGAACCACGCCGACACCGGACCACACAACAACAGTCCACCAGCACGGCTGCCACCCACAGCCCGACCGAACAGGGACCTCAAACAGCAGAACACGGAGCGCACCGGACTACAGCAGCACCGCCAGGAACCAGAACCCAAGAACCAGGAACCAGGAACCAGGCGTCAGGAACCAGACGTCAAGGAGGGCCGAGGGCCAGACGTCAAGGGGCCAGGCCGAGGGCCAGGCGTCAGGGCCCGGGCCCGGAGCCCGAGAGCCGGGCGCCGGGTGTCAGGGGCCCGGAGGGGACAGTGCGGGCACAGCAGGCGCAGCAACACCACCCAGGAGCACCCCGGGGCAGCACAACAGCCACACCCCCCGGGGGGAGGGTGGAAGCCGCAGACGACACACCCGACACACCACCGACAGCCAACGCACACAACAAGCCCACGCCCCACCCCCCGCACCGCCTCACCGATGAAGCCGGCCCGCCGAACCACGACCTCATCCACCACCACACCAATGCCCCACCTGCCCACCGCCTTCCCCTGACCCGGCGACACCGACCACGACCAGGCACGGACAGGCGACGACACATCCAGCCCCGCGAACCATGCCGGTCAGCGCATCCACCCCCACAGGCGGGTAAAGGCCAGGGTGGGTGACCGCGGTGCTCGGCACGCGTTGCCGTTCGTGGTGCCGGCGTCTCCTCGTCACGGGAGGTTTCCCCGGTCGCCCCGCGGCCCCCGGGGGCAGGTCGGGACAGGGTAGGGCCGGTTTCGCGGGCATGACCCTCCCGCGCCTGCGCGGCGGAGCCGACACCCGTGGACGAGTGGGGCTTGAAGGCGTGACGGCCGGTAGCCGGTAGCCGGAGCGTGCCGGCATCCGCAGCAGGAGGGGTTTGCGTTGGATCCCGGAGGGTTGGAAGTCGTGTGTCCTTGGTGGGGGCGCGGGTAACACTTGGCGTCATGACTGATAATGGTGATGCTCTACGGTCCGGCTGGGATCGGACCCGCGGCCACCTGGATGCTGCCCGGGTCTGTCTCACGTCTGTGCCGGGCATTGATCTCTCGGCGGCGTTGGAGTTCCTGGAGCACAATGAGCTGGGGCTTGCTTTTGATTGTCTGGTCGGTCTGGGTGATGGTCATGATCTGCCTCTGGGTTTTTGGCGGCACTTGGACCGGGCGGCTCGTGAGATGCAGCTCTACAGCGATGCGCTGCACAGGCCCCACCTGACAGCTGCCGACCTCTGCCGACGTCGCCTCGCCGCGGCCTCCGAGCAGGAATGATCCGCCAGCCCGGGCCTTCCGGTCAGCGCACCGGCCGTCCGGGGTTCACGGCCGCCTCGGCGGCCACACACCCCGATGAGCTGGGTAGGGCTGGGTAGGGCTGGACTGGTGGCGGTGTTCCGTCACCAGCCGGAGCGCCACGCACGACCCACACCCAAACACCATCAGCGACTCCGGCACCACAAAGCCCCCACCCGCCAACCACCCCGGACACCGAGACCACAAAACCCGGACCCCAGCCCCGCCACACACCCCCGACCACGCTCGTCAACGAGACCGGCACCGACTCCCACCGGCTCGCGCACACCCAGCAGACCGAGACCGGCTTCGTTCACTTTGAGGGACGGCGTTTGTCGATCAGTTTCAGCAGCAGTCGGTGATCTTCACCGCTGCGGTTGCTCACGAGATAGGACGGCACCCCGCCCCGCGCACCGGCATGGCGTGGCTCAGCGCGGCGCGTCCATCAGGGTGGTGACATAGGCATCCAGCCGCTCCTCCACGGCTCGCGTCGTCAGGTCCTCCCTGCCTGCCTTGCGCCATGCCTGCGCCACCAACTGCACGTCTTGTGAGAACGCCAGCCCGTCCCGCACCCGCCAGTACAGCCGCTCGCTCGCGTCCGCGGCCAGCACCCCACCCGCCTCCTCATACGCCTGGGCGAACCGCAGACCCCAGGCCGGGCCGTGCAGCAGCGCAAGGTTGGTGCAACAGCGCGCTACGTCGAGATCCGCCGGGCCCCAGGAGGACTGGGCCCAGTCGATGACGCCGGTGATCCGGGCGTTGGCCGGCCTTGCGCGCGGTACGTCGAACAGCACGTTGCCGGGGTGGAAGTCCCGGTGCAAAAACCGCCCCTCATAGGGCGGCGCGGGCTTGCGGATCAGGCCGATCGCCGCGGCCCATACCGCCGCGTCGGCGCCCTCCGGGACGACGACGGTGTCGGCGGTCGTCCACGCCTCGTAAGCCCGGGGCCGCTCGGCGGGTCGCAGTGCGTGGATCGCCACGAGTTGACGGGCCAGCAGCGGAATACGCCTGTCCACCTTCTCGTCGGTGAGGACCATCCGACCCGCCAGATGTGTCATCAGGAGCGACGGATACTCGCAATGCACGGCGGCCGGATCAACCGCGACCAGCGCCGGAGCCGCCACCCCCGTCCCCGTCAGCAGGGCCAGGGCGCCGGCCTCCCTGTTCAGCCAGTCCTCGGCGTGCTCCACGAAGAACGGGTCGACGAAGGCCCGCAGCACCAGGTCACGGGAGCCGCCATCCCGTGTGCTGATGGTCAGCCGCCGCATTACGGCAGTGGCGCCGCCGTGCAGAGCCGCGATTCCGACGATCCGTTCACCAGCCGCCAGGTGACGGCTCACCCAAGCCACCGTCAGGGGCCGGACAGTCACCGCCTCCTCGTGATGGACCACCGTGCCACCCCATCATCTGGACCGCGGCACCCACACCTGCATTCAGCGGCACGACCCACACCTTCCTCCCCGACCTACTCGATATCAGATGGTCAAGCACTCACTGGCTGTTCTCTATCCGCTCGGGTGGTCGGTGATGTTCGAACAGGGGCCTGGTGCGGGTGAGTTTGCCGGTGGGGGTGCATGGAAGAAGGGCCTCTTGGTAGCTCGCGGATGTCGAGTCCAGCGAGGAGCAAGAGGCCCTGTTGTCGAAGTGTCGCGTGGTCACGGTTGTCGGGTCCAGTTGGTCCACTCCTGGGTGTGACTGTCTCGCCCACAGGTTCGGGAATGCGGCCGACCGGCCGGGTCGCCGGCCGCGGTACGGCTCGGACATGAGCGATGCCGAGTGGGCTCTGGTGCGGGATCTGCTGCCGGTTCCCGGGTGGCTGGCGGGCCGGGGCGGGCGGCCGGAGGGCTACTGTCACCGACAGATGCTCGACGCGATCCGCTACCTCGTCGACAACGGCATCAAGTGGCGGGCGATGCCGTCGGACTTCCCGCCCTGGCCTCGGGTCTACGCCTTCTTCGCCCGCTGGCGGGATGGGGGACTCGTGGCCGAGTTGCACGACCGGCTGCGTGAGGCTGCCCGCGAGGCCGAGGGACGTGAACGTGAGCCCAGTGCGGGGGTCATCGACTCGCAGTCGGTGAAGGCGGACGCCACCGTCGCTCTCACCTCTCGCGGCTTCGACGCCGGGAAGAAGGTCAACGGGCGCAAGCGGCACCTGCTCACCGACACGCTCGGGCTACTGCTGGCGGTGCTGGTCACGCCTGCGTCGACCACCGACCGGGACGCCGCCCGCGTTCTGCTGCCGGCGGCCCAGGACCGCTTCGGGCGGCTGGCACGGGTCTGGGCCGACGGCGGCTACACCGGCCACCTCGTCGACTGGAGTGCAACACAGCTCGGCATCGCACTCGACATCGTCCGCCGCAGCGACACCGCCCGCGGCTTTAAGGCCCTGCCCCGCCGCTGGGTCGTGGAACGGTCGTTCGCCTGGTGCCTGCGCAGCCGGCGTCTGGTCCGTGACTACGAGCGGCGCACCGACACCAGCGAAGCCGTCATTCTGTGGTCGATGTCCATGCTCACGAGCCGCCGCCTGGCCGCCCGGCACCAGGGTCCTGCTCCGATGCGGGCAGCGTGAATCTGCCCGCCTTCTTCTCGACCAGCCAGCCTCGTTCCACCAGCCGCTTCAGCCGTGCTCTGGCTCCCTCGACACGGGAGGCCGACGCGCTGTCCCAGCCCAGCACCACCGCCGCCCGCCGGGCACCGAGCCCGTCGTCTCCCGCATCGGCCGCAGCAGCCATCAACGCCTGATAGTCCGGCGACAACTCCTCCACTTCACTCGCCTGTCGCCGGTGAGGCACCGCCCGGCGTGGACCGACCGGCTTCCTCCGCGACCCCTCACCGACCACGTCGGCAGGCACGTCCTCCTCAGCCAGCGCCTCCAGATACTGCTCCAGGCCGATCACCCGGCACCAGTGCACCTCTTCCGCCTCCGCCAGAGCCGCCCGCACCCGTTCCAACTCGGCTTCGAGCTGCTTCACCTCCGCGGCCGCGGCCTTCCGCCGCGTTTCCAAAACCGCCCGCATCGACGGCATCCGCCACCTCCACGACATCTCACCCGGCAACGAGCCGAGACTCCCGCAGCAGCAGCTACTTCATGCCTGACCAGCAAAGACCTCACACGAGGTTCGGAAAGAGAACGACCTCTCAGGTGCTGTCAAAAACTCGTGAACACCGCCACCCAGCAAACCAGGCGCCTCCCAAACCCCCACCCACCCGCCCGCCCCCACACACAGCCAGTCAACCGTCACCACTGGAAACCCCCCACCCAACCCCACTCGTCCACGGGTGTCGGCTCCGCCGCGCAGGCGCGGGAGGGTCATGCCCGCGAAACCGGCCCCACCCTGTCCCGACCTGCCCCCGGGGGCCGCGGGGCGACCGGGGAAACCTCCCGTGACGAGGAGACGCCGGCACCACGAACGGCAACGCCTGCCGAACACCGCAGCCACCCACCATGCACGACCCACACCCAGACACCATCAGCGACTCCGGCACCAAAAAGCCCCCACCCGCCGACCACCCTGGACACCGAGACCACAAAACCCGGACCCCAGGCCCCCCCGACCACGCTCGTCAACCAGCTCGCCGAGACCGCCGACGAACCCCAGCCCACCAAAACAACCGCCCACCACGACCGCGTCGATCCTTCTACATCAACGACCCGGGCTACACGCAACTCGACCAGCGCGGCGCCCCACTCCTCATCCAGGTTCTGACAGAGCATGAGGAAAGCCGCCCGTGGCCATCACCTCGAACAAACCGTTCACGAGGCCGCACCCACACACCCACCGACACCCAACCCCGCACGGCCATCCCCGACCAGCCGACCCACGGCGCCAACCTCATCCAGACACACGCGCACCAGACACGGCGGGATCAGCCATCACCGCCGGAAACCCGCCCACCGGCCACCGACCCCGGCCACACCTCACGCGCAAGCCGACGCTCCCCCTCCGACAACGGAACACCCACACACAACCGCTCCGGATGACCCACCGGCAACCCACCCCCCACACCCGCCACACCCCGACCACCACCGCCAACGCCACCGCGGCCGCGGTCCGGCACCCTCTCACACCCCGGCGCCAAAGCAAACTCATACACCAACGGCCCCACAAACAACGACCCGAAACCCACCAACGCCCGCCACACCGACCCCACCACCCCACTCACACCCCACCAACCACCAACCAAGCACCGCCGGCCAACCAACCGCCAACCAACCGCCGACCAGCCCGCCCCAGCACAACCAGCCACCACGGCCGACAACCCCGAATCAACCCGCCACCCGCCCACCGACCGGTCCACCAACCCACCAGCCCACCAGCTCCCACCAGGCCGCCAACCGCCAACCAGCCAGCCCCACCGGCCATCGACCAACCAAGCCCCGGACCAGACCCCGATCCCACCAGCCCACCGGCCCCGCCTCCACCGGCCACCGATCCCACCGGCCACCGATCCCACCCGACCCGAACCCACCGGCTCCCGGCCCCGGTTCCAACGGCCACCAACTCCACCCCCACCAGCCCCCGGACCCCCAGCCGCCGAACAGCCAGCCCGGCCCCCGGACCGGCCAAGTCCCACCGGACCCCGATCCCACCAGCCCACCGAACCCCAGGGGGGCCACACCCGCAGGGGCCACAAGGCCACCAGCCCCGATTCCCCGACCGGCCGGCCCCGATCCCACCGGGCCACCGGCCAACGAGGCACCGCGCCACCCACCCCGGCCTGCCAGCCCCTGTCCCACCAAGCCCTCAACGAGCCACCAGCCCCAGTTCCACCGGACCACCGGGCCGCCCGGCCCACCCGGGCCCCACCGGGCCACCGGGCCACCGGGCCACCGGGCCACCGGGCCACCGGGCCACCGGGCCACCGGGCCACCGGGCCACCGGGCCACCGGGCCACCGGGCCACCGGGCCACCGGGCCACCGGGCCACCGGGCCACCGGGCCACCGGGCCACCGGCTACGCCGCGTACCGGTCGAACGTCGAACCACGCCGCGGACCCGCCACCACATCCAACTCCGGATCCACCGCCAACATCGCCTGATGCAAACGCTGCAACGGCGGCGACGGCTCCACACCCAACTCCTCAATCAACCGCGCCCGCAACCGCCGATACACATCCAACGCCGACGCCTGCCGACCCGACCGATACAACGACAACATCGCCTGCGCATGCAAACCCTCATGCTGCGGATGCCGCGCAATCAAATCAGCCAACTCCGCAATCAACTCCCCATGACGACCAAGCCGCAAATCCGCATCAATCCGCCGCTCCACCGTCACCAAACGCGACTCCTCCAACCGCATCACCTCAATCTCCATCACCGGCCCCAACCGAACATCCACCAACGCCGGCCCCTGCCACAAACCCAAAGCCTGCCGAAAACACCGCGCCGCCCGCTCATCCTCCCCCCGCTCAAAAGCCTCCTGACCCTCCCCCACCAACCGCTCATACGCAAACACATCCACCGACTCCCGCGGCACCTGCAACACATAACCACCATGCCGCGTAGCCAACACACCCTTCGCCCGCTCCGACCCCCCAGCCCCCAACGCACCACCCAAACAACGCCGCAACTGCATAATATAAGTCTGCAACGTCGTCATCGCACTCGGCGGCAACTCAGCCCGCCACACCTCCTCCATCAACATCGACACCGGCAAAACCCGCCCCGGATACAAAGCCAACAACGCAAACACCTGCCGCGGCTTACCCGCCGACGGAACAACCGACCCCCCATTCACCACACCACACAACGGACCCAAAACCCGAATCTCCACAACACCCTCCAACCACACACCCACACAAACCCAACAACCCGAACAAACCACACACACCCACAGCCAACAACCACACAGCATCCACAACCCCACTTGGCCACCACACACCAACGACTTGGCGCCCACTTGGCGACCACCACACCACCCCCCCGACCAGCCACCTCAAGCCCTGCTCCGCGCGGCAGACGCCGACGCTGCCACCCGCTGGAGGGTCTCTGGAGGCAGGTGCAGCCGGGCCTCGCGCCGCCGCTTCGCGGGCCGGCTTCCGCGTCGTCTGCGGAGCGAATCCTCCGCCCGCACCCCGTACGAACGGCATGCCGACAACGGCGCCGAAGACGGACGAAACCGTCACCCGCCTTCGCGGGGTCGAATAACTGCGGACCGGTGCCCAGCCACGACAACCGAGCGGGTTCTCCCTCTCGAATTCCGCCATGGGAGCGTCATCGCGAGAGCGTGATTACTCACCTCTCGCCGTACGTACCGTTTTGCCGCCCGCCCACCCGCTTCGATACGCTCCTGCGAAATGCACCTGCGGAAGAGCCCATGACCGACACGATCAGCAGTGCCGCCAACCCCCTCGCGAAGCGCGTGAGGCTGCTGGCGAGCCGTAAACAGCGGCGGCGTGAGGGTGCGTTCGTCGTCGAAGGGCTGCAGCCGGTGTGGTCTGCCGTCGAGGCGGGCTGGGAGGTCGAGACGCTTCTCGTCGCTCCCGGTCTGCTGACGCATCAGCCGGCGCTGCGCATGGTCGAGGAGCAGGAGCGGTCGGGCGTCGCCGTGGCGCGGTTCGGCGCGGATCTGTTCCAGCGTCTCGTCGACCGTGACGGGCCCAGCGGTATCGCCGCCATCCTGCGCGGCCGGTCCGGTGGGCTGGACACCCTGAGCGTGCGGCCCGGGGCGGTCTTCGTCGCCCTGCACCGCATCGCCAATCCGGGCAATCTCGGCACGATCATCCGTACGGTGGACGCCGTCGGCGGGGCCGGTGTGATCCTCGTCGGGGACACGGTGGATCCCTATGCCCCCGCGGCGGTCAAGGCGAGCATGGGGTCGCTCTTCGCCGTCGATGTCGTGCACACCCCCGACGCCGGGGAGTTCTTCTCCTGGGCCGCCGAGCACGGGGTCGCGGTGCTGGCCACGTCGGGTTCCGCGGACGAGGACCACTGGAGTGCCGCGTACGACCCGCCGCTCGCCTTCCTGCTCGGCAGCGAACGGGAGGGTCTGCCGGAGGACCTGCTGGCTCAGGCGTCCCGGCGCGTGCGCATTCCCATGGTGGGCACGGTCGACTCGCTGAACATCGGGGTCGCCGCGTCGATCATGTTGTACGAGGCCCGGAGGTACCGCGAGCAGCGGACCGGCGCTCGCTGAGAGTACGCGGGATCCGGGCCACGGTGCCGCGGCGGCGTGCGGAAGCGCCGCGCTCTTCAGTCCGCGACGTCCTCCGCCGACGTCGGGCCGAGCTGCGTGGCGTCGGCGTACTCCGGCATCTTCATCGGCTGGTCGAAGAGGAAGAAGGACTGGTTCGTCCCGACCGTGAACTCCATGTACGCGCCCGTCGTCGCGTCGAAGCCGAAGTAGGCGTTGCACGCCGAGCCAGAGTCGTACGTGCCGTCCATGCCCGGCTGCGCCACGACCACCTTGCCGTTCGACGAGGAGTCCACCGCCTCGGTCGGCGTGAGCTTCTTGCAGCGGGGCACGGGCAGGCCCTTCATGACGAAGTACCCGTACTCACCCTTGCCGTTCTGGATGTAGACGTACGAGAGCTTGCCCCGCTTGCCCCAGGTCTCGACCCACCCGTTGATGGCCTCGCGGGTCGGCGAGTAGTGCATCTTCCCCGCGGGCTGGTTCGCCACCAGGGCGTCGTAGTTGCTCTGCTTGGCGTCGTTCTCCTTGCTCCGGCTGGAGTCGTCCTCGCAGGCGGCGAGGCCGACAACGGCGACGAGCGCCAGCACGGACGTCATGGCGATACGGACGATGGTCTTCATGGTGTGCGGTCCCCTTCCCCGGATGCCGGCGGCGCCGGCGCAGGCCGCGATGGTCGGCGGGGCGTCCAGGCTGAGCGGGAGGCCGTCGTCACGAAGAGCGGTGCGGGGTGCGGCGGATCGGTCGCGTACGGACGCCGCCGGGCGGCCTGCCGGCTCCGATTCTGCGCCGCGGGCCCCGGGAGGGGTCCCGTGGCCGGTCGGCTACGCGAAGTGCGCCGACCGGGCCGACGGCCGGTGGCGTCTGGGGGGCGCCCACGTCTTACGTCGGCGCGGGGCCTCGCCTCGCGGTGGGCACCGTCGTCGCGCTGCGGACGACCGCGAAGAACCGCCGCTCGTTCCCGGCCAGCCCGGCGGCGGCCAGCGCCCGGTCGGCCTCGGCCAGTGGCCCGGCCAGCAGCACCGCGGCCGGCCCGGTCCCGCCGGGCTCGGCCAGGGCGGCCTGAGCGCTGCGCAGCAGCCGCCGGTAGGCCTGTGCCGCGGTCACCTCGGCGGGGTCGTCCGCCATCGTCTCCTCCGTTCGTCGGACGTGTGGTGTGCCTCAGTGTGCCGCCAGGCACTGACATCGCCCGTGCGAACTCCCTGCGGCCCGGGGCCGGTTGGCCGTCGCGGCGCGCCCGGCGGGGGCCGTGTCAGTCGACGTGCGGGTGGGCGCCCGTCAGGTAGTGGCCGATCTGGCGGCGCATCGACGGGTGGATGTCGAGCGTCTCAAGGTCGTCGGGCCGCACCCACCGGACGGCGTCGGCCTCGTCGTTGACCGTCGGCTCGCCGCCGACGGGCCGGCCGAGGACGGTGACCTAGTACGCCTGCCTGATCTCGCCGTCGCCGTACGCGACCACGTGCCGCGGCGGCGAGTACACCCCCAGCAGCCCGGTCGGCTCGGCGACGATGCCGGTCTCCTCCAGGCACTCGCGCACCGCGCACTCGGCCGGGGACTCCCCTATGTCCATCGCGCCGCCCGGTAGCGCCCACTGTCCGGTGTCCCGGCGCCGTTGGAGGAGGATGGCGCCGTCGTCGCGGGCGACCAGCATGTTGCACGCGGGGATCAGCGAGTTGGGCGCGGGCGCCGCGTCGTCGTACCAGTACTCGGTCCGTGCCATGCGGGCAGGCCGCCTAGCGCGTGAGGTACGTGTCGAGCGTGTCGGCTTCGTGGCGCAGCCGGGCGGCGGCCTCGCCGTGTCCGCCCTTCTCGTAGACCTCGGCCTCGGTGCGGCGCTCCGCGACCTGCGCCCGCAGCAGGGCCCGTACGTCGTCGGCCGTGAGCACCCGCCGGGCCGCCTCGGCGGACCCGACGCCGGCGCGGGCGCCGGCGACGTGTGCGCTCCCCTCCTCCGCCGGGGCGGCCGGGGTCTCGACGGCTTCGGCGTTGTCGATGGCGGCGAGGGCGGTGCGCAGGGCGGAGACGGCCTCGGGCCGGCGCGCCTTCATCGCGGCGCGGAGGTCCGCGCGCATGAGGGACCGCAGTGCCTGCGCGTCCTCGGTCGTCTCCGGGCCCGTGGGCGGGCCCGCCGCCGGCGCTGTCATGCGCCCACGGTACCGCCCCCGCCGGCCCGGGCCGCGGTCAGCGCTGGCGGGTGGGGCGTACGACGATTTCGTTCACGTCCACCTCCGGCGGCTGGGCCAGGGCGTAGGCGACGGCTGCGGCGATGGCGTCGGGGGCGATCGCGTGGGCGCGGTAGCTGCGCATGGCCTCGGCGGCGCCGGGGTCGGTGATGGTGTCGGCGAGTTCGGAGGTGACGACGCCGGGCGAGACGGTCGTCACCCGTACCGAGGGGTCGGACTCCTGCCGCAGGCCCTCGGTGATCGCCCACGCCGCGTACTTCGTGGCGCAGTACACGGCGCCGGTGGGCACGACCTCGTGCGCGCCGGTGCTGGCGACGGTGACGAAGTGCCCGGACCCCTGGGCGCCGAAGACGGGCAGCGCCGCGGCGATGCCGTGGAGCAGCCCGCGGACGTTCACGTCGATCATGCGGTCCCACTCGTCGACGAGCAGGGAGTCCAGCCGCGACAGCGGCATCACCCCGGCGTTGGCGACGAACACGTCGACGCGGCCGTGGCGGGCGCGGGCGGCCGAGACGAAGTCCTCGACGTCCGCGCGGTCCGTCACGTCGAGGCGTACGGGCTCCAGGATGCCGCCGGCGCGGGCCGCCGGGCCGGCCGTGCGCTCCGCCAGGGCCTGGAGGCGGTCGGTACGGCGGGCGCCGGCCACCACCCGGTGGCCCTCGGTGGCGAGCCGGGCGGCGACGGCTTCGCCGATGCCGCTGCTGGCGCCGGTGACGAGGACGGTCCTGCGACCGGCGGGGGTCTGTTCGGTGTGCTGTGTGGTCATGGCTACGAGGCTGGGCCGCCCGGGGCACCTGCGGGAGAGGCGGCCTCCTCCTGGGTGCGGCGCACCCAGGCACGGTCGCGGGCGGCGTGCCTAGCATGGCGGTATGGCACGTACCGAGCTGGGCGCCTTCCTGACGGCGCGCCGCGCCGGTGTCACGCCGGAGGCGGCGAACCTCCCGGTCACCGGGCACCGCCGGGTGCCCGGTCTGCGGCGCGAGGAGGTCGCGCTGCTGGCCGGGGTCAGCGCCGACTACTACGTGCGGCTGGAGCAGGGCCGGGAGCGGTCGCCGTCCGCGCAGGTCCTCGACGCGCTCGCCGCGGCGCTGCGGCTGGACGAGGACGCCCGGCTGCATCTGTTCCGGCTGGCCGGGCTCGGCCCGCGGGCGCGCGCCGCCGCTGTGCCGGACCGGGTGGAGCCGAGCCTGCTGGCCCTCATGGACGCCTGGCCGCACAACCCGGCGGTCGTTTACAACCGCGCGTACGACGTGCTCGCCTCGAACGCCATCGCCGACGCGCTCTTCCACGGCTGGGAGTACTCGCGCAACCTCATGGAGGTCGTGTTCTGCGACCCCGCCGCCCGCTCCTTCTATCGCGACTGGCACGACGTGGCCCGCAACTCGGTCGCCGGCTTCCGCCTCGCCCACGGTGCGGCGCCGGACGACCCGCGGGTGCGCGAGGTCCTCGGCGGGCTGCTGGCGTCGAGCCCGGAGTTCGCGGAGCTGTGGGCGCGGCACGACGCCCGCGGCAAGGCGCTGGAGCACAAGCGCTTCGCGCACCGCGACGTGGGTCCCCTGACGCTGACGATGCAGACGTTCGACGTGCGCGCGGCCCCGGGGCAGGAGCTGGTCGTCTACCACGCGGAGCCGGGCTCGCCCAGCGCCGAGGCGCTCGCGCTCCTCGGGTCGCTCGCCGCGACCGCGGGCCCCGGCTGACGGCCCGGGGGCGGGTGCGCGCTCAGCCGGGCAGGTTCAGCCGGTAGCCGTGGGTGCGGCGGTACGGGCGGAAGCCGAGTTGCTCGTCGAGTGCCAGGACCTCGGCCCCGTCGTCGGCGGCGGCGGTCTCCACCTCGCTGATCTGCGGGTGCTCGGCATGCAGCCGGCGCAGCATCTCGGCCGTGACCCAGCGCCCGAGGCCGCGGCGGCGGTGCGCCGGTACGACCGCGAGGTGGCAGTGCTGGGCGCGGGGGGCGGGGGCGGGCGGTATCAGTACCTCGGTGTAGCCGGCGACGGCGCCGGTGCCGGTGTGCAGGGCGGCCACCGTCAGCAGCCGTCCGCTGGCGGGTTCCGGCGTGCCCGCGGCGGTGCCGAAGGCGAAACCGGGGACGGCCGCGGCGAGGCCGTCGGGGTCCGCGGCGGGCGGCGCGGGTGCGGTACGGGCCGGGCCGGCCGGCGCCGGGACGGCGGGGGCGTACCACGTGGTGAGCCGGTAGCCCGGGTGGTCGGCGAAGACCAGCTCCGCGAGCCAGGCGCGGTGCACCTCCGACAGCGGCAGCAGCAGGTGGTGGACGACGCGCTCGCGGACGAAGCCGTGGCGCAGGCAGAAGACGTCGGCGGGCGTGCACGCCGGGGCCGCCGCCCGCAGGGCGGCCCAGCCCGCCTCCCGGGCCGCGGCGGCGACGGCTGCCAGCAGCAGGGTGCCGGTGCCGCGGCGGCGGGCGCCGGGGTGGACGTAGAGCTGGAGCTCCGCGGTCGTACGGACCGGGCCGGGCGAGGTGGCCGGCCGCACCCCCGCTACGGCCGTCACCTCGCCCCCCGGCCCCGTGGCCGCCCAGGCGGGCGGCATGGTGCCGCCGGCCTGGGCGTCCCCCCGTAGTCCGGCGAGGACCTCTTCCCGTACCGGCGCCGGCACGCCGGGCAGGTCCGCCGCCCGCGCGGCGGCGACGACGGCGCGCCAGGCGTCCGCGGCCGGCGCGGCGTCGCGTACGACGGCGATCTCCCCCGGTGAACTCATGGCTCCAGCCTCGCCGCGCGGCGCCCGGCGAACAACGGCCGATCCCGGAACGTGCCATAACCCGTCGGTTATCGATGGGCACCGGGGATTGATAACCGACGGGTTATCCGGCGTTGCCGGATCGGCCGTTGTTCGCCGGGGGCGCCGGGCCGAGGCTGTTCGTGCAGACGCAAGAGCACACGCAGCCACCGAAGGGGGCGCAGGGTCCATGACCGCCACCGCACGTACGGGCAGGGTCTGGTTCGTCACCACGGCAGGACACGGCGCGGGGCGGGCCGTCACCGCGGCCGCGCTGGCGCGCGGCGACCGGGTCGCCGCCGTCGTACCGGACGAGGCCGCCCGGGAGCGGCTGCTCGCGCGGCACGACGAGCACCGGCGCAGGTTGTTCGTCCGTGCCCTGGACGTGGCCGACAACTGGTCGGTGAACGCCACGGTGTGCGCGGCGGCCGACCGGTTCGGCCGGCTCGACGCGATCGTCAACGACGCCCGGCCCCCGCGCCCCTCCCCCGGCGGCGGCGCCGGGGGCCCCGCCGCCGAAGCAGCCGCGGCAGCAGCCGCGCCGGTCGGGTGGATACCCGAGGCGGCGGCGCGGGCGCGGCTGGAGTCGGCGTTCTTCGGGCCGCTGTGGGTCGCGCAGGCCGTCCTGCCGCTGCTGTACGCACAGCGCTCCGGCCATCTGCTCCAGCTCTGCGGCTCCGTTGCCCCGCCGGGGGCGCCGGGCGCGGCGCTGGACCGGGCGGGCACCTGCGCGGTGGTGGCGCTGAGCCGGGCGGTGGTGGGCGAGGCGGCGCGCCAAGGGGTCGACGTCAGCGTCGTCGGCGGGCGGCCGGGGGCCGGTGCGCTGCTGCGGCTCGTCGACGGTGCCGCGGCCCGCCGCCGGGAGTCCGCCGCCCCCGCGTCCGCCTCCGCCGCAGGTCATGGAGCGGCGGCCTGAGGGTGACGGGGGCGGGGCAGGCGGGATACGCTCCCGGGACGGTGCCGGTTTCCGGCCACGGCCAGGCGATACGGGGGTGCGGGATGGAGCTGCGGGACATCGAGATCTTCCTCGCACTCGCCGAGGAGCTGCACTTCGGCCGTACCGCGGAGCGGCTGCACGTCTCGCAGGCGCGCGTCAGCCAGTCGATCGCCAAGCAGGAGCGCCGCATCGGCGCGCCGCTGTTCGAGCGCACCAGCCGCAGGGTGGAGCTGACGGCCATCGGTGCCCGCCTTCACGACGATCTCCGCGCGGGCTACCGGCGGATCCAGGAGGGCATCGACGCCGCCGCCGCGGCCGCCCGCGGGACGACCGGGGTGCTCACGCTGGGTCTGATGTGCGCCCAGGCGTTCGACCAGGCGTCGATACTCGCGCGCTTCAAGCACCGCTACCCGGGTGTCGAACTCCGCTTCCGCGAGGTGGTCTTCAGCGACCCCTTCGGGATGCTGCGCGCGGGCGAGGTGGACCTGGAGGTCACCTGGCTCCCGGTGCGCGAGCCGGACCTGACGGTCGGCCCGGTGCTGGCCCGGGAGGCGCACGTGCTCATGGTGGCCGAGGGCCACCCCTTCGCCGGCCGCGCGTCCGTGAGCCTCGAAGAGCTCGCGGACTGCGTGTTTCCGCAGCCGGTGAACCCGGTCCCGGCGTACTGGATGCAGGCGCTGATGCCGGCACGTACGCCCTCGGGGCGGCCGATCCCCGCGGACGGGCCGAAGATCGCCACCTTCCAGGAGGCGCAGGCCGTGGTCGCAGCCGGGGACGCGGTGTGCGTCGTACAGGGTGAGGCGGCGCGGCACTTCCCGCGGCCCGGCATCGCGTACGTGCCGATCACGGAGCAGCCGATGGGCGTGTGGGGGCTGATCTGGCGTACGGCGCACGAGACGCCGCTCGTACGGGCCTTCGTCCAGTCGGCCGTCGACACCCTCGCCGCGGCGGCGGAGGCGGCGCCGGGCGCGGACGCCCCGCCGGCACCGGAGCCGGCCCGCGCCGTGCCGGAGCCCGCGGTCGCCCGGGGCTGAACGGGCACGGGACCCTTCAGAGCCGGGAGTTCTGCTTCAGCACCGCCACGGCGCCGACCGTGCGGTATCCGCGCCACTCCAGCGCGGCGGCGGGCGAGAAGGAGCCGAAGTCGACCTGCCAGCCGCCGTCCTCCTGCTGCTCCGCGGCCAGCCGCTCCAGCTCGGCGTCGACGACCTCCGGGGCATACAGCGCACGCGCCGGGCGGCCCGGTTCCGGGGCGACGTCGAGCGGGCGGATCGCCTCGCCTTCGGACCCGCCCGCGACGGGCAGCACGCCGTCGTCGGGAATGAGCGGGCGCAGCCGTTCCAGCAGGGCGGTGGCCCGCGGGCGGGTGTCGGAGGCGGCGTCGAGGAACCGGATGGCGAAGGACAGCTCGATCGCGTGCGGCTCGTCGCCGATGGCCTCGACGGCGTCCAGGCAGTAGCGCGTGGCCCGCTCCAGCCAGGGGTGGGCGGCGACCGCGGGGTCGTGCGCGGCCAGCCTCAGGGCGGTGCCGGCGGTGAAGGCGGTGCTCTGCAGGGCGGAGGCCGCCGGGTCGGCCTGCGTCCAGAACGGCGCGCAGCCCGCGGGGTCGGCGACGGGCAGCGCGAAGGGCAGCCCGCCGTCGGGGAGCGTGACCGACAGCAGCCAGTCGCAGAGCCGCGCCGCGTGCGGGGTGGTGGCGGGGGCGGCGTCGACGAACGCCTCGAAGGCGTGCAGCGCGCCGCCGGGCTGGCTCTCCGGTGCCCGCAGGTCCGGCTCCAGGCCCCAGCCGTAGCCGCCGTCGGGGTTGCGGTAGCCGTCGACGGCGGCGAGCACGGCGGCGGGGTCGGCCCGGTCGAGCAGCAGCTCGAAGCGGCGGCGGTCGAGGAGCCGGGCGTGCGTGGCCATGAAGGACGTGGCGGCGGAGAGGTCTGCGGTCATGCGCCCACCATGGCAGCGGCGTGGGCGGCGGTCTTGGACGATTCGGACGTGTCCGCCGGCCGGACCGGATCGGCGGACGACCGGAGCGGCAGGCCGCGGCCGGCGGGAGAACGGCAGCCGCCTTCGGCCGGTGCCGTCCCCTCCGCGGCGCTCGCGGTCGTCACTCCCCCGGTCCGCGAACGTCTCGCACCGCACCCCCGGGCGGCCCGTGCCCCCGTCAGGCCCGGCCGCGGACGGTGAACGTCGTCGTCGCCAGCGCCGCGGCGTGTGCCGCGTTCCGGGCGCGGACACGTACCGTGTGCCGCCCCGGCGGCAGCGTCAGTGCCGCCGTGAGCCGGCCCGTGGCGGGGTCGAAGCGGTGCGGTACGGGGCGGCCGTCGACCTCGACCTCGGTGCCGGCCGCGCCGATGCCGGAGGTGCGGTCGGTGACGCGGGCCCGCAGCCGGACGGCGGGGCCGGAGGCCGTCGCGCCGTCCTTCGGGGAGAGCCGGTCGACGCGCGGCGCGAGGGGCACGGCGCGGCCGGTCCGGCGGCGGGTGGCGTACTGGATGCGGGAGACGGACGGCGGTACGGCCGCCGCGTCCGGGGCCAGGGCGGCTTCGAAGACCAGCGGATAGTCGACGCCGCGGCGGACCTTGGGGCCCGCGGTGACGGTGAACTCCACACTCTCGCGGCCCATGGGCGCGACCGTCACCTCCGCGGCGCCCGCGGGTGCGAGGGACCAGCCGCCGAAGGCGCGCCCCGTGACCGCGACGGTCCGCGGGGCCGCGCCGAAGTTGTAGACGTCCACCGACATCCGGGTGGTGGCGGTCAGCCGGTAGCCGAGCGGCGGCGGGGTGTCGCCGTCGGCCTTGCCCGGCGCGGCGTCCGCGGCGGCGAAGCGCTGCGCGAGCACGATGTGCTCGGCAGCCGACAGCCGGCCGCCGCGGGTGCGTACGGCCGCGGGGCGCGGGTCGCGGGCGGCGTCCGGTGTCTCGCTCACCAGGTAGCAGGGGTCGGGCGCCGCCGCGATACGGACCGTCCCGGCGGCGGAGCGGACGTGCGTGCCGCGGTGGGCGCCCATGATGTCGTAGCGCTCGACCCGCCCGCCCGGGGATGCGGGCACCGGCACGTCGGTGGGTCCGGGGCCCGGCGCGTACACGACGGTGATGGTCCGCGGCCCGTCGCGGAAGACGAAACCGGCCGCCGCGGGCAGCAGCCCGGTGAGGGTGCGGACGTGGTCCGCCGTGCCGAGCAGCGAGGTCATGGCCGCGTACGCGCTGTACGAGGGCCACGGCTGGAACTCCCGGCTGAGCAGCGCGAAGGAGACGCCGTCGTCGGTGCACGGCGGGGCGCAGAACCAGAAGTGCCGGGCGGTGCCCTCGGCGAGGCTCTCCACGGTCGACAGGACGAGGTAGCGGGCCTGGACGACCTGCCGTTCGTGGGTGAGGTCGCGGCCGGGTTCTGCCGGGAGCATCGCGCCGCACTCCGTCATCCACATCGGCAGCCCGGGCCCGTAGGTGTCGCGCAGCGCGCGCTGTTCCTCGGCCGCGGCGGGGAACTCGGGGTCCTCGCCGGGTGCCGGGTAGCCGTGGAAGCTCCAGGCGTCGGCGTAGCGGGTCACGTCGTTCTGCAGCATGAGGTCCTGGAAGGGCCCGGCGGTGGCGATGCCGGGGAGGACCACGGGCGGGTGGTGCGGCCGGCCGGCGATGCCGAGCGCGGCGGCCTTGACGTAGGCCGCGTGCTGGTCGCCGGTGCTCGCGGTGTCGTCCACGTCGGGTTCGTTGGACAGGTGCAGGGCGTCGGCGACGGTGCCGTTGCCGTCGCCGGCGAGGTGGGCCGCGTAGCGGTAGGCGTCGCGCAGGTCGTCGGGCAGCGGGACGGAGGTCTCGCTCATCGCCCAGGCGGGCGGCGGGGAGACGACCTCCAGCACGTCGAGGCCGTGGCGGCGGAAGGCGCGCACCGTACGGCCGTAGAGTCCGCTGTCGTACGGGCCGTGGGGCGCGCGCTGCGCGGCCGGCCAGGAGCTGCCGTCGCGTACCCAGCCGGCGCCCATCTCCCGCATGCCGGCGGCGAAGGCGTCGAGCCGGGCGGGCGGGACGAGCGCGAAGGTGGCGACGTTGACGCCGAAGCGACTGTCGGGCCCGGCGGCCGGCCGCCGCTCGGGCAGCCGCGCGAAGCTGCCGGTGACGACGCCGGCGGGAGCGGTGTCCAGGGCGGCCAGCACGCGGTAGTTGCCGGGCGGCAGGTCACGGGGCAGCGGGGCGGTGCCCGTCGCGGCGCCGGCGCGGACGGTGGCGGAGCCGGAGGCGACGGTCGCCGAGTGGTAGTCGAGGACGGTGTACGTGACCGTACGCGCCTGCCGCGCCGTGCTGCCGAGGCCGAAGTGCAGGTCGGCGGGCTCGTCGCCGCGCCAGAGGCCGAGACCGGAGTCCGGGTCGCCGAGGTGGACGGTGCGCAGCGCGAGGTCCACGGGCGTGAGGGTGAACTCGTCGAGCAGGAAGCGGTATCCGGTGTAGTCCTCCAGGACGGTGGGCTCGTCGACGGTGAAGGTGACGAGGTTCCGGCCGCGCCGCAGTTCGATGTCGCCGAGGGTGAGGACTGACAGGTCGCCCCAGGCGGGCGGGGACTCGTACCAGTGCGGCTGGGAGCCGGCCAGCGGCCGGTGCGGGGCGTCGCCCACGGCGAGGCCGCAGTACGAGCCGGGCTCGGCGGCGTGCGGCTGCTCGACCGGGGCGGTGGCGACGGCGGTCAGCCGGTGGACGCCGGCGGCGGGGACGTCGACGGCGTACGTGGCGTACCAGCGGCCGGCGGGCGGGGGTTCCGCGGTGGCGAGCGCGAGGCAGGCGCCGCCGGCGGCCCTGGGGTCGCGGACGACGGGGATGTTGGTGCGCAGCGGCTTCTCGCCGGGGACGGTGATCACGTCTTCCTCCGGGGCGGTTCTCCGTGCGCGGGCGAGCCCGCCGCCCGCCGCGGGCGCCGAGCCGCCGGCGAGGGCGGCGGTCACGGCGAGGGCGCCCGCGACGAGGGTGCGGCGGCGGGGAGTTGCGCTGCCGGGTGCGCCGTCGTGGCCGGCCCGGTGGTCGGATGGCGCGGCTTCGGGCCGCTGGTCGTCGTGCGTCATGCGGCAAGCAGACCGCGGCGGCGGGCGCGAGCGCGTCGTGCTCGGGTACGCACCGGGGTCGGACAGCCGGCGGGGGCGGTCTCCGCCTCCGGGGGGAGACGGGCGCCGCCGTGGCGGCCGTACGCTGGCGGGATGGAGCGGACGGGGGGCCGGACGTGGCCGGGTGCCGCGGATGTCGCGCTGCCGGCGGCGCTGGCCGGGGCGCAGCCGGTCGTGTGGGCGGTGGCGTTGCTGGGGTCGGGGGGTCCGGGGGCCGGCTGGGCGGCGGTCGGCGGATTGCTGGCGGTGTTCGTCGCGGCCGGGGCGCTGGTGTGGCGGCGGCGGGCGCCGGGGGCGGTGCTGGCCGCGGTGCTGTTGGTCGACGGCGGCGCGGAGGCCCTGGCGCCGGAGGCGGCGGTGGTGCCGGCGCTGCCGGGGGCGGTGTGGATCGCCCTGTTCTCGCTGGCGGTGCACGGCGGCGTACGGGGCGCGCTGTCCGGCGCAGTGGTGGCCGCGGCGGTCGTGGGGGCGCCGGTCGCGGGCGCGGCGTCGGCGTGGGTTCTCCTCGACGAGTTGCTGGCCGGGGTGCTGGCGCATCTGCTGGTCGTGCTGTGCGGGCGGCTGTGGCGGCACCGGGTGGCGCGGCGGGCGCGGGTCGCGGCGCGGCTGGCCGGGGTGGCGAGGGAGCAGGACGCGGCCGCCGCGGCGGAACGGGAGCGGCTGACGGGCGAGTTGCACGACGCGGCCGGGCACCATCTGAGCGCGGTCGCGGTGCAGAGCGCCGCGGCGCTGCGGCTGGTGGGCAGCAGGCCGGAGCTGGCGGGCGAGGCGCTGGCGGGTGCGGCGGCCATGGGCCGGGCGGCGCTGGCGACGCTGGCGCGGGTGGTGGACGCCGCGGGCGACGAGGCGGTGGGCGGCCCGCCGCACCGGCGGCTCGGCACGCTTTGCGGCCGGCTGGCGGACCTGGGGTTTCCGGTGGGGCTCGCGGTGACGGGGCGGCCGGTGCCGGTGCCGGAGGGCGTCGGCGCCGCCGCGTACCGGGTGGCGCAGGAGTCGTTGACCAACGCGATCCGGCACGCCGCGGGCGCCGCGGTGACCGTACGACTGCACTACGGGACGCGCGAGTTGGTCCTGACGGTGGCCAACGGGGCCGCGGCGGCGGGCGGTCCGGCGGTGCCCGGCGGTGGCGGCGGCTCGGGCGGCTCCGGGGGCCGGGGTGTCGCCGGGATGCGGCGGCGGGTCGAGGCGGCGGGCGGGCGGCTGACGGCCGGTCCCGGCGGGTCGGCTGGTGCCGTCCCACCGGTCCGTACGAATGGCGGTCCGCCCACGCGCGCCGGCGGCTGGGCGGTACGGGACGCTCCGGACGCCCGGGCGGAGGACGGCGGGCGGTCCGTAGGGGCCGACCGCGCGGTCCGTACGGAGGCCGGCCTGCCGCCGGGCGGCGTCGGCCGGTGCGCGGCGGCCCCGCGCGCGGCCGGCACGGAGGACGGCGGCCGGGGCACCGGCGCGGGCCGTCCGGAGGACGATCCGGCACCGGCTGACGGCGGTTGGTGTGTGCGGGCCGTCCTGCCGGTCCGCGGCCGGGCCCGCGCGACGGTCCGCGGGACCGGTGCGGCCGAAGCGGCGGCGTTCGCCGGCTGCGCGCTGGTGCCGCTCGCGGTGAGCCCCTCGGCCGCGCTGCCGCTGCTGCTGCACGCCGCCCCGCTGCTGTGGCTGCGCCGCGCGCCCGCGCGGGCGCTGGCCGTCATGCTGGCCGTCGCGCTCGGCTGGTCGGCGGCGACGGCGGCGGGGCTCCCGGTACCGGCGGCGACGGCGCCGCTGACCGTCGCCGCCGCGGCCGAACTCCTCGCCCTCTGCGCCGTGGCCGCCCGGCACCCGCCGCACCGCTCGTGGCCCGCGCCCGTCGCGGTCGGCGTCGCGGCGGGGACCGTGCTCGGGCTGGCCCTCGCCGCGGATCCCGCGGAGCCGGCCGGCGCCGGCGCCGTCGTGCTCATGGCGGCCCTGGGCCTGACGGCGGTGCCGTGGCTGCTGCCCGTGTGGGCGCTGGGGCTGCTGGCCCGGGCCCGCCGCGGCGAGGGCGGCCGGTGGGAGCGGCGCGTGCTGGACGCGGTGGCGGCTCGCGTCGGTGCGGCGGTGGCCGCGGAGCGGCGGCGCGTCGCGGCCGGGCTGCAGGGCGCTGTGGCCGAGCGCACCGTGCGCCTGGTGCGCGGCGCCGAGTCGGGGCTCGCGGGCCGCATCGGGCACGCCGCCGCACTGGCCGAGGTGACGGACGAGGCGCGGCGGGCGCTGGCGGCGCTGCGCGAGCTGCTCGACATGATGGACCCCGCCGCGGGCGCACCCGTGCCTGCGGGCCGGGCGGCGGAGGTGCGGCGATGAGCGTGCGGGTGCTGGTGGTCGACGACCAGGCGGTGGTACGGGCCGGCTTCGCCGCGGTGATCGGCGCCGAGCCGGACCTGACGGTCGCCGGCGAGGCCGGCGACGGTGCGGAGGCGCTGCGGCTGGCCCGTACCACCGCGCCGGACGTGGTGCTCATGGACATCCGCATGCCGGGCATGGACGGCCTGGCCGCGACCCGGGAGCTGACCGCGGGCGAACCGCCGGCGCGCGTGCTGATCCTGACCACGTTCCGGCGCGACGACTACGTCTTCGAGGCCCTGCGCGCGGGCGCCTCCGGGTTCCTGCTCAAGGACTGCCACCCCCAGGACCTGGTGGACGCCGTCCGCACCGTCGCGGCCGGCGAGGCGCTCCTCGCGCCCGCGGTGGTCCGCGGGCTCGTCGACGCGTTCGCGTCCGGCGCGGTCGTGCCGCGCGCGGCGCGGGACGACCGGCTGGACGCGCTGACGGAGCGCGAGACCCAGGTGCTGCGCCAGGTCGCGAAGGGGCTGAGCAACCCGGAGATCGCCGCGGTCCTCGGCATCGGCAGGTCGACGGTGAAGACCCATGTGACGTCGGTCCTCGCCAAGTTGGGACTGCGGGACCGGACGCAGGCGGTCATCTACGCGTACGAGACCGGCCTCGCCTGACGCCCTCGCCCGACGCCGGGGCGCTACCGCTGCGACTCCTCCAGCAGGCGCAGCGCCAGCTCCTTCAGCTCGGGGCTCGCCTCGGCGGCGTTGCCCGAGTCGTACGGGGGCTGGGGGTCGTACTCGACGGCGAGCTGGACCGCCCGCGCGGTCAGCTCGTCGGTGAGCAGAGCGGCCAGGTGGAGGGACATGTCGATGCCGGCGGAAACGCCGGCGGCGGTGATCACCTTGCCGTCGCGGACGTAGCGTTCCGCGACGTAGGTGACGCCGAAGGTCGCCTCCAGGTAGTCCTTCGACGCCCAGTAGGTGGTGGCGCGGGCGCCGAGCAGGCCGGCGGCGCCGAGGACGAGAGAGCCGGTGCACACCGAGGTGGTGAAGCGGGTGCGGCGGTGGGCGCGGCGCAGGAAGCGGAGGATCGCCGGGTTCTCCATGGCGGCGACGGTGCCCCGGTTGCCGGCGCCGGGGACGAGGACCACGTCCAGTTCGCCGGTCTCGGCGAAGGACCTGTCGGCGACGACCGCGGTGTGCCCAGTGTCCGTACGGACGGGGCCGCGGTGTTCGGCGATCATCGTGATCTCCGCCCCGGGCAGCCGGGAGAGCACCTCGACCGGTCCTGTCGGATCGAGCAGGCTGAAGCCGTCGTACAGCATGACCCCGATCCGCGGTCCTTTCGGGTTCCGCCCCGCGGTCTGCCCCTTCGTGCCGGCGTGGGCCGTCCCGGCCGGGAGGCCGGCCGCCAGGCCCGCCGCGGCGAGCGCCACCGCGCCGCCGAGAGCGGCCCTGCGCGTCGTCCTGTCGGTCTCCGTGTCGCTGTTCGTCATGCCCCGGGATTCTGCCGGTCCGGTTGCGGGCGGGCCGGCGGCATGTCCGGCATCCTGCGAAGCGCGTCCCCGGTGGCCCCGTAGTGGTCCAGGAACGCCTGCCGCAGGGTCTCGGCGGAGCCGAACCCGCAGCGGCGCGCGATGGCGGCCAGCGTCAGCCCGCTGGAGCGGACGAGGTGGGCCGCGCCCTCGGTGCGGGCGGCGCGCACCGCACGTGCGGGGGTGGTGCCGAGGTGCCGGGCGAACAGCCGGGTGAGGTGGCGGGTGCTGATGCCGGCGCGGGCGGCGAGCGCGCGGGGGCCGAGGTCGTCGGCGAGGTGGCCGGAGACGTACCCGAGGAGGTCGCCCACGAGGCGGTCGCCGCTGGGCGGGGCGGCGAGGAACATGCTGATCTGCGCTTGGTCGGCGGGGCGGTGCAGGTACGTCACCAGCTCGCGGGCGACGCCGCGCGCGAGGGTCGGGCCGTGGTCGTCCTCGATCAGCGCGAGGGTGAGGTCCAGCGCGCTGGTGACGCCGGCGGAGGTGTAGACGTGTCCGTCGCGTACGTACAGGGGGGCCGGGTCGACGGCGACGGCCGGGTGGCGGGCGGCGAGTTCGGCGCCGTAGCGCCAGTGGGTGGTCACCCGCCGCTGGTCTACGAGGCCGGCGGCGGCCAGCACGAACACCCCCGTGCACACCGCCGCGACCCGGCGCGCACCGGTCGCGAGCCGCCGTACCTGGCGCACCAACTCCCCGTCCACGCAGGCCCGCTCGTGCCCGATGCCGCCGACGACCATGAGGGTGTCGGGCCGCGCCGGCACCTCGGCGAGACGCTGCCCGCCGCCCAGGCCGATACCGGCGGAGCTGACCACGCCGCGGCCGGTGGCGGTGGCCAGCCCGATGGCGTACGAAGGTGTCGCGCCGAAGCGGTTGGCGGCGTCCAGGGCGCCGCTGGGGCAGGCGATGTCGAGTATCTGCGCGTCGTCGTACGCGACGAGCACCACCCGGCGTACCGCGGCGTCCGCCACCTCGCACCCGCCCTCCGGCCCACGCCACCGTACCGGCCGGCGATCACCGGCAGACAGGAGGCGGGCGTGGTTCAGCGGGGGTCGCTCTCCGGCGGGTTGCCGCCGGCCTGCATGTCGCGAAGGGCCTCGTCGGCGGCTCTGATCTCCGCGTAGTACTGCCGGTGCACCTTGTACGTGCGGTCGATCCGGATCTTGTGGTAGATCCCGGTGGGTTCACCGAAGCGGAAGTCGCGGGGCAGGCGCTGGACGCCGCTGCGGCCCACGATCAGGATGGCGCGGTCGGTGACCACGAACGTCCACACGCGTACGGTGAAGATCAACGAACCGCTCTGCCCGACGAATCCCGTCTGGATCTCCTCGCCGGGCTCCAGGTGTGGTGCGGCCCGCTCGGCGATGAGCGCGACTCGCCGTTCCTGGTGGCCCATGAAACCCCTCCCTGGCAGGACGGGCCGAAGCCTAGCGCAGGCCCCGGCGGGGCAACCACCCGCGCGGGTGACGGCACCGCCTAGCCTGGGCGTATGGCGCTGTTCGAGGTGGCGCGCGGGGTCGACGCGCCCGCGGTGCAGGTCTGGGGGCGGCTGACCGACTGGCCCGCGCACGGCCGGCGGGTTCCGCTGACCCGGATCACCGGTGTCTCCGTGCCCGCGACGGGCGTCGGGGCGCGGTTCACGGCGCGCACGGGTGTGGGCCGGGTGGGCTTCGACGATCCGATGGAGGTCGTCGCGTGGTCACCGCCGGGGGCCGGGCGCGCGGAGGGCCGGTGCCGGTTGGTCAAGCGCGGGCGGGTGGTGCGCGGGTGGGCCGAGATCGAGGTGTACGGGCCAGAGGCGGGCGCCGGTGCGGCCGGGCCGGTGCGGGTGGTGTGGCGGGAGGAGATCGGGGTGCGGGGGGTGCCGCGGGCGCTGGATCCGCTGGTGGCGTGGACCGCACGCCGGGTGTTCGGGCGGGTCCTCGACGGTCTGCTCCGGGGCCTGTGACCGGCACTCCCCGCGCGGCCGGGAGTGAAGAGAACCAGGTCACACCCGAGGCCCGGGCAGTTCATCCTTTAGCCGATCTGGCTAGCATCCGAACATGACTGTCCTGCCCGAAGACGGGCTCTCCCTGGCTAGCGAGTTCGCCGACGCGTCGCACGAGCAGTGGCAGCACCTGGTGGCGGGCGTGCTGCGCAAGTCCGGCAGGGACGTCCCGGCCGACGAGGCCGAGGCCCTGCTGTCCACCGCGCTCGAGGACGGGCTGCGCACCCCGCCGCTCTACACCGCGCGGGACCGCGCGCCGGACCCGGGCCTGCCCGGGTTCGCCCCCTTCGTCCGCGGCGGCCGGCCCGAGGGGAACGCCGCGGGCGGCTGGGACGTACGCCAGCGGCACGCGGCGCCCGACGCGGAGGCCGTGCTCGACGACCTGGAGAACGGCGTCACCTCCCTGTGGCTCGACGTCGGCGGGTCCGGCGGCATCCCGGTGGCGGCGCTGAAGGACGTGCTGAAGGACGTCTACCTCGACCTGGCGCCCGTCGTCCTGGACGCCGGCGCCGAGAGCGAGCCGGCCGCGCGGGAGCTGCTGCGGCTGTACGAGGAGCGCGGTCTCGCCGCCGACGCCGTGCGCGGCGGCCTCGGCGCCGACCCGCTCGGCCACGAGGCCCGTACCGGACGGCCCGGGGACACCGCCGCCATGGCCGGCCTCGCCCGGCTGTGCGCCGACCGCCACCCCGGCCTTCGGGCCGTCACCGTGGACGCGCTGCCGTACCACGAGGCCGGCGGCTCCCCGGCGCAGGAGCTGGGCTGCTCCCTGGCCACGGCGGTCGCCTATCTGCGGGAGCTGACCGCGGCGGGGCTGGGCGCCGCGCAGGCGTGTGCCCAACTGGAGTTCCGGTACGCGGCGACCGCCGACCAGTTCCTGACGGTCGCCAAGCTGCGGGCGGCGCGCCGGCTGTTCTCGCGGGTGGCGGAGGTCTGCGGGGCGCCCGAAGCGGGCGCGCAGCTCCAGCACGCGGTGACCTCGCCGGTGATGGCGACGCGCCGCGACCCGTGGGTGAACATGCTGCGCACCACGGTCGCCACCCTCGCCGCCGGAGTCGGCGGCGCGGACGCGGTGACCGTGCTCCCCTTCGACCACGCCATCGGCCTGCCGGACGCGTTCTCCCGGCGCATCGCCCGGAACACCTCCGCCATTCTTGTCGAGGAGTCGCACCTGGCCCGGGTCATCGACCCGGCGGGCGGCTCCTGGTACGTGGAGCGGCTGACCGACGAACTCGCGCACGCCGGCTGGGCGTTCTTCCAGGAGATCGAGCGGGCCGGCGGCCAGGCCGCCGCGCTGCGCTCCGGGATGGTCGGCGAGCGGCTGGCACGGACCTGGGCGGAGCGCGGCAGGAAGCTCGCCACCCGGCGCGAACCGGTGACCGGGGTCAGCGAGTTCCCCGACCTGGCGGAGAAGCCCGTCGTCCGCGCGCCCGCACAGGCGCCGCCGTCCGGCGGGCTGCCGCGAGTGCGCAGGGACGAGGGCTTCGAGGCGCTGCGGGCGCGCTCCGACGCGCATCTGGCCGCGACCGGCGCCCGGCCGCGCGTCTTCCTCGCCGCGCTGGGCCCGGCCGCCGTACACACCCCGCGGGTGACCTTCGCCGCGAACCTGTTCCAGGCCGGCGGCGTCGAGCCCGTCACCAGCGGCACCTTCGCGGACAGCGGGGCGCGCGAGGCGTGCCTGTGCTCGGGCGACGCGGTGTACGAGGAGCAGGGCGCCGCCGCGGCGGCGGAGCTGCGGACGGCCGGCGCGCGGCACGTGTACCTCGCCGGGCGCCCGGGCCCGTACGACGGCGCCGACACTTACGTCCACGCCGGCTGTGACGCCGTGGCCGTGCTGACCGACGCACTCGACCGCATGGGAGTGGCCCGATGACCGTCCCCGACTTCTCGGACATCGCGCTCGGCACCCCGGCCCCCGCGGCCGGCGCCGACCAGTGGCACGCCGCGGTGAAGGGCGGCGGCGACGGCCGCGACCTCGGCTGGGAGACGCCCGAGGGCATCGCCGTCCGGCCGCTGTACACCGGGCAGGACCTGGCGGACCTGGACTTCCTGGACACCTACCCGGGCGTCGCGCCGTATCTGCGGGGCCCGTACCCGACGATGTACGTCAACCAGCCCTGGACCATCCGGCAGTACGCGGGCTTCTCCACCGCCGAGGAGTCCAACGCCTTCTACCGGCGCAACCTGGCCGCCGGCCAGAAGGGTCTGTCCGTCGCCTTCGACCTGCCCACCCACCGCGGCTACGACAGCGACCACCCGCGGGTGACGGGCGACGTCGGCATGGCGGGGGTGGCGATCGACTCGATCCTCGACATGCGGCAGCTCTTCGACGGCATCCCGCTGGACCGGATGACGGTGTCGATGACGATGAACGGCGCGGTGCTGCCGGTGCTCGCACTGTACATCGTGGCCGCGGAGGAACAGGGGGTGCCGCCTTCGATGCTGGCGGGGACCATCCAGAACGACATCCTCAAGGAGTTCATGGTCCGCAACACCTACATCTACCCGCCGAAGCCGTCGATGCGGATCATCTCCGACATCTTCGCCTTCACCTCCCGGCACATGCCCCGCTACAACTCGATCTCGATCTCCGGCTACCACATCCAGGAGGCGGGCGCGACGGCCGACCTGGAGCTGGCGTACACCCTCGCCGACGGCGTGGAGTACATCCGGGCCGGCCGGGACGCGGGCCTGGACGTGGACGCCTTCGCGCCGCGGCTGTCGTTCTTCTGGGCGATCGGCATGAACTTCTTCATGGAGATCGCCAAGCTGCGTGCGGCGCGGCTTCTGTGGGCGAAGCTCGTCAAACGCTTCGATCCGCAGAATCCCAAGTCGCTCTCGCTGCGCACGCACTCGCAGACCTCCGGCTGGTCGCTGACCGCGCAGGACGTCTACAACAACGTGACGCGCACCTGTGTCGAGGCGATGGCCGCCACGCAGGGCCACACGCAGTCGCTGCACACCAACGCGCTGGACGAGGCGCTCGCGCTGCCCACCGACTTCTCCGCCCGGATCGCCCGCAACACCCAGTTGCTGCTGCAGCAGGAGTCCGGTACGACCCGCGTGATCGACCCGTGGGGCGGCAGCGCGTACGTGGAACGGCTGACGTACGACCTGGCGCGGCGGGCCTGGCAGCACATCGAGGAGGTCGAGCAGGCGGGCGGCATGGCGCAGGCCATCGACGCGGGCATCCCGAAGCTGCGGGTGGAGGAGGCGGCGGCGCGCACCCAGGCCCGTATCGACTCCGGGCGGCAGCCCGTGATCGGCGTGAACAAGTACCGGGTGGCGTCCGACGAGCAGATCGAGGTGCTGAAGGTCGACAACTCCGCCGTGCGGGCACAGCAGATCGCGAAGCTGGAACGGCTGCGCGCGGAGCGCGACGAGACCGCGTGCCGGGGCGCGCTGGACGATCTGGCGCGGGCGGCCGGCGGCGAGGGCAACCTGCTGGAGCTGGCGGTACGGGCCGCGCGCGCCCGGGCGACGGTGGGCGAGATCTCGTACGCGCTGGAGACGGCCTACGGGCGGCACGCCGGGCAGATCCGTACGATCTCCGGTGTGTACCGGAACGAGGCGGGCGAGTCGCCCTCGGTGGCGCGGACCAGGTCGCTGGTGGGCGAGTTCGCGGAGGCCGAGGGCCGGCGGCCGCGCATCCTGGTCGCCAAGATGGGCCAGGACGGGCACGACCGCGGGCAGAAGGTGATCGCCACGGCCTTCGCCGACCTCGGCTTCGACGTGGACGTCGGCCCGCTGTTCCAGACCCCCGCCGAGGTGGCGCGGCAGGCCGTCGAGGCGGACGTGCACATCGTGGGGGTGTCGTCGCTGGCGGCCGGGCACCTGACGCTCGTGCCGGCGCTGCGCGAGGCGCTGGCGGAGGAGGGACGCGACGACATCATGGTCGTGGTGGGCGGTGTGATCCCGCCGCAGGACGTGGCGACGCTGCTGGACATGGGCGCGACGTCGGTGTTCCTGCCGGGCACCGTGATCCCCGACGCCGCACAGGACCTGGTGACGCAACTGGCGGCCGGTCTCGGTCACGACGCCGCGTGAGCGGGTGAATCCCCAGAAGATGGCCATCGACCTCGACACGTACGTCAAGGGCGTCCTCGACGGCAAACGGGCGCTCGTGGCCCGCGCGATCACCCTCGTGGAGTCGACCCGGCCGCAGCACCGCGCGATGGCGCAGGAGTTGCTGACCGCGCTGCTGCCGCACAGCGGGAACGCCCGGCGCATCGGGGTCAGCGGTGTGCCCGGGGTGGGGAAGTCGACGTTCGTCGACGCCTTCGGAACCATGCTGACGGGGCTGGGCCACCGGGTGGCGGTGCTGGCCGTCGACCCGTCGTCCAGCCGCACCGGCGGGTCGATCCTGGGCGACAAGACGCGCATGGAGCGGCTGGCGGTGGACCCGGCCGCGTTCGTCCGCCCCTCCCCCACGGCGGGCACGCTCGGCGGGGTCGCGAAGGCGACACGCGAGTCGATCGTGGTGATGGAGGCGGCCGGTTACGACGTGGTGCTGGTGGAGACCGTGGGCGTCGGCCAGTCCGAGACGGCGGTCGCGAACATGGTCGACTCCTTCCTGCTGCTGACGCTGGCCAGGACCGGGGACCAGTTGCAGGGCATCAAGAAGGGCGTGCTGGAGCTGGCGGACGTGATCGCCGTCAACAAGGCGGACGGGCCGCACGAGCGCGACGCCCGGGCGGCGGCGCGGGAACTGGCGGGCGCGCTGCGGCTGATGCACGGCAAGGGCGCGTTCTGGACGCCGCCGGTGCTGCACTGCAGCGCGCGCGAGGCGACGGGGCTCGACACGGTCTGGGAGCGGCTGGAGGGCCACCGCGAGCTGCTGGAGAGCACCGGCCGACTGGCCGGCAGGCGACGCGACCAGCAGGTGGACTGGACGTGGACGATGGTGCGCGAGGAACTGCTGGGCCGGCTGCGCGCCGACGCGGCGGTCGGCGCGCTGGCGCCGGAGCTGGAACGGCAGGTCAGGAACGGCGAGTTGACGGCGACGCGGGCGGCAGAGCGGATCCTGGACGCGTTCGGCGGCTGAGCGGGGCCGGTACGGCTCGCAGACGGGCCGTCAGGTCACCGGCTGCCCGGTGCGCGAGCCGATCGGCGGGGCCTCCGTGTGGTCGCGGGCGCCGGTGAGCGGACAGCCGAGGGTGCCGGCGGCGTCGTAGGCCGCCGCCTTGGGGTCCCGGTAGCCGGCCCAGGCGATCACCCCGGCCAGGACCGCCAGGGTGCCGGCGACACCGGCCCCGAGGCGGAACGCCGACGCCGAGGCGTCCGCGAGCACCGGCTCCAGCGCCGCGCGCTCGGGGGCCGCCAGGCCCGCGGGCGGCTCGTCGGAGAGCGGCCGTTCACGCGCCGAGTCCAGCGCGGAGTCGTCCACCGACGTGAGGCCGGCGCGGGCGAGGCCGTCGTCGAGGTCGGCGGAGAACTGTACGGAGATGACCACGCCGAGCACCGCGATGGCCATCATGCTGCCGATCCGGGCGACGGCGTTGTTGATGCCGGAGGCGACCCCGGCCCGGTCGGCGGGGGCGGCGGACATGACGTCGGAGGTGAGGGGCGCGACGAGCATCGCCAGGCCCAGCCCGTGCACCAGGACCGAGGGGAGCACGACGGTCCACATCGAGGTCCCGGCGTCCGCGCGCAGCAGCAGGAGCATGCCGAGCCCGGCGAGGAGCGAGCCGCCGGCGATGAACGGCCGGCCGCCGTGCCGGTCGGCGAGCGCGCCGAAGCGCCCGGAGAGCACGAACAGCACCATGATGGGCACCGCGCCGGCGATGCCGGCGGGGGCCGGCCCGTAGCCGAGGTTCTCCTGAAGGAAGAGGATCGTGTACGTGCCGCAGGAGATGAGCGCGCCGTAGAGGACGAACGTCACGGCGTTGACCGCGGCGAAGGCCCGGATCCGGAAGAGCGCGGGCGGCAGCAGCGGGTCGCGGGCGCGGCGCTCCCAGGCCAGGAACGCCACCAGCGAGACGACGCCGGTGACGAGGGCGGTCAGGGTGAGCGGGTCGCCCCAGCCGGCGCGCGGGGACTGGATGAGGTAGAACGCGGGACCGCCGACCGCGGGGACGGCGAGCGCGGCCCCGGCGAGGTCGACGGAGGTGCCGGCCGTCCCGTCGCCGGGCGGGGTCGCGCGCAGGATCAGGGCGACGACGACCGCCGCGCAGGGCAGTTCGAACCAGTAGACCGCCCGCCACGAGAGGGCGTCGATGAGCAGCCCGCCGACGACGGGTCCTGCGATCACGGACAGCCCGCTCCAGGCGGACCAGCGGGCTATCGCCCGCGAGCGGTCCGCCTCGGCGAACGCGCCGGTGATGACCGCCAGCACGCTCGGCAGCAGCAGCGCGGCGGCGGCGCCCTGCAGCAGCCGGCCGACGACGAGCACCCCGGCGTTCGGCGCCACCGCGCAGACCAGCGCCGCGGCCCCGAACCCGGCCGTGCCGACGGCGAAGACCAGGCGCCGGCCGTAGACGTCCCCGAGCGCCCCGCCGACGAGGATCAGGCTGCCGACGGCGAGCAGGAACGCCGCGACGATCCACTGCTGCACGGCCATGCCCGCGCCGAGGTCGCCGGCGATGGCGGGCAGCGCGACGGTGGTCATGAGGCTGTCCATGCCCACCAGCGACGAGGCCAGGACGCAGGCCGACAGCACGAGCCCCGCCTGCCGTTGGGCCGTCCGCTGGCGAGGGGCTCCGGAGGTCATGGCGGACATCTTCCCGGAGCCGGGAGCACCGGGCAACGGAGTTGTGTCCGGTCACCTTCCTCGCCGGGCTGCGGGCCTCACAGGCGCGGCTGGGTGAGGGACCAGCCGGAGACCGCGGACACCGGGCCGCGCCACAGGGACTCCTCCGCGTTCTCCGTGCCGTGGAGGTACGTGACGTCGCGCAGGTGCAGGTAGGGCGCCGCCGACGGGTCCGGGTCGCCGGCGTCGGTGGGCAGCGCCGCCAGCGCCGTGTTGAGGAACGCCGCCACCGCCGGGTCGGACTCGTGGATCTGGTCCAGCCACGCCTCGCGCCACGCGCGGTGGCTGATCAGGTGCCCGTGCAGGGCGCCACCGCCCAGGTGCAGGGTCACCCCGATGCTCGCGTGCGGGTCGTCCGACTCGTCCAGCAGGGAGTTGAGGGCCTGAAGGTATACGTCCATTGTCGGCATCGTAGCCGTGACCTGCCGCGTCGGCCCTTTCGCCCGCGTCGC
This sequence comes from Streptomyces sp. WMMC500, assembly GCF_027497195.1. Lineage (NCBI taxonomy): Bacteria > Bacillati > Actinomycetota > Actinomycetes > Kitasatosporales > Streptomycetaceae > Streptomyces > Streptomyces sp. WMMC500. Next base: position 117,153 of record NZ_CP114905.1, read on the forward strand.
CACCCGGTTCGCCCTCAGACCCGCCGCCAGCGGGCGGAGGCGAAGGAGAACAGGGCGAAGAGCACCAGGCCCGCGGCGACGGCGGCCAGCAGCCACGGTCCCGCGGCGGTGTCGGCGAAGGACTTCAGTGCCGCGTCGACGCCCTTGGCCTCCTTCGGGTCGTACTCCAGGGCGGCCTTGGCGACGAACACGCCGATGGCGCCCACCACCAGGCCGCGCGCGATGCCGCCCGTCACCCCGGTCACGTCGACGAGCCGGCGGGTGCGCCGTGACATCTGCGACGTGCGCAGATGCTTGCGGTACGAGCGCAGCGCCGCGCGCACCGCCAGTACCGCGCCGGCCACCGCGATGCCCGCGCCCGCGAGGCCCACCAGCCACGTGCCGCCGGGCTGTTCGAGCGCCCGGGCGGTGATGTCCCGGCTCTGCCGGTCGCTGGAGGTGTTGCCCTCCTCGCCGGCCGCGAAGGCGAGCACGGAGTACGCGACGAAGCCGTAGAAGACCGCCCGCGCGCCGGACAGCGCCCGCTTCGACGCCTTGTGCCCGCCGGGCCCCGCGGCGCCGAACGCGGCCTCGGACAGCCGCCACACCGCCATGCCCACCAGAGCCGCGCCCAGCGTCCACAGCAGGAACCCGCCGGCGGGCTGCGCGGCGATCTCGCCGACGGCACCGCTGCGGTCTGCCTCCCGCTTCCCCTCGCCGAACGCCACGCGGACGGCGAGCGCGCCGATCAACAGGTAGAGCACGCCGCGGCCGACGAGCCCGGCCCGTGCGCCCCACTCCACCGCCTTGCTGTCCGCCGCCCTGCGGATCGTCCTGCGCCCACGCGCCGTCGAAGTTGCCGCGCCCATGGTTGGTTTCCTCCTCGGTCCGGCCTGTCGGTTTCCCAGGAAGAACCGGCGGAAACGCGGGCCGACGCCCGCCGGCACCCGGAATCGGGGTCACCGGGCCGCTCGGTCCCTGCACGCCTCTTGAGGTGTCCGTCCGGTGCGATCTAGGATTTCCGAAGAGAGTTTGAAACGTTTCAATTCCCGAGTCGGACACGCCACTCATCAACCAAGGGACGTGCGATGAGCCACGAGCGCGAGACGAACAACGGAAGTGCATGGAACCGGCGGGCCTTTCTGCGCACCTCCGCCGCCGGAGCGACGGCCGGCGCCGTCGGCCTCGGCCAGGGCGCCGTCCCCGCCGCCGCGGCCGGTCGGGACGGCGGGGAAGCCGGCGGGCCCGGGCTGCGCGTCGAGCGCACCACCGTCGAGTACGCGCCCGCCCTGCTCGGCACCGACGTCACCGCTCCCCGGCTGAGTTGGGAGCTGTCCGCTCCGGGCAGCGGCGCGCGGCAGAGCGCGTACCGGGTGCGGGTCTCGCTCGACCCCGCGGACGACCGGGCGGTGTGGGACTCCGGCCGCGTCGCATCGGATCAGACGGTCGGCGTCCCCTACGGCGGGCCGGCGCTCGAGACCCGTACCCGCTACCACTGGCAGGTCCGGGTCTGGGACGGCCGGGGCCGGCCGTCCGCCTGGAGCAGGTGGAGCTGGTGGGAGACCGCACTGGCGCCCGACGACTGGCGCGGCCACTGGATCGGCGCCGACGCCGCGCCCGAGCCGCCCGGCTCCACGGGGGCCTCGTGGATCTGGGCGCCCGGCGCCACCCAGGAGGACGCCCCCGCCGGTCCGGTCTGGTTCCGCGCCGCGCTCGACCTGCCCGCCGGGGCCGAGGTGTCGGCGGCGCGGATCGTGGCCACGGCCGACGACGACTTCACCCTCTTCCTCGACGGCACGGAGGTGCTGCACGCCCCGCAGCAGACCGACGGCTGGCGCACCGGCCGGGTGGCCGACGTCACCGACGCGGTCCGGGCCGCGGCCGGCCGCGTGGTCGTCGCCGTCCGCGCCACGAACCGCGGGGGCGCCTCGGTCAACCCCGGCGGGCTGCTCGTACGCCTCGTGGTGCACAGCGGTGACGACGCCACCGAGCTGGTCACCGGGCCCGGCTGGCGGTGTGCCGACCAGGAGCGGGACGGCTGGCAGCAGCCCGGCTTCGACGACGGTGCCTGGGCGGAGGCCACGGTGCTCGCGCCGTACGGCCAGGGCCCCTGGGGCAGCGGCGCGCAGGTGCCGGCCGAGGTGCGGCCGGCGCCGCTGCTGCGCCGCGAGTTCACCGTCTCGCGGCCGGTGCGGCGCGCCCGGCTGTACGTCAGCGGGCTCGCCTACTACGCCGCCGAGATCAACGGCCGCCGCGTCGGCCGCCAGGTCCTCGACCCGGGCTTCACGGACTACGACGAGACCGTGCTGTACGCGGTCCACGACGTCACCGACCTCGTCACCCCCGGCGCCAACGCCATCGGCGTCACCCTCGGCCGCGGCTTCTTCGGCATGACGACGCCCAACGTCTGGAACTGGCACACCCCGCCGTGGCACGGCGAGCCGCGCCTCCTCGCCCAGGTGGAGATCGAGCACCCGGGCGGCGCCCGTACCGTCGTCGCCACCGACGGCAGTTGGCGCCTGGCCGAAGGTCCCACCCGCTCCGACTGCCTCTACGCCGGCGAGACCTACGACGCCCGCGAGCACCCCGCCGGCTGGACCGAGCCGGGCTTCGACGACGCCGCCTGGTCCGTCCCCGCCCGCCAGGAGCCCCCGAAGGGCACCCTGCGCACCCAGCCCCACGACGCGATCCGCGTCATCGACACCGTCCGGCCCGCCGCCGTCACCGCCCACGGCGACACCTGGATCGTCGACATGGGCCGCACCCTGGCCGGCTGGACGCGGCTTTCGGTACGGGCCCCGGCGGGCACCACCGTGCGCCTCGTGCACGGCGAGAAGCTCAAGGCCGACGGCAGCGTGCACTCCGAGACCGGCCATGTGCCGGGCCGCTTCCAGACCGACGAGTACGTCTGCGCCGGCGGCGGGTCCGCCGAGGTGTGGGAGCCGGAGTTCTCGTACAAGGGCTTCCGCTACGTGCAGATCAGCGGGCTGCCCGCCAAGCCGGGCCCGGACGAGGTCCTCGGCCGGGTGGTGCACACGCCGGTCGCCGACACCGGGACGTTCGGGTGTTCCGAGCCGTTCTACGAGCAGTTGGAGCGCGCCATGCGCCGCACCGTGCAGAACAACCTGCACGGCATCCCGACCGACACCCCGATGTACGAGAAGAACGGCTGGACCGGCGACGCGCAGGTCGGCGCGCCCGTGATGATGTACGCGCTGGGCATGCACCGGATGCTCGGCAAGTGGCTGGACGACATCCGCGACAGCCAGAACGACGCGGGCCAGTTGCCGGTGATCGTGCCCAGCGGCGGCTGGGGCTACGGCGACCTCGGCCCGTCGCCGGAGTGGACGACGGTCTACCCGTTCCTGATCCGGGAGATGTACCGCGTGTACGGCGACGAGCGCGTCGTGCACGACCATCTGCCGGCGCTGACCCGCTATCTGGACTGGGAGCTGGAAAGGCTGGTGGACGGCCTGGCCGTCACGGCGCTCGGCGACTACCTGCCGCCCGGCTACGGCGGCAACCCGCCCGAGGACACCCGGCTGACCGCCACCTCGTACCTGCACCGGGCGCTCACCGACACCGCGGCGATGGCGGAGCTGGCGGGCGAGACCGGCACCCGGGACCGGTATCTGGCCGCCGCCGACGGGCTCAAGGAGGCGCTGAACGCCGAGTTCCTGGCGCCCGAGGGGCACTATCGCACGGCGAAGGACCCCGGGTACCGGCAGACGAACAACTGCGTCCCGCTGGCCTTCGGCCTGGTGCCGGCCGGGGCGCGCGCGAGCGTCACCGCGTCCCTGCTCGCCGACGTCGAGGAGCGCGGCAACCACCTCAACACCGGCGCGCTGGGCACCAGCGTGCTGCTGCGGGCGCTGACCGCCGAGGGCCACGGCGACGTGGCCCACGCCATCGCGACCCAGCGCACGTACCCGAGCTGGGGCTACTGGTTCGACAACGGCGCCGACACCATGTGGGAGATGTGGCAGCTCGACTCGCGCTCCCGGGACCACTACTTCCAGGGCACCGTGGTGCAGTGGCTGTACGAGAACGTGGCCGGTCTGCGGCCGGGCGACGCCGGCTACCGCACGTTCACCGTGCGCCCGGACGCACGCGCCGGCGTAGACTGGGCGCGCACCGAGCTGCACACGGTGCGCGGGCCGGCCGCCGTGTCGTGGTCGCGGATCGACGCCGCGGTGCGGCTGGAGGTGCGGGTGCCGGTGGGGTCGACGGCGGAGGTGCACGTGCCGAGCGGCTCTCCCGGGGACGTACGGGAGCCCGAGGGGGCGGAGTTCGTACGGGCCGAGCCAGGCTTCGCGGTGTTCCGGGTGCCGCACGGCACCTGGGCGTTCACCGGGAGGCCCTGACCGCAGCCGTGGATTGAAACCATTCAGAAGCCATTCAGAAGGCCGGGGCGGCGGCGCGCGGCAGGCCGCGGCCCCGGCAACGCCCGCCTCTGCGCAGGTCGTTGACACCTCCGGTGCGGCTCCTTACCGTGAGCGGCGATTGCAACGATGTAAAAGCGCGCAGCTCACCCCCCACCGCGGCCGGCCCCGCCGCCGCCCGCGTCGAGGCCGCTCCCGGAAGGAGCTCCCGTGTCCCCGCGCCCCGCCCGTGCCGTCACCGCCGCCGCTGCCGCCCTCGCGGCCCTCGCCGCCTTCGCGGTACCCGGCTCGTCAGCCGCCGGCTCCGAGCCCGGATCCGGGCCCGCCGCCGCCCCCGGCGCGCCGGTGCTCGACGTGAACTTCGCCGACCCGGACGTCGTCAGGGCCGGCGACACCTACCACGCCTACGCCACCAACAGCGACGGCAGGAACATCCAGCACGCCACCTCCACCGACCTCGCGTCCTGGTCGCTGGACGGCGCCGACGTGCTGCCCCGGCTCGGCGACTGGGCGGTGCCGAACAGCGGGCTGGTCTGGGCGCCCGAGGTCTTCGACAACGGAGCCGGGTTCACCATGCACTACACCGCGCGCGACCGCGCCAGCGACAAGCAGTGCATCGGCGTCGCCCTGGCACCCACCCCCGCGGGCCCGTTCGAGCCGGCCGGCGCCGGGCCGCTGGTCTGCCCCGCCGACCAGGGCGGCGCCATCGACGCCTCCAGCTACACCGAGGGCGGGCAGCGCTACATGCTCTGGAAGAACGACGGCAACTGCTGCAGCCAGGACACCTGGCTGCACCTCCAGCCCGTCAACCCGAACGGCACCGCCACCACGGGCGCGGCGACCCGGCTCATCCGCCAGGACCGCGCCTGGGAGGGCAACGTCATCGAGGCGCCCACGCTCGTCAAGCGCGGCGGGAAGTACGTGCTGCTGTACTCCGCGGACTTCTTCGACGGCGACCGCTACAAGACGAGCTACGCCGTCGCCGACAGCCTCACCGGCCCGTACACCAAGGCGGCCAACCCCCTGATGACCACCGGCACCTTCGGCGGCGCCGTCATCGGCCCCGGCGGCCAGGACGTCGTCACCGGCCCCGACGGCCGCGACCGGATCCTCTTCCACGGCTGGAGCGCGGACCACTCGCGGCGCGCAATGTACGCGGCCCACATCGGCTGGGCGAACGGCTACCCCGTCGTGGACGGCAGCAAGGTGCTGTACCAGGCGGAGAACGCCACCGTGCACAACGCGACCGTCCGCGACGCGCCCGGCGCGCTCGACGGCCGCGCCGTCGGGCACATCGACTTCCCCGACAGCTACGTGGAGTTCTCCGTCTTCACCCCGGCCGCCGGCGCCCACACCCTGTCCGTCCGCTACGGCAACGGCTCCCTCGACGGCTCCGCCCAGGTGCCCTCGACGCACACGCTGACGGTCAACGGCGCCGCGGCCGGCGAGGTGAACTACCCCTTCACCGGCTGGGACAACTGGACCACGGTCGACAGGCAGGTGCAGCTCGCCGAGGGCTGGAACACGGTCCGCCTCGGCAAGGGCGCCTTCTTCGCCGAACTCGACAGCATCGAGGTCGCCTGAGCCGGTTCCACGCCGGGGACCCCTCCCCGGCGTGGTCCGCTAGGGATTGTCCGAACGTCAGCAGCGGCGAACAGCGGGGATGTCATGGAGCCGACCATCCGGGGAGAGCGGCAGGGTGTCCATCCGTTCTGCGGGGCGTGCACGGACGAGACCGTGGCGCTGGCCGCTCCGGACACGGAGACCGTCAACGGGTTCGGCACCCGCTTCTACGGTGCGGCCGACCCCTGCCCGCGATGCGGCTCCGTCGTCAAACGGCTGTTCATGTGCTTGTTGTTCATCCCTGTCTGGTCCATGGGCCGCTACCGCGTCATCACCCTCGGCGGCTCACGGTACGTCGGCCGTCGGATTCCCAGGAACGCCGACAACCCCTACGACATGTCCGGGAAGGACGCCGCACTGATCGCGCAGGCACAGGCCGCGCAGACGGAGGCGGGGAAGACCTGGCCGGCGCCGCCGCCGTCCCGGCTGGCCGAGCACCCGGAGCTGCGCGGCGAGCGCTACGAGGAGGCCGAGGACTACTGGGAGTTCGGCTTTCCCGACCGCGCTCTCCCGGTGTACGAGGAGGTGCTCGCCGCGCACGAGGCGGTCCTGCCCGCCGACGACACGGCGACGCTGCAACTGCGCCAGCGCGTGGCGGAGGCGTACCTGGCGGTCGGACGGCCGGCGGACGCGCTGGCGCTGCTCGCCCAGACCGCTCACCACCTGGGCGGGGTGCTGGGCCCGCACCATCCGGACACCCGCCGGGCGGTCGAGGACGAGGCCAACGCGAGCAGCCTGCTGGGCACGCTGTCGAATGACAAGATCATCTCGCTCAACCTGCACGTGGCGGAGGTGAAGCGGACCGCCGGGCCCGACGCCCCCGAGGCGCTGCGCGCGGCGTGTGTGCTGGGCTCGTACCTTTCGTTCCACTCCTCCGTCGTGCAGGCGCTGGAGGTGCTCGAGGACACCCTCGCGCGGTCCGCGCGCACGCTGGGCGCCGATCACCCGGACACCGCCTACGTCAGGAGGGAGCTGGTGAGCGCGTGCGAGTCCGCGGAGCGCCGCGCCAGACCGGACGACGTCCTGGCGGCGGCGCGGGCGCGGGAGCGCCTCCACGGCCCCGAGGCCGAGGAGACGCTGACCGCGATGCGCGGTCTGGCACGGTTGTACGCCTCGACCCGCCGGCACCGCGGCGAGGCCGTGGACGTGCTGCGCATCGTGCTCCAGCGGTGCGAGCATGCGCGGGGCCCGGACGATCCCCTGACCGCCGCCGTGCGGCGGGAGCTGGCGGAGCTGAGCTGACGGCCGTCGCGGTGGAAGGGCGGGGCCGAGGCGCGCCGGCCGCCGGCCGTGACCGACACTGGTCCGATGGAAGATCAGGTACGTGCGGTCATGGCGCTGGTCGACGACGTGCTGGGCCCCGAGGTCGTCGGCGCGTACCTGCACGGCTCCGCCGTCCTCGGCGGGCTCCGCCCGGCGAGCGACGTCGACGTGCTCGTCGTCGCCGGCCGGTCCCTGACGGAGCCCGAGCGGCGGGCGCTCCTCGACGGGCTGCTGAGGGTCTCCGGTTTCACCGGAGGGCTGCGTCCGGTGGAGCTGACGGTGGTCGTGCAGTCCGAGGTCCGGCCCTGGCGCTACCCGCCGACCGGCGACTTCCTGTACGGGGAGTGGCTGCGCGAGGAGTTCCAGGCGGGCGGGCCGCCGCGGCCCACGGCCATGGCGGACCTGGCGATCGTGCTCACGATGGTGCTGGCCGGCGACCACGCGCTGGCCGGCCCGCCCCCCGCGCGGGTGCTGGACCCGGTGCCGTACGAGGACGTGGCCCGCGCCGCCACGGCGGGCATCCCGGAGCTGCTCGCGGAGCTGGACGGGGACACCCGCAACGTCCTGCTCACCCTGGCGCGGATCTGGAGCACCCTGGCCACCGGCGAGATCCGCCCCAAGGACGCCGCCGCCGCGTGGGCGCTGCGGCGGCTGCCGCCGGAGCACCGGCCGGTGCTGGAGCACGCGCGGCGGCTCTACCTCGGCAGCCGGTACGCGGAGGAGAGCTGGAGCGAGGAGCTGCGGGCGCGGGTACGTCCGCACGCGGAGCACGTCGTCGCCGAGATCGGGAAGCTCTCCCGGCCCTGACCGGCCGCTGCCCCTCAGCCGCGGCGGTGGCTGCCCGGCGTGGTGCCGTAGGCGCGGCGGTAGACGTCGATGAAGGCGCTCGCCGAGGACCAGCCGCAGCGGTGCGCGACCGTCGTCACCGGTACGTCGTCGGCGAGCAGCCGCAGCGCGTGGTAGAGGCGCACCTGCGTACGGAACTGCGGGAACGTCATCCCCGTCTCGCGGCGGAAGAGGCGGCTGAGCGTCCGCTCCCCCGCGCCCGTCGCCCGGCCCAGGGCGGCGAGCGTGCGCTGGTCGGCGGGGTCGGCGTGGAGCAGGTCGCAGACGGCGGCGAGCCGCGGGTCGGCGGGTGCGGGCAGCGGCACGGGCTGCCGGGCGGAGACGGCGGCGGAGGCGGCGCGCAACTGGTCCAGCAGGACGGTGCGCAGCCGCCGCCGCTCGGGGGTGTCGTGGTACGGGTCGCGGGTGCAGGCGAGGATCAGCTCGCGCAGCAGCGGGCTGACGGCCAGGACGCCGGGCGTGCCGAGCCCGAGGGGGTCGGTGGCCGCGGGCACGCCGACCACGTGCAGGTCGAGATGGCCGTACGCGCGGTGGGCGTGGACGCAGCCCGCGGGCACCCACAGCGCGCGGGTGCCGGGCGCGAACCAGGTGCCCGAGTCGGTGGTGACGGCGAGCACGCCCGAGCCGGCGTAGACGAGTTGGTGGTCGTCGTGCCGGTGCGCGTCGATGCGCTCGCCCGCGGCGAGCGTCCTGGCCCGGGTGGGTGCCTCGGGGTCGTGGCGGATATCCGGCATGGATTGGCATTTTATCGGAAGTTCGCCATCGCAGGCTCCGTGACGATCGGAGGATGCCCGAGCCCCGCGCCGCCCGCTTCCGGCCCCTGACGCTGCTCTCCGCCGGCCACGCCTGCGTCGACGTGTACCAGGGGGCGGTGGCGGCGCTGGTGCCGTTCTTCGTCGCCGAGCGGGCCTATTCCTACGCCGCGGCCTCCGGCGTCGTACTGGCGGCCACGCTGCTGTCGTCGGTGGTGCAGCCGCTGTTCGGGGTGCTGACCGACCGGCGCCCGCTGCCGTGGCTGCTCCCGGTCAGCACGCTGGCGGCGGGCGCGGGCGTGGCGCTGGCGGGGGTGTCCGGCTCGTACGCCGTGACCCTCGCGGTGGTCGCGCTCTCCGGCGTCGGTGTCGCCGCCTACCATCCGGAGGCCGCCCGGGTCGCGCGGCGGGCGAGCGCGGGCAGCCACACCGCGATGGGGTGGTTCGCCCTCGGCGGGAACCTCGGGTTCGCCACCGCTCCCCCGCTGGTGGCGGCCGTCGCCGCGGCCGGCGGCCTGCGGGCCTCGCCGCTGCTGGTGCTGCCGGCGCTGGCGGGGGCGGGGCTGTGTGCCGCGGCACTGCGCTCGCTGCAGCCGTACGGGCAGCAGAAGGCGGCGGGCGCGGACGCGGCGGGCGCGCCGGAGGGCCGGGACGACTGGGCGTCGTTCGCGCGGCTGACCGGGGCGGTGGTGTGCCGGTCGGTGGTGTTCGTCGGCCTGAGCGCGTTCGTCTCGCTGTACGTGCCCGAGCGCACTGCGGGCGGTACGGCGGCGGGGTCGGCGGCCCTGTTCGTGCTGTACCTGGGCGGCGCGGTGGGCACGGTGGCGGGCGGGCGGCTGGCGTCGCGGTTCGGGCGGCTGCCGGTGGTGCGGTGGTCGTACGCGCTGGCCGGCCCGGCGGTCGCCGGGGTGGTGTTCGTGCCGGGCCCCGCGGTCTACGTCTTCGTGGCCCTCACCTCTGCGGGGCTGTACGTGCCGTTCTCGCTGCACGTCACGCTCGGTCAGGACTACCTGCCCCGGCACGTCGGCACCGCCGGCGGGGTCACCCTGGGCCTGGCGCTCAGCGCGGGCGGGCTGGCCGGCCCGCTCATCGGCGCGCTGGCGGACGCGACGTCGCTGACCGTGGCGCTCAGCCCGCTGATCGCCCTGCCGGCGGTGGGGCTGTTGCTGCTGGGCCCGCTGCGCGAGCCCGGGACGCCCCGCTGAACCCCCCGCCGCGGGGCGGTCAGTCCGGGTGGGGACACCGGGAAGGGAGCGGGGACGGGCGGCCGTTCGACTGTCACGGGCCGGGCCGCTCCCCCGGCCCGTGACAGTTAGGTTAGCCTAACCTTCATGCTGATACGCGACAGCCGTTTCCGGCCACGCCCCGACGTCGCCCACCCCTCCCGCCGCGGCCTGCTCGCCGCCGGCGGCGCGCTCGGCCTCGGCGCCGTACTCGCCGCGTGCGGCGGCGACTCCGGCGACGGCGGACCGGACTCCGGTGGTGCGGACGGCGCTTGGCGCTTCGAGGACGACCGCGGCGAGGTGGCCAGGGCGGACCGCACCCCCCGGCGCATCGTCGGCTACGTCGCGTCGGCCGCCGCACTGCACGACTTCGGCATCGAGTGCACCGGCGTCTTCGGCCCGACGACGACACCCGACGGCGAACGCGACCTCCAGGCCGGCGACCTCGACGTGGACGAGATGACCGTCATCGGCAACACCTACGGCCAGTTCAACGTCGAGAAGTACGCCTCGCTGCAGCCGGAGCTGCTGGTCACCAACATGCAGGAGCCGCCGGTGCTGTGGTACCTGCCGGAGGAGAGCACCGAGGAGATCACCTCCCTCGCCCCCGCCGTCGGCATCCGCACCTCCGGCACCTCGCTGGACACGGCGATCGGGCGCTACGCCGAACTGGCCGCCGCGCTCGGCGCCGACCCGCAGGCCGAGAAGGTCGTCCGCGCCAAGTCCCGCTTCGAGAAGGCGTCGCAGACGCTGACCAGGACCGCCGCGGACCGCCGCGGCCTGAAGGTCCTCGCCGTCTCCGCGAGCGCGGACCTGATGTACGCCGCCGTCGCCGAGGACTTCGGGGACCTGCGCTATTACCAGAAGCTCGGCGTCGAGTTCGTCACCCTGGACAACCCCGGCGAGCGCGGCTTCTGGGAGGAGTCGAGCTGGGAGACCGTCGACCGGTTCCAGGCCGACATCATCATGGTCGACCGCCGCACCGGCAACCTCCAGCCGGACCAGCTCGCCGAGTCCAAGCCGACCTGGCGGCGGCTGCCCGCGGTCGCCGCCGGGCAGGTGATGCCCTGGCAGAGCGAGGCGCACCACAGCTACGCCGGACACGCGCCGCTGATCGAGGCGCTCGCCGACGCCCTGCGCGACGCGAAGAAGGTGGTCCGGTGAGCACCGTGACCGCCTCCCCCTTCCGCTTCTTCGACCTCGTCGTGGCCGCCGCCGAACGGCTGTCGCCCACGATGATCCGGGTGGTGTTCGCCGGCCCCGCGCTGGCCCGGATGGAGTCCGCCGGACGCGACCAGCGCATCAAGCTGTTCTTCCCGCACCCGGGCCAGGACGCGCCGGTCATGCCGAACGACGACGGCACCAACTGGTACCCGGCCTGGCAGGCGCTCGACCCCGAGGTGCGCGGCATCATGCGCACGTACACGACGCGCAGCCTCACCCGCGACCCGGACCGGCTCGTGGTCGACTTCGCCGTGCACGGCGAGGGCGGCCCCGGGTCCCGCTGGGCGCTCCGCGCCGCCCCGGGCGACCGGCTCTGCGTGCTGGCACCGGTCGTCGCGGAGAACGTGGCGTACGATTTCCGCCCGCCGGCCGGCACCGACTGGATGCTGGTCACCGCCGACGAGACCGCGCTGCCCGCCGTCGCCGGCATCCTCGCGGCCCTGCCCGTGGGCGTGCCCGTACGCGCCTGGATCGAGGTGGCCTACGCCGGCGACCGGCTCGCGCTGCCGACCCCGGCGGACGCGCACGTCACCTGGCTCGTGCGCGGCACGGACGCGCCGGTGCCGGAGGCGGTGGCCGCCGCGGAGCTGCCCGGTGGCACGCCGTACGCCTGGGTCGCCGGGGAGTCGGCGACGGTCAAGGCCGTACGCCGCCATCTGGTGCGCGAACGGGGCTTCGACCGCGGGGCGGTGACGTTCACCGGCTACTGGCGCCGCGGCACCACGGAGGACCAGTTGCTGGCGTCGGCCGAGAACGCCTGAGGGCGGCGGGCCGCCGGGGCGTAATCCGGTGGCGTCGTGCGGGTCGCTCGGGCAGGGTGCGGCCATGACCTCGGTAGTGCAGAACATCGCGATCGACTGTGCGGACGCCTACGAGCTGTCCCTCTTCTGGAGCAAGGTGACCGGCAGCCCGGTTCATCCGGAGGACGGACCGGGCTCGCCGGAGACGCAGGTGCTCCTGCCCGAGGGCCCCGTGCTGCACTTCAACCAGGTGCCGGAGCGCAAGACGGGCAAGAACCGGATCCATCTGTGCCTGCGCCCGCAGACCCGGCGCGAGGAGGAGGTGGCGCGGCTGCTCGGCCTCGGCGCCACGTTCGTCGCCGACCACCGCAACCCGGACGGCACGGGCTGGGCGATCCTCGCCGACCCGGAGGGCAACGAGTTCTGCGTGCTGCGCAGCGCGGCGGAGCGGGAGGCGACGCAGCACTGAGCCGTCGCCGTACGGCTCAGCCGTCGGCGTCCTCCGCGCCGATCGGGCGCAGATGGCGCAGCAGCACGCCGGCGAGCACCGCGAGCGCCGCGCAGAGCCCGGCGGCGACGAGGGCGATGGCGGTCATCCCGGAGGCGAAGGCCGCGTGCGCGGCGTCGAGGAGTTCGCCGCCGAGGTGCTCCGGCAGCGCGGCCGCCGCCGCGTCGGCGTCGGCCAAAGACTCCTCCGCACGCTCCGGCGCGCCCGCGGGGAGGTCGACGCTCGCGGTGTAGACGGCGGCGCCGAGGCTGCCGAGGGTGGCGATGCCCAGCGAGACGCCCAGCTCGCCGCTGCTCTCCGCGGTGGCCGAGGCGGAGCCGGACTTGTCCGCGGGTGCCGTCCCGACGATCAGGTTCAGCCCCAGCGTGGCGACCGGCGCGGCGCCGAGGAAGCCGAGCGCGAACCCGATCACCATGGGTACGAGGTCGTCACTGACGGCGACGTAGAGGAACCCGGCCGTGGACACCACCATCCCGGCCCCGACGATGACCGCGGGCCGCATGCTCCGCGCCAGCACCGGCGCCAGCAGGGAGCCGGCCATCAGCGCGAGCGCGGGCGGCATCATCCACACCCCGGCCTTCAGCGGTGAGAAGCCCTCGACCAACTGGAGGTGCTGGCTGAAGAAGAGGTACGTGCCGCCCTGCATGACCATCGTGAAGAGCAGGACCACCAGCGCGGCGGAGAACGAGCGGTTGCGGAACAGCCGCAGGTCGAGCAGCGGTTCGGCCAGCCGGAGCTGGCGGCGGGCGAAGACGTAGCCGAAGGCGAGACCGGCGGCGACGGCGCCGAGTGCGCGCGCGTCCGGCTCGTCGGCCAGCTCCTTCAGCCCGTACACCAGCGGGATGATCGCCAGCAGCGACAGCGCGACGCTCGCCGGGTCCAGCCGCCCGCCGCCCTCGCCGCCGGACTCCGGCAGCAGCGGGCCTGCCGTGGCCACCAGCAGCACCGCCACCGGCACGCCGAGGAGGAACACCGAGCCCCACCAGAAGTTCTCCAGCATCACCCCGCCGACGACCGGCCCGAGCGCCGCGCCGCCCATGAAGCAGGCGGTGAACACGCCGATGGCGAAGGCGCGCTGGCGCGCGTCGGTGAACATGGTGCCGACCAGCGCCAGCGCCGAGGGCGCCACCGCGGCGGCGGAGACGCCGAGCAGCATGCGGGCGGCGATCAGCATCTCGGCGCTGACGGCGTACGCGGCGAGCACCGACGCCGCGCCGAAGGCCACCGCGCCGAAGGTGAGCAGCCGGCGGCGGCCGATCCGGTCGCCGAGGGTGCCCATGGTGATGAGGAAGCCGGCCATCATGAACCCGTAGACGTCCATGATCCACAGGACTTGGGTGGAGGACGGCTCCAAGTCGGCGGTCAGGTGAGGCAGCGCCAGGAAGAGCACGCTGTTGTCGACCGAGGCGAGCAGCATGGGCAGGGCGAGAACTCCCAGACCGAGCCACTCGCGGGGGCCGGCCTTGGCGGCGGTGGTTGTCGTCATGTCCTTCACGGTCGCCGCACGGTGTTCGGGTTTGCTTATGGTGGTGTCATGCGCTTCGGAGTGCTCGGTCCGCTGCGGGTCTGGACCGACGACGGACAGCCGGTCAGGGTCCCGGAGCTGAAGGTGCGCGTGCTGCTGGCCGCGCTGCTCGCCCGCGAGGGGCGGCCGGTGCCGCAGTGGCGGCTGGTCGACGATCTGTGGGACGCGCGTCCGCCGGGCAAGCCGACGGGTGCGCTCCGGGCGAAGGTCTCCCAACTGCGCCGGGCGCTGGGGGACGCCGAGCCGGGCGGGCGGGAACTGGTCGTCTCGGGCGCCTCGGGGTATGTGCTGGAGGCCGCCTCCGACGCCGGGGACTTCGCGGAGCTGGTGCGGCGCGCCCGTGCGGCGCCCGGCCCGGCCCGCGCGGCCGACCTGCTCACCGAGGCGCTGGCGCTCTGGCGCGGGCCCGCCTTCAGCCCGTACGAGGACGCGCCCTTCGCCCGCGCCACCGCCGCGCGGCTGGAGGAGCAGCGGCTGACCGCGCTGGAGGAGCTGGCGCAGGCGCGCCTGGACCTGGGTGAACACGGCCCGCTGGTGGCCGAGTTGACGGACCTGGTGGGCGCACATCCGCTGCGCGAGCGGCTGACGGGGCTGCTGATGCGGGCGCTGTACGGCTCCGGCCGGCAGAGCGAGGCGCTCGCCGCCTATCGCGCGCTGCGGCTGCGGCTGCGCGAGGAGGCCGGGCTCGACCCCGGCCCGGAGCTGGCGGGGCTGCAGCAGCGGCTCCTGGCGGGCGACGAGGCCCTGGCCGCCGCGCCGCCCGCGGCTCCCCGGCTGCGCCCTCCGCGGCTGCCAGCGCCGCTGACGCCCCTGGTCGGCCGGGCGGCGGAGCTCGCGGAGGCCGGGCCGCTGCTCGACGGGGAGCGGCTGGTGACGCTCACCGGACCGGGCGGCGTGGGCAAGACGCGCCTGGCGCTGGCAGTCCTGCACGACCGGCCCGAGCCGGGCTACGTCGCCGAGCTGGCGGGCGCCGGCGGCGGGAGCGTGGCCGACGTGGTGGCGACGGCGTTCGGCGTGCCGGACGAGGACCGGATCGCCGCGGCCCTCGGCGACGGTCCCGCGGTGCTGCTGCTCGACAACGTGGAGCACGTCGTCGACCAGGCCGCCAAGCTCGCCGACCGGCTGCTGCGGGCGGCGCCCGGGCTGCGTGTGGTGGCCACCGGCCGGGAGCCGCTGGGCGTCGCGGGCGAGGTCGTACGGGCGGTGGCGCCGCTGGCCGAGGCGGACGCGGTGCGGCTCTTCGCCGACCGCGCCGCGGCCTCGGCGCCGGGCTTCGCCCTCGGCGCCGGCAACGCGGCGGAGGTCGCCGAGGTGTGCCGCCGGCTCGACGGCATCCCGCTGGCGCTGGAGCTGGCCGCGTCCCGCGTCCGGGGGCTGGGCGTGCGGGGCCTGGCCGCCGGGCTCGACGACCGCTTCCGGCTCCTGGACGGCGGCGGGCGCGGCCTGCCGGAGCGGCAGCGCACGCTGCGGGCGGCGCTCGAATGGAGCTGGCGGCTGCTGGACGACCGGGAGGGCGCGGCGCTGCGCCGGCTGGCCGTGCACGGGGCGGGCTGCACGCTGAGCGGGGCGATCTACGTCTGCGCGGACTCCGGCACCGGTCCCGGCGGCGCGGCGGACGGCGCGGTGGCCATCGAGGCGGGCGGCGAGCAGGCGCCGCCCGCCGGCCTGACGGCCGAGGAGGTGCCGGGGCTGCTGGCCCGGCTCGTCGACCGGTCGCTGGTCTCCCGGGACGGCGAGCGGTACCGGCTGCTGGAGACGGTCGCCGCGTACGCCTGGGAGCGGTTGGAGGAGGCCGGTGAGACGGCGGAGGTGCTGCGCCGCCGGGACGACTACTACGCCCGCCTCGCGGAGTGCGCCGAGTCGGAGCGGGCGGGCCACGCGCGGCAGCGCTGGATCGGCCGGCTGGACGCGGAGATCGCCAACCTGCGCGAGGCCCTCGACGGCGCCACCCGCCGCCGCGAGACGGCCCTGGCCACGCGCATCAGCGGCTCCCTGGCCTGGTACGAAGCCGCCCGCGGACGGCCGACGCCGCGCTGAGGCGCAAGGGTGGCGGGTTCAGGTCGACCGCGGCCCGGTGCCGGGGTCAGGGCCGGCGGCCAGGAGGCCGTCGAGCAGCCGGCGGGAGCGGTCCAGGCGGTCGATGTCGGTGGTGATCCTGGCGTGCTCGCGGCGCAGCCGGGCCACCGCCCCGGGGCAGCCGGTCGTCGCCAGGCGGTCCGCGGGGCCGTCGTCGACGCAGTGCAGGATCCCCGCGATGACCGCGGTGGGCAGGCCCGCGTCGAGCAGCACGCGGATGTGGCGCACGGCGGCGACGTCCGCGTCGGCGTACTCGCGGTAGCCGTTGGAGCCCCGGACGGGGTGCAGCAGCCCCTGCTCCTCGTAGTAGCGCAGCAGCCGCCGGCTGACGCCGGTCCGGGTGGCCAACTCGCCGATCCGCATGCCGTCCCCGTCCTCTCGCTTGACCTTCACACCGGTGTGACGCCTTAACGTCGCGGAGGCCGCAGGTCATCCACGGGAGGGCGAGGAGAGATCATGGCAGGAGCAGTGGTCGTCGGGGCGGGGCCCGGAATCGGCGCGGCGGTCGCCCGCCGGTTCGCCCGGGAAGGGCTGCCGGTGACGCTCGTGGCGCGTTCGGAACCGAGCCTCACGGGCGTCGCCGCGGGAGTCGCGGCGGCGGGCGGGGCGGCACCGCCGGGGTACGGGGTGCTGCCGCTGGCCGCCGACGTCACCGACGAGGCGGGACTGCGTACCGCGCTCGACACCGCGACCGCCAGGTTCGGCGTGCCCGACGCCGTCGTCTACAACGCGGCTCTGGTCCGGGCCGACAGGCTCGGCGAACTGGCGCAGCCCGCCCTGCTGGACGCCTGGGCCGTGAACGTCGGCGGCGCCCTGACGGCGGCGACGCACCTGGCCCCGGCGATGGCCCGGCGCGGCGGCGGCTCGTTCCTGATCACCGGGGGCATGCCCGAGCCGAAGGCGCCGTACGTCAGCCTCTCGCTGGGCAAGGCGGGGGTGCGCACGCTGGCGCGGCTGCTCGCCCTGGAGTACGGGCCGCAGGGCGTACACGTCGCGACGGTGACGGTGGACGGCGCGGTGGCGCCCGGCACGGACTTCGACCCGGACGTGATCGCGGAGCACTACTGGCGGCTGCACACCCAGCCCCGGTCGCGCTGGGAGCACGACGTCCGGCACGCGGGCGCCAAGGCGGCGCCACCGCCCGGGTGACCGGCGCGGCACACGCTACGCGCCGGGCTCCCGGCTCACCGCGACCGCGGCCTTCAGGTCCGCCCAGAACTCCGGCCGGGGCGCGATGCGGTGGCCGAGGCGGTAGACGGTCGTGCGGGTCCGGCCGCGCACGCGCAGGTGCACGTCGGACGGGCCGGGATGGGCCTGGAGCACCGCTTTGAGCCGGGCCACGGACTCGGGCGTGACCTGGGCCTCGGTGATGTCGAGGCGGACGGGGGCGCGTTCGCCCGCCGTGCTGAGGTCGGGGACGGCGAGTTCCATGGCGACCAGCCGGGGCACGTCCTCGCGCTTGTCGAGCCGGCCCTTGACGAAGACGATCGCGTCCTCGACGAGCTGGGTGGAGACCAACTGGTAGGTGGCCGGGAAGAACATGCAGTCGAGGGAGCCGCCGAGGTCCTCGACGGTGGCGATGGCCCAGGCGTTGCCCTGCTTGGTCATCTTCCGCTGCAGCCCCGAGATGATGCCGCCGATGGTCACGATCGCCCCGTCCGCGTGCTCACCGCCGTTGAGCGCGGCGATGGCGGCGTCGGCCCTGTCGCCCAGGACGTGCTCGATGCCGAACAGCGGGTGGTCGGAGACGTAGAGCCCGAGCATCTCCCGCTCCTGGGCGAGCAGATACGACTTCTCCCACTCCTCGTCGGTGAACTGCACGTCGAGCCCGAAGCCCGGCTCGTCCGCCGCCGCCTCGTCGCCCATGCCGCCGAAGAGGTCGAACTGCCCCTCGGCCTCCTTCCGCTTGACCTGGACGACGGCGTCGATCATCGGCTCGTACCGGGCGAGGAGACCTTTGCGGGTGTGGCCGAGGGCGTCGAAGGCGCCGGCTTTGATGAGCGACTCCGTGGTGCGCTTGTTGCAGACGACCGGCTCGGACTTGTCGAGGTAGTCGGGAAAGGAGAGGTAGGCCCCGTGGGACTGCCGGCCGCGCACGATGGAGTCCACCACGTTCCGGCCGACGTTGCGGACGGCCGAGAGGCCGAAGACGATCGTGTCGTCGCCGCGGGGGGTGAAGTCGGCTTCGGACTCGTTGACGTCCGGCGGGAGCACCTTGATGCCCATCTTGCGGCACTCGTTGAGATAGATCGCCGACTTGTCCTTGTCGTCGCGCACGGACGTCAGCAGCGCGGCCATGTACTCGGCCGGATAGTTCGCCTTGAGATACGCCGTCCAGTAGGAGACGAGCGCGTACGCCGCCGCGTGGGCCTTGTTGTACGCGTAACCCGCGAAGGGCACCAGGACGTCCCAGACCGCCTGCACCGCCTCGTCCGGATAGCCGTGCTGCCGGCAGCCGTCCCGGAACGGGACGAACTCCTTGTCGAGCACTTCCTGTTTCTTCTTGCCCATCGCCCGGCGCAGCAGGTCCGCCTGGCCGAGGCTGTAGCCGGCGAGGACCTGCGCGGCCTTCTGTACCTGCTCCTGGTAGACGACGAGGCCGTAGGTGATGTCGAGGACTTCCTTGAGGGGCTCCGCCAGCGCCGGGTGGATCGGGGTGATCTCCTGGCGGCCGTTCTTGCGCAGGGCGTAGTTGATGTGGGAGTTCATGCCCATGGGGCCCGGCCGGTAGAGAGCGGTGACGGCGGTGATGTCCTCGAAGTGGTCGGGGCGCATCAGCCGGAGCAGCGAGCGCATCGCACTGCCGTCGAACTGGAAGACGCCGAGGGTGTCGCCGCGGCCGAGCAGTTCGAAGGTCGTGGGGTCGTCGAGCGGCAGGGAGAGCAGCTCGATCTCCCGGCCCTTGTTCTGCTTCACCATCTTGACGGCGTCGTCCATGATGGTCAGGTTCCGCAGGCCCAGGAAGTCCATCTTCAGCAGGCCGAGCGACTCACACGTCGGGTAGTCCCACTGCGTGATCGTCACCTGGTCGGTGTGCCGCACCCAGACCGGGACGTGGTCCACGATCGGCTCGCTGGACATGATCACACCCGCCGCGTGCACCCCCATCTGCCGCACCAGGCCCTCCACGCCCCGCGCGGTGTCGATCACCTTCTTCACGTCCGGCTCGTTCTCGTACAGGCCGCGGACCTCGCCGGCCTCGGAGTACCGGGGGTGGTCGGGGTCGGTGATGCCGGACAGCGGGATGCCCTTGCCGAGCACGTCGGCGGGCATGGCCTTGGTGATGCGGTCGCCCATCGCGTACGGATAGCCGAGCACCCGCGCGGAGTCCTTGATCGCGTTCTTCGCCTTGATCGTCCCGTACGTACCGATCATCGCGACCTTGTCGGCACCGTACTTCTCCGTCACATAGCGGATCACCTCCGCCCGCCTGCGCTCGTCGAAGTCGATGTCCACATCCGGCATCGACACCCGCTCCGGATTCAGGAACCGCTCGAAGATCAGCCCGTGCTCGATCGGATCGAGGTCCGTGATCCCCATCGCGTACGACACGATCGAACCCGCCGCCGAACCACGCCCCGGCCCCACCGCGATCCCGTTGTTCTTCGCCCACATGATGAAGTCTGCGACCACCAGGAAGTACCCCGGGAACCCCATCTGGATGATGACGTCCATCTCGTACTCCGCCTGCTTCCGGTAGTGCTCTTCCCAGCCGTCCGGGTAGCGGCGGCGCATCCCGTTCCACACTTCCTCGCGGAACCAGGTGACCTCGGTGTAGCCGTCGGGGACCTCGAACCTGGGCATCAGGTCCCGCTTCTCGAACCACCCCGCGGTGTCGATCTGCTCCGCCACCAGCAGCGTGTTCGCACACCCCTCCTGCCACGCATCCGACGAATCGACCGCATACATCTCCTCGGTCGACTTCAGGTAATAACCCGTCCCGTCGAACCTGAACCGATCCGGATCCGACAGGTTCTTCCCCGTCTGAATACACAACAACGCATCATGCGCCCCCGCCTCCTGCGCATACGTGTAATGCGAGTCATTCGTCACCAGCGGCGGAATCCCCAGCTTCCGCCCGATCTCCAGCAGCCCGTCCCGCACCCGCCGCTCGATCTCGATCCCGTGATCCATCAACTCCAGGAAATACCGCTGCTTCCCGAACACCTCCTGATACCACGCCGCCGCCGCCAGCGCCTCGTCGAACTGCCCCAGCCGCAACCGCGTCTGCACCTCACCCGACGGACACCCCGTAGAAGCGATCAACCCCTCCGCATGCTCCGCGATCACCTCCTTGTCCATCCGCGGCCACTTCTGCAGCCACCCCTCCTTGTACGCATCCGACGACAACCGGAACAGATTGTGCAGCCCCGTACGCGACGACGCCCAGATCGTCTTGTGCGTATACCCACCAGAACCCGACACGTCATCACGCTTCTGATGCGGCTGCCCCCACTGCACCTTCCGCTTGTTCCGCCGCGACTCCGGCGCCACATACGCCTCGATCCCGATGATCGGCGTCACCCCCGCCGCCGTCGCCTGCGCGAAAAAGTCATACGCACCGTGCAGATTCCCGTGATCCGTCATCGCAATATGCGACATCCCCATCTCACGACACGCCGCGAACATGTCCTTCAACCGCGCCGCCCCGTCCAGCAGCGAATACTGCGTGTGCACATGCAGATGCGTAAAAGGCGGCTTGGCCACGGCTGCTCCTCACACAACGGGGCGTTGTCGGAGCCGCCATCAAATCCCCAACTCAGCGGCCGTTTCAAACAACAGACCTGCGCACGTGGACAACTCCGCGTTGTACCGGAGAGGCTGCTTCAGCCCTCGGGACGCGAGGGGGGCCACGCGCTGGCGCCGCGCTCCCGGGCCGATGACGACGGGCGCCGCGCGCGGCCCGGTCGCGGGTGTGGCGTCCGGCCGCGGACGCCCGCCCGCCGGTCCCGGTGCCGGACAGGCAACGATTCGGCCGCATCGGTCCCGGATGGGCCGATCCTTGCCTAGCCTCACGGGGTGGGGCCGGCCGTAACGGGGGCCGTAACTCCGCGCCGTCCGAGGTGCAGAGCCGAGAAAAGCGGCTGGAGTAGCGAGTAGCGCATGACCGACCGGAAGTTGCCGCATCACCGAACGCTGTACGCACTGCCGTACGCCGCGATGGCCTGTGTCGCCCTCGCGGACGTCACGGCCGGGCAGACTGCCGGGTTCCTGCCCCTGGTCTCGCTGGGGCCGGCCTTCGCCGGCCTGGTCGGGGGCTGGCGGCGCACGGTTGCCGTCGGTGTGATCGCGCTGGTGCTGGTCGTGCTGCTCGGCATATCGGACGTGATGTTCGACTCGCGGCGCGGCTACATAGCCCTGCTGTCCGTCGTCGGCGTCACGATCGCCTCGCTGCTGGCGGTGCGGATGCGGCACCGGCGCGAGGAGGAGCTGGCCAGCGTGCGGTCGATAGCCGAGGTGGCGCAGCGCGTGCTGCTGCGCCCGGTGCCGCGCAGCGCGGGACTGCTGCGGGCGGCGGTCTCGTACACCTCGGCCGTGGCCGAGGCGCGGATCGGCGGCGACCTGTACGAAGTGGTGACCTCGCCGGCGGGCGTCCGGCTCATCGTCGGGGACGTGCAGGGCAAGGGACTCGAGGCGGTGGAGACCGCGGCGGTGGTGCTCAGCGCCTTCCGCGAGGCGGCATACGACGAACCGGACCTGACGGCCGTCGGGGAACGGCTGGAGCGCGCCCTCGACCGGCAGCTCGACGGCGAGAAGTTCGTCACCGCCATCCTCGCCGAGGTGGGCACCGGCCAGGAGGTGACGCTGCTCAACTTCGGCCACCCCGCGCCGCTGGCCGTGCGCCAGGACGGTGACGTGCGCTATCTCGCGCCGCCGCAGCGGGCCTTACCCCTCGGCCTCGGGGAGCACGGCGTCGCCCGGCCGGAGCCGCACACGGCGGGGTTCCTGCCCGGGGACCAACTGCTGTTCTACACCGACGGCGTCACCGAGGCCCGCGACCGCGCCGGGGCCTTCTACCCGCTGGAGCACCGTGCCGGGCTGCTCAAGGACCCCGATCCCGAGGGGGCGCTGACCGCGCTGCGCCAGGATGTGATCGAGCACGTCCGGGCGCCGCTGCACGACGACGCGGCGATGCTGCTGCTGCGCTACCGGGACGGCTGACGGCACGTCAGCCGACGCGGCGGGCGATCCGCAGCTCGGTCAGGTAGCGCTTGACGATGCGGCCGCCGTGGCGTCCGTCGATGAGGCCGGCGAGGCAGGCCAGCAGGGCGTCCCGGGCCGGGGCCGGCAGCAGCCGGTGGCCGGAGTACGTGCGCAGCAGGTCGAGGTACTCCGCGGTGGAGTACGGCAGTTCCCACTCGTAGCGGTGGAAGACCGGTGCCGCGAAGCGCTTCTCGCCGCGGAGGTCGTCGCGGTCCTCGGGGACCGCCGACGCGGGCCGCAGGCGCAGGCCCGGCGGCGTGGCGGGGTCGAAGCGCTCGTAGCAGCCCTGCGCCTCGGCGAAGAACTCCTCGCTGCCGCCGGCCACATGGTGGGTGCGGATGGTGGCCAGCACCCCGCCGGGGCGCAGCGCGTCCGCCGACTTCGGCGCCCGGACCGCGGGGTCGACCCAGGCGAACGCGGTGGCGGCGAGCACCACGTCGAACGGCTCCGGCGGCAGCGGCCACTGTTCGAACGCCGCGTTCTCGACGTCCACGTCCGGGAACCCGGCGAGGTTGCGGCGCGCCACCCGCGCCATGTCCGCGCCCAGCTCCACCGCGGTCACCCGGCAGCCGCGCTCGGCCAGCGGCACGGTCGCCTGCCCGGTGCCGCAGCCGATCTCCAGCACCCGGCACCCCGGCCCGAGCCCGGCGGGGGCGGCGACGGCGAGGTCGTCGTACATCGCCCGGGGGTAGCGGGGGCGGGCGCGGTCGTACAGCTCCGGCGCCTCGGTGAAGGTGGCGCGCAGCCGCTCGCGTTCGTCGTCTGTCACCGCCCCACCTTATGATCGGCTTCCTGCGCGGGCATCGGCATTTCCGCGGCAGCCGCCACCGAGAGGAACGCCCCCGTGATCCGACGCGAGAGCTACTGCGGCGGCCGGCTGGTGAGGGAGGTCGAGCAGGCGCGCGACGACCGCGCGCCCTCCGGCTTACCCGCGCCGCGCGCCGACGGGACCGCGCTGTGGCTGCTGGACGGCGAGCGCGTGGAGCCCGCCGAGGCGGAGGCGTTCTGGGTCGTGTGGACGTCGGTCAGCCGGCGGCATCCGCTGGGCGAGACGGCCCGGAGCTGGCCGGCGATCACGATCGCGTGCGCCATCGTGCTGTGGCTGGTGACGATGGTGCTGACGCAGTTCGAGTGAGGCGCGCACGGACCCGTCGCGCCCGTGTGACCGGTGCCGTCGCTCGGGCGGTTCAGTCGTCGTCTCCGTCTTCGTCGTCGCCATCGTCCTCGTCGCCGTTGCCGTCGTCGCCGTTACCGCCGTCGCCCCCGCTGTCGTTGCCGAAGTGCTTCTCGCAGTAGGCGGCGATCGCACGCTCGCCGCCGGCCTCGCGGACCAGCCGGTTCCACGACTTCTTGTCCTTGACCTTCTCCTTGCCGTCGCGTACGGCGAAGAACTTCTCGCACAGCCGCTCCACCGACTTGCCCTTGGTGCCCTCTTCCTCCCCCTCGCCGCCGGAGCCGCCCTGGCCCGCGTCCTCGTCCCGCGTCCCGTCCGGCTCCGCGGCGTCGTCGGCTCCGCCGCCGGGTGCCGTGCCGGTGTCCGGCTCGTCGCGCCTGCCCTCGGGTCTGTCGTCCAGCCGGCTGCCGCCGGCGGACGCGGCGCCCTCGTTGGCGTAGTCGCCGGTGGGCTCCGGCTCGGCGGTGGACGTCGGCGAGACCGCGGGGCCGGTGGACGGCCCGGGTGCGGCGGGAGCCGTGCGCAGGACCGCGCCGGCCGCGAGGACGACGCCGCCGAGCACGCAGCACGCGGCGACGACCGCGGCGGCGGTGCGCAGGCGCCGCAGCCGCCGCGGCGTACCGTGTACGGGGGCGGGGGACGCGAGCCGCACCACCGGTTCGGCCGGCACCCGCCGCGCCGGCACCCGGGCCCCGCGAGCGGTGCCGTTGGCCGCCGGTCCGTTCACCGACCGGCTGTTCACCGGCCGGCCGGTGGCCGCCGGGCCGTGGGCCGGCTCGCCGTTGACGGTATGGCCGTTGCGCGCGGTGTCCGCGGAGCCCGCGGGCGGCGCGGCGCGTGCGGCGCGGAAGGCGGCCAGCGCCGCCTGCTCCCCCGGCAGTTCGGTGTCGAGCGCCGGGCGGCCGGCCCGGGCGGCGGTGTCCAGCAGCGCGGCCAGCCGCTCGGCGGTGTGCCGGTCGGCGGGCGTCAGCGCGCCGGCGTCCACCTGCTCACCGGCGAGGAGCCGCTCGGCGGCGCGCTGGTCGAGCCAGGTGTTCCGGTCGTCGTCGCCCATCACATACCCCTGAGCATCCACGTGGCCGCGAAGGCCACGTCACCCGCCGGTGCGCCGCTCTGCAAGGCTCCGGCCGCGGCGTCGCCGAGTTGGTCCGCCAGCAGACGCAGGCCGCGCAGGGTGGCGGAGCGGGCCGCGGCGGGGCTCGTGCCGAGGACGTAGGCGGCTCGCTCGGCGTCCAGCCCCACGATCGCCCGCAGCGCGACGGCGTCGGCTTCCGCGCGCGGCAGCCAGGCGATCAGGGCAAGGGTACGCCCGCCCTCCGGCCGCTCCGGGCCCGTCCCGGTGCCCCGCCCGGGGGGCGGGCCACCGCCTGGAGACTGCGGCCCGCGGGCGCGAGGCGCCGGGCGGTCGCGCAGGTGCGCCAGTGCGCGCGTACGGGCGATGCGGGCACACCAGGCGCGAAAGCCGATGGCGTCGCCGCCGAACGCGGGGAGCTCGCGGGCGATCTCCCGCCACGCGCCCGCGGTGACCTCCTCCGCGTCGCCGTCTCCCGCCGCGTCGCCGACGAGCGTGCCGACGTAGCGGACGAGGCAGGGGTGCACCGTTCTGTACAGCAGCACGAACGCGGTCTCGTCGCCGGCCCTGGCCGCGCGTATCGCCTCCGCGATCGGTGCGTCAGCTTCTGTCATGCCTGGTCAGCCCGCCCGTGGCGCTCTGTTATGGCGCACACAAAACGGATCCATTCGGTAAGCACCCCCCAGGTGCCGGTTTATCGGGAGGCCGACCACATGCCTTCGCTGTCCGCCCGCGCGGAAGAGCACGCTACGGCCCGCCGCGGGATCGCGTCCAGTCCGCGGACGCGGACCCATACCCCTTGGGACGTAAGGGAGTTCTTGCACCGAAGAGGGCGTGTACGGGGCTGTCGCCCGGTTGATCACCGATCTTCTTCCGGCCGCCCGGGGCCGGCGCCGAGGCCGTCGAGGAGGTGGCGTACGAGGGTGGCGGCGAGGCCGTCCGCGAGCGGGGCGTGGCCGAGGAGCAGCCGGTGGTAGACGGGTGCGAAGAGCTGGTCGAGGGCGGCGGCGACATCGGTGTCCTGCCGCAGTTCGCCGCGGTCGACGGCGTCGTGGAGCAGCCGGGCGCAGGCGGCGCGGCGCGGGCGCACCCACCGCTCGTCGAGCGCGGCACGGATGCCGGGGTCGGCCTGCGCGGCGGCGGCGAGGTCGGCCACCAGGGGCCCGGCGGCGGTGTCGCGGAAGGCCCGGACGAGCGCGCCGACCTCGGCGGCGAGGGCGTCGGCGAGGGGCCCACCGGCGGCGGTCCCGGCCGGGGCCGGCCCGGTCACGTGCGCCAGACTGTCGAGCATCACGTACCCGCGCGTGGGCCACCACTTGTAGACCGTCGACTTGCTGACCCGCGCGCGGGCGGCGATCGCCTCCATGGTGACCGCCTGCACCCCGCCGGAGATCAGCAGCTCGGTGGCGGCGGCGAGCACCGCGGCCCTGGCCCGCTCGCTGCGCGGCCGGCCCCGGGGGGCGCGCGACCCACCCGTTTCGCCCATGCCGGCCTCCGGCGTCCGCCCTATACTGAACGCACCGTACGATAAAGGGAAGGAGCACGTGTGACCAGCGTCCCGGTCCGCAGGCTCAACGACGGTACGAAGTTCCCCGCCCTCGGCCTCGGCACGTATCCGATGGACGACGCGCAGGCCGAGCGGGCGGTCGCCACCGCCCTGGAGACCGGCTACCGGCTGGTCGACACCGCGCTCAACTACGGCAACGAGACGGGCACCGGCCGCGGCATCGCCCGCAGCGGCGTGCCGCGCCAGGACGTCGTCGTCACGACCAAGCTCCCCGGCCGCCACCACGGCTACGAGGAGACGCTCGCGTCCTTCGAGGAGTCCCGCAAGCGGCTCGGCGTGGGCTACGTCGACCTGTATCTGATCCACTGGCCGCTGCCGGAGGTGGACAAGTACACCGACTCCTGGCGCGCGATGATCAAGCTCCGCGAGGAGGATCTCGTACGCTCCATCGGCGTCTCCAACTTCACGGTCGCGCAACTGGACCGGCTGGAGCGGGAGACCGGGGTGGTCCCGGCGGTCAACCAGATCGAGCTGCACCCGCATTTCCCGCAGGAGGAGCTGCGGTCCCACCACGCCGAGAAGGGCATCGTCACCGAGAGCTGGAGCCCGCTCGGCCGCGGCACCGACGTGCTGGCCGACCCGGCGATCGCCCGGGTGGCCGAGGCGCACGGCGTGACGCCCGCCCAGGCGGTGCTGCGCTGGCACACGCAGCTCGACGCCGTGCCCATCCCGAAGTCCGCGGACCCCGTGCGGCAGCGCGAGAACCTCGACGTCTTCGGCTTCGAGCTGTCCGCCGCCGAGATGGCCGCCGTCGCCGGCCGGCCGCGGCGGCGCATGGGCGGCGACCCGGACGTGCACGAGGAGTTCTGACCGGGCGGTCCGCCGGGTACGGCGCCGCACCGCCGAGCGACAACGGAGGAGTCCGGAAGGTGAAAGCAGCAGTACTGGGAACGGGCGTGATGGGCGCGGGCATGGCACGCTCGCTGCTCCGCGACGGCGTCGAGGTGACCGTGTGGAACCGCACGCCGCAGCGCGCCCGGCCGCTCGCCGCCGACGGCGCGCGGATCGCGGCGAGCGCGGAGGAGGCCGTGCGCGACGCCGACGCGGTGCTGATCGCGGTGTACGACGCTCAGGCCGTGCTCGCCGTCCTGGGTGACGCGCTGGCGGCGTCGCCGGAGGACGCCGTGTGGGTGCAGACGGCCACCATCGGCCCCGAGGGGACGCGCCAGGCCGCCGAGCTGGCCGCGGGGGCGGGGCGCACGCTGGTGGAGGCGATGCTGCTGGGCACCAGGCAGCCCGCGGAGACCGGCCGGCTGACGCTGCTGACGGCGGGCGACCCGGCCGTGTTCGCCCGGATCGAGCCGGTGACCGCGGCCGTCTCGGTGAAGTCGGTGTGGACGGGGCCCGAGGTCGGCGCGGGGACGGCGCTGAAGCTGGCGTGCAACGCCTGGATCGCCTCGATCACCGCGGCCGCGGCACAGTCGCTGGCCCTGGCCGGGTCGCTCGGGCTGGATCCGAAGCTG
Organism: Streptomyces sp. WMMC500; assembly: GCF_027497195.1. Taxonomy (NCBI): domain Bacteria; kingdom Bacillati; phylum Actinomycetota; class Actinomycetes; order Kitasatosporales; family Streptomycetaceae; genus Streptomyces; species Streptomyces sp. WMMC500. The sequence goes on from NZ_CP114905.1 coordinate 144,774, forward strand.
TTCCTCGCGGCCATCGAGGGCGCGCCCGCGGACTGCGCGTACGCGCACGCGAAGGGCGAGGGGATGCTCGCGGGCGCGTACGAGTCCCAGTTCGCGCTCGACGCGGCGCTGAAGGACGTGGACCTGATCGACGGCGCGGCCCGGGACGCCGGTGTCGACACGACGCTCCTGGGGGCGCTGCGGGCGCTCTACGGGAAGGCGTCGGAGGCGGGGCACGGAGGCGAGGACCTGGCCGCGGTGTACACGAGCTTCGGCGGGGCGAGGGGCGGGAAGGACTGAACGGCGGCCCGGACGGAGACCGCGGAGGCGGCGTGCGGGCGCTACGACGCGGCGGTGCGCACGGAGCGGGGGGTGCGGGCCGGGCGGCGGCCGGGCGCCGCTCCCCGCCCGGCGGCCGGCCCGTACCGCCGGGCGGGGACGCGGTGCCGTCGCCTCAGCCGCCGTAGACGGTGGCCTCCTTCGCGGTGGCCGCGATGCCGTCCGTGCCGTTGAAGAAGCGCTGTCCCCAGTCCGTCAGCGCGGCTGGGTCGAAGCCCCTCACCATGTCGAGGTACTCCACGCCCCCGCCGTTGCCGCTGTACGACCAGCCCAGGTAACCGAGGCCCAGTTCCCGGGTGAGCCGCATGATGGCGTCCTCGTCGGGATTGCCGTCGGAGTGGTTGTGCCCGAACTCGCCGACGGCGATGGGCAGCCCCGCCTCGGTGAACGACGTCAGGTAGTCCTCGATCTCCGCGGCGGTGTCGTAGACGCCGTACATGTGGATCGAGAAGATCGTGTCGCCCTGCGGGTCGGAGTCGGCGACGGAGCGGGCGTTGCCGCGCATCGTGTTCGTCCAGTCCTGGCCCCAGTTGGGAGCGTCCGCCATCAGGGTGTGCTGGAGCCCCGCGGCGCGCAGCTTGGCGATGGCTCCCCGGGTGTCGGCCGTCCAGCGCTCGTAGCCCTGGTTGCCGTGCGGCTCGTTGCCGAGGTTGACGATGACGTAGTCCTCCTCGCCGACGAGGGCGTCGCGGACGCTGATCCAGTAGTCGGCGGCGCGGTCGAGGGAGACGGCGGCGCCCTCCTCGCCGTAGCCGGTGGTGTCGTGGACCTCCAGCACGCAGATGAGACGGTTCGCCTTGCACTGGGAGACAACGTTGTCGACGTCGGCGACCTCACTGCGCGGCCAGCGGTCGCCGGTGGCCAGGACCACCCGCACGCTGTTCGCGCCCAGTTGCTTGATCTCGCGCAGCGAGTCCAGTTCGCCGGTGTACCAGGCGTGCGGGTGGTTCACGCCCCGCAGCACGAAGTCGTTGCCGTTGCCCTCCAGCAGCCGCCCGCCCTCGGTGTGCAGGCCCACGGCCGCGGCGGCGGGCTCCGCCCGGGCGCCGGACCCGAACCCGGCGACGGCGGCGGCCAGGGCGAGCAGGGCGGCGAGCAGGAGGCGTCCGCCGCGGGTCCGGCCGCGCCGGCGGTGTCCGCGAGCGGTGGGGGGTGTGGTTCTCGGTGCGCTCATGTGCGGCTCCTCGCAGGTCGGAGAAGAAAACAATGGGAGCGCTCCCATTCCTCCATTCCGACGGCGGCGCGTCAAGGCCCACGGCAGGGACCGTTGCCGGCGGCCCACCCCGTACGGGCCGAAGGCCCCGCGCGCTGCCGGTGGCGGCGGGTAGCGTGCCCGACGAGATCCCCGGGCCGATCGAGGAGTCGACCATGGCACAGCCCGAACAGCCCGATCAGCCCGAACAGACCGCTGCCGCCGGGCCGGGCGCGGAGCCCGCCGACCTCGTGATCGAGGGCTGCACCGCGCTGGTCCACGGGCCCGGCGGCGAGGTGGCCTTCGCCGAGGACGCCGGGATCGTCATCCGTGCCGGGGTCATCGAGGCGGTGACGTCCGCCGCCGGGGCGGCGCGGGTGCCGGCGGCCGAGCGCCTCGACGCCCGCGGCCAGGTCGCGATGCCGGGGCTGGTCAACTGCCATACGCACGCGCCGATGGTCTTCCTGCGCGGCTTCGCCGAGGACGTGCCGGTCGAGGAGTGGTTCAACGACTGGATCTGGCCGGTGGAGAGCAACCTCACCGACCGGGACGTCGAGTTGGGCGCGCTGCTGGCCTGCGCCGAGATGATCCGCGGCGGGGTGACGACCTTCGCCGACCACTACTTCGCCATGGACCGGGTCGCCGACGCGGTCACGGCCACGGGGCTGCGCGCCGTGCTGGGCCTGGCGTACTTCTCCTCGCAGGGCGCCGAGGGCCGCGAGCGGTCGCTGGAGTTCGCGCTGCGCCGCGCCGGCGGCGCGGACGGACGGATCACGACGTGCCTGGCGCCGCACGCGCCGTACACCGTGACGGACGCCGACCTCGAGGCCACGGCCCGGCTCGCGCGGGAACACGGGCTGCTGGTCCACCTGCACGCCGCGGAGAACCGGGAGCAGACCGAGACCAGCCTCGCCCGGCACGGCCGTACCCCCGTCGAGGTGCTGCAGCGCTGCGGGCTGCTCGACACCGAGGTGCTCATCGCGCACGGCACCGGGCTGACGGAATCCGACATCGCGCTGCTCGGCCGGGCACCGGCGGCCGGGGTGGCGACCGCGCCGCGCGGCTATCTGAAGTTCGGCTGGGACACCACGCCCGTGCGCGCGCTGCGGGCGGCCGGCGTGCCGGTGGGCCTGGCGACCGACGGGGCCGCGTCCAACAACACGCTCGACGTCTGGGAGAGCATGGCGCTCACCGCGCTGGTGCAGAAGTCGGCGGAGCGGGACGCCGCCTGGGCCACCGCCCGCCAGGTGCTGCACCACGCGACGACGCAGAGCGCACGCGTCGTCGGCCTCGGCGACCGGGTGGGCTCGCTGGCGCCCGGCCGCCGGGCCGACGTGATCCTGGTCGATCTGACCGGGCCGCACACGCAGCCCGTGCACGACCTCGCCGCCACCCTGGTGCACAGCGCCCGCGCCGGCGACGTGCGTACGACCGTCGTCGACGGCCGGGTCCTCATGCGCGACCGGCGGTTGCTGACCGTCGACGTGGCGGAGGTCGCGGCCGAACTCGCCCCGCGCCTCGCGGCGCTGACCGAGCGCGGCCACGGCCGCCGGATCCAGAGCTACGACACGTGAGCGCGCCCGGTCACTGCGCGGCGTCCGGCGTGGTGACGCGGACGTAGTCGACGACGAGCTGCTGCGGGAAGACGGTGCTGCCGTCGGGGTCGCCGGGCCAGTAGCCGCCGACCGCCAGGTTGAGGATGAGGAAGAACGGCTTGTCGAACACCCACTGCTTGCCGCCGAGGTCCGCGGGCGTGCGCGTCTGGTAGACGTTGCCGTCCACGGACCAGGTGATCTTGTCGGGCGACCAGTCGACGGCGAAGGTGTGGAACCCGTCGGCGAACGCCTCGCCGCCCGGCAGCGTGTAGCCGGCCCCGATGCCGCCGGAGCCGGAGTAGTCAGGCCCGTGGATCGTGCCGTGGACGGTGCTCGGCTCGAAGCCGACGTTCTCCATCACGTCGATCTCGCCGCTGGCCGGCCAGCCGACCTGCCCGATGTCGTCGCCGAGCATCCAGAACGCCGGCCACATCCCCTGCCCGCGCGGCAGCTTCATCCGCGCCTCGACGTGGCCGTACGTGGTGGTGAACCGCCCGGAGGTGTTGAGCCGGGCGGAGGTGTACTCGCACCGGCCGTACCAGCACTGGTAGTCGCCGGGGTTCTCCTTGCGCGCGGTGATGACCAGGTTCCCCTGGCCGTCCAGCGCGGCGTTCGCGTTGCCCGGCGTGTAGTACTGCCGCTCGTGGTTGTTGACGTTGTCGCCGGTCTCGATCAGCCACTTGCCGCCGTCGACGGCGGAACCCGCGGGTCCGTCGAAGTTGTCTTCGAAGGTCACAGCTTGGGTGCCGTCCGGCGCGGCGCCCGCAGAGCCGGGTGTCCAGCTCAGCCCGGCGCAGACGGCCGCGAGCAGCAGGACGGCGGGCGTACGGCGACGCAGTGTGCTCCGTGATGTCATGAAGGTGCGCCTCGATCCTCTGGTGGGGGGTTGCCGACCGGGGAACGCCGCTGGTGCCGGGCGTCCCGACTGGTCAGCCGGGTATCGAGCTTGGTCCAGACCTGTTTCGGTGCGAAAGTGAACTCCTTCGCGCGGGCGCAGTCAATGGATCCGGCGGATCCCGCCGCGTTCACCTCCCGAAGCGAAGGGAGCCCGAACCCACGCCCGCCGCCCAAGCGGGCACCGAACGGTCACGCGTCCCGGCCGGGGCGGGCACGCCCCGCGCGCGGCGAGGGCGGCCGACGGCCGCTCCCCAGCGGCGATGCGGCGGTGGAAACGGGCACATTCGGTCATGACGTGTGGTGCATGAAGCCTGGCCGGTGCGTTCCCCCACCGGTAGAAATGCCTTCGGAAGCCCGAACGGGCAGGGCTTCGCCACACCGGCAAGCACCCCCCACAGCCAAACCGCGAAGGCAGGTGGTCGTCGTGGACGGAGAAGAGCGCAGGCGGGTCATCCTGGAGACCGCCCGGCGCGCCGGCAAGGTGGACGTCGCCAAGCTGGCCGCCGACCTGGGCGTGTCCCGGGAGACCGTACGGCGTGACCTGACGCTCCTGGAGGACCACGGGCTCGTCCGGCGCACGCACGGCGGCGCCTACCCGGTGGAGAGCGCGGGGTTCGAGACCACGCTCGCGTACCGCACGACCATGCACGTGCCGGAGAAGTCGCGCATCGCCGCCGCGGCGGCGGAGCTGCTCGGCGACGCCGAGACGGTCTTCATCGACGAGGGCTTCAACCCGCAGCTCATCGCCGAGGCGCTGCCGCGGCCCCGCCCGCTGACCGTCGTCACGGCCTCGCTCGCCACCGCGAGCGCCCTGGCCGGGGACGACCGGGTCACGGTGCTACTGCTCGGGGGCCGGGTGCGCGGCGGCACCCTGGCCACCGTGGACCACTGGACGACCAGGATGCTCGCCGGCTTCGTCATCGACCTGGCGTACGTCGGCGCCAACGGCATCTCCCGCGCCTACGGGCTGACCACCCCGGACCCGGCGGTCAGCGAGGTCAAGGCGCAGGCGATGCGCGTCGCCCGGCGGAAGGTCTTCGCCGGGATCCACACGAAGTTCGGCGCGGTCAGCTTCTGCCGCTTCGCGGAGGTCTCCGAGTTCGACGTGATCATCACCGACACCGGGCTGCCCGCCGCCGAGGCCCACCGCTACTCGCTGCTGGGCCCGCAGGTCATCAGAACCTGAGCGGCCCCGGCGCCCGTTCGCCGAGTCCGCACACCACATCCCATCCCGCGTACGCCTCGCCTCCCGGACCGCAAGCAGGCCGGGTGGCCGGGATCCGTGCGCCCCGATTCCCGCCCCCGACCCTCTTTGGGAGCATGCGATGCTCACTCCGACCCGCAGCAAGCGCACCATCCGCACCCTCGTGCCCGTGGTCACCGCCGCGGCCCTGCTCGCCGCGTGCAGCGGCGCGGGAGGCGGCGGCAGCTCCGGGGGCGACGACTCCGTCAACGTCGTCATGGTCAACAACCCGCAGATGGTGGAGCTGCAGAAGCTGACGGCCAAGCACTTCACGAAGAAGACCGGCATCGAGGTGAACTTCACCGTACTGCCGGAGAACGAGGTCCGCGACAAGATCAGCCAGGACTTCGCCAATCAGGCCGGCCAGTACGACGTGGCCACCATCAGCAACTTCGAGGTCCCCTTCTACGCCGAGAACGACTGGCTGCTGCCGCTCGACGAATACGCCGCGGACGACGCGAAGTTCGACCAGGAGGACATCCTCGCGCCGATGCGCGAGTCGCTGACGGCCGAGGACGGCAAGCTGTACGCCGAGCCGTTCTACGGTGAGTCGTCGTTCCTCATGTACCGCAAGGACGTCTTCGCCGAGCACGGCCTGAAGATGCCCGGCAAGCCCACCTGGCAGGAGGTCGCCGACCTCGCCGCCGAGGCGGACGGCGCCGAGCCGGGCATGAAGGGCATCTGCCTGCGCGGCCTGCCCGGCTGGGGCGAGGTCATCGCGCCGCTGACGACGGTGGTCAACACCATGGGCGGCACCTGGTTCGACGAGAACTGGGAGGCGCAGCTCACGTCGCCGGAGTTCACCAAGGCGGTGAAGTTCTACGTCGACCTCGTACGCGAGCACGGCGAGGCCGGCGCGGCCCAGTCCGGGTACGCCGAGTGCCTGAACAACCTCACCCAGGGCAAGACCGCCATGTGGTACGACGCCACCGCCGCCACCGGCTCTCTGGAGGCGGAGGACTCCCCCGTCCGCGGCAAGATCGGCTACGTGCCGGCGCCGGTGGACAAGACCGAGTCCTCGGGCTGGCTCTACACCTGGGCGTGGGGCGTGCAGAAGGCGTCGGAACGGCCGGAGAGCGCCTGGAAGTTCATCTCCTGGGCGTCGAGCAAGGAGTACGAGGAGCTGGTCGGCAAGGAGCTGGGCTGGGCCAACGCGCCCGCGGGCAAGCGCGCGTCGACGTACTCCAACCCGGACTACCTCAAGGCGGCCGGCGCCTTCGCCGACATCACCCGCGAGGCGATCGAGGGCGCCGACCCGCGCGACCCGGGCACGCAGCCGCGGCCCGCGCCGGGCATCCAGTTCGTCGGCATCCCCGAGTTCTCCGACCTGGGCACCAAGGTCTCCCAGGAGATCAGCTCGGCCATCGCGGGCAAGCAGTCCGTCGAGGACGCGCTGGAGAACTCCCAGGAACTGGCCGAGGAGGTCGGCGGGGAGTACCGGGACCGATGAGCACCCCGACCGCCGTACGCCCCGAGCGCCCGGCCCCGAGCACGGGCCGGCCGGCACCCCGCCGGCCGGGCCGCGGGGCCCGGGCCTGGGCCACCCGTGCGCCGCTGCTGCCGGCCCTGGTGTTCCTGATCGCCGTCACCCAACTGCCGTTCGTGGCGACGCTGGTGATCTCCCTCTTCGACTGGAACTCCCTGCGCCCGGACGACCGCAGCTTCACCGGGTTCGACAACTACAGCCAGGTCGCGAGCGACGAGGGTCTGCGCGAGTCGGTGGTGACCACGGCGGTGCTGACCGCCGCGGTCGTGCTGGTCAGCGTCGTGCTCGGGCTGCTCATCGCGCTGCTGCTGGACCGGGCGTTCCCCGGCCGGGGCGTGGTGCGCACGCTCCTCATCGCGCCGTTCCTGCTGGTCCCGGTGGCCGCCGCGCTGCTGTGGAAGCACGCGCTCTACAACCCCGAGTACGGCCTGTTCAACGGGGCCATCACCTGGGTCGCGGAACTGTTCGGCGACGATACGCCGCCGCAGCCGGACTGGGTCTCCGACATGCCGCTCATCGCCGTCGAGGCGGCGCTGATCTGGCAGTGGACGCCGTTCATGATGCTGATCCTGCTGGCCGGGCTGCAGAGCCGACCGACGGAGATGGTGGAGGCCGCCAAGCTGGACGGCGCCAGCGGCTTCCAGATCTTCCGCTACCTCACGCTGCCCCACCTGCGCCGCTATCTCGAACTCGGCGTGCTGCTGGGCTCGGTGTACATCGTCCAGAACTTCGACGCGGTGTTCACGATCACCTCCGGCGGGCTGGGCACCGCCAACCTGCCCTACACGATCTACCAGACCTTCTACCAGGCGCACGAGTACGGGCTGGCGTCTGCCGCCGGCGTGCTCGTGGTCATCGGCTCCATCGTCATCGCGACCTTCGCGCTGCGCGTCGTGTCGTCCCTGTTCCGGGAGGAGGCGTCCCGCGCATGACCACGACCGTAGCGGCCACGGCCCCGCAGCCGGCCCGCACCGACCGCGCCGCGCTGCCGCCCGCCCTGCGCAAGGCCCGGCGCCGCAGCGCCGGACTGGGACTGCTGGCCTGGCTCGTCGGCATCGTGTTCTTCCTGCCCGTGGCGTGGATGGTGCTCACGTCGCTGCACGCGGAGACCGACGCCGCCGCCAACCCGCCGGCGGTCGCCGCGTCGCTCACGCTCGACGGCTACCGCACGTTCTTCGGCGCCGGCGGCGGGCCCAGCCCGTGGCCCGCGCTGCTCAACTCGGTGATGGCGAGCGTGTTCTCGACCCTGCTGGTGCTCGTGCTGGCGCTCCCGGCCGCGTACGCGCTGTCCATCAGGCGCGTGAAGCGCTGGACCGACGTGCTGTTCTTCTTCCTTTCCACCAAGATGCTGCCGGTCGTCGCCGGGCTGCTCCCGATCTACCTGTTCGCCAAGAACACCGGGATGCTCGACAACATCTGGCTGCTCGTCCTGCTGTACACCTCGATGAACCTGCCGATCGCGGTGTGGATGCTGCAGTCGTTCCTCGCGGACATCCCGGTCTCGATCGTCGAGGCCGCGCAGATCGACGGCGCCCGGCTCACCACCGTGCTGACCCGGGTGATCGCCCCCGTCGCCGGTCCCGGCATCGCCGCCACCTCGCTGATCTGCTTCATCTTCAGTTGGAACGAGATGCTGTTCGCGCGGGTGCTCACGGGGGTGACGGCGGAGACCGCCCCCGTCTTCCTCACCAGCTTCATCACCAGTCAGGGGCTCTTCCTCGCCCAGGTCTGCGCCGCCTCCGTCGTCATCTCCCTCCCGGTGCTCGCCGCCGGGTTCGCCGCCCAGGACAAGCTGGTCCAGGGCCTGTCCCTAGGAGCCGTCAAATGAGGGCCGCCGTCATCGAAGCCCCCGGCACGGTCACCGTGACCGACGTCCCCGACCCCACCCCCGGCCCGCGCGAGGTCGTGGTGGACGTGGCGGCGTGCGGGCTGTGCGGAACCGATCTGCACATCCTGCAGGGCGAGTTCGCGCCCACGCTGCCGGTGGTGCCGGGGCACGAGTTCGCGGGCGAGGTCGTCGGCATCGGCCGCGACGTCACCGAGGTCGCGGTCGGCGACCGGGTCGCCGTCGACCCGTCGCTGTACTGCCACGAGTGCCGCAAGTGCCGTACGGGCCACGGCAACCTGTGCGACCGGTGGGGCGCCATCGGCGTCACGGTCGCCGGCGGGGCGGCGGAGTACGCGGTCGCGCCGGTCGCCAACTGCGTGCGGCTGCCCGACCACGTGCGCACCCAGGACGCGGCGCTGATCGAGCCGCTGTCGTGCGCGGTGCGCGGCTACGACGTGCTCAACACCAAGCTCGCCGCGCACGTGCTGATCTACGGCACGGGCACGATGGGCCTGATGATGCTGGAGCTGGCCAACCGCACCGGCGCCGCGGCCGTGGACGTGGTCGACCTCAACCCCGAACGGCTGGCCACCGCGCAGAAGGTGGGGTGCAGCCGCGCGGCGGCCTCGCCGGAGGAGTTCGGGCAGCCGGAGGGCTGGGACGTCGTCATCGACGCCACCGGCAACGCGGCGGCGATCCAGGACGGCCTGGGCCGGGTCGCGAAGGCCGGCACGTTCCTGCAGTTCGGCGTGGCGGACTACGCGACGACGGCCACCATCGAGCCGTACCGCATCTACAACGAGGAGATCACCATCACCGGCTCGATGGCCGTGCTGCACAGCTACGAGCGCGCGGCGGAGCTGTTCGCCGCGGACGTGCTCGACCCGGAACTGCTGATCAGCGACCGGCTGCCGCTGGAGCAATACCCGGCCGCCCTGGAGCAGTTCGCCTCCGGGAAGGGCCGGAAGATCGTGGTGGTGCCGTAACCCCCGGGGCGGGTGCGGGCGCCGTGTGAGACGGGTCTCAGGCGGCGCTCACATATGCTGATTATGGTGATTCAGCATGCTCCAGCCGCAGTTGGCCGCTGGCAGACTGAGCCGTTGTCGGCATACCCCTCCACGCCACGGAAGGACGGCGAGGTCAGGTGGCCATGATGGACTGTCCGGCCTGCGGCAGGTGGCACGACGCGGGCGGCGCCCCCTGGTGCGCGCCCGCCGGAGCGTACGGGCCCACCCCGGCGGGCGGCGGGCCCGCCCCGGTCGAGGAGCCGGGCCCCGCGGTGCCGGGCCCCGATCCGCGGGACGTGGAGCTGTTCGCCGAGGGACGCTCGGCGTACGCGGACACAGCGCCGTACGCGCACGTGCGAGAGGACGACGACACCCTGGAGCACGCCGTCGTCCCCGGCCGCGCCCGGCACGGCCGGGGCCGGCGCCGGCGTCCGCCCCGCGCGCGGCTCGCGGCCCTCGCGGCGGCGGGGGTGGCGGCGATCTCCGGGGGGCTGGTCGCGGCGAACGTGCTCGGCGGGGGCGCACCCGACGCCAGCCGCGCCGACGAGCGCCCCGACGCCCCGCTCGGGCCGCTGCCGACGAACTCCTCCGGCACGCCCGACGCCTCCGGCGCACCGCCGGCGACGGACCCGCCGGCCGGTCGGGCCGAGGCCCCGGACCGCGCGCAGCGCTCCCGGCCCTCCACGGCCCCGCCGGCCACCCGGACGGCGGACCCGACGACGCCGGGGCCCGGGCCGAGCCACAGCCCCGCGGAGTCCGGCAGCCCGTCGTCGACCGCCTCGTCGCGGGCGACGGTGTCGGCGCCGAGCGGCACCCCGTCGGGCTCGCAGTCCTCCTCCCCCTCGTCCTCGCCCACCCCGACCCCCACCGGCAGCGCGGGCGAGGAGGCCGGGGAAGAGCGCGGCCGGCCGGACGCGCCGGGCGGGCGGCAGCCGAACGGGTGAGCCGAGCCCGGCGGCGCGCGTCGCCGGCGGGCGCCAGCGGATGCGCGATCCCCCGGTGCGGGCGAGATTGGGGGCATGGCCAGTGCCCACGCGAGCGTGCCCCACGACGGCCGGCTCGACGCGCTGCTGCTCCGCGTGCTCTTCGCCCGGGCGCGCTCCGCCCTGCTGGTCTTCGACGCCGAGCTGCGGCTGCTGCGCGCCAACGCCTCCGCGCGCCGGCTCCCGGGAGTGCCGGGCGAGCCGGCGGAAGGGGACGAGGTGCGTACGCAGGGGCCGGCCCCGGCCGCGCGGGACGTGGGGGCGGTCGCCGACGGGGCCGAGCTGGAGCAACTGCTGCGGCACGTGCTCACGTCCGGCACCCCGGTGCGCGGCGTGCGGATGGCCGGCGACGACGACCGGGTGCTGTCGGTCTCCGCGTACCCGTTGACGGACCACGAGGCCGGCGCCCCCGTGTCCGTGCTCGCCCATGTGCGCGACATCACCGACCGCCGGCGCGCCCGGTCCCGGCTGGAGCTGCTGTACGCCGCGGAGGCGCGCATCGGCGCGCTGCTCGACGTCGGCCGGGTGGCACGGGAGCTGGCCGCGGTCGTCGTGCCCGCGCTGGCCGACGCGGTGGTGGTCGACGTCGCCGACTCGGTGTGGCGGGGCGAGGAGTCGGCGCCCGCGCAGGGCGTGGAGGAGCTGGCGCTGCGGCGGGCGGCGGTGGCGCCGTCGGCGTACCGGGAGGAGCACGGCGTCGGCGCGCAGGTGCGCTACCCGTACGCCTCCGCGCAGTCCAGCGCGCTGACGGACCTGCGGCCGCGGCTCATCCGGGACCCGGCGCACCCCGGGCTCGCGGTCGGGGGCGACGGGGACGTGCACGAGCCCGTCCCGGAGCCGGACCCCGCGGGGGAGCCGGCCGGGATGGACGGCGCGCACACGACCCTGCCCGACGCCGCGGACGAGGCGCACTCGCTCATGCTCGTGCCGCTGACCGCCCGCGGTGCGCTGCTCGGCCTCGTCACCCTCTACCGCTCCGAGCGGCCCACCCCCTTCGACGACGAGGACCTGCGGCTGGCCAACGAGGTCGCCGACCTGGCTGCCGTCAGCGTCGACAACGCCCGCCGCCAGACCCGCACCCACACCACCGCCTCCGCCCTGCAGCGCAGCCTGCTGCCCTCCCAACTGCCGGAGAACAGCGCGATCGAGACGGGCCTGTCGTACGTGCCGGGCACCTTTCCCGGCACCGACGGCGCGGGCGGCGACTGGTTCGACGTGATCGGGCTGTCGGGCGCCCGGGTGGCGCTGGTGGTGGGCGACGTCACCGGCACGGGGCTGCACGCCGCCGCGACCATGGGCCGGCTGCGCTCGGCGATCACCACCATGGCCGGCCTCGACGTGCCGCCGGACGAGCTGCTGACCCATCTGGACGCGCTGGTGTCCCGGCTCATGCAGGAGCCGCCCGACCCGTTCGCCGACCCGCGGCGCAACCGGCCGCCACCCGCCGCGACCTGCGTCTACGCCGTCTACGACCCCATCGACACGCGCGTGACCATGGCCCTGGCCGGGCATCCGCCGCCCGTGGCCGTCCGGCCGGAGGGCGGCACCGAGGTCGTGGAGGCGGCGACCGGGCCGGCACTGGGCGGGGGCGACGGCAGGTTCGAGAGCACCGAACTCGACCTGCCCGAGGGCAGCCTGCTCGGGCTCTACACCAACGGCCTGCTGCCCGAGCGCAACCAGGGGGCGCTGGACCGGCTGTGCCGCGCGCTCGCCGACCCGGCGCGCCCGGTGCAGGACCTGTGCGACGCCGCCGTACGCGACCTGCTGCCCGTCCGGCCGAGCGACGACGCGGTGCTGCTCGCGGCCCGGCTCCGGACGCTGCCGCCGGACCACGTGGTCTCCGTGGAGCTGCCGGTGGACCATTCCGCCCTCTCGGAGGCCCGGGGTCTGGTGCGCCGGCGGCTGACCGCCTGGGGGCTCGGGGACCAGACTCTGCCCACCGAGCTGATCGTCAGCGAACTGCTCGCCAACGCGGTCCGCCACGCCCCCGGCCCCATCGGGCTCAAGCTCATCCGCCAGTCGGTGCTGACCTGTGAGGTCTCCGACACCGGCCACGCGGCCCCGCAACTGCGGCACGCCACGAGCGAAGACGAGGGCGGGCGGGGGCTGTTCCTCGTCGCGCAGCTCGCGGACCGCTGGGGTGTGCGCTACACGCCGCGTGGGAAGGTCGTCTGGACCGAGCAGGAAATCCCGGGCAGTTGACCTTGGGTGTGATGTGTCTCACACCGCGCCGCTTCTTGTCACATTCGGCTTCCTGTTCCTGTCATTAAGGGTGAGTGCACCAGGGAGGCAGGAGCAACCGCATGTCCGTAACCCAGACGGAAGATCCATCGCAGCGCGCGATGGGCAACCGTCCGCCCACCCGGGCGTCGACCGGCGAGCGCTTCGCCGACTGGGCCGACAGCCGTCTCGGACTGCATGGAGCCGGACGGCGGTACGCCAGGAAGGTCTTCCCTGATCACTGGTCGTTCCTGCTGGGCGAGATCGCCCTCTACAGCTTCGTCGTCATCCTGCTCACCGGCGTCTACCTGACGCTGTGGTTCAACCCCTCGATGAACGAGATCGTGTACGAGGGCTCGTACGCCCCGCTGAACGGCGTGCGGATGTCCGAGGCGTACGCCTCCACCCTGGACATCTCGTTCGACGTGCGCGGCGGCCTGCTGGTGCGTCAGATCCACCACTGGGCAGCGCTCATCTTCATCATCGCCATGCTCGTGCACATGATGCGGCACTTCTTCACCGGCTCGTTCCGCAAGCCGCGCGAGGTCAACTGGCTGTTCGGCTGGGTGATCCTGTTCACCGCCCTCTTCGAGGGCCTCCTCGGGTACTCGCTCCCCGACGACCTGCTCTCCGGCACGGGCCTGCGCTTCGTGGAGGGCGCCACGCTCTCCACGCCGCTGATCGGGACCTACCTGTCGTTCTTCCTCTTCGGCGACGAGTTCCCCGGCCACGAGATCATTCCACGCCTCTACTCCCTGCACATCCTCGTGCTGCCGGCGCTGATGGTCGCCCTGCTGACGTTGCACCTGATCCTGGTCTTCTACCACAAGCACACCCAGTGGGGCGGCCCCGGCAAGACGGAGAAGAACGTCGTCGGCGCGCCGTTCATGCCCGTGTACGTGGCCAAGGCCGGCGGGTTCTTCTTCCTGGTCTTCGGCGTCATCACCATCATCTCGGCGATCGCGACGATCAACCCGATCTGGAACGTCGGCCCCTACCGACCAGACCAAGTGTCGACGGGCGCGCAACCAGACTGGTATCTGGGCTTCGCCGAAGGCATGGTGCGCGTCATGCCGGGCTGGGAGATCAACGCCTGGGGCCACACCCTCGCACTCGGGGTGTTCATCCCCATCACCGTCTTCCCGCTCATGTTCGTGGCGATCGGCGCTTACCCGTTCATCGAGGCGTGGATCACCGGCGACAAGCGCGAGCACCACCTGCTCCAGCGGCCGCGCAACGTGCCCGTGCGGACGGCACTCGGCACCTCCTGGCTGTCGCTGTACGCCCTGTTCCTGATCGGCGGCGGCAACGACATCTTCGCCACGCACTTCAACGTCTCGGTCAACAACGTCACCTGGGCCCTGCGGATCGGGGTCTTCGTGGTGCCGGTGCTCACGTTCATCCTCACCAAGCGCATCTGCCTGGCGCTGCAGCGGCGCGACCGCGACAAGGTGCTGCACGGCCGCGAGACCGGCATGATCAAGCGGCTGCCGCACGGCGAGTACATCGAGGTGCACGAGCCGCTGTCGCCGGCCGAACTGCACAAGCTCACCTCGCACGAGCAGCCGCAGCCGTACGAACTCCCCCCGAAGGTCGACGCCAACGGTGTCCGCCGGCCGCCGGTGAGCGTCGCGAACCGGGTGCGCGCCAAGCTGTCGCACACGATGTTCGGGCCCGGCACGTACATCCCGAAGCCGACCGCCGAGGAATACCGCGCGATCGAGCACGACCACGACGAGCACGCGGAGCTGCCGGCCGGCAGCGGACCCCGCGAGCTCGAATCCGCCGAGGAGAGCCCGGGCGGCCCCTCGTCCGGATGAGGTACGGCCCCCCGACGGCCCTCATCCGGGACTGAAGTAGGCCCCCGACCGGGTGGGGCGCGGACCCCCGACCGCGCCCCACCCGACTTCTTTGGTTAGGCTACCCTAAGTTTCTTCGAGCGAGGGTGGCGACGGCGTTGAGCATCGAGGTATACCGCGACTCCTGGGGCATCCCCCACATCCGCGCCGCCGACCCCCGCGAACTCGCCCACGCCCAGGGGCGGGTCACCGCCTTCGACCGTGCGTGGCAACTGGAGGTCGAGCGGCACCGCGCCGCCGGCACCTCCGCCGCCTTCCTGGGCACGGCGGCCCGCGACTGGGACGTCTTCGCCCGCCGCGTCCGGCTGGACGACACCGCCCGCCGCTGCTTCCGGCACCTGGCGGAAGAGGACCGCGAGACCGCCGGCTGGGTGTCGTCGTACGTCGACGGCGTCAACGCCGGGCTCGCGGAAGGCGCCGCGCGGGCGCCGGAGTTCGCGGCCACCGGTCTCGTGCCCGGCCGCTGGTCGCCGTGGACGCCGCTGGCCGTGTGGCTGTCCACCCACATCCTCTTCGCCGGCTTCCCCGCCAAGCTGTGGCGCCGGACGGTCGCCGAAAGGCTGGGCGCGGAGGCGGTGGAGCTGTTCGCCACGGACGGGCCGGGCACCGCGGGCAGCAACGGCTGGCTGCTGTCCGGGGCGCGGACCGCGGGCGGCGGTGCGCTGATCGCCGGGGACCCGCACCGGTTCATCGAGAACCCCGGGGTCTACCAGCAGATCCATCTGGCCTGCCCGGAGTACGACGTCGTCGGCTTCGCCGTCCCGGGCGTCCCCGGGCTGCCGCACTTCGGCCACACCGGCGGCGTCGCCTGGGCCATCACCAACGCCATGGCCGACTACCAGGACCTCTACCGCGAACGGCTGCGCCGCCGCGCGGGGCGCATCGAGGCGCTGGGCCCCGACGGCTGGGAGCCCGCGGCGGCGCACGCCGAGACCGTCGAGGTGGCGGGCGCCGAGCCAGCCGTGGTCGAGGTGGTCGAGACCGGCCGCGGCCCGGTGCTCGCCGAGGTGCCGGGCGGTGCGGCGGGCGGTGCGGCGGACGGCGAGTGGGAGGCGCTGAGCCTGCGGTATCCGCCGCGGGTGTACGGGGACCTCGGCTTCTCGGCGCTGCCCGCGCTGCTCGCGGCCCGCCGCGTCGCCGACGTGGACGCGGCGCTGGACCGCTGGGTGGAGCCGGTCAACGTGGTGCTCGCCGCCGACACCGAAGGCGGGTTGCTGCACCGCGTCGCCGGTACGGTGCCGGTGCGCGACGGGGCCAGCATGCGCGGTGTCGTACCGGCGTGGGAGCCGGCGTACGCGTGGCGCGGGCGGCACGCGCCGATGCCGTCCGTGCCCGTGGCCGGCGGCATCGCGGTGATGGCCAACGAGCGCGGCCCGGCCGCCCCGTTCGGCGCCGAGTTCGCCCCGCCGCACCGCGCGGAGCGCATCCGCGAACTCCTCGACGGCGGCGGGACCTGGCGCGCCGGGGACATGGCCGCCGTGCACACCGACACCTTCGCCGCCGCGGCCCGCCCGCTGCTCGCTCTGCTCGCCGGAGTCGACGGACTGGGGCCCGCCGCCGCGGAGTTGCGCGACCGGCTGCTGCGCTGGGATCTGCGGATGGACGCGGGCAGCACCGACGCGCTGGCGTACGCGCGGCTGCGCTCCGCCGTCGTCCGCGCCCTGGCCGCGCACCCAGCGCTGGCGCCGCTGGCCGACCCGCCCCCGTACCCCGCGCTGCTGCTGCCCTGGCTGGACCTGCGCACCCGGATCGCGTACGCCCTGGGCACCCTGCTCACCACCGACCGGCTGCCGGAGATCGACCGGCCCGCGCTGGTGCGGGCCGCCGCCGAGGAGGCCGCGGCGCAGCTCGCGGGGGCGGCGCCGGGCGAGCCGGCGACCTGGGGCGAGGCGCACCGGCTGGCGCCCTGGCAGGCGCTGCCCGGCGGCCCCGGGAATCGCGGCGACGCCGGGGACGAGCCGTGGCCGGGCCTGGCCGGCGACCACGACTGCGTGCTGGCCACCGCCGCCGTCCCGGGCGTCACCGACCTGTGCGCCCGGGGCCCGGCCGCCCGCTACGTCTGGGACGTCGCCCGCCGCGGGGAGAGCCGCTGGGTGGTCCCCTTCGGCGCCTGCGGCGTCCCCGGCTCCCCGCACCACCGCGACCAGCTCGGGCCGTGGCTGCGCGGCGAGCTGGTTCCCGTACTCACCGACTGGCAGGCCCTCGAGGAGTCCCATGCCGACCGCTGATCCCGCGCCCCGCGACCGGGCGCCGCGCTACGAGCAGAAGGTCGACGGCTTCGGCGCCGTCCGGATCGTGCCCGTCGTCCCGGACGCGGACGCCGGCCTGCTGCACGGCTGGGTCACCGCGGAACGCGCCCGCTTCTGGGGCATGACCGGGCTGAGCCGCGAGCAGGTGCGCGACGTCTACGCGCACATGGACACGCTCCCCACCCACCACGCCCACCTGATGGTGCTGGGCGGCGAGCCGGTCGCGCTGCTGCAGACGTACGACCCGGCCGCCGACCGGGTCTCGGAGTGCTACCCGGCCGAGCCCGGCGACCTCGGCCTGCACCTGTTGGTCGGCCCGGCGGACGGCGGTGCGCGGTCCGGTTTCACGGGCGCGCTGATGCGGGTCATCACCGGCTTCGCCGCGGCCGGGGGCGCACGGCGCCTGGTCCTGGAGCCGGACGCGGACAACGGTCGCGCCATCGCCCGGATGCGCCGCGAGGGCTTCACGGTGGGCCCGGAGGTCACGCTGCCGGAGGTGGACCTCCCGGAGGTGTACCTGCCGCCGAAGCGCGCCAGGCTGGCCCTGCGCCCGGTGGCCGGCGGCTGACCGGTCGGCTCTCCCGCCGGCGGCCGACCGGTCAGCCTCCCCCGCCGCCGGCACCGTCCCGCGGCGGCAGGCTGCGGCGGCAGGGGCTGCTCGCGGGCACCTGGTGCCTCGACCCCGGCGAGACGCTCTCCCCGGGCCAGGCCGACGAGCTGACCCGGGTCGCCGCCGCGTACCCGTGGCTGACCGACGACGACCTCGTGAAGGAGCACCTGGATGACCGGCTCCGCTGACCCGGGCGGTACGCAGACCACCACCCGGGACCGGGTGGTGGTCTGCGTACCGCCCGCGCTGCGCGCGCAGTTCTTCACCGCCGGCGTGTGGCGGCGGCTGGCGGACGCCGCGGAGCTGACCGTGCTGGACGACCACGGTGACCGGGCGGCGCTGGCCGCCGCCCTGCCCGGGGCCCGGGCGCTGGTCACCGCATGGGGGGCGCCGCGGTTGGACGCCGGGCTCCTCTCGGTGGCCGACCGCCTCGAACTCCTCGCGCACACCGGCTCCGCCGTCGCCCCGTACGTCACCGAGGACGCCTTCCTGCGCGGCGTCACGGTCACGCAGGCCGGCGACGCGATGGCCCGGCCGGTGGCCGAGGTCGCGCTCGCCTTCACCCTCGCCCTGCTGCACCGGATCCACCGCTTCGACCACGCGATGCGCGGCGGCGCGGACTGGGAGAGCGCGGGGCAGGCGCCGCCGCGGCACGAGCTGGGTGCGAGCGCGGTGGGCGTCATCGGCGCGTCCCGCACGGGCCGCGCGTACATCGAGCTGGTCCGGGCGTGCGGCGCCCGGGTGGCGGTGACGGACCCGTATCTGCCGGAGGGGGAGGCGGCGGAGCTGGGGGTGCGGGTCCTGCCGCTGGACGAGTTGCTGCGCACCAGCCGGGTCGTCGCCGTGCACGCCCCGGCCACGGAGGCGACGAGGCGGCTGCTCGGCGCCCCGGAGCTGGCGCTGCTGCCGGACGGGGCGGGGCTGGTGAACACCGCGCGTTCCTGGCTCGTGGACGAGGACGCGCTGCTGGCGGAGCTGCGCACCGGTCGCATCGACGCGGCCCTGGACGTCTTCGACGCCGAGCCGCTGCCGGCCGGCCACCCGTTCCGGCGGCTGCCGAACGTGCTGCTGACCCCGCACCGGGCGGCGGGCACGAAGGAGTGCCACGAACGGCTCGGCGCGTCGGCGGTCGCCGAGGTGCTGCGGCTGCTGGCGGGCGAGGAGCCGCTGTACCCGGTGGACGCCACGGCGCTGACCCGGCTGTTCTGAACCGGGCCGGCGGGCCCTCGTAACTGCTTGACCGGGCTCCTGCGGCGGATGGCAGGATCCGGGCATGGAACCGCAGGTGCCCCCGCCGGAGCCGGACCTGCCCTGGCTCGGCCCGCCGATCGACGCCCGCCCGCTGTTCGCCCCCGAGCAGCGCGCGCTCCTGGCCACGCTGCACGCGCTCCGGCCGGACGACTGGCAGCGCGCGGCGGTGCCCGGCTGGACGGTGCACGACGTGGCGGCGCACCTGCTGGGCGACTTCTACGGCCGCCTCGCCCGCGAGCGCGACGGCCACACGGGCGGCCCGGCCCCCGCGCCGGGCGAGCCGCTGGCGGCGTTCATCCACCGCATCAACCAGGAGTGGGTGGATGCCCACGCCCGCGTCAGCCCCGCGTCCCTGACCGGCGCGCTCGAAGTGGCCGGCGCCGGAATCGCCGCCCACTTCACGGCCGACGCGCTGCGCGGCACTTCGCTGGGCGTGTCGTGGGCGGGCGCCGAGCCGGCCCCGCGCTGGCTCGACGTGGCGCGAGACTTCACCGAGTTCTGGACGCACCGGCAGCAGATCCGGCACGCCGCCGGGCTGCCCACCGACTCCGCGTCCGGTCCGCTGGCCGCGGTGCTCGACACCTTCATGCGCGCGCTGCCGCACACCCTGCGCGACACCGCCGCGCCGCCCGGGACGCGGGTCCGGATGGCGGTGACCGACCCGGCCGGCGCCTGGACGGCGACGGCAACCGGGCCGGCTCCGGAGAGTGGCACCCGCTGGTCCCTTGCCGCCCCGCACGGGGACGGCGAGCCGGACGCGCTGGTGCGGCTGGATGCGGAGACCGCCTGGCGGCTGTGCGTACGGGGCGTGGAGCCGGCGGCGGCCCTCGCCCGGGCCGAGGTCCGCGGCGACCGGGCCCTTGCCGAGGCCGCCTGCGGCATCGTGTCGATCATCCGCTGACCGGCGCCGCCGGCCTCATCACACTGAGTCAGTGAATACCATCTCTTGCCCCTTTTCTCATCGAATCTTCATCTGATTCCCAGTCGTTTCCGAGTCCCGGCCGCCTAGCCTCCGGCAGCGTGCCGAGAAAACTCCCCGCCCCGCGCTCCGCCGCGGCGTCCGCGGTCACGCTGGCCGTGCTCGCCGGCGCCGCGGCGTCCTCCGCTCCCGTCGCGGAGGGGGCCGCGGAGATCGCACGCGCTCCCCGCACGCTCTACGTCCACCACTCCCCCGGGGCCGCCGAGGCCGCCGCCCCGTCCCCGGACGAGGCCGTGACGAAGGCGCTGAAGGCGCTGCCGGAGGCGCCCGGGACGTACGACGTCGCGGTGGCGGATCTCGACACCGGCGCCCGGGCCACGTACGCCTCGGGCAAGGGAGCGTTCGACACCGCGAGCATCGTCAAGGTCGACATACTCGCCGCCCTGCTGCTGCAGGCCCAGGACGAGGGCAGAGCACTGAGCGCCGGGCAGGAGAAGCGGGCCGCGGCGATGATACGCAGCAGCGACAACGACGCCACCGACGCGCTCTGGGCCGAGATCGGCGGCGGCGCCGGCCTCGACGAGGCCAACCGCCGCCTCGGCCTGACCGGGACCGAGCCCGGTGACGGCGGCACCTGGGGACTGACGCAGACGACCGCGTCCGATCAGTTGGCGCTGCTCGAAGCGGTGTACGGCGACGGCGGCTCGCCGCTCAGCGACGACTCGCGCCACTACGTCGAGAAGCTGATGACCACGGTGGTCGGGGACCAGCGCTGGGGCGTGTCCGCGGCGGCGGACGACGCCGGCGAGGCGGCGCTGAAGAACGGCTGGCTGCCGCGCTCGGCGACCGGGCTGTGGGACGTCAACAGCATCGGCCGCGTCGAGCACCGCGGCCACACGCTCCTGGTCGCCGTCCTCTCCGACGGCCACGCCTCGTACCGCGCGGGGATCGACGTCGTCGAGAACGTCACGACGGCGGCGGCGAACGCGCTCCGTGACTGATCGGCCGCCACCCGCATCCGCGGGGCCGGCGCGGGCGGGTCCGCGCGGTCCGTATGCCGGAATTGCCGGGGGACGTGCACCTGTCCTTGCGGATGAATGTGCATCTGTACTTGCATCCAGAGGTCGATATCACTCACCATTGAACAACCGGCGCGTTCCAAGACGACATCACCGATCGGGGAATTGGCATGGCGGCAGCCTTCGGGGAGGGAGCCGAGGCTTCGGCTTTCGCCGCCTGCGCCCTCGACGCCCATCCCCGATCGATAGCCGAGGCCCGGCGCACGGTCCGCACCACGCTGCGTGACTGGGATCTCGCCGAGCTCACCGACAGCGTCGAGTGCGTCGTCTCCGAGCTGGTGACCAACGCCGTCCGCCACGGCGTGCCCGGCTGCCCGCCGTTGCCCGTCGCCGAGCCGCAGCCGGTGACGCTCACCCTCGTACGCCGCGGCGGCGAGGTCGTCTGTGCGGTCTTCGACCCGGGCGGGGGCGTGCCGGCGCCGTGCGAGGCGGAGGACGTCGCCGAGTCCGGGCGCGGCCTGCAGATAGTGGCGACACTCAGCGACGCGTGGGGCTGGAGTGCCCCGGGGCCGTTCGGCAAGGCCGTCTGGTCCCGGTTCACCGCGCCCGCCGGGACCGGCGGCCCGGCGGACGTGGACGCCGACGGGGACGGCGACCGGGACTGCGAGTGGCAGTCCTTCGCCCGCTGCCTGGCTCTGCTGGAGTCGCTCGTGCCCGGGCGCCTCGCCGTCCCCGCCCCGGCCGTCGCCTGACCGCCCGGCACCGGCCGGCCGCGCCCGTGCGGAACCTCCCGGCCGGTCCGCGCGTTCCCCCGCAGTGGCGCGCGGCCACCGGGACGAGGAGATGACGATGGCGGAACTGCGGCTCGGGCCGCTGCTGCGGTACGCCGACGACAGCCGCGCCACCGTCTGGGTCGAGACCGGCGGCCCGTGCGAGGCCCAGGTCCGCTGCGCGGACGGCGCCGGCGGCAGCGCCCGCACCTGGCAGGTCGGCGGCCACCACTACGCGCTGATCCCCGTGACCGGCCTGACGCCGGGCACCCCCGTCCCGTACCGCGTGCTCCTCGACGGCCACGAGGTCTGGCCGCTGCCCGGCGCCCCCGCGAGCACCATCCGCACCCCCCGCCCCGGTGCCGCGCTGCATGTGGCCTTCGGCTCCTGCCGCTGGGCGGCGAAGCCCGGCGGCGGCCACGACCCCGTCGGGCCCGACGCCCTCGACACCCTCTCGCGCCGGCTGGAGACCGAGCCGGACGCCGAGCGCCCCGACATCCTGCTCCTCCTCGGCGACCAGGTGTACGCGGACGAGACCTCCGCGGACACCCGCGCCTGGCTCGCCGGCCGCCGCGACCTCGACGCGCCGCCCGGCGACCAGATCGCGGACTACGAGGAGTACACCCGGCTGTACGACGAGTCCTGGCTCGATCCCGAGGTACGCCGGCTGCTGGCGTCCGTGCCCTCGTGCATGATCTTCGACGACCACGACGTCATCGACGACTGGAACACCTCCGCCTCCTGGCTGGAGTCGATCCGCGCCGAGCCCTGGTGGCGCGAGCGGATCCTCGGCGGGCTGATGTCGTACTGGGTCTACCAGCACCTCGGCAACCTCTCCCCCGACGAGCTGGCGGCCGACCCGCTCTACGCGGCCGTGCGCGAGGCCGGCGACGGCACACAGCCGCTGCGGGAGTTCGCCGAGCGCGCGGACGCCGACCCGGCCGCCGTGCGCTGGAGTTACCGCCGCGACCTGGGCCGCACCCGGCTGCTGATGGTGGACTCGCGCGCCGCGCGCGTGCTGGAGGAGAAGAGCCGCGCGCTGGTCGACCCGGACGAGATGGACTGGGTACGCCGGCAGGCGCTGGCCGACCCGGGCGCGTACGACCACCTCCTCATCGGCACGTCGCTGCCGTGGCTGCTGCCGCCCGCGGTGCACGACGCCGAGGGCTGGAACGCCGCGCTCTGCGCCGGTGAGCGCGGCGCGCGCTGGGCGCGGCTGGGCGAGAAGCTGCGCCGGCGGGCGGACCTGGAGCACTGGGCGGCCTTCCCGCGGTCCTTCGCCGAACTGGCGGACCTCATCGACGAGGTCGGCCGGGCCGACCAGGCGCCGGCCTCGGTGCTGGTGCTCTCCGGCGACGTGCACCACGCCTACGTGGCCGAGCCGCGATGGCCACAGGAGGAGCGGCCGGAGGGCCCGCGGCCGGTGGTCGCCCAGCTCACCTGCTCGCCGATGCACAACAGCGTCCCCGCCCCCATCAAGGCCGGCTTCCGCTTCGGCTGGAGCCGCGCCGGCCGGCTCCTCGGCCGCGTCCTCGCCCGGCACGGCCGGCTCGCCGCCCCGCCGATCGGCTGGCGCAAGACCGGCGGGCCGTGGTTCGGCAACCAGTTGATGACGCTCACTCTCGCGGGCCGCGACACCGCGCGGCTGCGGCTGGACCAGGCCCGCCAGGAGGACGGCGGCGCCCGGCTCGTCCGCGCGGACGAGCGCGAACTGCTGTAACGCCCCCCGCGCGGGCGGCAGTAGACCCGCCGCGGCACGTTCGCGTGCCGGGCCGGGCAACGGGCTGCGCGAGGCGTTCCCAGCCCGGGTGAACTTCGCTATCTTTCGGGGCCCGTAATCCAACTCTGCACGTCTACCGCATCCTTGTCACCGAAATATGGAACAAAACACCATGTCACGTGCGATATCGCTGGACGGCGTCACCAAGGTCTACGAGCGCGGCATCCGGGCCGTCGACCACTTCTCGCTCGACATCGAGCCCGGCGAGTTCGTGGTCCTGCTCGGCCCCTCCGGATGCGGCAAGTCCACCGTGCTGCGGATGATCGCCGGGCTGGAGTCCGTGACCGAGGGGCAGTTGCTGCTCGACGGCGAGGACGCGGCGGATCTGGCGCCGGGGCAGCGCGGCATGGCGATGGTGTTCCAGAACTTCGCGCTCTACCCGCGGATGACCAACCGCGACAACATCGGCTTCCCGCTGAAGCTGGAGGCCCGCGGCGACGTCGGCCCGCGGGTGGACGCCACCGCCCGGCTGCTGGGCATCGAGAACCTGCTCGACCGCTACCCCGCGCAGCTCTCCGGCGGCGAGCGCCAGCGCGTCGCGATCGGCCGGGCGATCTCGCGGGAGCCCACCGCGTTCCTCATGGACGAGCCGCTGTCCAACATCGACGCCAAGCTGCGCAACCACCTGCGCGCCGAAGTCGCGCGGCTCAACCGGGAGCTGGCGGTCACCACGGTCTACGTCACGCACGACCAGGCCGAGGCGATGTCGCTCGGCGACCGGATCGCCGTGATGCGCGACGGCGTGCTGCAGCAGGTGGACTCGCCGCGCGAGGCCTACGCGCTGCCGAAGAACATCTTCGTCGCCGCGTTCATCGGCACCCCGCGGATCAACCTCCTCGACGCCGTCGTGCACGCCCCGCTGCCGGGCGGGATGAGCATCGACCTCGGCCGGCAGAGCCTGGTGCTGCCGGATCCGCTCTCCCCCGACCACCAGATGCTCCGCATCCAGCAGGGCCGGCCGGTGATCGTCGGCCTGCGCTCCGAGGCCGTGCGGATCGCCCGGCCGTCGCTGGCGCGCGCCGGCGAGTGCGCGATGAGCGGGATCGTCGAGCACGTGGAGTACCTGGGCCACGAGGCGCTGCTGCACCTGAACACCGGCTCGCGCGCGGCTCGCGTACCGGCGCTGGAGGGACCCCGCACGGACACCGGGCCCGGCGGTCACCGCAAGAGCAAGGAGGGCACCGTCCTCGGACGGCTGCGCGACAGGGCGGTGGCCCATCTGCACGGCCTCGGCCAGTCCGACCCGGGCGACGGGACGGTGGGGGTGCTGGAGGCGCCCCCGATGCCGGCCGCGCCGCCGCAGAGCGCCGAGCGCGCGGCGATCGCCGGCGGCGACCTCGTCGTACGGACCGGGCCCGACGTCCGGGCCCGGCCCGGCACGCACCTGCCGCTGCTGATCGACCTGGAACACCTGTACGTCTTCGACCAGCAGGGCCGCCGCGTCTGCCCCGCGCCGGCGCACCAGCCCAAGCTGGACGAATGACGCGGGCCCACCCCACAGGACCCGCCCGCGGGAGCACGGCCGGCGCGGGGCGGCGACCGCTCCCCGGCCACTCGGGTGAGCGCGGAGCAAATCACCTGATTGCCGCTTTTATTCCGTAAATCTCACTGGCAGGCTGGCAAACGACCTCTGACGGCTCCGTCGCCCCTGGAGATTTCCGTGATCCTGTCGATCTCAGGCGTTGTCCTGCTGGGAGTCATCGTCTTCCTGTTCTTCCGCAAGGACGGGCTGAAGCCCTCCCATGCCATCGTCTGCGCCCTCTTCGGGTTCTACTTGGCGGGCACCGCGATCGCACCCAGCATCAAGGCCGGCGGGCAGAGCCTCGCCAGCCTGCTGGGCGGCATCAAGCTCTAGGCCGCCGGCCCGCCGGCGTCCCGCACCCAGGACTCGGAGACCCGACCCATGCGACGACCGTTCGCCCCGATGCCCGGCCGCGGGACGCCCCCCGAGACCCGCCGCCGCGAGCAGCCCGGGACGGCGGCGGGCGGCGCCGCGGACGTGCTGCGGCCGGTGATGGTGCCGGTCCGCGGGGCCGCCCGGCTCGTGCTCGCCGCCCGGCGGCACTGGAGCGCGACCCCGCCGGAGCGGCGGGGCCCGACCGCCTTCCTCGCCGGGGCCTGCCTGCTGCTGGTGTACCTGATGCCGTACGGACCGCCGGCCGCCGGCCTGGCGCTGCTGGTCGCGGCGGTGTGGGCCGGCCGCGACCGGGCCGGGGCGGGGCCCGCGGAGGCCGAGGACGAGGCGGCGCAGCGGCAGGAGCGGCTCGCGACGCTCTACGAGGCGCTGGTGCCGTACTTCTCCTCCCCCGACGACCCGCACCCCCTCTACGCCCACGGGGGCGACCTCGATCAGGTCTTCGGCGACGCGGAGTTCGACGGCGACGGCCGGCTGGCCGGGCTGCGGCTGCGCTACCCGCCCTACTTCCGCGACGGCGAGCCGGAGGCCCGGGCACGTATCGAGCAACTGCTCTACGCCAAATGCGGGCGCGGGCGGGAGTACCTCTTTGACTGGCACGAGGACGACAACCGCCTCGACCTCGCCGTCCTCGACCCGCTGCCAGGCGACATCGGGGCGCAGCGCTACGTCACGGCGCACGGCGAGTCGGTGCTCGGCTTCACCGACGCCGAGGGCGTGGCGCGGACGCTGCCGGTGCGCACGGAGACCGGCGACCGGGACGAGCCCCCGGTGCTGTGGCGCACCGGCCCCCGCTCCACGGAGCCGCACCTGCTCGCCCTCGGCCAGCCCGGTTCCGGCACCACGACCCTCCTGCGCTCGCTGGCCCTGCAGGCGCTGCCGCACGGCGAGGTGCTGGTGGTCGACGGCGGCTCCGCGGGCGAGTTCGGCTTCCTGGCGGGGCGGCCGGGGGTGCTGGGGGTGGAGTCCACGGCGACCGGCGCGCTGGCGCTGCTGCGCTGGGCGGCGCAGGAGACGGAGCGCCGGCTGCAGCGCCCCGCCGCCACCGCCGGGGGCGGCGCGGCGGGCGGTGGCCGGGCGGCGGGACCGCGGCCGCTGTGGATCGTCGTGGACCGGCCCGCGGCGCTGAGCCACCTGGCCGCCGCGGGCGGGCTCGAGGATCCGCAGCGGCTGCTGGAGGTGCCGCTGCGGCACGGCCGGGCGGCGAACGTCACCGTGGTGGTGGCGGACCAGTTCGACTGCGCCGCCTCGCTGGGGGCGGCCGTACGGGACCACACCCGAGCCCGCGTGGTGCTGGGACCCGCCTCGGCCGCGCAGGTCACCTCCGTGCTCGGCGCCCCGCCGCACACCACCCCGGTGTACGAGGTGCCGCCGGGGCGCGGCTACGTACGCCTCGGCCAGGGCCCGGTGCACCGGCTCCAGGTGCCCGCGACGCCGGACCCGCACCACCGCGAGACGCCGGAGGCGCTGCGGCGCGCGGTGCTGGAGCTGCTGCCGGAGCCGCCGCCGGACGCGGCCACGGCGGGCGCCGCCGCGACCCGCGCCGGCTGACGGCGCCCGGCCCGGCCGCGTCAGGCGATGAACGCCCCCGCCGGCTCCGCCGCAACGGGGCCGCGGCCCTCGGCCACGGCACGGGCCGCCGCCGCGAGCCGGCCGACCGCCTCCTCGGCGACCGCCCCGGTGACCGTGAACGGCAGGCGCACGTACCCCTCGAAGGCCCCGCCGACGCCGAACCGCGGCCCGGAGGGGATCCGCACCCCCACCCGCTCGCCCGCCTCGGCGATCCGCGAGCCGGAAAGACCGCCCGTGCGCACCCAGAGCGTCAGCCCGCCGTGCGGCACGGCGTACTCCCAGTCGGGCAGGTGGCGCCGCAGGGCGGCCACGATCGCGTCGCGGTTGGCGCGGGCCTGGGAGCGGCGCAGGCCGGTGGCCGCGGCCCAGCCACCGCCCTCCAGCAGCCAGGTGGTGGCCAGTTGCTCGACGACCGGCGAGCCGAGGTCGGCGTAGGCGCGGGCGGAGACGAGGCTGCGGATCACCTCGGGCGCGGCGCGCACCCAGCCGATACGCAGCCCGGCCCAGAACGCCTTGCTGGCCGAGCCGACGGTGACGACGGTGGAGCCCGCCGGGTCGTAGGAGGCGACGGGGCGCGGCGGCTCACCGGTGTCGTCCAGGCGCAGTTCGCTCATCGTCTCGTCCGCGACGACGACGGTGCCGGCCCGCCGGGCGGCGTCGACGAGCGCGCGGCGCTGGTCGTCGTCGGCCAGGGCGCCGGTGGGGTTGTGGTAGTCGGGGATGAGGTACGCGAGACGCGGGGCGGCGTCACGCAGGGTCTGCCGCCAGGTCTCGACGTCCCAGCCGGTCAGCCCCTCGCCCATGGCCACGGGCACCAGCCGGGCACCGTCCTCGCGCATGAGCTGCAGGATGTTGGCGTAGCTCGGCGAGTCCACGGCGATGCGCTCGCCGCGGCCCGCGAACAGCCGGCACAGGGCGATCATCGCACCCATGGCCCCGGTCGTGATCATGATCTGCTCGGGCATCGTCGGCACCCCGCGGGCGGTGTACCGCTCGGCGATGGCCGCGCGCAGGCCGGGCAGCCCCGCGGGGTAGTCCCCGTGGGTGTGGGCGTAGAGCGGGAGTTGCTCCAGGGCGCCGTGCATGGCGCGGGTGAGCCAGGGCTCGGGGGCGGGCAGCGCGGCGCACCCGAGGTCGATCATCGAGCCGGTGGCGTCCGGCGGCAGCGGCTCCAGGCCGCGGGTGGGCAGCGGATGCCCGGCCGGTACGGAGGTCCAGCTTCCGGCGCCGCGGCGGGATTCGAGGAAGCCGGCCGCGCGCAGATGCTCGTACGCCGCGGCGATGGTGGTGCGGCTGACGCTCAGGGCGGCGGCCAGCTCGCGCTCGGCGGGGAGCCGGGTGGCCACCGGAACACGCCCTTCGAGCACCAGCAGCCGCACGCCGTCGGCCAGCGAGCGGTACGCGGGCACGCGGCGGCCGGCCCGGTCGAGGGCCACGGCGCCCGCGCTCTCCTGCGACCGCAGCAGCCGCGCGAGCTGAACCGCACCGACGGCCGATGTCCATTCCGCCATGAAACCAGGCCACCTTTCCCCGATTGGCCATATCACCCCTGCAAGTCCAGTCCACATAGTGGCACGCAGCCATCCAACAGGACCAGAGGGGAGCCAGTCTTGTCGCGCTGGAGGGGATCTCGTACGGGCCGCAGGCTCACGCACCTGTACGTCGGCCTGACGCTGTACGGGCTGAGCTGCGCGCTGATGGTGCGCGCCGGAGTGGGCCTCGACCCGTGGGACACGTTCCACCAGGGGCTGGGCGAGCAGACGGGGTGGTCGATGGGGGTCGCCACGATCGTGGTCGGCGCGGCCGTGCTGCTGCTCTGGATCCCGATCCGGCAGCGCCCGGGGCTCGGCACCGTCTCCAACGTGGTGGTGATCGGCGTCGCCATGGACGCCTCGCTCGCCGTACTGCCCGACGTGCACGCGCTCGGCCTGCAGGTCGCCCAGATGCTCGCGGGCGTCGCCCTCAACGGCGTGGCCACCGGCCTGTACCTGTCCGCCCGCTACGGCCCCGGCCCCCGCGACGGGCTGATGACCGGCCTGCACCGGCGCACCGGCCTGTCCGTCCGGCTGGTGCGCACCCTGATCGAGATCGCCGTGCTGGCCTCCGGCTGGACGCTCGGCGGGGCGGTCGGCGCCGGCACGGTCGTCTACGCCCTGGCGATCGGCCCGCTGGCCCAGTTCTTCATGCGCGTCTTCGCGATCCCGGAACCGGCGCCGGCCGAGCCGGAGCCCGTCGACGGCCCGGAGTGTGACGCGACACCCGCGAGGTGAATTATGTGCCGCCCGGCGCGGAGCGGTAGTGTACGCCTCCGGCTCGGCAGGCGGACCGTTACAGCATGCAGTGAGATGAAATCAGTCGGTGACATCTCCGTCACACGTGACAAAGCGGACTCCTGTGGGTAGAAGCAATGGGGCGGCACGACGGGCGACGCGTGTCCCGGAACGGGAATCTTCATCGCCGACCGGACGTTGACCGGATGACGACGACAGCGACACCTGTCCTGTGGGCGACAAGCCCGGGAGGCAACGATTCATGAGTGAGCGAGCTCTACGCGGCACGCGACTCGTGGTGACCAGCTACGAGACGGACCGCGGCATCGACCTGGCCCCGCGCCAGGCGGTGGAGTACGCATGCCAGAACGGCCATCGGTTCGAGATGCCGTTCTCGGTCGAAGCGGAGATCCCGCCGGAGTGGGAGTGCAAGACGTGCGGCGCGCAGGCGCTGCTCGTCGACGGCGAGGGACCCGAGGAGAAGAAGGTCAAGCCTGCCCGGACGCACTGGGACATGCTCATGGAGCGGCGCACCCGCGACGAGCTCGAAGAGGTCCTGGCCGAGCGGCTCGCGGTGCTGCGCTCCGGCGCGATGAACATCGCCGTGCATCCGCGCGACAGCCGCAAGTCGGCCTGAGACGCGGCGCGGCTTTCGGACGTACGGCACCCGGAAGGGCCCGTCCCCGTGCGGGGACGGGCCCTTCCGGGTGCCCGGAAACGGACGGTGGGCGGCGCGCGGTGACCGCCGCGCGGTGCTTCAGCGCCCCGGCGGCCGGTCCTCGTCGTCTTCCCGTATCACCTCGCCCTGGACGACCTTGCCGTCCGGGCGGTGGATACGCGCCTGCGTGTACGCCTGGCCCAGGTCCTGCCCGGCGGCCGACCGCTCGATCATCCGGGTCAGCCGCCGACGCACCAGCCCGCGCACCGGCGGCAGCAGCAGAAGCAGCCCCGCGGCGTCCGTGACCAGGCCCGGGACCATGATCAGCAGGCCGGCGAGCATCGTCAGCCCGTTACCCGAGCCGCGCCCGCGGTCCGCCTCCGGATCCGGCGCGGCACCGCTCTGCTGCCGCTGCACCTGCTCGGCGAGCGACCGCCAGGCGCGCCTGCCCGCGCGCTTGATGACGACCGAGCCCAGGATCAGCCCGCCCACGAGCACCGCGAAGACGCCCAGGACGCCGATCTCGGAGCCGATCACGATCAGCAGCCACAGCTCCAGCAGCGCCCAGGCGGCGACGCCCAGGGGTGCCAGGGTGCGCGCGAGCGAGCGGCGGCGGCGCGGCCGCCGGCCGCGGCCCTCGCCGGGGCCTGCGCGGCGGCCGGAGCCCGGGCCCGCGCCCCGGTCGTCGGAGCCTGCCGGGTCCTCGTACGGCTGCGGAATGCGATCGCTCATGACTCAAGTGTGCCTGCGGCCGAGAATCCGCCCCAGCCGGGACCGTACGCCCCAGGCCGGTACCCGCCACGCCGCCTCGGCGAAGATGTCCTTGCTCATCTTGGAGTCGCCGCGCTCGCGTTCGACGAAGGTGATCGGGACCTCCACGACGTGGTAGCCGGCGTCGGCCACCCGCCGGGCCAGGTCCACCTGGAAGCAGTACCCCTGCGAGGCGATGTTCTCCAGCCCGATGCCCTCCAGCGTCTCCCGGCGGAACGCGCGGTACCCCCCGGTGACATCCCGGATGCGCAGCCCGAGCCAGATCCGCGAGTACGCGCTGCCGCCGCGGGAGATGAACTCCCGGGACCTGGGCCAGTTGACGACCCGGCCGCCGGGCACCCACCGGGAGCCGAGCACCAGGTCGGCGCCCTTGAGCGCGGTGAGCAGCCGGGGCAGTTCCTCCGGCCGGTGCGAGCCGTCGGCGTCCATCTCGACCAGCACGCCGTAGTCCCGCTCAAGGCCCCAGCCGAAGCCGGCGAGGTAGGCGGCGCCCAGGCCCTCCTTGCCCGCCCGGTGCAGCACGTGGACGTGCGCGTCGTCGGCGCTCAGCTCGTCGGCGAGCTTCCCGGTGCCGTCCGGGCTGTTGTCGTCGACGACCAGGACGTCGGCGTCTGGCACCGCTTCCCGCACCCTGGAGACGATCGACTCGAGGTTCAGGGCCTCGTTGTACGTCGGGATGATCACCAGGATGCCGCCCAGCGGGCCGTAGCGCCCCTGAACCCCGTCTGTCACTGCCGTCCCTTCCGCAATACCCGCTCTGGCCGTCCTCGCGCGCACACGGCCGCGCGGGACGGGACGCCCACCATAGCCAGAGTCCACTGCGGTCCGGCACCGAGGCGGTCCGCAACGGTACCCCGGGGACGGCGCACGGGGCTCCCCCGGGAAGGGAACGCGGGTGCTTCTCCGGGAAAGAGCCGGGAAGGAGCCGGGAAGGGAAAGGGTGCGAAGGCCCGTGGAGCCGTGCCCGCCCGCCGGCCGTGCCGCTGCGGATCGGGCCCGGCGCCCTTCGGTCCGACCTGGGACCCGCTGGCTGCGGATCGACCGAGGGCCGTTGTCTACTGAGCGTCCGGGCCCCACCCGGGGTCACACCAGCCCGACGGATGCCATCCTCCCTCGCCCCCGTGCCGGAGTCCTGGACCTGGCTGCCTGCGATGGGGCGCCGGTGCGGCACACCATCCGTGGCCCAGAGCGTTCCACGACTGCGCGGAGGTGATCCGGCCGGACGTCCTGTGGTGGACTCGGCCGAAACTACCCGCCGTTGCCCGTTGCGTGTCAACAGCCGTGTCACCTGTGGCGTTTTGCCGAAGCGGCTGGTCAGTCCCGAAATCAGGCCGCGGTCCCGCGCCCGGGACGGCCTACTTTCGGCCGATCGAAGATCGTTAACTCACCCGATCGGCCCCGCATGGACGGTGTTTCCGGCCACGACGGTACGCAGGCACACGGGCAGTTCGGCGCCGGGCGTGAGGTCGGGCAGACCCGGGGTGCCGGAGCGCGGGTCGGTCGACCAGTTCGCGATGCGCTCGTCGGGCACCTGTACGACGAGGTCGCCGGCCGCCCAGACGGCGTAGTCGGCGGGCGCGCCGGGCACGAGCACGCCGGCGTCGTCGCGGCCGACGGCCCGCCAGCCGCCGCGGGTGTGGGCGGTGAACGCGGCACGGGCCGAGATGCGGTGCTCCGGCGTGCGGTGGAAGGCGGCCGCCTGGACGGTCCGCCAGGGGTCGAGCTGGGTCACCGGGGCGTCGGAGCCGAGGGCGAGCGGCACGCCGGCGCGCAGGAGGGCCGCGTACGGGTTGAGGGTCCGCGCCCGCTCCGTCCCGAGCCGGCGCGCGTACATGCCCTCCTCGCCGCCCCAGGCGGCGTCGAACGCCGGCTGCACGGAGGCCGTGAGCGCCAGCTCCGCGAACCCGGCGACCGTCTGCGGGGTCAGCATCTCCGCGTGCTCCACGCGGTGCCGCAGCGCCCGTACGCGGTCCAGGCCGACCCGCTCCGCCGCGGCCCGCACGCCGTCGACCACGGCGGCGACGGCGGCGTCCCCGATGGCGTGGAAGCCCGCCTGGAGCCCCGCCTCGGTGCAGGCGGTGACGTGGGCGGCGACGGCCGCGGCGTCGAGGTAGCCGTTGCCGCGGTGCCCGGGGCGGTCGGCGTACGGCTGCGTCAGGTGGGCGGTGCGGGAGCCGAGGGAGCCGTCGGCGCAGAAGTCCCCGGCCGCCCCGAAAGCACCCAGTTCGCGAAGGCGCCGGGCGTCCTCGGGGCCGGCGACGGCCTCGCCCCAGTAGCCGGTCACCCGCGGCCCCGGCCGCTCGGCGGCCATCGCGAGGAGGGCGGCGAAGTCGTCCTCGCCGCTGATGTCGGGCCCGGCACACTCGTGGACGGAGCCGATGCCGACGGCCGCGGCCCGGTCGAGTGCGGCGCCCTGCGCGGCGGCGCGCTGCGCGGGCGACATGGCGGCGTACGCGGCGCGGCGTACGGCGTGGTGGGCGTCGCGGGTCAGGGGCTCACCGCCGGCGTAGCCGTCGCGGCCGGCGATGCCGGGCACCAGATCGAGCAGGGCGGTGGTGACGGCCGCGGAGTGCACGTCGACGCGGGTGAGGTAGAGCGGCCGGCCGCCGGTGGCCTCGTCCAGCTCGGCGCGGGTCGGGGGGCGCCCCTCGGGCCAGCCGGTCTCGTCGTACCCCTGGCCGATCAGCACCCGGTCCGCGGGGCGGGCCGCGGCGTGTGCGCGGATCCGGGCGAGGGCGTCGGCCAGCCCGGTGGCGCCGGACAGGTCGAGGCCGGTCAGCGCCAGGCCGGTGGCGGTCAGATGCACGTGCGCGTCGGTGAACGCGGGCGTGACGAGGGCGCCTTCGAGGTGGACGACCTCGTCGACGCCGCCGCCGTCGGCGAAGCCGTCGGCCGCGCCCTCGGAGCCCACCCAGGCGACCCGGTCGCCCTCGACGACCATGGCGGTGGCGAACGGGTCGGCGGGGCTGAGCACGGTGCCGCCGCGCAGCAGCACGGTGCGGCGCGCGGCACCCGCACGGTCCCGCGCGGCGGCGGGGTCGGCGGGGCGGACGGAGGGGCTCTCGGCGGTCACGGCTGCGGTGCCTCGGATTCGGATCGGGGGGCGCCGCGCCGTCAGAAGCGCGGCGGCCTGGCTTCGTACGGTGTGGAGAGCACGACCGTCGTGCGGGTGGAGACACCGGCGAGGGAGCGGATGCGGGCGAGCAGGTCCTCCAGCTCCGCCGGGGCGGCTACGCGCACCTTGAGGATGTAGTTCTCCTCCCCCGCCACGCTGTGGCACGCCTCGATCTCGGGGACTTCGGCGAGCCGGTCGGCGATGTCGTCGGGGGCGCTGGGGTCGAAGGGCTTGACCGAGATGAACGCGGTCATCGGCAGTCCTATGGCCTCCGGGTCGACGATGGCACCGTAGCCGCGGATCACGCCGCGCTGCTCCAGCCGCCGGACCCGCTGGTGCACGGCCGAGGTGGACAGGCCGGTGGCCTTGCCCAGATCCGTATAGCTCATGCGCCCGTCCCTGACGAGCAGCTCCACGATGTGCCTGTCCAACTCCTCCACAACGCATCAACCTACTGCGTTTGCGGCGGTCAGGTACATCCGGGGCCGCTGGGGCGGCCGGGGAGGGCGCCGTCGGGGGCGCGTACGGCGCGCGGGGTGGTGTGTGACGAAGGCCACAGTTCATCCGGGAGCGAGGGCGACCCCGCGGACGATTATTCGGATGACAGCGAGGGAAATCCTTGCTGTGGTCGAGACCACCACGTGACCGTCCAGGTGGCCAACCCGAGGGGGAGCAGCATGCGCCGTTCCGAGCATGTCGAGCTCGTCGAGCCTGATGCCGTCGACGACGAGGAGGACGGCGGTTACGCCGAGACCTCGCTGATCTTCCGGGTGCTCTGCCCGGACTGCGTCCAGCCCATCGCGCTGCTGGAGGGCGAGGACGTGCTCCCCGAGCACGCCCGCGTCACGCCCGCGAACCCGTTCGGCCTGACCGTGTGCACCGGCTCCGGCAGCCCGCTGTCGGCCGCGGTGCCGCAGGACGCGCGTCTGGACGCGCGCGCCGAGGACCCGGCGGCCCTGCTCACGCTGCCCGAGGGCCTCGACTGGCGCCGCCAGCCCTTCTCGCACGTCGGCGGCCCGGGGAACGAGCCGGCGCGGCGGCGGCTGCCGGGGATGCGCCGGCGCGGGTAACGCCCCCGCCCGGTCCCGCGGCACCCGCCCGCGTCCCGGTCCCGCCCCGCGCCCGCGACGCCGTACGAACCGGGCCTAGCCCCGGTCCGCCTCGGCGCCCAGCAGGTGCCGCGCGACGACCACGCGCTGGATCTGGTTGGTGCCCTCCACGATCTGCAGCACCTTCGCCTCGCGCATGTAGCGCTCCGCGGGGAAGTCCGCCGTGTAGCCGTAGCCGCCGAGCACCTGCACCGCGTCGGTGGTCACCCGCATCGCCGCGTCCGTGCAGAACAGCTTGGCCATGGCGGCCTCCTGGGCGAAGGCCAGGCCCGCGTCGCGCCGCCGCGCGGCGGCGAGGTACAGCGCGCGCCCGGCCGCGATCTGCGTCGCCATGTCGGCGAGCATGAAGCGCAGCCCCTGGAAGTCGGCGACGGGCCGGCCGAACTGCTGCCGCTCCAGGGCGTATCCGTGCGCCGTGTCCAGTGCCCCCTGCGCCACCCCGACCGCGCACGCCGCGATGCCCAGCCGGCCGGAGTCGAGGGCGTCGAGCGCGATGGCGAAGCCCTGCCCCTCCTCGCCGATGCGGCGCGCGTCGGGGATCCGTACCCCGTCGAAGTGCACCAGGCCGGTGGGCGAGCCCTTCATGCCCATCTTCCTCTCCGGCGGCGCGGCGGCGAGCCCGGGGGCGTCGCCGGGGACGAGGAAGGCGGTGATGCCGCCGGGGCCGGGGCCGCCGGTGCGGGCGAGGACGGTGTAGAAGTCGGCGACGCCCGCGTGGGTGATCCACGCCTTGGTGCCGTCCAGGGTCCAGGTGTCGCCGTCGCGTACGGCCCGGGTGGTCAGGGCGGCGGCGTCGGAGCCCGAGGCGGGCTCGGAGAGGCAGTACGCACCGAGGAGGCCGCCGCCGAGGATGGCCGGAAGGAACTCCTTGCGCTGTCCCTCGGTGCCGTAGCCGGCGACCGCGTGGCTGGCGAGGGTGTGCACGGAGGTGCCGAGGCCGACGGTCAGCCGGGCGGCGGCGAGTTCCTCCAGCACCTGCAGATAGACCGCGTACGGCTGCTCTCCGCCGCCGTACTCGGCCGCGTAGGGCAGTGCGAGCAGGCCCGACTGCGACAGGGTGGTGAACAACTCGCGGGGGAAGCGGCCCGCTTCCTCTTCCTCGGCCGCCACCGGGGCGATCTCCCGCCGGACCAGCTCGCGGACGAGGGCCAGCAGGTCGCGCGACTCCTCGGTGGGGAGCTCGCGTTCCACGGGCTGCGGACCACGTACGGCCATGCGGTGCACTCCTCTTCGCCGGGCGCGCGTACGGCGCTGTCGACAGCGGCGCCGCCCGGGATGGGGCGGCTCCGCCCGTTGTGTTACTGCAGCCCGATGCTGCCCCGCCGGGTTACGGCGGGCCGGCATGTCCGGCTGCGGTGAAGGGGAGTATGCCCGATCGGCGGTACGCCGAGACAAACGGGGTGCGCACCGATCCGGCCAGTTCGCGGGGCGGGTTCCGGGATGTCAGGGGCCGGGGGAACCGCCCGGGGGCGCCAGCCCGGCGAGCAGCTCGTCGTAGCCGGCCTTGACGCGGGCGACGCTCATGCCGCCGACGCGGCGCTGGTAGCCGTAGAGGTTGGCGGCCAGCGGCGCGAGCAGGGCGTCGGCGAGCCAGCGCACGTCGGCCTCCGGCCGGATCCGGCCGAGGAGCAGCGCGAGATGCTGCTGGTACAGCTCGTACGAGCCCTCGGCGAACCGGGCGTCGGCGGAGTCCATCTCGGCCACGAGCAGCAGCCCGAGCTGGTCCTCGGTGCGGTCGACCAGGGCGTGCAGGAAGGCGCGGATGCGCTCCGGCGCGCCGGCGCCCGGTCCGAGCGGCGGCGGGCCTTTCAGGAACGCCGTCTGGAACTGCACCTCGCGGTCGTCGATGACCGCGTACGCGAGTCCCGCGCGGTCGCCGAAGCGGCGGTAGACGGTGCCGACGCCGACCCCCGCGGTCTTGGCCACCTCGTCCATGGACAGCGCCTCGGGACCCCGCTCGGCGACCATCGCGGCCGCGGCGGCGAGGATCCTGCGGCGGTTCTGCGCGGCGTCCGCGCGCTCCGCCGGCGGGCCGCCGATCACGGGCAGCTCGGTGCGGGCCGGGCGTGGCCGGCCGGTCGCCTCGTCGTGTGTCACCCGCGCTCCTTCCCGTCCGGAGGATAGCGAAGGGGAGAGTTCTCCGGTTCCCGCTGGCCATCCGGAGAGTTCTCCGGTTACTCTTCGAAGAGGTCAACCGGAGAGCTCTCCGGATGTTGAAGGGAGCAGTCATGACATCGCTTGCGGGCCGGACGGCCCTGGTCACCGGCGGCAGCCGCGGCATCGGCGCCGCGATCGTGCGGCGGCTCGCCGAGGAGGGTGCCGACGTGGCGATGACGTACCACCGCTCGCCCGAACGGGCGGCGGAGGTGATACGCGCCGTGGAGAAGGCCGGCCGGCGGGGCCTGGCCATCCCGGCCGACGCCGCCGACCCCGACGCCGTCGTCGCCGCGGTGGACCGCGCCGCGGAAGAGCTGGGCCGGCTGGACATCCTGGTGAACAACGCGGGCATCGCACCGTACGGGCCGCTGGCCGAGGTGCGCCGGGAGGACGTGGACGCGGCGCTCGCCATCCACGTCCGCGCTACCTTCCTCGCCTCCCAGGCCGCCGCCCGGCACCTCGGCCCCGGCGGGCGGATCATCAGCATCGGCAGCAGCTTCGCCGAGCGCGTGCCGATACCGGGCTGGACGCTCTACGCCGCCAGCAAGTCCGCGCTGACCGGCCTCACCCGCGGGCTCGCCCGCGACCTGGGCCCGCGGGGCGTCTGCGTCACCGTCGTCCACCCCGGCGACACCGACACGGAGATGAACCCCGCCGACTCGCCCGACGCCGACGCCGCCCGCGCCATCAGCGCGCTGGGCCGCTACGGCCGGCCCGAGGACGTCGCCGCCACCGTGGCCCACCTCGCCGGTCCCGGCGGCGCGCAGATCACCGGGGCGGCGATCGCCGTCGACGGCGGCTTCGCCGCGTAGCGGGTCCGCCCGCGGCGCCGCGCGCCCGCCCTCGTACCGCCGAACGACCGACCCGGGAGACACCGTGCCCTGGATATTCCTGCTGATCGCCGCGGGCCTCGAACTCGTCTGGGCCACCGCCCTGAAGCACTCCGACGGCCTCACCCGCCTCTGGCCCACGACGATCGGGCTGGTGATGGCCATGGTGAGCGTCGTCGTGCTGACGATGGCGCTGCGCAGCCTGCCCGTGGGCACGGCGTACGCCGTCTGGGTCGGGCTGGGCTCGCTGGGGGTGGCCGCCGTGGGCATCCTCGCGATGGGCGAGAGCGCGTCGCCGGCGCGGCTGGCGTGCCTGGGGCTGATCCTCGCGGGCGTCATCGGCCTGAAGTTCGTCGAGGGCTGAGCAAGGCCCCGGGCGCGCGGCGGAACCCCGTGGGTGCGCCGGGAGTTGGCCCGGCATGGGTAACGTCGTGCCGTATCTGGTCGTGTTCGGCTGCCTCGCCGCGGTGATGGGCTTCTTCACCTGGCTCAAGGATGTCGTACGCCGCCGCGGGCTCGCCGGCTCGGCCGTGCAGGGTGCGCTGGCCGCGTGCGAGGAGGCGATACGCATCACCTCGCACGACTCGTATCACGAGGTGCGCGCGGCGGCGGACCGCCAGGCGCCGGTCGCGGCCCCCGGCGACCCGTTCCGGCCGGGCGGCGCCGTGGGCGGGCCGCGGCGGTCGACGGCCGGGCTGCCGAAGCGACGCCGGGGCGGGCTGCGGCGCCGGTTCCGGTTCCTGTTCCGGCGATAGGCCGATGGGGACCTCCGGACCACGCGCCAGGGCACGGGAAACCGGCGTGCGGCCGGGGGCCGCGGTCGTCTACGTTCTGAGCGTGACCCCGTCCGTGCCCGAATCCGCTGCGTCCGCGGCCGCCCGCGCCTCCGGCCCTGAGCCGCGCTTCCGCGCCGCGGAGGCGGCCGACGCGCCGGCCGTCGCCGCGCTGCACGCGGCCAGTTGGCGCCGCCACTACCGGGGCGCCTACGCCGACGCCTTCCTCGACGGCGACGTCGTCGCCGACCGCGAGACCGTCTGGGCCGCGCGCCTCGCGGGCGGGCGGGGTGAACACGGGGAGAGCGGGCGGCTGACGTACGTCTGCGAGGCCGACGGTGCGGTCGTGGGGTTCGTGCACGCCGTCCTGGACGAGCACCCCCGCTGGGGCGCGCTGGTGGACAACCTGCACGTCGCGCACGGCAGTCAGCGGCGCGGCATCGGCGCCCGGCTGATGCGGCTTGCCGCCCAAGGCGTCGCCGGGGCCGCGCCGGGGTCGGGGCTGCACCTGTGGGTGCTGGAGCAGAACGCGCGTGCGCAGTCCTTCTACGCCGCGCTCGGCGGTACCCGGACGGAGCGCGCCCTCGTCCCGCCGCCCGGTGGCGACCCTTCCCGGCTCGCCGGCTCCCCGGCCTGCCTGCGCTACGTCTGGCCGGCCGGCGCCGCGCTGTTCCGCGGCTGACCTGCCCGAGGGGGGCGGCCGGGCCCGTACGCGGCGGGACCCGCCCCCTTGCGGCGGGCGGGTCCTCGAGCGGCGTGCCGGTGCGTCAGCGGATGCCGACGGCGGCCAGGGCCGCGCGCTGGGCGCCGGTGATCTCGCTGCCCCAGAGCACGTAGCAGACGCCGCCGGTGCCGGAGCGGACCGCGCCCGCGGCGTCGTAGCGCTTCGTGCGCAGCCAGATGTTCTCCCACTGGCGGCGCTTGTAGACGTGCCGCACCGCCGGGTTGTCCGGCGAGGCCGGGTCGTTGGCGACGACGTCGCCGTCCTTGGTGAAGCCGACGACGGTCATCAGGTGGCCCGAGGTGCCGTAACCAGCACCGTCCAGCTCCGCCTCGATGAAGGACTGGGACGTTATCAGCGGGATGCCGGCGGCCACGAGCAGTTCGGCGTCGGCGAGCGAGCCGAGGCGGGTGACGACGCCGTGCATGTCGCGGTACGTGCTCGCGTAGGCGGTGTTGAACGGCCAGTTGCCGCAGCCCTCGTACTGGTAGTCGTACGTGAAGCGGGCGGCGTGGCAGACCTGCGGGTCGTCGAAGTCGGGGTTGACCCACTCCAGGTCCCCGGCGGTCGGCTTGCGGCCCCAGTACTCGATGATCATCTGCGCGGAGGTGGGGCTGCACCAGGCCTCGCCGCCGTTGTCGTACTCCGGGTAGCGGCCTACGTGGATGTTCTGCGAGTAGCGCGGGACGGCCAGTTCGCGGGAGAGCCGCGGCGTGCTCGCCGGGACCTCGAAGCGGTCCGGCACGTCGGAGCCCATCGCGCCGACCCGCCACACCTGCGGCGTCGCGTCGCTGCCGGGCTTGCGGTAGAGGGTGACCCGCAACTGGTAGTCGACCAGCCGCAGTCCGCTCGCGGCGTCGTCGACCGAGAAGGTGTCGGTCCAGATGCTGCTCCTGCCGTCCGACTGGTCGTCGACCGTGGTGCGGCGGATGTCCGCGTCGCCCGATGCCCAGCGGCCCATCACGTACCAGGGCGTGCGGCCCCCGTCGTTGTACGTGCCGCGCAGCTCGACCATCAGCCACGTGCCGGCCGGGGTGGCGGCGTTCCAGGAGGCGATGACCTCGGTGGCGGGCGGCGCGAGCCGGTGGACCGGGGAGGTCCAGGTGGCGTACTCCCAGGAGGCGGTGGTGCCGGTGTGCGGGTCGGCGTAGTCGGTACGGCCCGCGGGCCGGCCGATCACGATGCCGGGGCGGCGGCCGGTGACGACCTTCGTTCCGCGGGCGCTGCCGCGGCGCCAGGCCGGCGCGGAGGCCCAGCCGTGGTAGTCGACGAGGGAGCTGCCGAGCGGCGGCCGGCCGGCCGTGCCGCCAGGGGCGACGGGGGCGGGCAGCGCGGAGGCGGACGCGGCCGGGGCGGCACCGGCCGCTGCGGCTGCCAGGGCGGCAGCCAGCACGGTACGCCGTGACGCACTTCGGGGCATGGCGGACTCTCCAGTCGGTTGCGGCGCGTGCCGGGGGGCAGGCCACAACTATTCACCCTCGCTCTGCCGTTAGGAAGTCAATCCGTGCTATGAGATGGGTGAACATTGGTTCATACCACTGGTGTGACCTGGGGCGGAGAACGGCCCCGCGGGGCCGTCGCCGTAGCCTTGCGGCGATGAGCGCCACCCACGCCCCGGCGTCCGACCCCGCGCTGGCCGCGCTGGCCCGCGAGCTGCGCGGCCTCGCGCCGTCCTGCGGACCCGTGCGGCTGGTGGCCGTGGACGGGCACGCCGGGTCCGGCAAGACGACGTTCGCCGGCCGGCTCGCCGCGGCGCTGGACGGTGCACCCGTGCTCCGGCTGGACGACCTCGCGACACACCGCGAGTTCTTCGGCTGGACCGGGCGGCTGTGGCGCCAGGTGCTCGAACCGCTGGCCGCCGGGCGCCCGGCGGTCTACGACGCGTACGACTGGGACGCCCGCGCCTTCACCGCGCGCCGCATGCTGCCGCCGGCGCCCGTGGTCCTCGTCGAGGGCGTGGGCGCGGGCCGCCGGGAGCTGCGCCCGCACCTCGCCCGGCTGCTGTGGATGGAGGTGCCGGCCGCGGCGGCGTGGGCGCGCGGCCGGCGGCGGGACGGGCCGGGGCTCGCCGTCTTCTGGGACGGCTGGGAGCGGGCGGAGCGTGCACACTTCTCGGCCGACCCGTCCCGCCCGTACGCGGGCCTTCTGGTGGTGCGCCGCGAGGACGCGTACCGGCTGGTCCCGGGGCCTGCGCACGCCCGCTGACCACGCGGGGCGCACACCGTGCGTAGCCGGTCCCGGGACCGGCCGGAATATGCCCCTCCACGCCCCAACTCCGCTTGACCCAGGGGCAGTACAGGACTTACGTTCTCAGTGAGCGGGCCCCACCGGCACCGCCTCACGCGCGAAGCCCCCGATTGTTCCCCCGTGATCGGGGGCTTCGTTCTGTCCAAAGAGGGAACAATGGGATGACTTACGGACCGGGCGCCCCTCACCGACGGTCACCGCGTCAGGCGGCCGGGTCCGCGCGCGCGTCCGATACGTGCCATCGGCCCGCATCGCCGCCGCGGGTACCATGCGAACAGGCCGTCTTTGCCGCAACTCCCCCGTTTTGCAGGGGAGTTCGTGAGGGGCGGCCGACCAGCGACCCGAGGAGATCCACGGGGGAACGGTTGGTGGCTACGTGATGGACAACGGCGCGCGCGGGCCCGAGGGCCCCGCGGAGCTCGCCTGGCTGCGGGGCGTGGACGCCTACACCATGGGCGCGTACACCAGGGCCGAGGAGGAGTTCAGGTCCGCCGTGCGGCTGGACCCGCAGATGGCCGATGCCTGGCTGGGCCTGCACGCGCTGCGGGCGGACACCGCGACGGCGCTGCTGGAGATGTACCGGCACCGCGACCGCTTCGGCGAACAGCGGGCCCGCCACCGCCGCCCCCTCAACTCCTGGTACTGGCTGGGCTGGTGGGTGCAGCCGGTGCTCGACTCCGGCCGCGACCTGCTGCTGGCGCACGCCTCGCACTGGCTGGACGGCCGGCACGTCGCCGAGCTGGAGCAGGCGCTCGCCGCCTGCCCCCCGGCCGAGGCCGACCCGCAGGTGCGCTTCCTGCACGCCTGCCGCGCGTATCTGGTCAAGGACTGGGAGCAGCTCGTCCGGCTGACCGTGCCGCTGACGGACGACCCGCTGCTCGGCATCGAGGCCGGGCTCTTCGCCGGCATGGCCCGGGTCCGGCTGGAGATGTACGGGCAGGCCGTGCCGATGCTCTCCGCCGCGCTGATGCGCTGCCGCAGCGAGCAGCCGCAGCGCAAGGAGCTGCGCTACTGGCTGGCCCGCGCACAGGAGGGCTCGGGCCGCAGCGCCGCCGCGCTGCCGCTGTACCGCGCGGTGCACCGGATCGACCCCTCCTTCATGGACACCGCGGCCCGGATCGCCGCCATCGACGGCCTCGACGACTTCGACGGCCTCGATCCGGTGCCGGGTCTGGCGTCGGTGTCGCTGGGCGGCGCCGAGCAGGAGACCGCGCCGGGAGACCCCGCTCCCCCGGCGCCCGACGGCCGGGAGCTGGTGCCCGCCGACGAGGTGCTGCGCCCGCCGCCCCCGGCGGGCGGCTCGGGCGTGCTGCGCGAGCGGGCCCCGCTGCACGCGGGCTCCGCACACCAGCCGGCCGCCGCCGACCCGGCGA
Organism: Streptomyces sp. WMMC500; assembly: GCF_027497195.1. Lineage (NCBI taxonomy): Bacteria > Bacillati > Actinomycetota > Actinomycetes > Kitasatosporales > Streptomycetaceae > Streptomyces > Streptomyces sp. WMMC500. The sequence continues at coordinate 187,511 of NZ_CP114905.1, forward strand.
TGCTCGCCGAGGCGCTGGCCGACCTCGACCGGATGGTGGGCCTCGACCCCGTCAAGCGGCAGGTGCGGGCGCTGTCGGCGCAGCTCAACATGGCGCGCCTGAGGGCCGGCGAGGGCCTGCCGGTGCAGCCGCCGAAGCGGCACTTCGTCTTCTCCGGCCCCTCCGGTACGGGCAAGACCACCGTGGCGCGCATCCTGGGCCGCGTCTTCTACGCCCTCGGGCTGCTCGCCAGCGACCGGCTGGTGGAGGCCGGACGGGCCGATCTCGTCGGCGAGTTCCTCGGCCAGACCGCGGTGAAGGCCAACGACCTCATCGACTCCGCGCTCGGCGGCGTGCTCTTCATCGACGAGGCGTACAGCCTCGCCGGCGTCGGCTACTCCCGGGGCGACGCGTACGGCGACGAGGCCCTGCAGGTGCTGCTCAAGCGCGCCGAGGACAACCGCGACCGGCTCGTCGTCATCCTCGCCGGCTATCCCAAGGGCATGGACCGCCTGCTCTCGAGCAACCCCGGCCTCACGTCCCGGTTCACGACGCGCGTCGACTTCCCCAGTTACCGCCCGCTGGAGCTGACCGCCATCGGCGAGGTGCTCGCCGCGCAGAACGGCGACACGTGGGACGAGGAGGCGGTCGAGGAGCTGCGCAGCATCTGCGGGCACGTCGTCGACCAGGGCTGGATCGACGAGCTGGGCAACGGCCGCTTCCTGCGCACGCTGTACGAGAAGAGCTGCGCCTACCGCGATCTGCGGCTGTCGGCCTACCCGGGGCCGCCGGGCCGCGAGGACCTCGCGACGCTGCGGCTGCCGGACCTGATGCAGGCGTACGGCGAGATCCTCTCCGGCCGGGAGCCGAAAGAGGAGCCGGACACCGGCTGACCCGGCCCCGGGCGGTCAGCCGACCGAGGCGGGCACGGACGCGGCGGCGGCGCCGTCCGCCGTGCGCTGCCGCGCGGTCAGCCGGTGCGCGGGGTCGCGCACCTCGCCGACCAGCAGCTCCAGCACGTCCTCCAGCGCCACCAGGCCCAGCACCCGCTCCGGTGCGGCCGGGTCGGCCACCGCCGCCAGATGGGACGCGCCGCGCCGCATCGCCGCCAGCGCGTCGTCCAGCGGCAGCTCCGGGCGCAGCACGGTCATCGGCCGGAACAGGTGCGCGGGCACGGCCCGTTCGCGCTCCTCCAGGTCGAGGACGTCCTTCACGTGCAGATAGCCGAGATACCTGGGCCCGGCCGCGTCGGCGGCGCCGGTCCCGCCGTCGCCGCGCACCGGGAAACGCGAGTAGCCGGTGCGTACCGTCAGCTCCTCGACCTGCCGCGGGGTGACCGAGGCGGGCACGGCGACCATCGACGCCGGGTCGAGCAGGACGTCGGTCACCGGCCGCGAGCCGAGGCCGAGCGCGTCGTTGAGCCGCCGCTGCTCGCCGTCGCCGAGCAGCCCGGCCTCGCGGGAGTCGGCGACCAGGTCGGTCAGTTGCTCGGTGGTGTACACGCTGGTGAGGGCGGAGCGCGGCTCCACCCGGACCAGCCGCAGGAGGCGCCGGGCGAGGGCGCCGAGCAGCGCCGTGGCGGGGCGGCACAGCCGGGCGAAGGCGACGAGCGCGGGCGCGAGCCACAGCGCCGCGGCGGCGGGGGCGGCCAGCGCCAGGTTCTTGGGCACCATCTCGCCGACGACGAGGTGCAGGCAGACGACGACGGCCAGCGAGACGGCGTAGCCGAGCGGGTGGATCAGGCCGTGGGGCACGTGGGCCGCGTGGAAGGCGGGTTCCAGCAGCGAGGCGATGGCGGGTTCGGCGAGCGCGCCGAGGGTCAGCGAGCAGACGGTGATGCCGAACTGCGCGGCGGCCATCATCTGCGGCAGGTGCTCCAGCCCGTACAGCACCCGGCGGGCGCGCGCGGAGCCGGCGGCGGCGCGCGGCTCGATCTGGCTGCGCCGTACGGAGACGAGTGCGAACTCGGCGCCCACGAAGAACCCGTTGGCCGCCACCAGCAGCGCCGCGAAGGCCAGGTGGAGCGCGTTCACGCGGCCCTCCCCGATGCCTCGCCGGTGACTGCGGCGGCGTGCGCCGGGGTTGCGCCGTCCGCGGTACGCACCAGCCGTACCAGCGCCGCCCGGTGGTGGTCGACGTGCCGGACGGCGAGCCGCCAGCCGGGCAGCACCGCCGTGTCCCCGACCGCCGGGATCCGGCCGAGCAGCGCGGCGACGAGTCCCGCGACCGTCTCGTACGGGCCCTCCGGCGCGGTCAGCCCGATCCGGCGCAGCGCGTCGAGGCGGCAGCCGCCGTCGGCGTCCCACGCCTGGCGGCCGTCGGCGGCCGGCGCGGACCGCAGGTCGGGGACGCCGTCGACCTCCCGGTCGTGTTCGTCGCGGACCTCGCCGACCAGTTCCTCGACGATGTCCTCCAGGGTCACCACGCCCGCGGTGCCGCCGTACTCGTCGACGACCACGGCTATCGGCTGCCCGCCGCGCAGCTTCTCCAGCAGCGGCTGCGCCGGGAGCGTCCCGGGCACCAGCAGCGGCGGCACGGCGATCCGTGCGACGGGCGTGCGCGCGCGCCGTCCGGCGGGGACGGCGAGGGCGTCCTTGAGGTGAACCATGCCGGTGACCTCGTCCAGCCGGCCGGCGTAGACGGGGAAGCGGGACAGGCCGGTGGCGCGCGTGAGGTTGAGGACGTCGGCGGCGGTGGCGGAGGACTGGAGCGCGACCACCCGAACCCGCGGTGTCATCACGTGCTGCGCGGTCAGCCCGCCGAGGGACAGGGTGCGGACGAACAGGTCGGCGGCGTCCGGCTCGATCATCCCGGCCTGTGCGGAACTGCGCGCCAGCGACCCGAGTTCCGTCGGCGTACGGGCCGACGCCAGCTCCTCGGCCGGCTCGACGCCCAGCAGCCGCACCAGCCGGTTGGCGGCGGTGTTGAGCAGCGCGATGAGCGGGCGGAAGAAGCGCGCGAACGCGGTCTGCGGCCCGGCGACGAACCGGGCGACGGCCAGCGGCCGGGAGACGGCCCAGTTCTTCGGCACCAGCTCGCCGAGGACCATCTGCGCGGCGGAGGCGAGCAGCACCCCGGCGGCAAGCGCGGTGCCGGGCACCGCGCCGGCGGGCAGCCCCGCGGCGGTCAGCGGGACGCGAAGCAGCCGGCCGAGCGCGGGCTCGGCGAGCATGCCGACGACCAGCGAGGTCAGGGTGATGCCGAGCTGGGTGCCGGAGAGCTGGAACGACAACTGCCGCAGGGCGGCCACGACACGGGCGGCCCGCCGGTCGCCGGCCGCGGCGGCCCGTTCCGCCTGGGGACGCTCCACGGCGACGAGCCCGAACTCGGCCGCCACGAAGAACCCGTTGGCCAGGATCAGCAGGAACGCCAGCCCGAGCAGCGCCAGTGAGGTGATCATCGGGCCGCCTCCGCGCGGGAGGCGGCGCCGGTACTACAGGAGGATCCGTCCATCGCCCTGGGGGGCTCACTCCTCGGGTCGCCGGGTGGCCCGGTGCGCGCGGCCCCGGGAGGGCCCCTTCGCGGGCCCTGCGCACCAGACTAGACACGACCCCGCGGGCACGGGGGGCGGACTCAGGCGCCGGACGCGCCCGTGCCGCGCTCCGCGGCCATCCCGGCGAGCGCGCGCGCGTCCTGCTCGGCCTGCTCCCGGGCGATGCCCGGCTGGATGCCCATGGCCGGCAGGCTCGTGCCGTCGGCGAGGTCGAGAGAGACCCACGGGTCGCCGGGCCGCAGGTTGACGCCGAGGATCTCGGCCCAGGCCAGGCGCCGGCTGTGGGTCAGGTTGGTCACGGTGACGCCGTCGTCGTCCGCGACCACCTTGGGCCGGCCGAGCACGAGCAGCCCGCCGAGGAAGAAGAGCCCGACCACGACGAAGCTGATCCGCTCCCCCGCGCTCAGGCTCAGCGTCATGCCGATCGCCGTGAGCGTGGCGAAGATGGCGAGGCCGGCGGTGACGAGCACCACCCGGGTGCGGCGCGGCCGGAAGACGACCGGCAGGTCGGCGGCGGTCACAGGCGGCAGGCGTGGATCGTCGTGGTGAGGATGGCCCGCGCCCCCAGCTCGTACAGCTCGTCCATGATCCGCTGGGCGTCCGCGGTGGGCACCATCGAGCGGACGGCCACCCACCCCTCGTGGTGCAGCGGGGAGACGGTCGGGGACTCCAGGCCCGGGGTGAGGGCGACGGCCTGTTCCAGGTGCTCGGCGCGGATGTCGTAGTCCATCATCACGTACCGCCGGGCGACGAGGACGCCCTGCATCCGGCGCAGGAACTGCCGTACCTTCGGCTCCTCCCGCGGCGAGCCGGTGCCGCGGACGACGATCGCCTCGGAGGTGAGGATCGGCTCGTCGATGATCTCCAGACCGGCCTGCCGGAGCGTGGTGCCGGTCTCGACGACGTCGGCGATGATCTCGGCCACGCCGAGCTTGATCGCGGTCTCCACGGCGCCGTCGAGGTGCACGACGTCCGCGTCGACACCGTGGTCCGCCAGGTGCTTGGCGACCAGCCCGGAGAAGGACGTGGCCACGGTCTTGCCGGCGAAGTCGGCGACGCCGGCGGCGGTGCCGGGGCGGGTGGCGTAGCGGAAGGTGGAGGCGCCGAAGCCGAGCTGCATGATCTCCTCGGCGCCGGCGCCGGAGTCGAGCAGCAGGTCGCGGCCGGTGATGCCGATGTCGAGGCGGCCCGAGCCGACGTAGACGGCGATGTCGCGGGGGCGCAGGAAGAAGAACTCGACGTCGTTGTCGGAGTCGGTGAGCACCAGTTCGTGGCGGTCCGTGCGCTGCCGGTAGCCGGCCTCATGGAGCATCGCCGACGCAGGCTCGGCGAGGGAACCCTTGTTGGGGACGGCGATGCGCAGCATGGTCGTGGCTCTTCCTGTTCTGCCGGTCGGCTGACGGGTGCGTACGGGGTCAGAGGTGGGCGTAGACGTCGTCCAGGGAGATGCCCCGGGCGACCATCATCACCTGCAGGTGGTAGAGGAGTTGGGAGATCTCCTCCGCGGTGCGGTCCTCGCCCTCGTGCTCGGCGGCCATCCAGACCTCCGCCGCCTCCTCGACGACCTTCTTGCCGATGGCGTGCACGCCCTGCTCGACGAGCCGGGCGGTGCCGGAGGTGGCGGGGTCGCCGGTGGCGGCCTTCCGCTGGAGCTCGGCGAAGAGCTCCTCGAATGTCTTGCTGCCCATGGTGCGCCCAAGTCTACGGGGTCCGCGGGAGCGCTCAGCGCCAGGGCTCGGCGACCGTGCGCAGTGCCGCGGCGGTGGCGACGGCGGCGGTGACCGCCTCGTGGCCCTTGTCCTCCACGGAGTCCGCGAGCCCGGCGCGGGCGAGCGCCTGCTCCTCGGTGTCGCAGGTGAGCACGCCGAAGCCGACGGGCACGCCGGTCTCCACGCCGACCCGGGTCAGGCCCTCGGTGACGCCCTGGCACACGTAGTCGAAGTGGGGCGTGCCGCCGCGGATGACGACGCCGAGGGCGACGACGGCGTCGTAGCCGCGGTCGGCCATCGCCTTGGCGGCCACCGGCAGCTCGAAGCTGCCGGGCACCCGCAGCAGGGTGGGCTCGGCGATGCCCAGCTCGCCGAGGGCGCGCAGGGCGCCGTCGACGAGGCCGTCCATCACCTGCTCGTGCCAGAGCGCGGCGACGACGGCGACCCGCAGGTCCTCGCAGTTCTTCACGGTCAGTTCGGGTGCGCCCTTGCCGCTCACGGCTCTCCTCGTTCTCTGGGACAGGGGAGGTTTCGGTGCTGATCGGTCACTGGTTGCTGCACACCGCGACGGGCGCGCCGTCCAGCCACGGCAACTGGTGGCCCATGCGGTCGCGCTTGGTGCGCAGGTAGCGCAGATTGTGCTCGCCGGCCTCGACCGGGGTGGGCTCGCGCCGGGTGACGGCCAGGCCGTGCCGCAGCAGGGCGTCGACCTTCTCCGGGTTGTTGGTCATCAGCCGCACCGAGGTGACGCCGAGGTCGGCGAGCATGCGCGCGCCCGCGGCGTAGTCGCGGGCGTCGGCGGGCAGGCCCAGCTCCAGGTTGGCGTCGAGGGTGTCGCGGCCGCGCTCCTGGAGCTCGTACGCGCGCAGCTTGGACAGCAGGCCGATGCCGCGGCCCTCGTGCCCGCGCAGGTAGATCACGACGCCGCGGCCCTCGGCGGCCACGCGGCGCAGCGAGGCGTGGAGCTGGGGGCCGCAGTCGCAGCGCTGGGAGCCGAAGACGTCGCCGGTCAGGCACTCGGAGTGGAGGCGTACGAGCACTCCCTCGCCGAGGTCGTCCCGGGTGACGTCGCCCATGACCAGGGCGATGTGTTCGACGCCGTCCGCGGCCGAGCGGTAGCCGTACGCGGTGAAGTCGCCGTAGGCGGTGGGCAGCCGGGTCGCGGCCTCGCGGTGCACGGCGGGGGCGTCGGCGTGCACGGCGGGGACGACGGCGGCGGCCGGGCCGGCGGGCGGCTCGATGACGGCCTGGGTGGGCTCGTTGGCGCGGCGGTGGTCGATGAGGTCGGCGATGGAGATGATCGCGAAGCCGTGCCTGCGGGCGAACGGCACGAGCTGCGGCAGCCGCAGCATCTCGCCGTCCTCACCGGCGATCTCCACGATCGCGGCGGCCGGCCGCAGCCCGGCGAGCCGGGCGAGGTCCACGCCGGCCTCGGTGTGCCCGTTGCGGACGAGCACGCCGCCCTCGCGGGCGCGCAGCGGGAAGATGTGCCCGGGGCGGACGAAGTCCGTGGCGACGGCGGCGGGGTCGGTGAGCAGCCGGATCGTGGTCGCCCGGTCCGAGGCGGAGACGCCGGTGCTGACGCCGTGTGCGGCGGAGGCGTCCACGGTGACGGTGAAGGCGGTGCGCATGGACTCCGTGTTCCGCTCGGCCATCTGCGGGATGCCGAGGCGGTCCAGCGCCTCGCCCTCCATCGGCATGCAGATCAGGCCGCTGCACTCGCGCATCATGAACGCCACGGTGGCGGGCGTGATCAGCTCGGCGGCGACGACGAGGTCGCCCTCGTTCTCCCGGTCCTCGTCGTCCACGACGACCACGGGCCGGCCGGCGGCGATCTCCTCTATCGCCAGCTCGACTGGGTCGAGGCGGAGGTCCTCCGCGTCCCGGGCGGGCTGCCAGGTCTGCAGGGCGGTCATGCGGTGGCTCCTTCCAGTGCCTCCGGCCGCCCGGCGGCGGGAGGGGCGGTGCGCCGGCTCGCGGTCCACCAGGCGCGCAGGCCGAGGAGGACGACGACGCCGTAGACGACGTACACGAGGGCGGAGAACTTCAGGTCGCCGGAGTACGCGAGGGGGACGCCGACGGCGTCGACGGCGAGCCAGGCGAACCAGAACTCGACCCAGCCGCGGGCCATGGCGACCATGGCGGCGACAGAGCCGGTGAACAGGTAGGCGTCGGGCCAGGGGTTCCAGGACAGCGACGGGACGGCCAGGAAGAGCAGCGCGACGGCGGTGGTGCCGGCCGCGGTGGCGGCGACGAGCCAGGCGCGCTCGGTCCAGGTGGCGAAGCGCACCTGTATCGCCCCGCTCTCGCGCCGGCCGCGCGCCCACTGCGTCCAGCCCCACGCCGAGACGCCGACGACCAGCAGTTGCTTGCCGACGCCGCCGGTGAGGCCGGCGGAGGCGTAGGCGACGACGAGCACCGCGCCGGAGAGCGCCTGGGCCGGCCAGACCGCCACGGAGCGGCGCCAGCCGAGGGCCAGGGCCGTGAGGCCCAGCACGTTGCCGGTCATGTCGGCCCACTTGATGTCCTCGCCGAACACCGAGAAGGCCACCCCGTTGAGGGAGTCCAGGGCGTTCACTCCCGCGCTCCCCCGGCGCGGGCGGCGTGCGGGGCGAGCAGCCGCTCGACGTACTTGGCGACGACGTCGACCTCCAGGTTGACCTTGTCGCCGGGCTGTTTGAGGCCGAGGGTGGTCAGCGCGAGCGTGGTGGGGATGAGGCTGACGGTGAAGAAGTCGGGGCCGGCGTCCACGACGGTGAGGCTGACGCCGTCGACGGTGATGGAGCCCTTCTCCACGACGTAGCGGGTGAGGGCGTCCGGCAGCGAGACGGTGACGATCTCCCAGTTGTCGGAGGTCTTGCGCTCCATGATCTCGCCGGTGCCGTCGACGTGGCCCTGCACCAGGTGCCCGCCGAGACGACCGCCGACGGCGGTGGGGCGCTCCAGGTTGACCCGGTCGCCCGGGCCGAGCCCGCCGAGGCTGGAGCGGTTCAGCGTCTCGGCCATCACGTCGGCGGTGAACTCCGGTCCCTCCTGGTCGACGACGGTCAGGCAGACGCCGTTGACGGCGACGGAGTCGCCGTGCCGGGCGCCCTCGGTGACGACGGGGCCGCGCAGCCGGAAGCGGGCGGCGTCCGGCAGCTCCTCGACGGCGACGACCTCGCCGAGCTCTTCAACGATTCCGGTGAACAACGTCAGCTCTCCTTGGTGGCGGGCGGCTCTGGGGCGGGTCCCGGCACGGCGGTCAGCCGCAGGTCGGGGCCGAGGTGATCGACGGCGGTCACGTCGAGGCGCAACGCCTCGCCGATCGTTCCGATTCCGGCGTCGGCGAGCGCGGCGGGCCCGGCGCCCAGCAGGACGGGGGCGAGGTAGCAGACGACCCGGTCGACGACGCCGGCGGCGAGGAACGCCCCGGCGAGCGTCGGGCCGCCCTCCAGCAGTACGGAGCGCACGTCCCGCCCGTACAGCGCGGCGAGCAGCGCGGCGACGTCGAGGCCGCGGCCGCCGGCGGCGCGCGGCAGGCGCACCACCTCGGCGCGGTGGCCGCCGCGGGCGGCGGCGGCGCCGAGGACGGCGGTGAGGCGGTCCATGGCGGCGTCGGCGGCCACGGCCACGAGGGTGGGCGCGGCGCCGTCGAGGATCCGGGCGCCGGGGGTGAGCGCGGTGCCCTCGGTGTCGGCGACGACGCGCAGCGGCTGGGTGGCGCCTGCCTCGGCGCGGGGTCCGCGGACGGCGAGCTGGGGGTCGTCGGCACGCAGGGTGCCGGAGCCGACGACGACGGCGTCGGCCTCGGCGCGCAGCCGGTGGACGTCGGCGCGGGCGGCGGGCGAGGTGATCCAGCGGCTGGTGCCGTCGGCGGCGGCGCTGCGGCCGTCCAGCGTGGCGGCGTACTTCCACAGCACGTAGGGGCGGCCGCGCAGCGCGGAGGTCAGCCACGGCTCGTTCCCGGCGGCGGCCTCGTCGGCGAGCAGGCCGCCCTCGACCTCGATGCCGGCGGCGGCGAGCGCGGCGGCCCCGCCGCCGGCCGCGGGGGTGGGGTCGGCGACGGCGTAGACGACGCGGGCGACGCCGGCGTCGGCCAGGGCGCGGACGCAGGGGCCGGTGCGGCCGGTGTGGCTGCAGGGCTCGAGGGTGACGACGGCGGTGCCGCCGCGGGCCCGCTCCCCCGCGTCGGCGAGCGCGGCGACCTCGGCGTGCGGGCCGCCGGCGCGGGCGTGGTGTCCCTCGCCGGCCGGTTGGCCCGCGGCGTCGAGGATCACGCAGCCGACGACCGGGTTGGGGCTGGTGTCGCCGAGCGCCCGGGAGGCGAGCGCGATGGCGCGGCGCATGGCGTGCGCTTCGGCTGGGGTGGCCACCCGGGTCCTCCTGCCTCGTCGGGCACGGACTCCGGGGCCTGTCTTGACGACAGTCACGGAACGCGATCACCGGGACGCCGACCGGGAGGCCGGTGGACCGCCCGGAAAGGGGCGGGCCGCCGCCGGCGGCGCACCTGTGGCATCCCGCCGCGCACTGCCTCCCATCCGGACTTTCACCGTCGGTCCAGGAGTTTCACCTGGTCAACCGGCCGCTGGCAGCGGCCGGGTCGCGGACTGTAACCGCCGGTTCGGATTTTCACCGACCCCGGAGTGCGCGTACGTCACTGGTACGCCTCCAGTCTGCCACGCGCCGGCGCGTGGCAATCCGCCGGACCCTGTGGGCTGGGTCACCTCAGCGAAGCCCCCGGGCGGCCCTCGGCGGCGGCGGGCACCACCCGTACGGGGGGTGCTCGGGGCCTCGCCAGGGCGGGTGATGGCCGCGCGGAGCCCCGGCTGTCAGGGTGACGGCCATGACGTCTGTGCAGGACACGGCGGCCTCCGGCGCCCTCGACGCCGCCGCGGAACGGATGCGGTCGCTGACGTGCGAACTGCCCCGGCGCGACGGGGTGGCGGTCTTCGGTTCGGTGTATCTGGCGGTGACCGACGAGGTGCGGCTGCACCTGGCGGCCGGCGGCTTCGCCGACGGGACCGCCGCCGCCGGGCTCGCCGCGGACTTCGCCGGCCGGTTCCTGGCCGCGGTGGACGACGCCGCGCAGGGCCGCCGGCCCCCGGCGTGCTGGCGCCCGCTCTTCCAGGCCCGGCGCCACCGCGGCGTCCACACCCTGCAGTTCGCGCTCGCGGGCATCAACGCCCACATCGGCTACGACCTCCCGCTCGCCGTCGTCGCCACCTGCCGCGCCCTGGAGCGCGAACCCGAGGACGTCGAGGGCGACTACGAGCGGGTGGGCGAGGTGCTCGTACGGCTGGAGGAGCGGATCCGCGAGCAGCTCATGCCGGGTCCCGACCTGCTGGACGTCGCGGATCCGCTCACCCACCTCGCGGGGGCGTGGAGCCTGGAACGGGCCCGGGACGCCGCGTGGGCGGCGGCCCGGGTGCTGTGGCGGCTGCGCGGACTGCCGGAGGTGGGCGAGGAGTTCACCGAGCGGCTGGACCAGTCGGTGGGGCTGGTCTCGCGCTGTCTGCTGGTGCCGCTGCGCGGCTGTGCCGGCGACTGAGCCCCGGCCCTTCAGTCCTCCGGCAGCTCCACCGGGGCGATGGCGTCGAAGACGTCCCCGGGTCCGGGGTTGGCCGGGTCGGTGGCGCCGCCGAAGTGCCGCATCACGCCCCACACCGCGTTCAGCGCGGTCTGCACCGCGCCCTCGGCCCAGCCCGCCGTCCAGGAGATGTCGTCGCCTGCCAGGAACAGCCCGCGCTTGTCCGCCGGCAGCGCCTCCTGCACGAAGTGGGTGAACAGCCGCCGCTGGTAGCGGTAGTGGCCCGGCAGGTTGGCCTTGAACGCGCCCATGAAGTACGGCTCGTCCTCCCAGGAGACCGTGACCGGCGGGCCGATGACGTGCTTCCTGATGTCCACCCCCGGGTAGATCTCGCCGAGGGACTTGAGCATGACCTCCATCCGCTCCTCCGCCGGCAGCGGCAGCCACTTCAGGCTGTCGTCGCACCAGGTGTACGACAGGCAGATCGCCGCCGGCCGGTCCGGGCCGTCGTCGAGGAGGTAGGTGCCGCGGGTCATGCGGTCGGTGAGCGTCATGGACATCACGTCGCGCCCGGTCCGCTCGTCGCGGTCCAGCCAGAACGGCCGGTCCACGGGCACGAACAGCTTGGACGAGGCCATGTAGTGGGTGCGTTCGACGGCGGTCCAGTGGTCGATGGGCAGCAGGTCCTCGGCGCAGTCGATCTTCGACAGGAGCATCCACGACTGGGCGGTGAAGACCGCTGCCCGGTAGGTGCGTACGTCGCCGGAGGCGTCGGTGACGGCGATCCGCTCGCCGGCGGCGCGGGCGAGCCGGGTGACCGCCGGCCGGGGGGCGCCGCCGTCGTGCAGGGCCGCGAGCGACGTGCCCTGCGGCCAGTGCACGGTCTTGTCCGGCGCGCGGTCCCAGAGCCGCAGCGGGAGCTGCCGGCTGCCGCCGACGATGCCGTGGTGGTCGTCGTCGGCCTCCGTGTAGACGACGCGCAGGATCTCCAGGATGGAGTTGGGGAAGTCGGTGTCCCAGCCGCCGGTGCCGAAGCCGACCTGGCCGAAGACCTCCCGGTGCCGGAAGGAGCGGAAGGCCGCGGAGTCGCAGAGGAAGCCGTAGAAGGTCTGGTTGTCGAGCCGTTCGACCAGCCCGGCCCACAGCTCGCGGATGCGCGGCACGTCGCGCTCGCGGATGGCCCGGTTCATGGCGGTGAAGTCCGCGCCCTCCTCCAGGCAGTCGGCCCAGGCGGCGGCCACGTCACGGTAGACCTGGGGCAGGTCGTCGATGGTGCGGGCGTAGTGCGACTCGCCCTTGAGGTCGACGACGGTGGAAGGGGTGCCGGGCGCCAGCGGGTTGGGGAAGGGGCGCGTCCGCAGACCCGTGAGGTCGATGTAGTGGCGCAGCGCCGTGGACGAGGGCGGGAAGCGCATCGCGCCCATCTCGGCGGTGAGTGCGGGGTCGCAGCCGGGGAACGTCTCGGTACGCAGCCGCCCGCCGATCCGGTCCGCCTCGTACACCACGGGCTTCAGGCCCATCTTCATCAGCTCGTACGCGGTGACGAGGCCGGAGAGCCCGCCGCCGACGACGGCGACCTCGGTGCCGTGCCCGGTCGCCGGTATCTGGCCGAGCCCGGCGGGGTGGCCGAGGTAGTCGTCGTACGCGAAGGGGAAGTCGGGGCCGAACATCGTGATCGGCCGCCGGGCGGGCTCCTCCCCCGCGGGGTGGACGGCGGTGGGCACGGTGGACGTCATCGGGCGGGGCTCCTCGGGCGTGCGGGCAGGACGGCGGCGCGCAGCCGCCGCTGGGGCGTGCGGGGTACGGGGTAAGAAGTACGGGGTGCGCAGTGCGGGGTGGCCGGTCTGCGGGAACGGGGGCTCGGGCGGTCAGCCGTACAACTCGGGCCTCAGGTCCGCGAGGTAGGTGTTGTCGCGCCGGGCGGCGGCGATCCGGGCCGGGTCGACGTCGGTGAGGACGAGGTCCTCGCCGTCGTGCCCGGCGCGGGCGCGCACCGTGCCGTCCGGGGCGGCCAGGCAGCTCAGCCCGGCGAAGTCGTAGTCGCCCTCGACGCCGACGCGGTTGGCGTACGCGACGTAGAGCTGGCTCTCGTAGGCGCGCGCGGGCACGAGCGTGCGGGCCACGAACTCGTACGGGCGCATCAGCGCGGTGGGCACGAGCAGCAGCTCCGTGCCGGCCCGGGCGTGCGCCCGCACCAGCTCGGGGAACTCCACGTCGTAGCAGATCAGGATGCCGACGCGGACGCCGTCGACGTCGGCCTGGACCACCGCGGTGTCGCCGGGGGTGAAGAACTTCCGCTCGAAGTCGCCGAAGAGGTGCGTCTTGCGGTAGTTGGCCAGCGGATAGCCGTACGGGGTGATGAGCTGGACGGCGTTGTACACGTCGTTGCCGTCCCGCTCCGGGTAGCCGTAGGCGATGGACAGGCCGTGGTCGGCGGCGATGCCGGCGACTGCGCGGGCGCCCGGGCCGTCGGCGGGCTCGGCCCGGCCCGCCGGGTCCGTGGCGTACCCGCTGAGGAACAGCTCGGGGGCGACGAGCAGCCGCGCGCCTCCGGCGGCGGCGTTACGGGCGGCGGTCTCCAGTGCGGCGAGCCCCTCCTGTCTGCTCGGGGGCACCCCGGCCGGCCCCTGGAGCAGGGCGATGCGCAGCGGCACCATGTGGCAACCTCGCAAGGCGGGTGGGTGGGGTCCGTTTCTCCCGACGGTACGTCCTCGACAAGGCCGTGAACAAGGCCGGTCGATTGCGTCCGACCAGGCGATTCGTTGCGTCGCCGGCGGTTTCCGCGGTGATCCGTTGCGTGGCCCGCGGGGCGGCTCACAGCGGTGGGTCGGGAGCGTAGCGGCGCACGAGCGGGGAGAGGACGAGGACCGATCTGGTGCGCTCGACGAAGGGCTCGCCGGCGATCCGTTCCAGCACTTCTTCGAAGTGGCGCATGTCGGTGGCGAAGATCTGCACGATGGCGTCGGCGTCGCCGGTGACCGTGGAGGCGGCGGCCACCTCCGCGTAGCGCTCCAGGGCGCGGCGGATGTCGCCGGGGCCGGTGTTGGAGCGGCAGTACAGCTCGACGTAGCCCTCGGTGGCCCAGCCGAGCGCGGCGGGGTCGACCCGTACGGTGAAGCCCGTGACGGCGCCGGCCGCGCGCAGCCTGTCCACGCGCCGCTTGACCGCGGGCGCGGACAGGCCGACCTCGGCGCCGATGTCGGCGTAGGTGCGGCGGGCGTCCTCGGCGAGGGCGCGCACGATCCGCTCGTCCAGCTCGTCGAGTCGCATGTCGGCAGTACACCACGGCCGGCCGGGCGGCTCCCGCCGTGGTCGGCCGGGCGGCCGGGGCTACTGCCAGCTCGCGTGCAGTGGCTTGCCCTCGGCGTACCCCGCGGCGCTCTGCACGCCGACCACCGCGCGCTCGTGGAACTCCTCCAGCGTCGCCGCGCCGGCGTAGGTGCACGCGCTGCGCACGCCCGCGACGACGGCGTCGATGACGTCCTCGACGCCCGGCCGGGCCGGGTCCAGGAACATCCGCGAGGTGGAGATGCCCTCCTCGAAGAGCCCCTTGCGGGCGCGGTCGTACGCGGACTCCTCGGCCGTGCGGCCGCGGACGGCGCGCGCCGAGGCCATGCCGAAGCTCTCCTTGTACAGCCGTCCGTCCGCGGTCTGCTGGAGGTCCCCCGGGGACTCGTACGTGCCGGCGAACCAGGAGCCGATCATGACGTTGGACGCGCCGGCGGCCAGCGCCATGGCGACGTCGCGGGGGTGGCGCACGCCGCCGTCGGCCCACACGTGCCTGCCGAGCCGGCGCGCCTGCGCGGCGCACTCCAGCACGGCGGAGAACTGCGGGCGGCCGACGCCGGTCATCATCCGGGTGGTGCACATCGCGCCGGGCCCGACGCCGACCTTGACGATGTCGGCGCCCGCCTCGACGAGGTCGCGTACGCCCTCGGCGGAGACGACGTTGCCCGCCACCACCGGCACCCCGGGGGCCAGGGCGCGGACGGCGCGCAGCGCGTGGATCATCTGCTCCTGGTGGCCGTGCGCGGTGTCCACGACGAGGGTGTCGACGCCGGCGTCGAGGAGTTGCTTGGCGCGGCCGGCCACGTCGCCGTTGATGCCCACGGCGGCGGCGACGCGCAGCCTGCCGCGGGCGTCGGTGGCGGGGGTGTAGAGCGTCGCCCGCAGGGCCCCCTTGCGGGTGAGCAGGCCGACGAGCCGGCCGTCCGGGCCGACGGCGGGGGCGAGCCGGCGGTGGGCGGCGTCCAGCCGGTTGAACGCCTCGCGCGGGTCGATGTCGGCGTCGAGGGTCAGCAGCTCGCGGGACATCACCTCGGAGAGCTGGGTGAAGCGGTCCACGCCGGTCAGGTCGGCCTCGGTGACGACGCCCACGGGGCGGCCGTCCTCGACGACGACGGCGGCGCCGTGCGCCCGCTTGGGCAGCAGCGCCAGCGCGTCGGCGACGGTGGAGTGGGGACCGAGCACGATGGGGGTGTCGAGCACCAGGTCGCGCGCCTTGACCCAGGAGACGACCTCGGTGACGACGTCGATGGGGATGTCCTGCGGGATGACGACGAGCCCGCCGCGGCGGGCCACCGTCTCGGCCATCCGGCGGCCGGCGATGGCCGTCATGTTGGCGACGACGAGCGGGATGGTGGTGCCGGTGCCGTCGGCGGAGGACAGGTCCACGGCCTGGCGGGAGCCCACACCGGAGCGGCGGGGGACCATGAACACGTCGTCGTACGTCAGGTCGTACGGGGCGGGAGAGTCATTCAGGAAACGCACGTACTTCAGTGTCCCACGTGACCGCGGTACCGCCCCCGGGCGGATCCTCCGGGCCGGCCGCGGGCGGGGTGTGCGATCACCCGAACGCGCGCCGGCGGGCGGGCGGCACGTGCAAGCCGGCGGCCCGCGGGTACCCCGGACCGCATGCGTACCGACCCGCACACCTTCGCCTCCGGCGCCGCCGCCGACGCGGTCACCGCCGGACTGCTGCCCTTCCTCATCGGCCTCCTCGTGGTCGCCGTGCTGATCGGCGCCGTGTGGCTCGGCATCCGGATACGGTCCCGGGAGCCGGCGCCGCCGCGGCCGGAGGAACAGCCCCGGCCGCCGGCGTCCGGACCGGTCCGGCGGATCACCGAGGAACGGGAACCCGCCGAGGTGCCCCGCGGCCGTGGCCGGCTGACCCCGCACCGGCTGCGGGGCCACGGCAACTCCGGCACCCGGCCCGCCGGGCGCAGGCCGCACCGCTGAGGCCGGGCCGCCGTCCCGCCGGCAAACTTCCGAGCGACCGGCCGACGCCGTCGTGCCGCGGCGTGCCGCGGCGTGCCCGGGCGCGGCGCAATCGGGCGGATCTCGCCCCGCGGGGGCGTGAAACGGGCCGGGGCGGGGCAGCCGCCTCCATGACCGCTACGGAAACACGTGCACACCCCGTCACGGGAGGACGACATGCCGACGCAGCCGACGCGGGTGCCGGCAGTGGACACCGGAACCCGCCCGCCCACAGGTCCGCGCTCAGCGGACCGGGAGCCCGACCCCGTACCGCCGATGCCGCCGCCGACGCCGCCGACCCCGCCCGCGCCGCCCGCCCCGCCGCGGCCCGGCCCGGACCCGGGGCCCGGCCCCGGGCCGCGCCCCGGTCCCGTACCGGAGCCGCCGCCCGCGCCGGATCCGATCCCCAAGCCGCCGGGCCCCGACCCGGTGCCGGAGCCCAGCCCGCAGCCGGGCCCGGTGAGCTGACACCGATGGCGCGGCGGTTGCGGTGAAGGAGGCGATCCAGGTGGCCGTTTCGGCCGACGAACTCGACCGCGAGGCCCTCGTCCGCTACATCGAGGAGGGGTTCGCCTGCGCGCAGGCGTGCGCGGAGTGCGCGACCGCGTGCCTGCAGCCCGCCGGGGCGGCGGAGCCGGGCGCGGTGCAGCGGCTGGACCTGCGGTGCGCGGACGTGTGCGAGCACACCTCCCGGATGCTCACGCAGCACGGCCGGCACGACGTGCCGGGGCTGCGGGCGCAGGTCGAGCTCTGTGCCGAGACGTGCGCGGCGTGCGCCGAGGACTACGAGCGGCTGGCCGCCGACGCGCCGGGGGCCGCGGAACGGGCGCAGGCGTGCCGGCGCTGCGAGGAGGCGTGCCGGGAGTTCCTGGTGAACCTGCTCTGACCCCGCGGGCTCTGCGCGGGATCAGCCCGCGACGCGGATCCCCCGGCCCGTCACGTCGACCACGATGCCGTCCGCGGTGGCCGTGACCATGGCGAGCCGTACGCCGTCCGGCAGCCCGCCGACCCGGCGCTCGACGTCGACGGCCCCGCGCACCGCCTCCTCGGCCCCGGGCACGCCGGCGGCCGGGACCTCCTCCGCCCGCAGCCGGATGGTGTCGCCGCCCTCGGTGGAGACGGTGGAGAGCACCTCGGCCGGCTCCGGCGCGTCCAGCGCCTCGGCGCTCGCGGTGACCTTCACCCTGCCGTCGCCGCCGTAGGCGAAGGAGACGCCCTGCCGTCCGGCCACGGCCGTCAGCGCCTCGTACGCGATGACGGCGGAGCCCTCGGCGCTCTCCGCGGTCGCGCCGCCGTAGTCGCCGTCCAGTTCGACGCCGCTCAGGTCCACGCCGAACTCGGAGATCATCAGCCGCTCCCCCGTGCCGGCGGCGGCCGGGTCCGCGCGGATGCCGGTCATCCTGACGTCGACGTCGTCAAGGTGCTTGCCGTAGATCTGGGTGAGGAACGGGAAGCCGTGGATGGACACCTCCGTGCTGCCCTCCAGGCCCTGCCTGGCCTGGACCTTCTCCGCGACCCTCCCCTCCGCCACGTACACGGCCAGCCGGTCGGCGGCGACGAAGAGCACGCCGAGCACGAGACACACCACGAGCACGATCCGCAGTCCACGCATGAGACAGGTCCCCCCCGGGAGCGTCGGTTCCGGGAGCCTATCCGCCTCCCCCGTGTGCCTCCCGCGCCCCCGGGCAGGTGTGACGCATCTCTACCCGCGCCGGGGCCCAGGGTCCTGTCCGGCGCGCGGGACGCACGGGATATCTTGATATCAAGCAATCCGGCAGAGCAGCGACGCGGACTGGAGCACCCGGTGACCGAATCAGCATCGACGATCATCTACACGCACACCGACGAGGCCCCGGCCCTGGCCACGTACTCGTTCCTGCCGGTGGTCCAGGCGTACGCCGCGACCGCCGGGGTCGAGGTGGAGACCCGCGACATCTCCCTGTCCGGGCGGATCCTCGCCCACTTCCCCGAGCGGCTGCCGGCCGGCCGGCAGGTGGCCGACGCGCTCGCCGAGCTGGGCGCGCTGGCGCAGACGCCGCAGGCGAACATCATCAAGCTGCCGAACATCTCGGCGTCCATCCCGCAGCTCAAGGCTGCCGTCGCCGAGCTGCGCGCGCACGGCTACGACCTGCCGGACTACCCGGACGAGCCCAAGACCGACGAGGAGCGCGACATCCGCGCGCGCTACGACAAGGTCAAGGGCAGCGCCGTCAACCCCGTGCTGCGCGAGGGCAACTCCGACCGCCGCGCCCCCGCCTCGGTGAAGAACTACGCGCGCAACCACCCGCACCGCATGGGCGCCTGGACCGCGGAGTCCGGGACCAACGTCGCCCACATGATCACCGACGACTTCCGCTCCACCGAGAAGTCCGCGGTCGTCGAGCGCGACGGCACCCTGCGCATCGAGCTGGCCGCCGTGGACGGCACCACCGAGGTGCTGCGCGAGGCGGTGCCGGTGCTCGCCGGCGAGGTCGTCGACGCCGCCGTGATGCACGTCGAGGCGCTGCGCGCGTTCCTCGGCGAGCAGGTCGCCCGGGCGAAGACCGACGGCGTGCTGTTCTCGCTGCACCTGAAGGCCACGATGATGAAGGTGTCCGACCCGATCGTCTTCGGCCACGCGGTACGGGCCTTCTTCCCCCGGACGTTCGCCCGCTACGGAGCGACGCTGGCCGCCGCGGGCCTGACCCCGAACGACGGGCTCGGCGGCATCCTCGCCGGCCTCGACAAGCTGCCCGAGGGCGCCGAGATCAAGGCGTCGTTCGACGCGGAGCTGGCCGAGGGTCCGGCCCTCGCGATGGTCGACTCCGACCGCGGCATCACCAACCTGCACGTCCCCAGCGACGTCATCGTGGACGCCTCGATGCCCGCGATGATCCGTACCTCCGGCCACATGTGGGGCCCGGACGGCGCCGAGGCCGACACCCTCGCCGTCATCCCGGACAGCAGCTACGCCGGCATCTACCAGGTCGTCATCGACGACTGCCGCGCCCACGGCGCCTTCGACCCGGCCACGATGGGCTCGGTGCCCAACGTCGGCCTGATGGCGCAGAAGGCCGAGGAGTACGGCAGCCACGACAAGACCTTCGAGGCCGGCACGGCCGGGATCGTCCGCGTCGTCGACGGGACCGGCGCCGTCCTGCTGGAGCAGCCGGTCGCCGAGGGTGACATCTTCCGCATGTGCCAGACCAAGGACGCGCCGATCCGGGACTGGGTGAAGCTCGCCGTCACCCGCGCCCGCGCCACCGGCGACCCGGCGGTCTTCTGGCTCGACGAGGGCCGGGCACACGACGCCCGCCTGATCGCCAAGGTGCGGGAGTACCTGCCGGAGCACGACACCGAGGGCCTGGACATCAGGATCCTCGCCCCGGTCG
Organism: Streptomyces sp. WMMC500; assembly: GCF_027497195.1. Taxonomy (NCBI): domain Bacteria; kingdom Bacillati; phylum Actinomycetota; class Actinomycetes; order Kitasatosporales; family Streptomycetaceae; genus Streptomyces; species Streptomyces sp. WMMC500. The sequence goes on from NZ_CP114905.1 coordinate 206,828, forward strand.
ACGCCATGGCGCTGTCGCTGGAGCGGATCCGCCGCGGCGAGAACACCATCTCGGTCACCGGCAACGTGCTCCGCGACTACCTCACCGACCTCTTCCCCATCCTGGAGCTGGGCACCAGCGCCAAGATGCTCTCCGTCGTCCCGCTGATGAACGGCGGCGGCCTGTTCGAGACCGGCGCCGGCGGCTCCGCGCCCAAGCACGTGCAGCAACTGGTCAAGGAGGACTACCTGCGCTGGGACAGCCTCGGCGAGTTCCTGGCGCTGGCCGTCTCCTTCGAGCACCTGGCGCAGACCACGGACAACGCCCGCGCCCAGGTCCTGGCCGACACCCTGGACCGGGCGACGGCGACGTTCCTCAACGAGAACAAGTCGCCCACGCGCCGGGTCGGCGGCCTCGACAACCGCGGCAGCCACTTCTACCTGGCGCTGTACTGGGCGCAGGAGCTGGCGGGCCAGACGGCCGACGCGAAGCTCGCGGAGGCGTTCGCGCCGCTGGCGGCGACGCTGGTGGAGCAGGAGGAGAAGATCGTCGAGGAGCTGCTGGCCGTGCAGGGCAAGCCGGCCGACATCGGCGGCTACTACCAGCCGGACCCGGAGAAGGCCGCGGCGGTCATGCGTCCGTCCCGGACGCTCAACGAGGCGCTGTCGGCCCTGAGCTGAGCAGCGCGGGTCCGCCCCGCGGCCGTACACCGCCGCCACCGCCCGGCCGGAACCTCCGGCCGGGCGGTGGTGCGCCGGGCGGTGGTGCGCCGGGCAGTCAGGCGCTCCGGCGGTGGGCCAGGCGCAGGGTGCGGTGGGCCTCGGCCACCACCGCGGCGTCGACGAAGCGGCCGTCGGGCAGCGCGAGGGCCCCGGCGTTCGTGGCCGCCGCGGCGACGATCTCCTCGGCCCGTTCGACCTCCTGCCGGGTCGGCAGGAACGCGCGCTCGATCACCGGCAGTTGCCGGGGGTGGATCGCCGTACGGCCCAGGAAGCCCAGGGCCCGGCCGGCGGCGCAGGAGCGGGCGAGGCCGTCGAGGTCGGCGACGTCCGGGTAGACGGACTGCGCGGGCGGCGCGAGCCCGGCGGCGCGGGCGGCGACGACGGCGCGGCTGCGCGGCCAGGCCAGCCCCGCGCCGTCGGCGACCCCCAACTCGGCCCGCAGGTCGGCCTCGCCGAGTGCGATCCCGCGCACGGCGGGGTGCGCGGCGGCGATCTCGTAGGCGCGCTCGATGCCGAGGGCGGATTCGAGGAGCGGGTAGAGGGGCGGTACGCCGCCGGTGGCCGGGTGGCCGGGGGGCGGCGCGTCGGCGGCCGGCGCGGGCGTGCGGTCCGGGGCGGCGGCGCCGGCTTCACGTACGGCCGTCGCCACGCGCAGCACCTCCTCCCGGCCGCCGGTCTTCGGCAGCCGGAGTCCGGCCAGGCCCGGCAGCGGGGCCAGCGTGCGCAGTTCGCCGTCCGCCAGCGGCCCCGCGAGCGCGTTGACGCGGACGTGCACCGGCACCGGGCCGGGGTGCGGCTCGCTCAGCAGCTCCGCGGTGGCGGCCAGCGCGTACGCCTTGCGCTCGGGCGCCACCGCGTCCTCCAGGTCCACCAGCACCACGTCCGCGCCGCTGCGCAGCGCCTTGGCCACCACCGCGGGCCGGTCCCCCGGCACGTACAGCCAGGTGAGATACGTGTCCTGCACGCCCCCGGCCCCGGCGCCGCCCGCCGGGTCCGCCGCGACCGCGCGCGGGGCGCTCACACCGCCCCCTCGTCCCGCAGCCCGGCTATCTCCGCACCGGTCAGCCCGAGTTCGGCCAGCACCGCGTCGGTGTCCGCGCCGTGCGGCCGGCCCGCCCAGCGGATCGCGCCCGGGGTCTCGGAGAGCCGGAAGAGCACGTTCTGCATCTTCACCGTGCCGAGTTCCTCGTCCTCGACCTCGGTGATCGAGCCCAGCGCCCGGTACTGCTCGTCGGCCATCACGTCCCGCACGTCGTACACCGGCGCCACGGCGGCCTGCGCCTTGTCGAACGCGGCCACGACCGTCGCGGCGTCGTGCCGCGCGATCCACCCGCCGACCGCCTCGTCCAGCTCGTCCGCGTGCCGCGCCCGGCCCGCACCCGTGCCGAACCACGGCTCGTCGATCAGCTCCGGCCGCCCCACGAGCCGCATCACCCGCTCCGCGACGGACTGCGCCGAGGTGGACACGGCCAGCCAGCGGCCGTCGGCGGTGCGGTAGGTGTTGCGCGGCGCGTTGTTGGTGGAGCGGTTGCCGGTACGCGGCTGGACGTAGCCGAGCTGGTCGTACCAGAGGGGCTGCGGGCCGAGCACGGTCAGCATCGGCTCGATGATGGCCATGTCGACGACCTGCCCGCGCCCGGTGCGCTCCCGCCCGGCGAGCGCGGTCATCACGGCGTACGCGGTGGACAGCGCGGCGACGGAGTCCGCGAGGCCGAACGGCGGCAGCGTCGGCGGCCCGTCCGGCTCGCCGGTGACGGCGGCGAAGCCGCTCATCGCCTCCGCGAGGGTGCCGAACCCGGGGCGGCGGGCGTACGGGCCGAACTGGCCGAAGCCGGTGACCCGGGCGAGCACGAGCCGGGGGTTGGCGGCGGACAGCTCCGCCCAGCCGAGGCCCCACTTCTCCAGCGTGCCGGGGCGGAAGTTCTCGACGATCACGTCGGATCCGGCGGCCAGCCGCAGCAGCACCTCGCGTCCGCCGGGCGTGGACAGGTCGAGGGTGAGGTTCTTCTTGTTGCGGCCGAGCAGCTTCCACCAGAGGCCGACGCCGTCCTTGGCGGGGCCGTGGCCGCGTGAGGGGTCGGGCTTGGCGGGGTGCTCGACCTTGACGACCTCGGCGCCGAAGTCGCCGAGCATGGTCGCGGCCAGCGGGCCGGCGAAGAGGGTCGCGAGGTCCAGGACCCGCAACCCGGCGAGCGGAGCCTCGGGCGGCGGGGAGTGAGGGGAAGCGGCGGCGTCGGGGGCGGAGGCGGGGGTGTCGGTCATGGTGTCGCGCCTTCCTCGGTGGTGCGTTGCGGTGCCGTGCGCGGGCCGTGCGCCCGTGGCCCCGCGGGGTGGTGCGGCGGTACGCGGGTCACGGGCCCTCGGCCGCCAGCCGGTCGATCTCCGCGCGCGCCGGCATGGAGGACGACGCGCCGGGCCGCTGTACGGCGAGCGCGGCCGCGGCCGCCGCCCACGCCATCGCCGCCGGCATCGGCCGGCCCTCGGCGTACGCCACGCACAGCGCGCCGACGTAGGTGTCGCCCGCGGCCGTGGTGTCGACGGCCCGGACCGGGAGGGCCGGCACGGTGACCGGATCCCGGTCGCGCGCGGCGTACAGGCTGCCGGCGCCGCCGAGGGTGATCACGACCTCCGGCACGCGCTCCAGCAGCGCCGCCGCGGCCTCGTGCGGGTCGGACCTGCCGGTGAGCGCGGCGGCCTCGTGCTCGTTGGGGACGAGCAGGTCGGTGCCGGCGAGCAGCCGGCCGGGCAGCTCACGGGCCGGGGCGGGGGTGAGCACGGTGCGTACGCCGCGCCCCCGGGCCGACTCGGCGGCGGCCACGACGCCGGCCATCGGCAGTTCCAGTTGCAGCAGGAGCGTGCCGGCGGCGGCGATGCGCTCCTCGTCGCCGGCGGCCAGGCCGGTGACGGTGCCGTTGGCGCCGGGGACGACGACGATGGAGTTGCCGCCGTCGTCGTCGACGACGATGTGCGCGGTGCCGCTGGCGCCCGGCGCGGTGCGCAGCCCCGCGGTGTCCACGCCGGCGCCGTCGAGCGCGGCGCGCAGTTCGCCGCCGAAGGCGTCGGAGCCGACCGCCCCGATCATCGTCACCGCTCCGCCCGCGCGGGCCGCGGCCACGGCCTGGTTGGCGCCCTTGCCGCCGGGCACGGTGCGGAACTCCCGGCCGGAGACGGTCTCGCCGCGGAGCGGGGCGGTGGCGGCGAACGCCACGAGGTCCATGTTGACGCTGCCGAACACGGCGATCGTCGCCGGGGAGGTGGTCGTCATGCGGAGGGCCTCCTGGGTTCGTGCGGCGGTGCGGCGCCGGCGCGGGCGCCGGCGTAGGAGTCGGCCCTCAGGGCCGGCGCGGGGAGCGCGTGGGCGGCGGTGCGGGCGGCGAGTTCGTCGAAACCGATGCCGTCCATGCCGCCCACGGTGGTCGCCAGCCGGTTGCGCAGCGGCGCCGTCCACCGCTGCGGCAGCGCCTCCGGCGCCCCGGCGAGCAGCCCGGCGACGGACCCGGCGGTGGCGCCGTTGGAGTCGGTGTCCCAGCCGCCGGAGACAACGCGGCAGACGGCGCCGGTGAAGTCGCCGCCGGCGTGGGTGAGCGCGGCGGCGAGCAGCGCCGCGTTGGGCACGACGTGCACCCAGTGGCGTCCTTCGTGCGCGGCGTGCAGGCCGTCGACGACGTCCGCGAAGCCCTCGGGGGTACCGGTGGGTTCGGTGCGGGCCAGCTCGATGCCGTGCCGTACGGCCCTGGCCAGCCGGGAGCGGGGCGGCACGACGGCGAGACCGGCGCGCAGCGCCGCGTTCACGTCGGCGCCGCCGCCGGCCGCGGCGGCGAGGACGGCGGCGGCGAACATGGCGCCGTAGACGCCGTTGGCGGTGTGGGTGAGGACGGCGTCGCGGTGCGCGGCGGCGGCGGCGCCGGCCGGGTCGCCGGGGTGCGTCCAGCCGTGCACGTCGGCGCGGATCTGGGCGCCGATCCACTCGCGGAACGGGTTGCGGTACGCGCCGGTGTGCGGGGGCTCCACGCCGTCGAGCAGGTTGCGGTACGCGACGCGCTCGGCGGTGAACGTACGGCCCGCGGGGAGTTCGTCGAGCCAGAGCTGCCCGACGTCGGCGGTGGTGAAGGCGTGGCCGTGGCGGTCGAGGAGGAGCAGGCCGAGGAGCGGGTAGTTGAGGTCGTCGTCCTCGGGGGCGCCGTCGAGGGTCTCGGCCAGGGAGGTGGCGGCGCTGCGGCGGTTCCAGGGGTGCGCGGCGGCGACGGCGGGATCGAGCCCGGCGGCGGTGAACCAGGTGTGCACCGGCCAGTTGCCGGTGGAGCGGGCGATGGCCCGGATGCCCTCCAGGGTCACCTTCTCGACGGGCTTGCCCAGGACGCACCCGGCGGCCCGCCCGAGCCACGCGGCGTGCAGCCGGGCGCGCAGCCCGTCCTCGTGCGTGCCGTCCGAGGCCCGCGCGGGCGCGGGCCAGCGCGGGCAGGCCGCCTTGATGTCCGCCAGCTCCGTCGGCTCGATCGACGCCAACGGGCTCTCCAGCGTGGCCAGTTCATCCAGCAGCTCCAGCGCCAGCGCCCGCAGCCGCGGCTTCGGCGGGCCGGGCGAGGCGCCCGCGCGGTCGGGTGCCGGGTGGCCGCCGGCGGCGAGCCAGCGGCGCTGCAGCGGTCCCGCGGCCCGGCCGTCCTCGGCCGCCTGCCGCAGCTCGTGGCCGACGAGGTCTTCCGGCTGCACCCAGGTCAGCCGGAGCGGCGCCCCGTGCCCCTCGGCCGGCGCCGCCGTCACGACGCCTCCGCGAGCGAGCCGAACGCGGCCTCGTGGGCGCGGCGGCGGGCCACGTCCCGGACGAACACCTCGCGCGCGACCTCGGTGAGCGTGGCCGCCGGTGCCAGCAGGTCCAGCCTGCTGGCGCGCGCGACCTCCTCGGCCCACTCCCCCGGCACCGCCGCGGCGCCCCCGAGAGCGCCGACGACGGCGCCGCTCATGGTGGCGATGGAGTCGCAGTCGCGGCCGTAGTTGACCGCGCCGAGGACGGTGTGCCGGTAGTCGCCGCGGCCGACGAGCAGCATGCCTAGCGCCACCGGCAGCTCCTCTATGGCGTGCAGCCGCGAGGGCCGCCGGGCGCCGAGCGAGGGGTTGCGGTACTCGGGGCCGACCGTGTCGTACGGCTCGACCGCCGCGCGCAGCGGCGCCAGCGCCTCCTCGAAGTCGGCGCAGCCGGCAGCGGCTTCGCAGACGGCCTCGATGGCCGCGCGGGTGCCGTCCTTCGCGAGCGCGAGCGCCGCCTCGACCACCGACTCCGGCGTGGCTCCCGGTGCGAAGGCCGCCGCGACGCAGGCGGCGAAGACGCCGGCGGCCTCGCGCCCGTAGGACGACTGGTGGGCGCCGGCGACGTCCAGCGCCTCGGCGTAGGCCGCCGCGGGGTTGCCGGCGTTGACGGCGCCGACGGGCGCCATGTACATCGCGGCGCCGCAGTTGACGATGTTGCCGACGCCCGCCTCGCGCGGGTCGACGTGGCCGTAGTGCAGCCGCGCGATGATCCACTTCTCCGCGAGGAAGATCCGCTGCAGCGGCAGTGCCTCGGCCTCCAGCTCGGGGATCCAGCGCGGGGTGCCCATCAGGTCGGGCACGAGGTGGGCGGCGACGGCGTAGGCGTCGAGGTGGTCGCGGACCTTGTCGTAGACCCGGACGAGTGCGTGCGTCATGAGGGTGTCGTCGGTGACGTGCCCGTCGCCTTTGTGGTACGGGGCGATCGGCCGGGCGGTGCGCCACTCGCCGCGGTGGAACGGCTCGACGATGCCGCGCACCCGGCCGCCGTACCGCTCGGCGATGGCCTCCGGGGTCCAGCCCTCGACGGGCCCGCCGAGGGCGTCGCCGACGGCGGCGCCGACGAGGCACCCCGCGGTGCGGTCGGCGAGGCCGGGGCCCGCGGGCGCGGCGGAGTCGGTGGGGTCGCTGGGGTCGGCGGAAGCGGTCGTGGGGGTCATGAGGCGAGGGGTCCTTCCGCAGGGGTGCTGAACTGCTTGTCGGCCAGTTGCCGGGCGAGGTCGACGAGGTCGGCGCCGGCGAGCTGGGGCAGGGCGCAGCCGGAGAGGATCCGGCAGGCGTCCCGCCAGGTGGCGGGGAGTCCGGCGGCGCCGCCCAGCGCCCCGGTGAGTGCGCCGGCCAGGGCCGGCGCGGAGTCGGCGACGCGCGACAGGCACGCGGCGGCGGGTACGGCCTCGGAGATCGCGCCGGCCGCGGCGGTGGCGACGGCGAGCGCGACGGGCACGGTCTCGGCGGCGGCGATGCCGTAGCTGTAGACGTGGTCGACGATCTCGTGCTCCAGCACGGGGACGAGCGCGAAGGCGTTGCCGGGCAGGCCCGGGCGGGTGGCCACGGCGGTGCGGCCGAGTTGCACGGCGCGCTCGGCGTTGCGCAGGATCTCGGTGCCCGGCGGGAGCTGGGCGAGGGCGGCGTCCACGCAGGCGTCGACGGGCCGGCCGCCGAGGGCCGCGGCGATCGCGGCGGCGGTGGCCCGGGCGCCGTGCACGCCGTCGCCGTCCTGGGTGTAGCGGGCGTCGAACTCGGCGAGGTCGGCGGCCTGTTCCGGGTCGCCCGGGTGGACGGCGGCGAGCACCGCGGCCCGCACGCAGGCGGCGTCGTCGAAGTAGTGCGGGTTGTCGTGGCCGGTGGCGGGCGGGCGCAGGCCGGCGGCGAGGTTGCCGAGCCCGGCACGTACGGAGATGCGGGCGCGCAGCGGGATCTCCGCCGACTCGATCTCGTCGGCGCGCTCGGCGGCGACGGCGACCTCGTCGGCGAGCGCGCTCCAGGCGAGGGTGAGCGCGGAGCGGACCCGCCGGTCGGAGGTGAGGTCGGTGTGCCGCCCGCTGCCGGCGGAGAGGACGGCGTACGCGGTGAAGGCGGCCCACTCCGCGTCGTCGGACGGGCCCAGGCGCAGCGGTTCGGGCGGCTGGTTGAGCGCGATGGGCACGGGCAGGGTGGTGGTGGCGTTCTGCTCGGCGAAGGTGTCGAGCTCGCGGGTGAGCCGGCGGGTCCACTCGGGCATCCGCGCGGCGCGGTGCCGGCCTGCGGGCCAGCCCGCGGCGTCGCCGGCGGCGATGCCGAGGAGCAGTCCCTCCACGCGCCGCAGGTCGCCGCCCGCCTCGGTGAAGCCGGCGGCGCCGACGGGGCGTCCGGCGCCGGGCGCCGCGGCGGGCCGCTCCGCGCGCGGCACCGCGACGACGGGCCGTTCCGCGCCCTCGGCGGGGCTCGCGGATGCACCCGCGGGCGTGGTCGTACGGGCCGCGCCCGGGGCGGCGCCGTCCGGCGCACCGGATGCGCCGGGCGCCGCACCGGGCTCCGGGGCTCGGCGGGACCTGGGCAGCGGTGCGCTCATGAGGCGACCTCCTCGTCTGCGGGGGCGAGCCGGTCCGCGATGTCGAGCACGTGGTGGCCCGCCATCGACGGCAGGCAGGTGCCCCGTACGGGCTGGATGACCGCGGCCCAGGCGTCGGGGATCGCCGCCTCGCCGCGCAGCGCGCCCGCCAGGGCGCCGGCGACGGCGGCGGTGGTGTCGGCGTCGCGGCCCATGTTGACGGCGGTGAGGACGGAGTCGGCGAAGTCCCCGCGGGCGGCGGCGAAGGCGCCGAGCGCGAGCCCGACGGCCTCCGGCGCCAGGTCCGACCAGGGGTAGCCGCCGATGACGACCGAGGAGCGGACGGCGCGTTCGACGCTCAGCGGCGTGGCGCCCGGGGCGCGGCGCGCGCGGCGGCCGGCGGAGACCGCGCGCTGCAGGGAGCGCGAGGTCCAGGAGTCCTCGGGGATGACCGACAGGGCGGCCTGCACGACGACGTCCGGGGAGTCGCCGGCCATGGCGGCGGCCACCCCGGCGGCGACGGCCTGACCGCCGTAGATGCCCTCGCCCTCGTGGCTGACGGTGCCGTCGACGGCGACGAGCCGGGCGGCCTCGGCCGGACGGCCCGCGGCGAAGACGCCGAACGGGGCGGCGCGCATGGCGAGTCCGTCGCTCCAGGCGTGCCGGTGCTGCGCGGTGATCGGCGCGGCCAGGCCGCGGCGCAGGTTCTCCAGGGTGCCGCGCTCGCTGAACCCGGCGCCGCGGAAGGGGCCTTCGTCGAGGTCCGCGATCCGCTCGTGCCAGGCGGACTCCACGTGCGCGAGGCTCAGCCGCGCGCCGTGCTCGGCGAGCAGCAGCCCGGAGAAGATGGCGTACTCGGTGTCGTCGGTGCCCGCGGGGGCGGCGGCCACGAAGTCCTCGATACGGCCCCAGCGCTCGCGGATCTGCGAGGGCTTCATGTTCTCGACGGGCGCGCCGAGGGCGTCGCCGACCGCGAGGCCGAGCATGGCGCCGCGGGCCCGGTCGCGGGCGGTCGGGGCGGCCTGCCCGGCGGCGCGGCCGGCGGCGCGCAGGCGCAGGCGTGCGGAGGGGGCGGGTGCGGCGCGTACGGACGGTTCCGGGCCGGCTGACGCGCTCATCGTGCGGTGCTCATCGTGCTGTTCGTGCTCTTTCCTCGTGCGCCTGCGGGTGTGGTTCGGGTGCCTGCTCGTACGCCCCGGCCGGCCGCCGGCCTCATCTCTGGTACCGGTCGAGGACGAGGTTGCCGTCCTCGACCAGCGACTCGCGCAGCTCGTCCAGGTCGGTGTCGCCGTTGAAGTACCGCTGGAACGCCGGTGTGGCGATCTTGTCCGACCACTCGCGATACCCCCGTACTCCGAGCACCGGGGCGGGCCGCAGCGAGCGGGCCACCTCCACGCCCGTACGCCACCCGTACTCTTCGGTGTTCAGCGCCGGATCCTTGAGCGCCTGGGCGCCGGTGGGCAGCATCCAGTCGCCCACGGCCAGCTCCGCCATGTGCTCCGGCCGGGTCATGAAGGCGATGAAGTCCGCCGCCGCCTGCCGGTGGTCGCTGTCCTCGGCCACCGACAGCGTCTGCGGGCTGACCCCCTGCGCGAGCCCGCCGGCCGGCCCGTCACCCGCGGGCATCGGCAGCACCGACCAGCCGAAGTCGTCGGGCGCCTGCTGGGTGACGAGCTGGCGGTAGGAGAAGTTGAGCGGCACCATCGCGTACCGCCCGGCGAAGAAGCCGGGCAGCGTGTCGGAGCCGGACATGCCGAGGCTGCTGCGCGGCGCGGTGTGGTCCTCGTTGACCTGGCGGTCGATGGTCTCGGCGACGGCCGAGTCCGCGGGGCCGTAGGCGATGCGGTTCTTCGGCCCGTCGTCGGTCTGCTCCCGGGAGAACAGCCCGCCGCCGGTGGACAGCGAGAGGTTCACCGACTGGCTGACGGGCTCCTTCATGCCCCAGGCCACGCCGTACCGGTCGGTCGTGCCGTCGCCGTCGGTGTCGGCGGTCAGCTTCTTCGCGACGTCCTCGAACTCCCGCCAGCTCCACGGGTCGGCCACCGTCGGCACCCGCACGCCCGACTCCTCGAGCAGGGCCGTGTTGGCGAACATCATCCGCGGCTCCTGGAGGAAGGGGACGCCGTAGATGCCGCCGTTCATGGTCGTCGTCTGCCACGACTGCTCCGGGATGTCGGCGCGCAGCGACTGGGGCAGCAGGTCGGTGAGGTCGGCGAGGTAGCCGCCGTAGGCGAAGTCGGTGAGGTCGTCGGCGGCGTCGTGGATGATGTCGGGCGCCTCGCCGCCCTCGAAGGAGGTCAGCAACTGGTCGTGCACGGTGTCCCAGATGCCCTGCACGTAGCGGACCTGGACCTCGGGGTGCTCCGCGTTCCACTCCTCGACGAGCCGCTTGTTGGCCGCGACGGACTCCTTCTGCCAGGCGAGGCTGAGGTAGTCGAGGGTCACCGTGCCGTCGTCGGAGCCGCCGTCGCCGCTGCAGCCGGCCAGCCCGGCCAGCAACGCCAGGCTCAGGGCGGCGGCGCCGGCTGCGCCGGCGGCACGGCGGATGCGCGCCGCGGGCCTCATCCCTTCACCGCCCCGGCGAGCATCCCGCTGACCAGCCGGCGCTGGAGCAGCGCGAAGAACAGCAGGCTGGGGATGGTGGCGAGGGTGGCGGCCGCGGCGAGCGGGCCGAGGTCCACGACGCCCTCGGCCCCGAGGAACTGGGTGAGGATGACCGACATCGTCTGATTCTCCGGGGACTTGAGCAGCACGAGGGCGAAGAAGAACTCGTTCCAGGCGGTGACGAAGGAGAACATCAGCGTCGCCACCAGGCCGGGGGTGAGCAGCGGGAGCACCACGCTGAGGATGGTGCGCAGCCGGCCCGCGCCGTCCACGGCGGCGGCCTCCTCCAGGGAGACGGGCACCGCCTTGACGTAGCCCTGGAGCATCCAGAGCGAGAAGGGCAGGTTCCACACGACGTAGACGAGGATCAGCCCCGGCAGCGAGTCGATCATCCGCGCTTCCTTGAGCAGCATGAACAGCGGGATGATGACGAGCACGAACGGGAACATCTGGCTGACCAGGATCCAGCCCGTGGCGGCGGTGGTGACCTTCGAGCGGTGGCGGACCATCGCGTACGCGGCGGGCACGGCGATGGCGACGGCGATGAGGGCGGCGCTGCCGGCGACGACGAGGCTGTTGGCGGCGGAGCGCAGCAGCGGCTGGGCGTCGAAGGCGGCGCGGAAGTTCTCCAGGGTGGGGTCCTGGGGGATCCAGGTGGGGTCGATCTTCCCCAGCTCCTGCGGCGACTTGAACGCCGTGGAGATCAGCCACACCAGCGGGAAGGCGAGGAAGACCAGGTAGACCAGCAGCGCGAGATACTGCCCGGTGCGGCCGGCGGCGCGCTTGGTGCGCAGGCTCGTTGGGCTGCTCATCAGTTCGCCTCCTCCTTCAGTCGCTTGCGCAGGAACAGGGTCAGGAACACCGCGATGACCGCGATCATCGCCAGCCCCATGGCGGCGGCGTAGCCGTACTGGCCGTAGGCGAAGGCCTCTTCGTACGCGAAGAGCATCGGCAGCCGGGTCTCGCCGCCGGGACCGCCCTGGGTGAGGACGAAGACCAGAGAGAACGAGTTGAAGTTCCAGATGAAGTTGAGCGCGGTGATGGCGATGACCACCGGCTTGATCGCCGGCCAGGTGACGGAGGTGAAGCGGCGCCAGACGCCCGCGCCGTCGAGGGCCGCGGCCTCCTTCAGCTCGTACGGGACGTTCTGCAGCCCGGCGAGCAGCACGACCGTGGTCTGCGGCATGCCGGCCCAGACGCCCACCGCGATCACGGCGGGCAGGGCGAGGGAGAGGCTGGTGAGCCAGTCGACGTTCTCGTCGATGAGGTGGAGCCGGCTCAGCGTCTCGTTGAGGATGCCGGCGTCCTGGTGGTAGACCAGCCGCCACATGATGCCGACGACGACCTCGGGCATCGCCCAGGGCACGAGCGCCAGGGTGCGCGCGAACCAGCGGAAGCGAAGGTTCTGGTTGAGCAGCAGGGCCAGGCCCAGCGCGAGGACCAACTGCAGGGTGGTCACGCAGACCGCCCAGATGAGCCCGATGCGGAACGAGTCCCAGAAGAGGGTGTCCTGCCGGAGGTCGGCGAGGTTCTCCAGGCCGATGAACTCGGTGGGCTCGGTGCGGCCGGCCTGCGCGTCGGTGAACGCCAGCGAGGCGCCGTAGAGGAGCGGGCCGACGCTCAGCACGAGTATGGGTATGAGCGCGGGCAGGAGCAGGAACCAGGTGCCGCCGTCGAGGCCGAGGGCGGCCTTGCGGGCGCGTGGTGTGCGCGGTGGCGGGGTGCCGCGGCCCGCGGCCTTCTGTGGTGGTGGTGCGGCGACGCTCATGCGGACCTCGCGCCTTCCTGCTCGTCGGAGCCCGCGGGCGCGGCGCCCGGGGAGGTGGAGCCGCGCACGACGAGCCGCGGCGCGGCGGTCGTGCGCCGGGCGGGGACGGGCTCGCCGCCGCCCGGCCCGAGCCGTTCCAGGAGCATCCGGGCGGCGCGCCGCCCGCGTTCGCCGGCGCCGAGGTCGACGCTGGTCAGCGGCGGCCAGGCGGCGACGGCCAGGTCGCTGTCGTCCATGCCGGCGACGGCGGTGTCCTCGGGTATGCGCCGGCCGCGGGCGTGCAGCGCCTGGACGGCGCCGATGGCGAGTTGGTCGTTGGCGCAGAACACGGCGTCCAGGCCGGGACAGAGGTCCAGCAGCCGGGCGGTGGCGCGGGCGCCGGCGCCGACGCCGAAGTCCGTGGTGGCGACCAGGCCCGGGTCGTAGGGGATGCCGCAGGCGGCGAGGGCGGCGCGGTAGCCGCGGCCGCGGTTGCCGCCGGGGACGGTGTCGACGGGGCCGTTGACGAAGGCGATGCGGCGGCGGCCGGTCTCGACGAGGTGGCGTACGGCCAGTTCGGCACCGGTGACGGAGTCGGCCTGGACGGCGTCGACGGGCACGCCGTCGGGCAGCGAGCCGATGACGACGACCGGGCCGGGGGCGGCGGTCAGCGCCTCGACGTGCGCGGGGGTGATCCGGATGGGCACGAGGACGAGACCGTCGCTGGTGCGGTCCGCGAGGCTGCGGACGACGCCGAGTTCGTCGGCGACGTCGGCGTCGGTGGAGTGCAGCAGCAGGCGGTAGCCGGCGGCCTTCGCGACGGCCTGGATCTCGCGGACCATCGCGACGTAGACGGGGTTGCCGATGTCCGGCACGGCGAAGGTCAACTGGCGGGTGTGGCCGTCCTTCAGGGAGCGGGCCACGGCGTTGGGCACGTAGCCGAGTTCGGCGGCGGCGCGCCGGACCCGGTCCTCGGTCTCGGGCCGGGCGCCCAGCCCGTTGAGGACGCGGGAGACGGAGGCGATGGACACCCCGGCCCGTTCGGCGATCGACACGATCGTGGGTGGCCCCCCGGAGGACATCGCACTCGCCCCTTTGCGTCGCGTACGCGGCCGGCCCCGACGAGGCGCTCCTGTAAAGGTTTACAACCGCTGGAAACGTTTACGTATGGTCCTCTCGTGTCACCGGGCCGTCAATGGCCGTACACATGTGATCTGCGTCTCGCCGGGGCGGAACGCGGCAGGCGGCGCGCGGTGCGCCCCGCGGGCGGTGGCGCCGGAGAAGCCCAAGTCGCGGGCTGACTGGGCAGGATCCGGGTTCCGAATAGCCGCATCGGAAAGAGGGCCTTAACGCCGACTCACGATCTTTCTAACGTCTACGGCACCACAACTTACGAGGTGACAGGGGGCCGGTATGCCTGCTGAGGCACTTTCTCGTCGCACCATGCTCGGAAGAGGCGCGGCGGCCGGGGGAGCACTCGCGCTTGGTCCGCTGCTGGCGGGTGAAGCGTTCGCGGCCACGTCCGGGGCGCCGTCCGCGGCGGGCCAGGACAAGGGCCGCCCCAGGGACGTCTACGGCCGCATCGGCGTCCGCCCGCTGATCAACGCGCGGGGAACGTACACCGTGCTCAGCGGCTCGCTGATGCTGCCCGAGGTACGCGACGCGATCGACGCGGCGGCGCGGCAGTACGTGCAGCTCGACGAGCTGGCCGACGCCGTCGGCCGCCGCCTCGGCGAGCTCACCCAGACGGAGTTCGGGCTGGTCAGCGCCGGGTGTTCGGCGGGTCTCACGCACGCCGCGGCGGCGTGTACCGCCGGCGGCAACCCGGACCTGCACGTCAACATCCCGGACCTGACCGGGTTCCAGAAGACCGAGGCGATCATCCCGCGGCACTCGCGGAACGTCTACGAGGCCGCGATCAGCGCGGTGGGCCTCAAGGTCGTCCAGGTCGAGACGAAGGAGGAACTGCAGGCCGCCATCGGCCCGCAGACCGCTCTGGTCTACATCATGGCCGGACCGCGCGTGGACGACAGCGAGCTGGACACCGAGACGATCGCGTCCGTGACCAAGCCCGCCGGGGTCCCGCTGCTGGTCGACGCCGCCGCGGAGATCCTCACCATCCCCAACGTGCACATCGAGCGCGGCGCCGACCTCGTCGGCTACAGCGGCGGCAAGTGCATGCGGGGCCCGCAGTCGGCCGGTCTGATCCTGGGCCGCGAGGACCTCGTACGGGCCGCGTGGGTGCACAGCGCCCCGCACCACGGCTACGCGCGCGGCTTCAAGGTCGGCAAGGAAGAGGCCATGGGCATGCTCGCGGCCGTCGAGATGTGGGTCCGCCGCGACCACGACGCCGAGTACGCCGAGTGGACGAGCTGGCTCAAGCAGATATCCCGCCGCGTCTCGTCGGTGAGCGGGGTGACCACGGAGATCACCCAGCCCGAGGGGCTGTCGAACCGGACCCCCTCGCTGCGCATCCTGTGGAGCGCCAAGCGCAAGGAGGTCACCGGCTCCACCATCATGAACGCGATGTGGAACGGCGAGCCGCGCATCGCGCTCAACGCCACCGGCGGCTCCGACCCGGACCAGACCGGGGTGTCCATCACGCCGTACATGATGGAGCCCAGCGACTGGCGGACCATCTCCGACGAACTCGTCCGGATGCTGCGCGACCCGCCGCCCGCGCCGGAGTCGCCCAAGCCGCCGACCGTGGACGTGGCCGGCACCTGGTCGGTGGAGATCACGTACGCCGCGGGCACGTCGAGCGCGCACAAGCTCGAACTGGCCCAGGACGGCGCGAAGGTCACCGGCACACACGCCGGCGAGTTCGTCAGCCGCCCGGCCTCCGGCAGCGTCAGCGGCAAGCAGGTCACGGTGCGCAGCAGCTACGGCGAGGAGCACGGCGACTCGCTGAGCTACACCTTCACCGGCACCGTGGACGGCGACGAGATCAGCGGCGAACTCGACATGGGCGAGTACCTGAAGGGCTCCTGGACCGCGACCCGGTCCTGACGGCCGGCGCGTGCCGGCCGGTCAGCCGCGGCCGGCGCGCGCGGCCCCGTACCCCCACGTGTCATGCACCGAACATCCACAAGGAGTAAACGCATGTCCTCCAACCGCAGGGACTTCATCCGCAAGGCGGCCCCGGTGGCCGCGGTGGCCGCCGTGCCGGTGGTCGCCGGCGGCCAGGCGATGGCCGCCGACGGCGACCAGGCCGAGGGCAGGGGCAGGGGCCACGGTCACGGCCGGCCGCGCAAGGAGGTCCACTACCCCGACGGCAGCGAGCCGCCGGAGAACCCGCTGTTCAGCCCGATCGTCACCTACGGCAACATGGTCTTCATCTCGGGCATCGGCGCGCACTTCGAGGGCGACATCCGCTCGCACACCGACCACGTGCTCAACGAGATCGAGCGCTACCTGGAGT
Source organism: Streptomyces sp. WMMC500 (assembly GCF_027497195.1). Lineage (NCBI taxonomy): Bacteria > Bacillati > Actinomycetota > Actinomycetes > Kitasatosporales > Streptomycetaceae > Streptomyces > Streptomyces sp. WMMC500. Next base: position 222,634 of record NZ_CP114905.1, read on the forward strand.
CGGTCGGCTCGTCCATGGAGAAGGTCCTCAAGGTCAACGTGTACCTCAACACCCTGGACGACTACACCGGGATGAACGAGGTCTTCCTCGGCCGCTGGGGCAAGGAGCCGGGCGTCCGCACGACCATTGCCGCCGCCGCCGGCATCCCCGGCGACTCCCTGGTCGAGATCGACTGCATCGCCGTCATCTGACGGCCCCGTATCGCACGCGCCACCACCACCCGACACAGAGATGGGGAATCGAGCCGGCATGCACGTGAGATCGCGAGTTTCCTGGACGGTACTTCCCGCGGCGCTGACCCTCGTACTGGGCGCCTCCACCGTGGGCGCCACGGCGCCCGCGGACGCCCCGGCCGAGGGGAAGGACGACAAGGGTGCCGCGTACGACCTGGTCATCCGGCGGGGCCACGTCATCGACCCGAAGAACGACATCGACGGCGTCCGCGACGTCGCCGTCAAGGACGGCAAGATCGCCAAGGTGGCGCGGCACATCGACGCCTCGGGGGCGGAGAAGACCGTCGACGCCCGCGGCCAGTACGTCACCCCCGGCCTTGTCGACATGCACGCGCACATGTTCCCGGGGCCGAAGCAGGACTACGCCAACGGCTGGAACGGCGTGGCGCCCGACGGCTTCACGCTCCGCTCCGGCGTGACCACGGCCGTGGACACCGGCTCGTCCGGCGCGAGCAACTTCGCGCAGTTCAAGGAAGAGGTCATCGACAAGTCCAAGACCCGGGTCCTGGCGTTCCTGAACATCGTCGGCAAGGGCATGGCCGGCCACCCGTACGAGCAGGACCTGGAGGACATGAAGGCCGACGTCGCGGCCAAGGTGGCGAAGGAGTACCCGGAGACCATCGTCGGCATCAAGACGGCGCACTACAACGGCCCCGAGTGGGACCCGGTCGAGCGCTCCGTCGAGGCCGGTGAGGAAGCCGGCATCCCGGCCATGATCGACTTCGGCGCCGACAGCGAGGCGCGCCCGCTCTCGCAGTTGCTCACCGAGAAGCTGCGCCCGGGCGACATCTACTCGCACATGTACTCGGGCCTCCGCGGTGAGCTGGGCGAGGACGGCAAGCTCAACCCGGCCATGCAGAAGGGCCGCGACCGCGGGATCGTGTTCGAGGTCGGCCACGGCGGCGGCAGCTTCTCCTGGGACGTGGCGGTGCCGGGGATGAAGGAGGGCTTCACGCCCGACGTCATCTCCACGGACCTGCACATCTCCAGCATGAACAGCGGCATGAAGGACCTGTCCAACGTCATGTCGAAGTTCCTGACGCTCGGCATGCCGCTGGAGGACGTCGTCGAGGCGTCCACCTGGAAGCCGGCGCAGACCATCCAGCACCCCGAGCTGGGCCATCTGTCGGTCGGTGCGCCCGCGGACATCGCGGTGTTCACCCTGGAGCGCGGCGACTTCGGCTTCGTCGACAGCTTCGGCTGGCGGATCGACGGCAACAAGAAGCTGGTCGCCGAGACGACCGTGCGCGCCGGCGAGGTCGTCTGGGACCTCAACGGCCAGGCGGCGCCGGAGTGGTACCCGGGGGCGAACCCGCCGGAGAACGCCGCCGGGGACCACGAGCACTGACGCAGGAGAACCACCCTCCCTCCCCGCCCCGGAGGGTGGTCCCGGCCGGGCCGGCCGGGACCACCCTCCGGGGCTCAGCGCCGCCCGCCCGGCGTCGTGTCCCGAAGACGCCTGCGGCCCGGCCGGGCCGCAGGGGCCGGGCAGGGCACGCGGGTGCACACCGTCCGGAGACCGGCTGCCGGGACGCGGCACGGCCGGAGGGCACACCCCCAGGGTCCCTCCGGCCGCATGCCGCCGCGGCGTCTTCGTCCCCTTGTCTCGGCCGGTCCGCGCGCGGCGCCGCGGTGGTGCCGTCCTGCCCTCTGTCAGACGGCCTGCCACAGCGCCGGCACGTTCGGCGGCTCCCATCCCGGCACGGCCTGGTGGCCCTGGAGGCACCGGTAGGTGGTGCTCCCGTACGTGACGGTGTCACCGGCCTGGTAGACGGTGCCCGCGGACCAGGTGCCGCCGGGCGGGTCGGTGGGCGGGTCGGTCGGCCCGCCGTCGGTGGTGGTCAGGGTCAGCCCGTAGGCCTGCAGGGCGGCGTTGACGGGCTGGAAGTACGTGGTGCCGCCGCTGCTGCAGTTGCCGGAGCCGCCGGAGGTCATGCCCTGGGCCTGGCTGCCGGAGATGAACGAGCCGCCGGAGTCGCCGGGTTCGGCGCAGACGTTGGTCCTGGTCACCGGGCTGACCGTGCCCTGCGGGTAGGTGACGCTGGTGTTGCGCTGCTGGATCGTGCCGCAGTGCCAGCCGGTGGTGGAGCCGGAGCGGCACACCGAGGCGCGTTCGACGGCTTCGGTGGAGCCCTGCACCTGCTTGGTGCCGGTGCCGTAGCCGTTGACCGTCGGGGTGGGCGTCCACTGGCTGTTGACGCCGACCCAGGCGTAGTCGCGGCCGGGGAAGGTCGAGCCCTGGAAGCTGCCCTGGGCCTGCCGGTTGACGCCGGTGGTGGTGGCGCCCGTGCGGCCGCAGTGGCCGGCGGTGACGAAGCCGTTCTGGCCGCCGCCGCGGGTCACCGAGAAGCCGACGGAACAGCGGCTGCCGGAGCCGATGTAGTAGGCGTCGCCGCCCACGATGTCCGCGTAGGTACGGGGCTTCTCGTCGGACCGCTGGATCTTCAGCAGGTTCGCCTCCACCCCGGCCGCGGCCGCGAAGCGCTCGGCGGCGGCGGGCCTGGAGGTGTGCAGCACCACGCGGTTGGCGACGGTGTCCATGTACCAGACGGGCACGTGTGCGGGCGCGGAGCGTTCGGCGATCCGGTCCAGGCCGGCCTTGGCCGCGTCCAGTTGGGCGAGGCTGTGGTCGACGACCTTCGCCCGGGCTCCAGCGTCGGTGATCTTCCGCGCTTCGGTGGCGTCGGTCGTCGCCACCACGACGTCGGCGGAGGTCTTGCCCGACACCCACGCTCCCCCGTAACTGCTGCCCAGCGACAGCCGCAGCGAGCCGGCGACGGCGCCGGCCTCGCTCTCGTTGGCGAGCCGCTTCTCGGCCTGACCCGCGGTGAGGCCGAGGTCGCGCTGCATCGCCTTGAGCAGGCCCGGGGAGTACTGCCCCGAGGCCGAGTCGGGCGTGCCAGCGGAGTCGGACCCGAAGGCCGATCCCTGGAGCCCGGCCAGGACGAGCGCGCCGATGGCGACGGTGGCGCCGGCTGCGCCCATGACCCGTTTGTGGAGCATGGAAGTCTCCTTGGTTTCGTGATTACCGCGAAACCGTAGCCATGGGCACGTCAGGTCGGCAGATACCAGTCCGCCCTTGCCATCGCGTTATGGAACCCGCGCCGGCGGGCGCGACCTGCGCCGGCGCGGGCGGGCGCCGTCAGACGGTGACCGGGGCCGGGGCCGTGCCGAAGTCCGGGTGGGCCTCCAGCCATTCGCGGTAGCTGCGGCTGCGCCGCGCGGCCTCGGCGTGCGCCGCGCGGGCGTAGCCGGTGACCGCCGCGGCGGTGCCGGCGGCGGGCGACTGGGGGTGCCAGCCGATGAGGTGCCGCCAGCTCAGCGGGTGCCCCACCAGCGGCCGGGTGGCGAGAGCGGGAGCGGGCGGGAACGTCGCCCGGCACAGCCCCACCGCCCGGCCCACCTGGGCCAGATGGACGCAGGACGCGCTGTCGGTCTCGTACACGGAGGCGGGCGTGAACCCGGCGCGGATGCAGGCCGCGGCGAAGCAGTCGCCGAAGCAGCCGTCGCCCGGGACGTCGGTCCAGTTCTCCCCGGCCAGGTCGCGCAGCTCGATCTGGCGCCGCTCGGCGAGCGGGTGTTCCGCGGCGAGCATCACGAAGACGGGGTCGGTGCCGACGTTCTGCCACACCAGCCGGTCGGTCAGCGGCGGCCGGCTGTCACCGCAGACGCCGATCAGCACGAAGTCCAGCCGGCCTTCCGCGACCATGCCCGCCAGCTCGCGCACCGACCAGCGGGTGTACGTTGTCACGGGCGTCGCCGGGTGCGCGGTGGCGACCCGGTCGATGAGGCCGCCGAGCAGCGGGCCGTGGGTGCCGCCGAGCCGGAAGCGCGGCATGCCGCCCCACGCGCGCGCGAACCGCACCGCGTCCTGCTGCAGTTCGAGCACGCCGGGCAGCAGCACCCGGGCGCGGTCGAGGACGAGTTCACCGAGCGCCGTCGGGCGCACGCCGTACCTGCCCCGGTCGAAGAGCGGGCCGCCGAGTGCGCGCTCGATGCGCTTCAACTGTGCGCTCAGCGCGGGCTGGGCGAGCCCGAGCGCGGTGGCGGCCCGGGTGAGGCTGCCCTCCTCGGCGATGGCCCGAATGGTCTTCAGGTGCCGCAACTCCAGGTCCATGCGGTCAGCTTGCGGTCCTGCGGCGGCCCCGGCAACCTTTTGGTCCGGACCAATGTCGAGGAGGGTGAACACGAGGTGTCCGCAGACCCCGTCCCCATGCACCGGCTGGAGGTCCCCGCGCCGGAGGTCCTCCCCTTCGCCCTCGGGTCGTTCGACTCGATCGGCCCGCTGTCCCGCGCCGGCTTCCCGCACCGGCACACGTTCCACGAGATCGTCTACGTCCGCTCCGGCCGCGGCCACCACGTGGTGGACCAGCGCAGATGGCCGATCGCCCCGCCGCACCTGGCCATCGTCACCCCGGGGCAGGTGCACCACTGGGAACGGGCGGCCGGCCTGGACGGCTGGGTGATGATCTTCACCGAGGACTTCCTGCTGCCCACCCCCGAGGACCGGGACCGGCTGCGCGAGCTGTCCCGGATCTCCTGGCTGAGCCCCGGACGGCGCGACGCGGGGATTCTCGCGGCGCTCTTCGCCGAGATGGCACGGGAGTACACCGGCCGGGCCCCCGGCTTCATCAGCGTGCTCCAGTCGTATCTGCACGTGCTGCTCATCCGCGCGGACCGGCTTTCCCGGACGGCCCGTACGGCGCCCCGGGACGGCGACGGCGCCGAGGGGCCGGCGGCGGGCCGGGCCGCGGAGATCGCCCGGCGGTTCGACCGGCTGCTGGCCGAACCGGGTCCCGCGGTGGCCGAGTTGTCCGTACGCGGCTGCGCGGCGAGCGTGGGCGTGTCCGTGGGGTACCTCAACGAGGCGGTCAAGCGGGTCACCGGGTTCACCCCGGGCCGTCTGATCAGGCAGGCGCAGGCCCGCGAGGCCAAGCGGCTGCTGGCCGCGACCGACCTGACCGTACGTCAGGTGGCCAGGCTGGCCGGGTTCTCCGACCCCGCGTACTTCAGCCGGTTCTTCCGCCGGGAGACCGGCAGCAGCCCGGGCGACTTCCGCCGCGGTACCCGTGCGGATCACCACGATCGCCGGATTCTGTCCATCGACTGCCCCGGCGCGTCCGAATAGCGTCACTGGCGCCCCGCTGAGCGGCGTCACCGCGCCGGTACGGACGCGGGGTTCACGACCCCACTCCCCCGACCGAGGAGCCGTGAAGCCGTGACAGACCAGGACAAGTCCGCACCGGACGAGGCCGCCGAGGAGCAGGAGAAGCCCGGGATCCGCCGCAAGGACCTGCTGAAGGCCGCGCTCGTGGCCGCGCCGCTGCCGCTGCTCGTCGGCGGCGCCGCCCCCGTCCTCGCCCGCGACCAGGTGGCCGCCGGCCGCGAGCTGACCCCGACGCCGGAGGCGTGCGAACCCGGGGACCCGCCGACGCGGCAGCAGACCGAGGGCCCGTACTTCAAGCCCAACTCGCCGCAGCGTACGTCGCTGGTCGAGCCCGGCACGCCGGGCACCCGGCTGACCGTCAGCGGGTACGTCTTCGGGCTCACCTGCCAGCCGATCCCGCGCGCGCTGCTGGACTTCTGGCAGGCGGACGTGAACGGCGCGTACGACAACGCCGGTTACCGCTTCCGCGGGCACCAGTACAGCGACGCGCAGGGCAGGTTCAGCCTGCAGACGATCGTGCCGGGCCTGTACCCGGGCCGCACCCGCCACATCCACGTCAAGGTGCAGGCGCCGAACAACCCGATCCTGACCACGCAGCTCTACTTCCCGAACGAGCCGCGGAACAACACCGACACGATCTTCCACCCGTCGCTGCTCATGACGGTGCGGGACGTGGCCGGGGGCAAGGAGGGCACGTTCGACTTCGTGCTCAACGTCCGGCAGAACCCCGACCCGCCTGACCCGCCCGGAGGCACCTGGGCGGCCGGCACCTCCTACCGGCCCGGTGACACCGTCACGTACGGCAACGTCACCTACCGCTGCCTCCAGGCGCACACGGCGTCCCCGGGCTGGGAGCCGCCGCACGTGCCCGCGCTCTGGCAGGCCGCCTGAGAGCCGCGGCCCGGCCGTGATCCCCCCCGTGATCCGGCCCGGCCGCACCCAGACCCGCGCCGCCGCGGCGCCCGGGGCCCACCTCCCCGGCCCGCGGCGGCGCGGCCCGTCCCCGTTCCCGTTCCCGTTCTCCGTCGACGGCTCCGCACCCGGCCGGAAAGCGCTCCCCCGCGTCTTGACGGGGTGTCAATCCGCCGCGATCCTCTGGTTACTCAGTCGTAGAAAAGTTCCTCACCTTTTCGCGTTTTCGCGCCACCGGAGGCGGGACCCCCATGACCCGACACCCGTACCTGCGCAAGGCCGGCCTGATCACCCTCGTCACGGTCCTCTTCGCCGCCCTGACGGCGTTCGGCACCGGGCCGGGCACCGCCGCCGCGGCGAACGACTGGTGGGATCCCGTCGCGCGGCCCGCCCCGGACTCCGAAGTGAACGTCACCGGCGAGCCGTTCCGCGGCACCGACGCCGAGGGCAACGTGCGCGGCTTCGTCGACGCGCACAACCACCTGATGTCCAACGAGGGCTTCGGCGGCCGGCTCATCTGCGGTGAGACGTTCTCCCGGCAGGGCGTCGCCGAGGCGCTGAAGGACTGCCCCGAGCACTACCCCGACGGCGCCCTCGCCCTCTTCGAGAACATCACCGGTGGCGCCGACGGCCACCACGACCCGGTCGGCTGGCCGACGTTCGGGCACTGGCCGGCCCACGACTCGCTCAGCCACCAGCAGAACTACTACGCCTGGCTGGAACGCGCCTGGCGCGGCGGGCAGCGCGTCCTGGTGCAGGACCTGGTGACCAACGGCCTGCTCTGCTCCGTCTACCCGGCCAAGGACCGCGGCTGCGACGAGATGGACTCGATCCGGCTCCAGGCCGAGAAGACGTACGAGATGCAGGACTACGTCGACGACATGTACGGCGGCCCCGGCCGCGGCTGGTTCCGTATCGTCACCGACGCCGAGCAGGCGCGCGAGGTGGTCACCGCGGGCAAGCTCGCCGTGGTGCTGGGCGTGGAGACCTCCGAGCCGTTCGGCTGCAAGCAGGTGCTGGGCATCGCGCAGTGCGACAAGGGCGACATCGACCGCGGCCTGGACGAGTTGTACGGCATGGGCGTACGCAGCATGTTCCTGTGCCACAAGTTCGACAACGCGCTGTGCGGCGTGCGCTTCGACTCCGGCACCATCGGCGCGGCGGTCAACATCGGGCAGTTCCTGTCCACCGGCACGTTCTGGACCACCGAGAAGTGCACCGGACCGCAGCAGGACAACCCCATCGGCCTGGCCGACGCGCCCGCCGAGGTGGCGAAGCTGCTGCCCGCGGGGGTGTCGGTCCCGTCGTACGACCAGGAGGCCCGGTGCAACACCCGCGGGCTGAGCGGGCTCGGCGAGTACGCGGTGCGCGGGATGATGGACCGGGGGATGATGCTCGAGCTGGACCACATGAGCGTCAAGGCCGCCGGCCGGGCGCTGGACATCCTGGAGTCGGAGTCGTACCCGGGCATCCTCTCCAGCCACAGTTGGATGGACCGGAACTGGACCGAGCGGCTCTACCGCCTCGGCGGCTTCGTCGCCCAGTACATGCACCCCGCCGAGGACTTCGTGGAGCAGGGGCGGCGCGACGCCGGGCTGCGCGACGAGTACGGCGCCGGATACGGCTACGGCACCGACATGAACGGCGTCGGCGGCTGGCCCGCGCCCCGCGGCGCGGACGCCCCGGACAAGGTCGCGTACCCGTTCACGAGCGCCGACGGCGGCTCGGTCCTCCACCGGCAGGTCACCGGCGAGCGCACCTGGGACTTCAACACCGACGGCGGGGCCCACGCGGGCCTCGTACCCGACTGGATCGAGCAGATGCGGCTGCACGGCGGAGGCGACGTCGTCGAGGACCTGATGGCCGGCGCCGAGTCCTACCTCACGACCTGGGGCGCCACCCAGAGCCACGAGAAGCCGGCGAACCTCGCCGCGGGCGCCGCCGCGACCGCCAGTTCCACGGAGTTCAGCCTGCTGACGAGCTACGCCCCCGGCCGCGCCGTCGACGGCGACCGCGGCACCCGGTGGGCCAGCGACTGGAGCGACGCCCAGTGGCTGCGGCTCGACCTCGGCGCGGCCCACCGGATCGGCCGGGTCACGCTGGACTGGGAGCGGGCCTACGCCAGGGCGTACCGCGTCGAGGTCTCCTCCGACGGCGACGCCTGGCGCACGGTGTGGGCGACGGAGAACGGCGACGGCGGGCTGGACACCGCGACGTTCGACGCCACCGAGGCGCGTTACGTCCGTGTCGTCGGCGTCCAGCGGGGCACCGGCCACGGCTATTCGCTCTACGAGGTCGGCGTCCACGCCGGATGAGGGTCGGCGTAAGATCGGCCAATGGCTGACTTGACCGAAACCACACCCGGCTGGCTGGCTCCCGAGGAGCTGGAGTCGGCGCGCGCACGGATGCCGGTCCTCTACGTCGACGCGGTGCCGGTCCGCGTCGACGACCGGGGCGAGGTCACGCACGTCGGCCTGCTGTGGCGGATCGACGCGGACGGTGCGGTGAGCCGGGCGCTGGTCTCCGGCCGGGTGCTGCACCACGAGCGGGTCAGGGACGCGCTGCTGCGGCATCTGGAGAAGGACCTCGGTCCGGTGGCGCTACCGCGGGTGCCGTCGTCGCCGCAGCCGTTCACGATCGCAGAGTACTTCCCGACGCAGGGCATCACGCCGTACCACGACCCGCGGCAGCACGCGGTGTCGCTGGCGTACATCGTGCCGGTGGCGGGCGACTGCCGGCCGCGGCAGGACGCGCTCGACTTCGTCTGGTTCACGCCGCAGGAGGCGGCGTCGCCGGTGGTGCAGCAGGAGATGCCCGGCGGCCAGGGCCACCTGCTCAAGCAGGCGCTCGCGCACGTGGGGTACGTCTCCTCCTGAGCGCCGCGGGGCGCCGACCCGCGCCGTCAGTCCTCGACCGGTCCGTCCAGCTCCAGCCGGGCGAGCCCGGCCCGGGACGTCACGCCCAGCTTGGGGTACGCCTTGTACAGGTGGTGCTCGACGGTGCGCGGACTCAGGAAGAGCCGCGCACCGATCTCCCGGCTGCTGAGCCCCTGCGCCGCCAGCCGGGCCACCTGAAGCTCCTGCGGAGTGAGCCGGTCGGCCGGCCGCGCGCGGGCGGCGGGCGGCTCGGCGCGTACGGCGGTGCCGGTGGCGCGCAGCTCGGCGCGGGCGCGCTCGGCCCACGGTGCGGCGTCCAGGCGCTCGAAGCACTCCAGCGCGGCGCGCAGCGGGGCGCGGGCCTCGCTGCGGCGGCGCTCGCGGCGCAGCCACTCGCCGTAGAGCAGCTCGGTGCGGGCGCGTTCGAAGGGCCGCCCGCCCTGCTCGTGCAGCCGCAGGGCCCGTAGATACGCCGCCTCGCCGTCCCCCAGGAGGGCCGCGCAGCGGGCCGCGACCGCCAGCGCCCAGGGCTGGCCGCCGCCCTCTGCCCAGCGCCGGAAGCGGTCGAGCGGTGCGTGTGCGCGCTCGGGGCGGCCCAGCCGTACGGCGGCCTCGACGAGGTCGCCGGTGGCGGCCATGAGCACCGCCGTGTGCCGGCCGGGGCCGCGCCAGGCAGCCTCCAGCCGCTCCAGCGCGGCGCCGTGCCGCCCCCGGCTCACATCGAGCATGCTCAGCGCGCAGTCGGCGGCGACCCGGGCGGTGTCCGAGGCTTGGCCGGCGAGCGCGGCGCAGCGGGTCTCGTCGCCCTCGGCCGCCGCCAGCCACGCGCGTACGACGTCCAGTTCACCGGTCCTGCGGTACAGCCCGGTGTCGCGGGCGATCGCCGCAGCCTCGGCCACCGAGGCCCGCGCGGCGCGGTGCCGCCCCGCCGTCCGCTGCGCCATGGCCTGCGCCTGGAGCACCTTGGGCAGCCGGCCGACCAGCCCCTCCGCGCGGCAGCGTTCGACCTCGTCGGCGGCCAGGTCCAGGGCGGCGTCGTCGTCGCCGAGGATGATGCTGCCGTAGAGGGCCTGCATGCGCTCGTCACCGTCGACCTGCCGGACGCCGTCCGCGGGGTCGTGTCCCGTCTCGTACGCCGTGCCGTACGCCGTGTCCTGCGCGGCCTGCCGCGAGGCCCGCCGCACCCGCGCGACGTACCCGGCGAGCAGCGGCAGCCCCCGCCCGTAGTCCTCGTCGAGGAGAAGGGCCATGGCCTCCGCCGCGTCGTCGGGGCGGCCGAGCTCGCGCAGCCGGCGCGCGGCGACGCCGACCGGCTCGGGGCTGCCGGCGAACCACCCGAAGCCGGCGGCCGTGCGCAGCATCGCCGCCGCGACGTCCGGCGCCGCCCCGGCCGCGCCGCGGACCAGCAGCGCCGCGGCCCGCCCCGGCGCGCCCCGCTCGAACTCCACCACCGACCGCACCCGCGCCAGCTCCGCGCGCAGCGCGCCGTCCGCGGCCCGCGGCTCCGCCTCTTCCGCCAGCTCCGCGGCCCAGGCCAGTTGCCCGGCGGAGAGTGCGGCGCTCACCGCCGCGACGAGCCACGCGGCCTGGTCGGCACGGGCGGGCGCGAGCTGCGCCGCGCGCCGGAACTGCCCGGCCGCGGCGGCGTACGCGGTGCGGCGCCGGGCCCGTTCGGCCGCCGCGGCGATCTCGGCGGCGACGCCCGCGTCCGGGGACGTGGTGGCGGCCGAGAGGTGGTGGGCGCGGCAGTCGGGGTCGCCGGTGGACTCGGCCAGCGCGCGGTGGGCGGCGATCCGGGCGGCCAGCGGCGCGCCCCGGTAGGCGGCGGTGGCGATCAGCGGGTGGCGGAAGGCGACGGTGGCCCCGGTGGCCCCGGTGGTGTGCAGCAGCCCGGAGCGGTCGAGTTCGTCGAGGCCGGTGCCGAGGGCGTCCGCGGCGCGCAGCAGCAGGGACAGGTCCCCGCGGCCTTCGGCGGCGGCGAGCACGGCCATCAGGCGGGCCCGCTCGGGCAGGTCGTCGATCCGGGCCCGGAACGCCGCGAGCACCCGGTCGGCGACGGCCAGCGGCTCCCGCGGGCCGGGCGCGCCGCCGTGCTCCGTCGTGGCCGCGGCCGCGAACTCCAGCACCGCCAGCGGGTTCCCCGCCGACTCGGCGACGATCCGGTCCCGCAGCTCCGGCGCGAACCCGCGGTCCGCCAGCAGCTCCGCGGCGTCCCGGGCGCCGAGTCGCGGCAGGCTCAGCTCGGCCAGGCCGTGTCCCGCGAGCCCCTCGTCCCGTACCGCGAACACCATCGCGACGCCCTCGGCGGTCAGCCGCCGGGCGGCGAACAGCAGTGCCTCCGCGGACGACCGGTCGACCCAGTGGGCGTCGTCGACGAGGCAGAGGAGCGGGCCGCGGTCCGCGAGATCCGTCAGCAGCGTGAGCACGGCGAGCCCGGTGAGGAACCGGTCCGGGCCGCGGTCCCGGCCGGCGTCCAGCACCGCGTGCAGCGCCGCGTGCTGCGGTTCCGGCAGCGCGGCGATACGGTCCCGCACCGGCCACAGCAACTGCACCAGCCCCGCGAAGGCCAGTTCCGCCTCCCGCTCGGAGCCGGTCACGCGCAGCACCGGCAGCCCGAGCCCGCTCGCCTCCCCCGCGGTCCAGTCCAGCAGCGCGGACTTGCCGATCCCGGCCTCCCCGCGGAGCACGAGGACGCCGCTGCGGCCCGCCTCCGCGCCCGCGAGCAGGTCTTTCAGCGCCGCCTGCGCGGCGGATCTCCCCAACAGCACGCCGTGTCCTCCCCCCTCCACAGCACGGCAACGCGCGGCTCCCACGGGCGCATTCCGAAGAATTGCGGATGCGGATACGTAGACCCCCCGGCCTAGCGTCACGAACACCGCGCCGGCGACCGCGCAGCCCGCCGCGCGGCAGGCTGCCGGCTGCGCGGAACCGTATCGCGACGGAGCACACCGATGTCGTACGAACCCTCCCCCGCCCGCCTCCGGCGGCCGGGTCCGGGCCTGGCCCTGCTGGCGCTCGGGCACCTCGTCATCAGCCTCGACCTGACCATCGTCTTCGTGGCGCTGCCGCACATCGCGGCCGACGTCGGCTTCACCGCGCACACCCAGCAGTGGGTGGTCAGCGTCTACGCGGTCCTCTACGGCGGCTTCCTGCTGCTCGGCGGCCGGCTCTCCGATCTGCTGGGGCGGCGCCGCATGTTCGTCACGGGCATGGTGCTGTACGGCGCGGCCTCCGTGCTCGGCGGTCTGGCGACGGCGCCGGGCGTGCTGCTCGCCGCCCGCGGGCTGCAGGGGCTGGGCGGCGCGGTGCTGTTCCCCGCGGTGCTGACGCTGGTCAACACCGCTTTCGCGGAGGGCAGGGAGCGGAACCGGGCGCTCACGGTCTGGGCGATGGCGGGCGCGGGCGGCCTGACCGTGGGGTCGCTGGCCGGCGGGGTGCTGACCCAGGCGTTCGGCTGGGAGGCCGTCTTCTTCGTCAACGTGCCGATGGCCGCGCTGGGCGCGGTGGGCGCGTTCGCCCTGCTGCCGGCCGACGGCCCCGCCGCCCGGGGCGGCATCGACGTGCCGGGCGCGCTGACCGGCACCGCGGGGGTGACCCTGCTGATCTTCGCCATCGCACACGGCTCGGAGGCCGGGTGGGCGGCGGCCGAGGTGGTCGCCGCGGCGGCCCTCGCGCCGCTGCTGCTCGGCGTGTTCCTGCGCACCCAGGCGCGCGGCCGGCACCCCCTGATGCCGCTCGGGGTGTTCCGCAACCGGGCGCTCGGCGCGGCGTCCGTCGTGATCGTGCTCTTCGGGTTCACCACGCAGGCCGTGCCGTACTTCCTGACGCTCTACTTCCAGAGCGTGCTGGGGTTCAGCGCGCTGGAGACCGGGCTGGCGTTCCTCGGCCCCACCCTGGCCATCACCGCGGGCAACGCCCTGTCCGAGAAGCTGGTCCACCGCTTCGGCAACCGCGCGTCGCTGATCGCCGGCATCCTGCTGAACACCGCGGGCGGCCTGTTGCTGGCGCCGGGCTTCCGGGCGGACGGGTCGTTCCTGACCGTGCTGGCCGGGATCGTGGTCGTGGGCCTGGGCATGGGCATCACCTTCGAGTGCATGTGGATCGCCGCGGGCACCGGCGTCGCCGGGGAGGAGCAGGGCCTCGCCTCCGGGGTGGCGTCCACCGCGCTCCAGATCGGCACCGCCACGGGGATCGCCGTGTTCGTCGCCATCGCGAACCGGGGCGTCGACGGGCGGGTCGGACAGGCGCTGCGGGAGGCGACGGCCGACGGGATGCGGACCGCGACGTTCGTGCTGGCGGTCGCCCTGCTGCCGGCGGTCCTGGCGGCGCTCGCCCTGCCGCGCGGGGAGAACCGCGTCGTCGCCGGTGGGGCGGGGGAGCCCCACGGAAAGGCGGAGGGCGCGGACGCGCGCCGCGAGGGGCAGCGGTCCTGAGGACCCGATGGGCTGTGGCGGGCGGGACGCCGGGCGGTGGCGGCCGGCCCGGCGGAAGGTTCCCGGGGCCGGGTGGTGAAGGGGCTGCGGGCGAGGGTGGGTTCAGCGGTGGGCGCGGGACCAGAGCGCGGGCCAGCCGCCCGGGGCAAGCCAGGAGGCGGGGGCTCGCAGGCCGCCGGCCGCGACGCCGTCCCAGAACGTCGCGGTGTCCGCGCCCAGTTCGCGGGCCGCGGGGAAGGCCCGTTGCCAGGGGCCATCCGGGTCGTCGAGGCTGCTCGCCGGGAAGCCCGGCACGGTGACGGCGCGCGGCTCCGCGACGGCGGCCAGGGGTATCGCCGGAGCCCGGCAGGTGACGGCCACGGCCGCCGCGCACAGCAGCGGGGCCGGCGGGCGCCGGGAGACCACGCGGGCAAGGGCGGGGTCGTCCTCGTCCACCAGGCGTCCGAGCGCCGCCCGGACGCGCAGGCCCATGAGCCCGATCGCGTACGCGGGCGCCACCGCGGGCCGCCGGGCCAGGGCGCGCAGCGCCTTGGGCAGCGGCCCCGCGCCGTCGAGGAGTTCGAGCTGCTCGAAGCGGTCGCGCAGGGCCGGGTCCAGCGCCGTCACCGCGGCGGCCAGCGGGCGTACGCCGGTGGCCGCCCAGAGCTCCGCCGGGCTCACCGTTTCGTCGCCGATGACGCGGCGGCAGGCGTGGGCCAGCGAGGCGGGGCCGAGGCGGCGCAGCCGGGTCAGGGCGGCGGCGGGTCCGTCGCCGCCGCGGGTGCCGGCGACCGCCGCGGTGCCGGTGCGGGTGCCGCGTAGGGCGGCGGCCGGGGCGGCCGGCAGCGTGGCGGCCAGCGCGGCGTAGACCGCGGCCGTCCGGTCCGTGACCTGCTCCGCCCACGCCCGCTCCGCGAGCCGGGCCAGCTCCGGCCCGGCGTGCGCCACGAGCCGCGGCGCGGCCCGGCGTCGGCGCGCGGGACCGGCCGGCGCCTCGTCACCGGGTGCCGCCGCCGGCTCGGGCGGCTCGGTGCCGGGGAGGGTCGCGACCCAGCGGCGGAAGCGCTCTTCCAGAGCCTCGTCGGGGGCGTCGTTGAAGCGGCCGGCGAGTTCGCCGACGAGCCAGCCGCGCTCGGCGGGGCGGGCCGGGCGCAGCTCGGCGTTGACGAGGATGCGGCCCGTGTCGTCCTGGAGCGCGGCCAGCGCGCTGCGGCCCTTCAGCGCGGCGTCGACGTAGAAGGGCGTGGCGATGCAGTTGCCCATGTAGTCCGCCCACTCGGCGAGCGTGCGGGCGCTGCGGGCCAGCCGGAAGCGCGCGCGGGTGCCGGGGACGAGGGTGGCGTCGACCGCGGCCAGCGGCGGCGGTACGGGGAACTCGCCGCTGAGCGCCGTGGCCACGTCCACGTCCGCGCGCAGGCTCTCGACCAGCCCCGCCCAGGTCTTCACGCCCTTGCCCACGGTGCCGCCGAGGGCGGCGAGCTGGGCGGCACCGGAGACCGCGAGGCTCACCGAGTCCAGCCGCGGTTCCAGCGGCCGGGCGGCCGGCGGCGGGTCGTGGTCCAGGCCGAGCGGACCGCCCCGCGGGGTGCAGGAGGCGGCCTCGTGGCCGTGCAACTGCGCGAGCGCGTCGGCCAGTTCGGCGTACCACAGCAGGTCGCCCAGCACCTCGACGTCGCGGGGCGCCGCCGCCTCGCCCTTCTCCCGGCGGTCGCGGAGCCGGTCGGCGAGGGTGTCGGTAGTGCCGAAGCGGTCGCGCACCCACGGCGGGTTCTCCGCCCACTCCTCGGGCGGGCGGACGGGGGTGTAGCCGGTGTGCCGGCGCCAGACCTCCATGCCCTGCGCCGCCCACGCGTGCAGCACGTCCTCGGGAACGAGCAGCTCCCGGTCGAGCAGCCGGTCGACCTCCTCGACGACGACCAGCGCGTAGTCGCGGGCGCGCGCCAGGCGCGGGCGCACCTGCGTCTCGTACGGGACGTGCGCCGGGCCCTTCTTGAGCACGTGGCGCTGCAGCTCGCGGGCGTGCCCGGCGGGGCGGGCGGGCAGCCCGGTCAGGCCCGGGACCCGGCGGGCGGCGCGGGCCGCCGCGGCGTGACCGGTGGCCGCGACGGCGGCGGCGAGCTGCGGCTCCATGTGCGCGAGCCCGACGGCCGGGCCGTGGTCGGCGACGGCGACGGCGGTGCGCAGCAGCACGGTCGCCGCCTGGGCGTCCTGCACGATCCGGTTCAGCACCCCGTGCCAGTAGTCGTCGGACGGCGTCCACCGCGCCGCCGCCAGCAGCGGCGACTCGCCCGTCTTCACGTCGTACGAGACCCGGTGGCGCGCCAGTTCCTCTTCGAACCGGGTGCGTCGGGTCCGCAGTTGGGCCACCCGGTCGTCGCGGCCCTGGGTGGCGAGCAGCCGCGCGCGGCGCGCCTGCCGGGCGTGGCCGTCGAGCACCCGGTCCCACAGGTCGGTCAGCAGCGCCGGGCGGCGCGGCCCGGGCAGCGGTGCGAGCACGCGGCCCAGATGCCCGGCGAGTACGGAGGGGGCGCCGCCGTCGACCGGGTCGACGCCGTCGGGCGCTTCGAGGGCGAGGATCCGCTCGACCTGCTCGGGCCCCAGCACGTCGCTGGCGGCGGACGCGAGCCGCACGGCGGGCCAGCGGCCCTCGGCCACCGCCCGGCCGGCGGCGGCGCCCACGCGCTTGGTCGCGGCGGGGCCGAAGAGCGCCACGGTGGTCGCCGCCCGGTCGCCGAGCCGCCCGGCCTCGGCGGGGCCCAGCGCGCGCAGTGCGGCGAGGACCGCGTCCCGCTTGTCGCCGCGGGCACCCGCGAGCCGCGCGGAGCGGAAGCCGCCGCCGAGGTCCACGCCCGCGCCGGCGGCGACCGGGCCGCCGGCCGCGACCAGCCGGCGCAACGCGGCGACGGCGGCCTCGGCCCGCTCCTCCCCCGCCTCCGGGGGCCCCAGCGCGACGGGTGCGCCCGCGGGGGCGTCGGCCTGCTCCGCGAGCCGGACGGGCACGCCGGCGCGGGCGGCCCACGCCGCCTGTCCCGTGGTCACCACGCCGTCCGCCAGCCGGAATCTCATCCGCCTCAGGATGGCGGAGGCCGCCATGATCCGCCAACGCCATTTCCCGCGCGGGCGGACGGCGCGGGGGCCTGTGCGGGCCGTCCGCCCCGTCGGCCTGGGTCAGGGCAGCCCGTCCGCCGGGGTCAGGGCCGGCCGGCGGCGGGGACGCGCTCCGCCTCGGGCGGAGGCGCCGGCGGGGTGCCGTCGCCGAAGGGACGGCCGCCCAACTGCTCGCGGTGGTGCGGCGTCAGCCAGCCCGACAGGTCGGGCCCCGCCGGGACGATGCCGGTCGGGTTGATGCCCGTGTGGACCTCGTAGTAGTGGCGCTTGATGTGGTCGAAGTCGACCGTGTCGCCGAAGCCCGGCGTCTGGTAGAGGTCGCGGACGTACGCCCACAGCACGGGGTCCTCCGCGATCTTGTTGCGGTTGCACTTGAAGTGCCCCTGGTAGACGGGGTCGAAGCGGACGAGGGTGGTGAACAGCCGGATGTCGGCCTCGGTGAGGGTCTCGCCGACCAGGTAGCGGCGGCCGGACAGCCGCGCGGACAGCTCGTCCAGTTGCCGGAACACGTCGTGGTAGGCGGCCTCGTACTCGTCCTGGGTGGTGGCGAAGCCGGCCCGGTAGACACCGTTGTTGACGTTCCGGTAGACGCCCTCCATCACCTCGTCGATCTCGTCGCGCAGCGCCTCGGGGTACAGGTCGGGCGCGCCGTCGCGGTGCAGTGCGGTCCACTCGGTGGCGAAGTCCAGGGTGATCTGCTGGAAGTCGTTGGTGACGAGCCTGCCGCTGGGCACGTCGACGATCGCGGGCACGCTGACGCCGCCCGGGTAGCCGGTCTCGCGCGCGTCGTACGCCTCGCTGAGGAACCGGATGCCCAGCACCGGGTCGCGGTCGCCGGGGTCGAGCGTGAAGCGCCAGCTCCGGTCGTCCTGGATCGGGTCGGTGACGCCGACGGAGATCGCGGGCTCCAGGCCGAGCAGCCGCCGGGAGATCAGCGTGCGGTTGGCCCACGGGCAGGCGCGGCTGACTACGAGCCGGTAGCGCCCGGCCTCGGCGGGCCAGCCGTCCTCGCCGGCCGCGGTGATCCGGTCGGCGAAGTGGCTGCGGGAGCGCTTGAAGCGCTTCCTGCCGTACTCCGTGTTGCCCTGACCCGCTCCGTCGCTCTCACTGCTCATCGCCCGCTCCTTCGTCGACACGCCGACAACACCGGCCCCATTGTCCAGTGCCGTGCCGCCCGCTGCCAGGCGATGCGGTGCCCGCCGGGCGCGTCGCCGCGCGGCCGGATCAGGGCTGTGCGGCGGCGGTGCGGTAGTGGTAGGTGCACAGCTCGCGGAAGCCGGCGCGGGCGTACAGCCGCAGCGCGGCCGGGTTGTCGCGCTCCACCTGGAGGTACAGACGCGCCGCGCCGTGTGCCCCGGCCCAGCCCGCCAGGGCGCCGAGCACGCGCCCGCCGGCGCCCCTGCCCCGCGCCGCGGGCAGCGTGGCCATGGCGAAGACGCCGGCCCAGCCGGTGTCGGCGACGGCCCGGCCCACGGCCACCGTCTCCTCGCCGTCGAGGACGCGGGCGTACGCGGACGGGCCGGCGACCCGTTCGAGGAGTCCCCCCGCGGCCGCCGGGGCGGCGTCCCGGCCGTGGACGGCGTGCCAGACGCCGAACCACGCGTCGACCGGGCGGTCTTCGGTACGCGCCCGAAGGCGGCCCCCGGTCGGCTGCGCCGGCACCCCGGCGACCGCCGCGGCCTGCAGGGAGACCGGGTGCGCGCGGCGGTAGCCGCGCCCGGCGAGCAGGTCGTCGAGCCCGGCGGGGCAGGCGGCCGGGGTGATCTGGAACAGCGCCGCGCGCTCGTGCCGGGCGTAGAACTCCTCGGCGTGCGCCACCCGCCGCAGCAGCTCCGCCGGCCCGGCGGGCTCCTCGGGTCCGTGCGGCAGCACCGAGCCGACCCACCACGAGCTGCCGCGGTGGTGCCGCAACCACCAGCCGTCGGCGTACGCGACGAGCTCCGCGGGCAGCGCCCGCGCGGCCCGCTCCTGGAGCCCCCGGACGACCCCGGGGGCGGCGGGGACCGCGGCGCTCACGGCCGCCCGCCCGCGAGGAACGCCAGCACCCTCTCGGTGAGCAGCGCGGCGGCGTCCGGGTCGTACGACGGGAGGGTGGGGTCGGCGAAGAAGTGCTCGTCGCCGGGGTAGAGGAACAGCTCCCGGTCCGCCGCGCCGGCCACCAGCAGGCGCGCCGCGTCGAGGTCGCCCTCGCCGGCGAACAGAGGGTCGCCCTCCTTGCCGTGCACCTGCACCGGCACCCCCTTCGGCCAGGCGGGGCCGAACTCGGCCACCGGGACGCAGGAGTGGAAGAGCAGCGCGCCGCGCGCGCCGGGGCGGGTCTGGGCCAGGCACTGCGCGGGCAGCACGCCGACGGAGAAGCCCGCGTACACGGCCTCTGCGGGCAGTGCGTCGGCCGCGCGGAGGCCGCGGGCGACGACCTCCCCGAAGCCGATCCCGGCGACGTGCGCCATCCCCTCGGCGAGCGAGCCGAAGGTGCGTCCCTCGAAGAGGTCGGGGGTGTGCACCGTGTGCCCCGCGCGGCGCAGTTCGCCGGCGAAGGCGAGAACGCCGGGGCCCAGCCCCAGCGCGTGGTGGAAGAGCACGACCTCGGCCATGGTGACGCCTCCGCTCGCGGTCGCCGATCGGATCTTCCGGGCACTCTAGCCGGGGCCCCGCGCCGCCGGTGTCCGCCGGCCGGTGCGCCGTACGAAACCCGCTGGCCCGGGGCGGCGCCGTCTGCCAGGGTGACGGCGATGAGCACCGCATTCCGCCCCGGTCTCGAACTGGCCCGCGACTTCCACGCCGAGGCCGTCGCCCCCCTCCTGGACCGGGTGCTCGCCGGCGCGCCGTACGCCGCCGCGCTGCTGGGCTGGGGATCGGAGGTGCAGGGCTTCGACACCCCGCGCTCGACGGACCACGCCTGGGGCCCGCGGCTGCAGGTGTTCCTCGCGCCGGCCGGCCACCGGGCGCACGCCGCCGGGCTCACCGCGCTGCTCGGCCGGGAGCTGCCGGAGCGGTTCCGCGGCCACCCGGTGCGCTTCGCGTTCCCCGGCGGTACGACGCCGCGGCACTGGGTCGACGTCCTCGACGTCCGCGCGCACTTCGCGGACCAGCTCGGCGAGGTGCCGGACGGCGGGCTCTCGGCGGGCGGCTGGCTGGCGGCACCGTGGCAGGTGCTGCGGGAGCTGACGGGCGGCGCGGTGTTCCACGACGGCGCCGGGGTGCTCACCTCGTACCGGGAGAGCCTCGGCTGGTACCCGGACCCGGTGTGGCGCTACGTGCTGGCGTGCCAGTGGCAGCGGCTGCACCAGGAGGAGCCGTTCGTCGGGCGCTGCGGCGAGGTCGGGGACGACCTGGGGTCCGCGGTGACCGCCGCCAGGCAGGTGCGCGAGCTGATGCGGCTGTGCCTGCTGATGCACCGGGTCTATCCGCCGTACGGCAAGTGGCTCGGCTCCGCCTTCGCCGCCCTGCCGCAGGCGGCGGAGCTGGCGCCGCTGCTCTCCGGGGCGCTGGCGGCGCGCGGCTGGCGGGAGCGCGAGCGGCAACTGTCGCCCGCCTACGAGCTGGTGGCACGGATGCACAACGGCCTGGGGCTCACGGAGCCGCTGGAGCCGGAGGTACGCCCCTTTTACGAGAGACCGTTCCTCGTCCTGGGCGCCGAGCGCTTCTGCGCCGCGCTGCTCGCCACGGTCGACGACCCCGGACTGGCGGCGCTGCCGCCGGTCGGGTCCGTGGACCAGTACGTCGACAGCACCGACCTCACCGCGCACGGGTTCGCCGGCCGGAGACGGCGCTATCTCGCCCGCCCCGGCGGATCCGTCACGTGAGGGGCGGCGCCGGCGGGCCCCCCGCGGCGCAGCCGGCGCAGCCGGTCCAGCCGGCGCAGCACCAGCAGCCCGCCGACGCCCGGGACGACCGACCGCGGCCGGGTGCCGGGAGCGGTGTCCCCCGGCGTCGTCGCCCAGGTGAGGGCGATGACCGCGAGGTAGGCGGTGCCGTGCACGGGGCCGCCGAGGGAACTGACGGCCTCGGTGTGCACGGTGAACAGGTTGATCAGCAGGGCCGCGAGTGTCAGCAGCTCGACGGCGGCGGCGATCCGCAGCGCGCGCACGGCTCACGCCCCCGTGGTGGAGCCGGGACGGACGATCATCAGCACGACGACGACCGCCCAGAGCAGGTTGAAGACCCCGGTGAGCATGGCGAGCCGGCTCGCCGCGGGGCGCAGCACGTCGCCCTCCCGGGCGGGGGCGTCGCCGCTCGTCGCGGCCAGGAGGCGCTGCTGTCCCGGCAGGATCGCAAGCGCGAGCAGGGCCGCCGCGCCGGTCGTCAGCACGATGGAGGCGATCAGCCAGGCGTCGGTCAGCACCCCGAGCTGCGCGCCGGTGGCCACGCCGAACGCGGGGACGGCGAGGCCCACGACCGCGTAGGCGCGGCAGACGCGGTGCAGGAACGCGGCGGTCCCGTCGCGGTGCGCGGGGTCGGCGGCGGCCGACTCGCGGGCGATCCGGGGAAACACCGAGGCCGCCACGGCGATCGGCCCGATGGCCAGGATCGCCGCGAGCACGTGTACGGACAGCAGGAACTTCGTCACCGCACCCTCCCGGGTAATATGTTGGCTACCAATACATAGCACACCAACAGAAGGAGGTAGGCTGGGCGCCCATGAGAGGGGATCCGGTACGCGGACACTTGGACGGACTGCTGCTCGCCGCACTCGAAGGCGGCCCGCTGCACGGCTACGCGATCATCACCGCCGTGCAGCGGCGCAGCGCGGGCGCGCTGGAACTGCGCACGGGCACGGTCTATCCGGCGCTGAACCGGCTGGAACGCACGGGCCTGCTGCGCAGCACGTGGGAGTCGGAAGGCGAGCGGCGGCGGCGCTGCTACGAGCTGACCGACGCGGGCCGGCGCGCGCTGGCGGACGAGCGCACCGCCTGGCGGGAGTTCACCAGCGCCATCGGCTCGGTCCTGGACCCGGGCCCGGCGCCGAGGCCGGCGACATGACGGCCGGCGACCCCGGGGGCACGGCCCCCGCGCCCGCCCCCGGCGCCGCGGACGAGGAGGGCACCGCTCCCGCCGTCCCGGAAGGCGGCGCCGTCGAGGACCACCTCGCCGCCCTGGACGCCGCGCTGCACGGGCCCGTCCGCGTCAAGTCCCGGATGCTGGCGGAGGTACGCGACGGGCTCGCCGACGCCGCCGACGCGCACGCCGCGGCCGGCGCGCCGTCCCGCGCCGCCGCGGCGGCCCGCGCGGTGCGCGACTTCGGCACGGTGGCGGAGGTCGGCCCGGCCTTCCAGCGCGAGCTGACCATCGCGCAGGCCCGGCAGACCGCGCGGGTCGTCGCGCTCATCGTCCCGTTCCTGATGGCCTGCTGGTACCTGGTCGGCGCCACCGCCGAGGACGCGGGCGGGCGCATGCCCGCGGCCGTGCACGTGCTCGCGGCCAACCTCGGCGGCCTCGCCGCGCTGGCTGCGCTGCTCGCCGCCGGGTCGCTCGCCGCGACCGGCGCCCTGTCCCGCTGGTCGGCCACCCCGCGGCAACTGCCGCTCGTGGTGGCCTGGACCGGCACCACCGCGGCCGTGGCGCTGGCGGTCAGCGCGCTCACGCTGACCGCGGGCGCCGTGCTGGTGCAGGACTGGCCGGCGGGCGCGCTGGCCGGCGCGGTCACGCTCGCCGCACACACCCGGCTCGCCGCCTCCGCCCGCGCCTGCCGGCACTGCGCCCAGTTGGCCCGCTGACCCGGCCGCGCGCGGCCGGACACACCCGGAGATCCCGGAGGCGTCCCGCCCGCGGCGCCCGGACGGCGCGCCGCGGGCGGGACGGGAGGGTCCGGCCGCACGTCCGCGGCCGGACCCGGTCCGTACGGTCGGTGGCGTACCGTACGGGCCCTCCCTTCTCAGGGAGTCCGTTCTTTACGGGAGTCCGCGATCCAGCGCGTTGAACAAGGTGCCGTTCGACAGGTCTCCGGACATCTCCCAGACCATCCCGCCGAGCAGCCCCTTCTCCCTGATGTACGCGGTCTTCTGGTCGATCGCCCAGACGTCGTCGAACGACCACCACTGACCGTTCGCGCCGGTGTACCCGTACGTGGCCACGGACTGGGTGTCGTGGTGCACGGTCATGTTCGGCACCATGGCCAGGAGGTTGTCGTAGCCGCGGGTCCCGGCCTCCTCCTGGAACTGGCCGGGCGCGGCGCCGTTGGCGCTCTGCCACTCGCCGTTGGCGCCGCCGTCGGCCACCTGCTGCCAGCCGCGCCCGTAGAACGGGAAGCCGATGGTCAGCTTGCGGGGGCTGACGCCCGCATCGAGGTAGTGCTGCACCGCGCCGTCGATGCTGAAGTCGTTCGGGTACGGCGACTGCGCGTCGGGGTACAGGTTGGCCTGGTGGCCGGTGCGGTTGGGCTCCCACGAGTTGTCGCTGCCGGAGCCGTGGAAGTCGTAGCCCTGGACGTTGGCGAAGTCCATGTACTTGAAGATCTCCTTCAGGTCCCAGCCGGCGTCGATCTTCTTGGGGTCGGCGGGGGTGAAGGCGGTCAGCAGCTTGTGGTCTCCGCCCAGCGCGTCGAGCTGCCGCCGGAACTCGGCGATCAGCGCGGTGTTGTTGGCCTTGTCCTCGGGGCTCCAGTGGTTGCCTGGGTGGCCGTCGGGCGAGCCGGGCCACTCCCAGTCCAGGTCGATGCCGTCGAAGATGCCGGCCGCGACGCCGGGGCCGCCGGCGCCGTTGTACGCGGGCAGGTCGCCCTTGATGTACATGTCGATGCAGGACTTGACGAACTTCTCCCGGGAGGCGGGCGTCCTGGCCGCGTCGGAGAAGTACTTGGAGTAGGTCCAGCCGCCCAGCGAGATGAGGATCTTCAGGTGCGGGTGCTTGGCCTTGAGTTTCTTGAGCTGGTTGAAGTTGCCGCGCAGCTTGCCCCAGCCGTCGTCGGCGACGCCGTCGACCGACTGGCCGGCGGGGAAGGCCCGGCCGTAGTCGGCCTCGGCGTCGCCCGCGCCGTCGCCCTGGTTGGGGTCCTGCGGGTTGGGAGAGGTGCCCTTGGTGACGCCGTTGAGGCAGGTGAGGTTCTGCGGGTCGATGTTGGCGAAAGCGTAGTTGATGACGTCGAGCTTGGCCGCCGCGCCGGAGGTGTCGAGGTCCTTCACGAAGTACTGGCGGCCGTAGATGCCCCACTGCACGAAGTAGCCGACCTTGGCGTAGCCGCCCTGGCCGACGGCCTCGTCGGTGGTGACGGTCAGGGTGTTGCTCGCGGGCGAGGGGTTGTCGGCGGCGTCGCGGGCCCTGACCGTGAAGGCGTACTGCGTCGCGGGGGTCAGCCCGGTCAGCGTGGTGGTCAGGGTGTCGGCGGGTACGCTCGCGGCGAGGGTGGTCCCGCGATAGACGTCGTAGGCGGCGACGCGCTTGTCGTCGGTCGCCGCGTCCCACCGCAGCGCCACGGTGCTGGAGGTGACGTCCGTGGACCGCAGGTTGCCCGGGGCCGTCGGCGGCACGGTGTCGGTGGCCGGGTCCACGGTGGTCGCGGTCACGGGGGCGCTGGGCGGGCCCTCGTTGCCGCGGGAGTCCTTGGCCCGGACGGCGAACTGGTAGGAGGTGGCGGGAGTCAGGTCGCGGACGGTCGCCTGGGTGGTGGCGCTGGCCGCCACGACGGCGCCGCCGCGCAGGACCTCGTACGAGGTCACGGGGAAGTCGCCCTGGGCCGCCGCGTTCCACTTCAGCGTCACGGTACGGGCGGTGGTGTCGGCGACGCTCACGCCGCCCGGTGCCTGCGGGGGCACGGCCGGGCTGCCGTCGCACTTGTCGCCGTTGATCAGGCAGCCGGTGGGCGCCGTCATCGGCCCGCTGCCGGTGAAGGTGTAGCTGTACGGCTCGGTGTCACGGCCCGCCGGGACGCGGGCGTTGTAGTACGCGGGCGTGACGGTGACGTGGCGGCCGTCGACCTGCGCGGTGCCGTGGGTGTGGTTGCTGACCGACACGCCGGCCGGCAGGTCGAACTCCAGCGACCAGTTCTCCACCGCGGCGGTGCCGGCGTTGGCGACCACGAACTTGCCCGTCCACGACGAGCCGCTGCCGGAGCTGCTGAAGGTCGCGGTCAGCCCGGCCTGGGCGCTGGCGGGCGGGGCGAGCGTGGTGAGCCCGGTGAGCGCCAGCGCCAGCACGGCGAGGACCGCGAGCAGGCGCCGGGACACGGGGAAGGATCTGAGGCGAAGAGGTGCGGCTCTCTGCACGGACACGGCTCTCCTTGTGGGAAGACGACGTCCACCCGGCGCGCCGGGTCGTCCGCGTGCTCGGGTGGTCGGACGCGAATCGTGCGGTATAGACCTCTAAGACAGCCCTGGGTCGCGAACATGTCAATGTGACCGGCGCGGGTACCGGGCCGTACCAATCCGGGCGGCCGGACGACTCCCCCACGCTCCAGCCCGCCGCAAAGGACTGGACCAATCCGGGTAAATTTTACCGTCCCTTGACCTGTTCCGGCTCCAACTCACCCTCCCCCAGGGGCCGCCCGGCCGCCCTCGGCTCAGGCCGCACGGGCACGGGAGGGGTCCCCGGATCCGCGTGGCAGCCTGGGCGCCGGCGTCCGGACCCGCGGTGGTCCGTCGCGGCCTTCGGTGATCCGGCGGTTCCCGAGGAGGGGAGTACGGCGTGGCAGGGTGGCGGGATCGGCTGTTGTCGAGGCCGGGTGCCCGCGCGCAGCAGCGCGTCGGGATCCAGTCGCTGGCGATGACGCCGGACGGGCGCCACGTGGTCACCGGAGGCGGCGACGGGCTGCTGCGGATCTGGCGCCTGGCGCCGTGGAAGCTGCTCGGGGAGATCGACACGTACGCGAACGTGGTCAAGTCGGTCGCGGTGACACCGGAAGGAGAGCGCGTCGTCGCCAGCGGCCACGGCACGGTCGGCGTCTGGAGCCTCAAGACCGGTGAGCCGGTCACCGGACCGCTGGAGGTGCACCGGTACATGGGCGAGTGGGGTGTCGCCCTGTCCGTGCACGCGGCGCTCACGCCCGACGGCAAGCGGATCGTCACCGGCGGCGGCGAGGGCAGGGTGCACGTCCTCGCCCTGGAGAGCGGCATCCCGGCCGGGCGGTCGATCCAGGCGCACGAGCTGGTCGCGGCGGTGGCGGTCACCCCGGACGGCAGGAAGATCGTCAGCACCGGGCACGAGGACGGCCGGGACGGCGTCCTGCGGATCTGGGACCTGGCCGACGGCAGCCCGGTCGGCGGCCCGGTGACGGCGCACCGGTCCTTCGTGCAGGGGCTGGCGATCACCCCGGACAGCACCCGGGCGGTCAGCGGCGGCGTCGACGGGCGGATGCAGTTCACCGCGCTCGACGGCAGCGGCACGACCACCGGCGTGGAGGTCGCCGTGCACCGGGAGACGGTCGCGGGGATCGCCGTCACCCCCGACTCCCGGATCGTCAGCGTCGGCAGCGGCGGCGTCGCCCACATCTGGGACCCGGTCACGCCGCCGGCCACGGCCCGCACGGTCAGGACGGAGTCACGCTACCTGTCCGCCGTGGCGGTCTCGCCGAACGGCCGGCGCTTCGTCACCGGGTCCCGCAACACCGGCGTGCTGCAGGTGTGGAACGTGCCGCCGCCGGCGCGGGGGGCGTAGCCTGCGGCTTCATGGACGAACGCGCCGCGGCCGGGCGCCGCGCCCGGGGCCTGGGGCTGGCGGCGGGCCGGCTCGCGCCCGGTCCGTACGGGGCGATCACCGACGTGCCGGGCGTGCGCGTGGGACACGTGACGCTGCGCGAGCCGCCGCTGCTGCACAGCGGTGTCACGGCGATCGTGCCCGGGGACGTGCACCCGGGGGCGCCACTGCCCGCCGGGGTGTTCGCCGGGAACGGGTACGGCAAGCTGGTCGGCAGCACGCAGCTCGCCGAGCTGGGCGCGCTGGAGACGCCGGTGTTGCTCACCTCGACGCTCTCGGCGTTCCGGGCGGCCGACGCGCTCGTCGGCTGGATGCTGGAGCGGCCCGTGTGCGCGGAGGTGACGAGCCTCAACCCGGTCGTGGGCGAGTGCAACGACGGCGTCCTGTCGGACATCCGCGCCCGGCCGGTACGGGCGGAGCACGTGCATGCGGCGCTCGACGGGGCGGCCGGCGGGCCGGTCGCGGAGGGCTGCGTAGGCGCGGGCACGGGGACGGCGGCGCTGGGCTTCAAGGCGGGCGTGGGCACGGCGTCGCGGCTGGTGGCGGTCGGCGGGCGCGACGCGTGCGTCGGCGTGCTCGTACAGGCGAACTTCGGCGGCACGCTGCGCGTCCGCGGGCGCACCGTCACGCCCGCCGACGTGGGCGTCCCCGGCCCGGGGGCCGCGCCGGAGGCGGGTTCGTGCATGGTCGTGGCGGCCACCGACGCGCCGCTGGACGCCAGGCAGTTGACGCGGGTGGCGCGGCGCGCGGTCTTCGCGCTGGCCAGAACGGGCGCGTCGTACGGGCACGGGAGCGGGGACTACGCGATCGCCTTCGGCGTACGCCCCGGCGGCGGCCCGCCCCCGGACGCCGGCCTCGACCCGCTCTTCGAGGGGGTCATGGACGCCGTCGAGGAGGCGGTGCTCAACTCGCTCCTCGCCGCCACCACGACGACGGGCCCGGGGGGCCGCACCCGCCACGCCCTTCCGGCGGACCGGCTGCTGCGGCTGCTCGGCGACGGCTGACCACCCCGCCGGAGGGCCGGCGGCTCAGCGGTCGCGGTCGGCGTTCGCGGCCTCGTCCACGGGCCGGGGGGCCGGCTTCGGGGCGTTCTTGACGTCCGCCACCGAGGGGCGGCGCTCGCCGACCGCGGGGGCGAGCACGATCGCCGTGGCGACCAGGGCGAGGACGGCGATCATCGCGGAGCGCAGCCCGTAGTGGTCGCCCAGGAAGCCGAGGCCGGGCGGGCCGACGAGGAAGGCCCCGTACGCGATCATCGCCACGAGGCTCACCCGGGCGGTCGGGTTCGGGCCGGAGTCACCGGCGGCCGAGATGGCGACCGGGAAGCCCAGCGAGGCGCCCAGCCCCCAGAAGAGGACCGCGGCACCGGCGGCCACCGGGTGGTCGACGAAGATCACCACGACCAGTCCGAGGGCCGCGGAGATCGCGCTGGTCCTGATCACGAGGTAGCGGCCGAAGCGGTCGATGAAGAAGCCGCCGCAGAAGCGGCCGACGGTCATGGCGGTGGCGAAGCCCACGTAGACGAGGGAGCCCAGCGCCGCGTCCAGGTCGTGGCCGTCGACCATCAGCAGCGGCAGCCAGTCGGTCGCCGCTCCCTCCGCGAGCGCCATGGCCAGGACGACCCCGCCGATCAGCAGCAGTCGGGTGTCCTTCCACAGCGGCCTGCCGCGGGCCGCGCCGTCGCTCCCGTCGGCCTCGTCCGGCTCCGCGGTCCCGGCCGCCCGCTTGCCGACGCCGCCCGGGACGTCGCCGAAGGAGGCGAGGAAGACGGCGAGCGCGACGCCGGACATGAGGAGCAGGTGCCACTGCACGGGGAAGCCGGCGGCCGTCGCCAGCATGCCCAGGCTGGCGCCGAGCACGGTGCCGAGGCTGAAGAACCCGTGCAGCGCCGTCATCACGGACCGGCCGAGGAGCCGCTCGACCTCCGCGCCCTCCACGTTCAGCGCCACCTCGCCCGAGCCGCCGCCGAGGCCGAAGACGAACAGCCCGGCGGTGACGAGGGCCGCCGACGAGGCGAGCGCCCCGGTCCCGACCCCCGCGACCCCGAGCGCGATCAGCACCGTGCCGCCGCCGATCACCGGCCGGGTGCCCATCCGGGCCACCAGCGCCCCCGAGCCGGCGATGCCGATGGTGGAGCCCACGGACAGGCCGAAGAGGATCAGGCCCATCTCCGCCGTGGACGCCCCCAACTCGTCGCGGACGTCCGGGGTCCGCGTCACCCACGACGAGAGCGACAGCCCGGGTATGAGGAACATCAGGGACAGCGACAGGCGCCGGCGGCGTGAGGCGGTGGCCATCGGGGCTCTCTTTCGAAACGGTGACTCGTCAGCGCCGGGGGCGACGGCCGTGCGGGCAGAGCGGAGGAACCGTGTCGCGGCACGGCTCCTTCCGCAGTGTCGTTCCGACCCCGCCGCGGGCTCAAACCCGTTTCGGTACGTGGACTCCGGCCGGCGTCGCGCGGCCGCACCGCGGCGGGGCGGCGGGGCGGCCCGGCGGCGGAAGGCGGCGGGACCAGGCCGGTTTTCCCCGCTCCGTGCACCGGCGGGTGATCGACAGAGTAAGGTAAGCCTTACTTCCGCCACCGGTGACGGGTGCATCCAGGAAACATCCAGGAAAGGTGTCAGGTCAGGATTCCGTGCGGTTTTATCTGCTG
This sequence comes from Streptomyces sp. WMMC500, assembly GCF_027497195.1. Classification (NCBI taxonomy): domain Bacteria; kingdom Bacillati; phylum Actinomycetota; class Actinomycetes; order Kitasatosporales; family Streptomycetaceae; genus Streptomyces; species Streptomyces sp. WMMC500. Next base: position 251,622 of record NZ_CP114905.1, read on the forward strand.
GCGCGCAACCCCACCGACTCGGTCACGGACGGCTTCCTGCCCGCCGCACGCCGCCTCGGCCTCGACGTCACCGTGCTCACTGACCAGCCCGACGCCCACCGGCGGCGGGCGCCGGAGCCGGAGACCCTCGGCTGCGACGTGGCCGACTTCCGCGCCGTGATCGGCCGCATCTCCGCCCACCGCCGGCCGGACGCGGTGTTCACCAACAGCGACCACCTGCAGACGCAGGCCGCGCTCGCCGCCGGCTACTTCGGCCTGCCCGCCAAGAGCTGGCGGGCCGCCCTCGCCACCAAGGACAAGGCGGAGATGCGCCGCCGGCTCGCCGCCGCCGGCGGCGCGGACCCGGTACGGGCGGCGGAGCTGCCCCCCGGAGCGGACCCGGAAGCGCTGGACGTACCGTACCCGTGCGTGGTCAAGCCGCGCGAGGGCGTCGCCAGCGAGGACGTGGTGCTGGCCGCGGACGCGGCGGAGCTGGTGCGGCGGTGCGCGGAGATCCGGGCGCGGCGGCCGGGCGAGGCGCTGGTGGTCGAGGAGTTCCTGGACGGCGAGCTGTACACGCTGGAGACGCTGGGGGACGGCCGCGTACGCCACGTCCTCGGCGGCTTCCACACCGAGCTGTCGCCGCCTCCTTACTTCATCGAGGAGCGCATGTCCTACGTGCCCGGGCACCCCGGGCCGGTCACCGCCCAGGTGCTCGGGCAACTCGACGCGCTCGGCGTCGGGTTCGGCGCCTGCCACACCGAGTTCACCGTGAGCGCGGGCCGGGCCCGGATCGTGGAGGTCAACTACCGCGCCGTCGGCGACCAGTGCGACCTGCTGCTCGCCCGGCTGCTGGGCATACCGCTCTTCGAGCACATCCTCCGCACCCACCTCGGCGAACCGCTCCCCGCGGACCTGGGGGCGCGCACCGACGGGCGGGCGCGCCTGTCCTACCCGTGCGCCCGCACCGCCGGGACGCTCGCCGCCGCGCCGGGTCCCGCGGACCTGACGGTGGACGGGGTGGAGCTGACGTACCGGCCGCTGCGCGCGGTGGGCGAGCGGCACGAACTGCACCGCACCAACCGCGACTTCCTCGGCGTGGCCCGCGGCATCGGCACGGACCAGCGGCGGGTCGACCGGGTGGTCGCGGACTTCCTGGCCGCGCAGCACTGGGAGATCACGCCGTGAGCGGCGCCGCGCGGGAGAGCGGCGGCGACGCGGACGCCGCGGAGGCGGTGCTGACGCTGCGCGTGCTGAGCGCGCTGCTGCGGGAGGACGCGGTGGGGCTGCGCACCCGTACGACGGCGCTCGACCGGCCGGACGGGCGCTGGCTGCGCCTCGCGGATCCAGCCGGCCCGGCCGGGCCCGCCGGGCCGGGCGCCCTGCTGGTGCCCGTCGCGCCGGACGGCTTCCAGAGCGCGTACGGGGCCCGCCTGCCGCTGCTGCTCCGCGAGAGCGGCGACGGGGCCACCGAGGTCACCGGGCTGGACGCCGTCCTGGCGGCCCTCGCCGCGCATGCCGACCCCGAAGACCGCGACGGCTTCCGCGCCTTCGCCGCGGAGTGCCGGCAGTCGCTGGCCGTGGCCCGGCTGCACGCCGCCACCTGGGAGGAGACGGCCGCGGCGGTCACCGCGCGGTACGGTCCTGACCCGGCCCGCTGGACCGGTCACGCCGGCACGCTCGCGCACGACACGCTCGCCGCCCGCCTCGACCACCCGGTCTACCCGGCCTCCCGCGCACGCGCCGGCCTCACGGACGCCGACCTGCGCGCCTGCGCCCCCGAGTTCCACCCGCGCTTCGCCCTGCGCTGGCTCGCCGTGCCGCGCGACGCCCTCACCCTGCGCGGCGCCCTCGACCCCGCCGCCGGGCAGGATCCACCCGATGCCTGGCCCGCCCCCTCCGTCCTCGGCCTGCCGTCCGCGCTCGATCGCACCCATCTCGCCCTGCCCGTCCACCCGCTGACCGCCGGCGGTCCGCTGGCGGGCGCGCTGCGCGCCGCCGGCCTCGCCGGCCGGGCGGCGCTCGCCCCGCTTCCGTACCTCGACGTCGTGCCGACGCTCTCGATGCGTACGGTCGCCGCCGCGGCCGACCCCCGGCTGCACCTCAAGCTCCCGCTGGCCACCGCCACCCTGGGCCTGCGCAACCGGCGCACCGTCAAACCCGCCACCCTGGCCGACGGCGCGACCGTCCAGCGGCTGCTGGAGGCCGTCGCCCGGCGCGAGCCGCGCTTCCGCGACACCGTGCTGCACGCCGACGAGACCGCCTACGCGCACGCCGGCCACGAACTGCTCGCCGCGCTGTGCCGCCGCCAGCCCGCCGGGCTCGACGGCGCCCTCGTGGTGCCCCTGGCCGCCCTGCTCGCGCCCGCCCCCGGCGGCCGGCTCGTCGTCGAGCACCTCGCCGACCGGTGCCACGGCGGCGACGTGCCCGCCCTGCTCGACGACCTCCTCACCCTCCTCTTCGACTACCAGACCACGCTGTTCGGCTACGGCATCGCGCTGGAGTCCCACCAGCAGAACGTCTCGCTCGTCCTCGACCCGCCGGAGCGCACCGCGGAGGGCCGCCCGCGCACCCGGCTGCTGTTCAAGGACGACGACGGTCCGCGCATCCATCACGCCCGGCTGCGCGCCGCCCTCGGCCCCGGTGCGCCGGGCCCCGGCGAGTTCGCCGACGCCCGCACGCTGTGCGAAGGCGACGGGCCGGTGGCCGACGTCTTCGCCACGATCACCGTCCATCTGTGCGCCGGGGCCTACGCGTTCGGCCTCGCCCGGCACGGCGTCGCCCCGCTCGCGGCGCTCCTCGCCCTCGTACGCGACCGCCTCGCCGAGGCCGTCGACCGGCTCGGCACCGGGCCCGGCGAACCCGGGACGGTGCTGCGCGCGCACGTGCTGCGCGCCGGCCACCTGCCGGTCAAGGCGATGGTCACCGCCGGGTCGCTGCAGTCCAAGGAGCGTTCGGGGGCGACCGACGTCAACAAGCACTACACCACCGGCCCGAACTACCTCCGCGCCGTGCCCCGCGCCGCGCCGGCCGGCCCCGCCCCGTACCCGTCCATCCCCTCACCCCGCCCCGGCTGGAACCGTTGATGCCCCTCACCGCCTCACCCGCCTCCGCGCCCGCGACGGCTTCCCCCGCCCGACTGCCCACCGCCGACGAGGCCGTGGCGCACACCCTGCTCAACTGCCTGCTGCGCGAGGTCTGCGGACCCGGCCGGCAGGCCACCGTGGACGGCGGCCGGCTGCTGCTGCGGCTGTCCGGCCGGGGGGTGCTGCTGCGGGTGGCACTGCGCCGCACCTCGCTGCTGGGCGCGCACCGTTTCCGCGGGCCGGTCGCCGAGTGGCGCGACGGCGGCTGGGCGGAGGTGGGCTGGCGGCGGCTCGCCGAGCACGTGCAGGACGAGTTGTCGGCGCGTACGGGCGTGCCCAACGACGAGTTCGTGGAGCAGGTCGCGGCCAGCCACCGGGGTACGGCGGCGGCGCTGGCCGCCGTGCGGGAACGGGCAGCTCCGGCGGCCGGCTCCGGGCCGCTCGCCGCGTACCTCCACTCCGAGCAGTCCCTCCCCCTCGGCCACCGCTTCCACCCCACGCCCAAGGCCCGCGGCGGCGGCGCGGCGGCCTGGTCCGCGTACGCCCCCGAGGCCGGCGCCGCCTTCCCGCTGCGCCATCTCGCGGTCCGCGCCCACCTGGCCGCCGAGGAGACCGCACAGCCCGGCGCCGCCGCCCCGCTCGACCGGCTCCGCCCGGTCCCCGACGGCTACCGGCTGCTGCCCGTCCACCCCTGGCAGCACGAACTCCTCGCCGGCCACCCGGCGCTGCGGGCCGCCCTCGACCGCGGGGACGTCCTCGACCTCGGCCCGGGCGGGCCGCCGTGCACCCCGACCGCCTCCGTGCGCACCCTGCACACCGGCGCGGGTTTCCTGAAGTTCAGCCTCAACGTGCGCATCACCAACTGCGTGCGCAAGAACTCCCGCTACGAACTCGCCGGCGCGGTCGCCCTGACCCGGCTGCTGCGCCCCGTGCTCGGTGCCCTCGCCGCCCGCCACCCCGCCGCCGCCCTGCTGCGCGAACCGGCGTACCGCAGCCTGGCGCTGCCCGGCCCGGACGGCGCGCCGGACCCGGCACTGCTCGAAGGATTCGGGGTGATCGTCCGCGACGGGCTGGGCGGCGTGCTGCCGCCCGGCGTCACCCCGCTGCTCGCCGGCGCCGTCGCGGACGAGTACCCGACGGGCCCCGCCCACCTCTCCCGGCTGCCCGCCACCGCCCGCCCGCAGACCGCCCTCGACTGGTGGACCGCGTACCTGGAGCTGCTCCTCCCGCCCGTCCTCGCCGCCTACTTCGACCACGGGGTGGTGCTGGAGCCGCACCTGCAGAACGTGCTGCTGTGCGTCGACGCCGAGGGCATGCCGGCGCAGGTCGTCTTCCGCGACCTGGAGGGCGCCAAGCTCCTGCCCGAGCGGCACGCCGACGCGCTCGCCGCGCTGCCGGCGGAGGTGGCGGGGCCGATGACGTACGACGCCACGCGCGGCTGGCACCGGGTGGTGTACTGCCTGCTGGTCAACCACGTCGCGGACATGCTCGCCGCGCTCGCCGACCTGCACCCGCGGGCCGAGACGGCGCTGTGGGCACGGGTACGCGCCGTGCTGCTGGACTGCGCCCGCGACCTCGGCGACCCGCCCCGGCTGCGCGCCCTGCTCGGCGGGGCGCCGCTGCCCGCCAAGGCCAATCTGCTGACCCGCTGGGGCCGCCGTGCGGACCGCGAGGCGGGCTACGTCCACCTGCCGAACCCGCTCGCCGCCCCCGAACCCGACTCGCCCCGCCGGAGCGCCCGTTGACCGCCCCGACCGCCGCCGTGCTGGACCGCCTCGGCTCCCTGGCGCCCGGGGAACTGCCCGCGTACGTCTACGACCTGGCGGCCCTGCGCGCCCACGCGGCGGCCGTACGCGCGGCCCTGCCGGCGTCCGTCGAGCTGTACTACGCCGCGAAGGCCAACCCGGAACCCCCGGTCCTGGCCGCCCTGGCCCCGTACGTCGACGGCTACGAGGTCTCCTCGGGCGGGGAACTCGCCCACGTCGCCGCCGCCGTGCCCGGCCGCCGCCTCGCCTTCGGCGCGCCCGGCAAGACGCCCGCGGAGCTGGCCGCCGCCCGCGCGGCGGGGGTGCACCGCGTGCACGTCGAGAGCCTGCACGAGCTGCACATGCTCGGCGAGCAGACCGCGGGCGGCGCCCCGGACGCCGGCGTGGACGTGCTGCTGCGCGTCAACCTGCCCGTCGCCGACGGCTCGCTGGCGGGCAGCGCCCTGGCCATGGGCGGCCGTCCCGCCCCCTTCGGCCTGGATCCCGCCGACGCCGAGGAGGCCGCGCGGCTGCTCGCCGGGGGCGCGTTCCCGCGGCTGCGGCTGCGCGGCGTGCACGCGCACCTCGCCAGCGGGCTCGACGCGCCGCGGCTGCTCGGCGTGGCTCGCTCGGTGGTGGCCGGGGCGCTGCGGCTCGCGGAGCAGGCCGGGATCGACGCGTACGGGCTGGAGGTCAACACCGGCGGCGGCATGGCCGTCGACTACGCCGCCCGCGAGGGCCGGTTCGACTGGCGCGCCTACGGCGCGGGGCTGGGCCGGCTGGCCGCGGCGCACCCCGGGCTGACGCTGCGCGTCGAACCCGGGCGGGCACTGACCGCCTACTGCGGCTGGTACGCGACCGAGGTGCTGGACGTCAAGCGCAGCCACGGCGAGGAGTTCGCGGTGGTCCGCGGCGGCACCCACCACCTGCGCACCCCGGCTGCCAAGGGCCACGACCAGCCCTGCACGGTCCACCCGGCGCCCCGCCCGTGGCCGCACCCCTGGCCGCGGCCCGCGGCGCGCGGCACGTCGGTCACGGTCGCGGGGCAGCTCTGCACGCCGAAGGACGTGCTGGCCCGGGGCGTGGCGGCCGACGGGCTGCGCGCCGGTGACCTGGTGGTCTTCTCGCTGGCTGGCGCCTACGCCTGGAACATCTCGCACCACGGCTTCCTCATGCACCCGCCCCCCGGCTTCCACTTCCTCGACGAACCCGGGTGAGCCGTACGGGAGGAGTCAGCGGCCGAGGAGGTGCCGGCCGCGGCCGGTGAGCCGGTGGACGACGTGCGTGCCCGTGCGCTCGCTGCGCACCAGCCCGGCGCCGCGCAGCACCGTCAGATGACCGCTGACGGTCGACGCCGGCATGCCGAGGCGGGCGGCGACGGACCCGGTGGTGGCGGTGGCGGCCAGGGCGTCGAGCACCCGGGCGCGGGCGGTGCCCAGCAGCGCGGCGAGCGCGGCGGGCGGCCTGCCGGGGCCCGGCACCTCGGGGTGGCGGCGTACCGGATAGACCACCACCGGCGGCAGGCTGGGGTCGGCGATCGCGATCGGCGCGGTGTGGCAGAAGAAGGACGGGATGAGCCGGACGCCCCGGCCACGCAGCCGCAGGTCGTAGTCCACCGGATAGGGCGCCGTCAGCACCCCGTCGCGCCACCGGAACGGCCGCAGGGTGCCCAGCACGGCCGTCATCCCGCCGTCGAGCGCGGCCATCCGCCACTCGCGGTCCGCGGCGATCGTGGCCTCCACCTCGCTCCACTCCGGCAGGATCAGCCGCGCGTGGAACTGCCGCACGGCGTCCGCGATCCGGCCGAGCTGCGCCCGGTCCCCCGCCGCGAGCCGCCGGGTCCACGCGGGCAGCGGCCGGTGCCTGGCGGCCTCGCGCAGCTCGCGGGCGAGCCGCCGCCCCGGCGTGGCCAGCAGCGTCTCCAGCGCCGCGGACAGGCCCTCCTCGGACTCGACTGGGGTGAGGAAGTCGGGGAAGTACGCGGCGTCGGCGGGCGCCAGGTCGCGCAGCAGCCGGCAGGCGGCGCGCAGTTCGCCGCCGTGCAGCCGCGCGGCGGCGCGCCGCCGCCACGGGCGCAGCCGGGCCGGCAGCCGGGCCGGGGGCGTGCTGAGCACGTGCAGCCCGAGGATCGCCTCCCACATGGGGTCGGCGGTCCCGGTCAACTGCACGTGCCGGAAGTCGCGGTCACCGAAGTGGATGCGGAGCGTGCCGGCCATTCCCTCAGGCTAGGGTCTTCCTTCCGCCGCGTCCGGGGGTATCGCCCACGCACCCGCGGTACGCCGTGGGCCCCGGCACGCTCGCCTCGCCGTCGGACCGGGCCGGCGGGACCACCGTGCGGATGCCCCTCCGCCCTGGGACGGCACGCACCGCGGGAAGTGCCGACGACCGGCGCCACGGCGCCCGGGGCGCGTCCCGCCGCTCGGTGGGCTTTTCGACCGAGCCGGAAAAGCCCCGCCCGCCGCGCGGAGGGCCGCCGCCTACGATCCGTGGCCGGACACGGGAGCCCCACCGGCCCGGACCGGCGGACCCCGGGCCGGCGCCGGGCATCGACACGGCCCAGGAGGTCATGGTGAGCGAGACACGCCCCACCCGCCGACGCGTTCTCAGGGCCGCCGGCGGCCTCACGGCGGCGCTGGCCGCCGGCGGCGCCGGCGCCCTCGCCGCGGCTGCGCCGGCAGGCGCCGCGGACGACGGCTTCGGCCTGCGGATCACCGACCGCAACGAGTCCGACCCGCGCATGTGGTACTACCGGTGCGCGACGGACGCGATCGGCTGGGAGCCCGGCGTCAACGTCCTGCTCCCCGACGGCTACCACGACAGCGGACTGCGCTACCCGGTGCTCTACCTGCTGCACGGCGGCGGCACCGACGCGGACTTCATCCAGTTCGATCGGCTCGGCATCCGCGCGCTGACCGCGGGCAGGCGGGTCATCGTCGTGATGCCGGACGGCGGTCACGCCGGCTGGTACTCCAACCCCGTCTCCTCCCTCGCCGGGCCGCGCAACTGGGAGACCTTCCACATCGCCCAGTTGCTGCCGTGGATCGACGCCAACTTCCGCACCTACGCGGAGTACGACGGCCGCGCGGTCGGCGGGTTCTCGATGGGCGGCTTCGGCGCGCTCAAGTACGCGGCCAAGTACTACGGGCACTTCGCCTCGGTCAGCTCCCACTCCGGCCCGGCGAGCCTGCGCCGGGACGCCGGGCTCGTCGTGCACTGGGCGAACGTGTCGTCGGCGGCCGTGGAGCTGGCCGGCGGCACGGTCTACGGCGCACCGCTGTGGGACGAGGCGCGGGTCAGCGCCGACAACCCGGTGGAGCGGCTCGGCAGTTACCGCGACAAGCGCGTCTTCATGGTCGCGGGCACCAGCCCCGACCCGGTGAACTGGTTCGACACCGCCAACGAGACCCAGGTGCTCGCCGGCCAGCGGGAGTTCCGCGGCGCTCTCGCGGGCGCCGGCATCCCGCACGAGTGGCGCGAGGAGCCCGGCGGCCACGTCTTCCGGCCCGAGGTGTTCCGCCACGACCTCGACGGCGTCATCGCGCGGCTCCGCAAGGCGTAGCCGGATCCCGTACGGGCACCGTCGACGCACGCCCCTGCACCCCCACACAACCCCCCACGTCAGGAGACCCGATGCGCATGTCCCCCACACCACGCTCCGCGCGCGCCCGCCTGGTCCCCACCGCCGTCGCCACGGCGCTCGCGGCGACCGCCGCCTGCGCCGCGCTCGCCGCCCCCGCCGCCGCGCAGCCGGGCCCCGGCGACGCGCCGGCCGCGGTCTCCGTGCTGGAGCGCGGCACTGCCTCCGGCACCGCCGTGGTCAGCGGGCAGAACCGCCCGGGCACCCGGCTGCACGTCGACGGCGAGCGGACCGCCGCCGCCCGCACGCTGGACGTCGACTACCAGGTCCAGGAGACGGGTTACTGGTGCGGCCCCGCCGCGACCCGCATCGCGCTGTCCGCGCGCGTCGCGCCGCCGAGCCAGGCCGACCTCGCCGCCCAGCTCGGCACCACCGAGGCCGGGACAGACCACATCAGCCAGGTGACCGGCGTGCTCAACGCCAACCTCGGCACCGGCTGGTACGAGACCAAGGAGATGCCGGACGACCCGCCCACGCAGGCGCAGCGCGACCTGCTGTGGCGGGACGTCGTGCTCGACATCGACAGCGGCTACCCGGTCGTCGCGAACATCGTCGCCCCGCCCGGCAACCAGCCGCCCGGTTACCCGCCGGACCAGACGATCTACCACTACTTCACGGTGATCGGCTACGACGACGCCCAGGGCACCGTCCTCATCGCCGACCCGGCGTCCTTCGGCGGCAACCAGATCTACTGGCTGTCCTTCGACCAGCTCGCCACGCTCATCCCGCCGAAGGGCTACGCCGCCTGACGCCCCGCCGGGCGCGCCGGGGCCCGTCCGCGGGGAGGACGGGCCCCGGCCGCTGTCACCCGCGCCGGGGCAGACCGCGCAGGATCTTGCCCTCCGTCGACAGCACGTAGTCGCGGCCGTCGAAGCGGCGGGTGCGCGCGAACATCAGGTACAGGTACTTGAAGTTCTCGGCGAAGGCGTACGCGGGGAACAGGTCGCCCTGGCGCATCGGCGACGTCGTCACGTCCTCCAGGATCGTGTAGCCGCCGGGGACGCGGGCGTGGGCCTTCATGCCCTCGAAGTACTGCCACGCCGTGCGGCGGTAGAAGTCGTCCTTCGTCAGGAAGTACAGGTCGAAGGCGCCGTTGACGTACTCGGGCCGGAACTGGTTGCCCGGCGAGGTCGGGGTCATCGTGCCGTAGTCGATCTCCTCGGGCAGCACGGGCCAGCGCTGCAGGACCGACTCCCACGAGCGGTGGTAGCGCTCGCCGAGACGCCGGTCGCCGCCCTTGGCGACCAGCCCGCCCCAGAACGACGCCAGCTCGGACTGGCGGCGCCCGGTGGTCTCGCCGGTGGCGAAGTCGACCTGGCGGTACCAGACGTGGCCGTCCCACTCCTCCACCAGGTGCTCGGTCATGGCGCCGTTGAGCATCCGCCACCAGCGCAGGCAGTCCCGGTCGCCGAACAGCTCCCAGGCGCCCCAGAGATACTCGTAGAAGGAGTCGACGGGCGGGTTGGGGCCCTGGTCGGTCGGGTCGGTCCAGCGGCCGGTCTCGACGTCGAGCCGGGTGCCGAGGAGGTCGAGCGAGGAGCGCCGGTCGATCACCGCGCGGTAGGCGCGCTTGGCCGCCTCGTAGTACTTGCCGTCGCCGGTGAGCTTCGAGAGCATCCCGAACTCCAGGATGTTCGTGCCGATCTCGGCCAGCGGCGGGGTGGTGCCGTGGACCTCGCCGGTGCGCAGGTTGGCGCGGGTGTACGGCATGCCGGTGGGCGACTTGGTGAACGCGGGCAGCAGCCGGTCGGTGAAGTCGACGCACAGGTCGAGCAGGGACTGCCGGCCGGTGACGAGGTGGCCGGCGAGCAGCCCGCCGACGACGCGGATGATGGCCTCGAAGACGTGGAAGTCGGCGTCGATGTCGAAGTCGAGGTTCTGTTCCAGCCAGTCGGCGGACTCCGTCAGGTCGTCGTCCAGCTCCATCACGTACAGCGTGTCCAGCGCCTCGATCACGGACAGGGCCACGGGGTGGCCCTCGGCGAAGAACTCGTGCGACGTGCCGGAGACGGGCCGTACCTCGTCGTGGCCCCAGGCGGCGGCGCGGTAGCCGTTCCAGGCGTGCAGGAACTCCGCGCGGATCTCGCGCGCCGCGTGCGGCCCGGCGGGCGGGCGCACGGCGGCGGCGGGCTGCGCGGCCGTTCCCGGCAGCGCCCGGGCGGGCGCGGCCTGCGCCAGGACGCCGGCCCCGGCGGCGGAGGTCGCCGCCGCGGCTGCCAGCAGCCGGCGGCGGGAGAGCGGGGTGCGGTGGTGTGCGGAGGTGCCCATCGATGCTGCCCCTTCACGGTGTGGACGCGCCCCCGGCGCGCTTGACATCGTTGTCACGTGTGGTCGTGAAATGAGGCTAGCGGGGCTGCTGTTGGTGTCAATGGTGCCCGCGGAGTGTCGTGGGGCCCGGGGGGCCGGGTGAGCGTCCGCCGGGTGCGCCGCGTGGGCGGTACGGCGGCGGGGGGCTGGTGCCGCGGGCCGCGCGGCTGCGAGCCCACGCGACGACCGCCGTCCGATAAGGCATCATCTCGCCATGACCGACTCCGAACACGCCGCGGCAGGCGGCGGGCGGGTGGCGCACAGCCGCGTGCCGATGAGGGGCCGCGACCCCCGGGAACGCGGCCGCGGCGCCACGCCGCTTGAGCTGCTGTTCGACCTGACCTTCGTGGTCGCCGTCGGCATCGCCGCGTCGTACTTCGCCGAGATGGTCGCCGCGGACCACGCCGGGCGCGCGGTCGTGGCGTTCGCGCTGGCGATGTTCGCGATCACCCTCGCGTGGATCCACTTCAGTTGGTTCGCCTCCGCGTTCGGCACCGACGACTGGCTCTACCGGTCGCTGACGATGCTGCAGATGATCGGCGTCGTCGTCTTCGCGCTCGGCCTGCCGGCGATGTTCCACTCGGTCGAGGAGGGCGACCACCTGGAGATCCGCGCGATAGTGGTCGGCTACGTCGTGATGCGGGCCGCGATGGTGGCGCAGTGGTGGCGGGCGGCACGGGAGTCACCCGCGTACCACAAGCTGGCCATGGCCAGTATCCGCTGGAGTGTCCTCGCCCAGGCGGCCTGGGTGGTGGTGGGGTTCACGAAGCTCTCGTTCGGCGTGGTGATCGTCGCCTTCGCGGTGTTCGCGGTGCTGGAGCTGCTGCTGCCGGTGATCAGCCAGCACAGCATGGGCGGAACGCCGTGGCACCCGCACCACGTCGCCGAACGCTACGGCCTCTTCGCGATCATCACGCTCGGCGAGGGCGTGGTCGGCACCGTCGCCTCCTCGGGCGAACTTCTCGGCGGCCCGCACGGCACGGCGTGGACGGCGAACGCCGTGGCCGTCGTCGTCGCGGGCGTCGGGCTGACCTTCGGCATGTGGTGGGTGTACTTCAGCACGCCCTTCGGCGACATCCTGGTGCACCGGCGCGCCCGCGGGTACCTCTTCGGCTACGGCCACATCATCGTGTTCGCCGGCATCGCGGGCGCCGGCGCCGGGCTGCACGTGGCCGGGCTGTACCTGGAGCACCACGCGAAGGTGGGCGCCGTCGCCGTGGTGCTCTCCCTGGCGCTGCCCGTCGGCCTCTTCCTGCTCGTCGTCTACCTGCTCCACACCCTGCTGCTGTCCGCCGGCGACCGCTTCCACCTGCTGCTGATCTCGCTGACGCTGGCGGTGCTGGGCGCGGCGGTGCTGCTGGCCGCCGCCGGCACGCCGGTCGCGGTGTGCCTGCTGGTGGTGATGCTCGCCCCGTTCGTCACCGTCGTCGGCTACGAGACCATCGGCCACCGGCACCAGCGGCGGATGCTGGCGGACCTCAAAGCCCGCCGTTCCCCGTCGTGAGCAGGAACTTCCCCACCGCCACCAGCAGCCCGAAGAACACCGCGACGCCGATCAGCACCACCGACACGCCGCGCGCGGTGCGCTGCGAACGCCCCGACAGCCGCCGCGGCGAGTCGTCGGCCTGCCGGAAGCCCGCGGCCACCACCCCGGCCCCGCCCAGCAGCACGGCCGCCGCCACCCACCACCACTCCACGTCCGTCCCCTCCCGGTCCCTGTGCAGAACTCCGTACGCCCGGCCGGCCCACCCCCGGGCGCGCTACTCCTCGCGGCTGTGCAGCTCCAGGCCGAGCGCGCGGAACTGCTCGACGGGCCGGTGGTAGCCGCGCTCGATGTGGTGCACCCCGCGCAGCGTCGAGCCGCCGGTGGCGACGGCCGCCGCCAGCACGGCGGAGAACCCGGCGCGGATGTCGGGCATCGTGACGTCCCCGCCGCGCAGGCCGCTGACGCCGCGCACGACGGCGGAGTGCAGCGCGCCCGTGTCGTGGTAGCGGCAGGCGGGGCCGCCCAGGCACGTGTCGTAGACCTCGATCTCCGCGCCCATGCCCTGCAGCGCGGAGACGTACGCCAGCCGGTTCTCGTACACCGTCTCGTGCAGCACCGACATTCCCTCGGCCTGCGTGAAGAGCACCATCAGCGGCGTCTGCCAGTCGGTGGCGAAGCCCGGGTGGGTGTCGGTCTGCACGGCCGCGGCACGCAGCTTCCGCGGGGCCGACGCCGTGATCCACTCGTCGGTGATCTCGAACCGGGCGCCCATCCGCGCCAGCGTGGTGATCGGCGTCACCAGCCGGTCCTGCGGGCAGCCGTGCACCCGTACCTCTCCCCCGGTGACCAGCCCGGCGACCAGGTAGGAGAACGCCTCGATCCGGTCGCCGCCGAGCCGGGTGGTGGCGCCGCCGAGCGCGTCGACGCCCTCGACGACGATCCGGCGGTCCGGGTAGAGGGAGATCCGGGCGCCCATCCGCTGGAGGAACAGCGCCAGCTCGACGATCTCCGGCTCGGTCGCGGCGTTGCGGATGACGGTGCGGCCCTCGGCCCGTACGGCGGTCAGCAGCACCGTCTCGGTGGCCCCGACGCTGGGGTACGGCAGGTCGACACGGGTGCCGCGCAGCCGGGCGGCGCGGGCGTGGATGCCGTCCTCCGCCAGCTCCACCTCGGCGCCGAAGCGGCGCAGCGCGTCCAGGTGGAAGTCGACCGGGCGGCGGCCGATGGGGTCGCCGCCGACCATCGGCACGAACGCCTCGCCGGTCAGGTGCAGCAGCGGCCCGAGCAGCAGGATCGGGATGCGGTTGAGTCCGGTGAACGCCTTGTCCACGCTCGGGTCCGCCACCGGGCCCGGCACGACGGTGACCTCGCCGTCGGTGCGCTCGACCTTCATGCCCACGTGCTCCAGCATCCGGGCGGTGATGCCGACCTCGCCGACGTCGGGCGCGTTGCGTATGGTGCTCGGCCCGGAGCCGAGCATCGCGGCCACCATGTGCTTGCTGACCGCGTTCTTCGCCCCGCGCACGGTGACGTCACCGCGCAGCGGTCCGGACGGCTCGATCTGCCACAGCTTCCCAGTCACCCGTGCAGCCTACGACCGCGCCCCGGGGCCTCCTCCCCCCGGCCCCTCGCCGGCCCCTCCACCGGCCCCGCCGGTCTCGTCGTCCCGAACGGGTGAGGGCCGCCCCGGGCCCTACACGCTGCGCAGTTGTCTGCGTACGCTGTGGTGGGACCACGGCACGACGGGGACGTACGGCCCGGGGGTGCCATGGGATTCGGCTTCGGCCAGCCCGCGGCGGTGAACTCCCCGTGGAGCTCACCGGCTTCGTCGGCAGGACGGAGGAGATCGCCCTGGTCCGCGCCGAGTTGGCGCGATCGCGGCTCGTCACGCTGGCCGGCCCCGGCGGGGTCGGCAAGAGCCGCACGGCGATGCGGGCCGCCGCCGGGCTCACCGCCCGTTTCCCCGACGGCGTGTGGCCGGCGGAGCTGTCCGGGCTGCGCGACCCGGAGGTGCTGCTCACCTCGCTCGCCGCGGTGCTGGAGCTGCCGGAGCAGCCGGGCATGGGGACGCTGGACGCGATGGTGGCGCATCTGCGCGAGCGCCGGCTGCTGATCGTCCTCGACACCTGCGAGCACGTGCTCGACGCCTGCGCGATGCTCTCCGACGTGCTGCCGCGCGAGGCTCCGGGGGTCAGTGTGCTCGCCACCGGCCGGCAGCCGCTCGACGTGCCGGGCGAGCGCTGCCTGACCATAGCGCCGCTGGACCCCGCCGACTCGCTGGAGCTGTTCGTGCAGCGCGCGGCGTCCGTCGTCCCGGGCTTCGCGGTCACCGACGCCAACCGCGAGCAGTTGCTCGCGCTCGTCGGCCGGCTCGACGGGATGCCGCCGGCGCTGGAGCTGGCCGCGGTACGGCTGCGGGCGGTGCCGCTCGCGGAGCTGGCCGCCCGGCTCGACCGCCGCTTCGAGGTCCTCACCGGCGGCCAGCGCACCACTGGCCCGCGCCGGCGACGTCGAGGCTGTGCGCGAGCGGCACCTGGCGGCCGTGCGGGAGCTCGGGCAGCGCTTCTGGGACGAGCTGCTGACCCCGGCACAGCCCGGGCTGCGCGCGGCGGTACGGGAGCGGATCGCCGACATCCGGGTGGCCGTGGCCTACGCGTACGACGCGCCCGGGCGGGCCCGCGACGGCCTGTGGCTGGCGGCGCAGCTCGCGCCGTACTGGCGGGCCGCGGGCACGCTGTCCGAGGGCCGGCACTGGATCGACAAGGGGCTCGACCTGGCTCCGGCGGTCTGCGAGGAGCGGGCCTGGGGCCTGCTGATGACCGGGATCTTCGGGATCTGGACGGCGGACCTCGCGACGGCGGCCGAGCGCTTCCCGCTGGCCCGGGCCGCCGCGGAGCAGGCCGGGACGGAGCGCGTCGCCCGGTTCGCCGACGCGTACCTGGGGGCGCTCACGGCACGGGGCGCGGATGACGGGGGCGGCGGTCCTGGCTGCGGCACGGGCCGACGCGGACGAGCCACCCGGCACCGCGGCGGCGGCCCTGACGCGGCGGGAGCGCGAGGTGGCCGCGCTGGTGGCGCAGGGGCTCTCCGACCGGGAGGTCGCGGAGCGGCTGGTGATCTCCAAGCGGACCGCGGACGCGCACGTGAAGCACATATTCGCCAAGCTGGACATCACCTCCCGCCGCGAGATCCCGGCCGTGCTGGAGCCGTAGCCGGCCGCCGGGAACTCCCCCGCGTGCCCGCCGGCCGTACGTGGCCGATTCGCGACGCGAGCCGGCGAGGCGCTGTGGACGCCGCCGCGGGGACGTAGTGCCGTGGTACGCGGCAGGCTCGTGCGCGTGCTGTGCGGGGGCAACGGCAGTGGGTGCTCGGTGACAGGTGGGTGAGCCGGCGTGCGCGTCGGCGCCGGCGGCAGCGCCGCCCGCGTCGGCCTCTCCCACCGCTACGGCACCGGCCCGCTGGACATCGCCGCCGCCACGGTCGCGCGCTCGGCGGGCGGCGCGGCGGTCGAGGAGGGCACGGTACGGCAACTGACGTTCGACGGCGCCGAGTCGGTGACGATCCCGGCCGGCGGCGAGGTGTCCGGCGACCCGGTGCGACTGCCGGTCGCGGAACTGGAGTCGCTGACGGTCACGTTGTACCTGGCGGAGCCGACGGGCCCGGCGACGTACCACCAGACGGCCTCGGCGACCAGCTACCGGGCGGCCGGGGATCACACCGCGGACGAGAGCGGCGGGGCGTTCACGGAGACGTCCGTGTCCTGGTACTTCCTCGCCGAGGTCCGGGTGCTGTGCGAGACCGGCTGCCGCGACGACGGGGTGGTGGCCTTCGGCGACTCGATCACCGACGGGCTCGGATCCACGGTGGACGCCGGGAATCGCTATCCGGACGAGTTGGCGGAGCGCTTCGTCCGCGAGGGCCGGCCGCGCGGCGTCCTCAACCACGGGATCAGCGGCAACATGATCACCACCGGCACGCCGGGCACCGGTGACAGCGGCGTGAACCGCTTCGCCGAGGACGTGCTCGACGAGCCCGCGGTGCGCACGGTCGTCGTGCTGGAGGGGATCAACGACATCGGCCTCGGCGGCCGGCCCGGCGGGCAGATCCCCGACGTGTCGGTGGAGCAGCTCATCGCCGCGCACCGGGACGTCATCGGGCAGGCGCGGGCCGCGCGGCTGACAGTCGTCGGCGCGACGCTCGTGCCGTTCGAGGGGGCGGGGTACTTCACCGAGCGCGGCGAGGCCAAGCGCGACGCCCTCAACGAGTGGATCCGCACCTCCGGCGCGTACGACGAGGTCGTCGACCTCGACCGGGTGCTCGCCGACCCCGCGGACCCGGACCGGCTGCTGCCCGCGTACGACAGCGGCGACCATCTGCACCCGAGCGACGCGGGCTACCGGGCGTCGAGGCCGTCGACGCCGCCGTGCTCTGACCGCTGACGCACCGGCACAGGGCGTACGGTCACCGCGCGGCGCACCGCGCCGGCCGGTGACCGTACGCTCGCGCCATGACGATCACGTACGAGTGGCGCGGCGAGTTCGCCAACGCCGACGTCAACGCCCTGCACGCCGAGGGCTTCCACCACCGGGTCCTGGACATCGACTGGCGCGCGCAACTCCACCGCCACAGCCTCGGCTGGGTGTGCGCGCGCGACGGCGGCACGCTCGCCGGCTTCGTCAACGTCGCCTGGGACGGCGGCGTGCACGCCTTTCTCCTGGACACCGTCGTGCCGGCGGCGCGGCGGTGTGAGCGCATCGGCGCCGCGCTGGTCGCGGAGGCGGCGGCCGGGGCCCGCGCGGCCGGATGCGAGTGGCTGCACGTCGACTTCGACGACGAGCTGCGCCCGTTCTACCTCGACGGCTGCGGCTTCCGGCCGACGCCCGCGGGCCTCCTCCGGCTGGCCGGCTGACCTGCGGGCACCGCCACGACCGCACGGCTCAACCGCCCGGCCACCGGCTCTTCGCCCAACTGCCGCTTCACATGTCGCCCATGGGGGCTTTGCGCCGTTGCCCGGCCGGTGACCGCCCCCGGAAGATGACGGTCGTCAAGCTCCACGAAGCCGCCTGGGGAGGCCGCCATGAGGTCGAGCAGCCGGATCCGTCGCGCAACCGCCGTCCTCGGCGGCGCCTTCGCGCTCGTGATCGCCGTACCCCACGCCGCCTCGGCGGCCGCCGCTCCGCCACAGGCGCTGCCGGCGAACGCGGACGGTCTGGAGCAGACGTTCCAGCCGGCGTACGACTACGACACCGACGGCTGCTATCCCACCCCGGCCATCGGCCCCGACGGCACGGTCAACCCGGGCCTGGAGCCGGGCGGGGCACTCGACAGCGACTGCCGCGACGCCGCGGACCTGGACAACACCAACGGCTACTCCCGCGCGAAGTGCAACAACGGCTGGTGCGCCGTCGTCTACGGCCTGTACTTCGAGAAGGACCAGGCCCTGCCCGGTACGAACCTCTTCGGGCACCGGCACGACTGGGAGCACGTCGTGGTCTGGGTGCGGGACGACGGGGCACAGCAAGCGCAGTACGTCTCGACCTCCGCCCACGGCGACTTCGCCACCTATCCCCGCGACCAGATCCGGTGGGACGGCACCCACCCCAAGGTCGTCTACCACAAGGACGGCGTCGGCACCCACGCCTTCCGCCCCGCGGGCGGCAACGACGAGCCGCCGGAGAACCACCAGGGTGCCTGGCAGTTCCCCGACCTGGTGGGCTGGAACGGCTATCCCGCGGGGGTGCGCGACCGGCTCGCGGCGACGGACTTCGGCAGCGCCAACTTCGGCCTGAAGGACGCCTCCTTCGTCTCCCACCTGACCAAGGCCCTGCCCGCGGGCATCCCGTTCGACCCCGCCGCGCCGTAGCCGCGCCGCACGCGGGTTCCGCCGGGCTCACTCCCCCAGCAGCCGCAGGTGCTTCTTCTCGATCGTCGCGGTGAGCAGCAGGTCGGTGATGAGGTTGTGGTTGAGCGCGTTGCCCACCGGCGGCGGCACGTCCTTGGCGAGCATCCCCGGCACCCCGTCGCGGCTGAGCTTCT
Source organism: Streptomyces sp. WMMC500 (assembly GCF_027497195.1). Classification (NCBI taxonomy): domain Bacteria; kingdom Bacillati; phylum Actinomycetota; class Actinomycetes; order Kitasatosporales; family Streptomycetaceae; genus Streptomyces; species Streptomyces sp. WMMC500. The sequence goes on from NZ_CP114905.1 coordinate 269,898, forward strand.
TCCGCACGCCCGCGACGATGTGCGCGGCGCGCTTCTCCGTCCAGTTGCGCGTCGGCTCCAGCCGCCTCAGCTCGTACGCGACCTGCGCCCAGGTCAGCGGCTGCGGCTGCGCCTCGCCCTGCAGGTAGCGCTGGGCGAGGCAGACGAGCACGAGCAGTTCCTCGTCGTCGAGGTCGCGCTCCTCGCCGAGCGTCGACTCCTCCTGCACGGTCGGCCCGCCTATCGTGCCGCCGGGTCTGGCCGCGGAGATCCGCACCTCCAGCAGATGGTCCTGCCGGGGCGAGACGACGAACAGCGGGGTGTAACCGGCGGGCAGGAAGGCCTGGTCGCCGCCGTGCACCAGCCGCGCGTCGGGGAAGCGGATCGGGCGCTTCCCGGTGTTGGTCAGCACCCAGCGCGCGTACTGCCGGGTGAGGATCCCCTGCCTGCGGCTGACGTGCTTGTCGCCGCCCCCGACGCAGACGTGCACCTCCGGCTCGTTGCGGCCGAACACCAGCGTGAAGCCGGCGTCCGGTGCCACGCTCATCCCGCCGTTCGAGCCGAGCACGAACAGCGTCTCCGGCCGCGGCGGGACGTCGGCGGGAGGCAGCCCGCGGCTCAGGCTGCCGACTTCCTTCGGGAGCAGAGTGATCTTGCTCGCCATGGCGGGTACCCCCTTCTCCGGCTTCTCCGGGTGACTGCGCTCACCGTAATCATCCCCGCCCTGGAGGGGTCCCGAGCCCGGGAGGCTAGACGTTCGAGTCGGCGGGCGGGACGGCGAAGGCGACCTCGCCTCCGGCCTCTGCGCTGTACGGGCCGGGGCCGCGGACGGCGGCGGGGATGCCGGCGTTGGGTGAGCGCTGGGACATGGTCCTGCGGCCGTCGACGTGGATCTCGTAGGTGACCTCGCCGTAGTGGGACAGCTCGATGCTCCAGGCCGCGGAGCCGTTCTCCCGGGGGACCTCGACGGTCCTGCGCCAGGGCAGCGGGACGTCCTTCAGCGTCTCGGGCTTGCGGTTGACGGAGTACGTCATCTCCTGGACGGGTCCGTCGCCGGTGAGGGCGAACTCGACCGCGACCGGCTTCAGCGGTGCGGGCTCGGGCTTCTCGGCCGGCGGAGCGGAATCCCTGTCCGCGGGGCGGGCGTCGTCCCGGGGCTCGGCGGGCGCCCGGTCCTCCCGCAGGGCGAGCAGGACGACGGCGCCGGCCCCCGCCGCGAGCACCGCCGAGCCGCCGAGGAGCAGGCGGCGGCGCGGGAAACCGGCCGGGGCGAGCGGCGGGTTGGCTGCCTCGCCGGCGTGCGCGTCGATCGCCGCGAGGACCGGCGCGGGCAGCCAGGCGGTGCCGGGGGGCGGGGCGTCGGGGCCGGGGTCCGCGGCGAGCCGGGCGCCGAGCGCGGCGGGCGTGGGGCGTTCCGCGGGGTCGAGGCGGCGGCAGGCGGCGATCAGCTCGCGCAGGGCGGCGTCGTCCCCGGGGCCGGGCGTCCCGTCGGAGCCGGTGCCGCCGCGGGCGTAGGCGTACGCGAGCGTGGAGCCGAGCGAGTACACGTCGGTGGGCGGCCCGGCCACGCTGCCGGCGACCTGCTCGGGCGACATGAAGCCGGGGGTGCCCGCGAGTTCCGCGGGCTGCGCCGCGGCGGCGATGCCGAAGTCGACGAGCTTGGGCCCGTCCGCCGTCAGCAGCACGTTGGCGGGCTTGACGTCGCGGTGGACGACCCCGGCGCGGTGCACCGCGACCAGCGCCTCCGCGAGCCCGGCGGCCAGCCGGCGTACCGAGTGGGCGGGCAGCGGCCCGAACCGCTCCACCGCCTCGTGCAGCGAGACCGACGGCACGAACTCGGTCGCCAGCCACGGCACCCGGCCGCCGGGGTCGGCGCCGACGACCGGCGGGCTGTGCACGCCGCCCGCGGCGGCGGTGGCCGCGACCTCCCGTACGAAGTGGTCCCGCCCCTCCGGCCGGCGCGCCCGCTCGGCGTGCACGACCTTCACGGCCACGAGGCGCCCGCCGCGGGAGCGGCCGAGGTAGACGACGGCCGTGGCGCCGCTGCCGAGGCGCGCCAGGATGCGGTGTCCTCCCAGGGAGCGGGGGTCGTCGTGCTCAAGGGGCTCCACTCGTGGCTCCGTTCGGCCGGCGTGCGGTGGGGGGTCTGAGGGCTTGTACGTACCCGTCCGGGAGGCCGGCGAAGACCAGCCCGGCGGCGCCGCCGGCGACGGCGTGGACGTGCTCGGCGCCGGCGTACGTCCACAGGACTTCTCCGTCGGCCGGGTCCAGAGCGTACAGCCGCCGCCCGCCGCTCGTGGCGCCGTCTTCCCCCATGCTCCCCCACACGTGGACGGCGCCGCCGGCGAGGCCGGCGAACTCCCCGTCCGCAAACGACCACGCCTGCTTGCCGTCGTCCGCGCGCAGCGCGCGCAGGCGGCGGTTTTCGCCGACGTAGAGCCTGCCGTCCCCGGCGGCGTGCACGGTGCTCGGATAGGTCAGCACCTTCCGCCACGCGACGGCGCGGTCGGCCGCGGCGAGCACGACGAGGCGGAGGTAGGCGTCGCAGACGAAGACGAGACCGTCCGCGGCGAGCACGGCGGTGGTGTTCTCGGCGGCGTGGCGCCAGCGGGGGTCGCCGCCGGCCGCGTCGAGCGCGACGACCTCCTCGCCGTTGTCGGCGAGGACGAACCCGGAGCCGGTGGTGAGGGAGAAGGCCGTGGTCCCGGAGGACCAGAGTTCGTCGCCGCTCCGGCTGTCCAGCGCGACCACGCCCTCGGCGGCGACGTAGGTGAGGCCGCCGGCGGCGGCCACGGCGTGGACGCCGCCGAACTCCGGCCCGTACGTCCAGCGTTCGTCGCCCGAGCCGGGGTCGACGGCCCGGACCCGCTGGGTCTCGGCCCCCTGCGGCCCGACGAGGTAGGCCGCGCCGTCGCCGGCGGCGAACTCGCCGTCGTCGCCCGAGCCCCAGCGGCGCGACCACAGCTCCCCGCCCGTACGGGGATCGAGGGCCTGCACCCCGCCCTCGTCGCCGCCGTGGGCGAAGACCACGCCGTCGGCGACGTGCAGGCCGGTGGGTCTCTCTCCGCGGTAGCGGGCCCGTATCCGCCAGGGGTCCCCCGCCTCGGGGGGCGGCGCCTGCCGGGCACCGGCATCCTGGCGGGGGCGTCGGTCGCCGGCGGCCGGGGAGTCGTCGGACGTGCCGAGCAGCGGGTGGGCGAGGGCCGCCGCGCCGGCGACGCCGGCGGCGGCCAGGGCGACGAGCACGGCACGGCGACCCGGCCGGGACGCGCCGGTTCCGGAGGCACCGCCCGGGTCGAGCGCGCCGGGGCGTCGCCCCGGCCCGTCCTCGTCCGCTCCCCCGGTCGCGGCTGTCGCGGCCGTCTCGGCGAACGGGTCCGCGGTCGCCTCCCCGGGCCGTACCGCCCCGGCCGCGCCTCCCTGCGGCCAGGGTGCGCGGGCGGTGCGGGCGTCGATCTCCTCCGCGAGCGCGGCGGGCAGCCAGCGCGTGCCGTGCACGCTCGCCGCGGGCTCCCCCAGCAGGTCGAGCACGGCCGCGGCGGCGGGCCGGCGGCCCGGGTCGGTGCGCAGGCAGGCCGCGACCACGGTCCGCAGCCGGCGGTCCGTCACGCCGCCGAGGTCGGCCTGCCCGCGCTGGATGCGCTGCAGCGTGTCGACCCGGTTGCCCGCGTCGAACGGCGCCCTGCCCGCCGTCGCGTACACGAGCACCGAGCCGAGGGCGAACACGTCGGCCGGCGGCCCGGCGCGCCCGCCGGCCGCCTGCTCCGGCGACATGAAGCCGGGCGTGCCGAGCAGCGCGCCGTCCTGGGTGAGGGTCGCGGAGTCCTCGGGGCGGGCGATGCCGAAGTCGATGACGCGCGGGCCCCCGGGGGTGAGCATGATGTTGCCGGGCTTGAGGTCGCGGTGCACGAGACCGGCGGCGTGGATCCCGGCCAGCGCCTCCGCGAGCGCCGCGGCGAGCAGCCGCACCACGGCGGCGGGCAGCGCGCCGAACGTCCCGACGGCCTCGTCGAGCGAGAGCCCCGGGAGGTAGGCGGTCGCCAGCCACGGCGGCTCGGCGTCCGGGTCGGCGTCCACGAGCGGCGCGGTGTACGCGCCCGTGACCGTGCGGGCGGCGGCGACCTCGCGGCGGAAGCGGGCGCGGTAGCGGCCGTCGCCGACCAGCCGGGGGCGTACGACCTTGACCGCGACGAGCGTCCCGGCGGGCGAGCGGCCGAGATAGACGACGCCCATCCCGCCGGCGCCGAGCCGCTTCAGCACGCGGTATCCGCCGATCTCCCGCGGATCCCCGCGCTCCAGCTCCGCCAACGCGCCTCTCCCCTCCGCGCCCGGACGCCGTGCCGTGTGCCGTGTGCGTGTGCCGTGTGCGTGTGCCGTGCCGACCAGCCGAAGCGTAGGCCCACCGGGTGCCCTCGCGTTTCCGCGCTGATGGCAGACTTGCGGGCGGGCGCGGGTGCGGCCGTGCCCGAAGCGACGGCCGCACCGCGACCGAACGACGACCGAACGCGGAGAGGACCTGCCTGCCCATGAGCGTCTACGACGTCGAGCTGCGCACGCTTGCCGGCGAACCCGCCTCGCTGGGGCGATTCCGGGGCACCGCGGTGCTCGCCGTCAACGTCGCGTCGAAGTGCGGTCTGACGCCCCAGTACGCGGGCCTGGAGAAGCTGCACGAGCAGTACGCGGCGCGGGGGTTCGCGGTAGCGGGGTTCCCGTGCAACCAGTTCGGCGGCCAGGAGCCCGGCACGGCGGAGGAGATCGCGACGTTCTGCTCGGCGACGTACGGCGTGACCTTCCCGATGTTCGAGAAGGTCGAGGTCAACGGCCCGGGCCGGCACCCGCTGTACCGGGAGCTGGTACAGACGCCGGACGCGGACGGAGCGGCGGGCGACATCCAGTGGAACTTCGAGAAGTTCCTGATCGACGCCTCGGGTACGCCGGTCGCCCGGTTCCGTCCGCGGACCACGCCGGACGACACCGCGCTGATCGCGGCCGTCGAGTCGGTCCTGCCGCGCTGAGGGCCACGCTGACCGGCCGCCCGGACGCGGACGGCTGATGCCAACGAGTGTGCAACGATCGGCCGTTCGACGCACCGGCCGCCGCCCGTGCACTGCGACAGTGGCCCGCATGATCCACCGTGCCACGCTCTCCGCGCTCGTCCTGTCCGCCCTGCTCGCGGTGACCGCAGCCTGCGGAACGGACGGCGCGGGCGGGACGCCCTCCCCCTCGGCGGACGGCGCGTCGCGGCCCGGCGTGCCCGCGCCCCCGGAGGCGAGCCGGGCCCCGGCTCCCGGAGAGGGTTCGCAGGACCCGGACGACATCAACGGCGACGGGCACCGGGACCTCCTCATACCGGCGTTCGCCGGTGACGATCCCGAAACCGCGGAGGAGCGCGTCGCGGTCGTCTACGGCTCCGCCGACGGCCTGGACCCGGCGACGCGCACCGTCTACGGACGCCGCGACCTGGGCCTGCCGGCCCTGCCCGCCGACTCGCCCGCGCCCGACCTCCTCCGCGCGGCGGAGGTGACCACCGCCGACCTCGACGACGACGGCTACCCCGACTTCGTCACGACCGCCGCCGAGGCGGCCGAGCGGCAGGAAGACCTGCTGGGGAAGCCGGAGATGCCGTACGTGAGCTTCGGCGGCCCCGAGCGGCCCGCCGGAAAGCCCGAGGCCGTCGCGCTGCGGCTGCCCGCGGACGTGACGGGTGCGGAAACGGGCTCGGTGACGCGCGGGGACTTCGACGCCGACGGCCACCACGACCTGGCGCTGCAGGAGAAAGCCACCACGGGCGCGTCACTGGTGGTGATGTACGGCCCGTTCTCCCGCGCGGGCGATCCCGCGCGCGTCGACACGAGCCTGCCGTACGACGAGGGCACCCTCACCGCCGACGAGATCGCCCCCTCCGGCAAGCCGCGGGCGACCTCGCTGCTGCTGCGCGGGTTGGCCGACGGGGGACAGGCCACCAACACGCTCTACCCGGCCCGCCCGGGCACGGGCCTGTCCGGCGAGGTCCGCGAACTGCAGCTCGGCAGTGCCCACGCCTTCGGGGACTTCGACGGCGACGGCGTGCGTGACGTCGCGGTGGGCGACGACCGGGGCCGAAACAACGAGCCCGGCTACGAGACGGAGGCGCCGGAGGTCGACGGCAACGCCGCGGTCTATCCCGGCAACGGCGACGAGTCGGTCGTCCTCGACCTGCCGGAACCGCCGGCCGGCGAAGACGACTCGTACTACGGCCCCGGCGGGTTCGCCGCCGCCGACCCGGACGGCGACGGCCGTGACGCCCTGCTCGTCGCCACGTACGAGGACGCCACGCTCATCGACGGCGAACAGCGCACCTCCGTCCTGCGCGAAGGACCCGCGCGGACCGCCGACGGTGAGGAGACGCCCGCGAAGCACCGGAACGCCCGGCCCGTGGGGGCCGCGGACTTCGACGGCGACGGCAGGGACGAGCTGATCCTCAACTGGGGGCCCGACCCGAGCTTCGCGCTGTACGGGGAGCAGCCCACGTACTGGTGGATCACCGAAGGCGCCACGTCACGGGACGCGGTGACCTTCACCACGACGGAGTTCCTGCCCCGCTGAGGCCGCCCGCTCCCCGGTGCCTCAACCGGCCGGGGCGCGGCGGCGCGGCAGGCAGAGCTGCGCGGACAGCACTCCGGCCACGCCGACCAGGGTCCACAGCGCCCAGGGGCCGACCGCGTACGCGGCGCCGCCGAGGAGCGGCCCCGCGCCCGTGCCGACGGTGTACGCGGCGCCGTGCAGGCCCTGGTAGCGGCCGGTCATGTGGGGCGGGGTCAGGCCGCCCAGGTAGGCGTACGCGACGGAGCTGGTGATCATCTCGCCGCACGTCCACACCACCACCGTCGCCGCCAGCAGGTGCATGTCGGTGACCAGTCCGGTGAGGGCGAGGCCGACGCCGACGAGCAGGTTGCCGGCGGCGAGGACGTACTCCGGCCGGTAGCGGGAGACCGCGGCGGTGGCGGGCAGCTCCAGGACCAGCACCAGCATGCCGTTGAGCCCGATGAGGAGGCCGAAGTCGCGGGCGTCGAGCCCCGCGTCGGTGACGTGCAGGGGCAGGCCGACAGTGGACTGGATGTAGACGAACTCGGCGACCGCGGTCATCAGCAGGAACCGCAGCAGCGTGCGGTCGGCGAGCGCCCGGCGGTATCCGGCGGCGTGTGCCACCCGCGTCTCCTTCTCCTCCCGCGGCCGGGGCGCGTCGCGCAGCAGCGCTGCCACGATCACGCCGAAGAGCAGGCACGCGGCGGCGTTGCCGAGGAAGAGCTGCGTGTAGGAGGCGCCGGCCAGCACGCCGCCGACGACGCCGCCGAGCGCGGCGCCGATGTTCATCGCGGCGCGGAACACGCCGAAGGCGGCGAGGCGTTGCCGGTTGGTCGTCACGGAGTCGAGCAGCGCCGCGGCGGCGGCCGGGCGGTAGACGTGCGACGTCACGCCGATGAGCCCGACGACGGGGACGATGGCGGGCAGCGGCCCGAGGAACGGCACGGCCGCCGTCAGTCCGGCGGTGGTGACGCCGGACAGCGCGATGGTCCAGCGGCGGCCGAGGGTGTCGGCGAGGTGGCCGCCGAGGGCGTTCCCGAGCACGTTGCCGAGGCCGGAGACGCCGAGCACGAAGCCGGCGGCGCCGGCGGAGTGTCCCCGTTCGGTGAGGTAGAGCACGATGAACACGGGCAGGAAGTTGCCGACCCGGTTGACGAGGATACCGAGGCTGACGATCCACACCCGGCCCGGCAGGCCGCGCAGCGCGTCGCGGAACCGCTGCTCGGCGAGGTCCGGCCGGCCCGGCGGGGCGGCGGTCACGGCGCGGGCTCGGTGCGTATCCGGACCGCCGCGGCGAGGCGGCGGGCGTGCGCGACGGCCTCGGCGGCGGTGGCGCCGCGGGTGAGGACGTGGCCGGCCTTGTCCTCGTTCCAGGTCAGCGGGGACACCACCGTGCCGGGCCGCACGTCGAGCCGGAGTTCGACGCAGGCGGCGTCCGCGCGCACCTCGTCGGCGCCGGTCACCTCCACCACGCGGCCGGGCTCCGGCGTGAGGAACCGGACGGCCGCACCGCCGCGTGGCGCGGGCGCCGCGGGCAGGGGCGCCAGGACGCCGAGCCCGGCGGCCAGGGCGTACCGCTCCATGTCGACGCCGTAGGCGATCTCGGTCAGCTCGTTGATGCGGTCGCCGCCGACGCGGTTGTGGGACTCGACGATCCGCGGGCCGCGGGAGGTCAGCTTGACCTCGGTGTGCCCGGGGCCGTTGCGCAGCCCGACCGCGTCGAGGAAGTCCGTGACCAGCCGCGTGACGTCGCGCAGCGTGCCGGGCGGGGCCGCGCTGGGCTGCGCGTGGCCGACCTCCACGAAGCGTGAGCCGGGCCCCGAGCCGCCGGTCTCCTTGTCGGTCACCGCGACCACCACGTGCCGGCCGTCGAAGCTCAGGGTCTCCACGCTGATCTCCGGTCCTTCGAGGTACTCCTCCATCAGGAACTCCTCGAAGGAGCCGGCGTCGGCGAGGTCGCGCGCGGTCCAGTCGCCGTCGAGCGACCGGATCCGCCCGGCGACGGCGTCCGCGTCGGCCCGGTCCCGTACGTGGAACACGCCCAGGCTGCCCGACTCCCGGACCGGCTTGACGATGATCGGCAGCCCGTGCGCTGCGGTGAACTCCCGGACGTCCACCGCCGACCGGCCGACCGCGGCGGCCACCGGGCTGATGCCGCGCTCCGCGAGGCGGCGGCGCATCCGCCCCTTGTCGAGCAGCAGTTCCACGGTCTCGACGGACTCGCCGCCCAGCCCGAGCGCCTCGTTGACCCGCGCCGCGGGCAGCAGCCCCGGTTCGAAGAGCGACACGGCCGCGCGCAGCGGCCCGGTCGCGTGCAGTGCCCGCACCAGCGGCAGGAGCCGGCCGGTGTCCCCGTAGTCGAGCAGCAGTGCCTGGTCGACGTACGGCCAGTGGCCGCGGTCGTACGCGTCGGGGTACTGGACGTGCACCACGTCCAGTCCGAGGGCCCGGGCCTTGCGCACCTGCGCGAGCCTGCCGCCGACGACCAGCACGCGGGGGCCTGCTGTGGCCGGGGACGGGGGAATGTCCATGATCGGTTTCCTCTTCCGTGCGGATGGATCACCGACACGCTACGACCGGTTCCGGACATTCCCCTTCCGGAATCTATTTCCGGATGCCGCCCGCGCCGCCTAACCTGCCCGGGTGCCCACCGATCTCAGCCCGACCGCGCGTGCCCTGCGCACCATGGAGCTCCTGCGGACGCGCCCCGGCACGACGGCCGCCGAAATCGCCGACGCGCTGGGCGTCACCGAGCGGGCGGCCCGCCGCTACGTCGGGATCCTCCGGGAGGCGGGCGTCCCGGTGGAGTCGACCCGCGGCCCGTACGGCGGCTACCGGCTGGGCCGCGGCGCCCGGCTGCCGCCGGTGGTCTTCACCGAGGCCGAGGCGCTGGCGCTGGTCATGGCGGCGCTCGACGACGCGGACGAGCTGGTGGGCGAGGCGCTGAACAAGGTCCTCCGGGTGCTGCCGGAGAGCGTCGGCCGGCAGGCGGCGGCGCTGCGCGCGCACGCCTCGGCCGCCCCCGACCCCGCCTCGGCCCGCCCCGACCCGGCGACCACCGGCGCGCTGGTCGCGGCCTGCGCGGAGCGGCGGAGCGTGCGGATCACGTACCGCAGCGAGTCGGGGCAGGAGTCGGCGGGGCTGGTGGACCCGTGGGCGGTGGTCGTACGCCACGGGCGCTGGTACCTGCTGTGCCGCTCCCACCGCGCGGACGCGATCCGCACGTACCGCGTCGACCGCATCGGCGAGGTCCACCGGACCACCCGCGCCTTCACCCCGCCCGCCGGCCTCGACCCGGTCGCGGTGCTGGAGGAGAACCTCGGCACAGGCTGGGAGTTCCCGACCCGCGTCGTCTTCGACGCGCCGCCGGCGGAGGTCGCGCGGTGGGTGAGACCCCCGATGGGCCGCCTGGAGGCGGCGGGCGACGGCTGCGTCCTGGTCGGCAGCACGAGCGCGCCGACGATGTACGCGCGGGACTGGCTGGCGCGGATGCCGTTCGCCTTCCGCGTCGAGGGCGGCCCGGAGCTCCGCGCGGCGGTCGCGGCACTCGCGGCGCGGCTGACGGCGGCATCGGAGGCATCGGAGGCATCGACGACGTCCCGCGGGGAACCGTGATCCGAGCCCCCGTCCCGCACGCGCCGGGCTACTTCGCCTCTCCCAGCGCCAGTGACCGCAGCAGCAGGTACGCCGACTGGATGAACCGGCTCCGCAACGTGACCCCCGAGTTGGTCAGGGCGGCCACGCAGATCTCCCGCTCCGGGCTCAGGCCCACGAACGACGTGCAGCCGCGGGTGGCGCCGGAGTGGAAGTACAGCGTCGCCCCCGCGAGGGTCCGTACGCTCCAGGCCAGGCCGGACTTCCCCTCCTCCCCCGCGGGCAGGTCGCGGATCCGGACGACCTCCGCCAGCGGAGTCCGCAGTGATCCCGGGACGTCGGAGTCCTCCGGGTCGAGGTGGGCCCGCAGATAGCGGACCAGGTCGCGGGCGCTGGAGCGCACCGCTCCCGCGCCGGGGAGCGCCGGGATGGCCCAGGGCGGGCGGCGGCGGCCGTGCCAGTAGCCGACGGCGTAGGAGGGGTCCCCCGGGTGGTCCGGGGACGCGGTGCCGGTGTCGGCGAGTTCCAGGGGGGCCAGCACGCGCGCGTGCAGCACCGACCCGTAGTCGGTGCCGGCGCCGTCGGCCAGCAGCCGGCCGAGCAGCCCGACGCCGAGGTTGGAGTACCGCACGAGGGTGCCGGGCGGGTGGTGCACGACCGCGCGAGCGAGCGCCGGCAGCAGCATGTCGGGGGTGAACGACCGGTAGGGGTTGGCGAACCAGGACGTCAACCCGTTGAGCATCAGTCCGGGCGGGAGCCGGGGCAGGCCGGAGGTGTGGGTCGCCAGGTGCTCGTAGGTGATGGCCCGGCCGTGGCCGCGCGGGAGGGCGGCGTACGGGAGGCGTTCCGCGATGCGGTCGGTGAGGCCGAGCTCGCCGCGCGCCGCGGTGTCGGCGAGCAGCAGCGCGGTGAAGGTCTTGCTCACCGAGCCGACCTCGAAGCGGGTGCGGTCGGTGACCGACGCGGTGCCCTTGCGGTCGATGCCGCCGCGGCACAGCGTGCGGTACGCGCCGGTCACGGACACCGCGATGGCCACCGCCGCCCGCGGTTCCGCGGTGGCGGCCACCGCCTTGAGGGGTTCGTCGCGGAGAGTCACGTGACGCCGCCCGGTCAGGCGCCGAGGCGCGAGAGCACGAGAGAGGAGGCGATCGTGGCGACCGTGGCGGTGTGGTAGTGGTCGTCGAACCGCCGCTCCTCGTCGTCCGTGCCGGTCCGGCCGTCGCGCGGGAGCAGCCCGTCCTCGTGCTGGGCGGCGGCCAGCCGCCGCCAGGCGGCCGGGTCGCAGACCGGCTCGGGCATGGCGGCGTCGACGACGAGGAGTTCGGCGACGAGGTCCCACTCCTCGATCTCCAGCCACACGTCCGTCCACACCGGCAGCCAGGTCGCCAGATAGTCACGCAAGCGGGGCGGCAGGGCGTGGGGTTCCGCGCCCCAGTCGGTGAGATGGAAGACGGTGTGGGTCACGTGGTACGCCGTCATCCAGTCCATGGTCCACGGCTCGGGCGTGGCGCCGAGCCAGGTGGCCGCGGTGCGGGCGGGCCAGTCGGTCCGGTCGGCGACACCGATCACCCGGGTCGCGTTGGCCACCGCCATGCGGCGGTTGGGCGCGTGCTCGTACTCGCGGTACGACGTCAGGTCGGTCAGGTGCGTCAGCAGCGCCTGGAGCCGTTCGTGGCGGTAGCCGGCGCGGTGGAAGTGGACGTAGGACTCCAGCGGGTCGGTCATGGCCGGGAACCGCAACTGCCGCTCGTAGAGGAGGTCCCCGCCGCGGAACTGGTCCCAGGCGAAGTCGAGCAGGTCGCCGGCGGCGTCGCGCTCGGCGGCGGGGAACGTGGCGTCGCGGAGCACCAGGGACGCGGCGAGCGCCATCTCGCCCAGCGGCTTGTAGACGCTGTCGGGCTCGGCCAGTTCGGCCGTGGCGCCGTCGGCGAAGGTGCCCTGCGCGCGGTTGCGGTGCAGCCAGCCCAGCGCCCGCGAGCCCGTGCGGAGTGCCGTGGCGCCCACCGACTCCGCTGGTCCGGGGGTGGTCATCGCGGGCCCCCTTCCGTCGTGGCCAGGAGTCTTCTGGCGATGGCGAGGTCGAGCGCGGTACGGGCGCTGGGCGCGCCCCACAGACGCAGGTGGTCCAGCGCCGTGGGCAGGTCGAGGGCGGGCTGGGCGCCGCGGCTGCGGGCCAGCGCGAGCCAGCGGACGAGCCGGGCGGCGGTGGGGTAGTCGCGGCGCATCAGGGAGCGCGTGGCGCCCCGGCTGAGCGCCCGGACGTGGCGGCAGGCCCGCTGCTGGTAGGGCCCGTCCACCTCCGGAAGCGCCAGCGGGGCGAGCCGCGCCATCCGCTGCGACCGCTCCTGCCACGAGAGTTCGGTGTCCTCCGCGTCCTCGACGATCCCGGCGATCTCGACCACCTCGGCAAGCCCGGCGCGCTCGCCCTCTTCACCCGCGTACGGCAGGGCGGTCAGGCTCCGGGCCGAGCCGCGGGCGAGCAGCGCGGCGGTGGTGCGGTCGCGCCAGCGGGCCTCGGTGCTGTCCCCGGGCCGGGGCGGGAAGAGCCGCAGGGCCGAGCCGAGCGTCTCCCGGTCGGGCTGCGGCAACGGCTGGCGGCAGAAGAGCGCCGGCGCGAAGAGGTCGGGCCCCAGCACGCGCACGGCGGCCAGCGCGGCGGTGTCTGCCGGCCGTTCCCCGCCGGACACGGCCGGCAGCGGAACCTGGGTGCCCCGAAGGGCACCCAGGACGCGCCCGGCCAGTTGCTCCACCGCTTGGGCGAACTCAGCTCCCATTGCGGCATTCGACATCGGGCGCTCACCTTCTGCTGTCGGTCACGGACTATGTTGTTCCGGTTCCGGTCCGCGGACCGTCAGGAGGAACGCGGCTCCTTCGGGAGCTTCGGGGACAGGAGCAGGGCGAGCAGCAGGACGCCGGCGCCCTGCGGCGAGTACACGGGTGCGTCGCTGTACGGGGCCTCCGGCTCGTCGACCAGCGCCGTGAGCGCGGCCCTTTCGGCCACGCCGGCCCGGACCGGGGAGAGAGCCGGGGTCGTCTGTACGGACATCTTGCCTCCAAGAGTCGTCCCCTCGCGGACTACGAAGGGCGTAGCGGGGTGACTGCGCCGCGCAGTGACGAGCGCGACGGGTGCGGCCGGTGGTCACCCATCCGGCTCACTGCACCAACGTCGATGTCCCCTCCCCGCCCGCCACTTAGATCCCACCAGCACGGAGACCACACGATGGGTGCATGCGGGAGCATTGAGGTTTAGCAGGTCGGCACCCCCGGGTGCCCGGCCCGTACGGCTCGGCCCCCGCGCCGCCTTCGGTCCCCGGGCCCGGCCCCGCCCGGCCCTCCGCGGCGCCGGGTCCACGCCGCAGAACACCGCCGCCGACGCCGCAGCCGCGCTGAGCGCACCGGCGCACGACAGGCTCACCCGGCGGCGCATCGACACGGGCGCGGACCCCGCGTCCCGACGTCATGTCCCCGGGCCCGTACGGCTGCTTCTCCTTCGGTTCGTGGCAACTGCTCGTCGCGACAACGGCGATGCCGCGCGGGAAGACCACCCATTCCGGTGGCTAGGCCGTCTTGACAAGGCATATCTGCCTTTCCCGTCCCTAGTCTGAGTGCCCAGCCGCTCACCCTCTCGCCTGCCCGCGGCGCCGAGCCCGCGCTCGCCCTCGGCTCCGACTCCGGGGCGGGCAACTCCCCTCGGGCTGGGCTGGTCGCTCGACGTGCCGTCCCTCGCGCGCCGTACGGACAGGGGGGCGCCGCGCTACCTCGACGAGGACGTCTTCCAGCTCTCCGGCGGGCGGCCGGGCGCAGCCTGTTCACGGCCGAACTCTTCGACCCGGCCACCGGGGAATGGACCACCGCCGAGAACATGCCGGCGGGCCGTACCGGTCAGCGCGCCGTCGCCCTGCCCTCCGGCCGGGTGCTGGTCCTCGGCGGCACCGAAGCCGCCACCCGCACCACCGGCTACGCCTCCGCGGCGCGCCCGCGGCTACCCGGGGAAGAGGTCGATGCCGAGTTCTGCGACCGGACCGGTCGGGTACCGCTCCAGCACGTCACCCTCGATCCGCGCCACGACCTGGCTGCGCCCGTCCGCGGCCACGTAGAACACGTCGGGCACGAGCTGCCGTTCGCGCTTCGCCCCGCCGATCCACGTGCGTCCGACCTGCGCCATGAGCTTCATGGCGGCGGCCGCGCCAGGACCGCTGATGACATGCAGCACCAGGCTGTGCCAGTCCGGCATGGCCACCAGCACGCCGTGCTCCACCGGCGCGCCACCGGTCGCGTCGGCCAGCAAGTCCGGGAAGCAGGAGAACCGGGACGCACCGTAGACGTCGGCGCTCTGCATCACCAGCAGATCCGCGTCCGTACGAGCTTTGTCCGCCGATATGGTTCGCAGCTCCGGCGGCGGCAGCGCGCGCAGGTTCTCCACCGCGGTCTCGTGCAGCCACTGCGAGGAGGGGGAGAACGCCGCCGGCAACGACCGCGGCAGATGGCCGAACTCCCCGTCGTGGTCCACGACGACGGTCCGCACCAGACCCGGCAGGACCGGCTCCGCATCCGTCAGCGAATGACGAAAGGCGGTCTCCTCCGGCACGATGAACGGCCGCAGACGCGTGGCCAACTCGGCGGACGTGAGGGCGGATTGCTCCCGCGCCCCGCCTCGCTCGAACCCCACAAGGCATCACCCCGCGCCGTAGCCTGCCAAAGTCCGCCGCCCCGGGCCAGCCGCCCGCCCCCGGACCGGAGGTCAGCCGACCTGCGGGCCGGGGGACAGCAGTTCCAGCTCGGGCCCGTCCTCGTAGAACCGCGTGTGACAACTGAAGCACGCCGGGCCTCCCCGGTACCCCACCGCTCGCGCCTGCAGCCACCGGAGGAGTTGTTCCAGCAGGGTGAGATCGTCACTGTGGAGCACCTGCCGGGACGACAGAGCCCAGCCGGCGTCGGCGGCCCCTTCGCGACGCGCCAGCTCGGAGAAGACGACTCCCCCGATCCTCGGGTCGGCAGGCCCCCGCTGCGCCAGGAGCGGGTACGTGTCGATCTCCCACCGGTCCTCCGGCAGGGGCTCGCCCTCTTCTTCGACGGTCGTCAGCGGCCAGCCGTCCACCACGACGGTGGGCCGCTCAGGACGCGGGCCGAGCCCGAGATGCCAGCGGAGTTCGGCGGTCTCGGCGTCCGCCAGATCGGCTGGAAGCTCGGCGTTGATGAGGACCTCATGGATGTCTGCCACGCGGCGGCATGCTAGTCGGCCCGCCATAATCCCGGCGACACGGACGGGGATGATCCGGGACACTGGGCGCCGTGGATGAGGTCGAGGTCGTCGTCGCCCATTCGGAGCGGGCGACGCTGCGCGTCGGGGACGTGTTCCTGAAGGTGGACGGCGATCAGGCGCGTATCGACCGCGAGGTCGAGGTGATGGGTCTGACGCCCGTTCCGACGCCGGAGATCCTCTGGCACAAGCCTCGCGTGCTCGCCATCGCCGCCGTCCCGGGCACGACGCTCGGGCGACTCGGCGGGCCGGCGACCGCGTCGCCCGAGGCGTGGGCCGCGGCCGGTGCCGCGATCCGGAAGTTGCACGACGGGCCGCCGCCGCCCTGGACCGGCCGGGCCGGACGGAGCATCGACGAGCTGGCGGCGGAGCTCGACCGCGAGTGTGAGCTCCTCGTGTCCGGCGGCGTGCTTCCCGCCGACCTGGTCAGCCGCAACCGCGGGGTCGCCGAGGCGGCGCTCCGGCCGTGGACTCCGGCGTTCACCCACGGCGATCTGCAGATCGCCCACGTGTTCCTCCAGGGCACCGAGGTCACCGGCATCATCGACTGGTCCGAGGCGGGCAGCGGCGACGCCCTGTTCGACCTCGCCACCTTCACCCTCGGACACGAGAAACACCTCGGCGACCTCCTCGCCGGCTACGGCGCCGACGTCGACGCCGACGTGATCCGTGCGTGGTGGTCGATGCGGAGTCTGCTGATCGTTCGCTGGCTGGCCGAGCACGGCTTCGACCCGTTCGCGCCGGGCTGCGAGGTCGACGTGCTCAAGTCCCGGATGTGATCGCACGCGCACCGACACGCCGTCATCGTCAGGAAGCGTCAGCACCGGCGGGGCGCGCAGGCGGGTGAGCCTCCGGAGATCCGCGGCGGTCGCGGGCGCGGAGGACGGCCTTGACGAACTCGCCGATCCACAGGACTGCCGAGCCGGCGGCCAGGCAGGCCAGCCACTGCCCGAACGTGAGGTCGGTGGTGGTGAAGAAGCCGTGCAGAGCGTCCAGTTCGACGATGACCGCGAGCAGGGCGAGAACCCCGGCCACGGCGAACAGCGGGTGCGGGTTGCTCAGGATGTCGCGGTGGAACAGGCTCCGGGTCGGGTGGCGGACGGTGAGCAGGTTGAACGCCTGGAAGAAGACGAACGTGACGAGCGCCATCGTGCCCGCCACGCCGCTCGGTGCCCAGGCGAGCATCGCGACGGTGCCGGTCGCCATGAGGGTGCTCGTCGCCACGATGCGGATGAGGCGCTCCCGGGTGAGGATGGGCTCCCCCGCGGGTCGCGGCGGGCGGCTCATCGCGTCCCGGCTGACCGGGTCGACGCCGAGCGTCATCGCCGGCGGGCCGTCCATGACGAGGTTCACGAAGAGGATCTGCAGGGCGGTGAACGGTGCGTCGCCGCCGATGCCGGTGAGGGAGGTGATCAGGAACGTCAGCACGAAGCCGAGTGCGGTGGAGACCTGGAAGCGGGTGAACTTGACGATGTTGTCGTAGACGCCCCGTCCTTCACGCACGGCTCGCACGATGGTGTCGAAGTTGTCGTCGGTGAGCACCATCGTCGCCGCTTCCTTGGTGACCTCGGTCCCGGTCACGCCCATGGCCACGCCGATGTCCGCCTTGCGGAGTGCGGGGGCGTCGTTGACCCCGTCGCCGGTCATCGCCACGACGTCGCCGCGAGCCTGCAGGGCCGTGACGATGCGGAGCTTGTGCTCGGGTGAGACCCGGGCGATGACGCCGACGTCGTCCAGGTGGCGGGCGAGTTCGCCGTCGGGGATCCGGTCGAGCTCCGCACCGGTGCCGGTCCGGCCGGGGATCCCGAGATCGCGGGCGATGGCCGCGGCCGTCACCGCGTGGTCACCGGTGATCATGCGGACACGGACACCCGCGTCGTGGCACTGGGCCATGGCCTGCCGTGCCTCGGGCTTCGGCGGATCGACGATGCCGACGAGAGCGATCAGCACGATCCGGTCCAGCAGCGGCTTGAGGTCCGCCCCGGCGTCGAAGCCGTCCGCGGTGAAGTCCTGGCGCGCCACGACGAGCACCCGGCGGCCCTGCTCGGCGAGCCCCGCGTTCGCGTCCTCGTAGCTGCGCCGGGCCTCGGGGGTGATCTCGGTGACGCCGTCCGGGCCGAGGTAGTGGGTCGCCCCGGTGACCAGGACGTCCGGAGCGCCCTTGACGAAGCAGCGCACGACCGGCCGGTCGTCGTCATCGGTCCAGTCGTGGAACGTGGCCATGAACTTGTGGTTGGCTTCGAACGGGATCTCCGCCAGGCGCGGGTTCCGCTGCCGCAGCGCCGTGACGTCCAGGCCGCCCTTCTCGGCGAGCACGATCAGGGCCGCCTCCGTGGGGTCGCCGACCACCGTCTCGTCGCGCAGCACGGCGTCCGTGCACAGGCCCATCGCGATCAGCGCGTGGTGCAGGGCGTCCGGAGGCGGGCGCCCGTCGGTGGAGAGGATCCGGCCGGCGGTGCCGTAGCCGGAACCGGAGACGGTGAAGCGCCCGCTCGCGAGGACGAGCTCCCGGGCGGTCATCTGGTTGAGGGTCAGCGTGCCGGTCTTGTCGGTGCAGATGTGCGAGGTGCTGCCGAGCGTCTCCACCGACGACAGCCGCTTGACGATCGCCCCGTGACGGGCGAGCCGGTCGGTGCCCATGGCCAGCGTGAAGGCCACCACCGCGGGCAGCCCTTCGGGAATGGCGGCCACGGCCAGCGACGCGGCGGTGACGAACAGCACGTCGGCCTCCTGCCCGCGGACGAGCCCGAGCACGATCACGACGGCGACCACGACGGCGGCGATGAGCGCCAGCGTCCGGCTGAGCACGTCGATCTGCCGCTTCAGCGGCGTCGAGGCGGGCTTGGCCGCATCCAGGAGGTCGGCGATCCGGCCGGTCTCGGTCGCCATGCCGGTCGCGGTGACCAGCATCTCGCCCCTGCCGCGGGTCACCGAGGTGTTCATGAACAGGGTGTTGGCCCGCTCGGCCACGGGCAGGTCCTCGTCCGCCCGGGCGGCGACGGACTTCACCGCCGGCTGCGCCTCCCCGGTCAGCTCGGACTCCTGCACCTCGAGCGAGGCCGCCGACAGCAGCCGCCCGTCCGCCGGCACCCGGTCGCCGGCCTCGACCTCCACCACGTCACCCGGGACGAGTTCCCCGGCGTCCAGACGGGTGAGCAGGCCGTCCCGCCGGACGGTCGCCGTGGTGACGGTCATCCTCCGCAGCGCCTCCAGCGAGTCCTCGGCGCGCGACTCCTGGACGAAGCCGATGGTGGCGTTCAGCAGGACGACCACGGCGATCGCGACCGGGGTCTCCCACTCGCGGGAGATCAGCAGGCTGACCACGGCGGCACCCAGCAGGATCAGGATCATCAGATCCTGGAACTGGCGGACGAACGCGCGCCAGCGAGGATCCCGGTTCGTCTCCCGCAGCCGGTTGGGGCCGTGGTGCTCACGCCGCTGCGCGGCCTCCCCGGCCGACAGGCCCCGCTCCGGGTCCGCTCGCAGCCGTGCGGCGACCTCGCCGACCGGCAGGGCGTGCCACGGTATCCGTTCCGCTTCGTTCATGTTGTCTTCCTCGGGAGCCGGGGCGACGCGCGGACGTTGTCCAGGCCGGTCGTGGTCGTGACCGGCGAGAACGGGCTCGCCGCGCACGCCGCCGCCGGGCCGGTGAGCGGTGACGGCCGCACCCGTGGCGCCGCTCAGTCGGCGGTGTCGAGCGCCGCCCTGAGCACGGCGACGGCCTGCGCGATGGCGCAGCTCGCCGCCGCGGTGGAGCGCAGGGCGTTGAGCATCATGAAGTCGTGCAGGATGCCGTTGTAACGGACGCTGACGGTCGGCACCCCGGCCGCCGTCAGCTTGCGCGCGTACGCCTCACCCTCGTCGCGCAGCACGTCGTTCTCGTCGACGACGACGAAGGCCGGCGGCAGCCCTTCCAGGTCGGCGCGCGAGGCCCGCAGCGGCGAGGCGGTGATCTCCGCGCGCTGGGCGGGGTCGGTGGTGTAGGCGTCCCAGAACCAGGCCATGCCCTTGGCCGTCAGGAACGGCCCGGCGGCGAACTCGCGGTAGCTGTCGGTGTCCTGCCCCGCGTCGGTGACCGGATAGTAGAGCGACTGGTGCACGAAGCTCACGTCGCCCCGGCGCTTGGCCATGAGGGTCAGGGCGGCGGTCATGTTCCCGCCGACGGAGTCCCCGGCCACCGCCATCCGGGAGGGGTCCAGCCCCTCCTCGGCACCGTGCCGGGTGACCCACTGGGCGGTGGCGTAGCCCTGCTCGACGGCCACCGGGTACCGGGCCTCGGGCGACCTGTCGTACTCGACGAAGACCACCGCCACGTGCGCGTCGACGGCAAGCTCCCGCACGAGCCGGTCGTGGGTGCCCGCGTTGCCGAGAACCCACCCGCCGCCGTGCATGTAGAGCACGGCGGGCAGCGGCCCCGACGAGGTGGCGGGCTTCACGATCCGCACGCGCACGTCGCCGACCTCCGCGGGCACGACGATCCACTTCTCCTGGACCTCCGGCATGGCCATCGGCGCGGCCTGGAGGTCGTCCAGGGCCTTCCGGGCGCCTTCGGGGCCCAGCTCGTACAGGAACGGCGGCTTCGACGTCGCCTGCGCGAGGTCGTGGGCGGCGGGTTCCAGGACGTGTTCGTTCATGAGGTGCCTCCCGGTCAGGTGCGTGATTCGGACGGGACGTAACGGAAGGTGGGGCCGTGGCCGCCGGGAAGCCGCATCAGGGACTGCGCCTGCGCCTTCAGCCGGAACATCTCGCCGGTGGCGGCGCGCAGTTGCCCGGGCCTGCCGTCGAAGGCCTGCTCCAGCAGCCGGAGGATCCCGCAGTAGGTGCGGTCGAACTCCTCCTGCGCCGCCCGGGCCTCCGTGCCCTCGGCGGCCCGGCGCGGGTGGGGCGCCATGGCCGCGACCCCCTCCGGATCCACCGCGACCCTCTCCCCCGTGGGCCCCGACCGCGGCGTGTCCCCCGGGCGGAAACGGCGGCCCGCCTTCAGCTCCTGGAAGCGGTAGTAGTGCCCGACCTCGTCCCGCCCCGGATGGAAGACGTCACGATCGCCGTCCCACACCTCACCCCGGTCGTTGCCCTCGCCCTGCTCGACGATCTCCGCCAGCGCGCCGAGCGCCGATTCCAGGTCCTCCACCGCGAAGAGTTCCCCGGCGGTGTGCCGGAACCGGGCGCCACGGACCTGACGGGCCGGGTCGCCGGTGAAGACCGCCGGCTCACCGAGCCGGTCGCACAGCTCGCGCAGCCCCTGCTCGATCGCGGCGTAGAACTGGCCGATCGTCTGGTACCCGTCGTCCTGCGGCGCGGCACCGGGCGGGGCGGGCCGTTCGAGCCGCAGGAACATCTCCAGCGCCTCCGGCCCGAACGGCACCAGCGACAGCTCCAGGTCGCCGTGGGGCAGCCGCCGGGGATGGGGCGGCAGCATCTCCGGCCTGTCCAGGCGCGGCCGGCCGCCGACCGCGTTGAGCAGGTTCGCCACCAGCGCCAGATGCAGCATCTCCTCCACGAAGACACTGCTGACCACTTCCACCGCCGCGGCGTTCCGGTCGGCGTCCAGGGAGTACAACGCCGTCAGGTACGGCGGCAGCGTCGCGTGCTCCAGCTCCACCGCCCACTGCAGGTGGTCACGGAGGCCGGCAAGCGTGTCGATACGCGCTGATCGTTCGTGGGTCACCGGGCCACGGCCCCGACGAGCCAGTCGTGATAGCCGATGGTGCCCAGCCGGGCGCCCTCGTCCGGCACCAGGGACCGGTCCGTCAGCGCGCCGCCGAAGTAGCGCGCCCCGGGGTCTGTGACGACCTCGCGGCTGTCGGCCCAGGCCGCGAGCGCCTGCCGGAAGAACTCGTCCATGCGGTACTGCTCGGGTCCCGCGATCTCGATCCGGCCCATCAGCGGCCCGCCCACGGCGGTCCTGGCGACCGCCTCGGCCACGTCCTCACCCGCGATGGGCTGGAACAGCACGGGTGCCAGGTGCACCTTGCCGTCCACCGTTGCGCCGTCGGCGATGCCGGGGACGAACTCGTAGAACTGCGTCGAGTGCACCAGCGAGAACGGGACGCCCGACTTCTCGATCAGCTCCTCCTGGGCGTTCTTGGCGTCGAAGTAGCCGCTGCCCGTCATCCGTTCCGTGCCGACGATCGACAGCGCGAGGTGGTGGCCCACGCCCGCCTCGGACTCCGCCGCGAGCAGGTTGCCGGTGGAGGTCGTGAAGAACTTCATGACGGCGTCCGGCTCGAACGACGGCGAGTTGGAGAGGTCGATGACGACCTGCGTGCCCGTCATCGCTTCTGCCAGCCCCGCCCCGGTCAGCGTGTCGACGCCGGTGGTCAGGTCCGCCACCACGGCCTCGTGACCGTGCTCGCGCAGTTTCGTCACCACTTTCGAGCCGATGAGCCCGGCCCCGCCGATCACCACGATCTTCACTACCGACCCCTTGCGTCCCCGGGAACCCGTTGTGCCCCGGTCGCCAGCTAAGACCGGACGGCGTCCGGTCTTGTGACTGCTCCGATGCGGGAGATCGCGCGGCCGGGCACCTCCCGGTGCGGCCGTTCGGCCAGCTCTCCGTCCTCCGCCGCGATCGGCGAGGTGCGGATGCGGCTGCCGGGAGTACGGGCTCCCGCGCGCGATACCGGAGGGCCGCCCGGGGCTGAAATTGCGGGGGCCGGCGTAAAGTCAGTTCGTGAAGTTGATCGGGCGCGACAAGGATCTCGCCCGGCTGGACGCCTTCGTCGACCAGGACGCCGTCGAAGGGGGCGCGTTCGTCCTGCTGGGTGCGGCCGGCGTCGGCAAGTCCGTCCTGCTGGACGCGGCCGCGGCACGGGCGGAGGCCGCCGGCCGCCGGGTGCTGCGCGCCTCCGGGTCGCAGTTCGAGGGCGAGGTGACCTACGCCGGTCTGCACCAGGTCCTCCACCCGCTCTTCGACGAGCTGCCCCACCTGGACCCCGTGCACCAGCAGGCACTGAGCGTCGCCCTGGGGCTCGGAGAAGGAGCCGCCCCCGGCCAGCTTCTCGTGGCCAACGCGGCCCTGCTGCTCCTGTGCCGGGCGGCGCGGCCCGGCCCGCTGCTGGTGGTCATCGACGACATCTCCTGGCTGGACCGGGCCAGCGCCGTCGTGCTCGGCCTCGTGGCACGCCGCCTCACCGGCGGCGGGGTCGGCCTGCTCGCCGCGTCGCGATCCGGCGGGGAGACGCACTTCGACCACGGCGGCCTGCCGGGCTACGAGCTGCAGCCACTCGAAGAACAGCACGCGAGGGCCCTGCTGAATGCACACTTCCCTGCGCTGACGTCCCGGATCCGCCGGCGGCTGCTGGCGGACGCGGAGGGCAACCCCCTGGCCCTCCTGGAGCTGCCGGTGGCCCTCGGCAACGTCCACGGAGCGCTGCCGCCCGTCCTGCCACTCAGCGACCGTCTGCAGGCGGTGTTCGCCGCGCGGATCCGGAACCTGCCGGAGACGACGTACGACATGCTGCTGCTCGCCGTACTGGACGGCACCGGGGACCTGAACGTCCTCGACACCGGCGCGCTGGCAGCCGCCGAGCGGGCACGGCTCGTCAGGGTCGACCGGGGCGCCGGAAGGCTGCACTTCCGCCATCCGCTGATCGGCTCCGCGGTGATGGAGACGGCCACGAGCGGGCAACGCCACCGCGCGCACCGGCTGCTCGCCGAGCGCCTGACCGGCCAGCCGGAACGACGGGCCTGGCATCTGGCGGAGGCCGCTCAGGGCCCGGACGAGGAAGTCGCCGCACTGCTGGACTCCGTTGCCGACGCCTACCTGCGGCGGGGGGACAGCGTCCACGCCATCACGCTGCTCCTGCGCGCGGCCGAACTGAGCACGGACGATCTCGAGCGGGCCGGCCGCCTGGGCGTGGCCGCCTACTTCGGCGCGGTCGTCAACGGGGACCTGCGCGACGCTCCGCGACTGCTGGAGCAGGCCCGCAGGGCGGACCGGCGGGGCGAGTCGCTGGCCGCCGCGGTCGGCGGCGCGTACCACCTGCTCAACGGCGAGGGCGACGTGGACAGCGCGCACCGCCTGCTGGTCGGCGCGATCGAGATGCTCGACGACCCGGGCGACGCCCGCAACGAGACTCTCGTCGAGGGGCTCTACACCCTGCTCATGATCTGCTTCTTCGGCGGCCGGGCCGAACTCTGGGAGCCCTTCCACGAGGCGATCGACCGGCTCGAGCCGGGACCGCCCGAGCTGATGGACATCCTCGGCAGGACCTTCTCCGACCCCGCCCGTCTGGCAGCCCCCGTGCTCGACCGGGTCGACGCCGCGATCGCCGGCCTGCACCGGGAGTTCATTCCCGTACGCATCATCCGCATCGCCATCGCCGCCGCTTTGATCGACCGCCTGGGCCCGTGCCGCGAAGGCTTGTGGCGGGTCGTCCACCACGGTCGCGACGGCGGAGCCGTCACTTCGGCGATCGAGGCACTGTTCGTCCTGGGCAACGACTGCTTCTTCGTCGGGCAGTACGAGGAGCTGGAGGAGGTCCTCGACGAGGGGCTGGCGCTGTGTGACCAGCACGGCTACCCGCTGCTCTCCTGGCCGGGCGTCTACCTGAGGGCGATGGTGGCGGCGGTGCGCGGTGAGACGGAGACCGCCACGGGACTGGCCGACCGGATGGCCCGCTGGGCGACCCCGCGGGGAGCCCGGGCGATCCAGAACTACGCATGGCAGGTCAACGCGCTGGTGGCACTGGGCGCGGGCGACTTCGAGAAGGCCTATCAGCAGGCCGCCTCGATCAGCCCGGCGGGTGTGCTGGCCTCGCACGTGCCGCACGCGCTGTGGGCGATCACGGACCTCGTCGAGGCCGCCTGGCGGAGCGGCCGCCAGCAGGTAGCCGCCGCGCACGCCGCCGCGGTGCAGGGCACGGCTGTGATCTCGCCGCGGCTGGCGATGGTCGCCGGGGCCTCGGCGGCCCTGACCGCCGACGACGCGGACTACCGCCGGTTGTTCGACGCGGCGCTCGGCATACCCGGTGCGGAGCGCTGGCCGTTCGAGCACGCCAGGTGGCAGCTCCTGTACGGGGAGCGCCTGCGCCGGGACAGGGCCACCGCCGAGGCCCGCGTGCAGCTCGCCGCCGCGCACGAAACCTTCCGCAGCCTGGGCGCCCGCCCGTGGCTGACCAGGGCCAACACCGAGCTGCGCGCGACGGGCCGGGCCATCGGCCCGGGCGGGGCGGAGCTCACTCCCCAGCAGTGGGAGATCGCCACGCTCGCCGCCGAGGGGCTGACCAACAAGCAGATCGGCGAGCGGCTGTTCCTGTCCCCGCGGACCGTCGCCAATCACCTCTACCAGTCGTTCCCGAAGCTCGGGATCGCCTCACGGGCGGGGCTTCGCGACGCGTTGAGTCGAATGACTCAATCGAAGCCGCCGACCTGAAACGTAGGGTGGACAGCATGGCCACTCCGCGCACCGCTCTCGTCCTCGGTGGAGTATTCGACGGTGCTGGCCGGCGTGGCGTCCGCACCCTGTTCGGGCACGACGGCCACGGCACCGAGCTGTTCGGGCGCGCATCGGAGTGCGCCCGCCTCGACGAGGTGATCACGGCTGCCCGCCTGGGCGAGAGCCGCGTACTCGTCGTGGAGGGCGAACCGGGCATCGGGAAGTCGGCTCTCCTGGATTATCTCGAGAGCTCGGCGAGCGGCATGCGGACGGTGCGAGCGGCCGGTGTCGAGTCGGAGATGGAACTGGCCTTCGCCACCCTGCACCAGTTGTGCGCACCGCTGATGGAGGGGCTGGAGGAACTTCCCGCACCGCAGCGCACCGCGGTCGAGTCGGTCTTCGGAGTTCGGGACGGAACGCCGCCGGAGCGCTTTCTGGTCGGCCTTGCCGTACTGAGCCTGCTGTCCGCGGCGGCGGAGAAGGCCCCCTTGCTCTGCGTGATCGACGACGCACAGTGGATGGACGCGGCCTCGGCTCAGGTCCTCGGTTTCGTCGCCCGGCGGCTGCAGGCCGAGTCGGTCGCCCTCGTCCTCGGCTCGCGGCGGAGCTCCCAGGACCTGTTCGGACTGCCGGTGATGGCGCTGGGCGGGCTCGGGGCCGAGGACGCGCGGGCCCTGCTGAGCTCCGTGGCACACGGGCCGGTCGACGCGGAGGTCCGCGATCGGTTCGTGGCCGAGACCAGGGGCAACCCGCTGGCACTGCTGGAGCTGCCGCGCGAGCTCGCCGAGGCCGGGATCGCGGGCGGCCTCGGCCTCATGGACGCCGAGACGCTGCCCGGGAAGATCGAGCAGAGCTTCCTGGACCGGATCGAGCGGCTGCCCCGGCAGACCCGCCTGTTCCTGCTGGTCGCGGCGGCCGAGCCGGCCGGTGATCCCGCCCTGGTGGAGCGCGCGGCCGAGCGG
Source organism: Streptomyces sp. WMMC500 (assembly GCF_027497195.1). Classification (NCBI taxonomy): domain Bacteria; kingdom Bacillati; phylum Actinomycetota; class Actinomycetes; order Kitasatosporales; family Streptomycetaceae; genus Streptomyces; species Streptomyces sp. WMMC500. Next base: position 295,636 of record NZ_CP114905.1, read on the forward strand.
CTCGGCGTCACACCCGCGACCGTTGTGGAAGACGGGACCGACGGGCTGCTGGATGTCGGAGAACGGGCGATCTTCCGTCATCCTCTCGTCCGGTCGGCGGTGTACCGCTCGGCGGGGAAGGAGGAGCGCCGGGCCGTCCACCTCGCGCTGGCGGAGGTCACGGATGCGCGGGCCGCCCCGGACCGGCGTGCCTGGCATCTCGCGTCGGCGGCGACGGCACCCGACGAAGCGGTCGCGGCGGAACTCGAACAATCCGCCGACCGGGCACGGGCGCGCGGCGGACTGAGCGCCATGGCGGCGTTCCTGCAGCGGTCCGTGGAGCTGACCGCCGACGGCTCCCGGCGCACCGAACGCGCCCTTGCCGCCGCCGAGGCCGGCCTGCGCGCGGGTGACGTCGACGTCGCCCGCCGGTTCGCCGACCTGGCCGCCCGGGACGCGCAGGACGAGTGGCAGAGCGTGCGAGCCCACCTGGTCCGCGGTCACGTCACGTTCGCGGCAGGCTTCAACGACGAGGCGCCGCCGATGTTGCTGGCGGCGGCGCAACGGCTCGAGTCCTTCGACATGGACCTGGCGCGGGAGACGTACCTCATCGCGTGGGTCAGCGCCTCGTACGGGGCCGGCGACCAGGACAGCCTCCTGGCGATCTCGCGGGCGATGATGCGGCTGCCACCCCCCGAGGGAAGCCCGCGCGCGCTCGACCTCCTCGTCGAAGGCCACGCGCTGCTCGTCACCGAGGGCCGGAAGGCGGCACTCCCCTCGCTGCGCAGTGCGGCCGACGCGATCGCCCGCACTCCCCCCAAGGAGACCACGAAATGGATCTGGGCGGCCGGTGGCTCGGCCGCGCTCCTCTGGGAGGACCGGCTCATGGTCGAGACGCACGTCCAGGCGGCCGAAGAGGTGCGTGCGGCCGGCGCCGTGTCCGAGTTCCCCGTCAATTTCCACGCGTGGGGCATCCCGGCCCTGATGAGCGGCGACTTCACCACCGGGTCCGCGATCGTCGCGGAATCCGAGGCGCTGGCCGCCTCGACGGGTGTCGGCAGCACCCAGCACACCAAGCTGCTGCTCAAGGCGCTGGAGGGCGACGAGGACGAGGGGCCCCGCCTGCTCACCGCCGCGATCGAGCGGGAAACCGCCAACAGCCGGCTCAACGGCATCGTCTCGGCCAACTGGGCGGCAGCGCTTCTCTACAACGGCCTGGCGCGGTACGACCAGGCGCTGCGAGCGGCCCGGGCCACGGCCCGGGGTGCCAACGTCGTCCTCGCCCAGTGGGCACTGCCCGAGGTCGTCGAGGCGGCGACCCGCGTCGGGGACGACACCACCGCGCAAGGAGCGCTCGATGACCTGGCAGCCGCCACGGAATCGTGCGACACCGACTGGGCCCAGGGGATCCTGGCCCGCTGCCGGGCGCTCGTGAGCCGGGACGACGACGCGGACCGCGCCTACCGCGAGGCGATCGAGCGGTTGGGCCGTACGATCCTGCGCCCCGAACTGGCCCGCGCTCACCTCTTGTACGGCGAGTGGCTGCGCCGTAACCGCAGGCGGGCCGAAGCGCGGCCTCATCTCCGGACCGCCCACGAGACGTTCGTGTCGATCGGCATGAGGGCGTTCGCCGAGCGCTCCCGCCGTGAGCTGCTCGCCACGGGCGAGACCGTCCGCAAGCGGGCGGGGACCGACTCGGCGGTCTGGCAACTGACGGCGCAGGAGAGCCAGATCGCCATGCATGCGGCGGAGGGCCTGACCAACCCGGAGATCGCGGCCCGGCTGTTCCTCAGCCCGCGTACGGTCGAGTTTCACCTCGGCAAGGTCTTCGCGAAGCTCGGTATCGGCTCCAGAACGCAGCTCGAGGACGCCCTCGCCGACAGCGGGCATGCGCACGGCCGGGCCTGCTAGCGGGGGCGGTCAGTACCCCGCCACGGCCCACGGGATGTCGCGTCGCGTCCGCCGCGGTCAGCCGGCGGTCGCGTCGCGTTCCAGGTAGACGCGGGCCAGCTCCACCCGCGACCTCAGGCCGAGCTTGCGGAAGACGTGCCGGACGTGGGTGCCGACGGTGGCGGGAGACAGAAAAAGCGCTTCTGCGGCCTGGCGGTTGGTCGCTCCCTCGGCGACGAGCGAGGCGACCCGCCGCTCGGCGGGGGTGAGCGCGTCCCAGCCCCGAGCGGCCGGAGGCCGCCGGCGCCGGAGCCCTTCCTTCCCGGAGAGGCGCCGCACCCTGCCGGCTTCGTTCTCGGCGCCCGTACGCGCGTACATGCGCTCCGCGTCTGCGAGCGGCCCGGCGGCGGCGTCGGCGTCGGACTTCAGGAGCAGCCTCCCGGTGTCCTCCAAGGCTGAGGCGAGAGGAAGAGGCATGGCGAGCCCGCGCAGGGTCCGGACAGCCCGCCGGAGCGCCTTGAGGTCGTCGTCCAGCAGCCCGCGGGAGTGATCCGCGACCGCCCGGAAGAACGGAAAGCCGGGGTTGAGTACGACCCGGCGCTCAGACTGCGCGACCACGCCCGCCGCCACGTGTCTCGCGCCGCAACGCAGCGCCGTCCGGACGAGCGCCGGGTCCTCGGCCGGGTCCTCCGACCATGCCGGCGATCCCCAGACGAGCGCGCCGTCCTCCAGCAGGGCCCGCACCCGGCGCAGGTCGCCCGTTCCGTCGGCGAGCCGGGCCGCCAGGCGCGCGCTCGCCGCACGCATCGGCCCGGTCTCCGAGGCGAGCGTGCGCTCGGCGTGTGCGGCCGCGCGCTGCGAGGCGGCGGGATCAGCCGTCAGCAGCCCGACCCGCCCGATCACGGACAGCGCCTCGAAGGAGACGGTGTCCCCGGCGCCTGACGCCTCGGCCGTCGCGAGCGCGGCCTCGGCTTCCGCCCGGGCCTCGGCCAGCCGTCCCGCGGCCAGGAGGAGGCGAGCGCGGACGGTGAGCCAGAGGTTCAGGCCCTGGGCGTGGCCCGGCCGCCGGGCCGCCGCCACCCCGTCGGCCGTCGCGCGCAGCCCTTCGCGCACCCTGCCGGTCATGCCGTACAGCGAGGCTCGCCACACGGCGGGGACGTACAGTGCGGAGGGCTCCGGCACGTGGGTGACGGCCTCGGCCGCCAGGTGCTCGGCAGCGGTGAAGTCGAGCCGGTGGACCCGGGCCACGGACTCGGCGGCCCGCAGCAGCGCCAGGGCCGAGTTGCTGCCGGCCCGCGGCACGGTGTCGGTGGTGGACGTGACCAGCCGCTCGGCCGCGGTGGCATCGCCGGTCAGCAGCGTGGCCAGGCATCGCAGGGCCAGCAGCGGAGCGCGCAGTCCTTCGGGTACGCCGTCCAGGCGGGTTCCGGCCGTGCTGTGCCGCAGCACTTCGGTGAAGGAGCCCTGGAGCGCCGCCAGCGCCGCGGCCAGCCGTACCCGCGCCTCCACGGCCGCGGGCAGCGGTTCCGCCAGGGCCGACTCGGTGAGTACCCGGCCCTCTCCCCCGCGGCCGACGCGCACGAGCAGAGGCAGAGCGTCCGCGACCGCTTCGGCATGGTGCGCGGAGCCGCCCGCGGCGGCGAGGGCGACGGTCTTCCGCGCCACCGCCACGGCGGTGTCGGGTGAGCCCTGGGCGAGGTCGGGCAGGGTCCGGCGCAGCAGCGCGACGAGCTCGTGGTCGCCGGGCTCCGCGGCCTCCGCCAGGGCCACGGCCACCTGGGCGGTCGGCGTGCCCTGCGCCAGGCTCAGCTCGGCGGCTCGCTTGCGCGTCGCCCTGCGGTGCGGCTCGGGCACCGTTTCGCGGATGGCTTCGCGGACCATGTCGTGCCGGAAGGTGAGGGGATCCGTGGGGGCGACGAGTCCGGCGTCGACGGCTTCCTGGAGGGCCCCGACGAGCTCGGCGGTGTGCCGCCCGCTGAGGTCGGCGAGCCGGGCGGCGTCCAGGTCGCGGCCGAGTACCGACGCGAGCCGCAGCACCTCCCGGGCGACCGGCGACAGATGCCCCAGGAGACGGTGGGCGGAGCCGTGGAGGGGGATCGGCGCATGGCCGGCGGCCAGATGTGCGACGCCGTCCGCCCTCGTGACGGCCCCCTCGGCCATGAGCCCGAGGACGGTCTCGGTCACCAGGAGCGGGCGCCCGCCGGTCTGCCCCAGCAGGTGCAGGATGCCGGCGCCCGGCTCGGCTCCGAGCAGGTCTCCGGCGATCCGGGCGACCGCGTCGTCCGGCAGAGGGCCGAGGCGGATCGTGTGGGCGCCGGCGCCGGCGAGCCCGGAGACGGTGGCCCGTACCCCTGCGTCGGACGCACCGGCGCGCACGGTGACCAGCCAGAGGATCGCGTGCCCTGACAGCCTGGCCGGCAGGGCACGCAGCGCCAGGAGCGTCCCGCCGTCGCACCACTGCAGGTCGTCGATGGCGACGAGCAGCGGCTGGTCCCGCGCGGACAGTCGCAGCTCGTCCTGCAGCGCCCGGAGGGGCCGGAGATGTTGCGCTGCCGGGACGGCCGGCGCCGGGAGATCGGTCGTCCCGGCGACGGGCTGTTCACCGGCCCCCAGTGCCCGCCGGAGCACGCCGAACGGAACCCCCCGCCGGTGGTGCTCACCGGTCGCGCCGAGAACGCGGACCGACTCGGCCCGGGCGATGGCCCGCGCCTCGCGCACGAGGCGGCTCTTGCCGTCTCCCGGTGCCCCCTCGACGAGGACGACGCCTCCGTGCCCGTCGCGCACCTGCCGGATCCGCTCGGCCACGTCGGCGAGTTCGGCCTCGCGCCCGCGCAGCCGGGGCTCCCTCCCGAGCTCTCCGCCGGCCCCGCTCCGCGCCAGCCGCATCGCCCCTCCCGTCCCCGTGTGCCGTGCCGCGCCAGAGGAGGCGCAGTACCACCACGGTGACCGGGACGATGCCGCGATCGCTTCAGGGAGTGCGTGGCCCCGGTCCCTAGGCGGGAGACCGGGGACACCCCGGGGGGTTGGGGCCCGGGGTCGCGGCTTGGTGTGCCAGCACGAGACGGGCCAGCTCCACCCGCGACCTGATGTCCCATTTGGTGAAGATGTGCCGCAGGTGGGTGCTGACCGTGTGACTCGACAGGGACATGTGCTCGGCGACCTGCTGGTTGGTGGCTCCCTGGGCCACCAGCAGGGCCACTTCCACCTCGGCCGCCGTCAACCCCCACCGGCCTTCCGCCGCCTTGTCGCTGGACCGGCGTGCCCGGCGTACGCCGAGCAGGCGCAGCCGACTCCGGACGCGACCCGCGTCACGGGCCGCGTGCGCGCCCTCGTAGATGCCGAGCGCGGTGTCCAGGAGAGCCACCGCGGCGGGATCACCCCGGTCGCCGAGGGCCCGGCCCGCGTCCTCGGCCGCCGAGGCGTGGACGAGGGGGCGTTCGGTGTCCGACAGGAGTGTGGCGGCGTGCAGCAGGAGGGCGGGGTCGTTCCCGACGATTCCGCGCACGTGGGCCGCGACGCCCCGGAGGAAGGGGGATCCGGGCCCCCACCCCTGCGCCTGCTCCGCCGCGGCCGCCGCGAGTCCGCCGTGCCTGCCGCGCAGCGCGAGCCGGGCGAGCACGACCAGGTCGGCGGGGTCGGCCGGAACTCCGGGCAGCGCGTCCGACGGGCGCGAGTCCCCGCCGATGCGCTCGACGAGTCCGACGAGGCGGGCCGTGTCGCCGCTGGCGTCGGCCGCCAGCGCGGCCAGCCACACGCCGGTACGGCGCACGGAGAGCGCCGCGGCCTCCGTCATCCGCGCGCCCTCGGCCGCACATCGGCGGATGCCGTCCCTGTCGCCCAGGTGCAGCGCCGCCCGGCCGAGCGCGTACCGGGCGGTGAGGTCGGCGAAGTCGCCGGAGCCGAGGTCGCCGGCCGCCAAGAGCGTGGAGTCGGCCTCCGCGCGGGCGGCGGCGGGACGACCCGCGTCAAGCAGGATTCGCGACCGGGTCAGGGACCACAGGAGCGCCGCGGCGGTGTGCCCGTTCCGGCGGGCCGCGTGGACGGCCTCGTCGGTGTCGCGCAGCGCCGCCCCCACCTGCCCGGACGCGAGGTGGACGAACGCCCGCCCGCAGTCCTCCAGCTCCCACGGCGGGTGCCGGACGGGTGACCGCGCGGCAAGAGCGTCGGCCCGGTCCCGGCACGCGCAGGCGCGTGCCGGATTCAGCCGGGCCAGCTCCACCCCGGCCAGTGCGGCGTGCGCGGTGGCCGCAGCCGCGTCGTCGGAGCTGTCCGTGGCCGGCCCGGTCGCGGCGACGGCCTGTGCGGCGTTTCCCGCATGGGCGAGATGCAGTGCTTCGAGTGCCGCGAGCCGAGCGCGCAGGGACTCCGGGAGATCCGGCAGCGTCAGCCCGATCCGGCACTGGCGGACCGCCTCGACGAAGGACGTGTGGCTCGCCAGCCGCGCCACGCTCAGCCGCAACCGGCCCTCGGCCTCCGGCGTGAGACGCCCCTCGAACGCCGTGTCGGCCAGCGCCATGGCCTCGGTGTACCGGCCCTCCGCGCCCAGGAGGTCGACCGTCTGGTCGATGGTCACGGTGGTGTGCGTGCCCTCCGGCCCCGCGAGTTCGAGGGCCCTGCGGTTCCATGCCACCGCCGAGGAAGGCGCCGTGGCCGCGAGGTCCGCCGCCGCTTCGCGCAGCAGGCCGACGGCCTGGAGATCGCCCGGCACCGCGGTCTCGGCGAGTACGGCGGCGACGTCCGTCGCCCTGTCCCCGTGAGCAAGGCGTACGTTGACCGCCCGCCGCCTCAGGTAGCGGCGCAACGCCGCGGGAAGTGCCTCGTAGATCGCCTGGCGGACCAGATCCTGCCGGAAGGTCAGGAGTGTCCCCCGGCGGGACAGGATTCCGGCGCCGACCGCCTCCGCCGTCAGCGCGGCGATCTCGTCCGGTGTGACTCCGGTCAGCGCGCCCATGTCCGCCGCGGTGAACGTCGGCTCGAGTACGGCGGCGACCTGCAGGCCACGCCGGGCGGCCGGCGACAGGTGGTCGAGCCGGTCCCGGACCAGGGCGTGGAACCGGCGGGGGAGCCTCTCCCCCGCCGTCGAGGCGACACCGTCCCGGATGGTGAGGAGACCTTCTTCCCGCATGCCCCGAAGCAGCTCGACGACCAGCCCCGGCACCCCCTCCGCGCGCTGTACGATCCGCATCACCGCTTCCCCGGGCTCGGCTTGGAGCAGGTCGGCCGCCAGCGCGTGGACGGCCCGGTCGGCCATCGGGCGCAGGACGATCCGGCCGTTGGCGCCGTCGCGCACCCGCCGCAGCGGGTGCACCGACTCGGGCGCGCCGTCGTGGGCCGGCCCCACGGCCAGGACCCACAGCATCTGCGAGGTCGCCGCGTCCTGCGCGAACGCGGCTATCACGCCGAGCGTCTCGGGGTCACACCACTGCACGTCGTCCAGGCAGATGACCAACGGCGCCCTCGCGGATGCCGCCTCCAGCAGTGGCCCGAACGGAAGCGTGAGGCCGGCACGTTTACCCGTGCCCTGTCGGCAGGCCAGACCCGCGTGGACGGAATGCGCCCGGATCTCCGCGAGCAGCCGGGTCTTCCCGGAACCGGGCGGCCCCTTGACCGTGACCACCCCGCCCGCTCCGCCGGCCAGCGCCGTCAGCCGCTCCCGCAGCGATCCCAGCTCGGACTCCCGACCGTGCAGCGGCAGCTCCCCGGCCGTGCCGGGTGGCGACGCCTGCGTGCCTCGCCCGCCGCCTGAGAGCAAGCTCTTCGTCTTCTCGACCGCCATGACTCCTCCGGGTGGCCCGTCGGCGAACGTACGTTGCCGTGGGACACACAGTGGCGCGAGACGTCCGGGCATCGCATCGGGGAGTGCCCCCTGGCGATCCCTCACCGGTTACGGGGGGCACCCCCGGTGTCCGGTGCCCCGTCCCCGGTGGTCACCGGCCCCCGTGGGCCGGGACACGGCGAGACGAAGAGCAGGGCCCGCCGGTCCCGTGGGCGGAACCCACGGCCGCCGGGGGCGTGCCGAGCCCGAAGCGGCGCCCGTCCGAGGCCGCGCGTCGCGGCTCGTCACGCACTCGCCCGCAGGGTGAGGCCGGCGACGAGGAGTTCCTCGAGGCCGTCGAGGTCACCGGTCTCGGCCGCGTCGAGGAACGCGCGGACGAGGCGCTGGTGCGTGGTGGTGTCCACCGGGCGGCGCCGATCCTCCGCCAGGTGGGCACCGGCCCGCCGCACGAGCTGCCGCGCGTAGCTCTCGCCCAGGCTCAGCAGCTCGGAGATCCTCCGGTACGGGTAGTCGAAGGCCTTGCGGAGCAGATAGGCGGCGCGCTCGGCGGGCGACAGCTTCTCCAGCAGCAGCCGGACCGTCAGGTCGACCGCCTCGTACCGCTCCGCCGCCGACCCGAGGTCGCCGCCGTAACCGGCCTCGGCCAGGAGCGAGGGTCCCACGGACTTCTCGCGACGGCGCCTGGCAGAACAGGCGACGTTGATGGCGAGCCTGGTGGCGGTCGTGGCGAGGAACGCGGACGGGTTGACGACGACCGAGCGGTCGGTGCGGGCCCACCTCAACCACGTCTCCTGAACCACGTCCTCGGCCTCGCCCACGTCCTGGAGGTACCGGTAGGCGATGGCGAAGAGCCGGGGGCGTACGGCGGCGAACGCCGACTCGTCCGTTCGGTTCTGGGCGGGAGGTTCGCAGGTCGAGATCATCCTGTCTCCACTGAGAGTGAGCGTCAGCAAGAGACCTCAGCAAACGTCGAACCGCGCCACCGGACATCACACGGATGCATGAACCCCCGTGACGAGGGTCCCGGGCCGCGATCTCATGCGTTCTTGCGATGTATCCCGCACCTGCCGGTGGGCATCTGGAACGTGCACAGGGGGCAGGGAGCCGCGGGCGAACGCCGCACCCTCGCAGAACGTCGTCTGGTACGCCCTCGGGGGGACGCACCAGAGGACGCAGCCGGCGGCTCCCGTCGACGGCTGCCGTCGACAGCGCCCCCGGCCCGGCCCCCCAGGAGGGGCCGGGCCGGGGGCTGGTCGTGCGCGGGCGCGGGTGCGAGCCGCGGGCGGGCCGGGCGGTGGTGGCTCGGGCACCGGTGTCACACGGTGGGCGACGCCCGGCGCAGCACCGCCTCGATCTCCAGAGCGATGTGCACGGTGTTGCCCACGACGACTCCACCGCCGTCCAGCGGCAACTTGATGTCGACGCCGAAGTCGCTGCGGTCGATCGTGGTCGAGGCCGAGAAGCCGGCGCGGGTGCCGCCATCGATGTCGGGCGCCGATCCGTTCATCTCCACGGCCAGCGGGACGGAACGGGTGACGCCCTTGACGGTCAGCTCTCCGTCGACCACGAAGCGGTCGCCGTCCGGGCGCACGCCCGTGGAACGGAACGTCCAGATCGGGTAGTTGGTGACGTCGAAGAAGTTGGCCGAGCGCAGGTCCTTGTCCCGCAGATCGCTCCCCGTGTCGACGGAGGCGGGGTCGATCGACGCGGTGACGGACGAATCGGTCACGTCGTCGCCGGTGACGATCTCGCCCGAGAAGGTCCCGAACCGGCCACGCACCTTGCTGACCATCATGTGCCGGACGGTGAACGAGACGTCGGAGTGGACCGGGTCGATTTCCCAGAGTCCCGCGCGGTAGCCCGGGATCGAGGTGGTGGCTGCCGTAGTCATCGGCTCTCCAAGAGATGGCGGGTGTCGACAGCTAAGACAAGACAGCCGCTCGGCCCCGTGACACGCCCGCCGCGGCCTTCTGCCCGCGCGGCCCGCTCTGTCACATCCCGCCGGCCCATCCGGTCGAAGGTGGACTCAGCGGATCGGCTACCACGCCGGAAAGGCGGGCCTCGCATGAAGACCATCGTGCTCATCCACGGGTTCTGGGTAACGCCACGAAGTTGGGAACACTGGGTCGACCGCTACGAGCGGGCCGGCCACCGCGTCATCGCACCCGCCTATCCGGGGCTCGAGGTGGAGGTCGAGAGTCTCAACGCCGACCCGGCGCCGATCGAGAAGTTGACGGGCGCGGCCATCATTTCGCACCTGGAGTCGGTGGTCGGCGCCCTCGACGAGCCGCCGATCATCATGGGCCACTCCGCGGGCGGTACGTTCACACAGGTACTGCTGGACCGCGGATTCGGCGCCGCGGGCGTGGCGCTGAACTCCGCACCGACCGACGGCGTGCGCATCGTCCCGCCGTCGCAGATCAGGTCGACCTTCCCCGTGCTGAAGAGCCCGGCGAACCGGCACAGGGCCGTGGGCCTGACGTTCGAGCAGTGGAGGTATGCGTTCACGAACACCTTCGGCGAGGAGGAGGCCCGCGAGCTCTACCGGCGCTACCACGTCCCGGCATCCGGGCGGATCGTCTGGGACAGCGCGCTGGCGAACTTCAAGCCCGGCCCGCAGGACACCCACGTCGACTACCGCAACGACGACCGCGCGCCGCTGCTGTTCGTCTCCGGCGGGGAGGACCACATCATGCCGCCGAGCGTGCAGCGGTCCAACGCCAAGCACTACAAATCGCCGGCAACCCTCACCGAGGTCGAGGTGTACGCGGGCAGGGCGCACCTGCTGCCCGCGCAGCAGGGCTGGGAGGAGATCGCCGATCACGTCCTGGACTGGGCCGTGCGGCACGCGGGCTGGCGCTCGCCCTCGGGAGCGTGAGGGGACCGCGTACCCCGAGGCGAGCCGGGATGAGACCCTTGCCCGATCGCGCACGGCCGTTCGCTAACATCCGTGCGCATGGCGAGACAGGGGTGGTGGCGGCCGGTGGCCGTGGCGGCGTTGGCGGCGATCTGCGCTTCCGGCTCGGAACTCCCGGACGCCGTAGCCACGGCGTCGGCCCCCGGTCCGCTCCCGGCCGACCGCTACGACTACACGCCGGAGGACTTCCGGCGAAGCCAGCGGGCGACGGCGCTGCTGGTGCGGCAGTGCATGGCGGAACACGGCCACCCGGACTTCCCGCTCGACCCCCGGTATCCCAGCGACCCGATCGTCGCGACCGCGGTGAGTACTGACTACGGCGCCGCCGACCTCGATGACGCCCGACGCTGGGGTTACGGCTGGGACCCGGCGGAATCCCCGGCCACTGCGCCGCGGGGCCGCCGCATGACCTCCGCCGAGTACGCGGACCACCCCGCCTGCAGCGCCGCGGCCAACAGCCGGCTGATGCGCGGGATCGACCTCGAACGGGACTGGCTCTACGCGAGCAGGCGGTCGTACGTCGTCGACAAGGCGGTCAAGCGCGACAAGCGGATGCGCGCGGCCTGGGACGAGTGGTCCCGGTGCATGGCAGATCAGGGGTTCACGCGCTACCGCTCACCCGTCGCGGCGTACACGGACGACGCCTGGCGGCGCGGCAGCGACGGCAACACCCGGCACACGCGGCGGGAACGGGCCACCGCCGTCGCGGATGTCACCTGCAAGCGCCGCCACGGTACGGTCGAGATCTGGCGCGCCGTGCGGGCCGAGAAACAGACCGCCGACATCGCACGACACCGTGACCGCTACGCCGCCGGGCTGGACGCGCTGGAGACGAACCGGGCCAACATCGCGGAGGTACTGCGGGAGTTCGCCTAGGTTCGGCCGTCGCCGTGCGCCCGCGGAGCCGCGCGCTCGCCCGGCCGCCCGGCACCGGGCGGTCCGGACGAGGTCGGATCAGGTGAGGACGGCGCCGTAGGCCGCGAGGATCTCGTTGATCGGCTGGACGAAGGTCGTGCCGCCCGAGGTGCAGTTGCCGGAGCCGCCCGAGACGATCCCGACGGCGAGCGCCGTCGTGCCGTCCCCGGTGAGGGTGAACACCGGGGAGCCGCTGTCGCCGGGCTCGCAGCACAGGGTGGTGCGGATGAGCCCGCTGACGATCCCGTCCGGATAGTTGACCGTGACGTTGAGGCCGGTGATGCCGCCGCCGTGGCAGCCGGTGGTGCTTCCGGCCATCGTGACGCTCTGGCCGACAGCGGGGGTCGCGGGGCCGGTGATGTCGATGATCGTGCCGTTGCAGTTGACCGTTCCGGGCCGGGGCACCGCCGCATTGGTGTACCGGACGATGCCGTAGTCGTTGCCCGGGAAGCTGCTCGCCGCGGTCGGGCCGACGGGCGTGGTGAGCGACGAGTTCGTGTACCAGGAGGGGTTGGCATCCGTGCAGTGGCCCGCGGTCACGAAGTAGTCGGCGCTGCTGACCCGCACGTTGAAGCCGACGGTGCAACGGCCGGCGCTGCCCCAGGCCGGCTCACCGCCCTGGAGGTACGGCCGGAAGGTGCCGGCGGTGCGCTCGAAGGTGAGGGCGTCGGCATGCGCGCCCGCGCTCCTGCGCAGCTCGGCTATCTCGGCGGCGGACACGCGCTCGTCCACCGTGACCAGGACGGTGCCGGTCGCCTGGTCGACGCCCCAGGCCGTGCCGACGATGTCGGCGGCGAGGACGGCGTCGCCCGCGGCTGCGAGTTCCGTGGCGCTGAACGTCCGCGGCGTGGCCTGCGCCGCCTGCGGGCCGGCAAGCCCGAGTGCGGCCGGCAGGGCGAGCACGGCCAGGGCGGTCAGTGCGGTCACCGGCCGCCGTAACCGCCGGGCGGTGCGTCTGAGGGCGTGGGTGCGGTCGCTGCTCACGTCTTCCTCCCGCGAGGAGTCGGAAACCTGGTGGGACCTACCGGTCATGACGGCATGTCCCTGACAAACAGGATTCTCCCACCGCACCCGGCGTTGCCAAGGCCGTCTTCAGGCCAGCCGTCGTCCGATATCCCCCTTCCGCGGCCCGCCGAAGGCCGGCGCCGTCGGACTCCGCGCCCGGCGCGACGGCCCGTCGGGGCGCGCGCCGGGCGCGGAGTCCTTCCCGGGCCGATCAGCCGGGGACGAGCCGGAACCGCTGGTGCGGCGCGAAGTGGCAGCCGTACTGCCGGATCTCGGTGCCGTCGGCGGAGTTGGCGCCGGTCACGTCGAGGCACTTCTCATCGTGCACGGGGCGGATCGCGTACTGCTCGGTCTGCACCTCCTGCAGGTAGAACCGCTGGTGCGGGCCGAAGTGGCAGCCGTACTGGGCGACGGCGACACCGTCCGCCGAGCTGGCGTTCGGCACGTCGAGGCACTTCTCGGAGAAGACCGGCCGGATGGCGTACTGGCCCGCCTGCACCTCCTGCAGCGTGAAGCGCTGGTGCGGCTGGCCGTGGCAGGCGTACTGGCGGATGACGGTGCCGTCGGCCGAGTTGGCGCCGGTGACGTCGAGGCACTTGTCCGAGAAGACCGGCCGGATCGTGACCTGTCCGGTGGGGATCGCGGTCGCGGATGCCGCCGCCGCCACCGCTCCGGTCGGCAGCAGGGCTGCTGCGGCACCGAGGGCGAGCGCGAGGATCGGCAGTCTGACACGTGGCAACGTGGTTCGCATGGTGTCTCCATCCCTGCGGGTCGACTGTGGCTGCGAAGCGAGCCGCATCCGATCGTGGCTCCCCGTGCTGTGCCGGCGATAAGCTGACGCTGAGTCGGCGGCGCGGTCCGGGCAGTCCGGGGCGGCGGCCGCTCGCGGGCGCGCGACTCCGGTCGTGGAGTTGACCGGCCGTACCGCCGGTGATCATTCGGCGAGCGGGGGGCTGACCGGAGGTATGGCATGCGGTTTCGGGTGCTGGGGCCGCTTCAGGTGTGGGACGGCGCCGACTGGTCGCTGATCCGCGCGCCACAGCAGCGGGTCGTGCTGGCGGTCCTGTTGACCGAGGCCGGCCGCATGGTCACGACCGATCGCCTGACGGACGAGATCTGGGGCGAACGCCCGCCGAAAACCGCGGCCAGTGTCGTCCAGGGGTACGTCATGCGCCTGCGGCGGCTCCTCGGCGGCGCCGAGGCGAGCCGGCTCACGAGCCACGACCGCGGGTACCGACTCGTCGTCGAGGAGCCGGACCTGGACGCCCGGGTGTTCGAGCAGCTCGCCGAGTCCGGCAAGCGCAGCCTGGCCGACGGCGACCCGGACGCGGCCGCGACCCGGCTGAACGAAGCGCTGGCGCTGTGGCGCGGGCCGGCCTTGGACGACGTACCGGCCAGCCGGACGGTGGCGGCGGAGGCGGCCCGGCTCGAGCAGTGCCGGCTGGACGCGGTGGATGCCCGGCTCGGCACGGACCTGGCGCTCGGCCGGCACGCCGACGTCGTCGGCGAACTGCGTCGCCTGGTCGGCGAGCATCCGCTGCGGGAGGACCTGCGTGCGCAGTTCATGCTGGCGCTGTACCGGTGCGGGCGGCGCGCCGAGGCGCTGGAGGTCTACCGCGGAGGGCGCCGGCTGCTGGTGGACGAACTCGGCATGGAGCCCGGCCCGAGGCTGCGCGAGCTGGAGCAGGCGATGCTCTCGGACGACCCGCGGCTGGCGGCTCCGGCCCGGGAGCCGGCCGCCGGCGCCACCGCCACCGCCGGCGCGAGGGGCCGGGTGGCGCTGCGCCAGGCACCCGCCGACGTGGCCGGCTTCACCGGGCGGGACGCCGAGTTGCGCCGGCTGGACGCGCTCCTGCCGGGCGGTGACGGCCCCTCCCACGGCGGGCCGGGGGCGGCGGAGCTGGTCGTCTGCACCATCGCCGGCCCGGCCGGGGTCGGCAAGACCGCCCTCGCCGTGCGCTGGGCGCACCGGGTCGAGGACAGGTTCCCCGACGGCCAGCTCTACGTGAACCTGCGGGGCTACGCCGCCGGCGCGCCGTTACGGCCACTGGACGCACTGGCGAGGTTCCTCGGCGCGCTCGGCGTACGGGCCGCCGAGGTCCCGGTGGAGCAGGAGGAGGCCGCCGCGCTGTACCGCAGTCTGCTGGCCGCCAAGCGGATGCTGGTGTTGCTGGACAACGCCCAACACGCGGACCAGGTACGGCCCTTGCTCCCCGGCAGTGGCGACAGCCTGGTCCTCGTCACCAGCCGGGACCAGTTCGGCGGGCTGGTCGCACGGGAAGGCGCGGTGCCGCTGACCCTCGACGTGCTGGCCGCGGCCGAGGCACGGGCCCTGCTGGTGCGCTTGCTTGGCCCGGACCGGGTGAGGGGGGAATCGGCGGCGGTGGCGGAGCTGGCCCGGCTGTGCGGTCACCTTCCGCTGGCACTGCGCATCGCCGCCGCCAACATACTGACGCACCCCGGGCTGAGCATCGAGGACTTCACCGAGCGGCTGCGCACCGGCGACCGGCTCGCCATGCTGGAGGTGCACGGCGACGCACAGGCCGCCGTGCGCGGGACCTTCGACCTGTCGTACTTCGCCCTGCAACCCGAGAGCCGGCGGCTGTTCCGGCTGCTGGGCCTGGTGCCGGGGCCCGACATCGCCGCCGAGGGCGCCGCCGCGCTGGCCGGCCTGACGCCGTCGTCGGCGGCGCACCTGCTGAACGGGCTGGTCCGCACCCACCTGGTCGAGCAGCCGGTGCCCGGCCGGTACGCACTCCACGACCTGCTGCGCCTCTACGCCGCGGAACGGGCCGCCGAGGAGGAGTCCGACGCCGACCGGCGGGCGGCACTCGGGCGGCTCTTCGGCCACTACCTGTCCCGGGTGGACGCGACGGCCCAGGTGCTCTACCCGGACAAGCTGCGGCTGCCGCCGCCCGAGACCGACCGCCCGCGGGCCGACGCCCCGTTCGCAGACCAGGACCGGGCGTCGGCCTGGATCGAGGCGGAGCGGCCCAATCTCACGGCCGCGGTGCACCACGCCGCCGGGCACGGTCCGCAGGCCGCCGGATGGCGGCTCGCCGACTCCCTGCGCGGCTACTTCGACCTTCGGCGGGACACGGTGGACTGGCCGGCCGTCGCCCGCTCCGGGCTGCAGTGCGCCGAGGCCGACGGCGACCGGCGCGCCCAGGGCGCCGCGCATCTGAGCCTGGCGCTGTTCCACTGGAACCAGGCCCAGTACCGGCCGGCCATCGACCACTACACCCGGGCGAAGGACCTCGGCCGCGAGACCGGCTGGCTCGACGGCCACGCGACCGCGCTGGCCAACCTCGGCATCGTCTACCACGAGCTGGGGCACCTGCAGCAGGCCGCGGAGCACTACCGCGAGGCCCTCGCGATCCACCAGCGGACCGGCTACCTCGCCGGACAGGGCAGCCACCTCGGCAACCTCGGCGAGTGCTACCACGTTCTCGGACGTCTGGACGACGCCCTGGCCGCGCTGACCGAGGCCCGGGACCTGCGCCGGAAGGTGGGCGCCCGAGCGCCGGAGGCGGACGCGCTGCGGGTGCTCGCCGCGGTCCACCGGGACGCCGGGCGCCAGGCCCGGGCACTCGAACTCGCCGACGCCGCGGTCGCGCTCGCCCGCGGCATCGGCGACCTGCGCTTCCAGGCCGACGCCCTGAACACCCTGGCCACCATCCGCCACCGCCTCGGCCACCATCCGCAGGCCATCGCCGACCACCGCGAAGCGCTGCGGATCGCCCGGGACATCGGCAGCGGCTACGCCGAGGCGGAGGCCCTGATCGGCCTGGCCGCCGCGCACCGGCACACCGGCGACCCCCGGCGCGCGGCCGACGAGGCCGGCGAGGCCCTCGACATCGCCCGCCGGACGGAGTCGCGGCTGTTGGAGGGCCAGTGCCTCACCGGCCTCGCCGCCGTCCACCTCGACCGGGGCGACCACGAGGCGGCCGTCGACCACGCACGCCAGGCGCTGACGATCCACACGGAGACGGGCCACCGCCTGGGACAGGCCCGCGCCCACCTCGTCGCACACCACGCGCTGCGCGCCTGCGAACGCCCGGACCAGAGCCACGAACACCGGGCCCTGGCACTGTTCACCGAGATCGGCGCGGACTGGCGGGACCACGCCAGAACACTGATCCGCCAGGCATAGCCCCGACGGGCGCCGCCGGGTGGGCGAGCCGTTCACGGGTCTCGGGCCGGGAGACCAGGTCGAGGAAGTCGCGGTATCGGAGCGGACGGCGGCGCGCTCCGGCAGGGTGTGACCGACGCCAACCGTGAGCTGTAAAAGCCCGCCGGCGGCGCCCCCGTGCTCCTTGAGGTGCACGGGGGCGGCGACTCCTGGTCGTCGGCTACTGGGCGAAGCAGAAAGCCTGGGTGGAGAAGCTCCAGCAGGTCAGGGGTTTGGTGACGGTGTCGGTGTGGCCGGACCCGTCGGTGACGGTCAGGTGGGCGGTGTAGTTCGCCTGCCGGTTGGGATAGGTGTGCGAGGCGGTCTCACCGGTGCCGCTCTGGCCATCGCCGAAGGCCCACGCGTACGAGGCGATGTCACCGTCCGCATCCGAGGAGCCGCCCGCGTCGAACTGACACGTCGCCCACTGGCACATCACCGTGAACGACGCCTCCGGCGGCTCACCGGCCGGCGGGACACCGGCCCGTACCGGCTTGGTGACCTCATCCGTGTTGCCCTCGTCATCCGTCACCATCAGCGTCACGTCGTACGTGCCCGCGGCGGCGTAGGAGTGCGAAGGTCGCACCCCCTGCCCCGTCGCGCCGTCGCCGAAGTCCCAGGCGTACGAGGAAATCGACCCGCCCTCATCCGAAGAACCCGAGGCATCGAACCCGCAGTCCAGCGACTCCGCACAGTCCGCCTCGAACGCCGCCGCCGGCACCCCCGGCTCACCGCCGCCCAGGTCGCCCACGTACAGCAGCTTGTTCGGGGAACCTCTGAGGTCGGTGATCTTGCCGGGCGTCGCGGAGTTCACGATCGCGGCGTTGAGGTCCGTCACCGAGGCGCCCGGGTCCGCGCTCACCGCGAGGGCGAGCGCGCCGGCCACGTGCGGGCTGGCCATCGACGTTCCGCTGCTCCCGCCGCTGCCGCCGCCCATGGTGGTCGAGGTGATGCTGGTGCCCGGAGCGAACAGGTCCACGCACTGTCCCCAGTTGGATGCCTGGCCTCCGGTCCAGATGCTGCGGCGGTCCTGGTTGTCCGACGCGGCGACCGTCAGCGCGGACGGCGTGCTCGCCGGGCTCGTGTTGCAGGCGTCGGCGTTGGAGTTGCCCGCGGCGACCGCCCACGGGACGCCCGCCGCGGTCGAGTTGGTCACGGCCTCGTTCACCGCGGCGTCCCGGGGGCCGCCCAGGCTCATGTTGCCGACCGCGGCCTGCGGAGCGTTCTCGGTGACGTAGTCGATGCCGGCGATGACCGCTTCGTACGAGCCGTTGCCGCTGCAGTCGAGCACCCGTACCGCGACCAGGTCGGCGTTCTTCGCCACGCCCCAGGTCTGGCTGCCCACCGTGCCGCCGACGTGGGTGCCGTGGCCCTGGCAGTCGCTCGCGTCGGCGTCGTCGTCGATGAAGTCGTGGCCGCTGCTCGCCCGGCCACCGTAGTCCGGGTGGTCCAGGTCCATCCCGGTGTCGACGATGTACGCCGTGACGCCGGAGCCGTCGTTCGGCGCCGTGTAGGCGTTGTCCAGCGGCAGGTCGCGCTGGTCGATGCGGTCCAGGCCCCACGTCTCGGCGGCCTCGACCTTCGCGTTCTGCTCGACGTAGCGCACGGCCGGGTCGGCCGCGAGCCGCTTGGCCTGCGCGGCGCTCATCTCCACGGAGAAGCCGCGCAGCGCCGCCGCGTACACGTAGCCGACCTCGCCGCCGAAGCGGTCGGTCAGGGCGTCGGCCTTCGCCGCGACGGATGCCTGGGCGCTGGGCGCCTTGGACGGTGCGCCGTCGAGGACGACGATGTAGCTGCCCTTGATCGCCTCCGGGGCGCCGGCGTTGACGATCCGCACGTCTGCTGTGGCGCCGGTGGTGCCGGCGGCTTCGGCGGCGCCGAGGCCGCTCAGTACGAGGCCGAGGGGCGCGGCCACGCCGAGACAGACTCCGGCGAGCCGCCTTCTCTTCCTTCTTGCGGGTTGTGACATGGATGTCTCCTTGTGGGAGTGGTGGAGGGTGCTGCCCGGTCCGGGCTGCGGACGGCCTGCCTACTGGGCGAAGCAGAAGGCTTCGGTGGAGAAGCTCCAGCAGGTCAGGGGTTTGGTGACGGTGTCGGTGTGGCCGGACTCGTCGGTGACGGTCAGGTGGGCGGTGTAGTTCGCCTTCCGGTTGGGATAGGTGGGCGAGGCGGTCTCACCGGTCCCGCTCTGACCGTCGCCGAAGTCCCACGCGTACGAGGAAATCGAGCCGTCCTCATCCGAGGAGCCGGAGGCGTCGAACGCACAGGTGAGGGACTCCGCGCAGTCGGCCTCGAACGCGGCCGTCGGCGCACCGGGGGTGGGGTTGCCGCCCCACTCGTCGATCATCTCGTTGGCCCAGTCGCCCATCTCGTTGGTGAGCCGGCCCCAGGCGCCATAGCTGTTGCAGCCGACGCGCACCCATGAGGCGACCCCGACGATCACGCCGTCGACCAGCATCGGGCCGCCGCTGTCGCCCTGGCAGATGCCGTCGTGGCCGTCGGCGTACCCGCCGCACACCATGTACCGGCCGTTGAACGTGCCGAAGGACCCGCACGTGTTGCTGCCATCGACGAGGGGGTAGTCCTCCACCTTGCGCATGTGGCCGAACTCGTTCTCGCCGTCACTCACGCGGCCGTAGCCGAGGAGCAGCGAGGAGTTTCCCGGCTGGGTGAGGTGCGCGTCACCGGAGTCGGCGACCCTGGGGTACTCGAAGCCGGCCGGCACGGGGATGTCGGTCTTGGTGACCACGATGCCGACGTCCCAGCCCGTCTGCCAGCCGTTCGGCGGCTGGTAGTTCGGGTGCTGGAAGTAGTGCTCGACCTCGATTTCGGTGCCGCCGGGCTGCGTCAGGTCGTCCGAGCCGTACAGCATCGTCTTCGTTCCCGCGCCGTCCTTGCAGTGCGCCGCGGTGACGATCACCCGGGGCGCGACCACGGCGGCGGTGCAGGTCTGGCCCTGCGGCCGGGGGCCGCCCTCGCGCAGCATCGCGATGACGAACGGGTGGTCGCGCACGTACGCCGGCTCGCCGCCGATGATCTGTGCGCTCGGGCCGTCGTGCGGCTTGGCTTCCAGCGGTGTGACCGCCTCGGACGGCGGGTCGTCGGGTGGCACGGCGGCCGCCGCCGACACCGCGGGGGCGAGTGTCAGCAGCACCAGGCCGGTGATCAGTCCGGCGATGCCGCCGGACCGCATTCGTCGTACGCCTCTCATGCACTCTCCTCGCGTGGCAGGCCACGTCATCGGGGGTATGTGACCGTGCCCCGAGAGGATCGGCAGGCGTGGAGAGGTAAACAATCCGCATAAGTGCCCGTAGGTCTACGGGTTTTTGCACGGCGACGCCGTTGCCCGTGTTCTCCCGGGAGCCTACGGATTGCTTGGGGGATTTGATTGCGTGGCTCTACGGATTGTTCCCGCGGTCAGGGCGCCACGCTGATGTCGGACCGCGAGCGCACGCCCAGCTTGCGCAGCACCTTGGCGACGTGCTGCTCGAAGGTGCGCGGCGAGAGGAAGAGCACGTCGGCGATCTCCCGGTTGGTCAGTCCCCGCGACGCCAACCGGGCGACGTCCTGCTCCCGTGGCGACAGCGCGCCGCCGTAGCCCCGCCGGCCGCGCCGGGAGGGCGTGGTTCCGCCGTGGCTGCGCACGTCGTGCCGGCAGCGGGCGGCGTCGCGGGCGGCGCCGAGCTGCTCGAAGGCGTCGGCGAGCACCGCGAGTTCGTCGCCGACGCCGACGTCGCCGAGGGCGAGCCGGCACAGCGTCCCCCGCTCGGCGGCCAGCGCCGCCAGGTACGGCGCGGGCAGCCGCTCGTACGCCGCGTGCGCCGCCGCGTAGCAGCCGGCGGCCGCGGACAGGTCGCCGTCCGTCTCCGCTAGTTCGCCCCGGCACACCAGCAGGGCGGCGTGCACCAGCGGCGCGTCGCGGTCGGCCACCTCGGTGGCCAGCTCGGCGACGAACGCGCGGGCCGGATCCGTACCCCCGGCGGCGAGCAGTGCGCCGACCGAGACCGGCGCCAGGTCGGCCGCCCACGTCCACACGCCCTTGCGGCGCAGCACGGCGATGCCCTCCTCGGCCGCGCCGGCGGCGCCGGCCGCGTCGTCCCGGGCCAGTCGCATCCGGGCCAGCCCGGCGAAGCCGGCGATGACCACGGGGGTGATCGCCTCGTTCGGCGCTTCGGTTCCCGTACGGACCAGGTGCTCCTCGGCCGCGCCCCACTCGCCCCGCGCGATCGCCAGCAGCCCCAGCACGAGGGACAGCTCGCTGGCCACCGGCAGCAGGTCGCGGTAGTCGGCCAGCAGCCGGTGCGCGCGGTCGGCGAGCCCGGACCAGTCGCCGGTGTACCAGTCGAGCCGGACCTGCGTCGACCGCGCCGTACTGATCACGAACGGGCTGCCCGCCGACGCTGCGAGCTGCGTTCCCGTCGCCAGGAACTCCCGGGCCTGCGCGAAGTGGCCGACGGTGGTGCAGGCGTCGGCGAGGTTGCAGCGCGCCCGCGCGAGCTGGCGCCGCTCTCCGACGTCGTCCGCGGCGTACGGCAGGGAGAGCAGGTCGGCCTGCACGGCCGGGTCGCCGACGTGCAGGCGGGAGCCGAGCAGGTTCGCCAGCAGGGAGATCCGCAGCTCGCCGTCGTCGCACCGGGCGAGCCGGCGCTCGGCCTCGGCCAGCAGCACCCGCTGTTCGGCGAACGGCGCCCCGCCGATGAACGGGGTGCCGAGCAGCGCGATGCCCTTCGCCGCCAGCCCGGGCCGCTGCTCGGACAGGTCCGCGACCGCGCGGCGTATCTCGGCCCGCGCCGCCTCCACCCGGCCCTCCTGCCGCACCAGCAGCAGCCCCAGGAACAGCCGGACCTCGCCGCGCGCCGCCGTCGACAACCGCCGGTCGTTCAGCAGCCGTTCGAGGGTCGCCACCGGATCGTGCGGGTCCAGGCCGCTGTACGCGACGGTGCCGAGCTTGACCGCGAGGCGGTCGACGTCCGGGCCGCGCAGGTCCGGCTCGGCCACCAGCCGGCGCAGCAGGGCGGTGGCGGCGGACGGGTCACCGACCGCCGTCGCCAGGTCGGCCGCACGCTCGCCGTAGTTCAGCCAGTCCGCCGTGCGGCCGGCGCTGCGGCTGTGCTCGGCAAGCTGCACCAGCGGCGGCGGGTCCAGCCTCGCCAGCGCACCGATCGCGGCGGCGTGCAGGTCCTGCCGGACCGGACCGCTCAGCGCGTCGTACACCGCCTGCCGGGCGAGCGAGTGACGGAAGCCGTACCGGGCCGGCTCGATCTCGAACAACACCCCCCGCTCGGCCGCCTGGGTGAGGGCAAGCCACGCGGTGTCGGCGTCGATCGAGGCGACGGCCATGAGCTGCTCGACCCGCGACGGAACGCCCAGGACGGCAGCCGCGTGGATGAGGCGGCGCGTCGGCGCCGGCAGCCCGGCGAGCCGGTCGGCGATCGCGTCGCGCAGCAGGACCGGCACCTCGACGTCGTCGAAAAGACGGTCGGTGAGACGTCGTTCGGTTTCCGCGGAGCCGTCTGCCGGGCCCTCCAGGGCGGCCGTCGTGGACCAGGAGCGCAGCAACTCCTCCACCACGAACGGGATCCCCGCGGTGCGCTCGTGCAGCCGGGCGGCGAGGTCGGCGGGAACCTCGTCCGCCAGGATCGCCCCGGCCAGCTCGGCAACCCCGCCGACGTCCAGCGGCGCGAGCCGCAGCACCACCCGAGCCACGGTGTCGGGCGGACGACAGGCCGCACCCAGCGGCGGCCGGCCGGCCAGGTCCTCGCGGCGGTACGTGACCACGACCGACAGCCCCGGCGGCGGGTCGCTCATCACGAACCGCAGCATCTGCCGGGTACCGTCGTCGGCCCACTGCAGATCCTCCACCACCAGCAACACCGGCCCCAGCGCGCCGAGGAACTCCCGGACGGCCCGCAGCAACCGGTGCCGCTCGGCGTGCGGGTCACCGATCGGCACCGGCTCCGGCGGCAGCAGATGACCCAGTTCGGGCAGCAGCGGCCGCAACGCGCCGACCACCGGACTCAGCTCCACGGCGGGCAGCCCGGCCGGCGCGCGCAGCGCCTCTATCAGCGCCCCGTACGGAAACGGCTCACGAACCTGCCGGCAGTGGCCGACCATCACGCGCAGCCGGCCGATACGCGGCTGCACGAGCAGCTCATGCACGAGCAGCTCATGCACGAGCAGCGTCTTGCCCACCCCCGCCTCGCCCTCGATCAGCACCATCGTCGAGCGGCTCGGGACGGTGTCGAGCAGCGCACGCAACTCCGCGCCACGGCCGACGAGCACCGGCGAGCTGGTACGCACCACGTTCGCGCCACGCCGTCCGCTGGCCATCTCACTCCTTTGTGATCCCGCCCGACAGCACTCCCCCACCCTAGGACGAAATGGTCATGTACACGCCCCTGTGTGCGGGGGCCGCCTTCCGGCACACACGGGTCCCTCCGCCGGGTGCGCCGCCCTCCGGAGCGCGTCCTTGATCGGGGCGGCGCTGGCGGCTGCCCCTTCCGGTCCACCCCACTACTCGGGCTCGCGTCCGGCGCCGGCCGGGCGGGCCTGTGTGAGCAGCAGCTCGCCCGGGCGCTCGACGTCGTCGAGGGCGACCTGGCGGTGCGTCAGGTACTCGGCACGGCGCGGCGCAGCGAGCTGTCCGTCCTCCACCGCATCGCGATGGCCGCGGCGACCTCGGGATCGTCGGGTTCGGCGGACTCGGCCGGGTGCTGCTCGCACGTACGAGGAGACGGCCCGCGGCGGCCTCGCGGTCAACGTGGCGGAGTGCCGAGGCCCACTCGGACCGAGCCGCGGCCTGGCCTCAGACCGCCACTCGCTGTCTCGCCGCCCTGTGCTGAACGATGCGGCCACCGGGTGACGGCGTGGTCAACGCCGCACCGCGGCCCCGCCGGTGAATCGGTCGATCAGCGCCGTCGCCTCGGCCGAACCCACGGCCTCCGCGATCGTGTCCACCTCGTCCCGGAGGCCGGCGGCCGGCGGCCGTCCGCCGGACGCGCGGATCATCCGCTTCGCCTCCGCCAGCGCGAACGGCGGCTGCGCGACCATGCCCTGGGCGATCTCCTCCGCTCGAGCGCCCGCGCTCCCCTCGTCCACCACCGCGGCGACCAGGCCCCAGTCGCGTGCCTCCGGCGCGGTGAGGACCCGCCCCGTGAGGGCGAGTTCAAGTGCACGCTGCCGGCCGACGGCCTGGGGCAGCAGGAAGGAGACACCGCAGTCGGGAGTCAGTCCCATCCCGGCGTAGGCCGACACGAACTTCGTGGAGCGCTCGGCAACGACGACGTCCGCGCTCAGCATGACCGCCAGGCCCGCGCCGGCGACCGCGCCGTGGACGCCGGCCACCACCGGCGCCGGGAGCGCCCGCAGCGCGCCCAGGG
This sequence comes from Streptomyces sp. WMMC500, assembly GCF_027497195.1. Classification (NCBI taxonomy): domain Bacteria; kingdom Bacillati; phylum Actinomycetota; class Actinomycetes; order Kitasatosporales; family Streptomycetaceae; genus Streptomyces; species Streptomyces sp. WMMC500. Next base: position 319,668 of record NZ_CP114905.1, read on the forward strand.
CGTCGCCGAGGACTGCGGCGAGTTCCCGGACGTAGCCTGACCGGTCCGCGGCCTCGGCCATGGAGCGCACGTCCCCGCCGGCACAGAAGCGCTCACCGTCACCGGTGAGCACGACGGCCCGGCACTCGTCCGTGGCGGCCCTGCGGACGGCCGCGGCGAGCGTATGCGCCGCCGCGAGATCGAGAGCGTTCGCCCGGCCGGTGCGGGCGAACGCGATGCGGGCGACGGCACCGTCGACGTCGTACCGGACATCCGTGCCGCGCGGGGCGATGCTCACGATCCGATCTCCTTCGGGAGGGGACGAGGGCGGCCCCGGGTGAACTTCCCTTCCCGGTCGGCCGGATGGCCTTCTGGATGAGCTCCGGTGCATGATAGACAGAGATTGTATATGATATTTGAACTGGAGGCTCACGTGCGTGTGCTCAACGGAATCGACGAACTGCGCGCAGCCGTCGGCGACCACCTCGGCTACAGCGGCTACAGAACGGTCACGCAGGCCGACATCGACGCGTTCGCCGCCCTGACCGGTGACCACCAGTGGATCCACGTCGACCAGGAGCGGGCCGCGTCCGGGCCCTTCGGCACGACGATCGCGCACGGCCTGCTCACGCTCGCGCTGGGGCCGCGGCTGGTGGGCGACGTCTACCGGATCGAAGGGACGCGGATGGGCGTGAACTACGGCTACGACCGCATCCGCTTCCCCGCCCCCGTCCCGGTCGACTCCAAGGTCCGGGTGGGCGCGGTGTTGGAGGCGGTCGAGGATGTGCCCGGCGGCGTCCAGGTCCGCATGGCGTTCACCTGGGAGATCGAGGGCGGGGACAAGCCCGCGTGTGTGGCGGCCATGCTGCTGCGCTACAGCGCGTGAAGGAGAGTGGAGGACGGATGCGTGAAGCGGTCATCTGCGAGCCGGTGCGTACACCCGTCGGCCGGTACGGCGGTGCGCTGCGCGACGTACCCGCGGTCGGCCTGGCGGCGACCGTCCTGCGCGCGCTCCTCGGACGCACCGGTCTGACCTCGGACGACATCGACGAGGTACAACTCGGCCAGTGTTACCCGACCGCCGAGGCACCGGCCATCGGCCGGGTCGCCGCGCTGGACGCCGGTCTGGACGAGACCGTCACAGGTCTGCAGATCGACCGACGGTGCGGCTCGGGGCTGCAGGCGGTGCTCAACGCCGCGATGCAGGTGCGTACGGGTGTCAGCGAGCTCGTGATCGCGGGCGGCACCGAGAGCATGAGTTCCGCCGCGTTCTACTCGACGGAGGCCCGCTGGGGCACGAAGGGCGGGGCGCTCACCTTCCACGACGCCCTGGCGCGCGGGCGCACCACCGCGGGCGGGCAGTTCCATCCGGTGCCGGGCGGGATGCTGGAGACGGCGGAGAACCTGCGTCGCGCGTACGGCATCTCCCGGCTGGAGCAGGACGAGCTGGCGCTCACCTCCCATCTGCGTGCCGTCGAGGCCCAGCGCTCGGGCCGGTTCGCCGAGGAGCTCGTCCCGGTGGAGGTGGCCGGGCGCAGAGGCGCGACCGTGGTCGACACCGACGAGCATCCGCGGCCGGACGCGTCGTTGGAAGCGCTGGCACGGCTGCCCCCGGTCATGGGCGGGGACGACGACCAGGCGACGGTCACGGCCGGCAACGCCAGCGGCCAGAACGACGGCGGCGCGGTCTGCGTCGTCACCCACCCGGACAACGCCGAGCGACTCGGCCTGCGCCCGCTGGCCCGGCTGGTCTGCTGGGCGGTCGCCGGTGTGCCGCCCCGCACCATGGGCACGGGCCCCGTCCCCGCCACCCGGACCGCGCTGGAACGCGCGGGACTGAAGCTCGCAGACATCGACCTCATCGAGATCAACGAGGCCTTCGCCGCCCAGGTCCTGGCATGCGCGCGGGAGTGGGGCTTCGGGGCGCCCGACTGGGAGCGGACCAATGTCAACGGATCCGGGATCTCCCTCGGCCACCCCGTCGGCGCCACCGGCTGCCGCATCCTGGCCACGCTGCTCCGGGAACTCGACCGCCGCCAGGGCCGCTACGGCCTGGAGACGATGTGCATCGGCGGCGGCCAGGGCCTGACCGCGATCTTCGAACGGGTCACGGGCTAGCAGTCATGTTAGGACAGGTGGGGGACGCGTGTGCCGGGCGCGCCGGCGAGCCCGTGCGCCGCCACGCACGCTCCGGTGCCACCGCCCACAGACCGACTGTCCGGAGATCTGGAAGAAACCGCCCAGCGCCGACCCGCCACAGGGCAAAGGAGCCTCGATGAAACTTCTCGACGGGCGGACCGCGATCATCACCGGCGCCGGCCAGGGCATCGGCCTCGCCATCGCCGGGGTCTTCGCCGCCCACGGCGCACGGCTGGTCGTCGCCGACGTCAATCCCGACGCGGCCGACGCCGCCGCCGAGGCCCTGTCCGACAGCGGGGCACAGGCCGTGTCCGTACGCTGCGACGTCACCGTCGAAGAGCAGGTGGAGGGGCTCGTCGGAACGGCTGTCGGACGGTACGGCGCCCTGGACGTCCTGGTCAGCAACGCGGGCATCACCCGGGACGCCACGCTCCGCACGATGACCGCCGCTCAGTTCCGCGAGGTCATGGACGTCCATCTCCTCGGTACCTGGCTCGGCATGAAGTACGCCGCGCCACACATGCGCGAGCGGCGCAGCGGCGCCATCGTCAACATCTCGTCGATCTCCGGGAAGGTGGGCCTGCCCGGGCAGACCAACTACAGCGCGGCCAAGGCGGGCGTCGTCGGCATGACGAAGGCGGCGGCCAAGGAACTCGCGCACCGGGGGGTCCGGGTGAACGCCATCCAGCCCGGTCTGGTCCGCACCGCCATGACCGAGGCGCTGCGGCCGGAGGTCTGGCAGGAGAAGCTGGCGGGAGTCCCGATGGGCCGGGCGGCGGAGCCCGCGGAGATCGGCACGGTGGCGCTGTTCCTGGCCAGTGACCTGTCGAGCTATATGACCGGTGCCGTGCTCGAAGTCACGGGTGGCCGCCACATGTGACGGCCACCCCGCACGGGGCGGAGCGCGATCAGCCCGGGCGGACGATCCGTTCCGCCACCTGCCAGCCCCCGGCGGTACGCCGGAGGGTGTCCCGGTACGAGCCCAGCGAGGCGAGCACCGGCCGCCCTCCGGTGCCGATGAAGAACTGCCAGCACGACTCGGCGACCGCCTCGTCCCCGTGGGCGGTGACCGCGACCGTGCTGACCACGTGCCGGGTACCGGTGCCCGGCCCGGCGATCCTGGACGCCCTGCGCTCGGCGCCGGCCGCGCAGATCTCCGCGCGGCCCTTCCGCACCACCTGCCCCGGCATCTCCCAGCGCGCGTCCTGCGTGAAACACGCACCGTACTCCTCGAGCGTGCCCGTGTCGGAGCTGTGCGCGATCCGTGCGAGCACGTTCCGGATCTCGAACTGGGCACGCGCCTGCGAACCGTCGGGCCCGGCCATCGCCGTCACCTCCCTGTTCCCCACGACCGCCCGCCTACCGCAGCCCGGGCGCGCGGGTGCCGAACAGATCGGCCGCGATCGAGGCACCGAGGGCCGTGGCGTCCCAGCGCCTCTCACCGCTGCAGATGGTGCGCGCCTCGTGCCAGCCGCCCATGAGGTGGATCTTGTCGTGGATGGCGCGGATCACCTGCCCGGTCACATGCTGGGCCTCGTCGCTCGCCAGCCAGGCCACCAGTGGAGAACTGCCCGCCGGGTCCATCTGGTGGTACTCGTCCGCACCCAGTTCGTCGGGTTCGAACGCCACCAGGCCCCGGGCCATCGTGGCGGTGAGCCGGGTCATGCCGCCGGGCCCCACGGCGTTGACCGTCACACCGAGCCTGTACAGCTCGAGGCTGGTGGTGAGGGTGAGGCCGACGATCGCCGCCTTGGCCGTGGCGTAGTTCGACTGGCCCGTGTTGCCGCTCAGCCCCGCGCCGGAGGTCGTGTTGATGACACGTCCGCACAGCCGCTCCCCCGCCTTCACCCGCTCTCGCCAGTGACGTGCCGCGTGGTGCGTCGTCAGCCAGGAACCGCGCACGTGGACGCGCAGCACGGTGTCGAAGTCCTCCGGCGTCATGTTCCAGATCATCCGGTCACGGGCGATGCCCGCGTTGTTGACCACGATGTCCACCCGGCCGAACTCCGAGACGGTGCGCTCGAAGAGGGCTTCGACCCGGTCGGCGTCCGACACGTCCGAGTAGTCGGCGACGGCGATGCCGCCGCGCCGGGCGATGACGTCGACCACCTCGTCGGCGTCCTTCCCTTCCCCCTCGCCGCGCACGGACGCGCCCACGTCGTTCACCACGACGCGTGCGCCGTGTCCGGCCAGTTCCAGAGCATGGCCGCGGCCGATCCCATGGGCCGCGCCCGTGACGATCGCGACCTTGTCCTCAAGAAGACGGGGCATACGCACCTCCCGAACTCATTGCAGATTATATATATTATCCATAACTTGAGAGGGGGTACAGCATGCCCACCACAGATCCGCGCGCCGATCTACGCTGGGGCACCACCGGAGGGCTGCTGAGCGACGCAGCCGCACGGCTGGGTCCCACAGAAGCCGTGGTCGACGGACCGGTCCGCTGGTCGTACGCCGAACTCGATGCCCAGGTCACCCGGCTGGCCCGGTCGTTCCTCGCGAAGGGACTGGCCAAGGGCGGCCGGGTGGCGGTCTGGGCCCCGAACTGCGGCAAGTGGATCGTCACGGCCCTCGCCCTGCAACGGGCCGGCGGGGTGCTGGTACCGCTCAACACCCGGTTCAAGCCGGCCGAAGCCGCCTACATCCTGGCCAGGAGCGAGGCCCAGATGCTCGTCGTCACCGGCGAGTTCCTCGGCCGTGACTACGCGGCCGGGCTCGCCGCCGAGGCGGGACCCGGTGAGGGCGGCCTCCCCTACGCCGCGTTGCCGTCCCTCACGACCGTGGTCGTGATGGACGGCGACGCGGCGGCCCCCCTCCTGTCCTGGGAGCGCTTCGTGGACCTGGGCGCGCGGGTGTCCGAGGCGGACGTGTCCCGGCGGGCGGGCGTCCTCGGACCCGACGACCTGTCCGACATGCTGTTCACCTCGGGCACCACCGGCCGCCCGAAGGGCGCGATGAGCACCCATGGCCAGACCCTGCGGGCGTACGCGGTCTGGGCCCAGGTCGTCGGGCTGCGCGAGCGAGATCGCTACCTCGTCGTGAATCCCTTCTTCCACGGCTTCGGCTACAAGGCCGGCTGGCTCGCCTCGTTGATCGTCGGGGCCACCGTCCTGCCCGAGCGCACCCTCGACGTACCGCACCTGCTCGAGGTCGTCCGGGACGAGCGTGTCACGGTCCTGCCCGGCACCCCGACGCTCTACCAGACCATGCTCGAGCACCCCGACTTCCACGCCGACGGCGTCGCGGACCTGCGGCTGGCGGTGACCGGTGCCGCCAGTGTGCCGCCCAGTCTGCTGGCGCGGATCAAGGAGGAGGTCGGCTTCGACCACGTCGTCACGGGCTACGGCCTCACCGAGTCCTGCACGATCGTCTCGATGTGCCGGTACGACGATCCCCCCGAGACCGTGGCGACGACCTGCGGCCACCCCCTGCCCGGCCTCGAGGTCGCCGTGCACGACAGCGCCGGCGCGGCCCTGCCGCCGGGGCAGGAGGGCGAGATCGTCGTGCGCGGATACACGGTCATGAAGGGGTACTTCGGCGAGGACTCCGAGACCGCGGCCGCCATCGACGCGGACGGCTGGCTGCACACCGGCGACATCGGCCTGCTCGACCCCGACGGCCGGCTGCGCATCACGGACCGGATGAAGGACATGTACATCGTCGGCGGGTTCAACGCCTACCCGGCGGAGATCGAACGCATCCTCGACGGCCACCCCGGCATCGCGCGCTCAGCCGTCGTGGGGGTCCCCGACGTGCGCCTGGGCGAGGTGGGCGCGGCCTTCGTGATACCGCGGCGCGGTACGACGCTCGAGCCGGACGCGGTGATCGCGTGGGCCCGGGCGAACATGGCCAACTACAAGGTGCCCAGGCAGGTCCACGTGGTCGCGGACCTGCCGGTCAACGCCGCGGGGAAGGTCGTCAAGGGTGAACTGCGCGATCGCCTCTCCGCAACCGGACACGGCTGATCAGGCGGTGCCGAAGGCGCCGGCCGCCCGCAGCTCCGCGATACGCGCCTCGCCGAGACCGAGGAGGTCACGCAGGATCTCCCCGGTGTGCTCGCCTGCCGACGGAGCCCTGCCGGACGCCGCCGGAGGGGGCTCGCCCACAACCCGTACGGGGAAGGGGAGCTGGTCCGCGCCCAGCCGGTCCGCGCCTTGCCAGGGCATGCGGTCGGCGAACTGCGGGTCCGCCGCGATACCCGCCGGCGTGTTGACCGGGGCGATCGGGACGTCGTGCGCCAGCCCCAGCTCGACCCACTGCGCCGTCGTGCGCCGCCGGAAGACGCCGGCCAGCTCACGCCGCAGCCACAGGTCGCCGCGCGCGTGGTCGGCGAGTCGGGCGCCGGGCCGGGCGTCGTAGAGGTCGTCCCGGCCGGCGGCCGAGCAGAAGTTCTTCCAGAACTTCTGCTCGGAGGCCATGAACAGGATGTGGCCGTCGGCCGAGGCGTAGAACTGGTACCGCACGCCGTCCGCCATGCCCGCGGTGCCGGGCGGGCGGCGTTCGAACCCGTCGGACGGGTTGCCGGTCACCTCCTCGGCCGGGCGCTCGTAGGCCCGGTGGCCTTCGCTGCGCAGCCAGTCGAAGGCGGCGGCGGCGTCGGACTGGGCGACTTCGAGGTGGCAGCCGGCGCCGCTCTCCCGGGCGCGCAGCACCGCCGCCAGGATCGCGGCGGTGCCGAACAGCGGGCCCGCCGTGATGCCGATGGAGGTGTGGTCGGGGATCGAGGGCAGGCCCCCGGGTCCGGGCACCGGCGCGACGGTACCCGCCCACGCGTCGTAGGCGATGCCGTGACTGGGCAGATCGCGGTACGGCCCGGTCATGCCGTAGCCGGAGACGGTGAAGAGCACGACGCGCGGATTGGCCTCCCTGAGCCGTTCGTAGCCGAGCCCCCGGCGGTCGAGTCCGCCCGGGCGCATCGCCTCGACGACGACGTCGGCGCCGGCCACGAGCGCGAGGAAGACCTCGCGGCCCGCAGCCGTCCGCAGGTCCAGCACGATGCTGCTCTTGCCGCGGCTGATGTGCAGGTGCAGCAGCGAGTCCCCCTGCACGACGGGCCAGCTCATCTTCCGGATGTAGTCGCCGCCCGGCGGCTCCACTTTGATCACGTCCGCGCCCAGGTCGGCGAGCGGGGTGGACACCGCTCCCGGACCGAGCATCGAGCACTCCACGACCCTGAGTCCGGCAAGCAGCCCGGAACCCACCGGCGCGTCGTCTCTCACCTTGCGACTCCCTCCGTCGAAGCAGTAGCGTTGATTGTATATAATATTTGGGAGGCTGTGTGGGCTCGGACTACGTGTCGGTGCCGGGACTCGGCGTGCAGGTCGACGGTGTCGTCCTGCGCATCACCCTGGACAACCCGGAGCGCCGCAACGCGCTCGACGACACCTCCGTCGCGGCGTTCATCGCGGCGCTCGAACGGGCCGCGACGGACGAGCGGCTGCGCGCGGTGCTGCTTTCCGGCGCCGGCGGGACGTTCTGCAGCGGTTTCGACATCCTCGGCCGCAACGCCGGGCGCGGGGGTGACCCCAGGCCCCGGACCGGCAGCATCCAGCGCAGGCTGCCCACCCAGGCGGGCCGGCTCATCCCCCTGCTGTGGGAGGTCCAACTGCCGGTGGTCTGCGCGGTCCGGGGCGCGGCCGTCGGCATCGGGGCGCAGCTCGCCCTCGTCGCCGACTTCACCGTCGCCGCGGCCGACGCCCGCCTGTGGTATCCGTTCGTTCGCCGTGGCTTCACTCCGGACTCCGGCAGCACCTGGCTCCTCCCCCGCGCCGTCGGGCCGCTCAGGGCCCGGCAACTGCTCATGCTCGGCCGCGCCGTGACCGGCACCGAGGCGGAGGACTGGGGTCTCGCCCACGCCGCGGTCCCCGACGACGAGGTCATGGCCACCGCCGAGCGGCTCGCGGCGGAGCTGGCGGACGGCCCCACCGTGGCCCTGGGGCTGACCAAGGCCCTGCTCGCCGCCGGCGCCGATCACGACCTGCGCAGGCAGCTCGCCGACGAGGCGTACGCCATGGAGCTGAGCAGTCGCAGCCCGGACTTCCGCGAGGGCCTGCGGGCCTTCGCGGAACGCCGCGCCCCCGGCTTTCAGGGCCGGTGACGGCGGAACCAGGCGACCGCGTCGCGCACCGTGTCCTCGATCGGCCGCGGCGTCCAGCCCAGCTCCGTCCTCGCCCGGGAGTTGTCGTACGGGCCGAACCCGCAGGCCAGTTCGACGGCTTCCGGGCGCAGGTCGACGTGGTGACCGCCCAGCCTGGCCGCGCTCGCGACGACCCGCGCGGCCGCCATGGCCCAGCGCACCGGCACGGGACGGGGTGGACGACGGCCCGACGCGCCTGCCGCCAGGGCGAAGAGGCGCTCGTGCGCGACCTGATCGGCGACCACGATGTAGCGCCGTCCGGGCCGTCCCCGCTCGGCCGCCAGGACCATCGCCTCGGCGGCGTCCCTGACGTCGACGCACGGCATCGTGGCGCTGAGCGCGAACCGCAGCCGGCCCGTGGCCGCCCGCCGGAGCAGCGCGCCCTGCGGGGTGGGTTGCGTGTCGCCGGGGCCGAAGGTGGTGCCGACGCACATGGAGACACCGCCGAGCCCGCGCTCGCGGCAGTAGCCGAGCAGGCGCCGCTCCCCTGCGACGCGCGACCTCACGTACGCCGGAGCCCCGGCCCAGTCGAACGCGTCCTCCTCCGTCGCCGGGCGGCTCCGGGGGCGGCCGACGGTCGCGATGCTGCCCGCGAGCACGAACCGGTGCACGTGGGCGCGTACCGCCGCGTCCATGGCGTTGGTCAGGCCCCGGACGTTGCACGCGAACAGCGGCGCCGGATCGCGCAGCAGCGCCCGGGTGTCCACCGCGCAGTGGAAGACGGTGTCACAGCCGGACGCCGCCGCCTCGAGGGACGCCGTGTCAAGCAGGTCGCCGTAGCGCAGGTCGGGGTCGAGGCCGCGCAGTCCGGCCAGGTCGCTGGTGGTACGCACCAGGGCACGCGGCCGGTAGCCCCCGGCGTGCAGCAGGCGGACCACGTGCGAGCCCAGGTAGCCGCTGGCACCCGTCACGAGCACGGTCCTCATGAGGCGTCAGTCGTCCTTCCACTCCGGCTCGCGCTTGGCGGCGAACGCGGCGGGGCCCTCGGTCTGGTCCGGATGCCCCCAGAGGCCGACCAACTCGGCCGCCCCCGCTCTGCACGCGTCCGTGAGCCCGTACTCGAGCGCGCCCCACAGCGCCCGCTTGGTGGCGCGCAGCGCGGCCGGCGAGTTCATCGCGATCTTCTCGGCCAGCGCCTGCGCCGCGTCGTGGAGCCGGTCCGGAGGGTCGACAAGTTCGCCGACCAGGCCGAGTTCCCAGGCCCGGCCGGCGGGCATGCGCTCGTACCGGCCGACCAGCGCCATGCGGAACACCGCCTCGGCCGGCATCTTGCGGATCAGGCCGATCGTCTCGACGGCGCTGACCTGGCCGACGGAGACGTGCGGGTCGGTGAACGAGGCGTCGGCAGCGGCCAGCACGATGTCGGCGTCCGCCACGAAGTGCAGGCCGCCGCCCGCGCAGACGCCGTTGACGGCCGCGATCACCGGCTTGTCGATGCCGAGGTGCCACGCGGTGAAACCGAGGTCGAAGTTCTCCAGCGAGTCGCGGTAGCGCTCCATGCCCTGGCCGTCGGTGGCCAACTCGACGACGTCCGCGCCCGTCTGGAAGTCACGGCCGTGTCCGGCGTTGACGATCACCCGGACACCCGGGTCGGCCGCGAGCTCCCCCCAGGCGGCGCGCAGTTCGTCGCGCATCGCGCTGTTCATGGCGTTGCGGCGGTCGGGCCTGTTGAAGACCAGCCAGCCGACCCGGCCTCGGCGGAACACGTCCAGGGTCGTGTAGCTCATGCGGGGTCCGTCCCTCCGTGGTCCTCGCCGGTCAGGCGCGCGACGAGTGTGCGTCTCACGACCTTTCCGATCTCTGTTCTCGGGAAGTCGTCGACCAGGTGCACGGCGACCGGCACCTTGTAGCCGGCGAGCCGGCTGCGGACGAACGCCCGCAAATCCTCCGGTACGGGCGGGGGGGTACGGCCCGGGACCGGCCGTACCCACGCCACCGGCACCTCGCCGAGCCGTGCGTCTGGCACGCCGGCCACGCATGCGTCCGCCACCCCGGGGTGGTCGCGCAGGACCTCTTCGACCTCGTCGGGGACCACCTTCAGTCCACCGCGGTTGATCATGTCGGAGACCCTGCCTTCGATCCACAGGAAGCCCTCCGGGTCGAGCCGGCCGAGGTCGCCGGTGCGCAGGAAGCCGTCCCTCAGACGGTCCCGGGGCAGATCAGCCCCCGGTGAGGCGAACGGGGATCTGATCCAGATCTCGCCGACGGCGTCCGGCGCCGCCTCGACCCCGTCCTGGTCGAGTATGCGGACCTCGACCCCGCCGTGCGGTCTGCCGACCGCACCCAGCTTCGCGGCGCCGTGCTCGCGCAGGTCCGCGGCGGTCCAGCCGACGACCTCTCCCCCGAGTTCTGTCTGCCCGTAGGAGTTGAGCACGCCGACGCCGAACCGCTCGTGGAAGCGGCGGGCCTGCGCCGGGGAGAGCGGGGCGGTGACCGACCGTACGTAGCGCAGGGGCCGGAGGTCGGTGACGCGGGGATCGTCGCACAGCATGGTCATCATGGGGGGCGCGAGGATCGTCGAGCGGATCCCGAAGCGCTTGACCATCGCCGCGTAGTCCGCGGGGTCGAACGGGTCGAGGAGCACCACCTCCGCACCGAGGCGCAGGGCGAACAGCGTGTTCCAGATGCCCGCCCACAGGGCCAGCGAACTCGGCACGAGGTTCGGCATCGGACGCTCTGCACTCTGCTTCCCGGCTCCCCGGAGCCGGTCGACGACCGCGTCGATGCCCTTGCGGACCCCCTCGTGCTCCAGCACGACGGGCTTCGAGGCGCCGGTCGTCCCGGACGTGCGCATCACCAGTGCCACGTGCGGACCGAACCGGCCGCCGGACCGGGACCGGCCGGCCTCGCCGACGGTCCATCCGCCGTCGTGGACGAGCCGGCGGTAGTCCGCGGACACCCTGGCGGCCTGACCGCTGCTCGCGATGACCGCCGCCGGATCCGCGGCGGCCGTCTGCCCTGCGACCTCGGCGTCCGTCAGCCGGGCGTTGACCGGTACGTAGACGCCTCCGGCGAGCCACGTCGCGAACATCGCCGTGACCGCGAGCGGGCCACTGTCGACCACGCAGGCGACGGGTGCGCGCTCGACCGGCCCGAGCAGCCGCGCGAGGGTCTCGGCCCGGCCGGTCAGCTCACCGAGGGTGAAGGCGCCGTCGGGCCAGTGCACGACCGGCGCCCCCGGCGCGGCGGGGTGCTCCAGGAGGAACGAGCTGAGGCTCACCGGGCGGCCACCAGGTGCTGCGCGAGGGGCTCCAGATGCTCCTCGGGTGTGCCGAGGAGCTCTCGGCTGGTCCACGCCCGTTTCAGGTACAGGTGGGCGTCGTGCTCCCAGGTGAAGCCGATCCCGCCGTGCACCTGGATGTTCTCCGCGGCGACGGCGACGAACGCGTCCGAACAGTAGACCTGGGCGACGGCCGCGGTGACCCGGAGATCCGGAACCGCGGCCGGCGCGCTCCCCTCGGGCGGGGGCGCGCTCGCACCTTCGCCCCCCAGATGCCCGGCGGCGGCGTACGCCGCGGCGATCGCGGCGGAGTTCGCCGACTCCACTCTGATCAGCAAGTCGGCGGCCTTCTGCTTGGTGGCCTGGAAGGAGCCGATGGCGCGGCCGAACTGGACGCGCTGCCCGGCGTACTCCACCAGTGTGTCCAGGCACTGCGCGGCGCCCCCGGCCTGCTCGCAGGCGAGCATGGCCCGTGCCACGTCGAAGGCACCCTCCAGCGCGCGGACCGGGTCACGGCCGGCCAGCAGGGTAGCCCGCACCCGGGTGAACGTCAGCCGGGCCTGACGGCGGGTCTGGTCGAGGCAGACGAGCGGCTGCCTGGTGAGCCCGCCGCGGTCCGCCTCGACGACGAACAGGGCCACGGCGCCTGCGAGTCGGGCCGGGACGAAAACGAGGTCGGCGGTATGACCGTCGATCACATGGTCCGCCACGCCGTCCAGTACGTAGCCGCCGTCCTCGATCCGCGCCTCGATCGGCCGGCCGGTCAGCACCGGCCGGCCGGTGCGGTCGCTCGTCACCACGGTCGCGGTGAGCGCGCCCGCGCACAGGCCCGGCAGGTGGCGCTTGCGCGCCGGGTCGTCGTCCGAGAGGAGCAGCAGCGGTATCGCCAGGCCCGCGGTCGCCAGCAGCGGGCCGCAGAGCATGCGCCGTCCGGCCTCCTCGAAGACGACGCCCTGCTCGACCGCGGAGAGGCCGGCACCGCCGTACTCCTCGGGAACGGCCAGGCCGGTGACACCGAGTTCGCCGCACAGGCGCAGCCACAGCGCCGGGTCCCAGCCGTCGGCCATCTGCCGGCGTACGCGGGCAGCGGACGAGAGGTCGCCCAGCGCCGCCCGCGCGGTCCGGCGGAGCGCCCTGAGGTCGTCTGCCGTCATGCGCGGCCTCCGGAGAAGGTCTCGATGGTGGCCTCGAACGCCGTGTCGAGGGTGCCGCCGGGTGGGTCGGGCAGCCGGACCGGCCCGTGTGTGCGGCTCGGCAGCAGGATCGTGGCGCTCGCCGGCGAGGTGGTCTCCCACCGCTGGTTGCGGGTGCGCAGGTCGAGGTCCACGGCGGGCCGGTCGCCTTCGGCGAGGTAGCGCCGGGTCACCTCCCCCTCCGCCCACTGCACGTCGCCCACGTAGTTGAACCTGCGGAACTCCACGCGCAGCCGCCACAGCCAGGCGTCGTCGCCCATCCAGTCCGTGCACGCGTGGATGAGCCAGGTCTCGCGCATCCGCCCGTAGTCGAAGGTCGTGGGGTTGCCGGACTTCCGGGCGAAGGCGGGGTCCCAGTGCACGCGCTGCATGACGTCGGGGATCCCGAGGTCGTCGCGGTGGTAGAAGCGCGGAATCCGGCGGCGGTTGCGGTGGGCCAGGCGCAGCGGGGCCACGCCGTACACGCCCATTCCCATCCCGACGTGCCAGCAGACCATGTCGGTCACGGTCAGCGGCCCTTTGACGAGCGGACCCACCGGGTCGCCCACCCGTACGTCCTCCCACCAGCGCGGCTCGCCGCCCCGCGGGCGCTCGGCCGCCACCTGCTCGTCGAGTGCGGCGATGCGGTCCTCTGTCCACGACTCGGCCTCGATGTCCGCGTACTTCCCGCGCTCGCGCGCCTTGCCGCGTTCGGTGCGGTACATCATGCGGTGCTGGGCGCCGAGGAGCACTCCCGCCGCGGTGCGGTAGACCTGGGACGTCCACTCCTGCACGCCGCGCCCGCCGAACTCGCCGGGCTTGTCGACCACTCCGACCAGGGCGGTCCTGCGGAAGATCCGCTGATCGGCGGTCAGCGGTGCCCACCACTCACGCTCGCTCGCCGCGTAGAAGGCGTGCACCCCGCGCAGCGGGTCGCCGCGCAGCCCCTCCTGGCGGGCCGTGTCGGCTTCGGTGAGCAGGTCCTCGCCGATGAGGCTGTCACCGCCGACGAGCGGCGGGGGCGCGATTCCCTCCTTCCACCGCGTCGCCGGCGCGTATGAGGGGTCGCACCACAGGGGGTTGTCGTCACCGTACGCCACCGCCACGTGGCGGAAGGCGTCCGCGCCGGGCCGCAGGTAGTGCGGCGGCACCGGATACGCCTGTGGCACGCCGATCCTCGCGCGGAGCCGGGCGACCCCCTCGTCCGTGATCGTTCCGGCTGCCGCCGACTCCGACATCCCCGGCCTCCTTCGCGGCTCACAGTCAGGGGAAACTTGTATCATCGATATGATATACAATCAACGTGCGCAGTGACGATCCCCTCCTCCTCGACAGACGAGGGCCCGTGGGCTGGCTCGTCTTCAACCGGCCCGACACCGGCAACGCGATGGACGCCGCGATGATGGAGCGCCTCCCGCAGGCCTGGGCGGAGCTCGCGGCCGACAACTCCGTCGCCGCGATCGTGGTCACGGGCAGCGGCCGCTCCTTCCAGACGGGCCTCGACGTGCGCCAGCTCAGCCGGGACCCGCAGGCCCTGCGTGCGATGTCGCGCCGCACCCGGCAGGCCGACCTGCGGCTGACGGGATGGCACCTGGGTGTCGGCAAGCCGGTCGTCACGGCGGTGAACGGCGTCTGTGCGGGCGGTGGGCTGCACTTCGTCGCCGACTCCGATGTCGTCCTGGCCTCCGAGACGGCCACGTTCCTCGATCCGCACGTCAGCCTCGGGCAGGTCAGCGCCTTCGAATCGATCGGCATGGCCCGCCGCGCCGCGTTCGGGACGGTCGCCCGCATGGCCCTGACCGGCGCCCAGGAGCGGATCCGCGCGCGGGAGGCACGACGCCTGGGCTGGGTCAGCGAAGTCGTCGCCGCGGAACGGCTGGCCGGCCGGGCCCAGGAGCTGGCCGAAGCCGCGGCCCGCCATCCGCGCTCGGCCACGGCGCGCAAGACGGCGTTGTGGCACGCGCTGGAGACGGGCCTGACGGAGGCGAAGGAGACGAGGGGATGACCGAGAGGAAGGGGGACCAGACGATGAAGGCCGATCTGGCCGACTGCCGCACCACCGACCAGGCGAGGGCCGCCGCACGGGACTGGCTGACGCGCCGCGTACCCGGCGCGTGGCGCACCGCGGCCGAATCGGGCGGCCGCAGTGCGGTACGGCGGATACGGACACCGGACGAGTACCGCGCCTGGTACCCGGAGTTCGCCCGCAGCGGCCTGGTCGTACCGCGATGGCCCCTCGACTACGGCGGCCTCGGCTGGCCGGGCGAACTCGCCCGGGCGGCCGAGGCCGAGCTCCGCCCGTACCACCTGCCGCGGCTCAACCCCCTCGGTCTGAACCTCACGGCCCCGGCGCTGTTCGCCCACGGCACCCACGAGCAGCGGCTGCGCTTCCTGCCGGCGCTGGTCTCCAACGAGGAGGTCTGGTGCCAGTTGTTCAGCGAACCGGGCGCGGGCAGCGACCTCGCGTCCCTCGCGACGTCGGCGGTGCGCGACGGCGAGGTCTGGCGGATCACGGGGCAGAAGGTGTGGACCACCTGGGCCCACCTGGCCGACTTCGGTGTTCTGCTCGCCAGGACCGATCCGGACGTACCCAAGCGCGAGGGGATCACGTACTTCCTCCTCGACATGCACCAGCCGGGCGTGGACGTCCGGCCGCTGCGGCACCTCGGCGGCGAGGCCGAGTTCAACGAGGTCTTCCTCGACGGCGCCGAGGTGCCGGACGCCCAGCGGGTCGGCGAGGCCGGTGCGGGCTGGACGGTGGCCCGCGCCACGCTGAGCGGGGAGCGGCAGATGGTCTCCGGCGCGGGCTCCGGAGGAGTCGACCGTATCGGAGGCACCGGAGCCGGACGTCTCATCCGCCTCGCCGAGGACCGCAGCGCGCAGGGACTCCCCCACGGCTGGGACGACACGGCGACGCGCCACGCCCTCGTCCGGCTGTGGTGCGAGGAGCAGATCCGGTCGTGGACGAACGCCCGGGTCCGCGCCGGTGTCGCCGCCGGATTCCCGCCCGGCCCCGAGAGCTCCATCGGCAAGCTCCACGGGTCCGAGCTGAACCAGCGGCTGCAGGAGACGGCCGCCCGGATGCTCGGCCTGGGCGCGACGGCCTGGACGGGAGACCCCGCCGGCTACGCCGAGGAGATGCCCCCCGAGGTCGGCGCCATGCTGCGCAGCCGCGCGAACACGATCGAGGGCGGCACCAGCGAGGTCAACAAGAACATCCTCGCCGAGCGCGTGCTCGGCCTTCCCAAGGAGGCCGACCCGTGGGAGGGCCGGCCCTGGCGCGAGGTACCCCGAGGCTGAGGAGGCGGCATGGACGACGAGGACTTCGAGGAGATGCTCCGCACCACCAGGCAACTGGTCAGGGAGTTCGTCGTGCCCGCGGAGGCGGAGATCGACGACACCGACCGCATGCCGCAGCACCTGAGGGACCTGGCGGCGCAGATCGGACTGTACGGCTTCGCGCTGCCCGAGGAGTACGACGGATTCGGGCTCAGCATGGCGCACGAGGCGCGGCTGGTCATGGAACTGGGCTATACGACCCCCGCCTTCCGGTCGATGTTCGGCACCAACAACGGCATCGCCGGACACGTCCTCATGCTCGGCGGGACGGCGGAGCAGAAGAAGGAGTACCTGCCGAGGATGGCCTCGGGCGAGTGGACGGCCTCCTTCGCCCTCACGGAGGACGAGGCCGGATCCGACCCGTCGGGACTGCGCACGACGGCCCGGCGGATCCCGGAGGGCTACTCGCTCTCCGGGACCAAGCGCTACATCACCAACGCCCCGGTCGCCGACCTCTTCATGGTCTTCGCCCGGCATGGCGACGCGGAACGTCCCACCGGGGACATCTCGGTCTTCCTCGTCCCCGCCGACGCTCCGGGCCTCTCCGTCGGTCCGCGGGACGCCAAGATGGGCCAGCACGGCGCCTGGACCGCCGAGGTGCACCTCGACGGTGTCGAGGTGCACGACCACGCCCTGGTCGGCGGTGCCGGCGGCAAGGGCCGCGGTTATCTCACCGCGATGGCCTGCCTGGCCCACGGCCGCCTGCACATCGCCGCGCTGTGCGTGGGCCTGGCCGAGCGCCTCCTGGACGAGACGACCGCCTACGCGCTGGCCCGCACCCAGTCCGGCCGTCCCATCGCCGAGTTCCAGCTCGTCCAGGGCCTGATCGCCGACTCCCAGACCGAGGTGTACGCCGGCCGCGCCCTCGTCCTGGCCGCGGCCGAGGCGTACGACCGCGGCACCGACACCCGGCTGGGCCCCTCGTGTGCCAAGTACTTCGCCAGCGAGATGGTCGGCCGGGTCGCCGATCGCGCCGTCCAGGTGCACGGCGGCGCCGGCTACATGCGCGGAGTCGCGGTCGAGCGCTTCTACCGCGACGCCCGCCTGTTCCGCATCTACGAGGGCACCAGCCAGGTCCAGCAGGTGGTCATCGCCAAGCAGGCGCTCAACGCCGCGCGGGATCGCGGTCCCTGACCGTGCCCGGAGGCGGGCAGGGCGGTTGCCACCGGCTCCTGTCGGCGGCAACCGCCCCGGACGTACCCGGACCCGTCCCACGCGGGACCGGGCGTCCGCCGCGGGCCGCCTACAGGAACAGATCCTCGGCGGCGTCGGCCATCGCGGCGTATCCCCTGTCGTTCGGATGGATGTGGTCGCCGCTGTCGTAGGCGGGCAGGAGGCGCGACGGGTTCGCCGGGTCGCGGATCACCGCGTCGAAGTCGGCCACCTTGTCGAAGCCTCCGGGCTTGCCGGCGGTCGAGCGCAGCCACTCGTTGACCTCGTCGCGCTTCTTCTGAGCTGTGGGGTTGTCGTAGATGTAGCCGCCCACCGGCGTCAGGGTCCCGCCGTAGGCCCGGAGGCCCCGCGCGTGTGCACGCTCGATGAGCGTCTGGTATCCCTCGATGATCTGCCGGCTGGTCACGTTCTCGCTCGGGTCGAGGAAGTCGGCCACGCCGATGTCGTTGATACCGATCTGGACCAGGACGTACTTGACGGAGGGTACGGACAGCACGTCCCTGTCGAACCGGTCCAAGGCCCTCGGTCCGATGCGGTCGTGCAGCAGCCGGCCGCCTCCGATACCGGCGTTGACCACGGCCAGGTCCCTGGTGGCGGACTGACCCGCCAGTTCGGTTGCCAGGTGGTCGGGATAGCGGTTGTTGGCGTCGGCGGTCGACTGCGTGCCGTCGGTGATCGAGTCGCCGAACGTCACCACGCCGGCCCTGGTCGCGTCCAGCACGTCGATGCGGCTCAGGAAGAACCAGCTCCCGGTGGCGCGGCTGACCGGCAGCGACGCCGCTCCGGCATGGTCACCCGCCGTCGAGACATAGGACGTCTGCCGTGCTTCGAGGTGACCCGTGGGGATGCCGGTCGGCTGCGGAAGGTGGAGGTCCACCGCCACGTCCTGCCCGGCGGGCAGCGAGAACAGCACGGGATCCGACGTGATCTCGGCACCGCGCGCCACGGTCACGGACGTCCGGCCGGCGAACGTCAGCGGGCGGACCGAAGACGTGTCCACGGCGGGCCCGGTGGTGCGGCGGGCGATCGTCGCCCGTCCGATGGTGAGCGGCCGGTCGCCGAAGGCGTTCGACAACCGTACGCGCACCGTCGAGCCGCCGGTGTGGGGATGCACGACGAGCCGCAGCGTCTGGTTCTCCAGCGAGGCGGCAGGCGGCATTCCGGGGATACCGGTGTCGCCCGGCTGTGGACTCGCCCCCCAGGCGCCCACCCACCCGGAGCCGGCCGCCGTGGCGGTGGGTACGCCGGCCGGGGCCGGGACGCCGCCTGCAACCACGAAGGCCGTTGCCAGGGCGACCAGCGCCGTCACCGTACGCCGCCACCTGCGTGGCGCCATGTCAGTCATGATCCGTTCCTCTCCGGGGGAGATCTGCCGGCACGCATGGACGAAACTTCGAATACTTGATTTCATATACAAATCTAGAGGTCCCTCGCGGCGGTTGGCCACCCTCATGCACCACCCCGCCGAGAATCAGGAGATCGCATGCGTGCGTTCCAGCTGACGCAGTACGCGGGCCCCGCCGGGCTCCGGCCGGCCGAGGTCCCCGCGCCCGAGCCGGGAGTGGAGGGCGTCCTGGTCGACGTACGGGCGATCGGCGTGAACTTCCCCGACCTCCTCATGACGAAGGGGCTGTACCAGTACCGCCCCGACCTGCCGGCCATCCCGGGCTGTGAAGTCGCCGGTGTCGTGGAGCGCGCCCCCGACGGCTCGGGCTGGACCGCCGGCGACCGGGTGGCGGGCTTCGTCTGGCACGGCGGCTTCGCGGAACAGGCGGTCCTCGCGCCGAACTCGATGGTGCGCATACCCGACGACGTCGGCTTCGCCTCGGCCGCCGCGATGGTCGTCAACTATCACACGGTCCACTTCGCACTCGCCCGGCGTGGACGGGTGCAGCGGGGCGAGACCGTGCTCGTGATGGGCGCCGGCGGCGGTATCGGCACGGCGGCGGTCCAGGTCGCCCTCGGTCTGGGGGCCTCGGTCGTCGCCGGCGTCGCCGACGAGGGGCAGGCCGAGATCGCACGGGCCGCGGGAGGGGCCGACGTGGTCGTGCTCGGCAAGGGATTCGCGGAGCGGGTCACGGAACTGACCGGCGGGCAGGGCGTGGACCTGGTGCTCGACCCGCTCGGCGACTGGCTCTTCGGCGAGGGGCTGAGGGCCCTCGCACCCGAGGGCAGGATCCTGGTCGTCGGCTTCGCCGCCGGGGGGATCCCCGAGGTGAAGGTCAACCGCCTGCTGATGCGCAACGCGTCCGTGGTCGGCGTCGCCTTCGGCGCTTTCCTGGAGCGCGCTCCCGGTCTGATGGCCGAACAGGGCCGGTCGCTGGACCGGATGACCGCCGCCGGCACCGTGCGACCGCAGATCGGCGCCCGCTTCACCTTCGAGGAGCTGCCCGACGCACTCACCCGTCTCGAGCAGGGGTCCATCCCGGGCAAGGGCGTCGTCGTGCTCTGAGCCCGATGGACGCCCACTCCCGCATCGTCGTGGTCTTCGAGGTAATGGAGGTGTCGTGCGCGAAGCCCCGCGGCCCTGGCAGAGGTGGTACCCGGCATCCGTCGAGGGCCGGCTCCCGGGCTCCTTCCCGACGCTGCTGTCCGCGTGGGACGAGCACGTTCGCCGGCGCCCGGACGCGCCGGCGGTCCACTACTTCGACGCATCGCTCAGCTTCGCCACGGTCGACCACACGGCCGACGCGCTGGCGTGCTGGTTCAGGGACCTGGGCGTCCAGCGCTCCGACCGGGTGGCCTGCTACCTCCAGAACGACCCGCAGTGGCTGGTCGTCATGCTCGCCGCGTGGAAGGCGGGAGCGGTCCCGGTGGCGGTGAACCCGATGCTGCGCCACGAGGAACTGGCCCATCACCTCGCGGACTCCGGCGCGGTCGTCCTCGTCTGCCTCGACCACCTGTACGGCGAGGTCGCCGCGGAGGTCGTCCCCCGCACGGCGGTCCGGCATGTCCTGACCACGCACCCGGTCGACATGACGCCCGGGGTGCGGATTCCCGGCGCGGTGGCCCGGCACGTACCGGACCGCAGCACGTTCGGCACGACCACCGGGTGGCGGGAGGTCGTCGCCCGCTACGGCGGACGCCGCCCCGAGGCCGCGGTGCCCCGGCCGGACGACGTGGCGATGCTGACGTACACCTCCGGGACGACGGGACGCGCGAAGGGGGCGATGAACCTCCACTCGGCGATGGTGCACAGTTCGACCGTGTACGGCACGTGGTGGGACCTGCGGCCCGGCCGGGACGTGGTGCTGTGCGTGGCGCCGGTGTTCCACATCACCGGGGCGGTCGCGGGCCTGGGCGCCGCCATCGTCGCCGGCGTCCCGGTGGTGCTGCTGCACCGCTTCGACCCGGAGGTGGTGCTGCGGGCCGTCGACCGGTGGCGCCCCACCTTCACCGTCGCTGCGAGCACCGCGTTCATCGCCCTGGTCAGCCATCCCTCGCTGCCCCGCTACGACGTGACCTCGCTGGCCAAGACGCTCTCCGGCGGCGCGCCCGTGAGCGCGGCGCTCGTGCGCCGCGTGCGCGACGCCACCGGCTGGACACTCCACGGCGTCTACGGGATGACCGAGACCACCTCACCCACGCACCTGGCGCCCCCGGGAGTGCCGCCGCCGGTCGACCCCGAGTCCGGGGCCCTGTCCGTCGGCATCCCGGTGCCCGGCTGCGCGGTGCGGATCGTCGACCCCGTCGACGGCCGGGCCCTGCCGCCCGGGGAGGCCGGCGAGATCGTCGTGTCCGGCCCCATGGTGGTGCCGGGGTACTGGAGGCTGCCGGACGAGTCCGCGCGCGCCGTTCGGGAGGGGTGGCTGCACACCGGAGACATCGGCAAGGAGACGGAGGAGGGCTGGCTGTTCGTGGTGGACCGGTTGAAGGACCTGATCAACGCCGGCGGCTACAAGATCTTTCCGCGCGACGTCGAGGACGTACTCCACCGGCATCCCGCCGTGCGCGAGGCGGCGGTCGTCGGTGTACCGGACGAGTACCGCGGCGAGACGGTGAAGGCGTTCGTCTCGCTCGTTCCGGGCCACCGCGTCGATCCCGGGGAACTGATCGCGCACTGCAAGGAGCGCATGGCGGCCTACAAGTACCCGCGCGACGTCGAGATCCTCGACGAGTTGCCGAAGAACGCCGGCGGCAAAGTGCTCAGGCGAGAACTCCGGGGGCGCTGAAGTGGACACCGGCCCGGACGCGCTGCGGCGCTGGCTCGACACACATGCCGGCGGCGGTGTCGGCGAGCTGTCCGTCGAACCTATCGCCGGCGGCCGGTCCAACCCGACGTACCGGCTGACCGACGGCCGCCGCCGCTGGGTGCTGCGACGCCCGCCGTTCGGCCACATCCTGCCGAGCGCCCACGACATGGGCCGCGAGCACCGCGTGCTGACGGCCCTCGCAGCAACCGGCGTGCCCGTGCCGCGGACCGTGGGTCTGTGCCGCGACGAGTCCGTGATCGGGGCCCCGTTCTACGTGATGGACATGATCGACGGTGTCGCCCTGCGCACCCGGCAGGACACCGCGCGGCTGACGGCCGGGCAGCGCGCCGGTCTGGCCGACGGGATGGTCGGCACGCTGGCACGGCTCCACGAGGTGGACCCCGCCGCCGTCGGGCTCGCCGGCTGGGGCCGTCCCGCGGGGTACCTGGAACGGCAGCTCCGGCGGTGGTCCGCGCAGTGGGAGGCGTCGGTGACCCGGCCGCGGCCCCAGGTCGCGGAGCTGCTGCGGCGGCTCGGCGCGACCGCACCCGGCTGCAGGCACCCGGGGATCGTCCACGGTGACTTCAAGATCGACAATCTGCTGGTGGACCGGGACGACCCGACGCGCATCCTCGGCGTACTCGACTGGGAGCTGTCGACCCTCGGCGACACCCTCACCGATCTGGGCATCCTGTGCTCCTTCTGGGACCAGGAAGGCGAGTTCCACAACCCGATCACCGCCGGAGCCACGGCGCTCCCCGGCTTCCCGACCCGCCAGGAGGTCGTGCAGGCGTACGCCGCCGCCCGGGATGTCGAGATCGAAGGGCTCGACTGGTACGTCGTCTTCGCCGATTTCAAGATCGCCGTCATTCTCGAGGGCATCCATGCCCGGCATCTGCCGGGCCACACGGACGACGCACGCTTCGAAGGTCTCGACGCGACGGTGGACGTGCTCCTCGACCGGGCCCTCGAACGCGCCTCCTGCTCGGTCGTCGCCGGACTGCGCGGGTGAGGACGCCGTGATCCGTGAGCCCAGTGCGCCGGCGCTCGTCGCCGCCGGGCCGGATGCCGATCTCCTCGACCTGCGGCCCTCACCGAGGGGGCTGCGACTCACCGAGAGACTCGTCGACTTCATGCACACCCACGTGTTCCCGGCGGAGCGCGCCTACGAGGATCACCGCGCGGCGGCCGGGCCGCGGGACCACAGCGTTCCGCCGGTCGTCGAGGAGCTGAAGACGCTGGCACGCGCACGCGGGCTGTGGAACCTCTTCCTTCCCGCCGTCTCCGGCCTCAGCCAGCTCGACTACGCGGGCCTGGCGGAGATCACGGGCTGGAGCATGCACCTCGCGCCCGAGGCGACGAACGGATCCGCCCCTGACACCGGCAACATGGAACTGCTGCACCTGTTCGGCACCGATGAGCAGAAGAAACACTGGCTGGTGCCGCTGCTGGCCGGGGAGATCCGGTCCGCGTTCTCGATGACCGAGAAGGACGTGGCGAGTTCGGACGCGACCACCATCAGGACCCGGATCGAGCGGGACGGCGACACCTATGTCATCAACGGCCGCAAATGGTGGACCAGCGGGGCGGCGGACCCGCGCTGCGCGGTGCTCATCGTCATGGGCAGGACGGACCCCACCGCGGCGCGGCACCGGCAGCAGTCCATGATCCTGGTCCCGGTGGGCACCCCCGGTGTCACGATCCTGCGCGATGTCCCGGTCTTCGGCCGCCACGACCAGCACGGCCACTGCGAGATCGTCTACGACGACGTCCGGGTGCCGGCCGGCAACCTGCTCGGTGCGGAGGGAGAGGGGTTCGCCATCGCCCAGGCCCGGCTCGGGCCGGGACGCATCCACCACTGCATGCGTGCGCTCGGCGCCGCGGAGCGGGCCCTCGCGCTGATGACCGCCCGTGCGGCGTCGCGGGTCGCGTTCGGCAGGCCGCTCGCCGAGCAGGGCGTGGTACGGCAGCAGATCGCCGAGTCCCGTATCGCCGTCGACCAGGCGCGGCTGCTGTGCCGGCTGGCGGCCCGGGCGATCGACGTGCACGGCAACAAGGCGGCGGGCCCGTACGTGTCGGCGGCCAAGGTGGCCGTGCCCCGGGTCACGCTCGACGTCGTCGACCGGGCCATCCAGGTCCACGGCGGGGCCGGCGTGAGCGACGACGTACCGCTGACGGCCATGTACGGCTGGCACCGGGCGATGCGGATCTTCGACGGTCCCGACGAGGTGCACCTGCGGACGATCGCCAAGGCCGAGCTCGACCGCTCCGCGGCCCCGTCCTCCGGCGATGCGTGAGGAGAGGCGACCGGTGCGATCGCCACACCTCGCCGGACGGACGTCAGCAGCGGACGATCTGGCCGCCGTCCGTCGCGAGGATCTGACCGGTGACCCACGCCGCCGCGTCGGAGAGCAGGAAGAGCAGAGCGCCGACGTG
Source organism: Streptomyces sp. WMMC500 (assembly GCF_027497195.1). Classification (NCBI taxonomy): domain Bacteria; kingdom Bacillati; phylum Actinomycetota; class Actinomycetes; order Kitasatosporales; family Streptomycetaceae; genus Streptomyces; species Streptomyces sp. WMMC500. The sequence goes on from NZ_CP114905.1 coordinate 343,458, forward strand.
GTCGTCGGGCGTGCCGAGCCGCTTGATCATCAGCGAGTTGACCAGCGGCTCGAGGAAGGGCTCGGGTACGACGGAGCGCGTGGCGGCGGTGTCCGTCGGCCCGGGCGCTATCGCGTTGACCCGGATGTTGCTGCCGCCCAGCTCCGCGGCGAGGTTCACGGTGAGCGCGTTCAGCGCGGCCTTGGCTATCGAGTAGTAGCCGCCCGCCATCCAGGCGGCGGTCGACGACTGGTTCACGATCGCCCCGCCGCCGCGTTCGGCCATGGACGGGTAGCAGGCGCGTGCGCAGTGGAGCGCGCCGTTCAGGTTCACGGACAGGAAGCGGTAGTAGTAGTCGAGGTCCACGGTCAGCAGCGGTTCCGTCCTCATCCCGCCGTAGATGGCCGCGTTGTTGACCAGCAGGTCGATGCCGCCCCACGCGGACGTCACGGACTCGGCCATGGTGTGCGTGCTCGCGGGGTCGGCCACGTCGACCTTGACGCTCAGGGCGGTGCCGCCGCTCGACTCGACCTCCTTGGCGACACGGTCGGCCTGCTCGGAGTTGAGGTCCGCGACGGCGACCCGCGCTCCCTCGGCGGCCAGCGACTTGGCGTAGGCCTCACCGATCCCCTGCCCCGCTCCCGTCACGATGGCGATCCTGTCCTTGAAGCGCATGGTGCGGCCTCCTCGATTCCGTCCGGGCTCACGGGCCCAGATTTTGAATACTATATATAACATTTGCATGGCTGGGGAAAGGAGCCCACGGGTGCGCATCGGGATGCCGCTGGCCTACAGCGGCGGATTCACGCAGACCGCCGACCGGCTCGTCGACTACGAGCGGGCGGGGCTGGACGTCGTCCTGCTGCCCGAGGTCTACAGCTTCGACTCGGTCAGCCAGCTCGGCTACCTCGCCGCCAGGACCACCACGGTCGAGATCGCCTCCAACATCCTCAACATCTACTCCAGGACCCCCGCCCTGCTGGCCATGACGGCCGCGGGACTCGACTACGTCTCCGGCGGGCGGTTCACGCTCGGCATCGGCGCCTCGGGCCCGCAGGTCGTGGAGGGTTTCCACGGGCTGCCCTACCGGGCACCGCTGGCCCGCACCCGCGAGGTGGCCGAGATCTGCCGCAAGGTCTGGAGCCGGCAGCCGGTCGAGCACAGCGGTGCGCACTTCCACCTGCCGCTGGATCCCGAACACGGCGGCTCGGGCCTCGGGAAGCCGCTCAAGCTGATCAACGAGCCGGTGCGCCCACGCATCCCGATCGTGCTCGCCGCGCTCGGACCCAGGAACGTCGCCCTGGCAGCCGAGCTGTTCGAGGGCTGGGAGCCCATCTTCTACTACCCCGAGGGCGCCCGCGCGGCCTTCGCCGACGCCCTCGACGACGGCCTGGCCCGCCGCGACGCCGCGCTCGGTCCCCTCCGGATAGCCGTCGACACCCAGGTCGCGGTGACCGAGGACCCCGCCGAACTCCAGGCGGCGACGGACCGGGTCCGCGAACAGCTCGCGCTGTACATCGGCGGGATGGGCGCTCGCGGCAGGAACTTCTACAACGACCTGGCCCGACGCTACGGGTTCGAGGAAGCGGCCGAGAACGTCCAGGACCTCTACCTCTCCGGCCGCAGGGCGGAGGCGGCCGCCGCGGTGCCCGACGCCCTCGTCCACGGGGTCTCGCTGATCGGCCCCCTCGGCTGGGTCAAGGAGCGCGTCGCGGCATTCGCCGAGGCCGGCGTCACCACGCTCAACGCCAGGCCCCTGGCCGCCGGCCACGAGCGACGGGTACGCGACATCGCCCTGCTCAAAGAGGCCGGCGTATGACGGCCGACCCGCTCTCGGTGCCATAACACCCCCTCTCGCCGCGGACGTTACGGCACCGTCACCATCAGCGGAAGATTTCGGTGACATTTTGTCTGGACAGCCGACTGCTCGTATGGTCTGCTGTCGCCATGTCAGAAGACACAGTGGTTGATGACATACAGCGGGACGTACGGGTCGCCGTCATCGGAGCCGGCCTCTCCGGCCTCGCGATGGGGCTGCGGCTGCTCCGCAAGGGACTGCACGACTTCGTGATCCTCGAACGGGCCGCCGAGGTCGGCGGGGTCTGGCGGGACAACACCTATCCCGGAGTCGGCGTGGACACCCCGTCGAAGCTCTACTCGCTGTCCACGGATCCCAACCCCCACTGGTCACGGCTCTTCGCCACGGGGGACGAACTCTTCGACTACACCCGCCGGGTGACGGCGCGAAACAACCTGCTCCCCCACATCCGCTTCGAGCACCGGGTGGACGAGGCGCGCTGGAACGCCGGCGAGCGACTGTGGGCCATCGCCACCTCCCGGGGGGTCTACCGGGCGCGCTTCCTGATCAGCGCGGCCGGCGTGGTGGCCGATCCCAGCTACCCCGACGTGCCCGGGCTCGCGGACTTCCCCGGGGAGTGCTTCCACTCCGCACGCTGGAACCACGAACGCGACCTGCGTGGCCGCCGCGTCGCCGTGATCGGCACCGGCTCGTCGTCTGTCCAGTTCGTCCCGCTCATCCAGCCTCAGGTGGCCGAACTGCACGTCGTGCAGCGCACGGCGGCCTGGGTCAGGCCCAAGGCGGACAAGCCGGTATCGGAGCGGGCCCAGCGCCGCCTGCGCGGGACTCCCGGCCTGATGGCCGCCGAACGAGGACTCTTCTACCTCATCACCGAGGTACTCGCCGGCGCGCGCCGCCACCGGGTGCTGCGCAACGCATTCCAGAAGACCTGCCTGAAGCACCTCGACGCGCAGGTTCGCGACCCCGAGCTGCGACGCAAGCTCCTGCCCGACTTCCAGTACATGTGCAAGCGGCCGCTGATCTCCAATGACTACCTGCCCGCCCTGTGCGAGCCCAACGTCACGCTGCACACCGGCGGGCTCGTCGAGGTGCGCGGCTCCACCGTGCTGGCCGGCGACGGCACCAAGGCCGAGGTCGACACGCTGATCCTCAACACCGGCTTCGACATCGGCGTGACCAGCCCCATCGCGCAGCGCCTCCACGGCCGGGGCGGTGTGTCCCTGGCCGACTACTGGGGCGACGATCCCCGCGGCTACAAGGGGATCACGGTGCCGGACTTCCCCAACCTGTTCATGCTGCAGGGCCCGAACGCGACCAGCGGGGTCAGCTCCGCGCTGATGTTCAGCGAGGCGCAGGCCGGCTACATCGCCGACGCCCTGCAGCGGTTCGCCGAGGCGGACGTGGAGACGGTCGAGGTACGGCCGGAGCGGGCCGGCGCCTGGACCCGGTGGGTCCGGCGCATGTCGACGCGGACGGTCTACGAAGTGGGCGGCTGCCGCAGCTACTACCTCAACCGCAAGGGTGAGAACGTGGTCATGTGGCCCGCCTGGAGCGCGGGTTACCAGTTGCGCACCCGGCGCTTCGACGCCGGTGCGTACCGCCTGGGCCACGCCGGCGCCGCCCGCGTACCGGCGGAGGCGGCGACGTGACCCTCCCGCTGCGAGCCCGCCTGCTCACCGCACCGCAGCGGTGGTCGTCTGCCAGTACGGTCGTGGGCAAGTCCGCGGCCGACATCCCGGCGCTGCGTCGCCGGCTCACGCCTCCCCGGCGAGGACCGGCAACGTTGCTGACGGGCAGGGCGCCCGGGTCGGTGGTCGCGGACTGGATCGCGGCCGAGCTGCCGGGCCGCCGGCTGCGCGTACGCCGCTACCGTCCGCGGCAGGACGCCGGGGCACCGCGGCCGGTGCTCGTCGACTTCCACGGCGGCGGATTCGTGATCGGCGACCCCGCGCTCAAGGAGTGGTTCAACGCCCGGCTGGCCGCTCGTCTCGACGCGGTGGTCGTCTCCGTGGCCTACCGGCTCGCCCCCGAGCATCCGTTCCCCGCCGCCTTCGAGGACGCCGTCGACGCCGCGCGCTGGGCCTCTGTGACAGCTCCGTCCTGGGGAGGCGACCCGGACCGGATGGTCCTCGTCGGCGACAGCGCAGGGGCCAACCTGGCCGCGGGGGTCGCGCTGGCCGGGCGGGACGGCTCACGTCCCCGCTGGTGCGCGCAGGTGCTGCTCTACCCCCCGGTGGACCTGGCCGGCGACTATCCGTCCGCGGTGGAGCACGCGGTCACCCCCATGCTGACCCTCGCGGAGTCCGAGGCGTACCTCGCCCACTACCTGGGCGCGGCGGACAGGTCCGACCCGCGGATCTCGCCGCTGCTGGCACCCGACCACCGCGGCCTTCCCCCCGCGGTGATCATCGCCGCCGAGCATGATCCGCATCGCGACCAGGGGCCCGCGTACGCCGAGGTGCTGCGCGCCGCCGGCGTGCCGGTGCGGCAGACCACGTACGCGGGCGCCGCGCACGGCTTCCTGTCGGTCCCCCGCCTCTTCCCGGTCTCCCTGCACGCGCTGACCGAAGTGGCCGACGCCCTGCGCCGGCTGCTGCCACCGGCCGCCGCACCCGGCGCACGGCCGGAGGTCGCATGAGGCCCGCACCGCCCGGTTGGCAGACTTCCGCTGACAGCGCCGAGACGACCGACGGCGAGAGGCGACGAGCAGATGAGTCGAGACGTATGAGCAGGGAACGACGCCCCAGTATCCGCGAGGAACAGAAGAAGCTGACCCGAGAACGGCTCCTCGACGCGGCCGTCGAGGTGTTCGCCGGGCGCTCCGCGCTGGACACGAACATGGACGACATCGCCCGGGCGGCCGGCGTGGCCCGGGCGACCGTGTACGCGCACTTCACCAACAAGTCGGACGTGGTGCTCGCACTGGCACAGCGCCAGTACGCGCTCGCGGACGAGGTGTACGCCGAACTGGCGGCAATCGAACGCTGGACCCGCCCTGCCCTCCACACCTGGCTGGAGGGCGTCGAGGCGCGGTGGCGGGAGCAGGCCGCCAGCATCCGCGCACTCACGATGGCCGGACCGGCGCTCGCCTCCGACGGTGCCGCGGAGGCGCACGAGCGCTTCGTCACCAAGCTGGCGGACGACCGCGCACGGTGGCACGCGGTATCGCCGGCGGAGGCCCGGCAGCGGGTGCTGATGGCGCTCGGGCAGATCGAGTCGTTCTTCTCGGCCTGGGTCGTCGCCGACTGGAAGCCCGCCCTGGAAGAGCCGCTCGATCTGGTCACCGACGTCGTCTGCCATCTGCTCGCACCCGCCCTCGCCGAAGAGCCGGGGTAGTCACGGAGGGAACACCATGCGCGCTGCGATCTTCCACCGCGGGGAATTCACGGTCGGCGACTTCCCGTTGCCGCCGCTGCAGGCCGGGCAGATCCGGGTGCGCCCGATCGCAAACGGGATATGCGGCACCGACCTGTCGGCCTGGGCGCACACCGACGACTTCCTCGCCGCGGCAGCGGAGACGAACCAGGAGCTGTACCGGTTCGACGCGCAGCGCCCGGTGGTGTTCGGGCACGAGTTCACCGCCGAGGTCACCGCGCTCGGGCCCGGGGCGGAGGAGTTCGCCGTCGGCCAGGAAGTCTTCGTCCTGCCCGCGGTCTTCGACGACGCCGGAGCCCTGCACGGCGTGGGGTTCTCCAACCGCTACCCGGGCGGGATGAGCACGGACGTGATCGTCATGGCGGCGATGCACGTGCCGCTCGACGGCGTCGACCCGGTCCTCGCCGCCACGCTCGAGCCGGTCGCCACCGGGACGAACGGCGCTCGCCAGTCCGGTCTGCGGGAAGGCGGCGCGGCGCTGGTCACCGGTGCGGGGCCGGTGGGCCTGGGTGCGGTCGTCGAGTTCGCGGCGGCCGGCGCGCGCACGATCGTGGTCTCCGACCCCTCGGCGAAACGACGGGAGATCGCGCTGGCGTACGGGGCCACGGTCGCGGTCGACCCGCGCGAGAACGATCCCGTGGAGGTGTGGCGGGGGCTCGCGCCGGCAGGCGGCCGCCTGCACGTCGTGGAGGCGTCCGGAGCCCCCGGGCTGCTGACGGAGCTGCTCGGGACCGTCCCGCCGTACACCGTGATCGCCGTGGTCGGCGGAGCGACCGGGAAGGAGTCGCTGCGGCCGATCGCCGCGGTGATGAAGAACGTCTCCCTCGTCTTCGCTTCCGGCCCCGCGCACGGCGAGATCCGTTACGAGGCGGTGTGGCGGGCGTACGGGCACCTCCGCGAGGGCCGCTACGACCCGGCGCTCATGGTCACCGGCTACACCGGCCTGGCCGGTGTGCAGAAGGCGTTCGACGCACTCCGTCCCCGTGCCGGGGCGACCGAGCAGGTCAAGATCCTCATCCTGCCGGGCCTCGACACCGACGAGCTCCTCACCGCCGAGCAGGCCGGGTACGCATCGGCCGCAGCCGCCCGCGGGTGAGCTCTTCCGCACCTCGACAGAAAGGCGAGACCGTGCTTCATTTCGACGGCCAGGTCGCGGTGGTCACCGGCGCGGGCCGGGGCATCGGCGCCGCGCACGCCGCACTCCTCGCCGGCCGCGGGGCCAAGGTCGTGGTCAACGACATCGGGACCGCGATGGACGGCGCGGGATCCGACGCCACCCCGGCCGCACTGCAGGCCGAGCGGATCCGGCGGGCGGGCGGCAGCGCGGTGCCCGACACCTCGGACATCGCCACACCCGAGGGCGCCCAGAGCCTGGTGGACCGCGCGATCGGCACCTTCGGCCGCCTGGACATCGTGGTCAACAACGCCGGCATCTACTGGTACGACGCGTTCCCCGCCGTCGAACCGGCGCAGGTGCAGGCCCAGTTCGCCCTGCACGTCGGGGGCAGCTTCAACGTCACGCGCGCGGCGTGGCCGCACTTCGAGTCCGCGGGCTACGGCCGCGTCGTGATGACCACGTCCACCGGTGCACTCGGCTCCGCGACCCTGACGTCCTACGGATCGGCGAAGGCCGGCGTGATCGGGCTGGGCCGCGCCCTCGCCATGGCCGGCGAACCGCTGGGCGTCAAGGTCAACATGGTCGCCCCGATGGCCATGACCAGGATGATGAACGCGCACACCGGCGAAGCGGAAGTGCCCGACGACCCGGAACGCGCCCCGTCCCTCGTCTCACCGCTGGTGGCGATCCTCTGCCACCGCGACTGCCCGGTCAGCGGGGAGACGTACGTCAGCGGGATGCGCAGGGTGACCCGCCTGTTCATCGCCGAGACGCACGGATACACCCACCCCGGTCTCGACCTGACCCCGGAGCACCTGCTCGAGAACTGGGACGCGATCAGCGACCTGGGCCGGCAGGACCTGGCCAGGGACACGAAGTCCTGGGCGGCCACGAACAGGCGGCACCTGGGCGCCGCGACCGAGGCGGGCACACGATGAGAGGGGACGCCGCATTCGACGCCGTGGTGGTCGGGGCCGGCTTCGGCGGCCTGTACGCCCTGCACCGGCTGAGCGGCCTCGGCCTGGACGCGGTGTGCCTGGAGGCGGGCGACGGCGTCGGGGGCACCTGGTACTGGAATCGCTATCCCGGCGCGCGTGTCGACATCGAGAGCATGCAGTACTCGTACTCGTTCGACGAGGAACTCCAGCAGGACTGGACGTGGCCGGAGCACTTCTCCCCGCAGCCGGACCTGGAGGCGTACGCGAATCATGTCGCGGACCGGTTCGGGCTCCGCGAGAGGATCCGGTTCGGCACGCGCGTGAACCGGCTCGGGTTCGACGCGCAGACGTCCCGCTGGCACCTGGCCGCGGAGGACGGGTTCGCCGCCACCGCCAAGTACGTGATCGCGGCGACGGGAAGCCTCCACGCCCACAACGTCCCCGACGTTCCGGGCCTCGGCTCGTTCGGGGGAACCTGGCACCACACCTCACGATGGCCGGCCGAAGGCGTCGACCTGACGGGCAAGCGCGTCGGCCTGATCGGTACCGGCTCCACCGGAATCCAGATCGCGCCGGTCGCGGCGGAGTCGGCCGAGCACCTCACCGTGTTCCAGCGCACCCCGGCCTTCAGCGTTCCCGCCGTCCACCGCGCACTGGACGCCGCGTACGAGCAGGAGTGGAAGGCGCGGTACGCCGAGCGCCGCGCGACCATGCGCGCCAACCCGTCCGCCGTCTTTCCGACGGTCCCGCGCTTCGGCTCCGTCTTCGACCACTCCCCCGAGGCCCGGCAGGAGATCCTCGAGCGGGCCTGGTCGGCACGTAACGGGCTGCTCTTTCTGCAGGCGTTCACCGACACCATGGTGGACCCGGCGGCGAACGAGGTCGTGGCCGAGTTCATCCGCGGCAAGATCCGCCGGATCGTCCGCGATCCCGACGTGGCGGAGCTCCTCTGCCCGAAGACCTATCCCGTGGGGACCAAGCGGATCTGCATGGACACGGGCTACTACGAGACGTTCAACCGCGACAACGTGACGCTCGTGGACGTCCGCACCCACCCCATCACCCGGATCACGGAGTCGGGGCTGCAGACCACGAACGCCGCGTACGACCTCGACGTGATCGTCTTCGCCACCGGATTCGACGGTGTGACCGGCTCGTTCACCGCCATGAACGTCACGGGCCTGAACGGGCTCGATCTGCGCGAGAAGTGGGCGGACGGCCCGACGTCGTACCTGGGCCTGCTCGTGGCCGGCTTTCCGAACCTCTTCATGGTGCACGGCCCGGGCAGCCCGGGCGTGCTCGCCCAGATGATCACCGGGGGTGAGTGGCAGGTCGACTGGATCACCCGGTTCATCGACCACATGGAAGCCGAGGGCCACCAGCGGGTCGACACGACGACGGAGTGGGAGCGCCGCTGGGGCGCGGAGGTGGACGGAGCAGCCGACCACACGCTCTACAAGCGGGCCGACTCCTGGTACATGGGCGCGAACATCCCTGGGAAACCACGGGTGTTCATGATCTACGTCGGCGGCTTCGACCGCTACGTACGGCGCTGCACCGAGCAAGTCGACGCCGGATACGAGGGTTTCGTCTTCGACGGGACGGCCCGCACGGCCCCCTGATCTCCCGCGCCGTCGCACCCGGCACTGCCCGGCCCCCGTTGCCGAGGAGGCACGATGTCCTACGCGTACGATCCCGAGCTCGCCCCGTTGATCTCCCTGCTCCCGGTCTTCGGCCCCGCCGACCTGCCGACGCTCCGCGCCCAGTCGGTGACCGGAGACTCCGGGCCGCCGTACGACCCGCCCGTCCCCGTCGACATCCGGGACCGGACCATCCCGGGCCCCGCGGACGCCCCCGACGTGGCCGTGCGGGTCTACACCCCGGAGGGCGGAGGCGACGGGCCACGTCCCGGTGTTCTCTATCTCCACGGCGGCGGGTTCCTCTTCGGAGCCCCGCAGACGTTCGACGCCTCGACGACCCGTACGGCGGCGGAGGCCGGCGCGGTCGTGGTGTCGGTGGACTACCGCCTCGCGCCCGAGAACCCGTACCCCGCGGGCCTGGACGACTGCTACGCCGCACTGCTGTGGGTCGCGAAGTCGGCGACGGAGCTGGGCATCGACCCGGACCGGGTGGCGGTCTACGGCGAGAGCGCGGGCGCCGGCCTGGCCGCGGCCCTGACCCTCCTCACCCGCGACCGCGGCGGTCCGCCCCTGTGCTACCAGTACCTCGGCATCCCGGAACTCGACGACCGGCTCGACACTCCCTCGATGCGCGCCTACGTCGACACTCCGCTGTGGAACCGCCCGATGGCGGAGTTCAGCTGGGACTCCTACCTGGGCCCGGGGCGCCGCGGCGCCTCCGACGTCTCCGGGTATGCGGCCCCCGCCCGCGCGGGGGACCTCTCCGGCCTGCCGCCCGCAACCGTGGTCACCTGCCACTACGACCCGATGCGCGACGAGGGCATCGACTACGCGCAGCGTCTGGCGCAGGCGGACGTGCCGGTGGAGCTCAGGCTGTACCCCGGCACGTTCCACGGCTCGGTGCTGGCGCACGGGGCGGCGGTCTCGAAACAGATGATCGCGGAGGCTCTGGCCTCGCTGAGACGAGGGCTCGGGGTGTCCTCGGCGAACAGGGAGAGCTGACCGGCGGCAGCCCTGCTCGGCCACGGCGACCCGGTCACCCGCCACCGTCGGGGGGCGGTGCGTCGGGCAGGGTCGCCGCCACGCGCAGTGCGTGCTCGTCCGCGGTACCGAACGCGGTCTCCTGGACCCACGCCCGCTTGAGGTACAGGTGGGCGAGCACTTCCCAGGTGAAGCCCATGCCGCCGTGTACCTGGACGCAGGTGCGCCCGTTGGTGCCGGCGGCGTCGTCGGCGAGGACCTTGGCCGCCGCCACGGCCTCGTCCCCGGCCTCGTCCACGTTCCGCGCGCCGTCCTCGTCGAGGGTCAGCGCGGCGACGAGGACGGCGGCGCGGGCGAGGTCGACCCGGACCAGCGCCTCGGCCAGCAGGTGCTTGACCGCCTGGAACGAGCCGATCACGCCCCCGAACTGGACGCGCTCGGTCGCGTACCGCGTGGCGAGTTCGAGCGCCCCGCGCGCCACCCCCGTCTGCAGGGCCGCCGTGAGGAGCGCCCCCCGCTCCCGCCACCGCCCGGCGTCCTCGGCGGTGCCGATGCGCTCGCCGGCGCCCCGGTACTCGACGACGGCGGCCACCGGTGTGAGCGGGTCGAGGGGGGTCTCGGCGACCGCCGCCGCCACCTCGTCCACCGGGTGCAGGGTCAGTCCCGAATCCGCGACCACGACCAGGTGGGTGGCACCGGGCAGGTGCTCGGCCAGCGCCGCCGGATCACGTCCGTCCACCAGGGCGACCACGCGCTCACCGGTCAGGACGCCCGGCACGCGCTCTGCGGCCAGCAGGCTCGGCACCAGCGGGCCGGGCACGAGGAAGCGGCCCAGTTCCTCGCACAGGATCGCCGCGTCGGCCCAGCCGAGACCCATACCTCCGGCGCGCTCCGGGACGGCCACACCGAAGAGGCCGAGCTCCGCGAGCCTGCGCCACGCCGGCCGGTCGAGTGCCGGGGCGGACGCGGCGGCGCGCAGCCGCCCGGGGGTCCACTCCGCGGCGAGGAAGCCGACGAGGCCGGAGCGGAGATCGAGCTGATCGGGGCTCAGCGCGAGGTCCATCGGGGCTCCTTGGGCAGGCCGAGCGCGCGCTCGGCCAGGATGTTCTTCTGGATCTGCGAGGTTCCCGCGGCGATGGTGTACGCGAGGCTGGTGAGCCGGTCTTCGACGATACGGGCATTGTCCGCGCCGGGCAGGGCGCTGACCGACAGCGCGGCGCGGCCCAGTACGTGTGCGGCGAGGTCGCCGATCCGCTGCCGGTTCTCCGTGAACCTCAGCTTGAACACCGACGCGCCCTGCACCGGCACCCTCCCGGCGGACGCCTCGGAGACGTTCTTGCGGACGAGCGACCAGAGCCCCACGACCTCGGTGGTGAGGCGGCCGACGTCACGGCGCAGGCCGGGGTCGGCCCACAGTGGCTCCCCCCGGGGGCCGGGGGTCGTGCGCGCGATCCTGGCGATCTCGGTGAGGAGGTTGCGGGACTCGACGACGTCGGCGATGAACGCGGTGCCCCGTTCGAAGGAGAACGTCACCATCGCCACCCGCCAACCGTCGTGCTCGCCGCCGACCAGGTTCTGTGCGGGGACACGCACCTCGTCCAGGACCAGCTCGGCGAACTCGCTGCTCCCCACGGCGGTGCGCAGCGGTCTGACCTGGACGCCGGGGGTGTCCATCGGCAGGATGAGCCAGCTGATCCCCTGATGCGCCGGCGCCCGCGGATCGGTCCGTACGAGGAGTTCGCAGTAGTCGGCGACCTGGGCGAAGGACGTCCACACCTTGCGGCCGTCGACCACGTACGTGTCGCCGTCACGCACCGCCGACGTCCGCAGGGAGGCGAGGTCGGAACCGGCGTCGGGCTCGGAGAAGCCCTGGCACCAGATCTCCTCGCCCCGCAGGATGCGCGGCAGATGACGGGCCCGCTGCCGTTCGGTGCCCTCCGCGATCAGCGTGGGTCCGGCGTGCAGCAGGCCGACGAACCCGGCGCCGACGCCGGGCGCCCGCATGCGGGCGCTCTCCTCGAGGAAGATCAGTTGCTCGGTAGGTGACGCTCCCAGCCCGCCGTGCTCGGCGGGCCAGTCCACCCCGGCGTATCCGGCCTGGTGCAGCCGGCGCTGCCACGCGCAGTCGTAGGCCCTGCGGGCGCGCCAGTCGTCGCGGTCCGGCGCGGGCGGCAGCGTGGGGAGCGTCTCGGTGAGCCAGCTACGCAGCGACTCACGAAACCTCAGCTCAGCCTCGGTATAGCGCAGTTCCATAGCGGCTCCTCGCCTGCTCGCAGCGTGATCTGTGCACGTCCTTCGACCGCCTTACCAGCCACGGAACTCCGGGTCGCGCCGTTCCACGAAGGCGCGCAGGCCCTCCTGCCCGTCGACGCTGCGCATGTTGATCTCGGCGGCGAGCGCTTCGTGTGCGAAGGCCGTCCCGCGGTCTCCGTCCAGCGCCTGGTTGACCAGCCGCTTCCCGAGGCCGAGAGCCACGGTCGGCCCGGCCGCCAACCGCCTGGCCCACCTCGCCGTCTCGGCGGCCAGCTCCTCCGTTGGCACGATCTTGTTGACCAGGCCCATGCGGTGGGCGTCCGCCGCGGAGAGATCGTCGGCGAAGAAGATCAGCTCCTTGGCCCGCTGGGGTCCGACCAGCCGGGCCAGAAGGTACGCCCCGCCGCCGTCGACGACCAAGCCGCGCCGCGCGAACACCTCCACGAACTTCCCTCCCTCCACCGCGAGCACCAGGTCACATGCGTACGCGAGGTGGCAGCCTATGCCTGCCGCCGTCCCGTTCACGGCCGCGACGACCGGTTTCTCGCAGTCGAGGACCGCCGCGATCAGGCGCTGGGCCCCCGTCGCGACGGCCCGCGCCACCGATCCGGCCGGCTGCGCGGGGGCGCCCTGGGGCGGGTCGTCGCCGGCGGGCGAGGCACCCAGGTCCGCGCCCGTGCAGAAGTGCCGGTTGCCCGCGCCGCGTACGACCACCACCCGGACGCCCTGGTCGGCGCCGGCCTGTCCGAGCCTGTCGATGACGTGCTCGCGCATGGCGGGCGTCAGCGCGTTGCCCGCCTGCGGGCGGTTCAGAGTGAGCAGGGCGACACCATCTGCGCCGACATCCCAGAGCACGTCCTCCGTCACAGCGACCACCCCTCGCGTCGATTTGCATATTATATATACCACCGTTATCCAGCGACCCGCCCGACGCCGATTCACCCTTGCGGATCCGACTACGATGTTCCCGTTCACTCCCGCCCTTCGCGGGCGCACGCTCGGGAAACGAGCAGAGAGGTCAGCGACGCACCCATGACCCATCGCAGCCCCCGCGACGAGCGGCGCGCTCGGCTCCGGGAACTGGGCAGGGGCCAGATCCTGGACGTCGCCGAGCAGGTCTTCGCCAGGGAAGGCTTCCACGACGCGGCACTTCGGGAGATAGCCGAACTCGCCGAGTACTCCGTCGGATCGGTCTACACCTTCTTCCCGGGCGGGAAGGACGACCTGTACCGCGAGACCTTTCGCCGCCGCGGCGCGGAGTTCATGCCGCAGATGCGGAGCATCCTCACTTCCGGCGGCCAGCCGCGCGAGCAGCTTATCGCCCTGGCCGACTGGCAGGTGGGATTCTTCCGCGCCCACCGCAACTTCGGGCGGCTGGTGCTGCGCGGCGGCGCGATCGCGCCGCCGCTGGCCGAGCCCACCGGTGATCCGCAGATCACGAAGAACTTCCACGAGGCGCAGCAACTGCAGGCGGGCCTCTTCCTGCGCGGCCAGGACTCCGGGGACCTGGTCTCCGGCCCGCCTGCCGTTCTGGCCCTCATGTTCTCGGGACTTGTCGCCGCCTACCAGACGGCCGAGCTCACCGAAGCCGACGCGGGCGGGCCGCCCCTGCCGGTCGAGGACTTCCACGCCCTGCTCGCGAGGACCTTCTTCGCCGCGGAGTGATCCGTCTGCGCGAGGACCCGACGGACCCTGCACCGCTCCGGCTCCGGAACAGTTTCGACGAGTTCGTGCGCGCACCCTTGCGGCGAGCACTGAACCGTAGTTCACTCCGCTGAAATCTGGTTCATAGCCCGCACACGCTGGGAGAGTTCCATGAACCCCGAAGACCTGATCCTCATCAGCGTCGACGACCACGTGGTCGAACCACCGAGCCTCTTCGACGGCCGCATCCCGGCCAGGTACCGCGACCAGGCCCCGAAGGTGGTGCGCAAGGACGACGGCCTGGACGTGTGGATGTTCAACGGCACCGAGATCCCCAACATCGGTCTCAACGCCGTCGCCGGCCGCCCCAAGGAGGAGTACGGCGTCGATCCGACCTCGTTCGAGGAGATCCGGCCCGGCTGCTACGACATCCACGAACGGGTCAAGGACATGAGCGCCGGCGGGATGCTGGCGTCCATGAACTTCCCCTCCTTCCCCGGCTTCAGCGGCCGCATCATCGCGGCCGCCGACGACAAGGACCTCGCCCTCGCCGTCGTCCGCGCCTACAACGACTGGCACATCGACGAGTGGGCCGGCACCTACCCGGGCCGGATCATCCCGATGGCCCTGCCGATCCTGTGGGACGCCGAGGCCTGCGCCGCGGAGGTACGCCGGGTGGCCGCCAAGGGCTGCCGCTCCATGACGTTCACCGAGAACCCCGCGACCCTCGGCCATCCGAGCTTCCACAGCGACTACTGGGACCCGCTGTGGGAGGCGCTCAGTGACGAGGGCGTCGTGCTGTCGATCCATCTCGGATCGTCCGGCAAGCTCGCGGTGACGGCTCCCGACGCGCCCATGGACGTGATGATCACGCTCCAGCCGATCAACATCTGCCAGGCGGCAGCCGACCTGCTCTGGTCGCGAGTGATCAAGGAGTTCCCGCGGATCAGGTTCGCCCTGTCCGAGGGCGGCACGGGGTGGATCCCGTACTTCCTCGACCGCATCGACCGCACGTACGACATGCACCGGCTGTGGACCGGGCAGGACTTCGGCGGGAAGCTGCCCAGCGAGGTCTTCCGCGAGCACTTCCTCACGTGCTTCATCTCCGACCCGATCGGCATCAGGCTGAGGCATGACATCGGGCTGGACAACATCGCCTGGGAGTGCGACTACCCGCACTCCGACTCGACCTGGCCGGGAGCCGCGGAGGAACTCCTCACCGCGGCAGCAGACGTGCCCGACGACGAGCTCAACAAGATCACGTATCAGAACGCCATGCGCTGGTACTCCTTCGACCCGTTCGTGGCCGGCCGTACACCGCAGACCGCGACCGTGGGTGCCCTGCGCGCCGAGGTCGCCGGCCACGACGTCTCGATCAAGTCGCACGGCAAGGGGCGCAGCGGGCCCGGGACCTCCCTGGCCGAACTGGCCGCGAACGCCACGGCCTGACGCCGACGCGGGCTGCGGGGCCGCCGGGCCGTCCCCCGGCCCGGCAGCCCGCCCGCACACCCGGTCGCCGCCGTCCGGAAAGGTTGCCGGTCGACGAGGATAAGATATATAAAATAATCTCTGCCCTAGGAAGGCTCGATGTCCCAGACAGGCCGTGCCGACCGCCTGCTGATCGACGGCCGGCTGGTGTCCGCCTCCGACGGCGGCACGTTCGACAACGTCAACCCGGCCACGGAAGAGATCCTGGGCGCCACCGCGGACGCCACCGCGGCCGACCTCGACACGGCCGTCGCCGCCGCGCGCCGCGCGTTCGACACGACGCCCTGGAGCACGGATCCGGCCTTCCGCGTGCGCTGCCTCCGCCAACTCCAGCAGGCCCTGGTCAAGAACGCCGACAGGCTGAAGGAGGATCTCGTGGCGGAGATCGGCACTCCGGTCGTCCTGACCGGCGGACCCCAGTTCGCCACCCCGGTCGAAGGCATCGGCTGGGTCGCCGACCTCACCGAGCGCTACGCCTGGGAGACCGACCTCGGTGAGGCATCGGGCCCGGCCGGCCGGTCCCAGCGGTGGATCCGCCGCGAGCCGATCGGCGTGGTCGGCGCGATCACCCCCTGGAACTTCCCCACACAGATCAACCTCGCCAAGGTCGCGCCCGCGCTGGCCGCCGGCTGCACCGTCGTCCTCAAACCCGCGCCGGACAGCCCGTGGGCCGCGACGGCCCTCGGCCGGCTCGCAGCCGAGGAGACGGACCTGCCCGCCGGCGTCCTCAACGTCGTGGCCTCCTCCCGCCACGAGATCGGCCACCATCTCGCCTCCGACCCACGCGTCGACATGGTCTCGTTCACCGGTTCGACGGCGACCGGCCGGGCCGTGATGACCGCGGCGGCCGGCAACCTCACCAAGGTCTTTCTCGAACTCGGCGGCAAGTCGGCGCTCGTCGCCCTCGACGACGCCGACCTCGCGACCGCCGCCGTGACCGCGGCCTTCCACATCACCACCCACGCCGGCCAGGGATGCGCGATCCTCAGCCGGCTGCTCGTACCGCGAACCCGGTACGAGGAGTGCCTGACCGCCCTCGTGGAGACCCTGCGCGGCTGGCCCTACGGGGACCCGGCCGATCCGGCGAACCTCATGGGTCCGCTGATCAGCGAACGCCAGCGCCGGCGTGTCCTCGGCTACGTCGAACGGGGGGTGGCCGAGGGCGCCCGGATCGCCCTGGGGGGCGGGATTCCCGCGGACCCGCCCAAGGGTTGGTTCGTCGAGCCCACGGTTCTGGCCGATGTCGGCGAGAACGACACCGTGGCCCAGGAGGAGATCTTCGGACCGGTGCTGTCCGTGATCCCGTACGACGGCGGCGACGACGAGGCCGTACGGATCGCCGGCAACTCCGCCTACGGCCTGTCCGGCGGCGTGATCAGCGCCTCACCCGAGCGGGCGCGCGAGGTGGCCCGGCGGCTGCGGGTGGGAACCGTGTCGGTCAACGGCGGCGACTACTACAGCTTCGACGTCCCGTTCGGCGGCTACCGGCACAGCGGCATCGGCCGTGAGAGCGGGGTCGCGGGATTCGAGGAGTACCTCCAGATCAAGTCCATGGCCGAAGGGGTCTGAGAGCGATGACATCTGCGAACCACAGCTCGCCAGGTCCGCTCGGCGGCAGCCGCGTCCTGCTGGTGGGAGCGTCCGCGGGCATCGGCCGCGCCCTTGCGGTCAGGCTGGTGGACGCCGGCGCCCGGGTGGTCGTGGCGGCCCGGCGGATGACCGAGCTGGAGAAGACCGTCGCGGAGGCGGCCGGCGGCCACCCGGTCCGCGTCGACGTACGCGACGAGGCCGACTGCGGCCGGCTCGCGCGGGAGACGGCGGACCGGCTCGGTCAGGTCGACTTCCTGATCTCCTGCGCCGGGGCGGCGCGCCTGCGGCCCATCGCCGAGACCAGTCTGGCGGACTGGCAATGGGCGATGGAGACCAACACCGTCGGATTCCACCACGTCCTGCGCGCCTGTCTGCCCTTCCTGGCACCGCACGCCCTGGCCGCAGCCCTCTCCTCGGAGGCCGTCGGCCAGCCCCGGGCCGCGCTCGGCGCGTACGCGACGAGCAAGGTCGCGCTCGAGCGCACCCTGCAGGCGTGGCAGGCGGAGCACCCGGAGCTGAGGATCTGCCGGATACGGGTCGGCCAGACCGCCCCCACCGACTTCGGCAGCGACTTCGACGACGAGGCGCTCGGCGCCGCCTTCGAATCATGGGCTGCCCAGGGCCTGCTGGTGGACCGCTACATGTCGCCCGACGAGGTGGCGGGCGCGCTGGTCGGCATGCTGGCGGTCGCGGCGGCCTTCCCCTCCGTGAACGTCGAGGAGCTGACCGTGACGCCGTCCGCCGCGGCGGCCTCGTTCAGCGAATCGGCTCCGGTGGCCGCGCCCTCCGCGGCAGCACCGAGCGACTAGGAGAACCGATGGTGGAGTACGACCCCTTCGACCGGCTGACCGCGCACAACCCGTTTCCGGTGTACCGGCGTCTGCGGGACGAGGCACCCGTTTACCACAACAGCAAGCACGACTTCTGGGCGCTGTCCCGCTACGAGGACGTCGTCGCCGGGCACCTCGCCCCGGAGGTCTACTCCAGCGCCCACGGCGTCACCCTGGAGGGGCAGGACCGCGGGCTGCCGTTCCTCATCGTCAAGGACCCGCCGGAACACACCTACCACCGCAAGGTGGCCATGCGGATGTTCACCCCCAGGCGCGTGAACAAGCTGGAGGGCTTCGTCCGCGAGACCGCCGGCCGGCTCCTCGACGACGTCGTGGGCCGGGACTCCTTCGACCTGGTGCACGAGTTCTCCTTCCGCCTCCCCCTGGACGTCATCAGCGAACTCGTCGGGATCCCGGCCGGCATGCGCGAGCAGGTCCACCTGCTGAGCGACCGCTTCGCCCACCGCGGCGCGGACGGTTCGGTGTCCGAGGACGCCCTCAACGCCCACGTCGAGTTGGTCGGCATCTTCGCGGAGCTGATCGCCGAGCGCCGCCGCCGGCCCGGCGACGACGTGATGTCGCTGCTCATGACCACCCCGGTCGAGGAGCCGGACGGCAGCACCCGCCTCCTCGACGACGGCGAGCTGGCCCTGCGCTTCCTCGAACTGGCCTTCGCGGGCCATGAGACGGTCGCCCGGCTGATCCCCAACGGCGTGGTCGCGCTGTACTGGTATCCCGACCAGCGCCGCCAACTGGTCGCCGATCCCGGCCTGATCCCGGGCGCCGTCGAGGAGATGCTGCGCTGGGACCCTCCGTCCCACTTCCAGGGTCGCTGGACGACGCGGGACGTCGAACTGCACGGGACCGTCATCCCGGCCGACTCGCGCGTCATCCTGCTCACCGGGTCGGCCGTGCACGACGAGCGCAAGTACCCGGACCCCGAGATCTTCGACATCCACCGGGACGTCGACCGGCACGTGGCGTTCGGCTTCGGCCGCCATCTGTGCCTCGGCGCCCCCCTGGCGCGGCTCGAGGTCCGGGTGGCCTTCGAGGAACTGCTCAAGCGCTTCCCGGACTTCGCCATCGACGAGACCGGAGTCACCCGGATGTACAACAGCAACGTACGCGGGCTCTCCGGCCTCCCGCTGGTCGTGAGCGCGACCGTGGGCGGCTGAGCCGTGCCCGGTTACGAGACACTGCGCTACGAGGAGCGCGGCTGCGTCGCATGGGTCACCCTGGACCGCCCGGAGGTGCTGAACTCCTTCGACACGGTGATGATGCGCGAGATCCACCGGTGCTGGTCGGGCCTGCGGGCCAACGACGACGTCAACGCCGTCGTACTGACGGCCGCCGGCGACCGCGCCTTCTGCACCGGCGTCGACCGGGCCGCGGCGGCGATCGGCGACGACGAGGGCCCCCGCGACATCGGCCAGCAGGGGGCCACCCCGCTCCATTTCGACGACCCCGGCGACTGGCTTCCGCCGAAGACCGCGGGCCGGCTGTGGAAGCCGGTCATCGCGGCGGTCAACGGAATGGCCTGCGGGGGCGCCTTCTATCTGCTGGCCGAGGCGGACATCATCATCGCCGCGGAGCACGCGACGTTCTTCGACCCGCACACCAGCTACGGGATGGCCGCGGTGTTCGAGCCGATGATGATGCTCCAGCGCATGCCCCTCGGAGAGGTCCTGCGGATCTCCCTCATGGGGGCGCACGAGCGGATGACCGCCCGCCGGGCCCGTGAGATCGGGCTGGTCCAGGAGGTCGTACCGGGCGCCGATCTCGCCGCCACGGCCGCCGTCGTCGCCGAGGCGATCGCGTCGCAGCCGGCCAGGGCGGTTCAGGCCACCGTCCGGGCCGTCTGGTACGCGCAGGACCTCGGGTACCGGCAGGCCCTCGACGTGGGCAAGACGCTGGTGCGGCTCGGCACCGACGACGACGACCTCGCCGAGGGACAGGCCCTGTTCGCCTCCGGCCGTCGGATCCCTTGGCAGGCGCGCTGACCGGCTCGGCCGGCACGTGGCGCGGACGTATCGGAGGTGAGGGTGGATCTCGGTTTGCGGGGGGCCGCGGTGGTCGTCAGCGGCGGCTCCAAGGGCATGGGCCGCGCGGCCGCGGAGGTGATCGCCGCCGAAGGCGCGAAGGTGGCGGTGCTCGCCCGCGGACTGGCGCCCCTGGAAGAGACCGTACGGGCCCTGCGCGATCTCGGCGCGGCCGACGCGGTGGGACTGCGCGCCGACCTCGGCGACCGGGCCGCCGTGGATGCCGCCTTCGAGGAGGTGGGAGGACGCTGGGGCCGCCTCGAGGTACTGATCAACGCCGCGGGCCCGACGGATGTGGGTGTCGGCCGCACCTTCGACGAACTCGACGACGCCGAGTGGCACGCCACCCTCGACATCGGTCTCGTCGCCGCGGCCCGCTGTGCCCGGGCCGCCCTGCCCTGGCTGCGCCGCGCCGAGTGGGCGCGGATCATCAACGTGTCGGCGCACTCGGTACGGCGCCAGTCGCCCGGGCTCGTCGCCTACACGGCGGCCAAGGCTGCGCTGACCAGCTTCAGCAAGAACCTGTCACAGACGCTGGCCCCGGAAGGGATCCTGGTGAACACCGTCTCACCGGGCTCGTTCCTCTCGGAGGGGATGAAGAACTATCTCGCCGCCCTGCCGCCGGAGCGCACGGTCGCCGACGGCGATCTCGTCGCGGCGATGCGGATCATCGGCGAGGACTTCGGGCACCCGGCCCGGCTGGGCCGGGTTGCTCTGCCCACGGAGATCGGTCCGGTCATCGCCTTTCTCGCCTCGCGCTCCAACACGTACATGACGGGTGCCGACATCAACGTCGACGGCGGCTCGGACTTCTGATCCGCGCCGGCGGTCCCGTCCGTCCATTCCTTCGAGAGGTGCTCCCGTGAGTCAAGAAGTGCTGGTCGTGGTCGGTGCGGGCGGTATGGGCCGGGTGATCGCCCGGCGTCAGGGTGCCGGCCGGGTCGTGCTGCTCGCCGACCAGGACGACTCCGCGCTCGACGCCGCCGCCCGGACGCTGACCGAGGACGGGCACCGGGTGCACACCCGGCAGCTCGACGTGTCCGACCGGGATGCCGTCGCCGAACTCGCCGCAACGGCGGAGAAGCTGGGGCGGGTCGCACAGGTGGTGCACACGGCGGGCCTGTCCCCCGTCCAGGCACCCGTGGCCGCCATCCTGAGGGTGGACCTCCTGGGAGTCGCACTGGTCCTCGACGCCTTCGGTGCCGTGATCGCGCCGGGTGGCGCCGGCGTGGTGCTCGCCAGCATGGCCGGGCACCTGGCCGGCGCGCTCCCGCCCGAGCAGGAGGCGGCACTCGCCCACACCCCCGGCGACCAGTTGCTGGCGCTGCCGTTCCTCGGCCCGGAGGCGATCACCGACACCTCGCAGGCGTACTGCCTCGCCAAGCGCGCGAACCAGCTACGCGTCCGCGCCGCGAGCACGGCCTGGGGCGAACGTGGCGCTCGCGTCAACTCGATCAGCCCGGGCGTCATCTCCACCCCCATGGGCAGAAGCGAGCTTGCCGCCGACACCGGTGCCTTCATGCAGGCGATGGTCGACGCCTCCGGTACCGGCCGGCTCGGCAGCCCCGACGACATCGCGGCGGCGACGGCGTACCTGCTCGGTCCGGAGGCGAGCTTCGTCACGGGCAGCGATCTGCTGGTGGACGGGGGTGCGGTCGCCGCGCTGCTCTCCGGGCGGGTGGAGATGTCGGGCTGACGGCAGGCGAGCGGCGGCGCGCCTGCCGCGGTCAGCCCAGATATGCGGCCCTGACCACCGGGTCCGCTCGGATCTCGGCGGGCCTGCCGTCCGCGATCACCCTGCCCAGGTTGAGCACGACCACCCGTTCGCTCAGGCCCATGACGAACTGCACGTCGTGCTCCACGAGGAGAACCGTCGTGTCCAGCGTGCGGATCACCTCGGCGAACCGCGCGGTCTGCTCGGCGTCCAGACCCGAGGTGGGCTCGTCGAGGAGGAGGACGGCGGGGTCGTCCACGATGGCGCGCGCGAGTTCGACCATCCGGCGCCTGCCGATCGGCAGTTCCGCGGCGTGGACGCCCGCGAGGTCGTCGATCCCGCAACGCCGCAGCGCGTCCACGGCGCGCGCGCGACGCCCGTGTGCCAGACGGCGCCGAGGGCGCCAGCCGACGAGGTCGGCGGCGAGGCCGCCGCCTCCGCCGTGCCATTCGAGCGCCGCCAGGACGTTGTCGAGCACGGTCAGCCGGCCGAACACCTGCGGGCGCTGGAAGGTCCGGCGCACCCCCAGGTGGGACCGGTGCAGCGCGCCGGCACCCGTGACGTCCCTGCCGCGCAGCCGCACCGTGCCGGACGTGGGCCGGCGCAGCCCGCTGACCACGTCGAACAGCGTGGTCTTACCGGCACCGTTGGGCCCGATCAGGCCGCAGACAGCGCCCTCGGGGATGGTCAGGCCGATGTCCGTCAGGGCGTGCACACCGCCGAAGCGGACGTTGACTCCGTCAATGCTGATCACTGGTCAGCTCCGTTTCGGCGAGTCCCAGGTAGGCCGATGCCAGGCGCTCGTCGTCGACGTCGGACCGTGGCCCGAGCCAGGCCACCCGCCCCAGGCGCATGAACGCCACGGTGTCGGCCAGCCGGAGGGCTTCGGTGGCCTTCTCCTCCACGATGACGATGGCGGCACCCCTGTCCCGCAGCTCACCGAAGAGCTGGAAGACCTGGTCGACGACGAGGGGCGCCAGGCCGAGCGAAGGCTCGTCCGCGATCAGCACCTTCGGCGGGTGTACGAGGAGCGGGGCCAGCGCCAGGATCTGCTGCTCGCCGCCCGACAGGGCGCCCGCGGCGATGGCGCGGCGCTCCTTGAGGCGGGGCAGCCGCTCGTACACCGACTGCCTGTCCGCGTCCCGGGGAAGGGAGACGGCGAGATTCTCCTCGACCGTCAGCGCCGGGAAGACGCCGCGCCCCTCGGGGGCGAGGAACACCCCCGCGCGTGCCCTGCGGTGGGCCGGCCAGGCGGTGATGTCCCGGCCGTCCAGCAGTACCCGGCCGCCCACCGGCCGTAGCGTGCCGGCGGCTGCCGCGCACAGGGTGGTCTTCCCCCCGCCGTTGGCGCCGAGGAGCGCCACGACGCTGCCGGCCGGTACGTCGAGGTCGACGCCGCGCAGGACGGTGGTGTCGCCGTACCCGGCGACGATCGACTCCAGCCGCAGCAGGGCGCGCGGCCGGTCGGGGACCGGGTGCCGGGGTGGCGGAGCCCCGGCCGCCTGCTCTTCGCGGCGCTCGCGCCTGTGCCTGTGGTAGCGGCGCTCGGCGAACTGGGCGAGGAGACCGTCCGGGTGCTTGGCCAGCAGGATGCCGCCCAGCCCGAAGAGCACGGCACCCAGGTGGGGAGATTCGGTGACCAGCGCGAGCAGCTCCGGGAACAGCGCGACCATCAGCCCGGCGAGCACCGCGCCGCCGATGCGCCGGACGCCCTGCAGCACCACGACCGCCAGCCAGACGAACCCCGACATCGCCGGCAGGTCGGTGACCGTGATCCGGCCGGCGACCGTCCCGTACAGTACGCCGCCGAGTCCGGCGATGCAGGACGACAGGGCGAAGAGGGTGAGCTTGGCCCGGGTGGCGGAGATGCCGGCCGACAGCGCGGCCGTCGGCGCCGACCGGACCGCCAGGATGGCGCGGCCGGAACTCGAGCGCTCGAGGTTGCGGACCATCAGCATGACCAGGCCGATGAGCGCGAGCAGCAGCACGATCTGCACCCGGTGATCGCTCGTGTCGGCGAAGCCCAGTGACAGGGGAGGCAGTTCCCAGCCGACGCTGCCGTTGCTGAAGGAGTCGATCTGGAAGAGCACCTGGTCGGCGATCAGTGCCAGCGCGAACGTGGCGAGGGCCAGGACACGTCCGCCGAGCCGCAGCGCGGGCAGCGCCACGACCAGTCCCGCGACCGTCGCGGCCAGCACGCCGAGCGCCATGGCGACGGCGTACGGAAGGCCGCTGTGGAAGGCGTAGCCGACGGTGAGGGCGGCGAGCGCGGCGAACGACGCCTGCGCCAGGTTGATCATCCCGCCGATCCCGGTGACGACGACGAACGAGCTGAAGATCAGGGCGAGTACGAGGCCGTGCGCGACGAGGCCGGTCCAGTACGCATCCCCCACGGTGAACGCCCACACCACCAGAGCGGCCGTGCCCACCGACCACGGCAGCGCGCGGCGCAGCCGGGGCACGTCGGCGAGGTAGTCGGGCGGGGGTGTGTCCTCGGCGATCGATCCGGCGAGGCGTTCGCGCGACCGGTTGAACACGAGCAGGCCGGCGAACAGGAGCAGGGCCGGTATCGCACTGCGCAGACCGGTGATGTCCTCGGCGAAGCCGGCGTATCCGACGACCAGGTTCTGTACGACTCCGAGGGCGAGGCCCGCCGCGAAGGTCACCGGTATCGACTGCAGCCGCCCGAAGACCGCGGCGGTTGCGGACGCGAACAGCAGCAAGGTGAAGGCCGAGGCGTCGACGCCGAGGACGGGGATCGCGAGCACGCCGGCCAGCGCGGCGAGCGTAGAGCTGAGCATCCAGGCCTGCGCCGATGCGGCGTCGGCGTCGATGCCGCGCAGCGTCGCGAGGTTCCTGCGGTCCACGGTCGCCCGCATGCGCAGGCCGAGAGGCGTGTGCCGCATCACCGCCCACAGTGCCACGGCGGCGACGGCGGCGAACGCGAAGGTCGTGACCTGGTCGGAGTCCAGCGTGAGCCAGGAGGACGGATGCCAGTTCTCCACCGGCCTCGGTCCGATCCCGCGGGCGCTCCTGCCCTCGGTCATGGCCGGGACGTCCGCGCCGGCGGAGATCAGCAGATCGACGATCCACATGCCCAGGGCGGGCAGGGCGATGCTGAGTCCGATGGTCGCGACGATCTGCGCGATCTCCCCGGAGGTGGACAGGCCCTTGAACATGACCCGGTGCAGAACGTAGCCCAGGAGCGGCGCCACGACGCCCACGGCGACGAGGGCGGCGAGCCACGGCGGCCAGCCCGCTCCGGTGGTCAGCTGGAAGAAGAGCAGCGCGCTGACGAAACCGATGGCGCCGTGCGCGAAGTTCAGCACGCCGGTCGCCGCGTACGAGAGCGTCAGCCCGGACGCCATCACCGCGAAGATCGCACCTGTCACCAGCCCGCTCAGCACATAGCCGACAAGCTCCGTCATGCGGGGTCTCCCAAGAGACTAGGGCCCGTCGGTCCGGCCGCGCCGACGGGCGAAGTGGATCACTTCTCGAAGCACTCGAGCGGCTGTGCCTCGACGAACTCGCCTTGGCGCACCTGAACCAGCGCCGAGCAGGGGCTCGGCTCCGTCCTGCTCCGTGGGAAGCTGAGTTTGCCGACGGCCGGGTTCTCGTACTGCAGCTTGTCGAGCGCGGCGCGGTACCTCTCGGCGGTGACGTCCTTGCCCGCCTCCTCCAGCGCCGTCAGGAACATGTCGGCCGCCCAGTAGCCCATCGCCGTGGCCTGCGTGAAGACGTGCTCGGGCTCCTCCTTGCGGACGTCGTCCATCATCTGCTCGACCTCGGGGATGTCCGCCTCGAAGGGAGCGAAGGAGACCCCCGTGTAGACGCCTTCCATGACCTGTGCCCCCTGGGGGTCGGCGAGCAGCCTGGGGTCGTAGCTCGTGGCGTCGACGATGATCCCCTCGTACCCCGCCTTGCGCAGAGCGCCGTACAGGCCCAGGTTCGTCGCACCGGACATGATCGAGAACACGACGTCGGGCGGGCCACCGCCGTCGGACTTCATGATCTTGTTGAGGTACGGGAGCCAGTCCTGCGGCGGGGCGGCCGCGGGGACCGACGCGGACGCACCAGCCACCTCGTAGCCGGCGGCGGCCCACAGCTCGTCGGCCTGCCGCACCCCGTTCGAGCTGTCACTGTTGTCGATGCCCTGGATCCAGACCGACTGCCCGTCGGCCCTGCCGTCCTTGCCGCCGAGCACGTCCGCTATCTGGTGCTGCGTGTATCCGCGGCTCCACAGCAGATCCTCGTCCTCGGTGTCCTCCGGCTGCAGGCAGCCGCTCACCCCGTACGAGAGCTTTGACGTACACCAGCCCCTGCTGACCCCCCAGCCGAACCTCGTGACGCCGGCGTCCTCCGCGACGGGCGAGGTCCCGGCGCCGAACGCGACCCACGGGACGATGGCGAAGACCTCCTCCCGCTGCACCAGCTTCTTGACGGCCGCATCGGCGGCTGCTGCGGTCATCGTGTCGTCCTCGGCGCCGATGAAGTCGATCGTGCGGCCGTCCACCCCGCCTTCGGCGTTGGCCCTCGCGAACCGGGCCGCGGCACCGACCTCCGCCTCGGCCGTCGTGTAGCCGACCGGGCTGGTCTTGGTGACCAGCCCGCCTACCTTGATGGTGTCGCCCAGGACATCGCCCTCGTCGGACCCCCCGGACCCGTCGCTCTCCGCGGCGCAGCCCGCCGACAGCGTGATCAGCGCCACCGCCGCGGCCAGCCACGACCTGGCCTTGGCGACCTTGTAACCGTGCATGCGACGCTCCCGCTTCGTCTGTGAGTGGGTGCGTGTACCGCGCCCAGCGGGAGCGTATGAAGGCCTCATCAGAGTGTCAATAAAGAAAACAATATATAAGATACATGGAACCGTAGACGATGGCGCTGTGCCGTGAGAGAGGGGTGTGCCAGATGAACACCAAGGTCTACATCCACGAGTTCATCAACGTGGTCGGACACAACCGCGCACGCTACATGCAGCACATGGCGGCCAACTGGAGCCCGCTCGCCCAGGAGGAGCGCGGCCAGCTCTGTTACGGGATCTGGGGCGTGGTCGGTTCGACGGGACGGTGGCCGCAGGTGGTCAACATCTGGGAGGAGGACGGGTTCGACGGCCTCGCCGACTCGCTCCGGCACGAGCTCGGCCACCGCGACCTGCAGGATCCGGCCCTGGCCCGGTGGTGGGCCGCGGCGGCGGGCATGCGCTCGGGCGGCTTCGACCGGATCCTGGTGCCGCATCCGGAGATGCCCACCATCGAGGAGCTGGTGCGAGGCGAGCACCGGGGCGTGGCGTACGCGCACGAGGTCCTCACCACCGGCCCCGGCTCGGCCCGGTGGTTCCTCGACGCGACGTGGGAGGACGCGGAGAAGGCCGGCGCCAACCGCGGCTGGCGGCTGACCGGGGCCTGGTGCACCGCCATGCGGAACCGCGACGAGTGCGTCCTGCTGTGGACGGTACCCACCTGGGAGTCCTGGGCCGGCGCCGAGTCGGACGCCGCCCAGGGCCGCGAACTGCTGCCGCGCGCCGAGGTGTTCGTCCGCACCCGGCAGCGCATCCTGCTGGCCGACGCGCCCCTGTCGCCGACGCGGACGGGGCGGCAGCCGTCCCGGGACGACCGCGTCGACTGGACCGACTGAACCCGTCTCCCGCCGGGCCGCCTGCCCCCGGGTGCGGTCACCCTGTCCCGAAGACCCCGACGAAGCTCACCATCTCCCCCGGATAGCCGCCGAGATTGTGGGTCAGCGCGAGTGACCGCTTCCCGTACGTGCCGACGCGTCGCCCGGCGGGCGCCTCGTCCCGCAGTTGCAGCCACGCCTCGAACACCATGCGCAGGCCCGACGCCCCGACGGGGTGGCCGAAGGACTTCAGCCCGCCGTCGGGGTTGACGGGCACCTCGCCGTCGAGGTCGAAGGCCCCCTCCCGGACGAGGCGGTGGGCGGTGCCGCGCTCGGCCAGCCCGAGGTCTTCCAGGAGCACGAGCTCCGCGGGCGTGAAGCAGTCGTGGACCTCCGCGAGCGCGAGCTCCGCCCGCGGGTCGCGGATGCCGGCCTGGCGGTACGCCTCCTGCGCCGCGGCCGTCACCTCCGGGAACGTGGTGTAGTCGTAGTCCGGGTCCATCAGCCCGGAGCCGTCCCCGGACACGAACGACAGCGCCTTGACCAGCAGCGGCTTGTCCGTGTACCGATGGGCGTCCTCCGCCCGCACCACGACCGCCGCCGCCGCGCCGTCGGCCACGCCCGCGCAGTCGAGTACGGACAGCCGCCCAGCGACCGGAGGCATCGCGCACAGTCGCTCGACGGAGATCTCCTTGCGGAACTGGGCCCGCGGGTTCCGGGCGCCGTTGGCATGGTTCTTCGACGCGATGCGCGCAAGGGCCGTCCGCAGCTCCTCCTCGGCGACCTCGTAGCGCGCGGCGTATGCGGGGACGATCATCGAGAACATGGCGGCGGCGGTGAGCGAGCGCGCGGTACCGTCCCCCGGGATCGGGAAGGCGTTGAGACCCTGGTGACCGGAGTCCTTGACCTTCTCGCAGCCGATGGCCACGGCGACGTCGTAGGCTCCGCTGGTGACGGCGTAGGCCGCCTGGCGCAGCGCCTCGGATCCGGTCGCGCAGTAGTTCTCGACCCTCGTCACCGGCTTGTTCGCAAGGCGCAGCGGGCGCGACAGGGCGAGCCCGCTCATGCCGGACTGCACCGTGCCGAGCCAGAAGGCGTCCACCTCGCCCTTGCCGATTCCGGCCGACGTGAAGGCATCCTGGGCCGCCTCGATCAGCAGGTCGTCGAAGCCCATGTCCCAGCGCTCGCCGAAGCGCGTGCACCCCATGCCGACGATCGCGACCCGGTCGGTGATTCCGTGTGATCCCATGTCAGACGCCCTTCTCGCGGACGGGCCGCGCCTTCCAGAAGTAGTTGTGCACGCCGTCGGCGGTGTGCAGCCGGCGGAAGGTCATCTCGACCCGGTCACCGATCGCCGGCTCCTCGCCGTCGACGTCGGTCAGCTCCACCGGGAGCCGTCCGCCGCCGTCGAAGTCGACGACCGCGAACAGCACCGGCGGGCTGGGCGAGTAGGCGAGGCGGTCGACGGTGCAGGTGACGACCGTCCCCCGGCGTCCGGCCATCGGGACCGCCGTCGAGTCGAGGGGCGACGGCGGGAGGCTGACCGTTCCGCCTTCGTCCGCGGAGCCCACGAACCCGAACTTCCAGTCCTGGTTGCGCAGCGCCGCCGAGGCCGAGGCGCGAGCCGGCTCGGGCCGGCGCGGCGGTTCGGGGGCCACCATCCCGCGCCAGGCCAGGAAGGTCAGATACGGCACGCCGCGGCCGTGGTCGAGCTGGTCCGCCATCGGAAGCGGGTGCGGATGCTCCCGCAGGGCGGGCGTCGTACGCCACACGAACGCGTCCGCACCGTCGGCGAGCGAGACGAGCACCACCACCTGGCCGGGGGCCGCCCGCTCCAACGCGGCCGCGAGCAGGAACGCCGGCTGCGCCGCTCCGGGGTTCCCGACCCGTCCGTCCAGCCGGTCGGTGACGGCCCCGGCCGGTACGCCCGAGCGCGCCGCGACCGCCTCGGCGGACTTCGCGTGCAGTCCCGCCACGACGAGGGCACCGACCTCGCCGGGGGCGACCCCGGCCGCGTCGAGGACGGACGTGACCACCTCGTGCCCCAGGTCGGCGTAGACCTTCTCGCCGAACCTCTCCTCCCACAGCCGCGACACCGGCTCCCCGGGGATGCGCCACCGGTCCAGGAACTCCGCGGTGACCGACGCCGTGGCCACCAGTTCGGCCAGCACGGGGCCGTCGTCGTCGGAGCCGAGGACGAGTGCGGCGGCGGCATCGCCGCCGGCGGCTTCGTCGGGCCCGCCGGGGCGGCCGGTTCGCAGGTCGGAGACCACCACGAGCGTCGGCCCCGCCGCGGTCAGGCCGGTACGCAGCGCTCCCGTCGCGGAGCGCACCGAGCCGATCGCGTCGTAGGCGGTGCAGGTCCGGTCCAGGCGCAAGGCCGCATGCACGGCCGTCGCGTTGGTCCGGTCCAGATAGGGCGGATCAGCGGTGGCGAACCAGAGTTCGGTCGGCGCCGCCCGGGCGTGGCGGAGTGCCAGGCGCGCCGCCGCCACCCCCATCGTCGTCGCGTCCTCGTCGTATCCGGCAACCGACCGCGCCCCGGACCGCGCCGGTGTGATCCGGCCCCGGTCAAGGCGCCAGAAGGGGACGTAGGTGCCCCAGCCAAGGATTCCTCGCATGACGTCAGGTTAACTCCATCTTGTATAAGATATCTAATCTGCGATTGACTGGGCACATGACCCCGAGCACAGCGAGCACGTCCAGGGGACCTCTGACCGGCGTCCGGATCCTCGCGCTGGAGCAGATGCAGGCCCTTCCCTACGCCACCCAGCTCCTCGGCCGGCTCGGCGCCGACGTCGTCAAGATCGAGCCACCGGGCGGCGGCGACTCCGGGCGCGGCTCGCGGCCCGCGATGACCGACCCGTACGGGCGCAGCGTCGGCGCCACGTTCCTGCGCAACAACCTCGGCAAGCGCAGCGCCTGCATCGACCTCAAGGATCCGCGGGGCCGCGACCTCGTGCTGCGCCTCGCCCCCCGCTTCGACGTGATCGCCGAGAACTCCCGGCCCGGGCGTATGGCCCGGCTCGGTCTGGGCTACGAGGACATCCGGCGGGTCCACCCGCCAGGCGTCTACGTCTCCGTCTCCGGGTTCGGCAACACCGCGCCCTCGCCGTACCGTGAGTGGCCCGCGTACGCCCCCGTCGTGGAGGCCATGTCCGGCATCTACGAGATGAAGCGTGCGCAGGACGCACCGCCCACCGTCGCCCCGGTGGGCGCGCTCGGGGACATCGGCGCGGCCCTGTTCGCCGCGGTCGGCATCCTCGCCGCCCTCCGCCACCGGGGGGCGACAGGCCGCGGCCAGTACGTCGACATCGCGATGTTCGACGCGATGATCGCGATGACGGACATCGTCACGAACTTCTGGTCCATGGGCCTGCGCCACGGTGGCCTGGGACCGCTGATCATGCACGGCTTCCGTGCCAGGGACGGATGGTTCGTGCTCCAGGTGGGGCGCGAACCGCACTTCGCGAAGCTGGCCGAACTCGTCGGCCGCCCGGAGTGGACCACCGATCCCCGCCTCGCCACACGCGACGGGTGGCTCGCCCACCTCGAGGATGTCCTCCGCCCGGCCATCGAGGCCTGGGCCGCCGACCGCACCGCCGTCGAGGCCTGCGCGCTGCTGGCCGGGCACGGGATCGCCGCGGGCCCCTGCCTGTCGGACGCCCAGGTCGCGGCAGATCCGCACGTCCTGGCGCGCAACATGCTCGTGTCGCTTCCCCGGACGGACGGAGTCGCACAACCCGTGCTGGTACCGGGAAACCCGGTGAAGCTGAGCGACATGGCGGAGACCGGCGTACCGCGCCCGCCCTGGCTCGGTGAACACACGGAAGAGGTGCTCACCGAGGAACTCGGCCTCTCCCCCGCGGAGGTCGCCGGACTCCGTACGGCACAGGTCATCGCCTGAGCGGCGCCGTCCGCCGCCGATCCGCCCCGGAGGCGCCCGGTGCCGTCACGGACGTGAAGGTGTTCCCACCGACCCATGAGGAGGGTGACGATGTCCCGTCCGACGTGGCACATCGAGGTCGACCGCGAGACATGTCTCGGTACGGGCGGATGTGCCGTTCTCGCCGCGGACTACTTCGTCCTTTCCGGCAACCGCGCCCGCGCCGTCGAGAGCGCGGTGTCCCCGGACGAGGCGGTCCTCGACGCCGCCGCGTCCTGCCCGGTCGAGGCCATCTTGGTCCGCGACGCGGCCACGGGCCGGGTGCTCGCCCCGGAGGAGTAGCGCCCCGTTCCCGGGCGCCGTCAGAGGCGGCGGCCGGTGCGGAAGGCCTCGGGCACCCAGGACGGTTCCCGCTTCTCGGCGAAGGCCCGGGTGCCCTCGCACATCTCCTCCGAGTAGAGGAAGGCGTCCATGGTCGTGCGGTCGACCATGCCGTAACGCTCGTTGATGATGCGTTTGACCTGCAGCCGGGCCTGCGGAGCGGTGCGGCAGATCCCGACGGCGACCTCGCGCGCCGTCTCGCGCACCTCGTCGTCGGGCACCACGCGGGCGAACAGGCCCCAGCTCTCGGCCTCACGGGCGCCGACCTCACGGCCGGTGAGGAGCATGTCGCGGGCCCGGGCGATGCCGATCTGCGCCGGGAGGTACGCGGCGTAGCCGGTGTCGGCGATCCCGCGCAGCAACTCGGGGGCGCGCACGGTGACGCTCTCGCCCACCACGGCGACGTCGGAGAGCATCGCGATGAGCAGGCCGCCGCCCTGCGCCTTGCCGTTCACGGCCGAGACGACCGGCTTGGGAGACCGGCGGATCGCCTCGAAGGGCGTGACGTCCACGCCCAGCAGATCCGGGAAGTCCAGCCAGCGGTCGGGCTCCCGGCCGCGGAGTTCGCCGCCGGGCATGAAGATGTCGCCGGTGCCGGTGATGATCAGGGCGGCGAGGCTCGCGTCGCGGTTGACCACGTCCACGGCCCGGCGGATGCCGAAGTACATCGCGCTGGTGAGCGCGTTGCGGGAGTCGGGGCGGTCGACGACGCACCAGGCCAGCGGTCCGTCGCGGTCCAGGCGGAGGTAGGGCGTGCCCAGGTCGTCGCCGGTGGGGCCGGCCGGGTTGCCGGCGCCCTCCGGGCTCGGGTCGTCCGTCATCGGCGCGTCCTGGTCATCCGGGCGTCCTCGTCGTCAGTGCGTCTGCTCATCGGTGTGTCCTGGCCGTCCGTGCATCCTCGTCGTCCATGCATCCTCCCGCTCTGTGCGGGCCTAGCCGTCAGCGACGCTCGAAGGTGACGCCCGCGGCTTCGCGGTCCCAGGTCGCCTCGGTCACACCCTGCGCCCGCAGCAGGTGCTTGGCGGAGCGCCCGGTCTCGCTCAACGGGAGGGCGTCGCGGAACTCGAAGTAGCGGGGAACGGCGTAGTACGGCAGGTGGTCGATCGACCAGCGGCACAGCGTCTCCTCGCTCGGCCGCTCCCCCTCGGCGGTCTCCCTGAGTACGAGCGTCACCTTGACGTCGTCCTCGGACACCGCGCTGGCCACGGCGTGGACGCAGACGTCACGCACCGCCGGGTGCTCGTGGAACACCTTCTCGATCTCCCAACTGGAGATGTTCTCACCGCGCCGCCGCAGGTAGTCGGCCTTGCGGTCGACGAAGTAGAGGTAGCCGTCCTCGTCCATCCGGCCGATGTCGCCGGTGTGGAACCACAGATTGCGCCACGCCTGGACCGTGGCCTCCGGCCGCTTCCAGTACCCCTCGAACATCGCGTGCGGTCTGCGGGGCCGGCAGACGATCTCCCCTTGCGTCCCCGGCGGGACGGCGCGGTCGTCGTCGTCGAAGATCCCGACGATGAACGCCTCGGAGTTGACCAGTCCCGCGGACCCCGGCCTCCCCGGGTGCCCCGCCGGCAGCCACGAGATGAGCGACGCCTCGGTGGTCCCGTAGGCGTTGCTGAACGTGGTCACGCCGAACCTCGACCGGAAGATCTCGTCGATCTCCGGCGGCATCGGCGCACCGGTGACCAGACGCAGGGTGGTGTTGGCGCCGGCTACCCCGGAGTTCTTCGCTTCCGGGTGGTCCTCGGCCTTGGCCACGAGTACGGCCAGGGAGCCGAGCATCGAGGCGATCGTGGCGCCGGTCCGGTTGATCTCCGGCCAGAAGCCCGATACGGAGAACCTGCGGGAGAGCGCCGCCCGGCCGCCGTTGAGCAGGGTACCGGTGAGCAGACACGAGATGGCGTTGAAGTGGAACAGCGGGAGCGGGCTCCACACCACGTCATCGGGCGTGCGACCCCAGGAGGAGATGATCTGGCGGGCGATCGACAGGTGGTACTGGTGGCTGAGGGCGCAGCCCTTCGACGGACCGGTCGTGCCGCCGGTGTAGACGATCGTGCCGAGGTCCGAGGGCCGGACGCGCACCCGGGGCCGGTTGCCGGACACCTTCCGCAGGTCCGCCCACGCGTGCACCGCCACCCGCGGTGTCTCGGGAAGGGGGCGCCCACGCTCGTCCACGACGACCAGATGGCGTACGCCTTCCAGGCTGTCGAGCACGCCCAGCGGCCGGTCCGCGAGCTCTCCGTGGACGACGACCACGGCCGAGGCCGCGTCGTGCAACTGGTGCCGCAACAGGGCACCCTTCAGGGCGGTGTTGACCGGGACCGCGATGGCCCCGAGCCGGTGGATCGCGAACCACGCGACCACCGCTTCCGGGCCGTTCTCCAGCATGGTCGCGACCGTCGCCCCCGGGCCCACACCCAGCTCGGCCAGGCCGAGCGCGATGTGCTCCACCTCCCGGTCGAGCGCGGCGGCGGAGTACGGCGTGCCGCACAGGTCCAGGAACTGCCCGTGCGGATCCGAGGACAGCCGTCGCTCCAGCAGATCGAGAAGGCTGTCCTGGTCGCCGTTCACCCAGTCGGCCATGACGTCCCCAATCGCATAAGATATTCAACCAGCGGGTGGGTCGCGCCGCCCGCCGGACCGGACCGGGGTCAGCCGGCCGACTCCGCCGCGGGCTCCGCGTCCAGCAACCCCTTCTCCCGGAAGAGTCCGACGACCAGATCGCCCTGGCGCCGCAGCATGGTGCCGTACTCGCGCTCGGCGATCTCCGAGTAGCCGCGCTCGATCGCGGCCACGATCGCCGCGGTGCCGTCCCGCTCGAGTGCGTCGGCCCCCGGGACCAGTTCGAAGAAGTTGCCGGGCACGATGTCGGTCATCTGCCGCACCACCGTCTTGAGCCGCGGCGATCGGGCCGCGTCGATGACGGTGCGGTGGAAGGAGAGGGTCAGCTCGTGCAGCCGGTCCGCGTCCTTCTCCTTGTGGATCTGCTCCTGGATGGGCTTCAGCCGCTGGGCGAGGTCGGCTCCCTGGCGCTCGACGGCCCGGCGCACGGCGAACCCGTAGAACATGCCGTACAGCTCGTAGTGATCGCGTACGGAGTTCTCGTCGAGCGCGTTCACGAAGGCGCCGCGGTGCGGGATCATCGTCACCCAGCCCTCGCGCTCCAGGACGATGAGGGCCTCCCGCACCGGGATGCGGGAGACGCCCAGCGCCTCGGCGATCGCGTCCTGCGGGACCTTCTGGCCCGCCGTGAGGTAGCCGTCGAAGACCAGCCGCCGCACATAGAGGCGCACCTGCTCGCCGCTGCTGAGCCGGGGCAGGTTCTGGCCCGGCAGCGGCTTCTGCTCATCACTCGCCGGCAGGGCGGCGGTCTCCCGGACCTTGCTGATGGCCGTCACGTCCTCGACTCGAATCCCGCGTACCGATGATTGCAGATTACCTCAAATATCAAACCGGCAGATCAAGGCCCAGCAGCCTGATGGCGTTCCCCCGGGCGATCTTGCGGACGGCTTCCTCGTCGAGGTGGCCGAACTGCTCGGCCGCCGCCTCACGCGAGCGTGGCCAGGTGCCGTCCTGGTGCGGATAGTCCGTCTCGAAGGTCGCGTTGTCGAGGCCGACCCGGTCGAGCAGTTCCACCCCCACGTGGTCCTTGAAGAAGCAGCTCGTGATCTGCCGGTAGTAGTAGGTGGACGGAGGCTCGGGGCACTGGTCCTGGCCCTTCGCCCAGCCGCGATGGGTCTCCCACACGTCGTCGACCCGTTCGAGCAGGTACGGCACCCAGCCGATCTGCGCCTCGGCGTACAGCAGCTTCAGTCTCGGGAAGCGGTGCAGGACACCCGAGAACAGGAAGTCCGTCATGCTGGCCACGCTGTTGCCGAAGATGATCGTCGCGCCGACCGCGCCGGGTGCGTCCGCGGAGGTCTGCGGAGTCCTGGTGCCGGAGCCGATGTGCATGGAGAGCACCGTGCCCGTCTCCTCGCATGCGGCGAAGAACGGATCCCAGTACCGGGAGTGCAGGCTCGGCAGGCCCAGGTAGGCGGGCAGTTCGCTGAACGCGACCGCGCGCACGCCGCGCGCCGCGTTGCGGCGCAGCTCGGCGACGGCGAGGTCGACGTCCCACAGCGGGATCAGGCACAGCGGGATGAGCCGTCCCCCGCTGGAGCCGCACCACTCCTCGACCATCCAGTCGTTGTAGGCCTGCACGGAGTGCAGCGCCAGCTCCCGGTCCTTGCCCCAGAGGAATATCTGGCCGCAGAAGCGCGGGTAGTTGGGGAAGCACATCTGCGCCTCGACGCCGTTGACCTCCATGTCCGCGATGCGCTCCGACGGGATCCAGCAGCCGGGGCGCATGTCCTCGTAGGTGACGCCTTCGTTGGTCACCTCGTCCGCCGGCACGCCCGCCGCGGCGACGTAGCGCTTGATCTGGGTCCAGGTGTCCTCGTACGCCCACCAGGCGACGTCGGGCCCCTCGGTGCCCGGCCTCTCCACGTACTTGCCGTCGACCAACTGCACGTCGCCCTTCGGGGCGTACACGATGCGCGGGCCGCTCTCCCTGAGCCGCTCGGGCAGCCTGCTGCTCCACAGGGTCGGCGGCTCGACGACATGGGCGTCCACGTCGATCAGCTTCGGGATCTCCATCAGGCCTCCTCGGGCGAAGGGTTCCGTGCTCGGGCTGGTTGTGCGGGCTCGGCCGCCTCCCGCGCGGGCCGCCAGCAGATGGCCAGCAGGGCGGCCGCTCCGCCCGCGCCGACCGCCACGGCGGTGGCGAGTCCCGTCCGGCCGTGGAGTCCGATGCCGAATAGGTGGTCCACGGAGATCCGGCCGGGGCCGAGCGCGGCCAGGGCCGCCGCCACCACGATGATCATCAGGACGTACTCGCAGCCTTCCCCGGGCCGGAAGACGAAGTAGCCGTTCCGCAGGTGGACCGCGACCAGGGCGACGGTCATGGTGCCGATCACCGCTCCGGACGACAGGGCGTGGAACAGGCCGGCCACCAGCAGCACACCGGCGCCGGTCTCCGTCAGCGTCGCGACCACCGCGTGGACCCTGCCGGGCCGGATGCCGACGGACTCGAACCAGCGCGCGGTGCCGGGCAGCCGCCCGCCGCCGAAGGCGTGGTTCAGGCCGTGGGCGATCATCGTCCCGCCGACGACGAGGCGGAGCAGGAGGGCGGCCAGGTCCGTGTCGCTCATGTGCCGCACCCCTCAGCGGGCGCCGCGATCTCCTCGATCTCCTCGGCGGCGTAGCCCAGCTCCTTGAGCACCGCCTCGGTGTGCTCGCCGAGGCCGGGCACCGGGTCCAGGCGCCAGGTCCAGGCGGCGGTCTGCGGCGGCGGGAGCAGCACCGTGACCGGCCCGGCGGGTGAGCCGACCTCGCGCCAGCGGTCGCGCGCGGTGAGCTGCGGGTGGTCGAGCACGTCGGTCGGGCGGTTCAGCCGTGCGTGCCCCAGGCCGGCGCGCTCGGCCTGGGCCCGGCACTCGGCGAGAGTGCGCCGCCCCGCCCACTGCCCGATCATCTCGTCGAGTTCGCCCCGCCGGGTCACCCGGGCGCTGTTCGTCGCGTACCGCGGATCGTCGGCGAGCTCGGCGCGGTCGAGCACCCTGGCCGCGAGCCGGCGCCACTCCGCGTCGTTGGTCGTGCCGAGCACCAGCGTCTGCCCGTCGGCCGTCCGGTAGGCGCCGTACGGCGCGACCATCGGCGAACTCACGCCGTTGGGCTCCACGTCGACCCCGCCGTACCGGGCCTGGTTGAGCGCGAAGCCCATCCATTCGGCGACGGCGTCGAAGAGCCCTACGGAGACCGAAGCACCCTCACCGGTCCGCTGCCTGGTGTAGAGCGCCGTGAGCACACTGGCGAACGCGTACATGCCCGCGCCGATGTCGGCGAGGGGGATCCCGGGCTTGGCCGGGCCTCCCGCGGTGCCGGTGATGGCACACGAACCGGCCTCGGCCTGCACGAGCAGGTCGTAGGCGCGGCCCCGCGCGTACGGGCCGCCGCTTCCGTAGCCGGAGATGTCGACGGTGATGAGCTCCGGCCTCCGGGCGCGCAGCTCCGCCGATCCCGCGCCGAGGCGGGCCGCCGCACCCGGCGCGAGGTTCTGCACGACGACGTCGGCTCGCGCGACGAGCCGGCCGAGCGCCTCGCGACCGGTGCGCCGTTTGAGGTCGAGCACCACGGACTCCTTGTTTCTGTTCACCCAGGTGAAGTGGGCCGACAGCCCGTGCACCACGTCGTCGTAGTGACGTGCGAAGTCGCCGCCGTCCGGGCTCTCGACCTTCACCACGCGCGCACCGAGGTCACCCAGGTGCCGCGTGCACAGCGGCGCCGCGACGGCCTGCTCGAGGGCCACGACGAGTATTCCGGCGAGCGGCTGCATGCATCTTGTATATAATATTTAACACTGGAACGGAAGGGGCAGCCATGCCGAAGCCCGCCGACCGCCTCGTCGCGTCGCGCCTCACCGATGGCGTGGCCGTACTGACCCTCGCCGACCCCGGGCACAGAAACGCCCTGTCCCGCCGACTGAGCGACGAACTCGCCGCCGCCGTCGGCGCCGCGCTGTCGGACGGTGCCCGCGCGCTGGTCCTGACCGCCGAACCGCCGGTGTTCTGCGCGGGCGGGTCGTTGAACGCGCTGCTGGAACGCGCCGACCCGCTGCGGGAGATGTTCGCGGGGATGACCGCTGTGGCCACCGCCCCCGTGCCGACGATCGCCGCCGTGGGCGGGCCCGCCATCGGCGCCGGCGTCAACCTCCCGCTGGCCTGCGACATCGTCATCACGACCCCGCAGGCCCGGTTCGACCCGCGCTTTCTCGACGTGGGCATCCACCCGGGCGGCGGACATCTCTTCCGCCTGGCCGGACGCGTCGGCGCGCAAGGGGCCGCCGCCATGGTCCTGTGCGGTGACGTCCTGACCGGGCCCGAGGCCGTCGAGCGCGGACTGGCCTGGCGCTGCGTCGCCGAGTCCGAGCTGGCGGAGACCGCCATGGCGCTGGCCGCGCGGGCGGCCGCACGGCCGGCGCGGCTGGTGCGCAGGACGAAGGAGAGCCTGCGGCGCAGTCTCACGCTGACCGACCCGGAGCAGGCGTTCGCACTCGAGCTCCAGGCCCAGGAGTGGTCCATGGACCAGCCGGAGTTCGCCGAGGCGCTGGCCCGCGTCCGGCTCAGGATCACAGCAGCTCGACGATGAGGGCGGACCCCAGCCCGCCGCCCGCGCACATCGCGAGGCAGCCGAACGTCGCTCCACTGCGGCGCAGTTCGCCCAGCATCGTGACGGTCATGCGCGCTCCGGTCGCCGCGACCGGGTGACCGAGACCGCAGCCGCTCCCGTTCACGTTGAGCCTGGACTCCTCGATGCCGAGGAGCTCGGCGGCCGCCGCGACGACGGTGGTGAACGCCTCGTTGATCTCGAAGAGGTCGATGTCGTCGGCCTTGAGCCCAGCCCGCTCCAGTGCCCTGGGGATGGCCAGCGCCGGGGCGAAGCCGGTCCGCTCGGGTTTGACCCCGACCGATGCCCACGCGACCACCCGGCCGAGCGGAACCAGCCCGTGGGCCGCGGCATAGCCGTCCGACACGAGGACGAGGGCTGCGGCGCCGTCGTTCAGCCCGCTGGAGTTGCCCGCCGTGATGACGGCCCCGTCGAGCTCCGGATGGAGCAGGGGCAGTGCCGCGAGTTGCTCCGCCGACGTGTCGGGTCGCGGATGTTCGTCGACGTCGAAGACGCTTCCGTCGGGCAGGAGCACCGGCGTGATCTCCATCGCGAAGTGCCCTGCGGCGACGGAGGCGGCCGCGCGGGTGTGCGAGGCGAGCGCCCAGGCGTCCGCCTTCTCCCGGCTGATCCCGGCGAGTCTCGCCGTGTTCTCGCCGATGGTGATCGACATGTCCACCGCGGGCGCCGCGGGGGTCTCGGGGTGGGTCGGCGACATCCAGGGGACGGGGTCGCCGGCGGCCCCGGGTACGGACTTCAGCACCCGGGGCATGGTGCTGAGGCTCTCCGACCCACCGGCGACGACGACCCTCTCCATGCCCGACCGGATCCATGCCGCGGCAAGCTGGACGGCGGAGAGCCCGCCGGCGCAGTGGCGGTTGACGGCCAGGCCGGGCACGGTCGTCATGCCGGCCTCCACTGCGACGTACCGCCCGATGACACCCCCGCCCTGCAGGGACTCGGCGAGGACCAGGTCGTCGATGTCCCCGACGGGGACGCCGGCGCGGTCGATCGCCGCGGTGACGGCCGTCCGGGCGAGGTGGAAGGCGTCGACCTCGCGCAGCGACCCCTTGTAGGACCGCCCGATCGGCGTGCGGGCAGTGGATACGATCACCGCTTCGGCCATGGGCTCCTCCTCGTTCAGCTCATCTCGGGCTCGTCTCGTTTCACGTCACCCGGGCTCGTTCACGTCACCTGGGTGCGAACCGCTGGCCCCCGTCGAGCCGAATCGTCTGCCCGTTGAGCATGGGATTGCGCACGACGGCTTCCACGAGCCAGGCGTACTCGTCCGGCAGCCCGGCCCGCTTGGGGAAGGCCGCGTCCTTGGTGAGGGTGGCGATGACGTCCTCGGACGCGCCCTCCAGCGCGCCCGTCGCGAACAGGCTCGGGGCGACGGTCATCACGCGGATCCCGAGGCTGCCGAGATCGCGGGCCATGGTCAGGCTCATCCCGGCGATCCCCGCCTTGGCCGCCGAGTACGCGACCTGGCCGATCTGCCCCTCGAACGCGGCGATGGAGGAGGTGTTGACGATGACGCCCCGCTCACCGCCTTCGTCGGGCTCGTTCCTGCTCATGTGCCAGGCCTGCAGCCGGTCGAGGTTGAACGTCGCGACGAGGTTGAGTTCCACGAGCCGTCGGAACTCCGCCAGCGGCATCGGCCCGTCCTTGCTGATGATGCGTCTGCTGACACCGCCGCCCGCCGTGTTGACGGCGACGTGCAGGGCGCCATGCGCCTCGACCGCCTCCGCCAGCGCAGTCTCGACACCCTCGGCGTCCGTGACGTCGCACGGGTGGAAGGTCGCACCACCGCCGAGCTCCGCCGCCACGTCCGCGCCGGCGCTCGACGGCAGGTCGAGCACCGCCACAACGGCCCCCTGCCCGGCCAGGGTCCGCGCGGTCGCCCGGCCCATGCCGGACGCGCCGCCGGCCACGACGACGACCTTCTTCGCCACCTCCACGGGCACACCCTTCTGACTGAGCTGGTCTGCGGCCTCTGCTCGTCAGAATTTGTATATCATATTTGCATCATGGATCCGAGGGGACTCGGCAGGCTCGATCACACCGGACTCCGTCCTACGGCAGGACCGCGGCGTTCGGCGCCCCCTGTGTGCCTGACAACGCGTCAGACTGACGGCGCGTCAGAGGTGGTGCCCTTCCACGCGTACGGCGGCGAAGCTTCACACGCTCGGCAGTCATCCTCAAAGGCTGCCCCGCCGCTGTCACTACCTGCGGCGTGGTCGCACCATCGAGGGGCGGTCTCCGTGAGACCGCCCCCGCACGATCGACATCCCGCTGCACTCCCGCCATCCAGCGAAAGGCCAGATCAGACAGCGCAATCCTGCTGGAGTACTAGCGCCAGGGGTCGAGGGCGTGCTTGCCACGGGTGGCGCCGGCTTCGAGATCCAGCAGTACTCCCGGTCCGTGGGCCAGGGGGTGGATCCGTGGGGTGCCCGGCGGGTAGACGCCGTCGGCTATGAGGGCCTCGAGCTCGGTGAGCAAGTCTCGGTACATGTCCGGGGCTGCGCCGGCCAGTGCCCCGATGTGCAGGCCCTTGACTTGCACCTGGTGTGTGAAGACCAGATCGTGTGTGGTCAGGGTGGCATCCCCGGAGGCGGCGCCGAAGACGATCACGCGCCCGAGGAACGGCTTGGTGACCGCCAGACTGACCGGGAAGGTGGCCTGCCCCACGGATTCCAGAACCACGTCCACGCCACCGGTCAACCGACTGATCTCCGCGGTCAGGTCTGGGCGTGCGCTGTCGAGGACCGCGTCGGCGCCGAGCGCGGTGACGGTGGCGTGCTTGGCCGCCGAGGCCGCGGCGATCACACGCGCTCCGTAGTAGCGGGCTAGGCGGACCGCGGCCTGTCCCACACCGCCGGCCGCGGCATGAACGAGCACCGTCTCGCCCCGCTTGACCTCGCCCAACGGCTTCAGCGCCGCCAACGCGGTGGCCCAGTTCAGCACCAGGCCGAGGGCTTGCGCGTCCGACCAGCCGGACGGAACGGGAAGCACCTGCGCGGCCGGCATCGTCATGTACTGCGCGAAGGCGCCGGGCCCGGTCCCGACCACGTGGCTGCCGAGAGGCAGAGGAGCGGCCACGCCCTTGCCGACGGCCACGATCTCGCCCGCGGCTTCGAATCCGGCCGGATACGGCGGCTGCGGCCCGCCTCCGTAGGTTCCCCGGGTCTGCAGGACGTCCGCGAAATTGATCCCGGCGGCGCCGACACGGATCAGATACTCGGCTGGGCCCGGGGTGGGACGGCGACTCTCGGCGGCGAGGTGGAGGTCCTTCGGGCCAGCGTGGGAGTGCTGGACCAGGGCCCGCATCGTGGGTTCGAGGATGTGCTGCTGCTCGTTGATCTCCATGCCCGGGAACGTAGAAGCTTCACACACACGTCAAGGTCAAGCGGCGACCATCAACCCGGGCGGCGCGCCTCCCGCAGATAGGCATCGAGTGCCGACTGCTGCGCGCTGAGCTCGGCGATGCGGGCCGCGAGCCGATCGCGGTAGCTCTCCACCTCGTGTACGAACTCCGTGCACAGCACGCCCGAGTCGCCGTCGGCGCCGTCCGCGAGGTGGGGCAGGAACTCCTTGATCAACCGCACGGGCAGCCCGGACTCCAGCAGCGAGCGGATGACCAGCACCCGGTCGATGGTCGACTGGCAGTAGTCGCGATATCCGTTGCTGATCCGCCCAGGGACGATCAGGCCCTCGTCCTCGTAGTACCGCAACGACCTCGCACTCACTCCGCTGACGCTGGATGCTTCGCTGATCTTCATGTCTGACAGCAACGCCCGGGGGGCGCCCCAGGCTTCCGAGCGTCAGCAACGTCCTGTCCTGCAACACCTGTATGGATCACGAGCGTTGCTGACACTCGTGATCAATACACCCAGGTCGTGGCCCCGCTCCGGCGAGCGCGGCCCGGGTTCCGTGCGATTCGCTCCGGGCCGGTCCGCTGGTGATCGTGCACGTCGGACCGCCGTATGAAGTACTGGGTCGGTGACGTGAAGGGGCGGCGGGGAGAGGCGACGGGCCGCGAGGGCGGCAGTTGGTCGGTTCGCCGCGAGGCTCCGCCGAAAAGATTCTGCCAGCCGGCCCGGGTCTTGAGCCTGCCGGCATAGCCCCGCTGCATGCGGATCGGGGTTCCTGGCAGGTCGGCCTGGCGGGATGTCCATGCCGCGCAGGCTCCTGCGAGAGTCAGGGAAGCCGGCGGGCGGCGCCGGGCACGCTCTGGCCGGCGAAGACCCGGAGGCGAGGTCGGCGATCTCCGAGCGATCTCGCAGGAGCTGTCGCCCGTTCGCGTCGCGGCGCTCTCCAGCTCTGCGACGAACCTACGCAGCTCACGCGCACACTTCTGGCTCTTTCGCGGGCGAAGACCATACCGTCGGAGAAGAGCAGCAGGCGTTTGACGTGGTCGGTGTAACCACGGTCCGAATCCGTCCCCGGTAGGGCGCCAGGTCGGAAGACTCCCCTGAGTGCGCCCGAGTGGAGTTCCGCAGTCTGGCGCCGAACCCACACCGAAACACGTCACTTCGACGGCACTCCCGCAGCGGTCTCGGGCAGCCGGGCCGGCGAGACGTCAGCGGCCGGAAGGTTCGCGCTCTGGCTGGTTCGGGCTTCACCGGGAAAGCGCAGACGGTAACGTGTGGGCCGTGTTCGTGTGAAAGCTGCACAAACCCCGCAGTCAACTCGCGGATCCCCACCCGCGCGCAATCCCCACACGTCTCTGCACACCCACGGCGCATCCCGGAGCCAAGAGTGTCGGACCGGAAGAGGGCTCTCGTCCCGCTCGGCCAGAACGCGGGCATGGCACTGCGCATGATCGCCCTCGCCGTGGTCTACTACACGGGAGCGCGCTGCGGCCTCATGCTCGAAGTCGTGCGCGGGCCGGCGAGTCCGCTGTCGCCGGCCACCGGAGTGGCTCTGGCGGGGCTGCTGCTCTGGGGGCTGCGGGTGTGGCCTGCGATCTCGGTCGCCGCCCTGCTCGTCAATCTGCCGCACGGGCCGTCCGTGCTGGCCAGCGCGGGTATCTCCGCGGGGGACACCCTTGCCCCCCTCTGCGCCGTTCTCCTGTTGCGCAGATTCCGCTTCAACCCGGCGCTCGCCACACTGCGCGACACCCTGGTCCTCGTGTTCCTCGGCGCGCTGACGGGAATGCTGGTCAGTGCCACCATCGGCAGCACGGTGCTGGCCGCAGCCGGTGGGCTGGGGCCCGCGGGGTTCTGGGCTACCTGGTCCGTGTGGTGGACGGGGGATGCCATGGGGGTGCTGCTGGTCGCGCCCATGCTGCTCATCCTGTCCGCACGCCGGTGGCCCACGAGTGTGCCGCCAAGACGGTGGGCGGAAGCGGTGGTGCTCGTGACGGCTACGGCCGCGGTGGCGTCGGTGGTGACGCGGACGTCCTTGAATCTGCCCTTCCTCGTCTTCCCGTGCCTGGTCTGGGCCGCGTACCGCTTCCAGGTGGCCGGAGGTGTCGCGTGCGCACTGATCGTTTCCGTGCTCGCGGTGCCGGCTGCCGCTGCCGGGAGCGGCCCCTTCACCGGACACGACGTGGCCGGACGGATGCTGATCCTCCAAGCGCTCAACGGGGCGGTGACGCTGACCTCCCTCGTGCTCGCCACAGTCGTCGCCGAGCGCAACCGCGCCCACGAACAGATCGCCGGCGTCTGCGCGCAGCTCAACGAACTGGTGGGCCAACTATCCCTGACGGCCCGGTTCTCGTCACAGAACCGGCCCGTGCCCGACCCGCGGGGCGCCCGACGGCGAGCGGTGAGCCTCCGAGACCACGCCTGAACGCCCGTGCCGGCACTCAGCGGAAGCGGCCGCGGCTCCGGGCGGCCGTGTACGACCCGGCGTACGCCTGCTACGGGGCGGCGTCCTTGCGGTAGCGCAGCAGCAGCGACGTAGGCGCAGGCCCCTTCGGGTGTGGAGGTGAGCAGGGGGCGACGGACGATGCGATGCGGCGGGAAATCCTCACCGAACTCGATGTGTGCGTCACGCTGCATCCGCGCAGCCGGAGGCCGCGGGTGATGATGACGGGAACGAACATCCGTCGCGCCCAGGACTTCGGACAGCCGCCATCCGGCAGCGTGGTGGCCGAACCGGCCGACCAGACGCGTAGCCACGACCGGACAGCGGGTCCGTGCGCGCCAGTACATCAGCGTCTGGGGATCACGTGCGACCAGGCGACCGGGTCGGAACCATCCGGCCAGCAGGCCGCAACCGCGCGAGCACGGCGGACACGACGACACGGGCGCCGGGCGAGAACAAGACGGGTGGCAGGCAGCAGAGGAGGAGTGCATGCAAGACCCCCGGGGGATCGATGGCCTCTTACTGCAAGAGGCCGGATCCGGGGGTACCAACGGACATTACGGAGCGCGTTTCCA
The DNA here is from genome assembly GCF_027497195.1 of Streptomyces sp. WMMC500. Taxonomy (NCBI): domain Bacteria; kingdom Bacillati; phylum Actinomycetota; class Actinomycetes; order Kitasatosporales; family Streptomycetaceae; genus Streptomyces; species Streptomyces sp. WMMC500. Next base: position 388,337 of record NZ_CP114905.1, read on the forward strand.
CCCGTGGGCTCCACCACCTCTCCGCCACCCGCCCCGACCGCTACCGCACGCCCGACGGGCGCCCCGATGCGCGCGCCCCGACACAGGATCGACCCGTGGACGCACAGCGGATCACGGACGCCGCGGCCCGCGTCGGCCGCTTCTTCGGGCCGCCGGTCACGGACGAGGCAGTCGGCGCGGTGGAGCAGCAGGTCGAGGCTGTCTCGCAGGCTCGCCCTCTCATCCAGGCCGCGCTGGATGCCGCCCCGCGGCTGTCGGACGTCGCGGCGGTCCTGTCGAAGCCCACAGCGGCAGCCTCCCCGAGGCGCAGGAGGGAGGGCCACCGCCTGTGCCGCCGGGGGGTCGGCGCCGGCATCGGGGGTGTCCGGCTCTGATGCCGTGCAGCCGCGGCGCGGCATCGGCGGGATCCGCCCCGCGGCATCCTGCCGAAACCGGCGACCGACGCGCTCGGCTACCTCGCCGAGGTGGCGAACTCGCGGCTCAGCGGCGCACCGCGTGCAGGTACCACACCTGCCCGGTGGCCCGGCCCCGCTCGTCGACCTCGATCTCGTCGGGCTTGACGGTGAGGCCGATGGAGGCGAGCCGCTTCAGGTCCATCGCGGCGATGCTCTCCTTGGTGAACGCGGTGACGTAACGCGCGGGCTCGATGTCCAGGATGTCCCAGTGCGGTCCCACCCTCGTGCGCAGGTCCTCCTGACTGATCGACTGCGGCAGCCGGAAACCGCCCCGGCCGCAGTCGGAGAACAGGTGCAGGTGGGCGCCGGGCTTGGCCACCCGGCGCAGCGTCGCGGCGTAGGTGCGCTGCTGCTCCGGGGTGAGGCAGTGGTAGAGCGCGCTGTCCAGCACCGTGGTGAAGCGCTCGTCGGCCAGCTCCTCGAGCCTGGTCGCGTCGGACTGGACGAATTCCACCTCGAGGCCGCGCTCGGTGGCCCGCTGCCGGGCCTGGTCCAGCGCGGTCGTCGACACGTCGATCCCGGTGACCCGGTATCCCTTGTCGGCGAGGAACATCGCGTTCTCGCCGAGGCCGCACCCCGCATCGAGGACCTCGCCGCTGAACTTCCCCGACCGTTCCAGCTCGACGACGGCCGGCTGCGCCTCCCCGATGTCCCACGGCGTAGCCTTTGTGGCCTTTAAGGAGACGTCGGAACCCTCGACGGGTGGCTTGCCCTGGTAGATCGACTCGTAGTCGACGTCATCCCAGGCGAAGGTGGATTCTGCGGAATTATCCGGCATGACTGCTCCCTTTCCCTAGCACCGTGCACTGAGCGGATCTCATCTACGCCGCTGCGGCTGACGCGTTCTTCCGTTGGATGACGAATAGCGCGTGCAGCAGCGGGGTGATCTTGTTGGGGCTGATGCGGACTCGGTCGAGCACGCGCCAGCGTTTGAACGAGGCGAAGCCCCGTTCCACGGGTGCGCGCAACTTGGCCAGGGCGGTGCTCGCTTGTTCCTCCCAGCCGTTGTGACCCTTTCCGGCTGGTCGCTTGACCGGGGCGCGGATGGTGCCGCCGGCGCCCTGGTAGCCGGAGTCGGCGGTGGCGCGGATCGCCGTTGGCCTCGGTGGCCAGGGCGGCGCACCGCCAGGTCGGGATGTCGGAGGGGACGTCGAGGGTGGCACGATCGGAGACCACGAAGCTCCTTGTGTCGCGGGCGAGTTGGCACTCCCGTCAACGGCGAGGAGCTTCGCCGCGTCACGGGCACGGGGCGACCAGCCGCCGCCTCGTTCACCCCCACCGGTCAAGATGAGGCCCGCTCAGTGCTGGTCGGCGGACGCGGGGAGCTGCGGGCCGAGCACCTGAGGCTCTGGACGGGCATACAACACCTTCCGGTCACACCACGTAGTGAAGATCACACCTGTGAGCGCCAGCACTCTCAGCATACGCGCCCCTGCGACCGTATGCAGCCGCTTCAACTCCCGTGCCGACGGGGCCAGTTCCCACGCTCCGGAAGCGAAACAGAATTCGCCCAGCCGCAGAGCGCCGGCGAGGTGGAAGACGATACCGGCGCGGTCTTTCCGGCGGAGGACGATCCGCGCACGGGTCGAAGTGGTCGCCACCTCCCACGAACCGTCCCCGGCGGACATGACGTCATCGCCGCTATGGCCGAGAATCCGGGCGGCTTCCCGCGCCACATGCGCATACCGGGTGACCTCCCGCCAACGGGTCAGCGGCTCTCAGCGATGGCCGATCGGACGGCCGGGAAGAAACCGACCATGCCATCAAGGAAACAAGATGAGGTGATATCGAAGAAGAATCGTCGCGGTCCGCGACGGGCATCAGGGAACCTCCAAGAACGCCAGAAAGTCGAGGGTGGGTCGCGGCAGTCCATAAACAGCTCCTGCGCTCGCGGCCCGGGATACACCCGCTTCCCGGGCTCGTCGTCACTCGTCCTTGCATGCTGGCATGCGGTACTGACCTTCAGCTCAGCCCACGGCCACGCGTCGGTCACCCTGCTCGGCCTCTCGGCCGCCGCCCTGGCACTGCTCGCCACGACGGTCACCCTCACCGACGCGCGAACGAGCCACTCGAAGACCCCGGCGCGGGTGCCGGAGCCCGAGTACGTCCCGTGACACGGTGAGGCCCTCCCGGCCGTACGGGAGAAATCAGCGTGCCGTGACCCGCTCCACGGGACCTGGGACGCGTCCGTCATCCCGAACGGGTCGCCGCCAGGTACTCGAACTCGTTGCGGTGGTTCGGGCCGGCGGTGGAATCCGTGGAGACGCGTCCGGGCGCGGCACGGCGGTCCTACGCTGGGCCCCGTCGCTGCCGTGGCGGCACCCGGGGAGGGACGGCGTTGTGCATCTGATCGAGTTTCCGCTGGCCGGGGACGGGGCCGGCAGTGTTCGGATCGAGGCCGACGAGGAGGCGGACGGCATCGTCCGTGCCGCCAGGCCCGGGGAGGTCGCGGCGAGCGCGGGGCGGACGCTGCAGGACGCCCTCGATGGCATCCGCCCCGTGGCGGCGGCCGTGCACGAGCGGTTGCGCGCGCTGCCGGCGGCGCCGGACCGGGTGACCGTCGAGTTCGGCGTCAAGCTGTCGGCGGAGGCCGGGGTGATCGTGGCCCGTGGCACCGCGGAGGCGAACTTCACCGTGACGCTGGAGTGGGAGTCCGGCCAGGGCCACCGGGACCGGGACCGGAACGACGACCCCGCGTGACCACCCGTACGTCCCGCCGCGCGCTGGCGCAAAACCATACGGTGGCGCCCCGGGCGCGCGATGCCCTCTGTTGCGCCCCTCGCTGACGGCGCATCATATCCTCAGGGCAGATGTCAGCTTGAGGACAGGGGGTACCGCGGAGTGGAGCGGTACGAAGAGTTCATCGAGACGGAACTGGTGGACGTGGCCGGCCTGTCGCTGGATGAGATCCTCCTGTGCGACATGGCTGCGCTGGAAGGTTCCGCCCGGCGCGTCCTACTCCAGGTCGACCTGCCGAAGCCGCTGGTGGCCAGCAAGGACAGTGGAGGTTGCTGAGCCCCGGCCGACCGCCGACAGCGGGAGCCCCCGTGGTGCCGAGCGGTGCGCTGCCGTCGTCCGCGACCCCGCCGCCGCCCCGGCCCGCGGCCCCGGTCGGCGAGGGGTTCGGCGCGCATGTGCTGCCTGCGCGCGCGTACACTCAACTCGCCGCCGGCGGCGGTGACCGCGAGACCGCACGGCTCCTCGGCCGCGCCCAGCGCAGCAAGAGGCTGCTCCTGCTGCGGATGGTGCACGACGCGATCGCGGAGGACCCCGCCGTCCTGGGGCGATTACCGACGCCCGCGGTGGCATGGGGGTTGCTGACCAGAGCCCAGCGTGCCGACGCCGCCGCCTTCGACGCCGTCCTGATGCATCCGTCCACCGGTGTGTGGGCGTCCGGGCTGCTGCGCCGTCTACGCGGTGTCGCGGCGGCCGACGTACCGCTGTGGGTCGAGGCCGGGCACCTGCACACGCTCGCCGCCGCGGCGGCGATCAGGGCCGGGACGGATTTCGAGATCAATGTGCCGGTACGGGACGGCCGTTGCGTCCATCTGCCCTCGCTGGGCACCGTGTTCTTCCCCGGCGACCTCCCCTACACCGGCCGGCGGGAGCAGAACCCGGGCCTCGCCGGCGTGCGGCGCGCCGGTGGCAGCGTCGCCGTCATCACCCCCCGGCTGTCGTGCGTCCTGCTGCCCGACGACGTACGCGCCGAGACCCGCGGCTGGCGGCCCATACCGGCCGTCCGGGCGACCGCCGGGACGCGGCAGTGGTCGGTCGGGCTGGACGACGCGGACCCGTACGGCCCGTTCGTCCGCGGCCGGGAGGTGCCGCGGCTGAGCCCGCAGCGGCTGCGTAGCTGGCAGTCGTTGCTGGACGGAGCCTGGGAAATGCTGTGTCGGGACCAGCCCGAGCTGGCCGGCAGCCTCGCCGAGACGATGCGCTCTCTCGTACCGCTGGCGCCCGCAGTGCGCGGCGAGCCGTACAGCGCGACGTCACCCGAGTCGTACGGCAGCGCCATGGTCGGCCTGCCGCGCACGCCCACAAGCCTGGCAGTCGCCCTCGTCCACGAGTTCCAGCACGTCAAACTGGGGGCTCTGCTCGACCTGGCGAGCCTGTGCCGCCCGGACGGCGAAGAGGTGCTGTACGCGCCGTGGCGTACGGATCCCCGGCCCGCGGCCGGGGTGCTGCAGGGCGTGTACGCGCACGTGGGCATTACCGGCTTCTGGCGCGGCCGGCGGCTGACGGCACCGGAGGGGGCGGCGAGCCTCGCGCACTTCGAGTTCGCGTTGTGGCGCAAGGGCACCCTGCGGGCCATCGACGACCTGGACGCCCGAGACGAGCTCACGGACCTCGGGCGGCACTTCGTGGCGCAGTTGCGCGCGGTTCTGGCGCCCTGGTGCGAGGAGTCGGTGCCGGAGCGCGAGGCGGCGGACGCGGGGCTGCTCGCCACGGACCACCGGGCCATGTGGCGGCTGCGCAACACGCAACCGCCGGCCGATGCCGTCGGGCGGCTGGCGCGTGCCTGGGCGCGCCGGGAAGGGCCGCGAGCAGGGGCTCTGGAACCGGCCGTGTCCGCGATCCGTGGCGAGGTGCTGCCGGGCGAACAGTCCCATCGGGCGCGGCTGGTGAAGTCGCGCTGGCGCGATCCGGACGAGTTCGCTTGGTGGAACGGGCGGCCCGAGCGGTCCGGGGCGCCGGCCGCGGACGTCGCCTTGGTCGAGCGCGAGTACGCCGCTGCGGCGCTCGGCTACACGGAAGAAGTACGCCAGCGGCCCGAGGCGTCGAGCCCGTGGGTCGGCCTCGGCCTTGCCCTGGCCGGCCTCGGCGAGGAACGGGCCGCTGCCGCGCTGCTCGACCGCCCCGAACTCGTACGGGCCGTCTGGCTGCACCACGGCTCCGCAACCCGGTCCGGGGCAGGAGCATCCCCGGTGTCGCTGGCCGAATGGCTCGGCACCGCCGACTGAACACAGCGTGGCGGAGGGAGCCTTCTCCCTCCGCCACACCGCGCCGGCGTACTCGGAACACTCACCTCCGCAGCGGAGGAGTGTGCCCCGGCCCGCCTTCAGATCACCATGACCTCCGCGTCGCAGTCGGCACGGTCGCCACGCGTTGCCGCGGTCGTCGCGGGGTGGCCCTGCCCCAGGCTCTGCCGCAGGCTGGAGAGCGCGGCGGCGTAGAGCGTCTCGGCCCGCTTGCTCTTGCCGAGCGTACGCAGGTCGGCGGCGAGGTTCAGAGCGCAGGCGAGTGTCGTCGGGTGACTCGCGCCGAGCGCCTGGTGCGTCCGCCGGTAGGTGTCCTCGTCCAGCTCGGCCGCCGCCTGGTCCTGCCCCTGGCCGGACAGGTCGCTGGCGAGGTTGATGGCCGCGGCCAGCGTGTAGGGGTGCTCGGGGCCCAGGGTGGAGGTCAGCCCGTCGACCGCCTCCTGGTCGAGCGCATGCGCCTGCTCGGTCTCGCCGAGGTGGCGCAGCGCGACGGCGAGGTTGGTGCCGACCGCGTAGGTGTACGGGTGCGTGTCGCCGAGGTTTCGGCGTAGCCGCTCCAGCAGCTCCTGCCCGGTCGTGCATGCTTCCTCGACCTGGCCCGCCTGGCGCTGGGCGATGGCGAGGCTGGACGCCGCGCACTGGGTGTCGAAGTGGTCGTCACCGTAGCGGCGCCGGTAGCGCTGCCACGCATCCGCGCAGGCTTCGAGCGCCCCGTCGTGGTCACCGGCCTTGCGCCGGGCGACCCCGAGGTGCCGCAGCGCGAGCAGGGTGGCGGGCGTCTCGATGCCCGCCAGTTGCTCGAACCTGGTCGAGTTGATCTCCTGAACCTCGCTGGCCCCGATGTAGTCACCGCACTCCCGCAGGTCGACCGCGAGCAGGCTGCCGAGGAGCAGGGTGAGGAGCGCGTTCTCCCCCAGCACCTCGACGGCGAGCTGGAGGGTCACGGCGTCGACGTTGCGGGCCGTCTGGAAGTCACCGACGGTGCGCAGCGCCGTGCCGTAGTCGACCGCGCTGCCCAGGGTGTACGGGTCGCGCTCGCCGAAGGAGCGCATGGCGCGGTCGTAGGCGTCCTTGTTGAGCTTCACCGACGATTCGAAGTCGCCGGCGGCACGCAGGTCGACGGCCACCGCACGGGTGGCGAGCAGGGTGTCCTCGTGCGACTCGCCGACGATCCGACGGAGCCGGTCCAGGCTGTCCCTGTTCAGTTCTGCGGCCTCGGTGTACCGGCCGAGCGAGCGGAGCGCGTGGCCGACGGTGCGGGCCACGGACAGCGCCTGCGAGTCGTCGGGACCGTGCACCTCCCGCCATGTCGTCAGCGCCTCGGTGCCGAGTTCGCGGCATGCCTCGTGGTCGCCCCAGGTGTAGAGGTACACGACGGTGTTGGCCACGAGTCCGCGGACCCAGCGGTCCTCGCTCTTGACCGCGTCGGACGCCCGGATGTGCGGCAGCAGCTCCGCGTACCTGGCCCAGTTCGCGGTGACGGCGGGCTCCCTCGGGTCGCCGCCGGCCATCAGCAGGTGCGCGGCGTCGCGCATCGAGACGCGCTCGTCCTCGGTCATCTGGTCGATGAGCACCGCCTGGACCAGCCGGTGGAGCTGGATGCTGTTGGTGCGGTGGTCGATACGGGCGAGGGCGTACCGGTTGACCTCGCGGAGCGCGTGGCCGAGCCGGATCGGGTCGCTCAGCACGTCGCCGAGCAGCCCCGGCAGGGAGGCGTTGCGCCCCGCCATGAACAGGGTCCTGGAGACCGGCTCCGGTGCGAAGTAGGCGCACACCTGGAGAAGCTGCAGGGCGGCCGGATTGGTGTCGCGCAGACGGTCCAGCGACACGTTCCACGCGGCCGCCACCGGGAGCTGGTAGTCCATCGGCGGGGCCAGTTCGAGGAGTTCGCTGCGGCGGTTCACGAACTCCGCCCGCTTGCCCTGGAAGAGTTCGAGATATTCCTCGGCCGGCATGCCGGTCTCGGCCAGCCAGACCGCGGCCTGCTCGATCGCCAGCGGCAGGTCGCCGAGCTCCTCTGAGAGGTGGTCGGCCTGCTGGTCGGTCAGCTCGGGACCGCGGCGCCGCAGCAGCGCGACGCTCTCGTCACGGGCGAAAACATCCACCTCGATAGTCCGCGCCATGTTGACCCATTGTCCGTTCCGGGAAGTGACGAGAATCCGGCCCGTGCCGCCCTGAGGGAAGAAGGGGAGCACGGACTCTGGATTTTCGGCGTTGTCGAATACGAGTAGCCAATTGCGGTACGGCTCGCCCAGCCGGAGCGCTTCCAGCACCGCGGGAATCGCGGTGTTGGCCTCCGCACCGGTCGGAAGTCGCAGCCGCTGCGCCAGGTCCACGTATCCCGCGCGGATCTGAGCAGGCTGCCCGGCCGGAATCCACCAGACGATGTCGTACTCCGAACTGTGCCGGTAGGCATACTCGATCGCAATCTGGGTTTTTCCGACACCGCCCATCCCGTGCAGCGTCTCCGGCAGCACGGCGGTGGTCCCCTGCGTCAGTCTGTTATGCAAATCGCGGAGCGCATCGACCCGGCCGATGAAGTTGACATTGCGGGGCGGCACGTTGCCCCAGACGGGGGGTGGACTGCCCGACTTGCGCCTGTCGGCGATGGCCCGCTCCACCACTCCCGGCCGCGGCAAGTGCCTTCCCACCGTCGCACCCGATTCGAGATCGGATGCCCCGCTATCGTTCCTGGACAGTGGACTCTCCGCTGATTCAGCCGGGGTGCCGGGATCAGTTAAGGGATTCTCGGGCACAGCAACCGCCTCATATCGTAGCGTAACGGACTTAACAACTGGAGCAGTGCGCGAGCGCGAGTCGCCGCCGGAGCGCGCAGCCGACTCGTCCCCGGAAGGCCGCAACCTGCTCAACCTGCCCGCCCACGGGCGGTAGGGGCCGGACAGCGCGTGCAGCGCCCGGACGACCGGAGCGTAGTAGTCCCAGTGCTCGTCCCCCGCCGGCATGCGCACCTCGCCGGCCACCCGCGAGGGTTCCGCCAGCACTTCGCCCAGTTTCCGCAGCTCGGGCAGCGAGGGCGTGAGGTGGTCGATGACCCGCCGCATCACCTCGGCGGTCTCCGTCCGCCGCCCCGAGGCCAGCAGTTCCTCGGCGACCCCCGGCAGGAACGTGTAGCGCACGGTGTCGAGGGCGGCGTCTCCGGAGGCGGCCGCCTCCGTGGCGACCAGCAGGCCCGACGTGATGACCTCGGCGAGATCGGCGGGACGGGAGCCCGGTTCCGCGAAGAACTGGACCATCTCCATCACCGGAAGGGACAGCGGTGCGACCGCCAGGTGACGGGCCAGCCGGAACGCCACCGGGGAGGCGGCGGCGCGGAAACCGACGACCCGCTCGGCCGGGGTGGGCAGCGCGCTCTCCACCTCGTCGTCATCCGCCTCGGGGACCGCCGACAGCACCCGGGCGCCGGCCCACTCGCCGCGCTCCCCCGTCAGCAACTGCGCCCAGCGGCCGAGCCAGCGCGGCTCGAGGCCGACCACCGGCACGACTGGCTCGTCCGGGCCGGACTCGGCCTCGGTGCCGGTCGCGAGCCAGGGCTCGGCCGGCTCCGCCACGATCCGCAGTCCGGACGCCCGCAGCCGTGCGGGGCGCGTACCGAGCCAGGTCCTGTGCCACGAGAGATGTGACAGCAAATGAGTGATGACGACGGGGGCGTTTTCCCCCCATCGGGTGACGAGTCGCTGGCCCGCACCCGACCGCCAGGCAGGACCGATCCCGTCGGTGACCACCATGACGATCCGGCGGCGGGCCGCCGCCGGATCGAGACGGCCGTACGCCGGCCCGCCGCTGCCCGGACCGCGCAGCGCGAGCCGCGAGTCCTGCTCCGCGTCGGTGTCCAGCAGCCGGACGGTGACCGTACGGAACGCTCCGATGCTGCGCAGCAGGTCGGAGAACTCGGCCACGGTGTGCCGCCACACCGCCATCGACGCGCCGGCATCGACGACCAGGACGAGGTCGAGCCACCGCTCCCGGGCCGGGTGGAACCGGGGCAGCCGCGGCTCCGGCTCGACGAGGGCGTCCGCGGTGGCCTCCTCGTCCAGCTCCGTCGCGTGCACCGAGGGGACCGTCCGGCGTAAAGGGCGTAACGACCGCTCCAGGAGCCGGTGGTCGGTCAGCCCCGGTACGGCCGGCCAGGCGACCGGCGCCTCCTCCGCCGGGAGGGGGTCCACGGACGGGCCGCCGGCGCCCCGTGCGGACCGGGCCGGCGGCTGCGGGCCGTCGGGCCCCGTGAAGCCGTCGCACCACGCGCCCGCCTCACCGGAGCTGCCGTGCCCGCCGCCGACGCGCTCGCCGGGCGGCGGGGTGCGCGGAAGCGGGAGGTGCGGCCCGGCGCCGGGCACCAGACCGCCGGCATCGTGCCCGGGCAGACGGCCCTCGCCTGAGCGGCGGTGCTCCACCCGGCTGTGCTCGCCGTGGGGGTGTCCGCTGTGGTGGTGCTCGTCGTGAGGGCGGCCGTCGTGGCGCCGGTCGCCGGGACGGGGCCCGTCGTGGCGGGGCTCCTCCCGGCCGGACGTGCCGGGCGGCGGTGCGGCCCGGCGCGGGTACGCCGGACCGCCGGGCCACGGACCCGGCGGCAGCCTGTCCGGCGGACGGGTACGCCCGGCCAGGCACATGGCCAGCCACAGCGCATCCGCCATCTCGTGGGGGGAGAGATCCTCGCTGTGGAGTGGCTCCGGCGGAGGGTCGGGTGCCGTCCGCCCGGTGGTCATCCCGGCCTCGCAGCATCGAAATTGCGCCAGAGCGAGGCCAGCAGCCGCTCCCAGTCGCCGTCCGGGGTGAAGCGGTCGGAGGTCGCCAGATAGACACTGTTGAGCAGTTGGTCCGCGGGCAGGCCGCCCTCGCGGGCGCTGCGGGCCACGAAAAGACGCACCAACTCGTCGCCGCGGCCGCCGGCCTCAAGACCGAACCTGGCGGCCACCATGGCGGCCAGCTCCTCCTGGTCGGGAACGGGCATCTCCAGGCGCAGGCACCGCCGGAGCAATGCGGGCGGGAATTCCCTCTCGCCGTTCGAGGTGATGATGATCAGCGGAAAGGCACGGCAGCGCACCCTTCCGTCGCGGATACGCGCCGTCACCCCCGGGTCGTCGGTGAGGACGGTCGCCTCGGGCTCGCGGGAAGCGCTCCGCACGAGCTCGGGAATGGTGTATTCGCCTTCCTCGAAGACGTTCAGCAGGTCGTTCGGTAGATCAATGTCCGATTTATCCAGTTCGTCAATGAGAAGCACGCGCGGTAGCCGATGCGGCAGGAGAGCCGTACCGAGCGGGCCCAGTTGTATGTAGTCGCCGATCCTGGCCTTGTCCACGATCCGGTCGTCGGCGCTCTCGGCTCCCGCCTCGGCGGCGGCGCGGTAGGTCGCCGCGTCCTGCGCGCGGGCGATGGCGTCGTAGTCGTACAAACCCGACCGGAGGGTCGTTCTCGTCGTCACGGGCCAGCGCAGCACCCGACCCAGCCGCAGTTCCCGGGTGATCCGGTAGGCGAGAGCGGACTTGCCCGAGCCGGGCCGGCCGGTGATCAGGAGGGGGCGCCGCAGGTACAGGGCGGCATTCACCATGTCCGCCTCGTCGACGTTGACGGGACGCCCGGTGCCGGATCCCTGATCGGCGGGGCCGATACGGCGGGTCACCTCGGCCTCGTCCTCGGGCGGACGCGGCTGCAGCGGCTCGCCGTCGAATCTGCGCCACGGCGGCGGGCCCATCAGTACCTCGTCGAGATCACGTGCGGCGAGCTTCCCGCCGTCGCCGCGGTACACCCACCACGCAGGGGGGCCGCCGGCAGGGCCGTTCCCGCCGCCGGTTACCGGATCCGCCCCATCGCGGGTAGGCCGATCGTCATTCATCGCTCTGTCCTCCCCATGACCCTCGGCGACTGCCGACGCGTCGGCTGCGTATAGATGTTGCCCGGGTCGTCGTGGAGCAAAATCACCCCGCCCCGGATCTGCGTTCCCCGCCATTCGTGGACGCGCGCCGGCAGGCCGGCGATCATCCCTCCGTCGAACAGGTGTTCCGCAAGCGTGTGAACGAGGTCCCCTCCGGCACTGTCGTTGTGCCACAACATCGCGGGGATCCCCTCACGTAACGCCACGTCGTAGGCGTGCGGCGCCGCGGTGCGGGGCCGCCGCGGCGCGTCGGCGAGGGCAACCGCGACGACCCGCGTGTCGGTGTCCTTGTTCAGGATGTCCTGGAGGCCGGCGGCGCCGATTCCCTCCGGGCCGCCGCAGAGTTGCCATCCGCAGTCGCCGGGGTTGTCGCTCATCGTCCGCCAGCGCCGGTTCCAGACCCGTTGCAGCGTCCGGTCCCGCTGCCGCTCCAGACACCGCAGCACGACGGGGTAGTGCTGGACGATGGGGCGGGGCAGTCCCGACTCGCGGTGGGTGGCCCATTCGTCGACGGGCAGCCAGATCAGCTCCCTGCCGAGCAGGAACTCCACCTGAACCTGGATGTCGAGGCTCGCCAGAGTGTCCTCGCCGTCGGCTATGACCTCCGCCACGGCGCTCTCCAGGTCCTCGCCCGTGCACCGGTAGTGCGCGAAACCGGGGACGGCGGCCGACGACGCGTCCTCCTTCGTCCAGGACGACAGCACGTACTCGTCCGTCTCCACGTCGAACCACTCGACCTGTATGGCGAGATAGGCGGTCGGCTCGCCGTCGGGCGCCGGCACGGGAGCCAGGGTGCGGCGCAGCTCCTCCCACGCGGGGAGCAGGCCGAGCGCCGTCGCCACCGCGGCGTTCCAGTCGCGCAGCCGGCCGGCGGGCCCGGCGGGCGCGAAGGCGGCGAGGTGTTCGACGTAGACCATGCATGGCAGCAGGCCGTCGGCCCGCGCGTTCGCCTCCATGAGGTGCTCGAAGGCGCGCAGAACGTCGGGAGGGCCGGGTGGCAGCCGCTCGTAGACGCCGCGCGCCGCACGGTGCAGCTCCGCCACGGGCAGCCCCGGCAGCCCGGCCAGCCCGGTCAGCAGCCCGCGGATCTCGGCCAGTTCCTCAGTCGTCAGCGCCGGCTGGGCGGGCACCTCGAAGACCAGTTGCCGGAACGCCTCTGTGGACCGGGCCTCGGGCGCCAGGAACTCGATCGAGTCGGCGAGTGCCCTGAGCCCGCCCCTCCGGTCCTGCAGATACCGGACGACCTCGTATAACTGGCCCCGCGGTGCCGAGACGGTCCGCAGCACGGCGACAAGGTTGACGCTCAGCCGGTCCCCCGTGATCTCCAGGCACTGCCGGCGCAGTTCAATGTCGCTCATCGGTCTGGTCCGTTCCAGGGCCTCGACGAGTCTGCTCACACGCTGCCAGTCCGACTGCCCACTGAGAGCGTGTGTCATGCGAACCTCCTTTGGCCCTGCGGCCCGAGACAAAACCGATCGCGTCTGAATCCCGCCGCCCGCTCATGCCTGCGCCTCGCCTTTGAAGCGCCGGACGGCTTCCGCCACGGACCGTGCGGCTGCCGAGCTCCCGACCAGGTCTTCGATGGCCTGTACGAGTTCGTCGACTCCCCCGTCGTAGTCGGTGCTGGTCCGCACGATCTGATACATGTGCGGCATCGGCTCCGAACGCTCGGCGATCAGCAGGCGGATCTCGGGACGCAGCAGGGACACCAGGTCCTGCCGACCGGAAAGGGACGCGAAGAGCGGAATCGCCAGGATGAAGTGCGCCAACTGGGTGCACTGGCGCGGCGACAGCTCATTCGTGCCGTTCGAGCGCCCCTCGACCGGTTCTCCGAGCATCCCCGCGAGCGGGCGCCACTCGCGGGCGACGGCGCCCAGGGGGAACATCCAGGCGAGCTGCTCACGACCGGGCCCGTACACCGCCACGAGCAGCCCCACGACGCTGTCCGGCCGCGGGTCCCACACCCCCGCGCCGCTGAAGCCCTGCTGTACGGGGACACCGCCCCCGCCCGCACCGTCGAGCTGCCGCCAGGCGTGGTTCGGCCCACCGGCTCCGGAGACCCGGACATCGCGCCACACCCCGTCCGCCAGACCCGGGTTGGGATACCCGTAGACGCGGACGACCCGGGGCTCCGCCCCCTCCCCCGCCGCCAGCGCCGCCGGCCGGGCCGCGGCGGGCGGCTCACCGGACTCCAGCGCCAGCACGGCGATGTCCCCGGAGCGCGGCGCAGCGGGGAACCAGCCGCCGGACACCACCCGGGCGGGCCGCGACTTGAGGTCACCGACGGCGGAGAAGTCGACGTCGACGGGGCGGTCGGGCACGGAGGGGTCAGCCTCGGACCGCCCGAGGGCGCTGTCGACGACGTGGGCACAGGTCAGGATCAGCCCACGGGGAAGCAGCACCCCGGCACCGCACACGACGTCGCGACCAGGGATGCATAACCTGACCCGCCACTCGCCGGACACCCTTCGCCCCCTCTGCGCCACGTGCACGGCTCCGCCAGTGCCTGCGAACGCCCGTACGCCAGACCTGAGAGCGTAGTGAAGAGGCTACGCACACCAGGGCAGTTGTGCGAGATCCTCGGTACTCATTTGACAGGTGCCCGGACAGCAAGAACCTGCGGCTACCGGAGATCGTCTCGCCGCGCCCCCCCGTTGACGGCCTCATCGACCGCGCGATGGGAGGTATCCGCGCCGACGAGGTACCGGCCGTCCGACACCGAGAGCCATGAACGCCTGTCCTCGGGGGCGAGCCCGCGCCACATGCCGGTGCGGTTCAGGCGATGCGTGCAGGCCAGGCCCCCCGTTCCGCTTCTCCTTGCAGAGTCCCACGGTCCCCGGCAACGGCGTCACGAGCCCGATCCTTGATAGCCGATTCCCTACACCTACGGGCGACGGCGTGCGCCTGCGAGGAGCCGGTGGGCCAGGTCAGGCCTTGCTGCGGCGGGGAAGCCCGCCCGCTCGCGGCGGGTGCGGAGGTTGGCCGCGTCCCGGCCGGCCGGCTGCCAAGTGCCAGCCAAGGGGGATCCAAGGGCGGTCGGCGATAGTTCCAGCCTGGACCCGGCCCGCTCGCGGAGCCGCAGGAGCGCTCACCGCGGGAAGGATCCCGGGCGTCGGCTATCTCCCGAACGCGAAGGAGACGAGTGAGGATGAGGTGTCTCACGGAGGAAGGCCGCGTTGCGGCCGGACGAGGGATCTCTTCGTAATGCGCGGAACCCCCCGCCTGGACACCGTTCCCCTTGTCGAGCGCGACTACCAGACGGGTCTGCTGGACGTCGCTCTCGACTCCTGCCGGAACGGTGCCGGCGGCGTGGTCGTCGTCGAAGGGGGCTTCGGGACCGGGAAGACCGCCCTCCTGCGGGCCGCGCAGGACCGGGCCGCCGCCGCCGGTTTCACGGTTCTCCGCGCGCGCAGCAGTGAGTTCGAGAGCACCTTCCCCTACGGGATCGTCCGCCAGCTCTTCGAGCCGTACTTCGCGGCCGCCCCGGCCGACGCGCGCGCCGCGGCCGTCGACGGGCCCGCGGTGCTGGCCTCGCCGCTCTTCGACCACCGGCATCCCGTCGCGCATGGCGACATCTCGCCCCGGCAACACGAATCGATCCTGCGCGGGCTGCACTGGATGCTCGTCAACATGAGCCGGCGCAGCTCCGTCCTGTTGGTCCTCGACGACCTGCACTGGGCTGACGCCGCGTCGCTGCGCTTCCTTCAGTACATCGAGAGCCGGCTCAGGCGCGATCGCGTCCTGTGCGTCGCCGCCACCGCGTCCGTCGACTGCGGCGCGTACCCCGACATCACCGATGCGCTGCGCGGTTCGCCCGCGGTGCGCTCCGTTCCCGTGGACGTGCTCAGCGAGAAGGCCGTGGGGGAGATCCTCGGTGCCGTGCTGGACGTGGCCCCGGACCCGGAGTCGGCGTACACGGCCCGGCTGGTCACGGGCGGGAACCCCGGGTTGCTCCACGAACTCGTCAGCGAGCTGCGGCGCGCCCCTGGGCCGGGGGTGCCGTGGGGTCCCGGGCTCGTGGCCAGGGCAAGCCCCCGGATGGTCGCGAGAGCCGTGCAGCGCTGGGTGGGGCACGTACCGCAGGACGACAGGGAAGGTGCCCGGCGCCTGACCGACGCGCTGGCCGTCGTGGGCGGCTCCGCCGGGTACGCCGAACTCGCCGACGTCACCGGGCTCACCCCGCGCGAGGTCAGGGAGGCGGTCGGCGTGCTCACCGACATCGGCGTCGTCGAGCCCGGTGTCCCGCCCCGCCTGGCCCACCCCATCGTGCGCAACGCCGTGTACGAGCACATGCCCCGCGCCGGCCGCTACCGCGCGCACGCCGCCGCGGCGCAGGCGCTCGCCCGCAGCGGCGCCCCGCCGGAGAAGGTCGCCGAGCACCTGCTGCACATCCCGCCGGTACGGAACGACCGGCTCGCCACCGCCCGCCCCGCCGTGGGCGACACCGCCGAACTCCCACCCGCCCGGCGCGCCTTCGCCGCGCTGCTCGACGGCGCGAGCGGGGCTGACGTGGGCCGGCTGGCGGAGGAGGCCTGGCAGCGTGGGCCGCGCGGCCCCGAGGCGAAGGGCGACGCCCTCGCCCCCGGCCTGATCGCCCTGTGCCTGTCCTGCTGCGGGCGCCTGTCCGAGGCCGCGGCCCTCCTCGACGACTCCGTCCGGCGCGTGGAGGCGCTGGGACTGGTGCCGGCCTCGCGCGACTTACGGTCCCTGCGGGCGTACGTCCAGCTCAGCCGCGGCCTCCTCGCGGAGGCGGATACGGACGCCACGGCCGCGCTCAGCGATGCCGCCCCGGACAACGCGACAGTCCTCGGCCGCCCCTTCGCCGTCTACGCACTCACCGAAGTCCTCCTGCTGCGGAACCAGATCGGCGCCGCGGCCGCCGCGTTCGCCCGGCACGGAACGCCCGGCGACGCGGCGCACGCGACACACCCCGCGCTGTCCCTGCCGCTGACGGCTGCCCGCGGCCGGCTGCGCCTCGCCGAGGGCGACACCGTAGCGGGCGCGCTCGACCTCCTGCACGTCCACGAGCTGCTGACCGAACACGGCGTCCGCTCCCCCGCGTTCGACCACGCGGTACGCGCCGTGCCGGCGCTCACCGCGCTCGGCAGGGCCGACGAGGCCCGCGCCCTCGCCGCGGAGCGGCTGCTCGCCGCGCGCGCCTTCGGCGACCCCCGCACCCTCGCGTGCGCGCTGACCGCCCGCGCCACCACGGTGAGCGGCGACTCCTCGCTCGCGATGCTGACCGAGGCGGCGGAGCACATCGACGGCACCGGCGCGGTCGTCGACCGATGCGAGATCCTCGTACGGCTCGGCGCCGGACTCCGGGAGGCCGGGCGTACCGCACAGGCCCGCCGCACGCTGGGCGAGGCCATCGAGGTTGCCGACTCCGCCGGCCTCACGGCGCCCGGCAAGCAGGCCCGGCGCGAGCTGTCCGCGATGGGCGTGCGCGTACGCCGGGTGGTGCGCACCGGCGTCGCGGGGCTGACCCCCCGTGAGCACCGCGTCTCGCTACTGGCGGTGGAGGGCAAGAGCAACCGGCAGATCGCACGCATCCTCTTCGTCACGGTGAAGACGGTGGAGTGGCACCTGAGCCAGGTCTACCGGAAGCTGGGCATCGCCTCGCGGAGAGAACTCGGAGCCGCCCTGGCCGGCGACTGAGACCCGCCGGCACCCACCCGACCCGTCGTCTCAGACGGCCGCGGCACGCTGCCGCGCCAGTGCCTTCGGCAGCTCGTGCCGTGAGGTGATGCCCAGCTTCCGGTAGGCCCGGTTGAGGTGCCACTCCACGGTCTTCACGGTGACGAAGAGGGTCTGCGCGATGTCCCGGTTGCGGATGCCCTCCGCCGCCAGGGCCGCCACCCGCCGCTCCCGGGAGGTGAGGGTGCCGTTTCCCTCCTCGGCGACGCGGACCCGTACCCCCATCGCCGACAGCTCGGACCTGGCGTCGTTCACCAGCCCCCACGCCCCGCAGCGCCGGGCCACGGCCAGGCCCTGGTGCAGAGTCTGCCTGGCCCGGGCCCACCGCTCGCACCGGCGCAGGGCCGCGCCGAGGTCGACGAGCACCGTGGCGTGGTCGAGCCTTGCCTCGGAGCCGGCGAGCAGCTCGGCGGCCTCCTCCAGGTACCGCACCGCCGGGCCGGGCGCCGCCGTCAGGCCGCGCACCCGGAGCGTGGCGGCGATCACCCGCCGGGAGGCGAAGGCCCGTACGCGCGGGCGCAGCCGCTCCACCATGGCGCCGGCCTCTTCCGTGCGCCCCGCCCGGTTCAGCAGGACCGCGGCGTCCAGGGTCTGGAGGAGGGCCGGGTTCCGCAGCCCCCAGTCCTCCATCAGCCGGCACCCGTGGAGGATGTCCTCGACGGCGGTGTCGACGTCGCCCCGGGCGCCGTGCAGGCGGCCGCGGGCGAACAGCACGGGAACGTAGATCGCGGACCTCCGCATCGACGCGCTGAAGTCGTGGGTGCGTACGACGGCCGCCGCGGCGTCCAGTTCGTGGCGCGCGATCAGCACCCGGGTCAGCGCGCCGACGGCGAACACCGCCATGGGGCTGCGCAGGCCGGCGCCGTCGGCCCGCTCCAGCACGTGCCGCGCGTCCGTCTCCGCCTCGGCCAGCCGTCCGCGCTGGTACCGCGCCCAGGCGCGCACGGCGCGGTAGGAGTCCGCGGCGATCGGCGCGCCGGTCTCCTCCGCGTCCGCCAGCGCGTGGGTGAGCAGGCGCTCGGCGTCCCCCAGCAGGTCGCAGCAGACGAGGACGGCGGCGACCCGGCACCAGAGCTGCGCGGACACCTCGTGGTCGTACGACGCGAGGCCGTCGGCGAACACGGTCGCCAGGGCCTTCTCGGTCAGCTCGCCGATCCGGGCCGCGGGCTCCCCGCGGCGCAGTGCGGCGGCCGGTTCGTCGAGGGCCAGGAGCCGGGCCGCGACGGGGCTGGCGGCGTCGGTGCGGGCCAGCTCGCGCAGCCGCTCCTTCGCGATGTGCCGCAGGTGGGACGCCTGGCTCGCGGTGACGACGAGCGCGACGTCCAGTCGGCCGCCGAGGGTCTCGTCGCGGTCGCCGACCTCCTCGCGTAGCTGCTGGAGGAGGGATACGGCCTCCTCCACCCGGTCGGCGGTCACGAGGCCCGTCGCGAGGTCGAGCCCGATCCTGCCGCGCTGTACGGGGTCCGCGCTCAACTCCATCGCCTGGCCGAGGTGGTCCAGGGCCGCGACCAGGCGGGCGCGTACCTCGGCCCGGCCGAGTTCGGTGAGCACGGCCACCTCGTCCTCGGCCGCCGGCGGTTCCTGGAGGGCGCGGGTCAGGTACGCCACCGCGGCGGTCGGCCGGTCGTCGGCGACCGCTTTGCGGGCCGCCCGGCGCAGCAGGGCGACCGCCTCCCGGTTGCCGGTCACGTCGGCGTGCAGCAGGTGCCGGGCGATGTCGTCGACGGGGGCGGCGGCGCGGGCGAGGACGTGCGCCGCCCGGGCGTGGACCGCGTTGCGCCGGGTGGCGGGCAGGCTGTGATAGATCGCGGCGCGGACGACGGGGTAGAGGAAGCGCGGCGGCAGGTCGGGCCGGAGAAGCCCGCCGTCCACGAGCGCCCCCAGCGCGCCGGCGACGGCTCCCTGGTCGATGCCGGCGACGCCGCCGGCGTACGTGAGGCCCGGTTCGGTGCCCAGGACGGCCATGGCCTCGACGAGGGCGACGGCCGGCGCGGGCAGCGACCGCAGCCGGCGCAGCATGCCGTGCACGACCCTGGGCGGAGCGAGGCCGGGCACGAGGGCCGCGGGCGGCGGTCCGCCGTCCGGCCGGGCGGCGGCGGCCAGTTCGTCGACCAGCTCGCGGAGGTAGAAGGGGGTGCCGCCGGTCGCCTGGTGGCATGCGTCCCCGAGTACGGAACCGGTTTCCTCGCCGAGTCGCGCGGCGAGACAGGCCCTCACCCCCGACACGCTGAGCGGCGTGAGGCGCAGCAACTCCGCTGCGGGCAGGCTGACGACGGCGTGGGCACCGCTGATCCGGGGCCCCTTCTGGGCCGGGTCGGTGGTGACGCCGAGCAGGATCGGCCGGCTGTCCAGGCGCGTGGCGAGGTAGTGCAGGAAGCGGAGCGAGGGGGCGTCGCCCCACCACACGTCGTCGAGCAGCAGCGACAGGGGTCTGCGTTCCGCGAGGTGAACGCACATCCAGTAGAGGCCGTTCAGGAGTACGTGCTGCCGGTCGCCGGCGGAGGGAGCGGCGTCCCGGCCGACGGGTGGCGCGTCCTGGGGCCCGTACTCGAAGAGCCGGCGCGCCGGCCCCGCCGGTCCCCGGAACACCCGGCACCGCTCGTCCGGGGGTGCCGAGGCCAGCCAGCCCTCGAAGAGCTGGCGCACGACCCCGTACGGGAATCCCCCCTCCGACTCGTCACTCCTGGCCTGCAGGACACGGCAGCCCTCCGCCTCCGACCTGCGCCGCAGGGCGGCGAGCAGGGCGCTCTTGCCCATCCCCGGACCGCCCTCGATCAGGAGAAGTTGCCCGGCGCCACGCCGGCATCGCGTGACCGCGGCTTCGAGGACTGCGAGTTCGTGGTCCCGCTCGATCAGCGGCACGTCTGCTGTGCGCATGATGTCCTTCCCCGTCGGTGACGAACTGTCGGTGCAGGTGAGTCGGAGCTACGGCGCGTCACTCGCCCTCCACCGCCCTGTCGATGAGGGCGAGCAGCTCGTCGTCCACGATCGGCACGTGCTCTGCGGCCGGGCCCGTCGTGGTGAGCCCGTCGGTCCGGGTGGTCGGTGTGGACGCGGCGTGCTCGGGGCCGGGTGGGAAGAGTTCTGTGTGGATCCGGTCCGCCAGTTCGGCGGGGGTGGGGTGCCGGAACACCACCGTGCTCGGTAGCCGCACGCCCGCCGCGGCGGTGAGCCGGTTGCGCAGTTCCACCGCGGTGAGGGAGTCGAACCCCAGCTCCCGGAAGGGGCGGTCCGGGACGATCTCCTGCGCGGTGCCGTGCCGCAGGACCGTGGCCGCCTGCGACCGGACGAGGCCCAGCAGCACGCGCCGCCGTTCCTCGGGCGGCGCGCCGGCCAACTGCCGGGCCAGGGCCCCGTCGTCGGCACCGGGCTCCCCCGCGGGCCTGCCGGCCGCGGCCCGCGGCCGGACCGTGCCGACCAGACCGCGGAACAGGGCCGGCAACTCGCCGGCGGCGGCCTGCCGCCGCAGGCCCGGCAGGTCCAGCCGGGCGGCGACCTGGACCGGTTCGCCGCCGGTCAGCGCCGCGTCGAACAGCGCGAGCCCGGCGGCGGAGTCGAGCGGTGCCACGCCGGCGTCCGCCAGCCGCTGGACGTCCCGCTCGTGCAGGTGCCCGGTCATGCCGCCGGCCTCCCGCCAGAGTCCCCAGGCGAGGGAGACGGCGGGAAGCCCGCGGCTCCGGCGGCGCCGGGCCAGGGCGTCCAGGGTGGCGTTCGCCGCGGCGTAGTTGGCCTGGCCCGCGGTGCCCAGCAGCCCGGCGACGGAGGAGAACAGCACGAAGGCGTCCAGGTCGAGTCCCGCCGTCAGCTCGTCCAGGTGCTGCGCGGCCTGCGTCTTGGCGCGCAGCACCCGCGCCAGCCGCGCGGGCGTGAGGGTCTCCACGACGCCGTCGTCGAGCGTCCCGGCGGCGTGGACCACGGCGCCCAGCGGCCGGTCGGCCGGGACGGCCGCGAGCAGGTCGCCCAGCGCCCGGCGGTCGCCGACGTCGCAGGCCGCCACGTGCACCTGTGCGCCGAGGCCGGTGAGTTCGGCGGCGAACGCCTCCGCGCCGTCAGCGCCGAGGCCGCGCCGGCCGGCCAGCAGCAGGTGCCGGATCCCGTGCCGGGTCACCAGGTGGCGGGCCAGCAGGCGGCCGAGCGTCCCCGTACCTCCGGTGACGAGGACCGTCCGGTCCGGGTCCAGGCGGCGGGGCAGGGTGAGCACGGCCTTGCCGAGGTGACCGGCGTCCTTCAGCGTCTCGAACGCGTCCGGCGCCTCCCGGATGTCCCACGAGGTGATCGGCGGCGGCGGGAGCGTGCCCGCGGCGAAGAGGCCGACGAGGCGGCACAGTACGTCCCCGACCCGGCCGGGGTCCTCGGCCAGCAGGTCGAAGGGCCGGTAGACGACGCCGGGCCGGTCCGCGGCCACGGCGTCGGCGTCGCGGACGTCGGTCTTGCCCAGCTCGACGAACCGGCCGCCGCGGGGCAGCAGGTCGAGCGACGCGTCGGTGAACTCGCCGGCGAGAGTGTGGAGGACGACGTCCATGCCGGCGCCGCCGGTGGCGTCCCGGAACCGCCGCCGGAAGTCCAGGTCGCGGCTGGAGGCGATGTGGTCCTCGTCGAGTCCGAGGCGGCGCAGCAGGTGCTGTTTGGCGGGGGCGGCGGTGGCGAAGACCTCGGCGCCCACATGGCGGGCGACGTGCAGCGCCGCCAGTCCGAGCCCGCCGGTGGCGGTGTGGACGAGGACCCGCTCGCCGCGGGCGAGGCCGGCCCCGTCGACCAGTCCCATCCAGGCGGTGAGGTACCCCACGGGCACGGCCGCGCCCTGCGCGAACGTCCAGCCTTCCGGCATCCGCACGAGGGTGCGGGCGTCGGCCACGGCCACGGGGCCCAGGGCGCCGCGGACCAGGCCCAGCACGCGGTCGCCGACGGCCGGTCGGGTCACGCCGGGCCCGACGGCGGTCACCGTACCCGCGCCCTCGACACCCAGGTCCCCCTGCCCGGGATACATGTCGAGCGCGACCAGCACGTCGCGGAAGTTGAGCCCCGCGGCACCCATCGCGATACGGACGTGGCCCTCGGGCAGGGGCCCGGCCGCCTCCGGGGCGGGGACGGCCGCCAAGCCGTCGAGCGTGCCCCGGACGGCGGCGTCGATCCGCCACACCTCGTCCGCCGGCGGGGTTGGGAGGCGGCCGGCGGCGCTCGCCAGCCGCGGGACGGCCACCTGCCCGGCCACCACGCGGATCTCCGGCTCGTCCGGCCCCGCGAGGGCGGCGGCCGTGGCCCGGTACCCCGGGTCGTCGGTGACGTGCGCGAGCGCGAAGCGGCCGGGGTGTTCGGTACGGGCCGTACGCACCAGGCCCGCCACGGCGGCCTGGGCCGGACCCTCGCCGGTGACGGCGAAGGCGAGCCGGGAGCCGGCGAACCGCTCGTCGGCCAGCCACTCCTGGACGAGTCCCAGCGCGCGGGAGGCGGCGTCCTCGGCGGTGCCCGCGTCGGGAACGGGGGCGATCACGGTGGCCGGTACGGGGTCGGCGAGGGCGGCGAGGAGGGGTGCGCGCTCGTCCAGGACGCAGGGGGGACCGGGCAGACCGCTCGCGGCGGGCGAGGCGGGCGGGACGGGCCGTGAGCGGATCCGGTACAGCCGCCCGGAGTCCTCCGCCCGGGCGGCGGCGTCAGCGGTGCTCTCACGGAGCGTCAGGGAGTCGACCGCCGCCAGCGGACGGCCGGTGGCATCGGCCACGTGCAGGGCGAAGGTCCCCTCCCCGTTCGGGACGACATGCACGCGCGCCGCCGTGGCGCCGGTGGCGAACAGTTCCACCCCGCTCCAGGCGAACGGCAGGGCCGGGCGGGCGGCCCGCTCCTCGATCCGGCCGAGCAGCGCGCCATGCAGGCAGGCGTCGAGGAGCGCGGGATGGATGCCGTAGCCGGCGACTGCGGAGGGAGGTCCGCCCGCAGGCCCGGAAGGGAGCGAGACCTCCGCGAACAACTCGCAGCCCCGCCGCCAGGCCGCGCCCAGGCCGCGGAAGGCCGGTCCGTAGTCGTAGCCGAGCGCCGCCAGCTCCGCGTACAGCTTGTCGACGGTCACCGACTCGGTGCCGGCGGGCGGCCATTCGCTGAGGACGGGGCCGCCGGACGCTCCCCGTGTGGGCGCGAGGACACCCGTGGCGTGCCGGGCCCACGGCTCCCCGCGCGCGGCACCGGCCGGGCGAGCATGGACCACGACGGGGCGGCGGGGCACCGTTGCCGAATCGTCCTCCGGAGGGCCTACCGCTATCTGGAGCTGGACCGCGTCACTCTCAGGCAGGTGGAGTGGAGCGTGCAGGACCAGTTCCTCCAGCCGCCCGCAGCCGACTTCCTCGCCCGCGCGGAGAACCAGTTCGACGAGGGCGGCGCCGGGCAGCAGCACGCTGCCGGAGACGACGTGATCGGCGAGCCACGGCACGGTGCGGGGGGACAGCGTGGCCGCCAGCAGGGCGGAGTCGGAGCCGGCCACCTGGGTGACGGACCGGGCCAGGGGGTGGTCGCCGGTCTCGGCGGCGGGCGCCGGAGCGGCCATCCAGTAGCGGCGGCCCTCGAAGGCGTACGTCGGCAGGTCCACCACGCGGGCGCGGCGGAAGGCGGGGGCCCAGTCGACGGCGGCACCGTGCACGTGGGCCTCGGCGAGCGAGGTGAGGAACCGTTCCGTCCCGCCGTCGCCGCGGCGCAGGGATCCCACGGCGACCGCGTCCGCCTCGGCGGTCTCCTGGACGCCCATGGTGAGAACGGGGTGGGCGCTGGTCTCGATGAACATACGGTGGCCCTGACCGACCAGTTTGCGCACGGCGTCGGAGAAGCGCACCGTGGCCCGCAGGTTGCGCACCCAGTAGCCGGCGTCCAGCTCCCGGCCGTCGAGCATCTCCCCGGTGACCGTCGAGAAGAACGGCACGTGACACGGCCGCGTACGGATCCCGCCCAGTTCCTCGGCCAGCTCCGCGGCGATGGCGTCGACCTGCGGGGAGTGGGACGCGTAGTCGACGTTGGTACGGCGTACGCGGACCTGCTCGGCCTCCAGCGCCGACGTCAGTTCCGCAAGTTCCGCCGCCGGCCCGCTGACGACCGTGGTGGCCGGGCCGTTGACCGCCGCCACGCACAGCCCGCCGCCCAGGGCGCCGAGCCGCTCACGTACCGCGTCCGCCGGCAGTGCCACCGACGCCATCCCTCCCCGGCCGGCCAGCCGCCGGGCGATGACCCGGCTGCGCAGCGCGGCGACCCGGGCACCGTCCTCCAGAGTCAACGCCCCCGCCACCACCGCCGCCGCGATCTCACCCTGCGAATGACCCACCACCGCGGACGGCACCACACCGAACGACTCCCACAACCGCGCCAGCGACACCATCACCGCCCACAACGCGGGCTGCACCACATCGCCTCGCCGGAGATCGCCGTCGAGATCCTGCAGCAACGACCGCCCCGTGAAAGGCGCCAGCGCCGCGGCGCACTCGTCCAGCGCCCCCGCGAACGCCGCCGACTGCCCGTACAACTCCAGCGCCATCCCCCGCCACTGCGACCCCTGCCCCGGAAACACGAACACCGGACCGGCTCCGACGCCGGTGGCCCGGCCCGTGACGAGGCGGGCCGCGGGCTCCCCCGCGGCCAGCGCGGCCAGTGCATTGGCCAGTTCGCCGGCGTCCCTGCCGACCGCCACGGCCCGGTGCTCCAGCGCCGCCCGGGTCCCGGCCAGCGACCAGCCGACGTCCGCCGCGGAATGCTCGGGGTGCGCCCCGGCGAAGTCGCGCAGCCGCGCGGCCTGGGCGGCCAGCCCGCGGGGGGTGTCTCCGGACACGGGCCACACCAGCACTCCAGCCGCCGGTGCCGGCCGCGGTCCGGCGGGCTCGGCCGACTTCTCCGGCTCGGCGGGCTCGGCGGCCTCTTCCACGATCACGTGCGCGTTGGTGCCGCTGATGCCGAACGAGGAGACCCCGGCCCGGCGCACCCGGCCGCGGCTGGGCCAGGGGCGCTCGCCGGCCAGCAGCGCCACGGCGCCGGACGACCAGTCGACGTGCGGGGACGGCTGGTCGGCGTGGAGGGTGCGCGGCAGTACCCCGTGCCGCATCGCCATCACCATCTTGATCACGCCGCCTACGCCCGCGGCGGCCTGCGCGTGGCCGATGTTGGACTTCAGCGACCCCAGGTACAGCGGCTCGCCGGGCTCGCGGTCCTGACCGTACGTCGCCAGCAGGGCGTGCGCCTCGACCGGGTCGCCCAGGCGGGTGCCCGTACCGTGCGCCTCGACGGCATCGACGTCCCCGGCCGTCAGCCCGGCCACGGCCAGGGCCCGGCGGACGACCTCTTCCTGGGCGGGGCCGCTGGGGGCGGTCAGTCCGTTGGACGCGCCGTCCTGGTTGACGGCCGAGCCGCGCACCAGGGCGAGGATCCGGTGCCCGTTGCGGCGGGCGTGCGACAGCCGCTCCAGCACGAGCATCCCCGCGCCCTCCGCCCAGCTCGTGCCGTCGGCGGCGGCCCCGAACGCCTTGCAGCGGCCGTCGGCGGACAGCCCGCCCTGGTGGCCGAACTCCAGGAACATGCCCGGGTTCGCCATGACGGCCACGCCGCCGGCGAGGGCCAGGGTGCAGTCCCCCTGCCGCAGTGACTGCGCCGCGAGGTGGAGGGAGACCAGCGACGAGGAACAGGCGGTGTCGACGGTGAGCGCCGGACCCCGCAGGCCCAGCGTGTACGCCACGCGCCCGGACAGCACGCTGGGCGTACCGCCGGTGAGGATCTGCCCCTCGAAGCCCTCCGGCGCCTGGTCGAGCCGGGCACCGTACTCCTGCGCCATGGCGCCGACGAAGACACCGGTGGCCGTGGACCGCAGCGTCGCCGGGATGATCCCCGCCCGCTCGACGGCCTCCCAGCAGACCTCCAGAAGCACGCGCTGCTGCGGGTCCATGGTCAGCGCCTCGCGGGGTGAGATCCCGAAGAACCCGGCGTCGAACTCGGTGGCGCCGTCGAGGAAGCCGCCCCGCCAGGTGCGGCCGGCGCCGCCGGCGTCCCAGCCCCGGTCGTCCGGGAAGTCGCTGATCGCGTCGGTGCCATCGGTCACGAGCCGCCACAGGTCCTCGGGAGACCGGACGCCACCGGGGAACCGGCAGGCCATGCCGACCACCGCGATCGGATCGTCCCCGTTCTCGTCGCCGGGGCGGTCCGACCGCTCGGGTACGCCCCTCGCGGCGGGCCCGTCCGTCAGCCCGGCGCGCAGCCGCTCGGCCAGGGCGGCCGGTGTGGGGAAGGAGAACAGGACATCGGAGGGCAGGCGCAGGCCGGTGGCGGTGCCGAGGCGGTCACGTAGCTCGACGGACATGTGCGAGTCGAAGCCGGCGTCCTTGAACGTCGTCTTCTCGTCGACACGTGCGGGGTCGGTGTATCCGAGCACGGCCGCCGCGTGGCCGCGTACGAAGTCGAGCAACCGCGCTCGCTGCCGGCCCTCCCCGCGACCGGCCGGGTCAGCGGTGACCCGGGCCTCGGGGGGCTCCGGTTCCGCCGCGGTGCCTGCCTCGTCGTTGCCCGCGGGCAGCCAGTGGCTGGTGCGCTGGAAGGGGTACGTGGGCAGCGGGACGCGCCGGGCGCCGAGACCGTCGAACGCCGCCTCCCAGGTGACGGCCGCCCCGCGCGTCCACGCCTGCGCGACGCCGGTGAGGAACCCCCGCCGGCTGCCGTCGCCGCGCCGGAGGCCGCCGACGACACCGGCTTCGACACCGCGTGCGTCGGCGGTCTCGGAGACGGCGGTGCTCAGCACGGGGTGGGGGCTGGTCTCGATGAACAGGCGGTGGCCCCGGTCGAGCAGGTTCCCCACGACGTCGGAGAAGCGCACCGTGCGGCGCAGGTTGCTCACCCAGTACGCGGCGTCCAGCTCCCGGCCGTCCAGGATCTCCCCGGTCACCGTCGAGGGGAACGGCACCCGGCACGACCGGGTGGGGATCTCGCCGAGGACGTCGAGGAGTTCCGGCACGACGGCGTCGACCTGCGCGGAGTGGGACGCGTAGTCGATGTCGACGCGGCGTACGCGGATCTGCCGGGCCACCAGGACCGCCGTCAGCTTCTCCAAGGCCGCCGGGGGCCCGCTGACCACCGTGGCCGCGGGGCCGTTCACCGCGCCCACGCACAGCCCGCCGCCGAGCGTGGTGAGCAGCTCCCGCACCTCGTCCGCCGGGAGCGCCACCGAGGCCAGCCCGCCCCGGCCCGCCAGCCGCCGGGCGATGACCCGGCTGCGCAGCGCGGCGACCCGGGCACCGTCCTCCAGAGTCAACGCCCCCGCCACCACCGCCGCCGCGATCTCACCCTGCGAATGACCCACCACCGCGGACGGCACCACACCGAACGACTCCCACAACCGCGCCAGCGACACCATCACCGCCCACAACGCGG
The DNA here is from genome assembly GCF_027497195.1 of Streptomyces sp. WMMC500. Taxonomy (NCBI): domain Bacteria; kingdom Bacillati; phylum Actinomycetota; class Actinomycetes; order Kitasatosporales; family Streptomycetaceae; genus Streptomyces; species Streptomyces sp. WMMC500. The sequence continues at coordinate 415,738 of NZ_CP114905.1, forward strand.
GCTGCACCACATCGCCTCGCCGGAGATCGCCGTCGAGATCCTGCAGCAACGACCGCCCCGTGAAAGGCGCCAATGCCTCGGCACACTCGTCCAGCGCCCCCGCGAACGCCGCCGACTGCCCGTACAACTCCAGCGCCATCCCCCGCCACTGCGACCCCTGCCCCGGAAACACCAGCACCGGACCCGCACCGGGGAGGGCGACGCCCTCCACGACGCCGGGGGCGGGCTCGCCCCGGGACAGGCGCGCGGCTGCGTCGCGCAGGCCGTCCTCGCCGGATCCGATGACGACGGCGCGGTGGCCGAACTGCGCGCGTGTGGTGGCCAGGGAGAGTCCGACGTCCTGCGGGGTACGCCCGGGGTGGTCGAGCAGGTCGCGCAGGAGCCGTGCCGGCTGGTCCCGCAGTGCCGGAAGGCTGCGGCCCGAGAACACCCACGGCAGCGGCCGGTCGTCCGTACCGTCGCGCTGCAAGCCGTCCCCGGCGCCGGCGGCGGGGGCGGGGTCGGGGGCGTCGGGCTGGGCCACCACGACGTGGCAGTTGGTGCCGCCGAGGCCGAACGACGAAACCCCCGCCACCAGTGGCCGCTCGGGACGCGGCCAGCCCTCGCGGGCCACCTGCACCCGCAGGTTGAGCCGGTCCAGCGGGATCCCCGGATGCGGTGTGGCGTAGTGGAGGCTGGGCGGGAGTTCGCGATGGCGGATGCTGAGGACCGCCTTGAGCAGGCCGACGACGCCGGCCGCGCCCTCCAGGTGGCCGACGTTGGTCTTGACCGAGCCGACCGGCACCGGGTCGCCCGCGGGGCGGGCCGCGCCGACCACCGCGCCGAGGGCCGCTGCCTCGACGGGGTCCCCGGCGGGGGTGCCGGTGCCGTGCAGCTCGACGAACTGGACGTCGCCGGGGTCCGTGCCGGCGTGCCGGTAGGCCAGCCGGAGCACCTCCTCCTGTGTGCTGCGGCGCGGGGCTCCGAGGGAGTCGCCGCCCCCGTCGTTGTTCACGGCGCTGCCGCGGAGCACGCAGGACACGGTGTCGCCTTCGGCCAGGGCCCGTTGGAGCAGCTTGAGGACGAGCACGGCGCCGCCCTCGCCGCGGACGTAGCCGTCGGCGGCGGCGTCGAAGGTGCGGCAGCGTCCGGAGGCGGACAGCGCGCCCATGCGGTCGGAGGTGGCGGTGGAGTCCGGGGCGAGGACCAGGTTCACGCCGCCGACGAGGGCCAGGGTGGATTCCCCGCGGCGCAGGCTGTCGCACGCGAGGTGGACGGCGACGAGGGAGGAGGACTGCCCGGTGTCCACCGTGAGGCTCGGGCCGGTGAGACCGAGGGCGTACGACACCCGGTTGGCCAGCATCGCCCGCCGGGTACCGGCGAAGGTGTGGTGCGTACGGGCCGCGTCGCCGCGCCGGTGCGCCAGTTCCGCGTAGTCGTCCCAGACGGCGGAGGCGTAGACGGCGGTCGCGGTCTGGGAGAGGTCGTACGGGACGATGCCCGCGTCCTCCAACGCTTCCCACGCCAGCTCCAGCATCAGACGCTGCTGCGGGTCCGTGACCGCGGCCTCGCGCGGGGAGATGCCGAAGAACTCCGGGTCGAAGGCGTCGACGTGCTCCAGGAATGCGCCGTGCACCGCTCCGCCGGTGTGCCGCCTGCGGCCGTCGGGCACCTCGCCGACGGCGTCGATCCCGTCGCGCAGCAGCCGCCAGAACTCCGCCGGGCTCGACGCCCCCGGCAACCGGCAGGCGAGTCCGACGACGGCGATCGGATCCATCCCGGTCATACGCGGCGCTCCCCGTGCCATGTCACCGGTGCCGTGGCTCTGCCGCCGCACCGTCGCGGTCTCGTCGTTGCAGGGACGAACAGATGTCGTTGCAGGGACGAACAAATTCTGTGCACCCGTACCAGCCGCCCACCCCGGTGCACACCCCCGGCCAGACCCCAGCCATCCCGGGGCTGGGCGGCAGCCGGATGGGGTGCTAAGGCTACGAGGAGCGCAGGTCAGGGGGTTTCGCGGCGTCCCAGAGAGAGAGGAGGTGATCGGTGAGTTCCGCCGGGCTGGGGTGCTCGAAGACGGCCGTGGCGGTGAGCCGCACACCGGTTGCGGCGACCAGGCGGTTGCGCAGCTCGATCGCAGCCAGGGAGTCGAACCCGGCGTCACGGAAGGGCCGTTCGGCATCGCGGAAGGCCCCCTCCACCGCAGCGGCCCCGGCGTCGCTCCCGCCGTGGCCGAGGGCCACGGCCGCGTGCGTACGCACCAGGTCGAGGAGAACGCGGCGGCGTTCGTCGGCGGAGGCGCCGGCGAGGGCGAGTGCCACATCCTCCGGGCCGGGCGGGGCGGCCGCGTCAGGTGCGGGTACGGCGCGCCGGGCCGGAGCGGGGACGAGGGACCGCAGCAACGGCGCGATGCCGCCTTCGGCCGCCGCGCGGACCCGTAGGGCAGCCGAGTCGATCCGGACGGGTACGAGGGCGGCCCCACCGGCCTCGTTGGCCCCCGAACGGGCCAGCGCCGCGTCGAACAGCGCCAGAGCCTCCTCCGTGCCGAGCCCGCGCAGGCCCCACCGGCCCAGCCGGGCCCGGTCCGCCGCACTCAGCCCGGCCGTCATACCACCGGTCTCCGCCCACGGGCCCCAGGCCAGCGACACCGCGGGCAGGCCGCGTTCACGGCGGCGGGCGGCGAGCGCGTCGAGGAAGGCGTTGGCCGCCGCGTAGTTGCCCTGACCGGGAGTGCCGAGCACGCCCGCGACCGAGGAGAACAGCACGAACGCCGACAGGTCCGTCCCGGCGGTGAGTTCGTCCAGCGCGAGCGCCGCGTCGGCCTTGGGCGCCAGGACGCGGTCCACCTGCTCGTCCGTGAGGGAGGTGACGACCGCGTCGTCCACCACGCCCGCGGCGTGCACCACAGCCCGTAGCGGGAACTCCGCCGGGATGTCCGCGAGAAGGCGCGCCAGCGCGGCGCGGTCGGCCACGTCGCAGGCGACCACCTGCACCCTGGCTCCCAGCCGGGTCAGCTCCGCCGCCCACGCCTCGACGCCCTCGGCGCCCGTCCCGCGCCGTCCGGCCACCAGCAGACGCCGTACGCCGTGGCGGGTCACCAGGTGGCGGGCCAGCAGCCGGCCCAGGTGTCCCGTCCCGCCGGTGAGGAGCACGGTGCCGTCGCCGGCCAGCGGCGAGGGCCCGGCTGTGTTCCCGGAGCCGGCCCGGACCAGGCGCGGGCGGAGAACGGCACCGTCGCGCAGGCGAACGTGGTCCTCATCGCCGGCTGTCACCCTCCCCGCGATGTCGGCGTGCCCCGCGGGGTCGCCGTCGGTGGTCACCAGCACGAACCGGCCGGGGTGTTCGGCCTGCGCCGAGCGGATCAGCCCCTCGGCCGCGGCGTGCGCCGGCAGGCCGGCGCGGGTGACGATCGCCAGCCGCTCCGCGGCGGGCACCTCCGCGCCGAGCCGGCCGCGTACGAGCGAAAGGGCCTGATGTACGGCTCCCCGCACGTCGGTGTCCTCGTCGAGCCGGGCGACGACGAGATCGGGGTCGCGTACGGGTTCGGGTGCGGGGGCGGGCTCGCCGGGGACGGGCTCCCACGCGACCCTGTACAGGGAGTTCCGGGCGGCCGGGGCGTGGCCGGCGCCCTCGGCGGGAGCGTTCCTGAACGTCAGGGAGGCGACGGTGGCCACGGGCCGGCCGGACCCGTCCGCGACGGTCACGGAGACCGCGTCCGCGGCGACCGGGGTGAGCGCGACGCGCAGCGTGGTGGCGCCGGTGGCGAGGAGTTCCGCCCCTTCGACGGAGAAGGGCAGGGCCGGTGTGCCGTCGGTGGCCACCATGCCGGCGAGGACCACGGGGTGGAGTGCGGCGTCGAGGAGCGCCGGGTGGAGACCGAAGCCCCGTACGTCCACGTCCGCGGCCAGGGCGGCTTCGGCGAACACCTGGTCGTCGCGCCGCCAGACGGCACGCAGGGCCTGGAAGTCGGCCCCGTAGTGCAGGCCGGCGGCGGCGAGACGTGGGTAGCAGTCGGTGAGGTCGAGGCGCTCGGCACCGGGCGGGGGCCATGCGGTGAGGTCGGCGGGCGGGGACGGCGCGGCCTGCGCCAGCACGCCCGTGGCATGCCGAGTCCACGGCGCCTTCGGCTCACCGTCGGGCCGGGCGTACAGGTCGAACGGGCACCGCCCCCCGGCGTCCGCGCCGTCCACCACGATCTGCAGCTCCACGCCGCCGTGTTCGGGGACGACCAGCGGGGTGTGCAGGGTGAGTTCGTCCAGCCGGCCGCAGCCGGCCTCGTCACCGGCGCGCAAGGCCAGGTCGACGAACGCCGTGCCGGGCACGATTGCCCGCTCCCCCACGCGGTGTGCGGCCAGCCAGGGCTGCGCCGACCGCGCCAGCCGGCCGGTGAGGACCACGCCCCGGCCGTCGGCCGTGTCCACCGCGCCACCGAGCACCGGGTGGCCGGCGGCGCGTACCCCGAGGCCGGCGGCCGCCGCCGCACCTCCCGGCGCGGGCCGGAGCCAGAACCGCCGCCGCTGGAAGGCGTACGTGGGCAGCTCGACGCGGCGACCGCCGGAGCACACGGCCTGCCAGTCGACGTCGACGCCTGCGCACCAGGCGCGGGCAAGCCCCTCGACGGCGGCCAGCGGCTCGGGGCGGTCGCCACGGCCCAGCGGGCAGAACACCACGCCTTCGGGGTCCGCGAGGGCTTCGGAGGCCATCGCGCTGAGCGTGGCGTCGGGCCCGATCTCCAGCGCGTGCCGGACACCCTCGGCCGCCAGTGCGCGTACGGCGTCGTGGAAGCGCACGCCCTCCCGCGCGTGCCGTACCCAGTAGTCCGCGGACGCCAGGTCACCCGCGCCGACGCGCCGGCCGGTCAGCGTGGAGACGGCCGGGATCCGCGGCGCGTGGAACCGCAGGCCCTCCGCCACCGCGCGGAAGTCCGCCAGAACGGGCTCCATCAGCGGCGAGTGGAAGGCGTGGCTCACCCGCAGAGGACGGGTCTTCACCCCGCGTTCCGTGAACCGCCGGGCGATGGCCGCCACCACCGGTTGCGCCCCGGAGACGACCACCGCGCGGGGGCCGTTGACGGCGGCGATGCCGGCGGCGTCCTCGTGGCCGGCCAGGGCGGACGCGACCTCGTCCTCGGGCGCGGCCACGGCGACCATGGTGCCGCCCGCGGGCAGGGCCTGCATCAGCCGGCCGCGCGCCACCGCCAGCGTGCAGGCGTCCTCCAGGGAGAGGATGCCGGCCACGTGTGCGAGCGCGATCTCCCCCACCGAGTGGCCCACCATCAGACCCGGCCGGACGCCCCACGACTCCACCAGCCGGAACAGCGCCACCTCGTGGGCGACGAGGGCCGGTTGCGCCCACTCGGTGCGGCGCAGGATCTCCTCGTCCGCGCCGAAGACGACGTCGTTCAGCGGGCCGGGCAGCAGCTTGTCGAGGATCTCGCACGCCTCGTCCCAGGCCGCCGCGAACGCCGGGAACGCCTCGTACAGCCCCCGGCCCATGCCCGGCCGCTGCGCGCCCTGCCCGGCGAACAGCAGGCCCACGCCGGCGGCGTCGCTACGCGCCACACCGCCGACGACGCCGGGCTGTTCGGCCCCGGCGGCCACGGCGCCGAGGCGGTGGGTCAGCTCCGCCGGCGTACCACCGACGACAACCGCGCGGTACTCCAGGGGCGTACGAGTACGGGCCAGCGACCAGCCGACGTCCACGGGGCGGGGGTACGGTTCCGTGCCGGCCGCGAACTCCCGTAGCCGGACCGCCTGCTGCCGCAGCGCGGTCTCGTCGCGGGCGGAGAGGATCCACGGGACGACGGCGGCCGGGGCGGCGGTGCCGGCGTACGACGGACGCTCCCCCGGCGCGGCGGCCTGCCCCGCTTCGCGTGTCTCCTCCCCGGCTTCCTCAAGGATCACGTGCGCGTTGGTGCCGGTGATGCCGAACGACGACACCCCCGCACGCCGGGGCCCCTCCCGCTCCGGCCACGGCCTCGCCTCCGTCACCAGCTCCAGCACCCCCGCCGCCCAGTCCACATGGGGCGACGGCGCATCGACATGCAGCGTCGCGGGCACTACCGCGTGGCGCATCGCCAGGACCGTCTTCATGACTCCGGCCATGCCCGCCGCCGCCTGGGTATGGCCGATGTTCGACTTCACGCTTCCCAGCAGCAGCGGCCGTCCGGCCGGCCGCCCCCGGCCGTAGACGGCGATCAGCGCCTGGGCCTCGATCGGGTCGCCGAGCCTGGTGCCGGTGCCGTGGGCCTCCACCGCGTCCACGTCGGCGGCGGAGAGCCGGGCGTCGGCCAGGGCGGCGCGGATGACCTCTTCCTGCGCCTCGTCGTTGGGGGCGGTCAGGCCGTTGCTCGCGCCGTCCTGGCCCACCGCCGTGCCCCGTACGACGGCCAGCACCGGGTGGCCGTGGCGCCGGGCGTCGGACAGCCGCTCCAGCAGCAGCACGCCCACGCCCTCGGCGGGGCCGAAGCCGTCGGCCGCCGCGGCGAACGGCTTGCAGCGGCCGTCGGCGGCCAGCGCCTGCTGGCGGCTGAGGTCGACGATCCAGTTCGGCGAGGACATGACGGTGACACCACCGGCCAGCGCCATGGTGCACTCGCCGCGCCGCAGGGCCTGCACGGCGAGGTGCAGGGCGGTCAGCGAGGACGAGCAGGCGGTGTCGACGGTGAGGGCGGGGCCGCGCAGTCCGAAGGCGTACGCGATCCGGCCCGACATCCCGCTCGTGGTGGTGCCGACGGCCAGGTAGCCCTCCAGGTCCCGCGCCGCCGGGTCACCGTGGCGTGGCGCGTACTCCTGCGGCGTCCCCCCGACGAAGACGCCGACGGGCTCCCCGCGCAGCTCGCCGACCGGGAGGCCGGCACGTTCGAACGACTCCCACGCCACTTCGAGCAGCAGCCGCTGCTGCGGATCCGTCGCCAGCGCCTCGCGGGGCGAGATCCCGAACAGCTCGGCATCGAAGTCGCCCGCTCCGCCCAGGAATCCGCCGGCGCGCAGATACGTCCGGCCGGGCACCAGGGGGTCGGGGTCGCAGAGCGTGTGCAGGTCCCAGCCGCGGTCGGCGGGCAGGGGCGACAGGCCCTCCGCGCCGTCGGCGACGAGGCGCCACAGGTCCTCGGGGGACGTCACTCCCCCGGGGAAGCGGCAGGCCATGGCGGTCACGGCGACGGGCTCGTGCCGGCTCGCCTCCGCCTCTTCGAGGCGCTGCCTGGTCCGGCGGAGGTCGGCGGTCACCAGCCTGAGGTAGTCGCGCAGTTGTTGTTCGTTGGCAGACACCGGAAGAGACTCCCGTCGGTGACATGGAGCGCGGAGACGGGAGCGCGGACGCTCGGCGAGGTCGGCGGACCACGTCACCCGCGGCTCCCGGGGCGGGCTACTCGACGTCGATCACCTGCGCGGGGCACCTCACGGCCGCCTCGTGCACCGCGTCGAGCTGGTCCTCCGGCGGGTCCCGGATCCTGATCACGACGACGCCGTCCTCCGCCCTCTGGTCGAAGACCTCGGGCGCCACGAACGCGCACATGCCGGAGGCCACGCACTTGGCGGTGTCGACGCTGATCCTCATCGGCACGCCTCCGCGTCCCCCGTCATCCCGCCACTTCCGCGGGAAGAACGGCGTCCCAGGTCACCGGGACCTCGGCGGGTCCGTACACGATGCTCCCGGTCTTGAACGGAACGTCCTCCAGCGGCACCGCGAGGCGCAGCGACGGGACGCGGCGCAGCAGGGTCTCCAGGGTCATCGTCAGCTCCAGCCGCGCCGTCTGCTGGCCGAAGCACTGGTGCGTGCCGTAGCCGAAGCCCAGATGGTTGTTGGGCCGCCGGCCCACGTCCAGCCGGTCGGGGTCGGGGAACGCCTCGGTGTCGCGATCGGCCGCCTGCATGGCGAGAACGACGTAGTCGCCGCCGGCGACGGGGTGGCCGCCGATCTCCGTGTCCCGCGTCGCCTGGCGGACGATGCCCGGGGCGCCCCCGAGGAAGCGCACGATCTCCTCGACCCCGGAGGGGATCAGCGACGGCTCCGCGTGCAGCCGGGCCAGCTCCCCCGGGTGTGCGAGCAGGGTGAGGAGGCCGTGGGCCATGACGGTCGCGCTGGTGTCGAAGCCGGGGACCAGCAGGGCGGCGCAGATCCCCACCAGCTCCACGTCGGTGTACGGGCGTTCGCTCGCCTCGCTGCGCGCGATGATGCGGCTGAGGCTGTCGTCCAGGGGCGTCGCGCGGCGGGTCACGACCATCTTGAAGAGGTATTCGTGGAGCGGACGCATCGCCGCCAGCACGTCCGCCCGGCTGGTGGCGCCGCTGAACATCACCGCCGCCGCGTTGTGGAAGAGCTCCCGGTCGGCGTACGGCACGCCGACGAGCCCGCCGATCACGGCGGTGGTGACGGGGACGGCGAAGTCGGCGTAGAAGTCGGCGGGCGGCCCCGCGACGGCGAGAGTGTCGAGCCGCTCGTCGACGAGGGCCTGCACCATCGGCCGCAGCTCCGCCATGCGCTGGGCGGTGGACAGCTCCGGGCCGATGGTCCGGCGGAAGCGCTGGTAGTCCGCGCCGTCCATGCGCGAGAACTCCAGTTCGCCGACCGGCCGCTCGGGATCGGCGTGCGCCATCAGGTGGATCGCCTGGCCGGCGCGGCTGCTGAAGCGTTCCGCGTCGCCGAGCACCTCGCGCACGTCGTCGTAGCGGGTGACCAACCAGGCCGTCAGGCCGGTCGGGCACTTCACCCGGACCACCGGCGTCCGCTCCCGCAGCCCGGCCATCTCCGGCGGCGGCCCGAACGGGCACTCCCCCGGCTTCGGCAACGGCAGTTCCAGAAGATCCGGCCCGCCCGGCCGGTCCGTACGCTCGTCCATGGTCTGTCCGGTCTCCTTAGGCACGGCCGCGCAGCTCGCGGCGGAGGATCTTGCCGCTCGCGGTGCGCGGCAGGGTGTCCACGAAGGCGTAGTCCGTGGGGCTCTTGTAGTCGGCGAGCCGGTCCTTGAGGAACGTCGTCAGCTCACGGGCCGTCGGCCGCTCCCCCGGCCGGGCGAGGACGTACGCCCGGACCGCCTCGCCGCGCACCCGGTCGGGCACCCCCACCACCGCGACCTCGGCCACGGCCGGGTGCTTGCCCAGGGCGTTCTCGACCTCGGCCGGGTACACGTTCTCGCCGGCGACGAGGATGACGTCCTTGATGCGGTCGCGGACGTGGACGTAGCCGTCCTCGTCGAGGAAGCCCGCGTCGCCGGTGTGGAGCCAACTGTCGACGAGGGTGCGTGCGGTGTCGTCGGGACGGTTCCAGTAGCCGTCCATGACGGCGGGGGTGTCGAGCAGGATCTCGCCGACCTCGCCGGCCGGCAGCGGCTCGCCGGCGCGGTCCACGACCTGGACGGCCACGCCGGGGTAGGCCCGGCCGGCGGCGGTGAGGCGGGGCCCGCCGGGCACGTGGTCGGCCGGCGGGAGGCAGAGGGCGGAGGCGCAGGTCTCGGTGAGGCCGAAGATCTGCGCGAACTCGCAGCCCATCATCTCCAGGCACCTGCGCAGCAGCGCTTCGGGCATCGGCGAGCCGCCGTAGACGACCTTGCGCAGACCCGCGAAGTCGGCCGGGCCGACGCCCGGTTCGTCAAGGAGGACCTGCAGCATGGAGGGCACCATCAGCGTGGTCGTGATGCCGGCCTCGCGGATCGTACGGAGGGTCCGGCCGCCCTCGAAGCCCTGCCCGAGCACGTTGACGGCCCCGGCGCGAAAGCCCTGGAGGAACCACCACGGGCCGCCGATGTGGTGCCCCGGCAGGACGTGCAGGACCCGGTCGTCCGCGTGCCAGTCGATCCAGTCCAGCCGGTGCCGGGCCAGCAGGTCGTTGATCGCCCAGTAGCTGCCCTGGCTGAGCACCACGCCCTTGGGCGCGCCGGTCGTGCCACTGGTGTAGATCTGCGTCAGCGGCTGACGGGGTCCGGGGACGGCGTCGGGGGCGGGATCGGTGGCGGGGTGGCCGGCGGTCCAGCCTGGGAAGCCGCCGTGCGGCGCGTCCTCGTCGAGGCCGATCACGGTGTGCAGCGCGGGGAGCGCGGGGCGGATCCCCTCGACACCGGGCAGCCGCCGGGCGTCGGTGATCAGCAGGACGGTCCCGGAGTCGCGCAGTACGTGCTCGATCTCGCCCGGGGTGAGCCGCGGGTCGACCGGGACCAGCACGGCGCCGGTCTTGGCACAGGCCAGGAGGAGGTCGTAGTAGTGCTCGGTGTCCTGGGCGAGGTACGCGACGCGGGAGCCGGCGGTGACGTCCGCGGCGGACAGTGCGTGGGCCGTACGGTTGCTGCGCCGGTGCAGGTCGAGGAAGGTGACGCGGCGGCCGGCGCACTCGACGGCGACGGCGTCGGGGCGGACCCCGGCGTGGTGGGCCGCGGTGGCGGCGATGGTGGGGAGCCGGACGGAGGTTCCCGTGGCATGGCTCATCGCGTGTCTCCGTTCGTGCTCTCGGTGTTGTCGCCGCCCGCGGTGTTCCCCCGACCGGCAGCGGCGGTCAGTTGCCCGTCGACGAACGTCGCGAGCTGGGAGACGGACGGGTGGTCGAAGATGCTGGTGGCCGAGAGCGGCAGGCGGAAGCACAGCTCCAGCGCGTTCTTCAACTCGACGGCGGCCAGGGAGTCCAGGCCCACCTCGAAGAAGCGGGCGTCGGGTGACACCTCGTCGGCGCTGTCGTAGTGCAGCAGGTCGGCGATGAGCCCGCGGAGGACACGGGAGACGGTCTCCCGCCGCTCGGCCGGGGGGAGCGCCAGCAGGGCGTCCGGGTCGACGTCGGCGGTCCGGCGCCGCGGGCCGCGTACGACCTTCTGGTAGAGGGCGTTGTGCTGCGGACGGGTCGCGGCGAAACGGTCCCAGTCGACCTCGGCGATGGTGACCTGGGCTGGCGGCCGTTCCAGCAACCGGAACAGGGCGCGGATCCCGGCCGCCGGCCGGAAGAAGGTGAACCCCTGGCGTTCGACGTTCGCGGCGTGCTGCGCGTCCGCGGCGGCGGCCAGGCCGATCTCCCCCCAGGCGCCCCAGTTGACGCTCGTCCCGGGCAGCCCGGCGGCGTGGCGGCGGCACATCAGGGTGTCGAGGAACGCGCTGCCCGCCGCGTAGTTCGCCTGGCCGCCGTTGCCGAGGATCGAGGTCACGGTCGAATAGCCGATGAAGAACCGCAGTTCCGGGAGGGAGAGAGCGGCCTGGTGCAGCAGCCAACTGCCGTACACCTTGGTCCGGAATATCGTGTCGATGCTCTCCCAGGTCTGCGCCGCCACCGGCGCGTCGGCCAGTGTGCCCGCCGCGTGCACGATGCCGCCGAGCGGCCACGCCCGGGCGCGCAGGTCCGTGAACACGCGCTCCACGTCCCCGGCGTCGCCGATGTCGGCCGCGTATGCGACGAGTTCGGTGTCCGGGCCGAGGCGGGCCCGGAGGGCGGCGAGATCCTCGTCCGCCGGGGTGTGCCGGCCCAGCAGGGCGATGTGGCGGGCGCCGAGGGCGGCGAGGCGCTCGGCGACGAGGCGGCCGAGCGCGCCGAACCCGCCGGTGACGAGATAGGTGTGGTCGGCGTCGATGTGGGCGGGCCGTGCCGCGGGCGGGGGTTCGGCGCCGAGCCAGTCGTCGAAACCGACCACGAGCTTGCCGACGTTGGTGCCGCGGCCGATCGCCCTGCACGCCTCGTCGACCTCGTCGACGGCGTAGACGGTGGTGGGGAGGGGGGTCAGCTCCCCGGCGTCCGTCAGCTCCATGACGGGGCCGAGCACGTCCCGGATCAGCCGCAGGCGCTGTTCGGCGGTGAAGTGCATGAAGTCGAAGGTGTGATAGGCGACGTCGGGCCGGACCCGGCGGATCTCGTCCGGAGTCCAGGTGCCGACGTTTCCCAGTTCGACGAAGCGGCCGTCGCGCCCGAGGGAGCGGAGGCTGGACTCGACGCGGTCGCCGCCGAGGCTGTGGAGCACGATGTCCGCGCCGTGGCCGTCCGTTGCGGCCAGCACCTCGTCGGGGAAGGTGAGCGTGCGGGAGTTCATGACGTGGCGGATGCCCTGGGCCCGCAGCAGCGACCACTTCTGCGGGCTGGCGGTGGTCAGCACCTCCGCGCCGGCCCGCTGCGCGAGCCGCACCGCGGCCTGGCCGACTCCGCCGGCCGCGGAGTGGATCAGGACCCGGTCGCCGCGCCGCATCCCCGCCAGGTCGTGCAGCGCGTGGTGGGCGGTGAGGTACGCGATGGGCAGAGCGGCGGCCTCGGCGAAGCCGAGCCGCGCGGGCTTGCGGACCGCGGTCTCCGACTCGACCGTCACCTCCCGGCGCAGCACACCGAGGTGCGCCGCGACGACGGCGTCACCCACCCGGAACGCGGCGTCGGGCCCGGCGGCCGTCACCACGCCCGCGCACTCCATTCCCAGCGGAAGCTCCGCCAGCGCATCCGGGACCTCTTCGGCCGCGCGGTGCAGCCCCAGGGCGTTCGCCGCATCCACGTAGTTCAGGCCCGCCGCGTGGACCCGCACACGGGTCCGGCCGCCCGTGGGAGCGGGCTCCTCCGCCAGCGGCACCGCGACGACGCCGATCTGCCCGTCCCCCGTGACCAGCTCGACCTCGGTGCGCGGGCCGCCAAGCTCGGTGGACACGCGGCGCACGTGCCGCACCCCCGAGCGGTAGGCCACCTGGAAGTCGGCGGAGTCCATGGCGGTCCACTCGTCCAGCAGCCACGGATAACCGGCGCCGGCGTCGGCGCCGTCCGCGGCCGGTCGCGGCAGATCGACGAGGGTGACGCCGTACGACGGGTACTCGGTCCACATCACGTGCCCGAACCCCCACAGCGTGGCGGCCGCCGGAGGCACCTGCCCGACACCGTCCGGTCCTTCCGGCCGGTCGCCGGGGACCCACTGGCCGGCCTCGGTGACCAGCCACAGCCGCTGCGCCTGCCCGAACCCCGTCTCCTCCAGCGCGTCGCGCAGCGCCAGCAGGTCGCGGTAGTTGCGTTCGCACTCGGCGGGCAGCGGTTCCCCGGGCTCCTGCGGCGGCCGCCAGAACCAGCACACGTCGGTGGGTCGCTTCCGCAGGAGCGCGACGGCCTCGGCGGTGGTGGCGGCGACCGACAGGGTCACGTCGCGCTCCTTGGCGGGCCCGGCCAGGGCGTCGAGGCCGGCGGGCGGGGCGCCGACGAGCAGCACCCGGCGCGGCTCGCCCGCGCCGGTCTGCAGCGAGCGCTTGACCCACCGCACCTCGGCGTACATCCGGTCGCGGTCGGGGGCGGCGTTCGCGACCCGCCGCAGGGTGAGGCCCTCCAGGACGAAGACCGTACGGTCCCCGTCCAGGATCAGGAGATCCACCGTGGGCAGCTCCCCTTCCTCACCGGCGGCGGGCGGGGTGGTGCGCAGGACGCTGCGCAGGGTGTGGCCGCGGGGCTTCCGCAGCAGCCGGCAGCGGCCGAATCCCACGGGCATGGCGAGGGTGTCGTCGGCGGCGAGCGCGGTGAGGGTCTGGAGTGCGGCGTCGAGGACGGCGGGCGGCAGGTGCTCCGCCGAAGTCGCCTCCCTGCCGCGCAGATCGCCGACGGCGAGGTGGTCGCCGTACCTGTCGATGCTCCGTACGCCCTGGTAGTGCGGGCCGTACTCCACGCCCAGCTCGGCGAAGTCCGCGTAGAGGTCGTCGGCCGGCCGCCGGGAGCGGGGCTCGCCCGCCCGGTCCGCCAGGACGTGCAGGGACCGTGCCGTCTCGTCGAGTCCGGCCGCGGCGCCGGTGTCCGCGAGCCCGTCGGCGTCGACGGTGGCGGTGAAGTGGCGCCGTTCGAGGGGCGCGGCGCCCGGGTCCTCACTCTCCACCAGGCTGACGATCTCCACCTCCGCGGGCTCTCCCGGGCCGGTGCGCAGCCGCGTGCGCAGCTCGACGGTGCCCTCGTCGGGGAGGAGCAGTGCCTCGTGGATGGTCACGCCGGTGACGGGGAGACTCGTCTCGCCGTACACCGCGTCCTGGAGCGCGAGCACCGTCTCCACATAGCCGGCGGCGGGGAAGACGACCCGGCCCATCACCTTGTGGTCGGCGAGATAGGGCCGGCGGGCGTCGAGCCGGGTGGAGAACGTCCGTATCCCGGCGGCGCGCTGCTCGTCGGTGGAGACCTCGCGGCCGAGGAGGGGGTGTACGCCGCCACCGCCGCGGGCCGCGTCGGCGCCGCCCGGGGCGGGGAGCCAGTGCCGGCGGCGGTCGAAGGCGTACGTCGGCAGCGTGAGCCGGGTGGGCGGGCGGTCGCCGTAGTAGCCGGCCCAGGACACGGGGACGCCGGCGGCGTAGAGCTGGGCGAGGGACTGGCGGGCCACGGTGCCGTCGGCGTCCTCGGCGTGCAGGCTGCTCAGCCACAGGTGATCACCGGGTGCGTCGAGGACCTGCTTGCCCATGCCGATCAGCTCACTCGCCGGGCCGGCCTCCAGGAAGGCGTGCCGGCCCCGCTCGGCGACGGCGCGTACGCCCTCTTCGAACCTCACCGGCTCGCGCAGGTGGCGGGCCCAGTAGTCAGGGGTGGACAGCTCTGCGGGGTCGGCGACCCGGCCGGTCAGGTTGGAGACGAGGGTGAACTCGGGCGGGTGGAAGGTGAGCCCCCCGGCGACCGAGCGCAGCTCCTCGGTGGCCTCGGCCATCAGCGGCGAGTGCGAGGCGCAGGACACGGCGAGCCGCCGCGTCTTGACCCCGCGCCCGGCCAGGGCCTCCTCGACGCTCTCCAGGGACGCCTTGCCGCCGGAGAGGACGATCTGCCGGGCGCCGTTGACGGCGGCCACCGACAGGTCGTCGTGCTCCGCCAGCAGGTCGGCGACCTCGGCCGGCGACGCCTCCGCGGCGGCCATGGCGCCGGGCGGCGAGGCGTCCATGAGGCGGGCCCGGGCGGCCATGAGGGTGACGGCGTCGTCGAGGGAGAACAGGCCGGCGACAGTGGCGGCGACGATCTCGCCGATGCTGTGGCCCGCCAGGACCGACGGCCGGATGCCCCAGGAGAGCCAGAGCCGGGCCACGGCGTACTCCAGCGCGAAGAGCGCGGGCTGCATGTACCGGATCTGGTGGATCAGCTCGGCGTCGTCCGCGTCGCCGAGCACCATGTCCCGTATCGACCGGCCCAGGTGCGGCGTGAACAGCCGGTCGCAGGCGTCGAGGTGCTCGCGGAAGGCGGCGAATCGCTCGTACAACGGCCGCCCCATGCCCACGTACTGGGTGCCGCCGCCGGAGAAGAGGAACGCCACCTGGGGGGCGGCGGACGGCCGGCCCGGCCGGGTGGAGCGGGTCAGGGCGTTGTCGAGGAACCGGGCGACGTCGTCGTGGTCGCGGACGACTCCCGCGGTGCGCAGGTCGAAGTGGGCCCGGGCGGTGGCGGCGGCGTGGCACAGGTCGGCCACGTCGGTCTCGGGGCGGTCGCGCAGGAGTCGCTGGTAACGCTGGACCTGCCCGCGCAGCGCGCCGGGGCTCCGCGCGGAGAGAGTGAGGACGTGTGCCTCGCCGGGAGGGGCGGGAGCCGCCGGCCCGGCGGGGGTTTCCGGGGGCGCTTCTTCGAGTACGACCGAACCGATGATGCCCGTCAGGCCGAACGAACTCACCACCGCCCGCCGGGTGTCGGCGGTCCACGGGCGTTTCTCGGTGGGGACGGTGACGGGGAGGTCTTCCCAGGGGATGCGCTGGGACGGAGTGTCGAGGTTCAGGTGCGGATAGAGCGCGCCCTCCTGCATCTGCAGAACGGTCTTGATGACGCCGCCGATCCCCGCGGCCGACTCCATGTGCCCGATGTTCGTCTTGAGAGAGGCGACCGCCAGCGGGTTCTCGCGGGTGTGCGAGTCGCCGAACACGGCACCCAGGGCGCCCATCTCGATCGGGTCGCCGAGCGGCGTGCCCGTGCCGTGGGCCTCGACGTACGAGACGTCTCCCGGCTCCAGACCGGCGCTCGCCACGGCCGTGCGGATCAGCCGCTCCTGGGCGGTGCCGTTGGGCACCATGAGGGAGCTGCTCTCGCCGTCCTGGCCCACCGCGGAGCCGCGCACGAGGGCGTAGATCCGGTCGCCGTCGCGTCGTGCGTCGGAGAGCCGCTTGAGCACGATGACGCCGCAGCCCTCGCTGCGGCAGTAGCCGTCGGCCGCGTCGTCGAAGGTCTTGCACACGCCGTCGGGGGCGAGCATGTTTCCGCTGCTGGCCATGGCGTACGGGCGCGGGCTGTGGATGGTGTTGACCCCGCCGCAGAGCGCGAGGTCGGTCTCGCCGGCCCGCAGACCCTGCGCGGCGAGGTGCACCGCGACCAGGGACGCCGAACAGGCGGTGTCCACCGTCATGCAGGGACCGCGCCAGCCCAGGAAGTAGGAGAGCCGGCCGGAGAGCGCGCTGAACGTCGCCCCGGTGGCCATGTAGGTGTTCAGTTCGTCCACGGAGTACGCGGACATCTCCCCGACGTAGTCGACGTTGCTGACGGCCATGTAGACGCCGCCGGTGCCGTGGCGCAGCGGGACCGGGTCGATGCCGGCGTCCTCCAGCGCCTCCCAGGCGACCTCCAGGGCAACCCGGTGCTGGGGATCGACGTAATCGGCCTCCTTCGGCGAGATGTTGAAGAACTTCGCGTCGAAGTGGTCCACCTTGTCGATGAACCCGCCCTGCGCGCACCGGATGACGCCCGGGGCTCCGGGGCCGTCCTGGTCCGCGTCCACCGGGTCCCACCGGTCGGTGGGCAGAGGCCGCAGGCCGGAGCGCCCGTCGCGGAGGAACTCGGCGAATCCACCGGGTGTGGTGTTGCCGCCGGGGAACCGCAGGCCGATACCGACGACGGCGATGGGCTCCGCATGGGGTGTGGACATGTCCGTACTCCCGTGTCATCCGTGGTCAGGTCTGGACGGGCTCCACCGCCGGGGCGGCGGAGCCCGCGGCGCCGGCGGGGGCCTTCACGGCGACCAGCACCTTGCCGTGTGCGGCGACCTCCTCCGTCTCGCCGAACCGGCACGTCGTACGGAAGAACAGGAACGGCCCGTTTCCCCAGTCGCCCTGGAACGCCTCGACGACGTCGAGTTCTCCCCAGAAACGGCGGCCGCGCATGGACCGGCGGAAGGAACTGTGGAAGTCGACGATGAACATGTCCTCCAACTGCCGCGCCCAGAAGTCGTCCAGGGACCAGCCGGCGAAGGATCGCGTCAGCCGCTCGTGGACCGACTTCGCCATGAGGAGGTAGACCATCTGGTTGTAGCAGATGTTGAACTCGACGGCGTTGAAGTGCCCGGTGTCGTCGATGTAGCAGGATTCGGGGATGTGGAAGCTGCCGCGTACGCCGATCCGCCCGCCCTCGTCCACCGGATCTCCCTTGGCCGTCACGGTGGCAGAACCCAGATACCGGCAGTGGGGCTTGTAGACCCGGAGAACGCGTGCCAGCAATGCGTCGTCGCCGACGGTCACGGCTGCCCGATACCGGGGTAGAACTCGTACTCGTCGTGGACCGTCACACGGAAGGACACCGTGGGCTCGGGATTGACCGTGTGCAGGGCGCGGTGCACCAGGCTGCGGTTGTCCCAGACCAGCAGGTCCCCCTCGTCGAACCGCTGCAGGTGGATGCCGGGGTGGGTGAAGGTGGCGTCGGCCTGGCCGGACGCCTCGAAGAGATCCTCCAGCAGCCCGTCGCGCAGCGCCTTGCCGTCGCCGTCCACGAGTTGGTAGCTGACCGCTTCGCTGATGTAGAGCACCGGCCGGCCGGTGACCGGGTGCGGAAACACGGTGGGGTGGGCGACCCCCGGGGTCGTTTCCTCGATCTCCGCGATGATCTCGGATATCGGACGGTAGACGTCGGTCGGCCGTATCTTGAAGTACCGCCGCACGCTGTTCATGACGCGGCTGCCCGCGATCTCGTTCTTCAGCGTTTCCGGAAGTTCCTCGTACGCCTTCTCCAGGTCGATGAAGAAGGTGCCGCGCTCTCCGCGCGGAATGACCTGGGGATAGATCAGGGTCAGGCCGAACGGGCGCGGCATGAAGGAGTAGTCGTGGTGCCAGAACTTCCCCGTCTGCGGGACGCCGACCTGCTCCCCCTCCTTCTTCACGTTGGAGGAGACGAAGATCTCCCGGTGCTCGGGGTGGTGGTACATCGGCTGGTAGTAGGTCTCCACCTCGCCGAGTCGCCTGCCCAGCGCCACGAAGTCGGCCGGGTCCAGCTTCTGGTTCTTCAGCACCACGATCTTGTGGGTGTAGACGAGCTGCTTCAGCGACGCGAGGTCCGCGTCCGGTGCGCCGAGGACGTCCATCTCGTCGACGGCCACACCCATCAGGGACTTCTCTTGCGGAATAGTGATCACGTGCACCGCTCCAACCTGGCGCTTCACTGAGCCGAAGCTCACCGTAGAGGCGCGCCGGCGGCAGGGGCCTGACCCCGCTGTCGAACCTGGGGTGGAGGCTGGGGTAACCCCCAGAGCCGGCAAGTCGACCGATGGACCGGCCCGGTGCACGTGCGGCGAGAAGGTCGACGACCGTGCTGGTGTAGGCGTGTGCGGTGGACTCGCTGATGCCGAAACCGGCGGCGATCTTCGCCAGAGTGGTGTGCTCGCGCAGGTACACCGGCGCCACCATCGCGCGAGGAGACGGGCGGAGCGGGCAGTGGCGGCTCGATCTGCACCGGGCCGACGGACAGCGCGGCGCGCCCGTGCCAGGGCGCGGACCCGATCGGAACGCCGCGCCGCCGCGTCGACGACGGGGCGCCCGGGTGCCGGCTCCGGCGCCCGTGTCCACGGACGCGCCCTGTCGGTCGCCTTTCGCGTGTCGGATGATGAGGCGGGGCGCAATCCGCGGGGGCGAGAGGGTGTGAAGTGGCGGTCGACGCGATGAGCCATGCGGTGGTGGTGGGAGCCGGGGTCTCCGGTCTGCTCGCCGCTCACGTGCTGGCGAGCAGCTTTGAGCGGGTGACGGTGGTCGAGCGGGATGAGTTCGCCGACGGGGCGCCCGCGTTCCGGTCCGGGGTGCCGCAGTCGCGACATGTGCACGTCCTGTGGTCCCGCGGGCAGGCCGCGGTGGACGCGCTCTTACCGGGGGTCGTCACCGACCTCGAAGCCGCCGGGGCCACCGTCGTGCGCGCCCCTGATCAGATGCGCTGGCTCTCTCCGGCCAGGTGGTTCGCCGACGTCCCGGGAGCGCACTACCTCTCCGCCTCGCGCGAACTGCTGGAGGCGACCCTACGGCGCCGGATCGACGACCATCCCGCGATCGCATGGATGCCCCGCCATGAGGTGACCGCTCTGGTGCCCGGGCGAAACGGGGCGGCCGCGGTGTCCGGTGTACGGCTGCGCGAGCGTGGCAAGGACGGCCGGGAGTCCACGGTGCACGCGGACCTGGTGGTCGTCGCCACCGGCCGCAGCTCCCGTACCACCCGGTGGCTGGTCGAACTCGGTCACGCCGCGCCGGTCACGGAGAGGTTCGACGCGCACCTCGGCTACTCCTCGCGCTACTACCGGCGCCCGGCCGCCGAGGGCCCCTGGAAGGCCATGTACGTGCAGGGCACCCCCGATGTTCCGCGCGGCGGGGTGATCGTGCCGATCGAAGGCGGGCGCTGGCTGGTCACGTTGCTGGGGCAGGCTGAACACCAGCCACCGGTCGAGGAGAAGGACTGGCTCGCCTTCGCCGCATCGCTGCGCACCGATGAGCTGGCAGAGGCGCTCGCGGGTCTGGAGCCGTTGTCGGACGCGGTCGCCTTCCGGGCGACGGCGAACGAGTGGACGCACTTCGAGCGGGCGAGGCGGTGGCCCCGGGGACTGCTGGTGATCGGTGACGCCCTGTGCCGCTTCAACCCGGTCTACGGGCACGGGATGACGGTCGCGGCGATGCAGGCGCAGGCCATCGCCTCCCGGATCGCGGCGCTCAGGCCGGCGGAGGTCCCCGCACGCGCACCGGAGCTGCAGAAAGCCGTGGCGAAGTGCGTGCGCGGCGCCTGGATGATCGCCACGGGCGAGGACGCCCGATACCCGAGCACGGACGGGCCGAAGCCGGGGCCACTGGGCAGGATGCAGCAGCGCTACATGTCGCGGGTGGTGGCTGCAGCCAACACCGACCCGGTGGTGTCCGAGGCGTTCTTCGCGGTGCTGTCACTCAACCGCCCCCCTGAGTCGCTGCTGACGCCGCGGATCGCGGCGCGCGCGAGGCGCTTCGCGGCGCGCGAGGCGCTGACCGACCGGCTCGCCTGACCGCTGCTCACGGCACCGTGCGTCGGCTGCCCGGCTCGCCGCGCGCCGCGACCGCGGCGCCGAACCGGCCGCCCCCGCGGCGACGGGGCTTCCACGGCGCCGACGGGACCCGACTTGCCCGCGGCGATCCGGTGTACGGCTGTGCTGGTCGCTAGCTTCACTTCCGGCGGCGCCCGAGGTCCCGCGGACCGAGTTGAGAGCGCGCACGGCCGTCGGCGGCCGCTCCAGCCGCCGCCACGACGGCTGGGGCTCCGCCCGCGGGCTGATGCGCGGCCGGGTTGCGGGCAGAGGGCCGGAGGACCTGCTCGGCGCCGCCGGCCGGCCTCCGGCGGGTGGTCAGCGGGCGACGCGATCTCGGGCGCGGCCCTGTCACCGGGCGGTGAGGACCTCGAACCCCCGGCTTGCGAGGTGTTCGAGGACCGGGCTGCGGGGTCCGCGTGGGTGATCAAGCCGCTGCCCTTCTCCCAGGGCAGGACGCGGTAACGCGAGGGCTGCCGCCGCGGACCGTGCGCCAGGGAGGAGAGCCGGTGGTCGAGAGCAGGCCGTGGTTGGCCAGGAGGACGGACATGTGAGGCGCGGGGTGCCCGAGGGCCCCCATCGTGCTCCTCTCCGCGGCGGGACCGCGCATCCCGCCGTGCGCTTACTTCGGGGGACCGCCGCCCCGCAGATGCACCGTCAGGGCGGGTCTTCACCCTGCTCTCCGGTGCGCAGGACCTCGTCCAGGTCTGCGAGCCGGTCGAGGGTGTGGACGGCGCGGCTGGTGCGTGGGTTGCGGGTGAGCAGGGTGCGGTGGTGGTGGACGAAGGTCCAGTACCCGGTGGTGTAGGGGCAGGCCCGGTCGCCGGTGCGGTCGCCGGGGCGGTAGGCGCAGGTATGGCACAGGTCGCTCATGCGGTGGATGTAGGCGCCGCCGGAGGTGTAGGGCTTGGTGGTCATGCGGCCGCCGTCGGCGTACTGGGACATGCCGATGACGTTGGGCAGCATCACCCAGTCGTAGCCGTCGACGAAGCAGCGGTGGAACCAGTCGGTCACCTCGCGCGGGTCCCAGCCGCGCTGCAGGGCGAAGTTGCCGAGCACCATCAGTCGCGGGATGTGGTGGGTCCAGCCGGAGTCGCGCACCTGCCCGAGCACGGTGGCCAGGCAGCGGGCGGTGACGGCGTCCGCGTCGAGTTCGAGGAACCATCCGGGCAGCGGCGTGTGGTGGCGCAGTGCGTTGCGGCGACGGTAGCTCTCGCCGAAGTGCCAGTAAAGCTGCCACACGTACTCGCGCCAGCCTGCGATCTGCCGGACGAAGCCCTCGACGCTGTGCACCGGCGCCCGCCCGGCGCGCCAGGCGTCTTCGGCCGCGGCCACGCACTCGGCGGGGTCGAGCAGGCCGAGGTTGAGGGACGAGGACAGCAGGCTGTGGCTCATCACCGCATCGTCGGCGAGCATGGCGTCCTCGTACGGGCCGAAGCCTTCCAGCCGGTGCTCGGTAAAACGGCGCAGCGCGGCCAGGGCCTCGCGGCGGGTGGCGGGGAAGCGGCGCGGTCCGTCCCGGCCGACGAAGCGGATGCCGTCCTCGTGCTCCCAGCGGTCGAGGTCGGCGCGTACCTCTTCGTCCAGGTCGTCTTCGCGGGGGCGGTAGGGGGCGGGGGCGCCGAGGGTGCGCGCGCCCTTCGGCGGAGGTTCGCGGTTGGCGTGGTCGTGGTTGAAGCGTCCGCCGGCCGGGGCACCGCCGTCCATGAGCAGGTCCAGCTCCCGGCGCACCCAGCGGTAGAAGTCCTCCTGCCGCAGCCGCCTGCCGTTGCGTCCTTCGGCCCAGGCGCGGAAGGCGCCGTGCGGCAGCAGGAAGCCGCGCGCGGGCAGCACCCGCACCGACTCCAGGGAGCGGACCAGGCGCAGGGCGGCCCGGGAGGTGGGGTGGTGGACGGTGACCGGGCTGTCGCCTGCCGCCTCGCGCAGTCCCTCCCGGTAGGTCTCGGCGCGCACGTAGTGAATCCGGTCGCCCAGCTCCGCCGCCCGGTGGCGCATCGCGGAGAGTACGAGGTGGGCCTTGGCCCGGTGAAGGCGCCGCCGGCGGAACACCGACCGGGCCTCGATCATCACCAGCGGCGCATCACCTGCGGGGCCCTCCTCGCCGCGGGTGAGGAAGTGCGGGCCGAGCTGGTCACCGAACAGCCAGTGCGCAGTGGTCATGGCATCACCCTGCTACGACGGCCCGCCGCGGGCGCGCCGAGGACGGCGGCCGTGTGTGGGCGGGCGGCCTCGCCGGGAGACCCCGGGCAAGACGTACGCAGGATCCTGCGTAGATACGTGAAGGATTTGCGGCATTTTGTTGATCCGTCACGCCGCAACCGTTGACAAGCCGAAGGCTCCGCTGAACTCTTTGACTGCCCCCCATGCAAGAGATTAACGGAATCGCTCAAGCTTCTGAGTTGATCTCTGCAACTTCATGGCACGTGTT
The DNA here is from genome assembly GCF_027497195.1 of Streptomyces sp. WMMC500. NCBI lineage: Bacteria > Bacillati > Actinomycetota > Actinomycetes > Kitasatosporales > Streptomycetaceae > Streptomyces > Streptomyces sp. WMMC500. The sequence continues at coordinate 438,300 of NZ_CP114905.1, forward strand.
CCGGCCGACGCCGCCGCGCGCGGTCACCCGCACTCACACTGTCGTTCTCACGGAACCGAGGGCTCTATGAAACGGAACCAGCACGGCCGACGGCTGATCATTGGCATGGCCATGGCCGTTCTGATCGGGTTCGGGATCCTGCCCACCGCCGCCTCCGCCGCCGCGGCGCCCGAAGCGGCCACCGCCGACGACTCCCACAGCGCCGCCGCGGCTGCCGACCTCGCGGCCGGCAAGCCCATCGAGGCGTCCTCCACGACCCAGCAGTACGTGGCGTCCAACGCCAACGACGGCAACGTCCACACCTACTGGGAGTCCAACGGGTACCCCTCGACGCTGACGGTGAAGCTCGGCGCCAACGCCGACATCACCTCGATCGTGATCAGGCTCAACCCCGACCCGATCTGGGGCGCCAGAACACAGAACCTCCAGATCCTCGGCCGCGAGCAGGCCGCCTCCGGCTTCACCTCGCTGAAGGCCCGGGCGGACTACGGCTTCAACCCGTCGGCCAACCAGAACACCGTGACGATCCCGGTCACCGGGCGCGTCAGCGACGTACGGCTGACGTTCTTCTCCAACACCGGCGCCCCCGGCGGCCAGGTCGGCGACCTCCAGGTCATCGGCACCCCGGCGCCCAACCCCGACCTGGTCGTGAGCCAGTTGGCCTGGACGCCCGCCTCGCCGGTGGAGAGCGACACGATCCGGGTGAGCGCGACGGTGCAGAACACCGGCTCGGCCGCGGCGGGTGCCACGACCGTCAACATCAGCCTCTCCGGCCAGGTCGCCGGCAGCGCTCCCGTGCCCGCGCTCGCAGCGGGCGCGTCGACCACCGTCACCGTCGACGTCGGCAGACGGGCGGAGGGGAGCTACTCCGTCACCGGTCTGGTCGACCCCACCAACACGGTCGTCGAGCAGAACGACGACAACAACAGCCGTACCGCGGCAAACCAGCTCGTGGTCGGCCAGAGCCCCGGCCCCGACCTCCAGGTGACCGGCATCAGCTCCAACCCGGCGAACCCGGCCCCCGGCGCCTCGGTCACGTTCACCGTCTCGGTCAAGAACCGCGGGACGAGCGCGGTGAGCGCCACCACGGTCACCCGGCTGACGGTCGGGAGCACCACGCTCAACGGGAACACCCCGGCCATCGCCGCCGGTGCCACGGCCACCGTGCCCGTCAGCGGGAGCTGGACCGCCACGAACGGCGGCGCCACCCTCACCGCCACGGCCGACGCGACCGGCGTCGTCACCGAGACCAACGAGTCCAACAACGCGTTCGCCCGCTCGATCGTGGTCGGGCGCGGGGCCGCCGTCCCGTACGTCGAACACGAGGCGGAGGCCGGCCGCTACCAGGGCACCCTGCTGGAAGCCGACCCCCGGCGCACCTTCGGGCACACCAACTTCGCCAGCGAGTCCTCTGGCCGGAAGTCGGTCCGCCTGAACAGCACCGGCCAGTTCGTGGAGTTCACCTCCACGAGCGCCTCGAACTCGATCGTCGTACGCAACTCCATCCCCGACGCCCCGGGCGGCGGCGGCACCGAGGCCACCATCAGCCTCTACGTCAACGACACCTTCGCCCGGAAGCTGACCCTGTCCTCCAAGCACAGCTGGCTGTACGGGAACACCGACGGCCCCGAGGCGCTGACCAACACGCCGCAGGCCGACGCCCGCCGGCTCTTCGACGAGTCACACGCGCTGCTCTCGACCACGTATCCGGCCGGCACCCGGTTCAAGCTGCAGCGCGACGCGTCCGACTCCGCCGCGTTCTACATCATCGACCTGATCGACCTCGAACAGGTGGCGCCCCCGTCGAGCCGGCCGAGCGGGTGCACCTCGATCACGGACTACGGCGCCGTGCCGGGCGACGGACTCGACGACACCGCCGCCATCCAGCGCGCCGTGACCGCCGACCAGAACGGCGACATCGGCTGCGTGTGGATCCCCCCGGGGCAGTGGCGGCAGGAGCAGAAGATCCTCACCGACGACCCGCTCAACCGCGGGCAGTACAACCAGGTGGGCATCAAGGACGTCACCATCCGCGGCGCGGGCATGTGGCACTCCCAGCTCTACACCCTGACCGAGCCGCATCTCGCGGGCGGCATCAACCATCCCCACGAGGGCAACTTCGGCTTCGACATCGACAGCAACACGCAGATCTCCGACATCGCCATCTTCGGCTCGGGCCGGATCCGCGGCGGACCGGGAGGCGCCGAGGGCGGCGTGGGCCTCAACGGCCGGTTCGGCAAGGGCACCAGGATCGCCAACGTGTGGATCGAGCACGCCAACGTGGGCGCCTGGGTCGGCCGCGACTACGACAACATCCCGGAACTGTGGGGGCCGGCCGACGGCCTGGAGTTCACCGGTATGCGGATCCGCAACACGTACGCCGACGGCATCAACTTCACCAACGGCACGCGGAACTCACTGGTGTTCAACTCCTCGTTCCGCACCACCGGTGACGACGCACTGGCCGTATGGGCGAACAAGTACGTCAAGGACCAGGCCACGGACATCGGGCACGACAACCACTTCAGGAACAACACCATTCAGCTGCCCTGGCGGGCCAACGGCATCGCGGTCTACGGCGGCTACGGCAACACCATCGAGAACAACCTCGTCTACGACACGGCGAACTACCCCGGCATCATGCTGGCCACCGACCACGACCCGCTGCCCTTCTCCGGATCCACGCTGATCGCCAACAACGGCCTCTACCGCACGGGCGGCGCGTTCTGGGGAGAGGCCCAGGAGTTCGGCGCCATCACGCTGTTCGCGCAGGGCCAGAACATTCCCGGCGTGACCATCCGCGACACCGATATCGAGGACTCGACGTACGACGGCATCCAGTTCAAGTCCGGCGGCGGCAGCACGCCCGACGTGAAGATCGACAACGTGCGGATCTCCAAGTCGAACAACGGCGCCGGCATCCGCGCCCACGGCGGGGCCCGCGGCAGCGCGGCCCTGTGCAACGTGACGATCTCCGACTCGGCCGACGGCGACATCCTGGTCGAACCCGGATCCCAGTTCGTGATCAACCAGGGCTGCCAGAACAAGTCCCCCACCTCCTGAAACCCCGTGGATACACCGCCGCCCGGCTCTGTGCTCAGGGCCGGGCGGCGGTGCTCACGTTGACCGCCGGCCCTTCTCTCCGGCCGGCCGCGGCGGTGCCCCGTGCGCCGCACGGCACACCGGGCACCTGCCCCTCTCCCCTCGGTTACTGGGCGAGGCAGAAGGCCCGGGTGGAGAAGCTCCAGAAGGTCAGCGGCTTGGTGGCGGTGTCGGTGTTGCCCGACTCGTCGGTCACGGTCAGCCGGGCGGTGTAGTTCGCCTGCCGGTTCGGATAGGTGTGCGAGGTCGTCTCACCGGTCCCGCTCTTCCCGTCCCCGAAGGTCCAGGCGTACGACGAGACCGACCCACCCTCAGCCGAAGAGCCAGAGCCGTCGAACACACAGTCCGGCGACTCCGCGCAGTCGCCGAACCTCTTCCTCAAGATCGACGTGAGCCGTTCGTTCCACGGTCGGTTCTGTCGGGTGCTCCGGCCCCCTCGCAGGCGCTCGCGGCCACACTCCGGGCCTTGTAGGAACCACACAACCCGCCGCGAGAACAGACGTGATCTTGGTCCTCAAGAAAACGCTCTGATCAGGGGCTTTTCGCAATCCGTGGTCCCCAAGTGGTCCCTGAGGGCCTGACGCAGCGTCAGACTGACAGCATGTCACGGAATCGCGAAAGGCCCTCTGACCTGGGATTTCTCCCGCTCAAAGGGCCTGGTTCGCACCGTCGGGACGGCGGGATTTGAACCCACGACCCCTTGACCCCCAGTCAAGTGCGCTACCAAACTGCGCCACGTCCCGGTGCTCGGACGACCTGGGGTTTCGCCCCGGCCGATCGCGCACGAGAACCATACCGCATCAGCCCCCTGGTCCCGCAAAGCAGATCCTCCCGCCGGCTCCTCCCGGGGTCAGAAGAGCCAGAGGGCCGTCACCGCGGTGTTGTGGACCGTGTGCGCGACGACGCAGGGGACGATCGAGCGGCGCCACAGGAGCAGGGCCGTGGTGACCGCCGCCAGGAAGGCGGCGAAGATCAGGTTGACGGGGCCGCCGAGCTCGTGGCCGGTGGTGAAGACGAGGGCGGAGAGGGCCGCGGCCGCGGCGAGGGTGGTGTGGCGGAGGAGGGGGGTGGGGATCGTGTCGCGGGCTCGGGGGGTGGCCAGGAAGGTCAGGAGGAGCAGGAGGGGCGCGCGGAAGAGGAGTTCCTCGTGGACGGGGGCGGACAGGGCGCCGTCGAGCAGGTGGACGGTGGTGGAGGTACCGGCCACCGCGGTGTGGCGGGGGTCGTCCGCGGCGGGGGTGGACGAGAGCGCGGGGATGCGGACGAGGAACTCGGCGACGGCCAGGCACAGGGCGCCCGCGCCGAGGCCGGCGGCCAGGCTGACCGCTGCCGTGCGGCGGGTGCCGGGGCGTAGGCCCAGGGCCGTGGTGAGGCGGGCGGCGGCGGCTTTCAGGGACGTACGGGAGCCGGCGAGGAGCGCGGCGACGATGGTGAAGGCGGCGGCCAGTCCGAGGGCCGGGGCGATGTCGTGGGTGGAGAGCTTCCACGCCTCGTAGCCCGGGAGGAGCGTCAGGCCGATCGGGACGAGCAGCGAGGTGCACGTCAGCGCCACCCACAGGAACGTCACCGACAGCAGCCGCAGCACCCCCGGGTCGAGGTCGAGGCGGTGTATCAGCGCTGCTGTGCGGGTGGTCACGCGGCTGGCTCCAGCGGTTCGGCACCGTTCGGGGGACCGCTCAACCGTAGGGAGGAGCCGGGCGCGGCCACCACGGTCTTAGGTCCCGACGCGCCCCGCTACTCCAGGCGCGCCACCCTGCCCTGCTCCCCCGCCGCCCAGCAGCCGAGGTCGGCGGAGCAGTCGACCGTGTCGTACGAACCGGAGTCGAAGCCGTGCCACGTGCGCCCCGCGTCGAGCGTGACGTCCGAGCCCGTCGGGCCCACGGCCAGGGCGACGGTGCGGCTGTGCGGCAGCCAGGTCACACCCGAGCGGTACGCGGGCGGCGGCTTGCGGGCGTCCGCCCAGGTCGCGCCGCCGTCGCCGGTGCGGGCCGCCGCGTCCGGCGAGGGGTTGCCGGGCTGGAAGTCGCCGCCGACCGCGAGGCCGTGGCGGGCGTCGCGGAAGGCCAGGGCGAAGACGCCGCGTGCCGGGTCGCCGGCCGGGATGCCGGACTCGGCCTCGGTCCACGTGCGGCCGCGGTCGGCAGAGTGCAGGACGCGCGCCGTCGCGCCGCCGCCGGTGGCGAACCAGGCGTCCGCACGGCCGGTGCTCACCAGGCACTGGCCGCTGGCCGCGAACGCCGCGTCGCCCTGCTGCGCCGGCGGCATGCCGTCGTCGGGCAACACCCGCCAGGAGCGGCCGCCGTCGGACGTCGACAGGATGCGGAACCGGCCGTTCACCGGGTCGCTCAGCGCGAGTCCGTCCCGGCCGCCGGCGAAGAAGGTGACGCAGTCGTAGAAGGCGTCGGGGTGGTCGTTGCGGAAGGTCTCGGTCCAGGTCGCGCCGGCGTCGTCGGTGCGGTAGATGCGGGAGTCCTCGCCCGGTCCGATGGACAGGACGACCGCGCTTCGCCGGCCCAGCGCCTCGATGTCGCGGAACTCCAGCGCCTCGGTCCCCGGCGGGGACACGTCCCGCCAGGTCCGCCCGCCGTCCGTCGTGCGCAGCACCGTGCCGCCCGAGCCGGACGTCCACGCCGTGTCGCGGCCGACCGCCGACAGCCCGCGCAGCCGGGCGTCGCTGCCGGTGTCCTTCAGCTCCCAGCCGGGCAGGTCCCGGCGCTCGTGTGGACGGTCGGTGCCGGCGTGGGCCGGGCCGGCGGCGAGGCCGAGGCCGGCGGCGAGCGTGGCCGCGCCGAGGCAGGCGACGGCGTGGCGACTCAGAGTTCCCCGCAGCGTCATGGCGGAGGAACGTAGCAGCCCCCGCACCGCTTGACGAGGGTGCCGGGACGGCCACGCGGCCTCGTCACCGGGCCTCCGCCGTGGTCGTACGTAGCGGGGCTCAGGCCCGCTCCGGCCACGCCTGGGGCGACGGGGACTGGCAGGGTGCCCCGTCCAGGACGCGCGTCACCGCGTCCGTGAGCGCGGCGCGCTCCCCGGCGTCCAGCCCCGCGGCCATCGCGGCGACCCGGGCCGTCACTCCGACGTGTGCGCGGCCGGCGAGCGCCTCCCCCGCCCCGGTCAGCGTGATCCGGCACGCCCGGCCGTCGTCGGCGTCCGGCGTACGGGCCACCAGACCCCGCCGCTCGACGCGGTCCACCAGGCCGGTCAGCCCCGACCTGCCCAGGCGCAGCCAGCGGCTCAGCTCACTCATCCCCACCGGACCGCCGCTGAGCGCGCACAGCAACTGGACCTGTTGCGGGGTGAGGCCCTGCTCGCGCCCGGCCTCCGCGAGAACGTGCTGCAGCGTGTGCGTGAGCCGTATCAGCGCGCCCGCCAGTCCGGCCGCGCCGGCGTCGTCGGCCTGCGCCTTCGGCTCCGGGCGCGCCGCCGGCGCGGCCGGCACCGTCGTCCGTTCCGTCTGCTCGCTCGTCATGGCACCTCCCGGGGAACACCTCCAAGTTTGACACTAGTTCGCGGCGCGAAATAATCTGGTTCGCGGCACGAACAATTTCCCTCCGCTGAGGAAGCCCATGCCCGACTACGGCCACGATCTCCGCTTCGGCATCAACCTCATCCCCTCCAGCCGGGACCCGGAGGCGACCGTCACGCTCGCGCAGCTCTCGGAACGCGCCGGTGCCGACCTGATCACCTTCCAGGACCACCCGTACCAGCCCGCGTTCCTCGACACCTGGACGCTGTTGTCCTACGTCGCCGCGCGCACGGACAGGGTCACCCTCGCCGGCAACGTCCACCCGCTCCCCCTGCGCCCGCCGGCCCTGCTGGCGCGCGGCGCGGCGAGCCTGGACCTGCTCAGCGGCGGGCGGTTCGAGCTGGCGCTCGGCGCCGGCGGGTTCGTCGACGCCGTCGCGGCGCTCGGCGGGCCGCGGCGCTCGCCCGGCGAGGCCGTGGAGGCGCTGGACGAGGGGATCCGGATCATCCGCGAGACGTGGGACACCGACGCCCGCGGCGGGATCCGCTTCGACGGGCGGCACTACCGCGTGCAGGGCGCCAAGCGCGGCCCGCGGCCGGCGCACGAGATGCAGATCTGGCTCGGCGCGTTCAAGCCGCGGATGCTGCGCCTCATCGGCCGGTCGGCGGACGGGTGGCTGCCGTCGCTGCCGTCCCTGGACTCGCCCGGCGCCCTCGCCGAGGGCAACAAGGTGATCGACGAGGCGGCGGTGGCGGCGGGGCGTGCGCCCGGGGACGTGCGGCGGCTGCTCAACCTCGGGCAGGAGCACCCGGCCGAGCAGCTCGCGGAGTTCGCGCTCTCGTACGGCACGGCCACGTTCCTGATCATGACCGGCGACCCGCGGCAGATCGAGCGCTTCGCCGGCGAGGTCGCCCCCGCCGTACGCGCTCTCGTCGCCGAGGAGCGTGGCGCGGTGCCCGAGCCCGTACGCGAAGAGCGGGACGTGGCCCGGGTGCGGGGCGGTGGCGGTCCGCACCGTACGGCCGGCGAAGAACAGACGTCCGCCGCGCGACCGGCGCTCTGGGACGAGAGCACCCGCCCCACCGTGCCCGAGGCCCGCACCGCCCGCCCCGGCGAGGACGTCTCCGCCGGCCACCACCTCGTCGAGGTCCACGACCATCTGCGTGACGAGCTGGAGCGGCTGCGCGAGCTGGTCGTCCAGGTGGCCGACGGCTCCCTCACCCCCGGCGCCGCCCGCTCGCACATCGCGGCGATGACCCTGCGCCAGAGCAACTGGTCACTCGGCGCCCACTGCGCCGCGTACTGCCGGGTCCTCACCCTCCACCACACCGCCGAGGACCGGCAGGTGTTCCCGGAGCTGCGCCGGTTCGACCCGCGGCTCGCGCCCGTCATCGACCGGCTGGCGGAGGAGCACCGGGTCATAGACGACGTGCTGGAGAACGTCGACCGCGCGCTGGTCGCCTTCGTCGCGGGCCCGGAGGGGGCGGCGGAGCTGCGGAGCGCGGTCGGCCTGCTCGCGGAGGCGCTGCTGTCGCACCTGGCGTACGAGGAGGGCGAGCTGGTCGCGCCGCTGGGCCGGCTCATGGGCGGAGGCTGACCCGGCGCGGTCCCTCCGGCCGGTCGCGGGGCGGATGTCGGCGGGGTGGGCGACGATGGGGGCATGCTCTTCGCCGACCTCGCCCGTACCTCGCGGGAGATCGCCGCCACCCGGGCCCGCTCGGAGAAGACCGCGCTGCTCGCCGCGGTGTTCCGCGAGACAGACCCCGCCGACGCGCCCCTCGTGGTCACGTATCTGGCGGGGCGGCTGCCGCAGCGCAGGACCGGCGTGGGCTGGAGCGCGCTGAAGGACGCCCCCGCCGCCGCCCGTCAGCCGCGGCTGACGGTGCGCGAGGTGAACGAGGCGTTCGACGCCATCGCCGCCGTCTCCGGCAAGGGCGCCCAGGCCGAGCGGCGCCGGCTGCTGCACAAGCTGCTGGGCGCCGCCACGGCGGAGGAGCAGCGGTTCCTCGCCGGGCTGATCGGCGGTGAGCTGCGGCAGGGCGCGCTGGACGCGCTCGCGGCCGAGGGCCTGGCCGTCGCGGTGGACACCGACCCGGCCGGAGTGCGGCGCGCGGTGATGCTCGCCGGTTCCGTGGGCACGGTCGCCGAGGCGGTGCTGGCCCGCGGCCCGGAGGCGCTGGCGGACTTCCGGCTGTCGGTCGGCAGCCCCGTTCAGCCGATGCTCGCGCAGTCGGCGAAAGACGTGGACGACGCGATCGGCCGGCTCGGGCCGTGCGCGGTGGAGGAGAAGCTCGACGGCATCCGGGTGCAGGTGCACCGGGACGGCGAGGACGTACGGATCTACACCCGCACGCTCGACGAGATCACCGACCGGCTCCCCGAGGTCGTCGCCGCCGCCCACGAGCTGACCGCGGCGGCGGCCGTGCTCGACGGCGAGGTGATCGCCCTCGGCGGGGGCGGGGACCCGCGTCCGTTCCAGGAGGTCGCCGGCCGCGTGGGCTCCCGGGTCGACGTGGCGGGCGCGCGGCAGACGCTCCCGGTGCACCCGGTCTTCTTCGACCTGCTCGCCGTCGACGGCCGCGACCTGCTGGCCACACCGGCCCGCGAGCGCCACGCCGAGCTGGCGAGGATCACCCCGGAGCCGCGCCGCGTACGCCGGATCGAGGTCGCCGATCCCGGGGACGCGGCGCAGCGGGCGGCGGCGCGGGAGTTCACCGCCGCGACGCTGGCGCGCGGGCACGAGGGCGTCGTCGTCAAGGCCCTGGACTCGGAGTACAGCGCGGGCCGCCGCGGCGCGGCGTGGCTGAAGGTCAAGCCGGTGCACACGCTGGATTTGGTGGTGCTGGCGGCGGAGTGGGGCCACGGGCGGCGTACGGGCACGCTGTCGAACCTGCACCTCGGCGCGCGGCGCGAGGACGGCTCGTTCGCGATGCTCGGCAAGACGTTCAAGGGCATGACGGACGCGCTGCTGGCGTGGCAGACGGAGCGGCTGCAGGAGCTGTCGGTGGCGCAGAAGGACTGGGGCGTGGTGGTGCAGCCGGAGCTGGTGGTGGAGGTCGCGTTCGACGGGGTGCAGCGCTCGCCGCGCTATCCGGAGGGGGTGACGCTGCGGTTCGCGCGCGTGGTGCGGTACCGGGACGACAAGACTGCGGCGGAGGCGGACACGGTGGCGTCGGTCCTGGAGCTGCTGCGCTGAGGGCGGCGCGCCGCACACGGCCCGGCGCGCCCGAGGCGGAGACGCGGGGCCGGCCCTTCCGGAACCGGCGCGCGCGGGACCGGGAGCGGCGGCTCCGCGACCGCCGCCCCCGGTCCCGCACCGGGGCCGGGCCGTCCCCGGCCCCGGCGGGCCCCGGCCACGCACGCCGGCCCGCGACAGGCGCCGGCGCGTGTCCCCCTTGACCGGGGCGGCTCGTGGTCAGTAGTGGATGCGCGCCCCCACCGCCCGGTGGTCGGAGTAGTCCATGTCCTGGTTGTCGCTGCCGGTCAGCTCCAGGTCGGCCGCGTCGCCCTCGTCGAAGTCCGGGACGACCGGGTGGCTCGTGCGCGGCGGCGCACCGGTCGGGTTGCGGGTGAGGAGGAAGTCGATGCGGCGCGGCTTGTTCGTGTGCAGCGTCCACTTGTCGGCCAGGCAGTCCGGGATCGGCCCGCCCGCGTCGGCGCAGCCGGCGTAGACGGCGTCGCGGAAGCGGTGCGGGCCGCCGAGGTCGCCGTTGGTCGCCTCGTACCAGGTGGTCCAGTCGTCCTGGCCGTTGGTGGTGCTGGCGGAGTGGTTGGTGTCGCCGCCGGCGACGAAGAGGTCGGCGGCGCCGTAGCCGTCCTCGGTCAGCTCGTTGCTCAGCTCGCCGGCGTTGGAGACGTTGCAGTACGTGCCGCCGTGGTCCTGCGTCGGCCAGTGGAAGGAGGCGGCGGTGACCGTCCTGCCGGAGAGCCTGTCGAGGAGCAGCGCCTTGACGCCCTTGCTCCGAGGCTGGTCGTTGTTGACGCACTGCCGCGAGCCCTCGGGGAACTCCCGCTGCGCCTGCCAGCGGTTGTCCGGCGAGGCGGACGTCTTCAGCGAGAGCCGGTCGGTGCGCCAGATGACGCCGTTGGTCTGCTTCACCCGCCCCGCGCAGCCGTTCTCGTAGTCGGCCGGCTCGTCCTCCGCGAGGACGCCGGCGTAGTTCTCGCCGAAGTGCTCCTTCATCCGCTGCAGCAGCAGGTCGAGCTGCGCGCGGTCGCTGATCTGCTGGACGAGGTAGATGTCCGGCCGGTACTCCTGGAGGCGCATGTAGTACATGAGGTCGTGCCAGTCGCCGGGGCAGGACTCCGTCGTCGTCGGCAGGTTCTCCACGTTGGCGTCGTAGACCTGCAGGAACGACGGGTCGGTGTTCGGCACCGCCTCCGCGGCGGCCACCGCGCCCGCGCCGCGGGCGTCCCCGCCGCCCGCGGGCCCGGAGGCGGGCGCCGGTGACGCCAGGACGAAGGGTGCCGCCAGTGCGGCGACGCCCAGGAGTGTGCGGGTCTGCCACGCGTTCATGCTCATCCCCCTGTGTTCCGGTCGGTCACGGCAGGATCGCCCGGCGCGGCGCGCAGCGGCCGGGGATTGCACCAGAACGCAAACAAACGGGGGCGTCCCGGGGCGGGTCGACCGCCCGCCGGGGCGGTTGCCATCGGGTGTTCCCCACGGGTAAAGATCCACGTCGTGACAACCTCGCCCGGACCGGTCACACCTTCGGTATGCGTCTCGCTCTCGTCTCCGAGTCCTTCCCGCCCGACGTCAACGGGGTCGCCCACTGCGCCCTGCAGACCGTCCGGCACCTGGTGCGCCGGGGTCACGACCCGCTCGTGATCGCCCCGGACGCGCCCGCCGCCGGCGACGCGCCGTCGTGGGGTACGGACTCGGACGTCCCCTGTCCTGTCGTACGCATCCCCTCTGTCCCCCTCCCCGGCTACCGCCAGGTCCGCGTCGCTCTCCCCACCCGCAGCCTGGCCCCGGTGCTCGCCGACCACGGCACCGAACTCGTCCATTTCGCCGCCCCCTTCGTCCTCGGCGCCCGCGGCATGTCCGCCGCCGTCCGGCTCGGCCTCCCCACCGTCGCCGTGTACCAGACCGACCTCGCCACGTACGCCCGCACCTACCTCGGCGCGGGCACGTCGCTCACCTGGCGCCGGCTGCGCGCCGTGCACCGCAAGGCGGACCGCACCCTCGCCCCGTCGCTCGCCGCCGCCTCGGACCTCACCGCCCACGGCATCCCGCGGGTACGGCTGTGGGCCCGCGGCGTCGACGCGCGGCGCTTCCACCCCGACCACCGCGACGAGCGGCTGCGCCGCGAACTCGCCCCGGGCGGCGAACTGCTCGTCGGCTACGTGGGCCGGCTGGCGCCGGAGAAGCACGTCGCCCTGCTGCGCGAGCTGTGCGCGGAACCCGGTGTACGGGTCGTCGTCACCGGCGACGGGCCCAGCGAGGCCGCGCTGCGCGCCGCGCTGCCGGGCGCGCACTTCACCGGCCGCCGCACCGGCGCGGAGCTGGCGCGGCTGTTCGCCTCGCTCGACGTCTTCGTGCACACCGGCCCGTACGAGACCTTCTGCCAGACCGTGCAGGAGGCGATGGCCAGCGGTGTCCCGGTCGTCGCCCCGGCGCGCGGCGGACCGCTGGACCTCGTCGCGCACGAACGGACGGGCCTGTTGGTGCCGCCGCACGACGCGGAGGCGATCCGGACGGCCGTGCTCCGGCTCCGCGACCCGGCGCTGCGGGCCGGCTACGGCGCGGCGGCCCGGTCGGCCGTGGAACGGCGTAGCTGGGAACGCATCGGCGACGAACTCCTGGAGCACTACACGGAGGTCCTGACGGAAGCCGCCACCCGGACACCGCGCGAGACACCCCGGCCGGCCGCGGCACCCGTGGCCCCGCCGGTCTCCGCGCCCGCCGTCCGGCGGCGTTACGTACCCCTGCCCCACCGGCGCCGCCCGGCGGTGGCCGCGGACCCGGCGGCAACCGGCGCCGGGCGACGGCTCATACGCCTCCGGGGCCCGCGCCCCGCGACGCCGGAGCCCGCCGCTCCGGCGGCCGCGCCCGGCGCCCGCGTCGCCCCTCTCGGCGACGACGAGCGCCGAGCCCCCCACGGCGACACCCCCGTCGACTCAGGAGGCACCCCATGAGCCGGCCACTGCGCATCGTGCGCCTGGCGAACTTCGTCACCCCCGTCTCCGGCGGCCTGCGCACCGCCCTGCGCGAACTCGGCGCCGGTTACCGGGCGGCGGGCCACGAGCCCGTCCTCGTCGTCCCCGGACCCTGCCACGCCGACACCCGCGAGGAGCAGGGCCGCGTCATCACCCTGCCGGGACCCCGCGTGCCCGGCGGCTACCGGGTACTCGCCGACCGGCGCCGCGTGGAGAGGCTCCTCACCCGGCTCGCCCCGGACCGGCTGGAGGTCTCCGACCGCACCACCCTGCGCTGGACCGGCGGCTGGGCGCGCCGGGCGCGCGTGCCCGCCGTGATGGTGTCGCACGAGAGCGTGGACGGCCTGCTGGCCGCCTGGGGCGCCTCCGGCGCCGCGGCCCGCCGGGCCGCCGACCTGCTCAACGCCCGTACGGCGTACGCCTACCGGCGTGTCGTGTGCACCACCGACTGGGCGGCGCGGGAGTTCGAGCGGGTCGGGGCACGGAACGTCGTCCGGGCTCCGCTCGGAGTCGACCTGGAGCGCTGCCACCCCGACCGGCGCAGCACCCGGCTGCGCGCGCTGCACGCGCCGGAGCCGGGCACCGTGCTGCTGGCGCTGTGCTCGCGGCTGCACCCCGAGAAGCGGCCGGGCCGCGCCCTGGACGCGCTCGCGGTGCTGCGCAGGGCGGGTGTGCCCGCGCGGCTGGTGGTCGCGGGTGACGGGCCGTTGCTGCGCAGGCTGCGGCAGCGGGCCCGCGCGGAGCGGCTGCCGGTGACGTTCCTGGGCCAGGTCTCGGACGCCACGGAACTCGCGCGGCTCCAGGCGACCGCGGACGTGGTGCTGGCCCCGGGTCCGGCGGAGACCTTCGGGCTGTCCGCGCTGGAGGCGCTGGCCGCGGGCACCCCGGTGGTGGTCAGCGCGCGTTCCGCGCTGCCGGGCCTGATCGGCACGGCGGGCACGGTGGCCGAGGACACCGGCCGGTCGTACGCGGACGCGGTCCGGCGGCTGCTCGCACGCCCGGAAGGCGAACGGCGCGCGGCGGCGCGGCTGCAGGCGGAGGGCTACACGTGGTCGGCGGCGACCGCCGCGTTCCTCTCGGCCCACGACGCACCGGCGCAGCTTCGGACCGTACCCGGCGCTCCGCCCGCCCCCGGGCGCGTGGGGAAGCCGCCGGTTCCGGCCGGCGCCGACGGCACAACGGGCGCGGCCGGCGCGCCCCGTACCCCGGTCGCGCACACCGTCCGCCAGGCGGTCACCCCGGCCGGGGGCGCCGCCCCGGTCACCTGCGCCGCCGCCAGTGACCCCCAGCATCCGGCCGAGGGCACCGAAGGCGCACGCACCGCGTTCGACGTGCCCGTGCCGCTCGACGACCTCCGGCCCCTCGCCGGCTGAGGGCCGCCGCGACCGGCACGCACGCCCCACGCCCGGACCGCACGCCCGCGCCGCACCCGCCGTCTCCGGCCCTCGCGGCGCGGGCGGTGATCCACGTCTTCGTGTACTACTGACCAGTCACCCGTCCCGCGCGCCCCGCGGCACGTAAGCTGCCACTTCTTGGACACGTGATACGGGGCAGGACATGCAACTGGGGGACAACGGGGCGGAAGGGCCCGGGCGAGTGCTCGCCGGGCGCTACCGGGTGGTGGCGCAGCTCGGACGCGGTGGCATGGGCACCGTGTGGCGGGCCGTCGACGAGCGGCTGGGACGCGAGGTCGCGGTCAAGGAACTGCGGGCGTACAGCGATGCGGACGCGCGCGACCTCGCCGAGATGCGGCTGCGTACGGAGCGGGAGGCGCGCGCCGCGGCGCGGGTGCGGCATCCGGGCGTCGTCGCCGTGCACGACGTGACGGAGCACGACGGCCGGCCCGTCATCGTGATGGAACTGGTCGACGGGCCGTCGCTGGACGACGTGCTGCGCGAGCGGGGCGGCGTCACGCCGGCCGAGGCGGCGCACATCGGGCTGAAGGTGGTGGAGGCGCTCGGCGCCGCGCACCGCGCGGGCGTGCTGCACCGGGACGTGAAGCCGGGCAACATCCTGCTGGAGCGCGGCGGCCGGGTCGTCCTCACCGACTTCGGCATCGCCGCCATGGAGGAGCCGGCCGACGGCAACAGCACGCATCTGACGCGCAGCGGCGAGCTGGTCGGCTCGCTGGACTACCTGGCGCCGGAGCGGGCGCGCGGTGAACAGCCCGGTCCGCCGTCGGACCTGTGGTCGCTGGGCGCGACGCTGTACGCGGCGGTCGAGGGCATCTCGCCGTTCCGCCGCACGTCCACGTGGTCGACGATCACCGCGATCATCGTGGACCCGCTGCCGGAGCCGCGCCGGGCCGGGCCGCTCGCGCCCGTGCTGGAGGCGCTGATGGCCAAGGACCCGGGCGAGCGCGCCGGCGTCGACCGGGCCCGCGCCCTGCTGGAGCCGATCGCCGGAACGGCGGGGCCGCCGCCCGCGCCGGGGCCCGACACGATGCGGCTGAGCCCGGTGCCGGCCGCGCCGCCGCCCGGCGCGTACGGGCCGGGGGCGCCCGCGGCGCCCGGGCACGCCGCGCCGCAGGGGCGGTTCGGCCCGCCGCAGCTCGGACCGCCGGGCACCGAGTCCCGTACCGCCGAGCAGACGGCACCGCACCGGCGCCGCGGCGGGCGCCGCTGGTTGCCGGTCGCCGCCGCGGCGGCGGCGGTGCTGCTCGCCGGGGGCGGTGTGACGTACGCACTCGCCGGCGGCGACGACGGTGGGACGACCGCGGGCGAGGGGAACGGGGAGCCCGCCGCGGAGGCCGGGTCCCCGTCGCCCGGGGAGGACGGCGAGGCCGGGAAACAGGACGGCCAGGGCGACGACGAGCGTGGCGAGAAGGACGAGCAGGGCGGCAAGGACGGCAAGGACGACAAGGGCGGGGACCGGGAGGACGCGCCGGCCACGGACGGCGGCGACTCCCCCGCCGAGGACGGGGGCGCCGCGGCGGGCGGCGGCACGGACGGCGGGGGCGGCGACGGCGGTGGCGGCGACGGCGGTGCCGCCGGCGGGTCCTCCGGCGGCGGCTCCGGCTCGGACGGCGGCGGCAGCAGCGGGGGCGGGAGCGGTGGCGGCGGGGGTACGCCGGGCGGCGGCAGCGGTGGCGGCTCCGTCCCCGACCCGTCGTGCACGCCCATCGGCGGCGGGAAGTACAACTGCGAGGTCTGGCGCACCGCTTCGTCGTACGACGCGGCGCACCGCCCGGTCGGCACGCTCTACGCCGGCACCAACTACTTCTTCTGCCAGGAGAAGAAGGCCTACCGCGAGACGTCCGGCGAGTGGACGAACGTGTGGTGGGGCAGGACCGACGACGATTCGGGCAACGCCGGCGTCTGGGTCAGCGTCGTCTACGTCAAGGGCGGCGCCAACGACGCCCCGGTCCCGGGCCTGCCGGTGTGCTGAGATGATGTCCGCGTGACCGCCCTGAACGCCGCCGCCGTCCGCGACCGCCTCGGGCTCGACGGCAGCTACGCCCCGTGGACCGACGCCCTGGAGGCAGCGCACCCCGCGCCACCGCCCGCCGTCGTGCCGCGCGGCGCGGAGCTGACCGCGCTGCTGCGCGCGGTCGGCATCGCCGAGCGCGAGGACGCGGAGTTGACCGCGGCGCTGGCGGAGGTGGCCGAAGGCGGCTCGCCGTACGCGTGGCTGCTGGACCGTTGCGTCGCCGCGCTGGCCGCCGCGATGGGGTCGGTCGGCGACGACCGGGGCGGTCCGGGCAGCGGGCCGTCACTGCCGGCGGAACTGGGCGCGGCGGGGCGCTGGTTCCACGCCACGGTCTTCCTCGCCGCCGTGCCGGAGGTGCGGGCGTACCACGCGCGCCACGACGTGCCGGACGACGTGTCCTGGGCGACGCTCGCCGACCTGGGCAACAAGGTGGGCGTCCACCGGCGGCTGCACGACGTCGGCGGCATGGGCAAGCAGTGGTGGATGACGCTGCCCTACAGCGGCATCCTCTACCGCCTCGGCCGGCTGCAGTTCAACCTCGACCGCGATCCGGACGCCGGCCACGGGCTCGAGGTGCACATCCCGGAGGGCGGCCCGCTGGACCCGCGGGCGTGCGAGGAGTCGATCGCGCGGGCCGCGGAGTTCTTCCCGCGCCGCTTCGGCACGTTCCTCGACGGCGCGGCGGCCGGCGGTGGGCTGCGGCTCAACTGCGCGTCGTGGCTGCTGGATCCCCAGCTCGCGGAGTACCTGCCGGCCGAGAGCAACATCGTCCGCTTCCAGCGCCGGTTCACCCTCGATCCGCGGGAGCTGACGCACGTGCCCGAGCCGGACGAGCACGGGCTGGCGGCGCCCGACCGCGGGATCGTCGAGTTCGTGTTCCGGCGCCTGGTGCGCACGCCCGCGGACGTCGCGGCGCTGCCGGTGCGTACGACGCTGGAGCGGGCCGTGGTCTCGCGCATCGCCGACGGCGGCCACTGGGGCGCGCCGCGCGGGTCGTTCACGCTACCGGTCGCCGGCTGAGCCGCCCCCGCACGTCAGAAGGCCCCGTGCCGCCCCTCCCCCGCGGCGAAGCGCCCGGCCCCGGCCGTCGCCTCGCCCAGCGCGGCGCTGCCGTGGCGCAGCTCCGCCGCCATCGCCTCCGCCTCCGGCAGGCCGTGTTGCTCCAGCACCGAGGCGCGGTCGGCGCGCAGGCAGGTCTGCGGGAAACGGGCGATGTCCGCGGCCAGTTCCCCGGCCGCGGCGCGCGCCCGGCCGGGAGGCACGAGCCGGTTGACGAGCCCCATCTCGTACGCCTCGGGTGCGGGCACGGGACGCCCGGTGAGGATGAGGTCCAGTGCGCGGCCGGTGCCGATCAGCCGGGGCAGCCGTACGGTGCCGCCGTCGATCAGCGGCACGCCCCAGCGGCGGCAGAAGACGCCGAACACCGCGTCCTCCTCGGCGACCCGCAGGTCGCACCAGAGCGCCAGCTCCAGCCCGCCGGCCACGGCGTGGCCGCTGACGGCGGCGATGACGGGCTTGGTCAGGCGCATGCGGGTGGGGCCCATGGGGCCGTCGCCGTCGGGCGCGACGCGGTTGCCCGCGGGGGTGCCGATCGCCTTGAGGTCGGCGCCGGCGCAGAACGTGCCGCCCTCGCCCCACAGGACGGCGGCGCGGGCGTCGGGGTCGGCCTCGAAGTCCCGGAAGGCGGCGGCGAGTCCGGCGGCGGTCGGGCCGTCGACGGCGTTGCGGACCTCGGGGCGGGCGAGGACGACGGTGGTGACGGGGCCGGTGCGCTCGGTGCGTACGTGTCCGCTCATGACCGGACGTTACCAGCGCGTAGGGCGGCGGGAGTACGGGCTGTCGCAGCGCCGGTCCGCCCGGCCCGTACGGTGCCGGCGGCCGGCCCGTAGGGCAGTCACCGGCTCCCGCTCAGGCGGGCCGGCCCGCGACGAGGTCGAGCGGGCCCCCGCCTTCCTCCAGCGCGCCGAGCCCCGCCCGCGCGATCGCGGCACCGCGCGGCAGGAGCAGGTCGTCGAACTCGTCGGGGGCCGCGAGCCGCCAGTCGACGATCTCGGTGCCGTCGACGCGGATCCGGGACAGGTCGGCGGAGTCCAGTACCCCGCCGTCGTAGACGTACACGACGAGCGCGGGCGCGGGCCGGCGCGAGGAGAAGTCGACGGCGAGCAGCCGGCCGAGCGGCCGGTCGAGCCCGGTCTCCTCGCGCAGCTCCCGCCGCGCCGCGGGGCGCGGGGTCTCGCCCAGGTCGCTGTCCACGCCGCCGCCCGGCAACTGCCAGCGGCCGTCGGCCCGGTAGGCGGCGCGGACCAGCAGCAGCCGGCCGACGCTGTCGCGCACCAGCGCGCCGGCGCCGACGAGCACGCGGGGGCGCACGGCGAGGTACGAGGACGGGTCCAGCGCGGCGGCGTGCTCCAACTCGGCCCGGCGGCCCGCCGAGAGCGCGGCGGATGAGCCTGGCTGCGGTTCGCCGCCGACGAGGTGCGCGACGGCGCCGGTGTCCCAGGCGTCGAACGCGGCGCGCAGCCGGCGTGCGGCGGGCACGGGCAGGGCGGCCAGTGCGGCGTCGCGGTCCAGCCAGCGGGGAGTGAGCCCGGCGGCGTCCGCGCCGCCGGCGGCGTCGGTCGCCGTACCCGGCGCGGAGGCCGGCGGCGCGGCGGCGTAGAGGTGGACGAGCCCGGCGGGGCCGGCCGGGCCGGCCGGGCCCGCGGCGGGCGGAACGGAGTCCACGGCCAGAAGCCGCCCGGCGCGCAGGTCGGCGCCGAGCGCGTCGCACAGCGCGCGGGTCAGCGCCTCCTCCGGCGTCTCCCGGCCGGAGACGGCGACGCCGGGCAGCAGGGGTTCGGCGTCCGCGGCCGGTGCCGCGGGCAGCAGCACGAGCACCCGGCCGTCGCGGTCCTGCACCACCGCGGTCGCGGTCACCGCGAGCCCGGGGGCGGCGTCGGCGTACGGGGGCGGGCTGTCCGGTTGGGCGGTGGTGCCGGCGGTCGTGAGCATGGGGCGGCTCCTCGGGTCGGGGTGGGCGGCGGCACGGCCGGGCCCCCGGCAGGCACGACGGTGAGCAGGACCGCGGTGCGGCCGGCGAATCGACGGGTGCCCTCGCAGACCTCCATCGTCAGCCTCGGACGCCCGCCGTGCCTACGCATCCGGAGGACGGCCGAACGGGTGGCCGCGTCGCCCGATCGGCGGCATGCGGCGGCATGCGGCGGTGCGGTCCCGGCCGGCCTCACCGGAGGTAGTTGTAGACGGTCGCCCGCGACACCCCCAGCAGCTCCGTGACCAGCCGGACCGCGCTCCTGATCTCCAGCAGGCCGCGTTCGCGCAGGTCGCGGACCAGCTCGCGGCGGTCCGCGGAGGCCAGCGCCCGCGGCGTCTGCCCGCGGGCGGCGGCGAACTCCTCCACCGCCGCGCGCAGTTCGTCCGCCGTCCGCGCCCGCAGGGTCTCGGTCAGCGGCAGCCCGGGGTCCTCGACCGCGGTGAGTGCGGTGAGGGTGCGGGCCGTGCGGTCGAGCACGGAGACGTCGAGGTTGAGGCAGAGGGCGGCGACGTACGCGCCGGACGAGTTCCGGATGCCGATCGACGTGCTCTTCGCGGGGCGGCCGTCGGGGAAGCGGCCCGGGTAGTTCTGGACGACGTCGGGGTAGTCCGGGTCCTCGATGCGGGCGAGGCCCAACTCCGTCGCGGGGTCGCCGGGGCGGCGGCCCGACAGCGGGTTCTCGATCGTACGGACCGCGTGCCGGGGGTCGCGCAGGTCGTGCAGGACGACCTCGCAGACGCCGGGGAACATCCGGCCCAATGCGGTGACGATCTTCTCGGCCTCGCGCAGCAGCAGTTCGTCCTCGGCGCTCACGCCCCGCCCCCGAACAGCCCGGCCAGCGCGGGCGCCGCCTTCAGCCCGGTGCCGGTGAGCAGCACGGCCGTCGTCTCGCCCGGCCGGATGGCGCCGCGGGCGCGGAAGACGTCGACGGCCGCGGCGGCGGTGGCGCTGGTCGGCTCGGCGTAGAGCCCGAGGGCGGCGAGGCCGACGACGGCGGCGCGGATGCCGTCCTCGTCGATCGCCGCCATGTCCCCGCCGGAGCGGCGCACCGCGCGCAGCACCTCCGGCAGCCGGACGGGCTCGCGGATCGCGGTGCCCTCGGCGAGGGTCGGGGCGTAGTCGGTCGGTACGGGTCCGTCGGCGCCGGCGCGGAAGCTCGCGTGGATCGGGGCGCAGTTGGCGGGCTGGGCGGCGAGGATGCGGGGGCGGCGGGCGATCCGGCCCGCGGCGAGGAGTTCGCCGAAGCCGGCGTCGAGGCCGAGGACGGTGCTGCCCGCGCCGGCGACGGTGACGACGCAGTCGGGCGCGGCGAAGCCGAGGTCCTCCCACAGTTCGTAGGCGAGGGTCTTGGTGCCCTGGAGGAAGAGCGGGTGCCAGTTGTGTCCGGCGTACGGGATGTCCGCGGACCGGCGTACGGCCTCGGCGGCGGTGGCGTCACGGCCGCCGGGCACCAGTTCGACCTCGGCACCGTACGCGCGGGCCTGGAGCACCTTCGCCGGGGACGTGCCCTCCGGGGCGAGGATGCGGGCGCGGATGCCGGCGGCGGCGCAGTAGGCGGCGACGGAGGCGCCGCCGTTGCCGGAGCTGTCCTCGATGACCTCGCGGACCCCGAGCCGGGCGAGCGCGGAGATCATCACGGTGGTGCCGCGGTCCTTGAAGCTGCCGGTGGGGCCGAACCACTCCGGCTTGAAGAGCACATCGGTCCCGCCCCAGCGGCGGGCGAGCAGCGGGGTGCGGCCCTCGCCGAGGGAGACGGGCGCCTCGATGCCGAAGGGCAGCGCGGCGCGGTAGCGCCACAGGGAGCGCTCGCCGGTGTCGATGTCGTCCCTGCCGATCCCGGGCACGCCGCCGACCTGGAGGGGGGTGCCGTCGTCGGCGCGCCAGCGGAGGGCGTCGAAGGGGTACGTACGGCCGGAGCGCTCGTCCACCAGATGAGTCATAGTGTCCAACTCTAGACGCTTCGTCCAGGAGATCCGGGCGGGGCTCCCGAACGGTCCGGCACGCCCCGGTGACGACACCCGCCGCGGTCACCACAATGGGCCGGGTCGTGACGCCCACCCGTCCGGGAGCCCCCATGCGGTTGCGCCGCCCCACCGTTCCGCTCGCCCTCGCCGCGATCCTCGCCACCGCCGCGGCCGCCGCCCCGCCGACGGCGGCCCGGCCGGACGCGCCCGCGCCGCCGAAGTCCCCGGTGGCGACGGGCTACGGCGGCGCCGTGACCAGCGTCGACCCCGACGCCACCGCCGCGGGCATCGAGGTGCTGCGCGACGGCGGCAACGCGGTCGACGCCGCCGTCGCCACCGCCGCGGCGCTCGGCGTCACCGAGCCCTACTCTGCGGGCGTCGGGGGCGGCGGCTACTTCGTGTACTACGACGCGAAGAGCGGCCGGGTCGCCACCCTCGACGGCCGCGAGACCGCCCCGCGCACCGCCGACGAGAACCTCTTCGTCGAGGACGGTGGGCCCGTTCCGTTCGACGAGGCGGTGACCAGCGGGCTCTCCGTCGGCGTGCCGGGCACGCCGGCGACCTGGGAGCAGGCGCTGCGGCAGTGGGGCACCTCCTCGCTGGGCGAGGCGCTGGCGCCGGCGGAGCGGCTGGCGGCCGAGGGCTTCACGGTGGACGAGACGTTCCGCGCGCAGACCGCGGCCAACGAGGCCCGCTTCCGCGACTTCCCCGCCACCCGGGAGCTGTTCCTGCCCGGCGGCGAACTGCCCGAGGTGGGCAGCACGCTGCGCAACCCCGACCTGGCCGGCACCTACGCGCAGTTGGCCGACGAGGGCACCCGCGCGATGTACCGCGGCGACCTAGGCGCGGACGTGTCGGACACCGTGCGCCGGCCGCCGGTCGACCCGGACGCCGACCGGGTCGTACGCGCCGGCGACCTGCGCCCCGCCGACCTGCGCGGGTACCGCGTCGCGCGGCAGCAGCCGACCCGCGTCGGCTACCGCGGGCTCGACGTCTACGGCATGGCGCCGTCGTCGTCCGGCGGCACCACGGTCGGCGAGGCGCTGAACATTCTGGAGGGCACCGACCTCGGCGAGCTGTCCGCGACGCAGTACCTCCACCGCTTCCTGGAGGCGTCCCGCGTCTCCTTCGCCGACCGCGGCCGCTGGGTGGGCGATCCGCGGTTCTCGAAGGTGCCGACGCGCGGGCTGCTCTCGCAGGCGTACGCCGACTCCCGGGCCTGCCTCATCTCCCCGGACTCCGTGCTGACCAGCCCGCTCGCACCGGGCGACCCGCGCCGCCCGGACGACGGCTGCGAGGCGAAGCGCGCGCCCGAGGGCACGTCGTACGAGGGGCCGAGCACCACGCATCTGACGACCGCCGACAAGTGGGGCAACGTCGTCGCGTACACCCTCACCATCGAGCAGACCGGCGGCAGCGGCATCACCGTCCCCGGTCGCGGCTTCCTGCTCAACAACGAGCTGACGGACTTCTCCTTCACCCCGTCCGTGCCGGGCGTGCCCGACCCGAACCTGCCGGGCCCCGGCAAGCGGCCGCGGTCGTCGATGGCGCCGACGATCGTCCTCGACGACGGCGAGCCGCTGCTGGCGACCGGCTCGCCGGGCGGCTCGACGATCATCACCACCGTGCTGCAGGTGCTCACCGGCCGGCTCGATCGCGGGCTGAGCCTGCCGGAGGCCATCGCGGCGCCGCGCGCGGCCCAGCGCAACACGGCGTCGACGTCGGCGGAGCCGGCGTTCCTCGACCTGCCGGAGCGCGCGGAACTGGAGGCGCTGGGGCACCGGTTCGCGGACGGCGGCGAGATCGGCGCGGCGACCGGCGTCGAACTGCTGCCCGACGGGCGCTGGGTCGCGGCGGCGGAGCCGGAGCGCCGCGGCGGGGGCGCGGCCGCGGTGGTACGGCCGGCCGGGAAGGACTGACGCGGACGCCGGATCCGCCGGGCGGATCCGGCCGCGGACGCGAACCTGGACCGGGACGGGGCGGGACGTGCGCCCCCTCCCGGTCCTTCGCGTGTACGGGTCATGTCCCGGCCCTTGACGCACCGTTGGTACGTACCTAAGGTCACGGGCTGTCACGGTGTTCATGTGAACACTCGCAGTTCATATACGCGAACGGATGGACCCCACCATGCAGGGCACCCCCACACCCGCACGCCATCGGCGCAGACCGCGCGCCGCGCTGTTCGCCACGCTCGTCGCGGCCGTCACGGCCCTGGTGGCCTCGCTCCTCGGCTGGCCGGGCAACGACCGCGCCGACGCGGCCCCCGCGAACTTCACCCACCCGGGAGTCACCGTCTCCCGGGGCCAGTTGGACTTCACCCGGGAGAAGGTCAACGCCGGCGCCCAGCCCTGGAAGGGCGCGTACGACCAGATGATGGGCAGCAAGTACGCGAGCCTCAGCCGCACGCCCAAGCCGCGCGCGATCGTCGAGTGCGGCTCGTACTCCAACCCCAACCACGGCTGCACGGACGAGCGCGAGGACGCGATTGCCGCGTACACCACCGCGCTCGCCTGGTACTTCACCCACGACGAGCGCTACGCGAGGAAGTCCATCGAGCTGATGGACGCCTGGTCCGCCACCATCCGGGACCACACCAACAGCAACGCGCCGCTGCAGACCGGCTGGGCCGGCTCGTCCTGGCCGAAGGCCGCCGAGATCATCAAGTACACGTACGACGGCGGCTGGGCGAACGAGGGGCGCTTCGCGACCATGCTGCGCAACGTCTACCTGCCGAAGATCATCGGCGGCTCCAACTCCAACGGCAACTGGGAGCTGACGATGATGGAGGCGGCCGTCGGCATCGCCGTCTTCCTGGAGGACAAGGGCGCGTACGACCGGGCGATGCAGACCTTCAGGACCCGGGTGCCCGCGTTCATCTACCTGGAGTCCGACGGCGCGCTGCCCCGGACCGTGCCGAAGCAGAACCTCGACACCCGGCAGAAGATCATCAACTACTGGCAGGGGCAGTCCACCTTCGTCACCGGGCTGACGCAGGAGACCTGCCGCGACTTCACCCACACCGGATACGGCCTGGCTTCGATCTCGCACGTCGCGGAGACCGCCCGGATCCAGGGTGAGGACCTCTACCGGACCGACGTCGGCGAGCGGCTGCGGCACGCGCTCGGCTTCCAGTCGCGTTACGAACTCGGCGAGGCACCGCCCGGCTGGCTCTGCGGCGGCAGCGTCGACCGCGGCCTCGGCTCGGTCACCGAGATCGGCTACAACGCCCTGCACCACCGCATGGGCATCGCCATGACCAACACCGGCCGCTACACCGAGCAGAGCCGGCCCGCCGGGTCGAACAACCTGTTCGTCGCCTGGCAGACCCTGACCCACGCGGAGAACCCGGCCTGACACGCCACCGGCCCGCACGCGCGGGGGACGCGTGCGGGCCGGTTCGGGGGGCGGCCGTGGCGGGCGGCGGCGGTGACGGAGCCGCCCGCCGCGGCCGGGATGACCGCGGACCCGACGGGGGAGGCGGATCCGCGGCCGGCCGGGTGGCCGGGGTCAGCCGATGCGGTGCGAGCGGAAGAACCACGCCTGCTTCTCGAGGTCCTGCGTCGCGCTGATGAGCATGTCCTGCGTCATGAGGTCGGTGTCGTCGGTGTCCGCCACGCGCTGCCGCATGCGCGCCGAGGCCTTCTCCAGCATGTCGGTGACGTCGTCGATCACCTTCTGGTCGGAGATCTTCCCGGGGCCGATGTCGGGCAGCGGGCTGCTCCCGGCGATGGTCTTCGCCCTGCCGTCCGGGCTCAGGCCCAGGGCCGCGGCCCGCTCGGCGAGCGTGTCCGCGTGCTCGCGGGCCAGCTTCACCATCTTGTCGAGCTGCAGGTGCAGCTCCCGGAAGAGCGGCCCCGTGAGGTTCCAGTGCGCCTGCTTGCCCTGCAGGGACAGGTCCAGCAGATCGACCAGCGCGCCCTGCAGCGCCTCGCCGGTGACGTCCAGAGCCTTCTTGTCGAGGATCGTGGTCATGTGTGGGCGCCTCCTTGCCTCGTAGCTATGGACCCCATCCTACATTAGACTTTGTCTAACGTCCTGTCGGGCTAGGCCATCCGGGGAGCGGGCGCGGCGGGGCCCGGGAAGCCGTCCGGGGCGGCTGCGGCGTACGAGGTCACGGAGATGGCGGGATACGCCCTCTTGTCCAACCGCATGGGCACTTCTATCGTTCGCTCAGGTCTCGGCGCACGGAAAGTGACTCAGCCATGTCAGAGCGCACAGGGCGCGGACGGCACCGCCGCTACCGCCCCGGCCCGGTGTCGCGGGCCTCCCTCACAGTCACCGCGAGCGGCGCGGGACTCGCACTGCCGCTGGTCGCCGGCGCCGCCACGCCGGCCGCGGGCGCGCCCGCGGACTCCGTGCACAGCCCGGCGAAGGGCCGGGCGCAGGAAGGTCTGACGCCGCCGACCGACGGCGCGTTATCCGACCGCGGTGACGCACGGACGGCGGCCGGAGACGGCGGCACCGCGCCGCAGGGCGGGCGGGCCGGCACGGTCGGCCGGAAGCCCGGGCACCACGAGGTCGTGGCCGGGGAGACCCTCTCCGGCATCGCCGACCAGCACCGCCTGCGCGGCGGGTGGCCCGCGCTGTACGAGCGCAACCGCGGCGTCGTCGGCGCCGACCCCGACCTCATACTCCCCGGCCAGCGCCTCACCCTCCGCGGCGGGGCCGCGGCCCCGCCCGAGCCGCGCGCGGACTCCCCCGCCCCCGGCGCGCAGAAGTCCGGGAACGACGAGGCGAAGCCGGACGGGACGAAGTCCGCGAAGACGCCGGCCAAGGCGAAGACCGGCGCCAAGTCGAAGCCCGAGAAGAGCAAGCCCCGCAATGCCAAGCCGGAGCGGACGAAGCCGGACGCGAAGAAGCGCGCGCCCGCGCCGCAGGCCGAGGCCAGGCCGAAACCCAAGCCGAAGCCCAAGCCGGAGCCCAAGCCCGCCGCGGACTACACCTCGCCGCTCGCCGGCGCTCCCGTCGGCACCCCGTACGGCGCCAGCGGCAGCAGTTGGTCCAGCGGCTACCACACCGGGGTCGACTTCCCCGTCTCGGTCGGCACCGGGGTGCGCTCCGTCGCGGACGGCGAGGTCGTCAGCGCCGGCTGGGCGGGCGCGTACGGCTACGAGGTGGTCATCCGGCACCGCGACGGCCGCTACAGCCAGTACGCGCACCTCTCCGCGATCACTGTGAGCGCCGGCCGGCCCGTCAACGCCGGGCAGCGCATCGGGCGCTCCGGATCCACCGGGAACTCCACGGGTCCGCATCTGCACTTCGAGGTCCGCACCGGGCCCGGCTACGGGTCCGACGTCGACCCGTTGCGCTATCTGCGCGGGCACGGGGTGCGCATCTAGCCCACACGCGCACCGCGCTGACCTGGGACTTGACGATTCGTCACGAGACTTCACGCGCGAAGGCTTGACCCTGCCGCGCCCCGGGTGCTTAAACGTATCATCATGCCGAAGAAGACGCGTCCCACGGTCCGCGACGTCGCCGCCCTCGCCGGGGTGTCCGTCGCGACGGTGAGCTACGTGGTCAACGGGCGGGACAACCGGATCGGCGCCGACACCCGGGAACGGGTGCTGGCGGCCGTGCGGGATCTGGGCTACGTGCCCAACAGCTCCGCGCGCGGACTGCGCAAGCGCCGCACCGAGCGGGTCTGCCTGGTGATCGGCTCGCTGGGCAGCCCGGTGCAGGAGCAACTGGTACGGGACCTGCACGCGGCGGCCGACGCCGACGGCCACGGCGTCCTCACCCTCATCGTCGACTCCCCCGCGCATGCCGCGCACGCCACCCGGCTGCTCCGCCAGGGCCTGGCGGACGGCGCGGTCTTCTTCGACTCCGCCCGCCACTTCGGCGACTTCGGCGAGCTGGCCCGCGGACTGCCGGCGATGGTCGTGGTCGACAACTCCGTGATGCCGGACGGCTTCGACGTCGTGCGCACCCCGGAGTACGAGGCGTGCGGCGAGGCGCTGGACCACCTGCTGGCGGCGGGCCGCCGGCGGGTCGCCTTCCTCGGCCACCGGCACGACCTGGAGCTGGGCGACCGCTCCGCCCGGCTCACGGCCTACCGGGACGCGCTGCAGCGGCACGGCCTGCGGCAGGACGGCCGGCTCGTCGGCGCCGGCGCCGACAGCCGGGTCGAGGGCTACCGCGCCACCGCCGCGCTCATGGCCCTGCCGGAGCCGCCGGACGCGCTGTTCGTGGCCTCCGACCGGGCGGCCATCAGCGCGATATGGGCGGTCCGCGACACCGGCCGCACGGTGCCCGCGGACGTGGCCGTCCTCGGCGTCGGCAACCTGGAGGAGGGGTCGGTGATCCGGCCGGCCCTGAGCACGGTGGGGCAGCGCCAGATCGACTTCAGCCGCGTGGCCGGGCTGCTGTTCGAACGGCTGGCGGCGGCGGAGCCGCCGGCGGCCCGCGAGATCGTCCTGCCCTGGTCCTTCATACCCAGGGAGTCGACGTGAACGAGCGCGTGTCCGGCGAGCGCGTGACCAACCGAATGCACGGCGAGAGGAGCACCCGCATGTCAGCAAAGCCAGCCATCAACGGTCAGTGGATGACCCGGCGCAGGATGCTGGGCGTCGCCGGCGGCGCCGCCGCGGCGCTCCCCCTGGCCGCCTGCGGCTCGGGCGCGCCCGAGGCCGAGTCGGGCGGCGGCGGGGGCGGCGGCACGTTCCTCGCGTACTGGAACAACGCGCACGAGTACGAGGCGTACAAGACCGTCGTGGGGCAGTTCGAGAAGGACCACGGGGTCACCGTGGAGCTGCAGAAGTTCCAGTGGGAGGACCTGCGCACCAAGCTCGTCTCCGACTTCCAGTCCGGCAACGTGCCGGACGTGGTGGAGGAACCGGGCAGTTGGGTGCAGGAGTTCGCGCTCAGCGAGGACGCGCTGTCGCTGCAGAAGTACCTCGACAAGGACGGCGCGAAGATCGGCTTCCCGGACGACTGGCTGGACGTCGCCGTCGCGGACAACACCCACGAGGGCCAGGTGTACGGCATCCAGATGCACTACACCTGCACGCTGCTCTTCTACAACCGCAAGATGCTCGACGACGCGGGCATCGAACCGCCCGCCACCTGGGACGACTTCCTCTCCGCCGCCCGGGAGCTGACCTCCGGCGACGTGACCGGCACCGTACTCAACGACGGGCTCAGCTACTCCTACCCCTGGATGCTGCAGAACGGCGTGCACGAGTACGACGCGGACAGCGGCGAGCTGCTGCAGCCGCGCGCCGCCGCCATGGAGGCGATGGAGTTCCAGCGCGACCTGGTGCACAAGCACAAGGTCTCCCCCAAGCCGACGACCGCGCTCGACGTGACGCGCGCGGCGAAGTTCTTCGCGGCCGAGCGCACCGCCATGATCCTCACCGGCCCCTGGGACATTCCGATCATCAAGCAGTCCAACCCCGATCTGGAGTACGGGATCGCTCCGGCGCTGACGGGCAAGCGGCAGTCGACGATCGCCGGCGGCACCACGCTGTTCATCCCCGCGAAGGCCGGGCGCCCCGACCTGTCCTGGGACTTCATCAAGCGGATCACGGCGCTGAAGACCGAGACGGCGGCGACCGAGGAGGCCAGCATGCTGATGCCGCGCAAGTCGTGGGCGAAGGAGCCGGCCGTTCTGGAGAACCCGGACGTCAAGCCCTTCACCGAGGGGCTCCCGTACGCCGAGGAGTTCCGCACCGGCGTCTACACCACCGGCAAGGCGGGCGAGCTGGAGGACATCTACAAGACCCTGTACGAGAGCATGCTGATCGAGGGAAGCGACGCGGAGGAGGCGTTCGCCGCCTACGACGACGCGGCCGAGAACATCCTCAAGGACTAAGTGCACATGGCAACGCCGGCAGAACTCACCAAGGGCCCGGGGCCCGTGGAGCTCCCGAAGCGCACCAAGCGCACGAAGCGCTCCCCGATCGCCCGGCGCCAGGCACGGACCGCCTATCTGTTCCTGGCGCCGGCGCTCATCTTCTTCGGGATCTTCTTCTACTATCCGATCGCGGACATCCTCAACACCAGCATGCTGACGGGCCAGCGGACCGACGAGTTCGCCGGGGCCGAGAACTACACCAACGCCTTCCGGGACCCGCAGGCGCGCAACGCCTTCACGGTCACCCTGCAGTTCGCCGCGGCCACCACGATCGGCGCCATCGTGCTGGGCATGGGTCTCGCGGTGCTCATCAACCAGCGGCTGCGCGGCAGCCTGGCGTTCAAGCTGGCGCTGCTGGTGCCGTACCTCACCTCGATCGCGGTCGTCGGCCTGATGTGGCGCAACATCCTCGACCCCGAGCTCGGCATCCTCAACCGGGTCCTGTCTGATCTCGGCCTGCCCACCCAGGAGTGGCTGAACACCCACCCGGTGGCCACGATCGTCGCGGTGACGCTGTGGATGACCACGGGCCACACGATGATCCTCTTCCTGGCCGGGCTCCAGGGCATTCCCGACGTGTACTACGAGGCGGCGAAGGTCGACGGCGCCAACCGCTGGCAGCAGTTCCGGCGGATCACGGTGCCGCTGCTCACCCCGACCACCTTGTTCGTCTCCGTGATGGCCGTGATCACCGGGCTGCAGGCGTTCGGGCAGGCGTACATCATCACCCGCGGCGGGCCCGGGGAGGCGTCCGACCTGATGGTCTTCCACATCTTCGAGCTCGCCTTCCGGGCCCGCAACTTCGGCTACGCCTCCGCGCTGTCGGTGCTCCTGCTGTTCGTCATCGTGGCGTTCACGCTGCTGCAGTTGCGCATCGGCCGGAAGCGGGAGGTGCAGTACTGATGACCGCCAGGACGTCCAAGGCCATCGCCTATCTGCTCCTCACCATCGCCAGCCTCATCACGATCGTGCCGCTGGTCTACATGGTCTCGCTGTCGCTGCAGACCGAGACCGAGATGCTGTCCGCGGAGTCGGTGCTGTGGCCGGACTCGCCGCAGTGGGGGAACTACACCACGCTGTTCGAGGAGGCGCCGTTCGGCAACTTCATCGTCAACAGCCTGGTGGTCGCGGGTGCGATCACGGTCTCGCACCTGATCTTCGATCCGCTGGTGGGCTACGTCTTCGCGAAGTTCGACTTCCCGTTCAAGAACACGCTGTTCGTGGCGATCCTCGCCACGCTGATGATCCCGCTGTTCGTCCGCATGATCCCGCTGTACGTGATGATGTCGGACCTCGGCTGGCTGGACAGCTACCAGGGGCTCATCGTGCCGTTCCTGATGGACGGCTTCGGCATCTTCCTCATGCGGCAGTTCATCCAGCCCATCCCCGACGACCTCATCCACGCGGCCCGGGTGGACGGTGCGAACGAGTTCGCCATCTACTGGCGGATCATCCTGCCGCAGTGCAAGCCCGCGCTGGCGGTGCTGGGCCTCTTCACGTTCGTCTTCCAGTGGAACGAGTTCCTCTGGCCGCTGGTGGTGACGACCTCGGAGCGGATGCGGACGATCCCGGTGGGGCTCACCCAGTTCAGCCAGGAGCAGTTCCAGCTCTGGCACCTCACCGCCGCGGGGTCGGTCATCATGTTCGTGCCGACGGCCCTGCTGTTGATCTTCAGCCAGCGCTACTTCGTCCGCGGCATCACCCTGACCGGCCTGAAGTGACCCCCACCCCACCGTGCGGAAAGGACCCCGATGCCCGACCGGCGTCCCCATGTCATCGTCGTGTTCACCGACCAGCAGCGCTGGGACACGACGGGCGCGGGCGGCAACCCGCTCGACCTCACGCCCGCGTTCGACCGGATGGCCCGCTCGGGCACGTACGCGGCGGCGGCGATCACCCCGCAGCCCGTCTGCGCGCCCGCGCGGGCGGCGCTGCAGACGGGCCGGTGGCCCACCGACACCGGCTGCTACCGCAACGGGATCCCGCTGCCGCGCGACGCCCGCACGCTCGCGCACCACTTCGGTGACGCGGGCTACACCACCGGGTACATCGGCAAGTGGCATCTGGCCGGCGCGGACCCGGTGCCGCCGGAGGACCGGGGCGGGTATCAACACTGGCTGGCCTCCAACGTGCTGGAGTTCACCTCGGACGCGTACCGCACGGTGATGTACGACGAGGACGGCGACCCGGTGCGGCTGCCCGGCTACCGCTCCGACGCACTGTTCGATGCGGCGATCCGGTTCGCCGCCGACCACCACGACGAGCCGTTCTTCCTCTTCCTCTCCCTCATCGAGCCGCACCACCAGAACGAGGTCGACGACTACCCGGCCCCGGACGGCTACGAGGAGCGCTACACCGGCCGCTGGCTGCCGCCGGACCTGGCCGCCCTGTCCGCGGAAGGGGGCACCGCGCACCGGCACATCGCCGGCTACTGCGGCCAGGTCCGGCGCGTCGACGAGGGCCTGGGCCGGCTGCTGGACGCGCTGCGCAGCATGGACCTGCTGGACGACACCATCGTCGCGTTCACCTCCGACCACGGCAGCCACTTCCGTACCCGCAACGGCGAGTACAAGCGGTCCTGCCACGACGGTTCGATCCGGGTGCCGCTCGCGCTGCACGGCCCCGGCTTCGCCGGCGGCCGGGTGCTCGACGCCCCGGTCAGCACCCTGGACCTGCCGCCGACCCTCCTGGACGCCGCGGGGCTGGACGTCCCGGAGGAGATGCACGGACGCTCCTTCCTGCCGCTGGTCCGCGACCCCGGCGCCGACTGGCCCGAGGACGTCTTCGTCCAGGTCAGCGAGTCCGAGTGCGGACGGGCCCTGCGCACCTCACGGTGGAAGTACTACGTCGTCGACCCCGCGGCCGACGGCTGGCGCACCCGCTCCGGCAGCAGGTACGTCGAGACGGCGCTGTACGACCTGGCGCACGACCCGTACGAGCTCGACAACCTTGTCGGGCTCGCCTCGCACCGCGCGCTGGCCGACGGGCTGCGGGCGCGGCTGCTGGCGCGGATCACCGCGGCGGGCGAGCCGGAGCCGGTGATCGAAGCGGCTCCGGAGCGGCGGGCGCCGCAGCGCCGGGTCGATCCCACCGTGCACGGATTCAAGCTGGACGGCATGCGCTTCGGGCACCAGCGCAAGCACCCCTGAACCCCGGTGGGGCGAGCCCGTGGCGGCCGCTCAGGCGGCCGCCGCGGGCGGGCAGATGCAGCGGACGCGACCGCAGCGCGGGCACACCGGCACGAGCGCGGTGGCGTGCTGCGGGTGGGGTGGGTGACTGGTCATCTCGGATCCTCCGCCCGGCTGTGAGAACGTGATCTCCTCTTCGTTAGACGCAGCGGGAAGCGATCAGGTTTATGGACAGCGGTGCCTGGGACGAACGTTATGCCGCGAAAGACCTCGTTTGGGGTGGTGAACCGAACCGCTGGGTGGCCCGCGAGGTGGCGGAGATCACGCCCGCGCGGGCCCTGGACCTGGCCGCGGGCGAGGGGCGCAACACGCTGTGGCTCGCCGCCCGCGGCTGGCGGGTGACGGCGGTGGACTTCTCGCGGGTCGCGCTGGAGCGGGGCCGGCGGCGGGCCGCGGAGCTGGCGCCCCGGGCCGCGGAGCGGATCCGGTGGGTACGGGCCGACCTGCTGGAGTACGCGCCGGCGGAGGGCTCGTACGAACTGGTGGTCGTCGCGTATCTGCACCTGCCCGGCGAGGAGCGCCGCCGGGTGCTGCGGCGGGCCGCCGCCGCGCTCGCCGCCGGCGGCGAACTGCTGGTCGTCGGGCACGACTCGGCGAACCTCACCGAGGGCACGGGCGGGCCGCAGGAGCCGCGGGTGCTGTTCACGGCCGAGGACGTGCTGGCGGACCTGGCGGACGCGCCGCTGGAGACCGTACGCGCCGAGCGGGTACGCCGGCCCGTGGCGCAGGAGGAGGGGCCGCCGAAGGAGGCGATCGACGCGCTGGCCCGGCTGCGCCGGACTGCGAGAGGGGTCCCGCGAGACCCCTCGGCACTCGTGTGACCAGCCGTCGTTGACTTGAACCATTGTTCAGGTTGCACGGTGGGGCACATGACGACGACCGCCTCCGCACCGCCCCGACCGCCCGCCGGCTACGCCGACCTGCCGCGCCTCATGGGCCTGATGACCGGCGACGAGAAGCACGGCCCCGCCGCCACCTCCACCCTCGACGCCCTGTGGGTCCTCTACGACCGGGTGCTGCGGGTGACCCCCGCGACCGCGGGGGCGCCCGGCCGCGACCGGTTCCTGCTCTCCAAGGGCCACGGCCCGATGGCGTACTACGCCGTGCTCGCCGCCAAGGGCTTCCTGCCCGTCGACTGGCTGCCCGGCTTCGGCTCGTACGACTCGCCGCTGGGCCACCACCCCGACCGCACGCTGCTGCCCGGCGTCGAGATCGGCAGCGGCTCGCTCGGCCACGGCCTGCCGCTGGCCGTCGGCACCGCGCTCGGGCTGCGCGCCCGGGGGCCGTACGGCCGGCCGAACCAAGACCCGCGCGTGTGGGTGCTGGTCGGCGACGCCGAGCTGGACGAGGGCAGCAACCACGAGGCCATCGCCTACGCCGGCGCGGCGGGCCTGGACTCCCTGCACACCCTCGTCATCGACAACTCCTCCGCGAGCTACGCGCTCCCCGGCGGCATCGCCGCCCGCTTCGAGGCCGCCGGCTGGTCCACCGCCACCGTCGACGGCCGCGACCACGAGGCGCTGTACGCCGCCTTCACCGACCCGCACCCCGGCCGGGCACGCGCCGTCGTCGCCCGCGTCGAGCCCGCCTGACGCCTGCCCCTCACCACCACAGCCCCGCCACCACAGCCCCGCCACCACAGCCCCACCACCCACCGCCGCGCCACCACCGCCGTGAAAGGACACCGACCATGGACACGATGCGTGAGCGCTTCGCCTCCGTCACCTCCCGGCTGCTGGACGAGGACCCCCGGCTGGCCGTCGTGCTCGCCGAGATCGGCACCGACGGCTTCGCCGCCGCGCGCCGGCGGCATCCGGACCGCGTGCTCAACGTCGGCATCCGCGAGCAACTGCTCGTGGGCGTCGGCGGCGGGCTCGCCCTGGCCGGGATGCGCCCGGTCCTGCACACCTTCGCCAGCTTCCTCGTCGAGCGCCCCTTCGAGCAGGTCAAGCTCGACCTCGGCCACCAGGGCGCGGGCGCGGTGCTGGTCAGCGCCGCCGCCTCGTACGACTGGCCGGCCGGCGGCCACACCCACATGGCGCCCGGCGACGTGGCGCTGCTGGACACCCTCGACGGCTGGACGGTGCACGTGCCGGGCCATCCGGACGAGGCCGAGACGCTGCTGCGGCACGCCGCCGCCGCGGGCGACGACAAGGTGTACGTGCGACTGTCCGCGCAGACGAACGCCGCCGGCCGGCCGGTCACCGGCGCGGGGTTCCTGACCGTGCGCGAGGGCCGCGCGGGCGTGGTGGTCGCGGCGGGCCCGGTGCTGGACGACGTGCTGGCTGCGACCGAGGGGCTCGACGTGACGGTGCTCTACGCGACGACCCTGCGCCCCTTCGACGCCGCCGCCCTGCGGTCCGCGGCGGGTGCGGCGCGCAGCGCGGACGTCGTCCTGGTCGAGCCGTACCTCGCCGGCACCTCCACGGCGTACGCGAACGACGCGCTGGCCGACGTGCCGCACCGGGTGCTGGGGCTGGGCACCGCGCGGCGCGAGCTGCGGCGCTACGGCACGATCCGCGAGCACGTGCGCGCCCACGGGCTCGACGCGGCGTCGCTGCGCGAGCGGATCGCGGCGTTCACGGGAGCGCGGGCTGGGGCGCGGGCCGCGGCCTGATCTCCGGGCCCCGGCCCCTCAGGACTCGCCGGCCAGCTCCGGGTGCTCGGCGAGCAGCCGGGGCGGGGCCGCCTGGCGCCAGGAGTCGGCGACGATGATCCGCAGCTCGTCGCGGTCGTCCAGGGCCGCGATCCGCACCCGCACCCAGGCGAACGGCGCCTCGTGGTCGGCGACCCAGAACTTCCCCGGCTCCGCCAGCGCCAGTTCGTCCCGCTCCACCTTGGGGCAGCGCACCGCGAACGACGTCTCGTCCTCCGGCAGAGTGAGGAACATCTTGCCCTTCACCCGGAAGGTGGGCATGCCCCACGCCAGCTTCTCCGCGGTCTGCGGCAGGGCCAGGGCGGTCTTGCGTACGTCCTCGGCGGTGAGGGTCATCGGTGCTCCCCCGTCGGTCACACGTGCTTGTCGAGCCAGTCGAGCAGGTCGGCCTGGACCTCGTCGCGGTTCGTCTCGTTGAGGATCTCATGGCGGGCGCCGGGGTACGCGCGCCAGGTCGGCTCGCGCAGGCCCGCGTAGCGGAAGTCCTCCAGCAGCTCGGCGACGTGCGTGAGGCCCTGGTTGCACGGGTCGCGGTCGCCCACGGCGAGGTGCACGGGCAGGTCGACGGGGATGCGGGCCACGTTGTGCGGGTCGTTGATCTTCCGGGTGCCGAGCACCCAGCCCAGCGACAGCGCGACGTCGAAGGGGAAGCCGCAGCGCTCGTCGGCGACGTAGGCGTCGACCTCGGCGGTGTCGCGGGAGAGCCACTCGAAGCCGGTGCGGTGCTCGTACGGGTCGTTGAACGACGCGAAGATCTCCGGGACGAAGTCCGAGAGCCGGCCGCGGCCGCGCTCGGCGGCCTCGCCCGCCAGCCGGCGCACCGCGGTCTCCGTCTCCACGCCGGGCAGGCTGCGCAGGATGCCGGTGAGGACGAGGCCGGCCAGGCCCTCGCCGTGTTCCTGGGCGTAGTCGCGGGC
The DNA here is from genome assembly GCF_027497195.1 of Streptomyces sp. WMMC500. Taxonomy (NCBI): domain Bacteria; kingdom Bacillati; phylum Actinomycetota; class Actinomycetes; order Kitasatosporales; family Streptomycetaceae; genus Streptomyces; species Streptomyces sp. WMMC500. Next base: position 474,067 of record NZ_CP114905.1, read on the forward strand.
GAGCATCGAGCCCATGCTGTGGCCGAGGAGGACGAAGGGCAGCCCGGGGTGGTCCGCGCGCAGCCGGTCGCCGACCGCGACCAGGTCGTCGACGACGGCGCGCCAGGGGTCGGCGTCGCCGGTGCCGGTGACGCCGTAGCCGCCGGTGGCGGCGGCGGTGGCGCCGTGGCCGCGGTGGTCGGAGGCGACGACGCCGTAGCCGCGGGCGGCGAGGAGGCGCGCGAACCGGTCGTAGCGCAGGGCGTGTTCCGCGGCGCCGTGCACGATCTGGACGAGCGCCCGCGGCCTGCCGTCCTCGGGCAGCCAGGTGTACGCGGCGACGGGGGTGCCGTCCGCGGCCGGCAGGTGGTCGGAGTGCATGCGGCTCGCCTTCCTCGCGATCTGTCTGCGTCCCGGCCCCAGCCTCTCCCGCCGGGGCGCCGGACACCAGATCCGCGGCCCGGGTTCAGCCGTCGAAGGAGATCACGAGGTGGTCCTCCACGGGCACGTAGCCGAGGCGCTGGTACAGCGCGTTGCTGGTGGCGTTGGCGAGGTCGGTGAAGAGGAGCACCTCGCGCGCGCCGACGGCCGCCGCGGCGCGGCTGACGGCGGCGGTGACGGCCGCCGCGTAGCCGCGGCGGCGCAGCGGCGGCGGGGTGTAGACGGGCGCGACGCGGGCCATGCCGGCGACGGTGCGGGTGATGCCGGCGTACGACACGGGCCTGCCGCCGTCCTCCCACAGCGTCGCGCCGCCGTACGCGAGCCGGTCGGCCACGGCGCGGGCCGGGTCGCCGACGCCGCCGCCGGACTCCACGTGGAACTCCCGGGTCCAGTCCACCAGCAGGTCCCGGTCGTCCGCGGTGGCGGGCCTGGCGCGCCCGGGCGGCGCCGGGTCCGGGGGCACCAGCTCGCCCAGCCGGTACAGCCGGTGCCGCTCCTCGACGGTGCCGGCCGCGCCGGTACGCGCCGTCCAGGCGCCGGCGAACGCCTCGGCCGCCGCCCGCCCGGCGTTGATGCCGGTCACCGGCAGCCCTCCGGCCGCGCGCAGCTCCGCCAGCCCGGCGGCGGCGGACGGGGGCATATGGGCCAGCAGCAGCGGCAGCGGCGGGGTGCCGAGGAACGCGCCGGCCACCCGGCCGTCCGCGCCCCGCCACCAGCCGAACTCCGGCGGCGCGTCGCCGTACCGGTCGAGACCGGCGGCGGCGAGCGAGGCGGCGGCCGTCAGCAGGACGGTGTGCGCCGCGGGCTCCGCCCGCAGGAAGGGCCCGGCGGCGGCGGTGAAGGCGTCGAGGTCGTGCGTCGTGGTCCAGCCCATGCCCCACCCTGCACCGTCACCGCCCCGGCGGGCACCTGTATTTCCGGGCTCCGCGTCAGGGCTGCGGGGTGCCCGGCTGCTCCACCTCCTGGATGCCGGGGCGGCCCGCCGTCACGTGGACGCGGGCGCGGGTGAGGACCGGGGCACCGGGGGTGGAGACGTACGGGACGACGCGGTAGTCGGTGCGCCAGCTCTCGCGGGTCACCTCGCAGACGCCGTAGCCGCGCTGGACGTTGTGGAACTTCATGTGCGGGTTCTCCTGCAGCCAGACCCGGCCCCACTCGTCCTGGTCGGAGCCGTTGCCGCCGGAGGAGACGGAGGTGCCGAGGAACTCGACGCCGACGGTGGCCGAGTCGGGGTCGTCGAAGTCGTGCTTGAGGTCGGCCGCGACGCTGCGGTGGGCGTCGCCGGTCACGACCACGAAGTTGCCGATGCCGCGCTTCTCGACGCCGTCGAAGAGGCGTTGCCGGGCGGCGGCGTAGCCGTCCCAGGTGTCCATGCCGAACGCCTGCTCGATGCCCTCCGCGGAGTCGCCCTGCATGGTCATGATCTGGTTGGCCATCACGTCCCAGGTGGTACGCGACCGGGTGAGCCCGTCGAGCAGCCAGGCCTCCTGCTCGGCGCCGAGCATGGTGCGCTCGGGATCGAGCCGGTCGTCGCAGTCGAACTGGCGCCCGTCGCCGCACGCCTGGTTGTCACGGAACTGGCGGGTGTCGACGACGTGGAACTGGGTGAGGGTGCCGTAAGGCAGCCGGCGGTAGAGCTGCATGTGCGGGCCGGCCGGCAGGGAGGAGCGGCGCAGCGGCAGGTTCTCGTAGTACGCCTGGAAGGCGGCGGCGCGCCGGGCCGCGAACTCGGCGCCGCCGACGTCGTCGCCGTCGAGGCCGTCGGCCCAGTTGTTGGCGACCTCGTGGTCGTCGAGCACCACGATCCAGGGGTGCGCGGCGTGCTCGGCCTGGAGGTCGGGATCGAGCTTGTACTGGCCGTAGCGCACCCGGTAGTCGGCGAGCGAGTAGACCTCGCGGGCGGGCAGGTGGCCGCGGCCGATGGTGCCCTGGGCGCCGCCCTCGTAGAGGTAGTCGCCGAGGTGGACGACGACGTCGACGTTCTCCTCGGCGAGGTGGCGGAAGGCCGTGAAGTGGCCGTCGGGGTAGTTCTGGCAACTGATGAAGGCAAAGGCCATCGAGGCGATCGCGGCGTCCACCGCGGGCGCGGTCCTCGTGCGGCCGACGGCGCTGACGTGCCGGCCGACGCGGAAGCGGTACCAGTACTCCCGGTCCGGCCGCAGCCCGCGGACCTCGGCGTGGACCGAGTGCCCGAGCTCCGGTACGGCCCACTCGACCCCGGCGCGCCGGACCCGCCGGAACCGCGGGTCCTCGGCGACCTGCCAGAGCACCGGCACCCTGAACCCGGGCATCCCGCCCCGGCCGTCCTCCGCGAGCGGCTCGGGCGCGAGCCGGGTCCACAGCACGGCCCCGTCCGGCGCCGGGTCGCCGGAGGCGACGCCGAGGGCGAACGGGTCGCCGCGGAAGCGGGGTTCGGCCCACGCGGGGGCGGCGGACAGGGCGGCGACCGGCAGCGCGGCGGCCAGGGACACCCCCGACGCGAGCGCGAGGAAACGACGGCGGCTGAAACCCGGGGTGCTGGTGAAACGAGACAAGGGGCCTCCCAGTGAGCGGTGCCTGAGTCCTGAGCGACGCGTGGGGGGCCGCCCCAACATAGGGGCGCACGGGCGCGGTGGACACCTGTTGCGGCTATCTCGGCCGAACGGCGGTCGGGCGCGGGTACGCCCTGTCCGATATTGCTCGCCACGTTCCGTCGTAGGTATAGCCAAAGAAGATGCGAACAGGTTGCCGCGGACATGCACACGGGCAGGTTCGGCAGGTCACTGTCGATTCCTGGCTGCGAGGAGACAGAACATGACACCCAAGAAGAACAGGAGTGGCGCAACTTCTCACAGAACGACTCCCGTGAAGGTCATTTTTCCGCCGATCTGGTGTCCGATTCCGGCCTTGCTGCACCCGGAGGCGGCCGGCCTCGACGACCACGTCATCGCCTGGGCCCGCCACGCCGACCTGATCCGCGACGGGTCCGCCGCCGAGCACTTCCACCGCGCCGGCTTCGGCCGGTTCGCCGCCGCCGTCTACCCCCGCTCCGACCGGCTGGAGCTGGTCGCCGAGTGGCAGGTCTACAACTGGATCGTGGACGACCAGCTCGACGAGGGCCACGTGACGCGCACCCCCGCCCAGCGGCTGCACACCGCCGCCGAGCTGCCCGCCCAGCTCGACCCCGACCTCGACGGGCCGGCGCCCACCGGGCCGCTGGCGGCCGCGCTCGCCGATCTGTGGGAGCGTACGGCCAAGCCCCTCTCCCGCGCCTGGCGCGAGCGGTTCGCCGCGCACTACCGCGACTTCCTCTGGTACACCGTCCTCCCGCACGCGGAACCGGCCCGGATCGCCGGCCAGTCGCTCGCCGACTTCCAACGGCGCCGGCGGCTCAACTCCGGCTGCGAGATGAGCTTCGACCTGATCGAGCCCGCGAACTCCGCCGAGATCCCGGCCGCCGTCGTCGCCAGCGACGCGTACCGGGCCGTCCGGGACGCCGCGAACGACGTCATCTCCTGGACCAACGACATCTACTCGGTGGGCAAGGAGACCGCCCGCGGCGATCACGACCACCTCGCGGCCGTGCTGTGGCGCCTGGACGGCGGCACCCGGCAGGGAGCACTCGACCGGGCGGCGGCCATGGTCGCCAGGCGCACCGAGGACTTCGCGTCCGCCTGCCGGGACGTACGCGGCATGCGGGCACTGTTCGGCCTCGCCCCCGACCGGTGGGCGGTGGTCGAGGAGTCGCTCACCGACCTCGGCTCCTGGATCGCGGGCAGCCTGGAGTGGCACGGCTGGTCGCCGCGCTACCGGGAGGTGGCCGCCACGGGAGTCGGCAGCGCGCCCGCGTACATAGAGCCGCACCTCGTCTAGCGGCGCCTCAGTACCCGCGCCACCACGCGACGAGCGTCCGCCACAGCGACGGGCGCCGCCGCCTGCCGGACTCCGTACGCGCACCCGCGGGGAGGCCGCCCGCGTGCGCTTCGGGCTCGGGGGCGGTGGCTTCGGGCCCCGGGGGGCTCGCGCTCGCCACCGCGGCCGGTACGCGCTCGGCCGCGGCCGGCGCCGGTGTCCCGTTGGCGGGCACGGAGGGTCCCGGCACGACGGCGGCCCCCGGCTCCCCGGAAGCGGCGGTCGTGCCCGGCCCGGGCGGGGTGAAGGTGACGGGCAGCTCGACCAGTTCGCGGGAGAGCAGCGACGTGCGGTGCTTCAGCTCCTTCTCCTCCACCGCCAGGCTCAGGTCCGGCAGCCGCCCCAGCAGCGTGTCGATCCCGGTGTCGGCGATGGCCCGGCCGATGTCCTGGCCGGGACACTCGTGCGGGCCGCCGCTGAAGGCCAGGTGCGAGCGGTTGCCGTGCACCGGCACGTCGAGGTCGGGGCGGATCTCGGGGTCGAGGTTGCCCGCGGCCAGGCCCAGGATCAGCAGGTCCCCGGCCTTGATCTGCTGCCCGGCCAGCTCGGTGTCCCCGGTGGCGTACCGCCCGTAGACCGCGGTGAACGGCGGCTCGTCCCACAGCACCTGCTCCAGGGCGTCCGGCAGGGTCATGTGGCCGCCGGCCAGATTGCCGCGGAAGCGGCTGTCGGTGAGCACCATGCGCAGCGTGTTCGCGATCAGGTTGGCGGTGGTGGAGTACGCGGCGATCAGCACCAGCCGCAGGTGCTCGACCAGTTCGTCGTCACCCAGGCCCGAGTCGTGCGCCACCAGCCAGGACGCGAAGTCGTGCCCGGGCGCCGACTTCTTGCGCGCCACGAGGTCGCGCAGCGTCTGCACGATGTACTCGTTGCTCGCGATCGCCGTCTCCGAGCCCTTGACCATGTCCCGTGCGGCCTCGACCAGTTGCGGGCCGTACGACTCGGCCATGCCGAGCGCCTTCGTCATCACCAGCATCGGCAGGTGCTCCGCGAACTGGCTCACGAGGTCCGCCCGGCCGGTGGCCGCGAACTCGTCGACGAGCTGCCCGGAGAAGCGGGTGACGTGGCGCCGGATGCCGTGCCGGTCGAAGCGCTTCATGCTGTCGGTGACCGCGGAGCGCAGCCGCCGGTGCTCGGAGCCGTCGACGAAGGAGCACATCGGCACCCAGGTCACCAGCGGCAGCAGCGGGTTGTCCGGGCCGACCTGGCCGTCCCGCAGGAAGCGCCAGTGGCGCGAGTCGCGGGAGAAGCGGGTCGGGTTGCGGGTGACGTCCAGCAGCTCGCGGTAGCCGAGTACCAGCCAGGCGGGCAGGTCGCCGTGGACGAGGACGGGCGCGACCGCGCCGTGCTCGGCGCGCAGCTTCTCGTACAGGCCGTACGGGTTCGATGCCGCCTCGGGGCCGTGCATCCGCGCCGGGCCGCCCGCACCGCCGGCATGGGCCGGGCAGCCCGGAGGGGGCGCGGGGGCGGCCGGGCCGGTGCTCTGCCGCGGTGGGTCTGCTGCCGGTACGGGGCCGGAATCTGTCGTCACGACGCCTCCGTGGTCAGGGCGATGGAGTGCAGGAAGCGCACGAGGGACTTCAGGACGCCGCGGGAGGAGTCCCGGTCGCGCGCGTCGCAGGTGATGAGCGGCACGTGCTGGGGGAGATCGAGTGCGGCCCGTATCTCGTCGAGGGAGTGGTGCGGGGCGTCCGGGAAGCGGTTGACCGCGACGAGGAAGGGCACGGCGCCCTCCTCCAGCCGGCCCAGCACGTCGAAGCAGGCTTCGAGCCGGCGGGTGTCGACCAGGACCACGGCGCCGAGCGCCCCCTCGAACAGACCCTGCCAGAGGAACCAGAAGCGCTGCTGGCCGGGCGCGCCGAACAGGTAGAGCACCAGCCGCTCGTTGAGGCTGATCCGGCCGAAGTCCATGGCGACGGTCGTCTCGCTCTTGTCCGGCACGCCGACGAGGTGGTCGACGCCCTCGCCGGCCCGGGTCATCGTCTCCTCGGTCGTCATCGGCTCGATCTCGCTGACCGCGCCGACCATGGTCGTCTTCCCGACGCCGAACCCGCCCACGACCACGACCTTGACCGACGTCGTCGCCGAGGCCGGCAGCAGGTCCTCGCTGCGCGGACCCACGACGGCGTCAAAGCTGTTCGAGTCCATCCATTACTTCCTCGAGGAGTCGCAGGTCTGCCACGGGCGGCACGGAGGAGCGGGCCTCGACCGCGCCCTCCGCCATCAGGTCCGCGACGAGCACCGCCACCGCGCTGAAGGGCAGGCGCAGATAGGCGGTCAGCTCGGCGACGGACAGCGGCGCGCGGCACAGCCGGACGATCGCCGCTCGCTCGGGCTGCATCCCGGGCGCCGGCTGCGTCCGGGAGATGACGAGGGTGACCAGGTCGAGTGCGCCCTGGGCGGCGGTGCCGCTGCGCCCGCCGGTGATGACGTAGAGCCGTTCGGGACCGTCGTCGTGCCACTCGTGGTCCGCTTCCTTCATATGGCCTGTCCGTCGCTCCGCGGTGGGCTTGTCAGGTGTGCCCCGATGCGTGCGACGAGATCGCGCATGCGCTGGCCCATCAGGCCCGCGTCGACTCCTTCGTCGGCCGCGACCGCCAGATAAGCGCCGGCGCCCGCGGCCATGAGATAGAAGAAGCCGCCGCTGACCTCGATGACCAGCATCCGCATCTTGCCGTTGCTGTGCGGAAACACGCCGGCGATCGACTTCGCCAGGCTCTGCAGCCCGGCGCAGGCGGCCGCGAGCCGGTCGGCCGTGTCCGGCTCGGTGCCGTGCTGTGCCATCCGCAGCCCGTCGGAGGACAGGACCACGACGTGCCGGGTCTCGGGGACGCTCTCGGCCAGATCCCGGAGCATCCAGTCCATGTCCGCTCGCTGCGCCACGTCAGTCCTCCTCGCCCGATGATGGATTCGACGGTTCCGCTGCTCCGCCGCCGCCCTGCGGGCGGGCGGAGCGTTCCGGCCGTATCTCCCCGGCCGCCGCGTCCTCGCCGCGGGCGGGACCGCCCGGCTCCTTCGTCTCCTCCGCGTCGCCCGGCTCACCCGCCTGCGGCTCGCCCTCCAGCCCGCGGGTGAACTCGCCGAGCCACAGGCCCGGTTCGACGCCGCGGCTCTCCGCGTCGCCGTTCTCGGTCCCGGTCGGGTCCGCGGTGGCCGTACGCCGGCCGGGCGCCTGCCCGCCGGCGGCCGGGGCGGCCGGCGGCACGGCCGGGGCCCGGCGGCGGCGCTGCGGCAGGCTGCCGGCGACCGGCTCGGCGTGCGCGGGCGGCGACGGCTGCGGGCCCGCCTGCCGCGCGGGCGGCACCCGGTCCCGGCTGCGCCGCAGGCCCGCGCGTGCGTCGGCGCTGCCCTCGATCCCGTCCGGCGGCGGCGTGGCGGTGCGCAGCGGGCGCGGCCCGGAGGTGGCGCCGATGCCGTGGGCGGTGCCGGTGGCGGGCGTGGTGGTGAGCAGGACCTGCGGCACGACGAGCACCGCGCGCACGCCGCCGTACGCGGACGGGCGCAGCGAGACCCGGAAGTCGTACGTCTGCGCCAGCCGGCCGACGACCGCGAGCCCGAGCCGCGGGGTCTCACCGAGGTCATTGAGGTCGATGCCGGCCTGGGCCTCGGCGAGCATGTGCTCGGCGCGCTCGCGCGCCTCCTCGCTCAGGCCCACGCCGCCGTCCTCGATCTCGATGGCGACGCCCGACTGCACCTCGGTGGCGGACAGGTGGACCTTGGCGTGCGGCGGCGAGTAGCGCGTGGCGTTGTCGAGGAGTTCGGCGACGGCGTGGATCAGCGGCTCGACGGCCGAGCCCACCACGGCGACCTCGGCCACGGGGTGCAGTTCGACGCGCTGGTAGTCGATGATCCGCGACATGCCGCCGCGCAGCACACTGTAGAGGGCGATGGCCTTGCCCCACTGACGGCCGGGGCGGTCGCCGCCGAGCACGGCGATGCTGTCGGCGAGCCGGCCGACCAGCGCCGTGCCGTGGTCGAGCTTGAGCAGGTCGGCGAAGAACTCGTGCCGGCTGCCGTGCCGGTCCTCCATCTCCCGCAGGCTGCGCGCCTGCTGGTGGATGATGGCCTGCACCCGGCGGGCGATGTTGACGAAGCCGCGCTCGGCGGAGACGCGCAGGTCCTCGGCGTTCTGCACCGCCTCGACCACGGAGCGCAGCGCGGTCGCGTGGGCCGCGCGCACCTGCGGGGTCAGCGAGTTCTCCGCCTCTATGTCGGCGAGCACGTCCTCGGCGTACTCGCCCCGCTGCAGCCGCGCGACCGCCTGCGGCAGCAGGCCCGCGAGGCGCACCATCTCGGCTTCCTGGGCCGCGAGCCGGCGCTCCCACGCGGCCTCGTGGTCGGCGTGTCCGGCGGACCGCTCGCCGGCGGCCCGCCCGCGGCGCTCGGCCTGGGCGGCGGCGAACGCGACCACGAAGGTGGCGACGACACCGCACACGGCGACGGGCGTGCGCGCGTCGGCGGAGACGAGCGGCAGGGCGATGGCCGTGCTCACGACCACGACGGCGGTGGGTATCAGCCACCAGCGGACGAATCCCGTCCGCCGGCCGCCGGAGGCGGGTCCCGCTGGATCCATGAGCATCCTCAGGGTCGAACGACTGTGTGACGCCGAGCGGTCACGCTGAGCATCGCAAGCAGCTTAGTGCGCTCCGCTTGCCGCTGGCATAGGTTCTCTGCATGTCCAACCAACGCCTCTTAGACGTTAGTTGACGGCCACTCGGCAAACGGGTTCCGATCGGTTTTCAGCCAGTACCGAGCAGTTCGAGCACATCGGCATCCGTAAGTTGCTCGAAGTCGTCGTACCAGAGCCCGACCGCCCCGAACTCCCCCGGCGTGTGCAGACACGTCACGTCGTCCGCCTCGCTCCGTACCGTCCGCAGCCCGCCCGGCGAGGCCACGGGCACGGCGAGCGTGAGCCGGGCGGGTCCCGCCGCCCGGGCCGCGCGCAGCGCCGCGCGGGCGGTCGCGCCGGTGGCGAGCCCGTCGTCCACGACGACGGCCCAGCGCCCGGCGAGCGCGGGCGCCGGCCGGCCGCCCCGGTAGACCGCCTCGCGGCGGCGCAGCTCGGCGCGCTCCCGCTCGGCGGCGGGCGCGAGGTCGTCCTCGGTGAGCCCGGCGCCGGCGAGAGCGTCGGGGTCGTAGAGCGGCGGGGCGTCGCCGGCCACCGCGCCGAGACCGTACTCGGGGTGGCGCGGGTGGCCGATCTTGCGGACCAGCAGCACGTCGAGCGGGGCGCCGAGGGCGCGGGCGACCTCGTACGCGACGGGCACGCCGCCGCGCGGCAGCCCGAGCACCACGGCGGCGGGCGGCGGGCCGGCGGCGGGGCCGGCGCCGGGCCGGCCGTCCCGCAGCCGCCGGGCGAGCTCGCGGCCCGCCTCGTTACGGTCCTGGAAGCGCATGATCCCGCTCCGTCGGGGTTCCCCCGGTCACGTCACATTGTGCGACGCCCCGCGCGCTCACGCACCTCGCGCTCGCGCGGGGAGCCCGCCCGGGAAGGCGGCACAGCCCCGCGTACGGGCTCCGCGGCCGTCAGCGGCGGCGCAGGTGCACCACGGTGGCGTCGAGATCGCCGGCCAGCCCCGTGTGCAGCCCCCGGTGCGCGAGCACCGCGCCGCGCAGCACCTCGCCGGGCGCGCCGCCGGCCAGCACCTCGTACTCGGCGGCGGTGTCGAGCGCGGCGAGGCGCAGCGGCGGCAGCGGCTCGTTGTAGCGCTGCGCCTGCAGCCAGGCCAGGACGACGACCTCGTCGGCGCGGCCGGGGTCGTCGCCGAGGACGTACTGCACGGCGCTCAGGCCCTCCTGCGGCTCACGCAGCCGGTGGAGCCGGCCGAGCTGGACGGCGGGGCGGATCCGCTTGTACAGCTCCACCCAGCGCCCGGCCTCGGCCAGCTCCTCGTCCGACCAGTGCGCGAGGTCCCCGCCGACGCCGAGCACGCCGGCCATGGCGCTGACGAAGCGGTAGCGCAGGCTGCTGGCGCGGTCCTGCATCTGCACATTGGGGCTGTCGGTGACCCAGGCGGCCGTGACCCGGGCGGGGTGGATCTGGCCGATGCCGTGCTGGATGGGCAGCCGGTCGAGCGGATCGGTGTTGTCGGAGGTCCACACCTGGTCCGTGCGGGACAGGATGCCGAGGTCGATCCGGCCGCCCCCGCCGGAGCACGACTCGAAGGCGACGTGCGGGTGCGCGGCGCGCAGCCGGTCCAGCAGGTCGTACAGCCCCTGCACGTGCGGGACGGAGGGGTCGGCGTGCGCGCCCGGCTCGGTGAGGGAGCGGTTGAAGTCCCACTTGACGTAGTCGATGGGCGCGGAGCGCAGCAGCTCGTCGAGCTGCTGCCACAGATGTGCCCGGACCTCGGGCCGGCCGAGGTCCAGCACGAGCTGGTGGCGGAACTCGGTGCGCCGGCGGCCCGGCCGGTGGTGCACCCAGTCGGGGTGGGCGCGGTAGAGGTCGCTGTCGGGGTTGACCATCTCCGGCTCGACCCAGATGCCGAAGTGCATGCCGAGGGCGTGGACTTCGTCCGCGAGCGGCTTCAGGCCGTCGGGGAAGCGGTCGGGGTTGGGCGTCCAGTCGCCGAGCCCGGCCCTGTCGTGGGTACGCGCGCCGAACCAGCCGTCGTCGACCACGAACAGCTCCACGCCCATCGCCGCGGCCCGCCGCGCCAGCTCGCGCTGGTGGCCCAGCTCGACGTCGAACTTGGTGGCCTCCCACGAGTTGTAGAGGACGGGCCGGGGGATGTGCGCGTCCGGTACGACGTGCGCGAGCTGCCAGGCGTGCCAGGCGCGGGACGCGGCGCCGAAGCCGCCGGCGGTGTAGAGCCCGGCGAAGACGGGCGCGGTGTACGACTCGCCGGGCGCGAGCCGGACCAGTCCGGAGTCGTCGTGCCCGGCGCCGCCGACGGCCTGCACGACCCCGTCGGGGAGCTGCTGCACGGCGATGCGCCAGGATCCGGACCAGGCCAGCGCGCAGCCGTAGACCTCGCCGTGCTCCTCGCCCGCGGTGCCGTCGTCGAGGGCGATCCAGGGCAGGTGGCGGTGCGAGGTGTGGCCGCGGCCGCTTCCGAGGACGGTCTCGCCGGGGGTCAGCTCCGCGCGTGCGAGCACGCTCTCGGCTGCCCAGCGGCCGTGCAGGTGGGAGAGCCTGCGGCGGTCGGCGCGGGGCAGGGTCCAGGCCGCGGAGTCGAGCCGCAGCAGGTCCAGCGCGGGGTCGCCGGGGCCGCCCTCGTGGGCGGCGGTGGCCCAGCGCTCCAGCACGTCGGCGCCGGCGCGCATGCGGTAGTGCAGGGTGAGGGCGAGGCGGTGCACGGGGTCGTGGAAGGTGAGCCGCAGCACGTCGTCCGTGGTCTCGGCGTCGCGGAACTCCCACTCGCTGCCCCGGCCGCCGGGTCCGGGGGCGCCGTCCGCGGTGCGTACGGCGAGCGCGGGCCGGACGAAGCGGGGGCCGCCCTCGACGGGGTACTCCTCGCGGCCGTCGAGCCGTGATTCGAAGGACCGGGTGCGCGGTGGCCGTTCGGCGGCCAGCGCTTCCGCGTCGGCGAGGGTGAGCCGGGGTCCCCAGTGGAGGTGCAGCAGCTCGTCGTGGCGGTTCAGCCGCAGGGCGTAGCTGCTGTGCGGGCCCGACAGCAGCCAGATCCGACCGTTCCCACCGACCTCGACCATCTCATCTCCCATAACTCAACAGAGATACACAACATCGCAGCCGGGGGGATCCTTGTCCAGCGTGCAATTGTCGTACTGTCGAAGTGCCGCGCCCGCCCGACGCTACGGAGCCCCGATGACGCAGACCACCGAGCCTGAGCTGACCGGTGTCCGCAACTTCCGCGACGTCGGCGGTCTGCCCGCCGCCGGCGGCGCGCAGACCCGGCACGGCCGGCTCTACCGCAGCGGGCACCTGGCCCACGCCACCGCCGAGGACACCGTCTTCCTCGGCTCGCTCGGCCTGCACACGGTCTTCGACTTCCGCAACGCCGCCGACATCCGCCTGGACGGCCCCGACGTCGACCTGCCGGGCGTACGGAACGTCAACCTGCCGCTCAACGACCCCGCGGAGGGCAAGGAGTTCTGGAAGCTGGTCCGCGACGGCGACATACCGACGCTCCGCTCGCTGCTCGGCGACGGCCGCGCGGCGGCCCGCATGGAGTACTCGTACCGGGACATAATCCTCAACCGCAACGCCGAGCACTCCAGGGTCCTCCACTCGCTGGCCGACGGCGGCACGCCCGCCCTGCTGCACTGCGCGGCGGGTAAGGACCGGGCCGGGCTGACCATCGCGCTCGCGCTGCTGGCCGTGGGGGTCGAGCGGGAGGCGATCGAGACGGACTACCTGGAGTCCAACGCGCAGCACCGCCGCTACCGGGTCCAGCGCGGCGAGGGGGCGCAGGGCGGCACGTCGCCGGAGGTGATGGAGCTGCTCAGCCCGCTGTTCGACGCCCGGGCGAGCTACCTCGGCGCGGCCTTCGCCACGATCGCCGAACGCTGGGGCACCGTCGAGCGCTACTTCCGCGAGGCCCTCGACCTGAGCGACGCGACCCGCGAGCGCCTGCGCGCCCACCTGCTGACCGTCTGAGCACCACCGCCCGGGCACCGCCCGCCCGCCGGTCAGCGGGCGGAGACCGCCTGCTTGGCCAGGGTGCGGCCGAACTCCCAGATGAGTCCCCCGCCCGCGTGCGCCTCGTCCATCACCGACGTGAACGCGTCCAGGAACCGCCGCACCTCCGCCTCCCCGATCACCAGCGGCGGCAGGAGCTTGATGACCTCCTGCCGGTCGCCGGAGACCTGGGTGAGGATGCGGTGGCGCTGCAGCAGCGGAACCACGATCAACTGCGCGAACAGCCCCTTGCGGGCGGCCTGGAGCAGCGTCCAGCGCCCGCGCAGCTTCAGCGACGCGGGCTTGCCGAACTCGATGCCGACCATCAGCCCCCGCCCGCGCACGTCGTGCAGCAGTTCGTACCTGTCGACCAAGTCCGCGAGCCCGGTGCGCAGCAGGTCACCGGTGCGCCGCGCGTTCTCGACGAGCCGCTGGTCCTCCAGGACGTGCAGGGTGGCAAGCCCGGCGGCCATCGCCGGCGCGTTGGTGCCGAAGCTCGCCGAGTGCACCAGCACGCGGTCCATGGAGGAGTAGACCTTCTTGAAGATCCACTCCCGGCCGAGGGTGGCCCCGACGGGCACGTACCCGCCGGAGAGCGCCTTGGCGAGGCACACGAGGTCGGGCTCGGCGCCCTCCTCGTGCTCGTAGGCGAAGAACGCGCCGGTGCGCCCCATGCCCGTCTGCACCTCGTCGGCGACGAGCAGCCCGCCGTGCTCGTGCAGCAACTCCCGCGCCGCGCGCAGGTACCCGGGCGGCGGCGCGTGCACGCCCTTGCCCTGGATCGGCTCGACCACGAGCGCCGCGACGTCCCCGGCGCGCAGCTCCCGCTCCAGCGCGTCGAGGTCGCCGAGCGGGACCGCGGTGTCCGGCAGCAGCGGCGCGAAGCCGGCGCGGAACGCCTCGACGCCGTTGACCGACAGCGAGCCGGTGGTCAGCCCGTGGAACGCCTGGTCGCAGTAGAGGACGCGCGGCTTCCCGGTGGCGTAGCGGGCGAACTTCAGCGCGGTCTCGACGGCCTCGGTGCCGCTGTTGGAGAAGAACACCCGGTCCAGGTGCGGCGCGTAGCCGAGCAGCTTCTCCGCCAGCAGCCCGGGCAGCGGCTGGCAGTCGAAGCGGGTGAGGTCGGGGAGGTCCAGGTCGAGCACGTCGTGCAGGGCCCTGCGGACCACGGGATGGTTGCGGCCGAGGCCCATGACGCCGAAGCCGGCGAGGAGGTCGAGGTAGTCCCGGCCCTCCTCGTCGTAGAAGTACGCTCCCTGACCGCGGACGTACGTCTTGTCGAAGCCCAGCGTGTGCAGCATCCGCGGCAGTTGGTGGTTGAGGTGCCGGGCGTGCAGGTCGTAGCGCTCTCCCCCGCGCTCGGCCAGCAGCGCCCCGATGTCGAAGCTCATCGGGTGCTTTCTTCCCTCTCCCTCGTGACGACCGGCTGCCCGGCCCGGGCTGGCTCCTCCGCCCGGGCAGCGGGTACCCCGCCGACGGCGGCGGCGATCCGGGCCGGCGTCAGCCCGGCCTCGGCGAGGACCTCGGCCCGCTTGCCGTGCGGCAGGAACCTCTCCGGCAGACCGAACGTGCGCAAGGGTACGTCGACTTCGGCGTCCCGCAGCGCCCGCGCGACGGCGGAGCCCACGCCCGAGCCGACGCAGTTGTCCTCCACCACGGCGGCGACGCGGAACCGGTCCGCCAGCGGCGGCAGGTGGCCGTCGACGGGCTTGACCCAGCGCGGATCGACGACGGTGCAGCCCAGCCCCCGCCCGGCGAGCAGGTCCGCGGCCTCCAGACAGACGGAGGCCATGGCGCCGACGCCGACGAGGAGCACGTCCTCGCGCTCGTCGCGGCGCAGCACGTCCATGCCGCCGACGCGCGCGGTCGCGGGTATCGGCTCGGACACCGTGCCCCGGGGGAAGCGGACGACGGTCGGCGCGTCGTCGACGGCGACCGCCTCGCGCAGTTGGGCGCGCAACTGGTCGGCGTCGCGCGGCGCGGCGATCCGCAGCCCGGGGACGACCTGGAGGAGCGACATGTCCCACATGCCGTGGTGCGAGGCGCCGTCCGGCCCGGTGACGCCGGCCCGGTCGAGCACGAAGGTCACCCCGCAGCGGTGCAGCGCGACGTCCATCAGCACCTGGTCGAACGCGCGGTTGAGGAAGGTGGCGTAGACCGCGACGACGGGGTGCAGCCCGCCGGTGGCCAGGCCCGCGGCGGAGACCGCGGCGTGCTGCTCGGCGATGCCGACGTCCCACGTCCGCCCGGGGTACGCCGCGGCGAACGCGGCGAGCCCGGTCGGGTGCAGCATGGCGGCGGTGATCGCCACCACGTCGTCGCGCTCGGCCCCGATGCGTACCAGCTCGTCGGAGAAGACCGAGGTCCACGACGGCGCGCTGGGCGGCGCGACCGGCTCGCAGGTGAACGGGTCCATGACGCCGACGGTGTGGAAGTGGTCGGCCTCGTCGTCCAGCGCGGGCTGGTAGCCGCGGCCCTTCTCGGTCAGGCAGTGCACGAGGACCGGCCCGCGGAACCGCTTGGCGCGGCGCAGCGCGGACTCGACGGCGGCGATGTCGTGCCCGTCGACGGGCCCGACGTACTTCAGCCCCAGGTCCTCGAACATGCCCTGCGGCGCGAAGGCGTCCTTGAAGCCCTTCTTCGCGCCGTGCAGCGAGTCGTACAGCGGCTTGCCCACCACCGGCGTGCGGTCGAGCAGGTCCTTGCCCCAGGACAGGAAGCGCTCGTAGCCGTCGGTCGTGCGCAGCGTCGCCAGGTGGTCGGCGAGACCGCCGATGGTCGGCGAGTAGGAGCGTTCGTTGTCGTTGACGACGATGACGAGCGGCCGGTCGCGGGCGGCGGCGATGTTGTTCAGCGCCTCCCACGCCATGCCGCCGGTCAGCGCGCCGTCGCCGATGACGGCGACGACGTGGTCGCCGCTGCCGCGCAGCTCGCTGGCCTTGGCCAGGCCGTCGGCCCAGCCGAGGACCGTGGAGGCGTGGCTGTTCTCGATCACGTCGTGCGCGGACTCGGCCCGCGACGGATAGCCGGACAGGCCGCCCTTGCCGCGCAGTCCCGAGAAGTCCTGCCGCCCGGTGAGGAGTTTGTGGACGTAACTCTGGTGGCCGGTGTCCCACAGGATACGGTCGGCCGGCGAGTCGAAGACCCGGTGCAGGGCGAGGGTCAGCTCGACCACGCCCAGGTTCGGCCCGAGGTGCCCGCCGGTGCGCGCGACCGCGTGGATGAGGAACTCGCGGATCTCCCCGGCCAGTTCGCCGAGCCGCTCCGGCGCCAGCGACTTCAGGTCGCGGGGGCCGCCGATGCTCTCCAGGAGCGCCATCTCATTCTCCTCCCCCTCGCACTCCGCCTCGGCGATTGCCTCCCACGGTCTCCCGCGCGGCCCGCAGCGACTCCTTCAGCGAGGCCGTGGTGGCGAGGATGGAGGTGGGCTCGTAGCCGCAGTGGGCCATGCAGTTGGCGCACCGGGGGTCCCGGCCGCGGCCGTACTTCTCCCAGTCGGTCTCCTCGATCAGCTCCCGGTACGTCGGCACGTAGCCGTCGCTCATCAGGTAGCACGGCCGCTGCCAGCCGAAGAGGGAGTAGTTGGGGATGGCCCAGGCCGTACACGGGAAGTCGACCTTGCCCTCCAGGAAGTCGAGGAACAGCGGGCTGTGGTTGAGCCGCCAGCGCTTGCGGTTGCCGCCGGCGAACGCCTTCCTGAACAGCTCGCGGGTCTGCTCGACGCCCAGGAAGTGCTCCTGGTCGGGCGCCTTCTCGTAGGCGTACGCGGGCGAGATCATCATCTCGTCCACCTGGAGGTCGTCGTTGAGGAAGTCGAGGACCTCGACGACGGTCTGCGGGGTGTCGGTGTTGAAGAAGGTGGAGTTCGTGGTGACGCGGAACCCGCGCTTCTTCGCCTCCTTCATCGCGGCCACGGCCTCGTCGAAGACGCCTTCCTTGGCGACCGACTCGTCGTGCCGCTCGCGCAGACCGTCGATGTGCACGGCGAAGGCGAAGTACGGCGAGGGCTCGAACTTGTCGAGCTTCTTGCGCAGCAGCATGGCGTTGGTGCACAGGAAGACGTACTTCCTGCGGGCCACGAGCTGGCGCACGATCTCGTCGATCTGCGGGTGCATCAGCGGCTCGCCGCCCGCGATCGAGACCATCGGCGCCCCCGACTCCAGCACGGCGCCGACCGCCTGGGCGACCGGCATGCGCTGCTTGAGGACGCCCGCGGGGTGCTGGATCTTCCCGCAGCCCTCGCACTTGAGGTTGCAGGCGAAGAGTGGTTCCAGCTCCACGATCAGCGGGAACTTCTCCCGCCGCTTGATCGTCCGCTGCGAGAAGAGATAACCGGCAACCTTGAGCGACTGGCGCAGTGGCATGGCCATCAGCTTCGCCTCCTGGGGATCATCACTTGACGGTGCCATTCGAAAAATGCGGGAAGAACCGAGCTGAGCACGCGGTACGCGGCGATACCACCGCGCAGCGTTCCGAAACGGACGAGTTCATGCTGGGGAGCGTCCACGACCACCCGGACGGCGGCCACGGGCCGGGTCCCGGAGGCCGCGGCGGCCGCAGAGAACCCGGAGGCCGCGGCGGCCCCGGCGGTCGCGGCGGCCGTGTGCAGGGTGACGGCCGACTCCATGTCGACGGCGACCGCACCCCGCTCGCGCAGCCGGGCCCGGCCGGCCGCGCCGCGTACGACGTGGTCGGTGCCCAGCAGCAGCCCGGTGTGCACCCGGGCGCCGAGGAGCGCGAGGGCGTCGAGCAGCGGCCCGTTGTCCGGGCAGCCGGTGGTCCCGGCGCCCTCGCGGTCGGCCCGCACGGCGTCGGCGACGACGACGTCGCCGGGGCGCATCTCCGGCAGCAGCCCGGCGCAGAAGCCGGCGGCGATCACGGGGGCCGCGTGGTACGGCTCCTCCGCGAGCCGGCGGGCCACGGCCCGTTCGGCCCGCTCGGGACCCATGCCGGTGCGCAGCACCTCGACCGGACCCGCGTCGCCGGCCCCGCCCGCGGCGGAGCCGGTGCCCGAGGCCAGCGCCCGGCGCTCGATGCCGAGCGCGCAGACGACGAGCAGCGGCGCGGGTGCGTCGGGCATCAGGCCTCCCGGCCGTCACCGGCGGCCGGCGTCAGGCCGGCTGTCGCGGACAGATAGCGGCCGAGCGCGGTGAGCGGGAAGACCATCCGGTACAGGTGGTAGTTGATGGAGAAGTCCCACGGGAAGCCGGTGCCGGTGAACTGCGGCTCGTCCCAGGACCCGTCGGGCAGTTGGGTACGGGCCAGCCAGGCCACGCCGCGTTCGACGGCCTTGCCGGCGTGCTCGCCGGCGGCCAGCAGCGCGAGCAGCGCCCAGCCGGTCTGCGAGGCGGTGGAGTCGCCGCGGGCGATCCACTCGGCGTCCGGGTACGAACGCAGGTCCTCGCCCCAGCCGCCGTCGTCGTTCTGCACGCTCTCCAGCCACCTGACGGCCCGCCGGATCGCCGGGTGCGACACGGGCAGCCCGGCGGCGACGAGCGCGGGCACCGCGGAACCCGTGCCGTACACGTAGTTGACGCCCCAGCGGCCGAACCAGCCGCCGGCCGCCTCCTGTTCGGCGAGCAGCCAGGCGACGCCGCGGCGCGCGTGCGGGTCGTCGCCGAGCTTCTCGCCGGCGAGCATCTCCACGACGTGCGCGGTGACGTCGGCCGACGGCGGGTCGATTACCTCGCCGAAGTCGCAGAACGGCAGCTTGTTGGGGAACGCCGAGGTGTTGTCCACGTCGAACGCGCCCCAGGCGCCGTTCTTCGACTGCATGCCCGCCAGCCAGCGCACGGCCCGCTCGACGGCGGCGTCGACGCGCGCCTGGTCGGGGTGGGCGACGCGGCGCAGGGCGAGGACCACCTCGGCGGTGTCGTCGGTGTCGGGGTAGTTGTCGTTGTGGAACTCGAACGCCCAGCCGCCCGGGGTGAGTCCGGGCCGGCGTACCGACCAGTCGCCGGTGGTCAGCACCTGCTCCGCGAGCATCCAGTCGGCGGCCTTGACGAGCTGGGGGTGGTCGGCCGGCACGCCCGCGTCGACGAGCGCGATGGTGGCCAGGCACGTGTCCCAGACCGGGGACTGGCACGCCTCGATCATCCGGACCGGGCCGTCGTCGCGCGTGTCTCCCGTGTCACGCGCGCCGTCGGTGTCCGCCGCGGCCTCGGCCGCGCCGTCGGTCCAGACCGCGAAGCGGTCCAGCGATTCGAGACCGGCCTTCAGCACCGGGTGGTCGAGGTCGTAGCCGAGCAGGTGCAGCGCGATCACCGAGTAGACGGCGGGCGGCTGGATGCCACCCCAGCAGCCGTCGCTCTCCTGGCGCTCGATGATCCAGCGGGCGCAACTGCGCAGCGCCGCCTTGCGCAGCGGGCGCAGCGCGACCCTGCGGTACGCGTGCAGCGCCCGGTCCAGCCGCTGGAAGAATCCGTCCCACGTCGTCAGCGACGCGTGCGGCCGGGGCGGGTTGGGCACGGCGGGGTCGGTGTGCAGCTCGTCGAGGGTGAACGGGCCCGGGCGCACCGGGCGCTTGGCGGAGACGACCGTGAGCGGCACGATCGTCTGCCGGGCCCAGCAGCCGAAGTCGTAGATGTTCAGCGGGAACCAGGACGGCAGGTAGATCAGCTCGGGCGGCAGCTCGGGCAGGTCCTCCCAGCGCCACCAGCCGAACAGCGCGAGCCAGATGCGGGTGAAGACGCGGGTCGCGGCGATGCCGCCGTGCGCGCGCACCCACTCCGCGGCCCGCGCCATGTGCTCCTCGCCGGGCGCGTCGCCGGCGAGGCGGAGCGCGACGTAGGCCTCGACGGTCGCGGAGACGTCGCCGGGGCCGCCGTGGAACGTCGCCCAGGCACCGTCCGGGCCCTGCCGGCCGCGGACGAAGCGGGCGGCGGCGCGGGTGGTGTGCTCGTCCCGTACGCCCAGGAACTCGCGGAGCAGCAGGTCCTCGGCGTCCATGGTGACGTTGGTCTCCAGGTCGCCCTTCCACCAGCCCTCCGCGTCCTGCCGGCCGAGCAGGTTGGCGCTCGCCCGCTCGACCGCCTGCCTCGCCGCCAGTAAGGCAGCCGCCGCCCCCGCGGGGGCGGTGTCGGTTGCGTTGCCGCCATCGGCAGTGGCTTTCATGCACACCCCTTTCGAAGGGACGTCCGGACGCGGGGCCCGGGCGTCGGTGTCAGTGCCGGCGTACGACGACGAAGTCGGCCAGTGCGACGAACCGTTCGCGGATGTCGTCGGGCATCTTCACCCCGTCCAGCGAGACCAGAGCGCTCTCGTGCTGCCTTCGTGCCTCCTCCTGAGTCCACCGGCGCCCTCCGGCTTCTTCGATCAACGCGGCCCGGGCCGCGAATTCTTCCTCGTCGAAGTCGTTTTCCGCACCGGTATTCCGGAGGTCGGCACCCTTGGCGTCGGCGGCCAGCGTCTTCGCCAGTTCCGCGGAGGCCGGTCCCCCGGCGGCGAGCGCCGCGCACACCGGCAGGGACTTCTTGCGCTGGCGCAGGTCGCTCCAGGTCTGCTTGCCGGTGACGGCGGGCTCGCCCCAGATCCCGAGCACGTCGTCGACGGCCTGGAAGGCCAGGCCCAGATGGCGGCCGTAACGTTCCAGCCCGTCGGCGACCTCGTCGCCCGCACCGCCGAGCACGGCGCCGACGGAGCAGGCGCACGCGAGCAGCGCCCCGGTCTTGTTGCCCTCCATCTCCAGGCACTCGGCGACGGTGACGCTCTCGCGGTGCTCGTATGCGATGTCCTGCGCCTGGCCGTCGATGAGCTTGCGGGTGGCGCTGCTCAGCCGGCGGGCGGCGCGCGCCGCCTCGGGCGTGTCCAGGTCCAGCAGCAGTTCGCAGGCGAGCGCGAAGAGGGCGTCGCCGACGAGGATGGCCTGCGCGGGGCCGTGCACCTTCCAGACGGTGTCGCGGTGGCGCCGCCGCTCGTCGCCGTCCATCAGGTCGTCGTGCAGGAGGGAGAAGTTGTGCACCAGCTCCACGGCGACGGCGCCGGGGACGCCGGTCTCCGCGGAGGCCCCGGCGGCCTCGGCGGCGAGCAGCGTGAGGAGGGGGCGCACGGCCTTGCCGCTGTCTCCGGCCGTGGGGTTGCCCTGCGCGTCGATCCAGCCGAAGTGGTAGGCGGCAACGATGTCCATGGGGGGTACAAGCCGGTCGACGACGGTCCGTAGCACGGGGTTGGTCAGCTCCCGGGCGTGGTCCAGCAGGCGCAGGACTTCGGCGGCGCCGGGGTCGGCCGCGGTGTCGGTGTCCGGTTCTGGACGGGGCACGTTCTCTCCTCCGATGACGGCTCTCACACTGCTTCCAGCAGGTTCCGCGGCACTTCCCGACCCAGGGCGCCGAGGGTCTCGCGGACCGCCGCGCGACCGCTGAGAACGGCGCTCTCCATGGTCGCGGGCCAGCCGGTCGCGGTCCACGCGCCCGCCAGTGCGAGGCCGGGCGCGTGGGTCCGGGAACCCGGGCGCAGCCGGCCGACGCCCGGTGCCGGGGCGAAGGTCGCGGTGCGCTCGCGGGTGACGAAGAAGTCGCGTACCCGGGCGCCGCGCGCGTCGGGCAGCAGCTTCGCCAGCTCGGGGAGGTAACGCTCGCGCAGCTCGCCGACGGGCCGCTCGATGTCGTCCTGCGCGGCGGACTGGGAGACCGCCACGTACTGGCAGCCCCGGCCCCGGGGGGTGTCGGCGAGGCCGGAGGTGTCCGTGCGGTCGAAGATCCACTGCACGGGGGTGCCGATCGCGGCGACGAACGGGGCGTCCAGCACCCGTCGGTCGTACACGACATGGAGGTTGAGGATGGGCGCGGTGCCGATCTGCAGCAGCCGGTCCTTGTGGTCCAGCGCGCCGGCCGGCAGCAGTCCGTGCGCCTCGCGCTGCGGTACGGCGAGGACCACGGTGTCGGCGTCGAGCGACGTGGCGGGGGCGTCGGCCCGCCCGGGTCCGGTCGCCACGTCGACCTGCCAGCCGCCGGCGGGGGTGCGGCGCAGCCCGGTCGCCCGGGTGCGCAGCAGGATGCGGGTGCCGGACCGCTCCAGCCGGCGGCGGGCGAGGGTGTGGTGCAGCTCGCCGAGCGGGACGCGCGCCCAGCCGATGTCGGCGGCACCGCGCTCGGTGAGCAGCCCGGTCCTGAACACCTTCGCGGCCAGCCCGAGGGAGACCTCCGGGGCGAAGGCGTTGAGGGTGGCGACGCCGATCATGTCCCACAGCGCCGAGACGGCCCGCGGCGACTGCCCCTGCCGGTGCAGCCAACTGGCGAAGTCCACGCCGTCCAGGGCCGGGTCGGCGGGGTCGAGCCGCCGCATCGCCAGCGCGGCGCGGGCCACGCCCGCCCGCTCGGCGAGCGACAGGTGCGGGTAGCGGGCGAGGCCGGCGGCGAGGTGCAGGGGCACCGGCAGGTCGGTGCGGCCGAGCCGCCCGGCGCGCGGCCCCGCGCCCTTGCGGGCCGGGGTGGCGGCGTCCAGCACCCGCACGTCCAGGCGCTCCTGCAGCGGGGCGAGCCCGCTGCCGCCGACCTCGTCGAGGAACCAGCGGTACGCCGTACAGCAGCGCAGGTAGACGTGCTGGCCGTTGTCGACGGAGAGGTCGCCGCGGCGGAAGGAGAAGGCGAGCCCGCCCAGGCGCGGCCGGCCCTCGAGAAGTGTGACGTCGACTCCGGCGTCGGCGAGTCCCATCGCGGCGGTCATCCCGGCGAGTCCGCCGCCGACGACCACGGCCCGCGGCCGTCGCTCCGGGCCGGAGTCAGCCATCACCGGCCACCTCCCCACCCGTATCGACACGCACTATGTCTGGCCCGCGGCGCCGGGGGCAACACCTTCCGGGGTTGCGGCGCGCCCTCCTGCGCCCGGTGCGCCTCGGCGCACGCCGAGAGCGCCTCCGAGCGCTCCCGATCCGTCCCGCGCGCCGCGTTTGCGGGATTGTCGGACCGTACGCCCGGCGGCGCCGCGGGGGTGGTGGGCGCGGGGGTCACCGGAACCTCCGGCTCGCCTGCCGGGCGTCGACGCCGGCCAGGCCGCGGACCGCGACGTACGCCTTCTCCCGGCCCGGCAGCGACACCCGCCCGCGCAGCACCGCCCCGGGGTCGGCGGCGATCCGCTCCAGCAGCCGGTGGTAGATCCCGGCCATCGCCGCGACGCAGGCGCCGCTGCGCCGGTCGAGCATGGGCAGCAGCCGGTAGCCGTCGGCGAAGAGCGCGCGGGCGCGGCGCACCTCGAACTGCACCAGTCCGGGGAAGTCCGAGCCGGGAGGCGCCGTGTCGCTGTGGAAGCCCGCGGAGCAGCCGAACTTGGCGAGGTCGACCGCCGGCAGGTAGCTGCGGCCCTCGGCGGCGTCCTCGCGAAGATCCCGCAGGATGTTCGTCAGTTGGAGCGCGAGCCCGAGCGTGTCGGCGTACGCAGGGGCGCGCTCGGAGTGTCGCGCGCCCGGCACGGTGCCGAACACGCCGAGGGAGAGCCGGCCGATCGCGCCGGCCACGCAGCGGCAGTACTCCTTCAGGTCCTCCCACGTCTCGTACTCCCGGCCGCGTACGTCCGCGAGGACGCCGTCGATCAGCTCGTCGAGCCCGCCCAGCGGAATCGGGAACCGGCGCGCGGCGTGGGCGAGCGCCACGGCGACGGGGTCGGTGTCGTCCTCGGCCACCCGGCCGGCCCGGATGCGGTCGAGCTGGCGCCGGGTGTCCTCCAGCCGGGTGCGCTTGGTCCCGGGTGGCAGATTGCCGTCGCCGATGTCGTCCACGCGGCGCGAGAACGCGTACAGCGCGGACATCGCCAGCCGCTTGTCGTGCGGCAGGAGTCTGATGCCGTACGCGAAGTTCCGGGCCTGCCTGCCGGTGACGGCCTCGCAGTACCGGTACGCGGTGAGCACCTGTGCGGATGCGTAGGCCGCGCGCGACGGTGTGGTCACGGTGCGGTTACCCCTCTCGTCGCAGGGTCGACCCCACCTCGCGCAGCAACCTGCGCCGGGTGGGCTTCGGGGGTCCGGGGAGCACGTCGTGGCCGGCGGCGGCGACGGCGGCGAGCGCCGCGCGTCCGCCGGCCACGAAGCCGGCGAGCAGCAGCCGCAGCCGGCCGCGCACGCTGGCGACGAGGGGCGCGCCCTCGTCGAGGAGCCGTGCGGCGCAGTCGGCTTCGTACCGGATCAGGGCGCGCACCGGCTCGCCGGCGCGGGGCCGGGCGAGGTCCGCTTCGGTGACGCCGAAGCGGCGCATGTCCTCGGCCGGAAGGTAGATGCGGTCCCGGCCGAGGTCCTCGGCGACGTCCTGGATGTGCTCGACGATCTGCAGAGCGGTGCAGATCGCGTCCGAGCGCCGGATGCGCTCGGGACTCTCGGTGCCGGTCACGGCGAGGACGAGACGGCCGACCGGGTTGGCGGACAGCTCGCAGTAGCCCTCCAGCTCGGCGTACGTCTCGTAGCGCCGGACCTTCTGGTCCTGCCGGTTGGCCTGGAGGAGGCCGTGGAACGGCTGCGGGGACAGCCGGTGGCGGCGGACGGTGGGCCGCAGCCGGCGCAGCAGGGGGTGGCCGGGCGTGGCGCCGGGGGTGAAGACCCGCTCGAGGTCGGCTTCGAGCGCGTCGAGGAGCGCGAGGGGGTCGTCGGCCTCGTCCGGGCCGAGACCCAGCGCGGCGGCGTCGGCGCCGCCGGGGGCGAGGTCGCCGTCACCGATGTCGTCGACGAGCCGGGCGTAGCCGTAGAGCGCCATGAGGTCGGCGCGCCAGGCACGGGGCAGGAAGAACGGGGCCACGGGGAAGTTCTCGTCGGCGGCCTGGCCGAGTACGGCGCGCGACGGAGCGTCGTCCGCCGCGGTCACCGGCGACTGCCCTGGGCCGCCGCCCCCGGGGCGCAGACGGCGGGCGCTCCTTCGAGCTGGAATGTCGTCTTCGCCATAGCCGTCACGCCTCCCGTTCTACACCGCGCACCCAGATGTGCCCATTCCGGACACGCCGCCGCCGGCGTCGTGACCCCGAGCAGGTCCGGGGCGCCCCCAAGCTCCCTAAACGCCCACATGCCGCCAAACAGCACCGGTCCAGCGTACGCCGTACAGGACGAAGACGCGGCATGCGGTGGTCACCTCAATCCGCACGCGCCCGAGGACGCGCGAAACGCCGTCGTACGCACCGAATCCGCCGCGTCACACGGTGAGGCCGTCCAAGATCATGGTGAGCGTGCGGGTGACGATCGCGTCCCGCTGCGGGGGCGGCACGTCGCGCAGCGGCCCATCGAGGAGGAGCATGGCCAGCCCGTGCACCGAGGACCAGGCGGCGAACTCCGCGCCCGCCCGTACGCCCGGTCGCATCACACCGGCGGCTTCGACGGTGTCCATGGCGCCGGTGAGCAGCCCGAAGGAGCGGACGTCGCCGGGCCGGAGGTCTTCGATGCCGCCACCCTGGGTCCACGCCTCCGCGTCCGTCTCGACCCGGCAGAAGGCCGTGCGGTACATCCCGGGTTCGGTGACGGCGAAGCGGATGTAGCCGAGGCCGAGAGCCGTCAGCCGGTCCTTGGCGGCCCGCGCCGGGTCGCCGTCCGGGGGCGGCCCGGTCTCCGCGATCACCTGCTCCATGGACTCCGCCAGCCGCCGCTGGCCCTCGTCCTTGACCGCCTGCAGCAGGTCTGCCTGGTTGGCGAAGTGGCGGTACGCGGCCGTCGGCGACACGCCGACGCGCCGGGCCGCCTCGCGCAGCACGACCGCCTCGGGCCCGCCGCCGCGGGCCAGCTCCGACGCCGCGTCGACCAGCGCGTTCCGCAGGTCGCCGTGGTGGTATCCGCCCTTCGCGCCCCTGACCTCGCTCATAGTCGCATCATGCCTCATGTTGACAGCATTAACATCGCCTGGAAGGCTCAATGTTAACGCCATAAACATGGGAAGGGGGAGCACCGTGCTGACACGCATCGCGGAGCTCGTACTGCGCAGGACCCGCCTCGTGCTCACACTCGCCGCCGTCGCCGTCGTCGCCATGGCGGCGCTCGGCTTCGGGGCCTTCGGCAAGCTCAGCCCCGGCGGCTTCAACGATCCGGGGTCGCCGTCGAGCAGGGCCCAGGAGGTGATCGACGACAGATTCGGGGGCGATACGAACCTGGTCCTGCTCGTCTCCGCCGAGTCCGGGGGTCTCGGCGGCGACGCGGTGCGCGAGCGCGGGCAGGAGGTGACCGAGGGGCTGCGGGCCGAGTCCACCGTCGGCAACGTCGTGTCGTACTGGGACCGCGGCGGCGAGGGGCTGACCTCCCGGGACGGCAGCCAGGCGCTCATCCTCGCGCACGTCGCCGGCGGCGACGACAAGGAGGCCGAGCACGCCGAGGAGCTGACCGGCGCGTACGCCGGCACCCGGGACGGCGTCACCGTCAGGGCCGGGGGCGGGGCCGCGGTGGGCAACGACGTCTCCTCGCAGGTCGCCGCCGACCTCGCGCTGGCCGAGTCGATCGCCGTACCCGTCACCCTCGTGCTGCTGGTCCTCGCCTTCGGCAGCCTCGTCGCGGCGCTGCTGCCCCTGGCGATCGGCCTGGTCGCCGTCTTCGGCACGTTCGCGGAGCTGTGGGTGCTGGGCAGCCTCACCGACGTCTCGGTCTTCTCGGTCAACCTCACCATCGCGCTGGGCCTGGGCCTCGGCATCGACTACGGGCTGCTGCTGGTCAGCCGGTTCCGCGAGCAGTTGGCGGCGGGCGACGAGGTGCCGGCGGCGATCCGGCACACGGTGGCGACGGCGGGCCGCACGATCGCGTTCTCCTCCGCGACGATCGTCGCCGCGCTCGCCGCGCTGCTGGTCTTCCCGCAGTACTTCCTGCGCTCCTTCGCCTACGCCGGCATCGGCGTGGTGGCCATCGCCGCCGTCAGCGCACTGGTGATCGTCCCCGCGCTGCTCGCCGTCCTCGGCCACCGCGTCAACCGCGGCCGGATCCCGGGCGCGCGGGCCATGCGGCGCACCGACGCACCGCTGTGGGGCCGGATCGCCGGCGCCGTCATGCGCCGGCCCGCCCTGACCACGCTGCCGGTGCTCGGCGTGCTGCTGCTGGCCGCCTCCCCGCTGCTGGGCGTCAGCTTCGGCACCCCGGACGAGCGGGTGCTCCCGGAGAGCGCCCAGAGCCGGCAGGTGGCCACCGCGCTGCGCGAGGACTTCGCCGTCGACGACAGCACCGCCGTCGACGTCGTCACCACCGGCGCCGTCGCCGGGCCCGACCTCGCTCGTTACGCCACGGAGCTGTCCCGGCTGGACGGCGTCGCCCGGGTCGACGCGAGCAACGGCTCGTACGCCGACGGCGCGGCCGGCCCCGCGAGCCCCGCCGCCGCCGGACTCGGCCGCCCCGACGCCCAGCGGCTGACGGTCTCCGTCGAGCCGGCGCCCCACTCGGGCGCGGCGCAGCGACTGGTCGAGGACGTGCGCGCGGTGCCCGCGCCCGGCGGGGTGGAGACCCTGGTCGGCGGCACCGACGCGGAGCTGGTCGACGCCAAGGACAGCATCGGCGGCCGGCTGCCGCTGGCCGTCGGGATGGTCCTGCTCACGACGTTCGTGCTGCTGTTCCTCTTCACCGGCAGCGTCGTCCAGCCGCTGCGCGCGATCGTCCTCAACGCCGTCAGCCTGGCCGCGGCCATGGGCGCGATGGTGTGGATCTTCCAGGACGGCCATCTCAGCGGGCTGCTGGGCTTCACGCCCCAGCCGATGGACACGGCGATGACCGTGCTGATGTTCTGCATCGCCTTCGGCCTGTCGATGGACTACGAGGTCTTCCTCACCAGCCGCATCAAGGAGTTGCACGACGCGGGCGCCGACCCGGCCACGGCGGTGACGAACGGGCTGGCCCGCACCGGCCGGATCGTGACGATGGCCGCCGGGCTGCTGGCCGTCAGCTTCTTCGCCTTCGCCACCGGCGAGGTGAGCTTCCTGCAGATGCTGGGCCTGGGCACCGGGCTCGCCATCCTCGTCGACGCCGTCGCGGTGCGCGGCGTGCTGGTGCCGGCCGCGATGCGGCTGCTGGGCGAGCGGGCCTGGTACGCGCCGCGCCTGCTGCGCCGGGTGCACGCCCGCGTGGGCCTGAGCGAGACCGGGCCCGGCTCCGGCGCCGCGCCCGAGCGGGAGTCCGCGCACACCCCGGCCGGGGTGTAGCGGCCGGCACGTGCGGCAAGGGCCCCGCCGCGGCACGGCGGGGCCCTTCGGTGCGTACGCGCGGCTACCGCTTGGAGAACTCCTGATACTCCTTCAGGACCTCGTCCGTCGGCCCGTCCCTCACCAACTCGCCCTTCTCCAGCCACAGCACCCGGTCGCAGGTGTCGCGGATGGACTTGTTGGTGTGGCTGACCAGGAACACCGTGCCGGCCTCCTTGCGCAGCTCGCGCAGCCGGGCCTCGGAGCGCTTGCGGAACCTCAGGTCGCCGGTGGCCAGGGCCTCGTCGATCATCAGCACCTCGTGGTCCTTGGCCGCGGCGATGGAGAACCGCAGCCGCGCCGCCATGCCCGAGGAGTAGGTCCGCATCGGCAGGGTGATGAAGTCGCCCTTCTCGTTGATGCCGGAGAACTCGACGATGCTCTGGTACCGCTCGCGGATCTGCTCGCGGGTCATGCCCATCGCCAGCCCGCCGAGCATCACGTTCCGCTCGCCCGTCAGGTCGTTCATCAGCGCCGCGTTGACGCCGAGGAGCGAGGGCTGGCCGTTGGTGTACACCTTGCCGCTGTGCGCGGGCAGCACGCCCGCGATGGCCTTCAGCAGCGTCGACTTGCCGGAGCCGTTCGACCCGATCAGGCCGATGGCCTGGCCCCGGTACGCGGTGAAGCTCACCCCGCGCACCGCGTGCACCTCGCGCACCCGGGTCCCCTTGTCCCGGCGCAGGATGCGGTTGAGGGCGGCGGCGCCGCTGCCCTTGCCGCGGCCCCCGCCCTGCACCCGGTACACGATGTGCAGGTCGTCGGCGATGACCGTCGGCACCCGCCCGTCCTGCGGGGTGTCGGCCTCGGCGCGGCTCGTCGGATGTTCAGCCACGGCCATATCGCTCCTCAGCCTTCCAGAAGAACACGAAACCGAACGCACCCACCACCACGGCCCAGCCCGCCGCCAGCAGCCAGACGTACGGCGGCAGATAGGCCATGGGGAAGTCCCCCATGAGTGCGTAGCGCATGAGGTCCATGTATACAGCGGCCGGGTTCATCGCGACGAGGTCGGCGGCCCACTGCGGCGCATCCGCCCGCTGCACCATCATGAACTGCAGCGGGAACATCACGCCCGAGCCGTACATCCAGGCGCGCAGGATGAAGGGCATGAGCTGCGCCAGGTCAGGGGTGTCGCTGCCCAGCCGGGCGAAGACCATCGCCAGGCCGGTGTTGAAGACGTACTGGAGCGCCAGGATCGGCACTATCAGCAGCCAGGTCCAGTCCGGGTACCAGCCGAAGGCGATCAGGATGACCGCCAGCACCGTCATCGAGTACAGCAGTTGCTGCAGTTGCTGCAGCGAGAACGAGATCGGCAGCGCGGCCCGCGGGAAGTGCAGCGCCCGCACCAGGCCCAGGTTCCCGGAGATCGACTTCACGCCCGACATCACCGACTGCTGGGTGAACGTCCATACGAACACCCCCGTGACCAGGAACGGGATGTAGACGTCGTTGCTCATCCCGGCCCGGCCACCGAGCAGCACGCCGAAGATGAAGAAGAAGACCGTCGCGTTCAGCAGCGGTGTCAGCACCTGCCACAACTGGCCCAGCTTCGCCTTGCTGTACTGCGCGGTGAGCTTGGCGCGCGAGAAGGTCATGATGAAGTGGCGGCGCGCCCAGAGCTGCCGCACGTACTCGGGCAGTCCGGGGCGCGCGCCGCTCACCGAGAGGCCGTACTTGGCGGCCAGCTCGGCCGCGGACAGCCCGTCGTCGGGATGGCGCTTGGGCGGAGCGCCCACTGCCGTATCGCTCACAGTCGGTAACTTTCGTCCTCAGACACTCAACGGTACGAGCTTGTCAGATCACGGGCGGTCGTCCCAGCCGGGTCAGCCGCCACACCGTACGCCACTTCATGGGCCTGCGCGGCCCGCACGGTGCGCGCCAGCCCTCTCGAAAGCCTACGAGCCATGATTTCAGCACAGCTCGCGAGGGGCTGCGTGCCACTGTGAGCAGGAACCAGACACCGAGATAGACGGGGACGAGGGGCGCGGGGAGGTTCCGGCGGGCCAGCCAGACCCGGTTCCGGGCCACGTTGTGGTGGTACGCGGCATGTCTGCTGGGCGGCATCGTCGGGTGGTGCAGCACCATGTCGGCGCGGTAGTCGATGTGCCAGCCGGCGTCGAGCGCCCGCCAGGCGAGGTCGGTCTCCTCGTGGGCGTAGAAGAAGTCGTCCGGCAGCCCGCCGACCTCCTGGAACACCGTCGTGCGCACCGCGTTGGCGCCGCCGAGGAAGGTGGTGACGCGCGAGGAGCGCATCGGGTCGGAGGCCCGCAGCCGGGGCACGTGCCGGCGCTGCGTGACCCCGGTCTCGGGGTCGGCGATGCGGAAGCTGACGATGCCCAGCCGCGGGTCGGCGGCGAACGCCTCGCGCACCAGCCGGGCCGTGTCCTGTTGTGGCAGAAGACCGTCGTCGTCGAGGAAGAGCAGCACGTCGACGTCGCGGCCGCCGTCGCCGAACGCCTCGATCCCGACGTTGCGCCCGCCGGGGATGCCCAGGTTCTCGGGCAGCTCCACGACCCGTACGCCCTGCGGGATGTTCGGCACGGTCACGCCCTGGGCGACGACGACCACCTCGACCGGCGCGCCGTCCTGCTTGGCGACGGACTCCAGCAGCGCGCGCAGCTCCTCGGGGCGCTGGCCCATCGTGATCACGACCGCGCCGACCCGGACGTCCTCCGGACTCCGCGCCTGAGGCAGCCGGGGCTGGTGTTCATATGTCATTCGGCTCACCGCAACCTACTGGAGGCCAGAATGCTGACCAGGTGGAGGAGGGTCTGCAGCATCGCTATCGCGGCGAGGACGACGACGCCGAGCCGGGAGAAGTACAGGTCCCCCTTGATGAGGTCGAGGATCGCCAGCAGGAGGATGACGAGTGACGCCTCGATCCCCAGGATCAGCCGGTGGAACTTCAGCGCCGACGCTGCCTTGCGGGCCACGGCGACTCCCGACGAGCGCGGCTCGGCCGCGGACTCCTTGACCGGCGGCAGGCCCTGCTGGTGGCGGGCGACGCCGACGAGGTCGGTCTCCGCCTTGATCAGCACGGCGCCCAGCGCGGCGAGGGTGCCGAGGAAGGCCCAGAGCCAGTCGGCGGAACCCTCGCCCCACGGGTCGGCGGCCCGCAGGCCGAAGCCGACGAGCACCGCGGCGTCGCAGAGGTACGCGCCGACCCGGTCGAGGTACACGCCGCCGATGGAGAACTGCTGCTTCCAGCGGGCGACCTCCCCGTCGACGCAGTCGAGCAGCAGGTACAACTGGACCATCAGCACGCCCAGCAGGGCCCCGGTGATCCCGGGCACCAGCAGCGCCGGGGCGGCCAGGACGCCGGCGAGGGTCATGACGTACGTCAGTTGGTTGGGCGTCACCCGGGTGTTCACCAGGTGCCGGTCCACGCGCAGCGAGACCTCGCGCATGTACAGGCGGCCGGCCCAGTGCTCCCCGCTGCGCCGGTCCTTCACCCCCGGCGGGTGGACCACGGGCCGTAGCTCAGCTACCGATGGCTTTGGCATAGTCGGCGTACGCGTCCCTGATCTGGTCGGTGGACAGGTCGAGGTGTTCGAGGATCGTGTACCGGCCGGGCCGGGTCTGCGGCGCGAACTCGACCGCCTTCACGAACTCGTCATCCGTGAAGCCCATCTCCCCGGGCAGCACGGGCAGGCCGTGCCGGCGCAGCACCTCGGCCATGAGCAGCGCCATGGCGCGGTCGCCGCGCAGGAAGGTCGCGAAGGTGCCGCCGAAGCCGCACTGCTCGCCGTGGAGCGCGTTGCGCCGCGGGTAGAGCAGGTCGAAGGCGTGGCTGATCTCGTGGCAGGCGCCGGACGCGGGCCTGGTGTCGCCGGTGATGGACATCGAGATGCCGCAGAGCACCAGCGCCTCGGCGAGGATCGTCAGGAAGCTGTCGTCGCCGATGCCGCCGGGGTGGCGCAGCACGGAGTCGCCGGCGCTGCGGGCCATCGCCGCGGCCAGGCCGTCGACAGGCTCGCCGGTTTCGCGGTGCGACAGCTCCCAGTCCGCGATCGCGGAGATCTTGCACGTGACGTCGCCGATGCCGGCCCGTACGAAGCGGGCGGGGGCGTCGCGGATGACGTCCAGGTCGATGACGATCGCGATCGGGTTCGGCACGCCGTACGAGCCGCGGCCCGCGTCGTTGTCCAGCGTGGACACCGGCGAGCAGAGGCCGTCGTTCGCCAGGTTGGTCGCCACGGCGACCATGGGCAGCCCGACGCGGGCGGCGGCGTACTTGGCGGAGTCGATGACCTTGCCGCCGCCGAGGCCGACGACCGCGTCGTACCTGCCGCTCTTCTTGATGGAGTCGGCGAGCCGAACGGCGCCGTCGATGGTGCCGTCGGCGTCGACGAACCAGTCGGCGCCCGGGAACGCGGGCGCGAAGCGGTCGCGCAGCGCCTGCCCGGAGCGCGGGCTGATGGCGAAGGCCAGCCGGCCCGTCGGCGCCACGCGCTGGTCGGACAGCAGGTCGCCGAGGTGGTCCAGGGCCCCGGCGTGGATGTCGACCGTCAGCGGGGACGGGATCAGTCGGCTCAATACCGGCACGCGATCTCCCTGCCCTTGGCGAGGTCGTCGTGGTTGTCGATCTCGACCCAGGCGATGTCCCCGATGGGCGCGACGTCGATCTTGAAGCCGCGGTTGACCAGCTCCTGGTAGCCGTCCTCGTAGTAGAGGTCCGGGTCGCGCTCGAAGGTGGTCTTCAGCGCGTCGGCCAGCTCGTCCGCGGCGGCGCTCTCGATGAGGGTGACGCCGATGTACTCGCCGGTGGCCGTGGCCGGGTCCATCAGCTTGGTGATCTGCCGGACGCCCTTGTCGGGGTCGGCGACGACCTTCATCTCCTCGTCGGCGAGCTGCTTGACCGTGTCGAGGGCGAGGATGATCTTCCTGCCGTCGCCGCGGGCGGCGAGCAGGGTCTTCTCGACGGAGACGGGGTGGACGGTGTCGCCGTTGGCGAGGATCACGTCGTGCCTGAGCGAGTCCCGGCCGCACCACAGGGAGTAGGCGTTGTTCCACTCCTCTGCCTTGTCGTTGTCGATCAGGGTGAGCTTCAGTCCGTACGCGCGCTCCAGGGCGTCCTTGCGCTCGTACACGGCCTCCTTGCGGTAGCCGACGATGATCGCCGCCTCGGTGAGCCCGATCTCGGCGAAGTTGCCGAGGGTGAGGTCGAGGACGGTGGTCTCCCCGTCGACGGGCACCAGGGCCTTCGGCAGGGTGTCGGTGTAGGGGCGCAGACGCCGTCCGGCGCCGGCCGCCAGCACGAGGCCGATCATGCGGGTTCTCCTGTTTCGTCGTGTACTGCGGGGGCTCCGGAGGAGACCCAGAAGCGGATGCTCTCGGTGAGCACCACCAGCGCCACGGCCACGGCGATGGCCGCGAGCGCGAACGTGAAGCCCGTGCCGGTCAGCAGAGCCGCCGCCAGCGTGACCGCCAGCGCCCGTCCCTCGTGCCCGCCGATCGCCCGCACCAGCCGGCGCGGGGGCGCACCCGTGCCGCCGCGGATGCGGTACACGGTGTCGTAGTGATGGTAGGCGACGGCGGCCACCAGTCCGAAAGCTGCAGGAAGTGCTCCGTTCACCTCGGAGCGGGCGGCGAGCACCAGGACGAGCCCGTACTCGGCGGCCCGGAAGACCGGCGGCACGAGCCAGTCCAGCGGCCCGGCGAGCGGCCGGGAGACGGCGAGTGCCGAGGTCAGGACGTAACCGACGGCGCCTATCAGGGGCCACCAGGTGCCGTACGGGGTGAAGAGCGCCAGCGCCACGAGGAGCGCGCCGCCGGCCGCGGCGAGCGCGGGCGCCATGCCGGTCACGCCCCACGGGAGGGAGCGCGCCGGGGCGCGCAGGGAGCGGGCGGCGGCCTCGGCGAGCGGGCCGGTGTCGGTCAGCTCGTCGAGGGCCTTGAGCGCCTGCTCGCTGCGGGGGACGCGGCGCCTGAGGGAGCGCAGCACCCGGCCCGCGGTGGTGTAGGAGGCGGCGAGCCCCATGCCGACGAGCAGGACGACGAAGACGACGCGCGGCGTGGTGACGGCGGTGAGCACGGCGATCAGCGCCCAGCGTTCGCCGATCGGCAGCACGATCATGCGGCGCAGCCACACCGTCCAGCCGAGCCGGTCGAGCCGCTCGGACAGCGCGGCCGTGGGACTGGTGTCGGCCGCCGCCGCGGTGGTGCCGGCGAGGGACTCGTTGAAGGCGAAGTCGACGACGTGCCGGCAGGTCTGCAGCACCATGGCGGCCAGCGCGAGGGCCCACACGTCGTCGCCGTCGGCGTTGGCCGCGCCGAGGGCGAGGCCCGCGAAGTAGGCGTACTCCTTGGCGCGGTCGAAGGTGGCGTCGAGCCAGGCGCCCAGCGTGGAGTACTGCAGCGAGTAGCGGGCGAGCTGGCCGTCGGTGCAGTCCAGCACGAACGACAGCAGCAGCAGCGCGCCGGCGGCGACGAAGCCGGCGCGGGTGCCCGTGGCCGCGCAGCCGGCGGCGAGCACGGCGGTGGCCAGGGAGGCGGTGGTGACCTGGTTCGGGGTCAGGCCGCGGTTGGCGCACCAGCGGGCCAGGTAGCGCGAGTAGGGGCTGATGAAGAAGGTGGTGAAGAACCCGTCGCGGCTCTTGACCGCGGCGCGCAGCCGGGCCTTCTCCTCGTCCACGGCGGCGACCGCGTCCGTCGCCTTCGCCCGGGCCAGGGCGTCCTCGGGTACGGCCGCCACCAGCACGCCCAGCTCCGGCCGGGCCAGCGGGCCGTCGGCGTCGGCGAGTTGCGCGGAGGTCTGCTCGGCGACGCCGTCGAGGGTCCGGCTGCGCATCACCGCGCGGGAGAGCGCGGTGCGGGCCGCGGGGGTGCGCACCGCCACCACCCCGGGCACGGCCGCGCCGGGGAAGCGGGGGTCGGCGAGGGTGAGCCGCAGGCTGTGCCGGTGGCCGACGAAGCGGCTGTCGACGAGCGCGACCCCGCCGTCCCCGGGCAGCAGCGCGAGGACGGTGGCGGCGTCTGCCACGTCCGCGGCGGTACGCACGTCGTCGTAGCCCAGCGACCTCAGGTCGCTCTCCAGGGGGGACCCGGGAACGGGCGGGCCGATCAGGATTGCGGTCCGCAGACGAACTCACTCCTTGGCAGGCGGGACGACAGGCGGGACCGCCCCTCCCCCGTCCGGCCGGGCGGCTGTCGGCAGAGGTTAGCGGATCCCTGGAACCCCGGGTTCACCGCCCGTTCGCCTCGACCGGGTGGCGATCATCATTTCGCAGCTCGCACCCGTGCTCCAAACCGGGGCGGTAGTGTTCCGCCATGACGTGGTTGATCACCGGCGGGGCCGGTTACATCGGCGCGCATGTCGTGCGGTCCATGGCGGGTGCCGGGGAGCGGGTCGTCGTGCTGGACGACGGGTCCACCGGCAATCCGGCCCGGCTGCCCGCGGACGTACCGCTGGTGCGCGGCACGTTCCTGGACCGGCTGCTGCTCGACCGGACCTTCGCCGAGTACGGCGTCACGGGCGTGGTGCACCTGGCGGCGAAGAAGCGGGTCGGCGAGTCCGTGGAGCAGCCGCTCTCGTACTACCGGGAGAACGTGCACGGCCTGGGCGTGCTGCTGGAGGCCGTGGTGGCCGCGGGCGTCCGGCGCTTCGTGCTGTCCTCCTCCGCCGCCGTCTACGGCACGCCGGACGTCGCTCTCGTCACCGAGGACACCCCCTGTCTGCCGATCAACCCGTACGGCGAGACCAAGCTCGCCGGCGAGTGGCTGCTGCGGGCCACCGGCCGCGCGCACGGGCTGGCCACCGCCTGCCTGCGCTACTTCAACGTCGCCGGTGCGGCCGCCCCCGAGCTGGCGGACACCGGGGTGTTCAACGTGATCCCGATGTTCTTCGAGCGGCTGACGGCGCACGAGCCGATGCGGATCTTCGGCGACGACTACCCCACCCCCGACGGCACCTGTATCCGCGACTACGTGCACGTGGTCGACCTCGCCGACGCCCACCTGGCGGCGGCCCGCCGCGTCGCCGCCCCGGCGGTCTCCGGCGACCTGACGGTGAACCTCGGCAGCGGCACGGGCGTGTCGGTGCGGGAGCTGACCGAGGTCGTCGCCGACGTCACGGGGCGGCGCGAGCACGCCCCGGTGGTCCGCCCCCGGCGCCCCGGGGACCCGGCCCGGGTGGTCGCGTCGTACGACCTGGCGGCCAAGGAGCTGGGCTGGCTCCCCCGGCTGGACGTGCGCGCCATGGTCGAGTCCGCCTGGGCGGGCTGGCTGCACAGCCGTCCGGCGGCGCGGCGCGGCTGACCAGCCGAGACGCTCGCAGGAGCGTTTCCGCAGGTCAGACGATGAAAACCGACTTCATGTCAGGGTTTGGCGAATACCCCCTGCCCGTAGTTCACTGAGATCGTCGGGCGGGCAGGAGGGCTGTCCGCGACCGTCTCGGGAACCGGAGGGCACGCGGCATGGGCGCTGGGCACGACCACTCCCACGGACCGGCCGCCGGCACGGCCTCCGCCGCGCACCGCGGCCGGCTGCGCGTCGCCCTGCTCCTCACGCTCTCGGTGCTGGGGCTGCAGGTGGTCGGCGGGGTGATCACGGGTTCGCTGGCGCTCGTCGCGGACGCCGGGCACATGGCGACCGACGTGGTCGGGCTGTCCATGGCGCTGCTGGCGATCCACTTCGCGAACCGGCCGACGAGCGAGCGGCGCACCTTCGGCTTCGCGCGGGCCGAGATCCTGGCGGCGCTGGCGAACTGTCTGCTGCTCTTCGGCGTCGGCGGCTACATCCTCTACCAGGCGGTGCGCCGCTTCATGGACCCGCCGGAGATCGAGGGCGGGCTGACGTTCGCGTTCGGTGCCGCGGGCCTGGTGGTCAACCTGATCTCGCTGGCGCTGCTGATGCGCGGCCGGCAGGAGAGCCTGAACGTGCGCGGCGCCTTCCTGGAGGTGCTGGCGGACGCGCTCGGGTCGGTCGCGGTGATCATCTCGGCGCTGGTGATCGTCACCACCGGCTGGCAGTACGCGGACCCGGTCGCCTCGCTCGCCATCGGCTCGATGATCATCCCGCGGACGTTCCGGCTGCTGCGGGAGGCGCTGGACGTGCTGCTGGAGGCGGCGCCCAGGGACGTGGACGTCTCCGAGGTGCGTACGCACATCCTCGCGCTGCCGGGCGTGGTGGAGCTGCACGACCTGCACGTGTGGACGATCACCTCGGGGATGCCCGTGATATCGGCGCACGTCGTGGTCAGGGAGGACGTGCTGCAGGCCGTGGGGCAGGAGCGGCTGCTGCACGATCTGCAGGGGTGCCTCGGCGACCACTTCGACGTCGACCACTGCACGTTCCAGATCGAGCCCGTCGGACACGCCGAGCACGAGGCACATCTCTGTCATTGAGCCGTCGCCGGTAGGGCAGACTGAACGAGGCGTTCCGTCGTCTCCGCCCGCCGCGGCACCCGGGGCGGCGCTGCACCGGACGCCGTAGATCGGACGCGAAGGATGGGCATGCCGGCCGCTACCACCGAAGAGATCATGCTGGAGCTCGTCGACGAGGACGGCACCACCGTCGGCACCGCCGAGAAGCTGTCCGCGCACCGGGCGCCCGGCCGGCTGCACCGCGCGTTCTCCGTATTCCTCTTCGACACCGCCGGCCGGATGCTCATCCAGCAGCGGGCGCTCGGCAAGTACCACTCCCCCGGCGTGTGGTCCAACTCGTGCTGCGGCCACCCCTACCCGGGCGAGTCGCCGCTGGCCGCCGCGGCCCGCCGGACGTTCGAGGAGCTGGGTGTCTCGCCGGCGCTGCTGGCCGAGGCGGGGACGGTGACGTACCACCACCCGGACCCGGAGTCGGGACTGGTCGAGCACGAGTACAACCACCTCTTCGCCGGGCTGCTGCGGGCCGAGCCGCGGCCGGCCGCGGACGAGGTCGGCGCGGTCGCCTTCGTCACGGCGGAGGAGCTGGCCGAGCGGCACGCCGAGGACCCGTTCTCGGCGTGGTTCATGACGGTGCTCGACGCTGCCAGGCCGGCCATCCGGGAACTGACGGGGCCGGCGTCCGGCTGGTGAAGCCGGGCAGCGGGAGGGAGGCCCAGATCACCTTCCCGCCGTCGACGGTGTGCTGGACGTCGCAGGCACCGCCCGCCTCGTGCGTGAGCGTCTTGACGAGCAGCAGGCCCCGGCCGCCCGTCTCCGCTTCGTCCGCCTGCAGGGCCTTCGGGCGGTACGGGTGCTGGTCCCGGACGGCGACGCGGACCCAGCCGGCGCTGACCGACAGCTCGACGCCGATCTCCGGGGAGAGCACACCGGCGTGCCGGACCGCGTTCGTCACCAGTTCCGAGACGATCAGCAGCACGCTCTGCAGCAGTTCGTCGCCGATGGGCACGCGCCGGCGGACGAGGAGCTCGCGTACGGCGTGCCGGGACTGGGGCACGGAGGAGTCGAGCGCCGGGGCGTCGAACTTCCAGGTGCCCTCGTAAGCCGCCGGGACGACCTGCCCCGGCTCGGGTCTGAGTCTTCCGCCGTCGTTCACCGCCGGCACCTGCTTTCACTACCGCTCACCCTCCGAGTGTTGGCAATCACCGTCAGCTCACCCCCCATCGCGCAGAACTTGACTGGCTTTCGTCACCTTCCGACCGGCTGCGCCATGACCGGCCTGCGTTGAGATCGAAATAATCGGTTGCCGATTCCCGTTGAGCCGTCGTACGTTCCCAGTGCCCTGCAGTCGACGATTGGAGAAGGTGTTGCTCGTCTGAGGTCTCTTCGGCACCGTGCCCGCGGCGTTTCCCGTGTGCGGCACGTGCGACCTCATGGCTCGAGCCACCTCTCCCTCCTGCAGGGCACCCAGCCCCGCTCCCGTTCCACCCGGCTCTCCCAGGTCGCCGTCCGGTGCCGACGCCGCCCCGTCGCACCCCTACGAGCCCACCGGGAGACGCCATGTCATTTCCCTCCACGCCGCACACCGCGGCCTCCGTCATCTGCTCCGGGCTGGCCTTCACCTGGCCCGACGGCACGACCGTCTTCGAGGGCTTCGACCTCGCGGTCGGCCCCGGCCGCACCGGGCTGGTCGGCCGCAACGGCACGGGCAAGTCCACGCTGCTGCGGCTGATGGCCGGGGAGCTGAGCCCGGCCGCCGGCACGGTCAGGGCCGCGGGCTCGGTCGGCTACCTGCCGCAGAACCTCGTCCTCGACACCGCCGCGCGGGTCGACGCGGTGCTGGGCATCGCCGGTGTGCGGCGCGCGCTGCACGCGATCGAGGCGGGGGACGCCGCCGAGGAGCACTTCACCGCCGTCGGCGACGACTGGGACGTCGAGGAGCGTGCCCGCGCCACCCTCGACGAGCTCGGCCTGGCGCACGTCGGCCTCGACCGCACCATCGGCGAGGTCTCCGGCGGCGAGTCGGTGCTGCTGCGGCTGGCGGCGCTGCTCATGCGGCGGCCGGACGTGCTGCTGCTGGACGAGCCGACGAACAACCTCGACCTGACGGCCCGCCGCCGGCTGTACGCGGCCGTGGAGTCGTGGCCGGGCGTGCTGGTGATCGTCAGCCACGACCGCGAACTGCTCGACCGCGTCGACCAGGTGGCAGACCTGCGGGACGGCGAAGTCGCCTGGTACGGCGGCAACTTCACGGCGTACGAGGAGGCGCTGGCCGTCGAGCAGGAGGCCGCCGAGCGGACGGTGCGCTCCGCGGAGGCCGACCTCAAGCGGCAGAAGCGCGAGCTGGCCGAGGCCCACGAGAAGCTGAGCAAGCGCAAGCGGTACGCCGACAAGCAGTTCGCGAACAAGCGCGAGCCGAAGATCGTCATGAACGCGCGCAAGCGGGAGGCCCAGGTCTCCGCCGGCAAGCACCGCATCATGCACGAGGAGCGGCTGAAGGACGCCGGCAAGCGGCTGGACGAGGCGGAGGCGGCGGTACGGGACGACGACGAGATCCGCGTCGACCTGTCGTACACCGCCGTGCCCGCGGGCCGGGAGGTGTTCACGTTGCGCGGACTGGAGCTGCGCTACGGCGCGCGGGTCGAGGCGCTGCAGGTGCGCGGCCCGGAGCGGATCGCCCTGACCGGGCGCAACGGCGCCGGCAAGTCGACGCTGCTGCGCACGGTCGCCGGAGAGCTCGCCCCGCGGGCCGGTGAAGCGGCGGTGCACGTGCCGCTGCGCTATCTGCCGCAGCGGCTCGACGTGCTCGACGACGCGCTGAGCATCGTCGAGAACGTGGCCCTGCTGGCGCCCGCGGCGACCAACCAGCAGATCCGCGCCCGGCTGGCCCGGTTCCTGTTCCGGCAGGGCAGGGCGGACCAGATCGTGGGCACGCTGTCGGGCGGAGAGCGGTTCCGCGCCACGCTGGCGGCCCTGATGCTGGCAGAGCCGGCACCGCAGTTGCTGATGCTGGACGAGCCGACGAACAACCTGGACCTGGCGAGCGTGCGGCAGTTGGTCCGCGCGCTGGAGTCGTACGCGGGGGCGCTCGTGGTGGCCAGCCACGACGTGCGGTTCCTGCGCGACATCGGGATCACGCGCTGGCTGGCGCTGGACGGGGAGGTGAGCGACATCGAGCCGCTGTAGATCCGGGGCTCCGCCCCGCCGTGAGAGGCTCCCGGGCATGAGCGAAGGTGAGCTGCGGTGCAGCACCGACGGGGGCGTGGCGACGCTGGTCATCAGCAACCCGGCCAAGCGCAACGCGATGACGCCGGACATGTGGCGCGCGCTGCCCGGACTGCTGGCGGGGCTCGCCGCGGACCGGGCGGTACGCGCGGTGGTGCTCACCGGCGCGGGCGGCACGTTCTGCGCGGGCGCCGACATCGGCTCGCTGCGGGCGGGCAGCGAGGGCACGCAGGGCCTCGCCGAGGCCGCGGAGGAGGCGCTCGCCGCCTTCCCCAAGCCGACGCTGGCCGCCGTACGAGGGCACTGCGTGGGCGGCGGCTGCCAGCTCGCGGCGGCCTGCGACCTGCGGTTCGCCGCCGAGGACGCGCTGTTCGGGGTCACCCCGGCCAAGCTGGGCATCGTCTACCCGGCGGGCGCGACGCGCCGGCTCGTGCGGCTGGTGGGCCCGGCGACGGCGAAGTACCTGCTGTTCTCCGCCGAGTTGATCGACGCCGCGCGGGCGCTGCGCACCGGCCTGGCGGACGAGGTGCTGCCCGCGCCGGAACTCGGCGCGCGGGTGGCGGAGTTCACGTCGGTGCTCGCGGCGCGCTCGCAGCTCACGCAGGCGGCGGCGAAGGACTTCGCGGACACGGCCGCGGTGTACGGGGACGACGGCTCGCCCGCCGGCGCCGGTTCGGACGCGGCACGTGTCGCGCACTGGGCCCGGCAGGCGCGCGCGGCCGGCGACACCGCGGAGGGCGTGGCCGCGTTCCTGGAGCGCCGCGAGCCGCGCTTCACCTGGACGGTCTGACCGCCGTCGCCCCGGCCCCCGGACCCCGCCGCGCGGTCAGTCCCGTACGCCTTCGAGGACGAACCGGCTGCGGGAGCGCAGCAGTCGGACGATCTCCGCCGGCGCCTTCTCCGGTGCGCCCGCGTCGTAGGGCGGCTGCGGGTCGTACTCGGTGGCGAGCTGAACAGCCTGCCCCCTCGCGTCCCCCTGGAGCCGCCCGACCAGTGTCAGGCTCATGTCGATGCCGGCGGAGACCCCGGCGGCGGTGACGTACTTGCCGTCGAAGACCACCCGTTCGCCGGCCGGCTCGGCGCCGTGGGCGCGGAGCTGCTCGCGGGCGAGCCAGTGCGAGGTGGCGCGGCGCCCGCGCAGCAGGCCGGCGGCGGCGAGGACCAGCGAGCCGGTGCACACGGAAGTGGTCCACCGGGTGTGCTCGTCCACGGCCCGCAGCCACTCGTGCAGCGGCCCGTCGGCCATCTGCTCCGACTGGCCGGGCCCGCCGGGGACGACAACGATGTCCGGCCGCCCGACCTCGTCCAGCGCGGCGTCGGCGACCACGGCGAGGCTGCCGACGTCGTTGCGTACCGGGCCGCGGGCCTCGGCGACGGTGACGACATCGGCGCCGCTCATGCGGCCGAGCATCTCGTACGGGCCGACGGCGTCGAGGGCGGTGAAGCGGTCGAAGAGCACGATGGCGATCTGCATGGTTCCTCTTCCTCTTTCGTTCGGGTCGGTGGACCGCGCTGGCGGTACGGACGGTTCAGGCGGCGGCGAAGCGGCGGCGGTACTCGGCGGGCGAGGCGCCGAGGCTCCGGACGAAGGCGCGCCGCATCGCCTCCGGGGTGCCGTAGCCGCAGAGCCGGGCGACCTCCTCGACGCCGTACGCGCTGTCCTCCAGCAGCCGGCGGGCCGCCTCCAGGCGCACGCCGTCGACGTACCGCCCGGGCGTCACGCCCGTCTCGGCCCGGAAGGCGCGCGCGAAGTGGCGCGGCGAGAGGCCCGCCCGGCCGGCCAGCGTGTCCACGGACAGGTCGCCGCCGGGGTGTTCGTCGATCCACTGCTGCACCGCGCGCAGCGGCTCCCGCTGCGCGGTCTGGGCGGCGAGATGGGTGCTGAACTGCGCCTGGTTCCCCGGGCGCCGCAGGAACACCACGAGGTGGCGGGCGATGCGCAGCGCGAGGTCGCGGCCCAGGTCCTCCTCGACGAGCGCGAGCGCGAGGTCGATGCCGGAGGTGACGCCGGCGGAGGTGGCCACGTCGCCGTCGCGGACGAAGATCGGGTCGGGGTCGACGTCGACGGCCGGGTGGCGGCGGGCGAGTTCTTCGCAGTACGACCAGTGGGTCGTGGCCCGGCGCCCGTCCAGCAGCCCGGCGCCGGCGAGCAGTTCTGCGCCGGTGCAGACGGAGACCACCCGCCGGGCGGCGGGCGCCCGGTCGCGCAGCCAGCCGGTGATCTCCGGCTGCGGGCGGCGGGCGCCGTGGCCCCCGGGCACGACGAGGGTGTGCGGCGCGGGGGCGCCGGCCAGCGGGCCGTCGGGCGTCAGCGTGAGCCCGGAGGAGGCGCGCACGGGCCGGCCGCCGACGGAGGCGGTGCGTATCCGGTACGTGCCGGGGGTGGCCCGCTCGGCGCCGGCGAACACCTCCAGCGGGCCGGTGAGGTCGAGGCTCTGCATGTCGTCGAAGAGGACGAAGAGGACGGTGCGCGCTGCCATGGCTCCATCGTGGGCTCCGGCCGCGCCGGCAGCAATGACGAAGATCCCACCTTTCCTGCCATGCCACCGCACCGCCCCCTTCTCTTGCTAAGCGTCCGCTCAGTAGCCTGGCCGCATGACGTCACTCCCGCCGCGCGCCGGCCGCCGCTGCCAACAGGTCCTCAATCCGCTGCACTCGGCGATCTACTTCGCGCCGGAGTTCACCGAGGAGTTCGCGGGCATCGGCATCGACGGCTGGCACGCCGCGTACTTCACCGCCCGGTCCGCCGCCATGGGTCCCGTCGGTCCCGGCGTGGTCACCGCCACCTTCTACAACTACAGCCACCGACTGGCCGCACAGCACCTGCCCGCCGCCTGGACGGCCGCGGACCCGGACACGGTGCTGGCGGCCCGGCTGCGCGTCGCCGACGCCGTGCTGCGGCGGCTGCTCGGCGAGGAGACGATCGCCTCGCCGGAGCTGGCCGAGGCCGCGGAGCTGGCGCAGCGGGCGGCGGCGGGCGGCGAGCGCGCCGGCCGGGCGCTGTACGCGGCCGAGGAGGAACAGCCGGTGCCGGACGCCCCGCACCTGGTGCTCTGGCACGCCGCGACCCGGCTGCGCGAGCACCGCGGGGACAGCCACAACGCGGTGCTGGCCCACGCCGGGCTCGACGGCCTGGAGTCCCAGGTCACCCACACCGCTTCCGGGTTCGGCTTCACGCCCGGGTTCGCGCAGTACTCGCGCGGCTGGGATGCGGAGGAGTGGGCCGCTGCCCAGGAACGGTTGCGGGCCCGCGGGCTGCTGACCGGAGACGGCGAGCTGACCGAGGCGGGCACGGAGCTGCGCAAGGGGCTGGAGGACGAGACGGACCGGGTGGACCTGGGCCCGTACGCGGGTCTGGGCGCGGCGGGCGTGGCGCGGCTGACCGAGCTGGCCACCGGCTACACCAGCGCCGCACTGGCCGCGGGGGCGATGCCCAAGGACATCTTCGGCAAGGGCTGACGGCCGCGGCCCACGGCCGCGGCCCCACGGGCGCGGTCCGAGGGTGGGGCCCGCGGGTGGGGCCGCCGGTGTTTGCGCGGGGCCGCGACGGCTACCCGCCGTACTCCACCCGAGCAGCGAGGAGATCAGCCATGCGAGCCATCGCCGACGTCCTGCGCATGATCGGCGGCGCCCTTGCCACGATCGTGACGCTTCCCTTCCGCCTGGTCGCCCGGCTCTTCAGCGGGGCCTCCCGGACCGGTCGCAGGAACCGCCGGCGCACCGTCTGAGACCCCGCCCGCCCGCCGCCCGGAGCGCGTCCTCGCCCCCTGTCCCGGACGCGCCCCGGGCCGTTCCGACCCGCCGGGCTCCCGCCGGGCGCCCGGCTGTCGGCCGGACCTGCCACAATGCAGTCCGCCACAGATGACAGAAAGCGGGGCGGACGTGACGGCGTCGGTATCGATTGAGGCCAGGATCGCCGAGGAGCTCGGCGTACGCGAGCGGCAGATCACTGCGGCGGTGCGGCTGCTCGACGACGGCGCCACCGTGCCGTTCATCGCGCGTTACCGCAAAGAGGCGACGGAGATGCTCGACGACGCCCAGTTGCGCACCGCGGAGGAGCGGCTGCGGTATCTGCGGGAGCTGGAGGACCGGCGGGCGGCGATCCTGGAGTCCGTGCGCGGCCAGGGCAAGCTGACCGA
Organism: Streptomyces sp. WMMC500; assembly: GCF_027497195.1. NCBI lineage: Bacteria > Bacillati > Actinomycetota > Actinomycetes > Kitasatosporales > Streptomycetaceae > Streptomyces > Streptomyces sp. WMMC500. The sequence continues at coordinate 518,751 of NZ_CP114905.1, forward strand.
GGAGCTGGAGGCGCAGATCCGTGCCGCCGACTCCAAGGCCCGGCTGGAGGACGTCTATCTGCCCTACAAGCCGAAGCGCCGCACCAAGGCGCAGATCGCCCGCGAGGCCGGTCTCGAACCGCTGGCCGACGGGCTGCTGGCCGACCCCTCGGTGGAGCCGCTCGCGGCGGCCGCCGCGTTCGTGGACGCGGACAAGGGCGTCGCCGACCCGGCCGCGGCGCTGGAGGGCGCGCGGGCCGTGCTCACCGAGCGGTTCGGCGAGGACGCCGACCTGATCGGCGAGCTGCGCGAGCGGATGTGGACGCACGGCCGCGCGGCCGCCAAGGTGCGCGAGGGCAAGGAGGAGGCGGGCGCGAAGTTCTCGGACTACTTCGACTTCGCCGAGCCGCTGACCGACCTGCCGTCGCACCGCATCCTCGCCCTCTTCCGCGGCGAGAAGGAGGAGATCCTCGACCTCTCCCTGGAGCCCGACGGGCCCGGCGAGGCGGAGCAGGAGGGCCCGTCGGCGTACGAGCGGGCCATCGCGGCCCGGTTCGGCGTGGAGAACCGGGGCCGGCCCGCCGACCCCTGGCTCGCCGAGACGGTGCGCTGGGCGTGGCGGACGCGCATCCTGGTGCACCTCGGCATCGACCTGCGGCTGCGGCTGCGCACGGCCGCCGAGGACCAGGCGGTGGACGTCTTCGCCGCCAACCTGCGGGACCTGCTGCTGGCCGCCCCGGCGGGGACGCGCCCCACGCTGGGCCTGGACCCCGGGCTGCGTACGGGCGTGAAGGTCGCCGTCGTCGACGCCACCGGCAAGGTCGCCGCCACCGCGACCGTGTACCCGCACGCGCCGCACCGGAAGTGGGACGAGGCGCTGGCCGTCCTCGCCGAACTCGCGCGCGTGCAGGCCGTGGAGCTGGTCGCGATCGGCAACGGCACCGGCTCGCGGGAGACCGACAAGCTGGCCGCCGATCTGATCGCCGCGCAGCCCGCGCTGAAGCTGACGAAGGTGATGGTCTCGGAGGCCGGGGCCTCGGTGTACTCGGCGTCGGCGTTCGCCTCCCAGGAGCTGCCGGAGCTGGACGTGTCGCTGCGCGGCGCGGTGTCCATCGCGCGGCGGCTGCAGGACCCGCTGGCCGAGCTGGTGAAGATCGACCCGAAGTCGATCGGCGTCGGCCAGTACCAGCACGACCTGGCGGAGGCGAAGCTGTCGCGCTCCCTGGACGCGGTCGTGGAGGACTGCGTCAACGGCGTGGGCGTCGACCTCAACACCGCCTCGGCGCCGCTGCTGGCGCGGGTCTCCGGCATCGGCGCGGGGCTCGCGGAGAACATCGTGGCGCACCGCGACGCCAACGGCCCGTTCCGCAGCCGCGCGGCGCTCAAGGACGTGCCCCGGCTGGGGCCGAAGGCCTTCGAGCAGTGCGCGGGCTTCCTGCGCATCCGCGGCGGCGAGGACCCGCTGGACGCCTCCGGCGTGCACCCGGAGGCGTATCCGGTGGTGCGGCGGATGGTGAAGGCGGGCGGCGCGGAGGTGGCGGCGCTCATCGGCGACGCGCGGACGCTGCGGTCCCTGAAGCCGCAGGACTTCACGGACGAGCGGTTCGGGCTGCCGACGGTGACCGACATCCTCAGGGAGTTGGAGAAGCCGGGGCGCGACCCGCGGCCCGCGTTCCGCACGGCGGTGTTCAAGGAGGGCGTGGAGAAGATCGGCGACCTGCAGCAGGGGATGGTGCTGGAGGGCGTGGTGACGAACGTGGCCGCGTTCGGCGCGTTCGTCGACGTGGGCGTGCACCAGGACGGGCTGGTGCACGTGTCGGCGATGTCGAAGACGTTCGTGAAGGACCCGCGCGAAGTCGCCAAGCCCGGCGACATCGTGAAGGTGAAGGTGCTGGACGTGGACGTGCCGCGGAAGCGGATCTCGCTGACGCTGCGGCTGGACGACGAGCCGGGCAAGCCGGCGGCCGGCGGCCGGGGCGGCGGGCGCGAGCGGGACCGGCAGGGCCCGCCGCGGCAGCGCGGCGGCGGGCCCGGCGGCGGCCAGGGTGGCGGCGGCCAGGGCGCGGGCGGCGGGCGGCAGCGCGGGGGCGGGGGCCGGCGCCGCGACGCACAGCCGGAGAACAGCGAGATGGCGGACGCGCTGCGACGCGCGGGCCTGCTCGGCGGCGGCGGCCGGGGCGGCGGCAACGCGCCGCGCGGCAAGCGCTGATCGCGCCTCGCCCGCCGCGGCGCGGCGAGCCGGCGACCGGCGGCGAGCCCGGCAGGGCGGCGGGGCGCGGGACGGTTCACAGGCCCGCAGCGGCGGGAACCCGGCTGCGCTCCGGGTCCCCGCCCTGCCGGTGCACGTGGTCGCGGCGGCCGTCGTGCGCGGTCGCCGGCCGGGCACCGGCGGTCAGTGGGCGCCGGCCGTGAAGCCCGCGGTGGCCAGCAGCAGGGCCGCGGAGACGGCGCTCAGCCGGCGGGCCGCCCGCGGGTTCCTGCCGAAGGCGCTGCCGGCGCGGGCGGAGACCAGCGCCACCAGCACGTAGCCGAGCGTGCAGTTGACGACGTGCACCAGGCCGAGCACCGCGGTCTGCACGCCCAGCGGCAGCGCCGCGTCGGGGTTGATGAACTGCGGGATCAGCGCCAGGTACAGCAGCAGCCCCTTGGGGTTGAGCAGCGCCGTGAGCAGGCTCTGCCGCAGCACCGTCGCCGGGCCCGGGCCGGCGCCGGCGGGCCCGTCCGCCGCCGCGCGCAGCCCCCCGGTGCGGCGCAGCGAGCGCAGGAGTTGCCAGGCGAGGAACACCAGGTACGCCGCGCCCGCGTAGCGCAGCGCGGGCAGGGCCCCGGGCACCGCCCCCAGGGCCGCCGCGAGGCCGACCGCGGCGAGCACGGTGTGCGCGGCGTAGCCGGTGCCGATGCCGGCGACCGCGTACAGCGCCGCCCGGCGGCCCTGGCCGAGGCCGCGGGCGACGATGTACAGCCAGTCGGGCCCGGGGGTGGCGATGAGCAGCAGGTCGACGCCGAGAAACAGCACCAGCAGGTGGGTGTCCATGCGGGCGACGCTAGCCGTCGCGCCGGGGCAGCCGATGGCCGATCTCCGCCCCGAAGGGCCGCCGCGTGGCAGAAGATGGCGTCATGGACGCCATCGACCGCGCGATCCTGCGCGAACTGCAGCGGGACGGCCGCCTCAGCAACACCGAGCTCGCCGACCGGGTCCGGCTGACCCCCTCCCCCTGTCTGCGCCGGGTGCGGCAGTTGGAGCGGGACGGCGTGCTGCGCGGCTATCGCGCGCTGCTCGACGCCGACGCCGTCGGCCGCGGCTTCCAGGCGTTCGTCACCGTGGCGCTGGCGCGGGAGGACCGGGCGACGGTGGCCGAGTTCGAGCGCATGGTCCAGGAGCGCGAGGAGGTCGTCGAAGCTCACCGCGTCTTCGGCGACACCGACTTCGTGCTGCGCGTCGCGGTCGGTGACCTGGCCGCGTACGAGAAGTTCAACACCGAGGTGCTGCTCGCACTGCCGGGCGTGGCCCGGGTGACGTCTCATCTGACGATGAAGACCGTGAAGGAGGACCGGGGGCTGCCCGTACGGTGACGGGCGGCGGCCGGGTCGGGCGGCGCGCCGCCGGTGTCAGAGCCCCAGCAGGCCCTTCGTCAGCGTGGCCGCGCCGCCGGCCAGCCCGAGGATCAGCACCAGCCGGCGCGCGGGCGCCTCGGGCACCCGGTCGCCCAGGGCGCGGCCGATGAGCGCGCCCGCGGCGACGGCCGCCACGCACAGCACCCACGCGACGGCCGACAGGTCGGGCGGTCCCTTGGCGGTGACGGAGACGATGTTGATGACGACGCCGTAGAACAGGGCGTTCGGCACGAACTCCCGCACCGTCCAGCCCGCGTTGACGGCGTACAGCGAGACGGCGGGGCCGCCGATGCCCGCGGAGGAGTTCATGAAACCGCTCACCGCGCCGGCCGTGACCGCCCCGCCGGTGCCGCGCAGCGACTCGGCGCGGGCCCCGGCCATGACGAGCCCGACGGCGCCGCAGACCATCGCGCCCATGCCGGTCAGCAGCACGGGCGCGGGCAGTTGCGCGGCCGTGACGGCGCCGATCGGCACCGTGCAGACCGCGGCGGCCAGCAGCGGCACCATGGCGCCGGGCCGGACCTGCCGCCAGACGGTGGCCAGGCCGAACACGCAGATGGCGCCGGCGGCGACGTTGGACAGCCGGACGCCCTCGGCCGGGCCGAGCACCAGTGCCAGCGCCGGGCCGGCGACCAGCGCGAGGCCGATGCCCGCGAGCCGCTGCACGGACGCGCCGAGCAGCAGGACTCCGGCCATGAGCAGGACTTCGCCGGTCACAGCAGCCCGGCCAGGCGGTAGAGGACGAGGGAGCCGGCCACGGCGACGTTGAGGCTGGCGCCGGTGCCGACCATGGGTATCTCGACGGCCTCGTCGAGCAGGTCGAGCGCGTCCGGCGGGATGCCGTGCTGCTCGTGACCGAGCACCATGACCGTGGGGCGGCGCGCGGCCGGCAGGTCGGCCAGGCGCACGGCCTCGTCGGCGAGTTCGACGCCGAGGACGCTCCGGCCCGCGGCGCGCTGCCGCTCCAGCCAGCGCAGCGGGTCGCCGGTCCAGTGCACGCAGACGGGGCGGCGCAGCGTGTTGCCGCGGGCCAGCGCCTCGGGCACCCAGGGGAAGCGGGGCACGACGAGGCAGGCGCCGACGGCGTCACAGGTGCGCAGGAGCGTACCGAGGTTGGCGCCGTGGAGGGGCCTGAGGGGGGCGGCGTAGAGGTGGTCCCAGCAGGAGTGGGCGCGGGGGCGGCGGCTGCGCTTCAGCTCGCGGGGTGTGCGGGTGCGGATGGCCGGCGCGTCCCTGCCGGGCCGGCGGACCCCCGGGCGGGCGCTCATCGGCGCGGGGCGCGCGCCCCCCGAACGCTTGCAGTACTCACGTGATTCGACATGCGAACAGGGTAGCGATCACCATCGGCGCTCCACCACCCCGCGCGTGATCGCGGACGGTGCGGCAGACTGCCCTGATGGAATCGGAAGTCATCGTGCTCGGCGCCGGCATCATCGGCCTGACCAGTGCGGTCGTCCTCGCCGAGGGCGGCCGGCGGGTCGCGGTGTGGGCGCGGGAGCCGGCGCAGGAGACGACGTCGGCGGTCGCGGGCGGGCTGTGGTGGCCGTACCGGATCGAGCCCGAACACCGGGTGGCGGACTGGTCGGTGCGGTCGTTCGAGGTGTACGCCCGGCAGGCGGAGCACGCGGCGGTGACGGGCGTGCGGATGCGTACGGGGCTGCAGCTCGGCGCCGGCCTCGCCGGCCTCGGGGCCTGGCGGCGCGCCCTGCGCGACGTGCGGGCGGCCGGCTCCGCGGAGCTGCCCGGGGAGTACGCCACGGGCGTGCGCGCCACGGTGCCGATCGTCGACACGGCCACGCACCTGGCCCACCTGCACGACCGGCTGGCCGCGGCCGGCGGCCGGGTCGAGCGGCGCGCGGCCGGCTCGCTCGGCGAGGCCGGGCGCGCGGCTCCGTACGTCGTCAACTGCACCGGCCTGGGCGCCCGCGAGCTGGTGCCGGACCCGAGCGTGCGTCCGGTGCAGGGGCAGCTCGTCGTCGTGGAGAACCCGGGCGTCGAGGAGTGGGTGGTCGCGGCGTACAAGGACGCGACCGCCACGCTGTACGCGCTCCCGCAGCCGTACGGGCTCGTGCTCGGCGGCACGGCCGTCGAGGATGCCTGGGGCACCGAGCCGGACCCGGCGGTGGCCGAGGCCATCGTCGCGCGCTGCGCGCGCGTCCTCCCCGGGGTCGCCCGTGCCCGGGTCCTCGGCCACCGCGTCGGGCTGCGCCCGGCCCGCCCCGCCGTGCGGCTGGCGGCGGAGCGCCTGCCGGGCGGGGCGCTGTGCGTGCACAACTACGGGCACGGGGGCGCCGGGGTGACGGTGGCGTGGGGCTGCGCGGAGGAGGCGGCGGGGCTGCTTTCCACCGCGCCGCCCGGGCCGTAGCCGCGGAGCCGCCTCAGCGGCAGCGTTCGACGGGCCGGCCGTCCGTCAGCTCGTACACCGCCCGCTGGTCCAGCAGCAGCGGCACCAGCGCGCGCAGCGGCTGCCGCAGCTTCACCAGCGCGCCGCCGCCCGGGCGGGGGCGGACCTCGACGCCGTGCAGCTCGAGTTCGTCGCCGACCGCGTCGTACTGTGCGGGGTCGAGAGCGTAGCCGCAGGGCGGGTCGTCGACGATCTGGCCGGGGGCGGGCGGCTCGTTGTCGGCGCCGCCAAGGTAGACGGGGCCGGTGTCGGCGAGGCCGCGGGCGCGGGCCGCGGCGGTGGCGGTGGCCAGCCGGCCGCGGTGGTCCGCGGCGTAGTCGTACGTGGCGTCGAGCGCGGTGAGCTGGGAGGCGACGCGGCGGCGGTGGTTGGCGACGGGGTCGTCGCGCTCGTCGTCGGTGAGCGCGGTGATGCGCGTCTCGACCAGCAGCCCGGCGGCGTGCTTGAGGCCCGCGGCGTTGCGCAGGATGCGCTCCTGTCCGTCGCCGGCGACCTGGCGAACGGGCTCGCCGGTCTGCGGGTCGGTCCAGATGCCGTAGACGCCGCTGCTGTAGCCGGCCTCCTCGACGCCTTCGCGGACGTGGTCCTCGGACAGGTGGCGGGCCTCGCGGTGGACGTCGTCGTGGGTGTTGAGGTTGCGCGGCCAGAGCGCGAGCACGTCCTTGACGTAGTACGGCTCGGTGGCCTCGTACTCGTGCAGGTCGTGGATGACGTCGGGGCGGTGGTCGCGGATGACGGCGGCCAGCGCGCGGCCCTCGGCGGTCTCCAGGGCGATGTGGTCGCGGTTGACGTCGACGCCGTCGGCGTTGCCGCGGGTGCCGGCGGCGCGGCCGTCGGGGTTGGCGTTGGGGACGACGAGGACCCGGTTGCGGGCCAGGAAGCGGCGGGTCTCGGCGTCCTTGGCGTACGCCAGGTCGCGCAGGCTGGTCAGGCACGCCTCGCGGCCGGCGGGTTCGTCGCCGTGCTGGCCGCATATGAGCAGGACGACGCTGCCGCGGACGGCCTGCGCCGGCGTGGGCGGGACGGGGGCGCCGATGCGGACGAGGTTGAGGGGGCGGCCCTGTTCCGTCGTGCCGATGCGGTCGACGGCCACGCGCCGGCTGTCCTCGGCCACGGCGGCCAGGAACGCCGCCTCCTCCTGCCCGCTGGTCCAGCGGGCGCCGCCGCTCTCCTCGAAGCCGGTACGCGGTGGGTCGGCCGCCTCCGCCGGCGGGCCGGTGACCGGCGCCAGCACGACGGCCGCGGCGCAGGCCGCGAGGACGGCCGTGCGGAGCACGGTGTGACGGGGGGCGCGTATGCGCATGGGCGGTCTCCCGGAGGCGGAGAGCGATGAGGGTGGCCAGAAGATAGCGGAGGGTGACGCGCCGCAGAAGGCTCCGCGCACGAAGTCTCCGCGACCGCCGCCTGTCCGGGGAGCCGCGGTCTTTCACAGGTCCGGTGAGACAGCAATATTGTTGGACCATGACCCAGGAGACGGAGGCGGCCGGGCTGACCGTGGACGAGCTGGCCGCGCGCGCGGGCGTCACCGTGCGCACGGTCCGCTTCTACTCCACCCGCGGGCTGCTGCCCCCGCCGGTCATCGGCCCGCGGCGGGTGGGGCGCTACGGGCCGGAGCACCTGTCCCGGCTCGCGCTCATCGAGGAGTTGCAGCACCAGGGGCTGACGCTGGCCGCGATCGAGCGGTACGTGCAGCAGTTGCCGACCGGGCTGAGCGCCGAGGACCACGCGCTGCACCGCGCGCTCGTGGCCACGTGGGTGCCGGACGCGGAGACCGAGGTGAGCCGCGCGGAGCTGGAGCGGCGCGCGGGGCGGTCGCTGACCGACGACGACGTGGCGCGGCTGGCCGCGATGGGGGTGCTGGAGCGTACGCCGGGGGCCGCCGGGGCGTCCGGCCCGGACCCCGCGGCGGACGGCGGCGGGAACGGTAGCTCGGACGGCGACGCGGACGGCGGCGACGCCTTCCGGGTCGACCCGGCGGTCCTCCACCTCGGCGTACGGCTTCTCGACGTCCCCATCCGGCTGGAGACCCTCCTGGCCGCCCGGGGCGTGGTGCAGGAGCACTCGCGCGCGGTGGCCCGCGAGCTGACCCGGCTCTTCCACGACGAGGTGTGGGAGCCGTTCGGCGAGGCCGACCCCGACCCGGAGCAGGTCGAGACGATGAAGTCGCTGTCGGCGCACATGCAGCCGATGGTGGTGCAGGCGCTCGTGACGGCCTTCCAGCGGTCGATGAAGGCGGAGTTGCGGGCGTCGTTCCCCGCGGAGTGACCTTGCCCACGTACGCGTGTGACGGGTGAGGTCCCGACCGGCCCTCTTTGCCCGACGGCCGCCGCGGCGTCCGCGGCCACCCTTGCCCGCGGCCCGCCCCTGTTGTCATGCTCATCCGCGCCGCAGTCGCACACCGCCGCCCGCGCCGAGGAGTTCGAGCATGAGCGCACGCCGCCCGCGAGGACGTCGCTGGGCCTTCCCCTTACTCGCCGTGCTGCTCACCGCCGCCGGCCTGGCCCTCCCCGGCGCCCTCGCCAACCCCGAACCGGAGCCGGAAGACGACCGCTTCAGCCTCGTCGGCGTCTCCTGGCCGGCCGGCGGCGGCGCGCTCGACGGCACGCCGCAGGTACGCACCCGGGACGCCGGCACCGGCCGGTGGACGGCGTGGCGGTCGCTGGAGACCCAGCCCCGGCAGACCGAGCCCGGCGCGCCCGCGCCGGACCGGGCCGCCACAGAGCCGGTGTGGGTGGGCGACTCCGACGCCGCACAGGCCCGGCTGCTCCGCGGCGACGGCGGCACGGCGCCGTTGCCCGGCCGCGCCCGGCTGGAGCTCGTCGACCCCGGCGACGGGCCCGGGGTGCCCGCCGAGCCCGCCTACACCACGACCGCGACGCGGCCGGCGATCATCTCCCGGAAGCAGTGGGGCGCCGACGAGTCATGGCGCGACGGCCCTCCCGAGTACGGCAGCAGGACGAGGGCGTTCATCGTCCACCACACCGTGGACAGCAACCGCTACTCGTGCTCCCAGGCGCCCTCGATCATCCGCGCGATCTACCGCTACCACACCCGTACCAACGGCTGGAACGACATCGGCTACAACTTCCTCGTCGACAAGTGCGGCCGCGTCTACGAGGGCCGCCGCGGCGGCGTGACCAGGCCGGTGACGGGCGCGCACACCCTCGGCTTCAACAAGAACACCAGCGGCGCCGCGGTCATCGGCACGTACGGCTCCGCCGCCGTCCCCTCGAAGGTCACCAACGCGCTGGCCCGGCTCTCCAAGTGGCGCCTCGGCGTCGCCGGCTACAGCCGCACCGGCAAGGCCACGCTGAAGGCCGGGAAGTCCAACGGCAAGTACCGCAAGGGCGAGACGACGACCGTCTACCGCCTCACGTCCCACCGCCGCCTCTACCCGACCGCCTGCCCCGGCGCGAAGCTCTACGCCAAGACCGGCACGATCCGCACCATGCGCGTCGGCTGAGTACGGACCCACCCCCCACCGCGGCCCCCGCCCGCCGACGCCGGCGCGGCGGGGGCCGGGGCGGTTCAGACCGCGTCCATGAACCGCTCGTCCCTGTCCGCCTTCGCCAGCAGCAGCGCGGGCGGCTCGAAGCGCTCGCCGTAGGCCGCCGCCAGTTCGCGCGCCCGCGCCACGAAGCCGGCCGGCCCGCCCTCGTACCCGTTGATGTACTGCAGCACGCCGCCGGTCCAGGCCGGGAAACCGATGCCGAAGACCGAGCCGATGTTCGCGTCGGCGACGGACGTCAGCACGCCCTCCTCGACCAGCCGCACGGTGTCCAGCGCCTCCGCGAACAGCATCCGCTCCTGCAGGTCGCGCAGCGCCGGCGGCTCCTGGTCCGGCTTGGTGAAGTGCTCCCGCAGCCCGGGCCACAGCCGGGTCCTGCTGCCGTCCTCGTAGTCGTAGAAGCCCGCTCCCCCGGCCCGCCCGGTGCGGCCGAACTCGTCGACCATCCGGTCGATGACCGCCTCCGCCGGGTGCACGGGGTAGCTGCCGCCGGCGGCTTCGACGGCCGCGCGCGCCTCGTTGCGGATCCTGCGGGGCAGGGTGAGGGTCAGCTCGTCGAGCAGGGAGAGCACCTTGGCCGGGTAGCCGGCCTGGGCGGCGGCCTGCTCGACGGTCGCGGGCTCGATGCCCTCGCCGACCATGGCCACGCCCTCGTTGATGAAGTGGCCGATGACGCGGGAGGTGAAGAAGCCGCGCGAGTCGTTCACGACGATCGGGGTCTTGGCGATCTGCCGTACGAGGTCGAAGGCGCGGGCCAGGGCCTCGTCGCCGGTGCGCTCGCCCCTGACGATCTCGACCAGCGGCATCTTGTCGACGGGTGAGAAGAAGTGCAGCCCGACGAAGTCCCGCGGGCGGGCGACGCCTTCGGCGAGCAGCGTGATGGGCAGGGTGGAGGTGTTCGAGCAGAGCAGGGCGTCGGGCGCGACGACGTCCTGGATCTCCTGGAACACCTTGTGCTTGAGCGCCTGGTCCTCGAAGACCGCCTCGATCACGGCGTCGCAGCCGGCCAGCTCCGCCGGGTCCGCGACCGGGGTGATGCGCGCCAGCAGCGCGTCCCGCTTCTCCCGCGTCGTACGCCCCTTGGCGAGCTGCTTGTCGAGCAGCCCGGCGGAGTACGCCTTGCCCTTCTCCGCGGCCTCGACCGACACGTCCTTGAGGACCACCTCGATGCCGGCGCGCGCGCAGGCGTAGGCGATGCCGGCGCCCATCATCCCGGCGCCCAGCACGGCGACCTTCGACACGCGCCGCTCGTCAACGCCGGCCGGGCGGGAGCGGCCGCCGTTGACGGCCTGGAGGTCGAAGAAGAACGCCTGGATCATGTTCTTGGCCGTCTGCCCGACGGCCAGGTCCACGAAGTAGCGGGCCTCGATGACCTGGGCGGTCTCGAAGTCGACCTGGGAGCCCTCGACGGCCGCGGCCATGATATTGCGCGGCGCGGGGAACGGGGCGCCGCCGAGCTGCTTCTTCAGGTTGGCGGGGAAGGCGGGGAGGTTGGCGGCGAACTTCGGGTGCGCGGGCGTGCCGCCGGGGATCCGGTAGCCGGGCTCGTCCCAGGGCTGCCGGGACTCCGGGTGGGCGTCGACGAACGCGAGGGCGGCGGCCCGCAGTTCCTCCTCGGTCTCGACGACCTCGTGCACGAGCCCGTTCTCCAGCGCCCGCCGCGGCCGGTACTGGGTGCCCTGCAGCAGCACCTTCAGCAGCGCGTCGGTGATGCCCATCAGCCGTACGGTGCGGGTGACGCCGCCGCCCGCGGGCAGCAGCCCGAGGGTGACCTCGGGCAGCCCGATCTTCGAGCCGGGCGCGTCGAGGGCGACGCGGTGGTGGCAGGCGAGCGCGATCTCGTAGCCGCCGCCCAGCGCCGCGCCGTTGAGGGCCGCGACGACCGGCTTGCCGAGCGTCTCGATGCGGCGCAGCGCGCGCTTGACGGTCATGCCGACGTCGAACGCCTCGCGGGCGTGCGCACGGTCGATGCGGATGAGGTCGTGCAGGTCGCCGCCGGCGAAGAAGGTCTTCTTCGCGGAGGCGAAGACGATGCCCCGTACGCCGTCCTGCTCGGCCTCCAGCCGGTCGGCGACGGCGGTGAGCGACTGGATGAAGTCCGCGTTCATGGTGTTGGCGGACTGGTGGGGGTCGTCCAGGACGAGGGTGACGACACCGGTGTCGTCCTGCTCCCAGCGGATCGTGTTCGTGTGGCTCATGGTGGTGGGGTGATCTCCGTGTGCGGGGGGGGCGGGACGGGGTCAGAGGCGCTCGACGACGGTGGCGATGCCCATGCCGCCGCCGACGCAGAGGGTGGCGAGGCCGTAGCGCAGGTCGCGGCGCTCCAGCTCGTCGACGAGGGTGCCGAGGATCATGGCGCCGGTGGCGCCGAGCGGGTGGCCCATGGCGATGGCGCCGCCGTTGACGTTGATCTTGTCCAGGCCGACGCCCATCTCGTCGGCGAAGCGCAGCACGACGGCGGCGAAGGCCTCGTTGATCTCGATGAGGTCGATGTCGTCGATGCCGAGGCCGGCCCTGGCGAGCGCCTTGCGGGTCGCGGGCGCGGGCCCGGTGAGCATGATCGTGGGCTCGGAGCCGGTGACGGCGGCGGAGACGACACGCGCCCGGGGGGTCAGCCCGTACCGCCGGCCGACCTCGGCGGAGCCGACGGCGACGAGGGCCGCGCCGTCGACGATGCCGGAGGAGTTGCCGGCGTGGTGGACGTGGTCGATCCGCTCCACCCAGTGGTACTTCTGCAGCGCCACGGCGTCGAAGCCGCCCAGGTCGCCGATGTCCGCGAACGCGGGCTTGAGCTTGGCGAGGCTGTCGGCCGTCGTGCCGGGCCTGATGTGCTCGTCCCGGTCCAGGACGGTGAGCCCGGCGCGGTCCGTGACGGGCACTACCGAGCGCTCGAACCGGCCCTCCTTCCACGCCTGCACGGCCCGCTCCTGGGACATGGCGGCGAACTCGTCCACGTCCCGGCGGCTGTAGTCCCCGAGCGTGGCGATCAGGTCGGCGCCGATGCCCTGCGGCACGAAGCCGATCTCCGCGTTGGTCATCGGGTCGTTGAACCAGGCGCCGCCGTCCGAGCCGATCGGCACGCGCGACATCGACTCGACACCGCCGGCGAGGATCAGGTCCTCCCAGCCGGAGCGGATCTTGGCCGCGGCGATGTTGACGGCCTCCAGGCCGGAGGCGCAGAAGCGGTTCTCCTGTACGCCGGCGACGCTGTCGGGCAGCCCGGCGGCGATGGCCGCGATCTTGGCGATGTCGGAGCCCTGGTCGCCGTGCGGGCTGACCACGCCGAGCACGATGTCGTCGACGGCGGCCGGGTCGAGGCCGGGGAAGCGGCGGCGCAGCTCGTGGACGAGGCCGACGACGAGGTCGATCGGCTTGGTCCCGTGCAGGGCGCCGTTGGCCTTTCCCCGGCCGCGCGGGGTGCGGATCGCGTCGTAGACGTAGGCGTCGGTGACGGACGGCCTGGCGGATGTGGTCACGGTGGTGCGCCTCTCAGGAGAGCAGGGAGCGGCCGATGATCTCTTTCATGATCTCGGTGGTGCCGCCGTAGATGGTCTGGACCCGCCCGTCGGTGAAGGCGCGGGCCACGGGGAACTCGCTCATGTAGCCGTAGCCACCGTGCAGTTGCAGACAGCGGTCCGCGGTGCGCTTCTGCAGCTCGGTCGCCCACCACTTGGCCATCGAGGCGTGCACCGCGTCCAGCTCGCCGGCCGCCAGGTCCTCGATGCAGCGGTCGACGAACGTACGGGTCACGGCGCACTCGGTGGCCATCTCGGCGATCTCGAAGCGGACGTGCTGGAACCGGCCCAGCGCCCGGCCGAACGCCTCGCGCTCCCTGACGTACGCCGTGGTGGCCTCGACCAGGTGCTCGGCGGCGGCGGCAGCGGCGACGGCGATGGCCATCCGCTCCTGCGGCAGGTTGGTCATGAGGTGGCCGAACGCGCCGTCGCGCTCCCCGAGCAGGTTGTCCTTCGGCACCCGTACGTCGGTGAAGAACAACTCGGCGGTGTCCTGGGCCTTCTGGCCGATCTTGTCGAGGTTGCGGCCGCGCTCGAAGCCCTCGGCGCCGCGCTCGACGACCAGCAGGCTCAGCCCGCGCGCGCCGCCCTCGGGGGTGGTCCTGGCGACCACGACGACGAGGTCGGCGAGGATGCCGTTGGAGATGAACGTCTTGGCGCCGTTGAGCAGCCAGTGGTCGCCGCGGTCCTCGGCGGTGGTGCGGATGCCCTGCAGGTCGGAGCCGGCGCCGGGTTCGGTCATGGCGATGGCGGTGATCAGCTCGCCGGTGCAGAAGCCGGGCAGCCAGCGCCGCTTCTGCGCCTCGGTGGCCAGGGAGGTCAGGTAGGGTCCGATGACGTCGTTGTGCAGCCCGACGGCGAGCCCCGCGGAGCCGGCACGGGCGAACTCCTCGGCCAGCACGGCCGCGAAGCGGTAGTCGTCGTGGCCTCCGCCGCCGTACTCCTCGGGGACGGCCAGGCCGAGCAGGCCCTGCCGCCCGGCGGCGAGCCAGGCGTCGCGGGAGACGATGCCGTCGGCTTCCCAGCGCGCGTAGTGCGGGGTGACCTCCTTGGCGAGGAAGGTCCGCACGGTCTCGCGGAAGGCCGCGTGCTCGGGCCCGTACAGCCGGCGCTTCACCGCTCCTCCTCGGTCGGGACAGGGGTCGGGACAGGGGTCGGGATGGGGGTCAGGCCGGGGACGTGCCAGTCGCGGGCGACGTCCGCGGCGTCGGCGCCCGGGCGTGCGGGCGGGCGGCGTACCGCACCCGGGGTGGCGGAGAACCGGGGCGCGGGGGCCGGCTGGACGGTGCCGTACGCCTCGGTGAAGGTACCGCGGGCGGCGAGGTGCGGGTGGTCGCGGGCCTCGCGCAGGGACAGCACGGGGGCGACGCAGGCGTCGGAGCCGGCGAAGACCCCGGTCCACTCCGCGCGCGTACGCTCCTTGAACCGGGCGGCCAGCCGCTCGCGCAGCTCCGCCCAGGCGGCGGGGTCGCCCCGGTCCGGCAGCGGGCCGGGGACGCCCAGGAGGCGGACGAACTCCGCGTAGAACGCGGGCTCCAGGGCGCCGACGGCCATGTACCGCCCGTCCGCGGTCTCGTAGACGCCGTAGAACGGCGCGCCGCCGTCCAGGAGGTTGGCCCCGCGGCGGTCGTGCCAGGCGCCGGCGGCGGCCATGGCGTGGATCATCGAGGTGAGGTGCGCGGTGCCGTCGACGATGGCCGCGTCGACGACCTGCCCTTCCCCGGTGGTACGGGCGTGCTGCAGTGCGGACAGCACGCCGACGACGAGGTAGAGCGAGCCGCCGGCGTAGTCACCGAGGAGGTTGGCGGGGACGGCGGGCGGGCCGTCGGCGGGGCCGATCATGCCGAGCGCGCCGGTGACGGCGACGTAGCCGATGTCGTGGCCGGCGGTCCCCGCGAGCGGACCGTCCTGACCCCAGCCGGTCATCCGCCCGTACACCAGCCGGGGGTTGCGGGCGAGGCAGTCCGCGGGGCCGACGCCGAGGCGCTCTGCGACGCCGGGGCGGAAGCCCTCCACGAGGATGTCGGCACGCTCGGCGAGGGCCAGCGCGGCGCCGGCGCCCGGCCCGGACTTCAGGTCGAGGACGACGGAGCGCTTGTTGCGGTTGGTGAGGTCGTGCGCGGGGTCGATGCCCAGTCCCGGGCCGCCGGGCCGGTCGACCCGTACGACGTCGGCGCCGAGGTCGGCGAGGAGCATGGCGGCGAACGGCCCGGGGCCGATGCCGGCCAGCTCGACCACCCGCACGCCGTGCAGCGGGCCGTGCTCCCTGCTCCCCATCAAGCCCCCAGCGGTGTGACACCGACTGTGTAACACCAGAGATGATAAGAACACGTTTCAGTGGGCACAAGTGCGGGGTCCCCCCGCGCGGGTCGGCCACCCGTGCGGGGGGTCGAGATCGGAATCCGGCGTCGTCCGCGTCGACGGGACGGCGCCGATGAACCACCCTGGGTCCATGGCAGACGAGTCCCGACCGCACGACCTCATCCTCTTCGGCGCCACCGGCTTCACCGGCGCCCTCACCGCCGAGTACCTGGCCCGGCACGCGCCGCCCGACTGCCGCTGGGCGCTGGCCGGGCGCGACACCGGCAGGCTGGCGGACGTACGCGACCGGCTGGCCGCGATCCGCCCGGAGTGGGGCGACCTGCCGCTGCTCACCGCGGACGCGGCGGACCCGGCGGCGCTGCGCGGGCTGGCCGAGCAGACCCGGGTGGTGGCCACGACGGTCGGGCCGTTCCTGCGCTTCGGCGAGCCGCTGGCCGCCGCGTGCGCCGCGGCCGGGACGGACTACGCGGACCTGGCCGGAGAGCCGGAGTTCGTCGACCGGGTGTACGTACGCCACGACGAGCGGGCCCGGGAGACGGGCGCCCGGCTGGTGCACTCCTGCGGGTTCGACTGCACGCCGTTCGACCTCGGCGTGCGCTACACCGTCGAGCAACTGCCGGAGGACGTACCGCTGCGCGTCGACGGCTTCCTGCGTGCCGCCGGCGCGATCTCCGGCGGCACGCTGGCGTCCGTGCTCGGCGCGGTCTCCCGGCCGCTGCCGGCGGCGCGGGCGGCCCGGGCCCGCAAGAGGGCCGAGCCGCGGGTGACGGAGCGCCGGGTGCGGGCGCCGCTGGGCGCGCCGACGCGCAGCGGCGCGCTGCGCACCTGGGGGCTGCCGCTCCCGACCCTGGAGTCGCAGGTGGTGGCGCGGTCGGCCGCTGCGCTGCCGCGGTACGGACCGGACTTCCGCTACCGCCACTACGCCGCGGTCAAGCGGCTGCCGGTCGCCGCGGGCGGCGTGCTGGGCGCGGGGGCGTTCGCCACGGCGGCCCAACTGCCGCCGCTGCGCAGGCTGATGGCCGCCCGGCTGGCGCCGGGCACCGGGCCCAGCGAGGAGCGCCGGGCGCGCAGTTGGTTCTCCGCCCGGTTCGTGGGCACGGGCGGCGACCGGCGGGTGGTGACGGAGGTCAGCGGCGGCGACCCGGCGTACGACGAGACGGCGAAGATCCTGGCGGAGGCGGCGATGTGTCTGGCGTACGACCCGCTGCCGGAGACGTCGGGGCAGGTCACGACGGCGCAGGCGATGGGCGAGGCGCTGACCGAGCGGCTGGTCGCGGCGGGGATGGGCTTCCGGGTCCGGGCCACGTTGCCGTAGCGCGGCTGGGCCTCCCCCGCCCCCACGCCCTACTCGTCCGCCGTCTGCACCGCCAGCGCCGCGTCCCGCACCTCCCTCCGCGGGTGCGCGCGCAGCGTCCGCAGGGTGGCGCGCCAGGGCTCCGGCCAGCCCGCGCGGGCCCCGGTGTCCCTGGTGAGGGCGACCGCGAACAGGCCCTCCGCGTGCCCGCCCGCCGCCGCCAGCGCGCGGGCCGCGTCCGCCCGCGCCTCCGGCGCGCCCGGCCGGGCCGCCCGGTCCAGCCGGCGGCTCAGCGCCTTCGCCGTGACCTCCGCGAGCACCGGCCGCCCCGCGTGCAGCCCCGCGAGGTCCACCAGCGCCGCCGTCAGCTCCGGAGCCCCGGCCTCCAGGTCGACGGTCTCCGTCCGCAGCACCGCCGCCTGCGGCACGAAGTCGTCGTCCGCCGCGAGCACGTCGGCGAGCGCGTGCAGCGTGGGCCGCAGCAGGCCGCGGAGGTCCGGCGGCCGGACGGTCAGCCGCCGGACGAGGGACGCCAGGCGCCGGCGCGCGGGCAGGTCGCGGTCCGGCTCCGCGTCGGGCTGTCCTGGCGCGCGGGTGAGGAGTTCGCGCGCGGCGCGTACGACGGGCTCGCGCGCGGGATCGTCGGCGGGGGCGGTGGTGGCCAGGGTGACCAGCGCGTGGGCGGCGGGATCCCACGTGCCGCGGTTGCCGAGATCGGTGACGGCCGCGCACAGCACGTCGGCCGCGGTCGGCGACCAGGGGGCCCAGGCGGCGAGGCTCGCGTACGCGGCCCGGGCGAGCTGGACGTCGTCGGTGCGGCTCGCGGCCTCCACCAGGCCCGCGTACCGCGGCCGGTGCTCCTCGCGCAGGTCGCGCGGCTGCGGCCGGAGCAGCGACAGCCGCACCTGCGGATCGCCGGCCGCGGCGGTCTCCAGCATCCGCCACACCTCCGGTCTGCCGAGCAGCCCGCCGGCGAACGCCACGCACGCGGCGCGTACGTCGCGGTGCTGCTCCGGGAGTTCGTACGCGCCGACCACCAGCGCCGCCGCCCGCTCGGCCGGCAGCCGGGTGGCGGCGAGCCGGACCGCCTCCTTGCGGCTGGTGACCTTCGCGCCGGCCGCGGTCCCGTCGGGGCCGGGCAGCAGCAGCGGGCGCAGGGCCGCCTCGACGCGCGAGGGCGCCGCGTGCAGCGTGGCGCGGGTGGCGGCGTACACCGCGACACGGGCGCGGTCACCGCCGGCGTGCGCGAGCAGCAGCGGCAGCGCCTCCTCGGGCCGGTCCGTCCACACCAGGGCGGCGAGCGCGGCCTCCGCGAGGGCGACGTCCTCCGCGCCGGTGTAGCGGAAGACGAGGTCGAGGCCGTGACCGGGTATGCGGGCGGCGTCCGCGAGGGCGCGGACGCGCTCGTGCTGCGGCAGGCCGGCGTCGCCCGCGGCCCGGGCCAGCAGCCGGGCGGCGGCGGCCTGCTGGGCGGGCGTCCAGCGCTCGGGCGTGACGACGGGCGGGGTCCAGGGCGCGCGCGGCGTCAGGAACCGGCCCCACGGCGGGGTGTCGCCGAGCACGGTGTCCAACAGGTCCGTACGGGTGCGCGCCAGCACCTGGTAGACCGGCGGGAGCACCGCCGCGGACGGCTCCTGCGCGAGCAGCCGGCCGACGCGCTCGCCGCGGCCCGCGCGGGGCTCCAGCCACAGCGACACGGCGGTGCGCACGGTCGCGTCGTTGCCGAACTGCACGGCCTGCCACAGGTACTCCTGCAGCTTGGGCATCCCCCAGGCGCGCCGCCCCAGCGCCCGCGCGAGCGCGAAGGTCAGCCCGTGGTCGACCTTGTCCGCGCCCGCCTCCAGCCACGGTTCGAGGGCGTCGAAGACCTCGTGCTCCTGACCGCGGCGCAGCGAGGTGTCCAGCCGGCCGAGGTCGGCGCCGCCGGTGTGGCCGGTGAGCCGGGTGATCGTCCGCAGCGAGAAGCTCACCAGCTCGGGCCGGCCGCCCGCGGCGTGCTCGCGGAGCAGGGCGACGGCCAGCGTGCGCAGCGCCCCGCGGGTGGCCGGGGAGGAATCGCGGGCGGCGATCGCGTCCGCGGCGATGCGGTGCAGGTGGTCGGCGGCGTCGGCGGTGAACAGCGCGGGGTGGGTCTCGGCGAGCTGCCGCAGGGCGACGGAGCGCACCGGGTCCTGGTCGTTGCGAAGCCGCTCGGCCAGCAGCCGGACGGCGCTGGTGACGTCCTCGGGGTGGCCGGAGCGGGCGGCGTTGGCGAGCAGCAGGCCGTACGCTCCGGCGCGCTCGTCCGGGTCGGAGCGGCGCAGCGCGGCGAGCAGTTCGCCGCGGGCCTCGGCGACGGGCAGGCAGGCCACCGCGCGCAGCACGACCGGCGGGGGCGCGTCGCGCTCCCTGGCCTGCGCCGCCATGCGGCGTGCCTCCGCCGCCCGCCGTTCCCGGGGCAGCGCGTCGAGCAGGGTGGGCGGGAAGTCGTCGTGGGCGGTGTCGCGTTCGGCCATGGCGGCGTCGAAGAGCGCCTCCCGGCGGGACGGCGCGGTACGGCGCAGGAGGTCGGTGAGCGCGGCTGCGTTCTCCGGGGTCCCCTGCCACAGCCGGGCGAGTTCGGGCAGCTCCGGAGGCGCGGCGGCGACGAGGCGGTCCAGCACGGTGCGGCTGAGCCGGGTCCCGGCGGTGCCCCGGCGGCGCTCCGGGGCGAGCAGCAGGCGCAGGGTGCGGCCGGGGTCGGCGGCCACGAGGCGGTTCAGCCGGTCGTGCACCGGCGGTTGCAGCCCGCCGTGGCAGAACCGCTCCAGCAGCTCCAGCACGCGGTCCGGGGCGCGGTCGGCGAGCGGCGCGACGACGTCGGCGTGCCTGGTCCACCAGGCCGCCCGGCTGCCGGGCGCCAGGGCGGCCAACTGCCGTTCCGCCTCGTCGAGTACGGCCCCGGGGTGCCGGCCGGCGAGGGTGGCGGGGCCGCTGAGCGCGGGCCAGAGCGCCGGCAGCAGACGGCGTACGGTCTCCTCCGTGCACGCGGGCAGCAGCCGCGCGGCCTCGGCGTCGCCCCACTGCTCGCCGACGGGCCCGATCAGCGCCTCGGCGACGGCGGTGCGCCGGCCGCGGACCACGGCGCGGACGAGCTGCCTGCGGACGACGGCGGTCGCGTCGTGGAAGGCGGCGAGGACCGCGTCGTCGGCCAGCAGGCCCTGTCGTACGGCCTTCGCGCCGTGCGCGCGCACCTGGGGGTCGGTGTCGGCGAGCCGGGCGGCGAGGAAGCCGGCGTCGCGCCCGACGAGGGCGGCGAACGCCGCGAGCCGGCGGCCGTAGGCGCCGTGCCCCGCCAGCCCGTCGAGGAGCGCGGCCAGGTCGCCGCGCCCGGTGGCCCGGCGGGCGGCGAGGGCCAGCTCGCGCAGGCGCTGCGGGTAGGGCAGGGGGTCGAGGGCGCGGATGAGGTCGTCGGCGTGAGGCTGCATGGGACGGCATTGTTCCGTGCCGGTCCGCCGCGGGTGCGGCGATCCCCCGGTACCGGCCCGGGGACGGCGGTTACCCGAACGACGGCATCTCGTCGGTGCGGGTCCGCTTGATCTCGTACAGGCCGGGCACGCCGCCCAGCGCCAGCAGCCCGTCCCACAGCCGCAGCGCGTCGTCGCCGCGCGGCGCGGGCGAGACGACGGGGCCGAAGAAGGCGAAGCGGGGGCCGCCGGGCGGGGTGACCGCGAGGACCGGGCTGCCGACGTCGGCGCCGACCAGCGCGATGCCCTCGGCGTGCGAGGCCCGTACCGCGTCGTCGTACGCCTCCGACTCGGCCGCGGCCGCCAGCTCCCCGGGGAGCCCGGCGTCGTCGAGGGCGCGGGCCGGGGCGTCCCGCTCGCCGCGCTCGTGCAGCCGCGTGGCCAGCGCCGCGTAGTAGCGGCCGAGCGCGTCTGGCCCGTGGTGCTCCGCGACGGCGGCGCAGACCCGCACGGGCATCCACAGGTACGCGCCCCACTCCCCCCGCGGGTCCTCGGGGTTGACCTCGCGGCCCTCGTTGAGGACCTCCAGGCTCATGACACGCCAGCGCACCCGGATGCCGGTCAGCCGCCGCACCTCCGTCAGCCAGCGCGCCGTCGTCCACGTCCACGGGCACACGGGGTCGAACCAGAAGTCGACCGCGGTGCCCTCGCCCGGCGCCTCGTCCGTCATCACTCCACCGTATCGAGGTGCAGGCGGACGAACCGCGGGCGGTACAGGGCGACGTTGCGGTGCACCTGGGCGGAGACGGCGTCGGCCGAGGCGTCCAGCCAGTTGACGTCGTAGCCGAGCAGCAGCCCGTCCCCCGAGCCGACGCCGGGGTGGGCCTGCGGGTTGTACGCGGCGGCGCCCGAGCCGCCGCCGGCGTCCTCGGGCAGCGGCGCGGTGAACGCCTTGTCCGGCCCGTGCCAGGGGCCTTCCGGCCGGCACGCCCAGTACGAGGCGACGGTCGTCAGCCCGCTCCCGCCCGGTCCGCCCGCGTCCATCGTGAACAGCACCCAGGTGTCGCCCTCGCGCACCACGCTGAACGCGCTGCCGACGCCCTTGCGGCCGCCGTCGCCCAGCACCGGCCGCGAGCGGGCCGCCTCGCTGCTCCAGCGCTCGCCGTCCCAGTACCGCCACGCAGAACGGTCCGCGAGCCGCCCGGCGGGGACGCGGGCGAGGTGGGCGCGGGAGCTGCGCTCCGCCTGTTCCGGGGTGCGGCCGTCGGTGCCGCCCCACACGTACGTCCAGTCGCCGTGCCGGACGGCCGCCGCGCCGTAGACGACGCGGTCCGCCGGGTCGGCGATCCGGGACTGGTCGTCGACCTGGGTGATGCCCTCCAGTCGCAGGTCGGGCAGCGAGAGCGTGGCGACCTCGGTGGCCAGCGGCACCCCGTAGATCCACGGCTGCTGCGCCTCCTGCCGGTGCCACAGCAGCACCCGCAGCACCTGCTCGGAGGAGCCGGGCGACCGCGGCTCCACCACGGCGTGCACCGGCCAGCGCCACTGCCGCACCGGAGCGCCGGGTTCGGGGAAGAGGGAGGCGGGCGCGCCGGGGGCGCCGCCGAGGAGGGTGCGTTCGAGACGGCCGTCCCGGGACATCACGAGGGCGGCGTTGCGGGTCCAGGCAGGGGTGCCGAGGGTGGTGTCGCGCCAGGCGTGCGGCTGGCCCTGGCGGTTGGGCGGCGACTCGACCCGGCCGAGGTATGGGTCGGAGACCAGCCAGAGGGTGCGGCCGTCGGGCAGCCGGACGGAGTGGTTCCCGTCGCCGCCGGTCCAGTCGTCCGTGCGGGCCGCGTCGTTGCCGTAGCGCTCGAACTCGTCCGTCGTCGCGGCGTCGGCGCTCCAGCCGGAGACGGCGAGGCCGGTGCAGGCCGCGTCGTCGTCGCCGTCGTCGTCACCGGTGAAGACAACGGCGAGGGCGACGAGGAGGCCCACGACGAGCAGCAGGGCGAGGGCGATCCCGGCGCCGGCGGTCTGGCGTCGATCCATCGGGGCACGGTAACGGGCGGGGCCGGTGATCCGTAAGGCACCCGGTGGGACGGGGCCGGCGAGCGCCCGTAGGCTGGCGGCGTGGCGAAGCGAGACCTTGCGGTGTTCGACCTGGACGGCACCCTCACCGACACCCGGCACCGGCTCCACCACGTCGCGTCCTCCCCGAAGGACTGGGACGCCTTCTTCCGCGCGGCACCCCTCGACCCGCCGCTGCCCGAGGGCGTGGCACTGGCACTCCAGTGGGCCGAGACCTGCGAGGTCTGCTACGTCACCGGCCGGCCGGAGCGCACCCGCCGGGACACCGTGGCCTGGCTCGCCGACCACGGCCTGCCCGAGGGCCCGCTGTGGATGCGCCGCGCCGGCGACCGGCGGCCGGCCCGGGTGGCGAAGCCCGAGCTGCTGCGCCGGGTGGCCCGCGGGCGCACCGTGGCGGTGGTCGTGGACGACGACGAGCCGGTCTGCGCGGCGTACGAGAAGGCCGGCTTCCCGGTCGTACGGGCCGACTGGATGCCGCCCGCCGAGACGCTCCGCACGGCGCAGGAGGACGAGGGCCGCACCTAGGTTCCGCGGCTGCGCGCCCGCCGGGGCGGCAACGCCCGCTGATCCGGGCCGGATCGCGGCCCGCCCCTCCCGCGCGGCGGCCGGGCGACTACGCTCGGCGCACATGACCTCCCGCGACGACACCGACATCGACGACACGGACCTCGGCGAGACCGGAAAGCCCGGAAAGACCGGAAACGGCGGCAACGAGGGGACCCACGGAAAGGCCGGCGGGACCGAGGACGACGGAACGGCCGGCATAGGCGCGGCCGGCACCGACGCGGGCGACCCCCACACGCCCGGCGCCGGTGACCCCGGCGACCTGCTCGACGACGAGACGGCCGACGAGCCGCCGCCGCCCCGGCTGACCCCGCGGCAGGCGCGCCGCGTCCGGGCCCTGACCTCCGCCGGCGTGATGGTGGCGGTCGGCGTGGCCATGGTGGTGCAGTTCCGCAGGGAGCCGTCGCTGCTGACGTTCGCGCTCTACGGCGGCGCCCTCATCCTCTCCGGCACCGCGATCATGCTCAGCCGCGCGGGCCGCACCCGGGTCGCGATGGCGGTGCTGGTCGCCGGCTTCGCGTTCGTGGTCGCCGATCAGCTCCTGCGCTAGCACCGCCGCGGTAGAGCGCCGCCGGGGCGGGTAGATCACCGGTAGCACGCCGAGTGGGGGGTTCGTTGAACAAGAAGCACGCGGCCGCAGCGGCGGCACTCCTGGTGCCCGCGGTCGCCGTCGCCGCGGTGCTCCTCGCCCGGTCGCACGACGGCACCGAAGAGCCCGCGCACCGCCCCCAGGCACGCTCCTCCCCCGCCTCCCCGTCCGCGTCCCCCACGCCCACCCCCGCGGACGAGCCGCCGGTGCCCGAGGGCCCGGTGCTGGGCGTGAAGCTGGACAACGCCGCGCCCGCCCGGCCGCACACGGGCCTGGAGGAGGCCGACGTCGTGCACGTGGAGCGGGTCGAGGCCGGCCTCAGCCGCTTCCTCGCCGTCTACGCCTCCGGGCTCCCCGACGTCGTCGGACCGGTGCGCAGCGCCCGCGAGACGGACCTGGAGCTGCTGGCGCAGTACGACGACCCGGTGCTCGCGTACTCGGGCGCGCAGTCCCGGCTCAAGCCGTACATCAACCGCGCCCCGCTGCGCCCGGTGCCGCCGGAGCAGTTGCCGGGCGCGTACTTCCGCGGCACCGACCGGCCCGTCCCGCACAACCTCTACCTGCGCCCCGACGCCCTCACCGACGCCGCCCCCGAACTCGCGGACCTGGACGCCCCGCCGCCGTACGAGACCGGCGAGGCCCCGGCCGGCGGCCGCAGGACCGGCGCGCGCACGGTGGAGATGCCGGCCGCGAGCTTCACCTTCGACTGGTCTGCCGAGCGGCGCGGTTGGGAGGTCTGGATGGACGGCACTGCGGCCACCAGCGGCGGCGAGCGGCTCGCGCCGCCGACCGTGGTGCTGCAGGAGACGACGATCCGCAAGGGCCGGTTCGGCGACCGGTGGGGCAACAACTCGCCGTTCACCGAGACCGTCGGGTCGGGCGAGGCCACGGTGCTGCGGGACGGCCGCGCGTACGCCGCGGAGTGGGATCGGCAGACGGCGGCGGACCGCACGGTGTTCACCACGCCCGACGGCGATCCGATGCCGCTGGCGAAGGGGCAGGTGTGGGTCGTGTACGTGCCGCGCGGCTGACCGCGACGCGGGATCCCGGCCGGCCGTACCCGCGCCGGTCACCGAGGCGGCGGGCCGCCACCGCGGCGGCGGGCCGCCCGGGCGCCGTCAGCCCGCCGGCATCCGCAGCACCGCCGCGCCCCTGACCCGGTCCGCCGCGAGGTCGTCGAGGGCCTCGGCCGCGCGGTCGAAGGAGTAGGGGGTGACGGTCGCACGCACCCCGTGCGCGTCGGCCGCGGCGAGGAACTCCCTGCCGTCGGCGCGGGTGTTGGCGGTGACGCTGCGCAGCACCCGCTCGCGGAACAGATGCCGGTCGTAGTCCAGCTCCGGAATGGCGGAGAGGTGGATGCCCGCGACGCTGAGCGTGCCGCCGGCGTCCAGCGCCGCCAGCGCGACCGGCACCAACTCGCCGACGGGCGCGAACAGCACCGCCGAGTCGAAGGGCTCCGGCGCCGGCTCGTCGGCCCCCGCCGCCGTCGCGGCGCCCAGCTCCAGCGCGAGCCGCTGCGCCGCGCGGGAGCGGGTGCGCACGTGCACCTCGGCGCCCTGCGCGACCGCGAGCTGGGCGGTCAGATGCGCGGAGCCGCCGAAGCCGTACAGGCCGAGCCGGCCGCCGGGCGGCAGCTCCGCCAGCCGCAGCGCGCGATAGCCGATGATCCCGGCGCACAGCAGCGGTGCCAGCTCCTCGGCGGCGGGCTCCTTGGGCAGTGCGTACGCGTACGCGGCGGGCACCACGGCGTACTCGGCGTAGCCGCCGTCCGCGTCCCAGCCCGTGTAGCGGGACTCGGGGCACAGGTTCTCGCGGCCCCGTTCGCACCAGCGGCAGCGGCCGCAGGTGTGGCGCAGCCACGGAATGCCGGCCCGGGAGCCGATGCGCCGCTCGGCGGCGGCGCCGGCCGCGACCACCTCCCCCACCGCCTCGTGGCCGGGGACGACGGGCGTCTTGTGCGGCGGGAGGTCGTGGTCGCGTACGTGCAGGTCCGTACGGCACACCGCGCACGCCTCCACCCGGACCAGCAGTTCGTCGGGCCCCGGCTCGGGCACCGGCAGCTCCACCGGCTCCAGCCGGCCCTTCGCGGTGACGGCCCAGGCCCGCATGGCCGTAGGCGGCGTGGCTCCCATGCCCCCATCCTCGCGGCCCCCGGGCGCCCGGGTCCACGACGCGCCGGGCGGCGCGCTCCCGTGCGACCTCGGGTGCCCCGCCCGGCGGCTCGGGACGTGTCCGCCCACGCCACGCCGGGTACCCGCGGGTCTCGCCTCCGGAGCGGGATCGGAGATGATCATCGGCAGCACGCACCGTGATCGGTGAACACCAAGATCGTCGAAAGGACGCGGCCGTATGCACATCGCATTTCTCGTGGCTCCCGAGGGGGTCGAACAGGTCGAGCTGACAGAGCCGTGGCAGGCCGCCATGGACGCCGGCCACACGCCCCGGCTGGTCTCCACCCGACCGGGCCGGGTGCAGGCGTTCGACCACCTGGACAAGGCGGACACCTTCGAGGTCGACCAGTCCGTCGCCGAGGCGACGGCCGACGCGTACGACGCGCTCGTGCTGCCGGGCGGCGTCGCCAACCCCGACTTCCTGCGCATGGACGCGGACGCCGTGTCCTTCGCCCGGGAGTTCTTCCGGACCGGCAAGCCGGTGGCGGCGATCTGCCACGCGCTGTGGCTGCTGGTCGAGGCGGACGTCGTCCGCGGGCGGACGCTCACGTCGTGGCCGAGCCTGCAGACGGACATCCGCAACGCCGGCGGCACCTGGGTCGACGAGCGGGTCCAGATCTGCCACGACGGGCCGAACACGCTGGTCACCAGCCGCAAGCCGGGCGACCTGAAGGCGTTCGGGGAGGCGTTCCTGGCGGAGTTCGCCAAGACCCCGCAGAGCTGAGCCGGCGGACGGGCCGACCGGGCGGCGTCAGCGCCGGGGGCGGCTGGCCGCGGTGCGCGTGACGCGGCGCACGCTCCATTCGAACCCGCCGCGGCACACCACCGCGTGCCGCTCGTCGGTGACGACGCCCTGGGTGCTGATGCGCGCCCGGTCGGCGGTGCCGGCGAGGACGGGGCGCAGTACCTGGACGGCCGACGAGCTGAGCTTGCAGGAGGCGATGAGCCGGCCGCGGGCGGGCGCCAGGTACTCGAACGAGGCGGAGGCGCCGAGCGGCAGCACGCCGTCCAGCTCGCCGGGCGCGTCGCCGGCGGAGAGGATCGCGGCCAGCGCGGCGGCGTCGACGAGGGTGGCGAGGCCGCTGGAGTGCAGCGAGCCGATGACGTTCCCGAGCACACCGGGGGCCTCGACGGCGACCTCTGCGGCGCCGTCGATGGCGCGCAGCACCGTGAGACCGGCGGTGCGGTGGGCGGGGACGGGCTCTAACAGCGAGCGCGCCAGGGCGGTGGCATCCATGGAGACATGGTGCCGGGGGCCGGCGAAGGCGGCGGGTCCGGGAAGCCAACTCCGGCTGACCGACAGGTTCCGTTCAGCCGCCGGGGCGCCGGTGGCTCACTCCCGCGGGCGGTGGGTGAGCACCTCGTGCAGGTCGTAGGTGACCGGCTCCTCCAGTTGTGCGTACGTGCAGCTCTCCGGCGTACGGTCCGGGCGCCAGCGGCGGAACTGCGCGGTGTGCCGGAAGCGGGCCCCGTTCTCCATGTGGTCGTACGCCACCTCCAGCACCCGCTCCGGCCGCAGCGGCACCCACGACAGGTCCTTCTGCCCGCTCCACCGGCTCGGCGCCCCCGGCAGCCGCGCCGACTCGTGCGCCTCCTCCTTCGCCCAGTCGGCCCACGGGTGTTCCGCCTGCTCCTCGGGGGTGTCCATCCGCAGCGGCGCCAGCTCCTCGACCAGCTCGGCCCGCCGCTTCATCGAGAACGCCGCGCACACCCCGACGTGCTGGAGCACGCCCTTGTCGTCGTTGATGCCGAGCAGCAGGGAGCCGACCACGGGCCCCGACTTGTGCCAGCGGAAGCCGGCGAGCACCACGTCGGCCGTGCGTTCGTGCTTGACCTTGACGAGCACCCGCTCGTTCTGCCGGTACGGCAGCCCGGTCGGCTTGGCGATTATCCCGTCGAGCCCGGCACCCTCGTACTGCTCGAACCACTCCTCGGCGACCGCCAGGTCGAGCGTCGCCGGCGCGACGTGCACCGGCGCCTCGGCGTCTGCCAGCGCGCGCAGCAGCGCCGCGCGCCGCTCGGTCTGCGGGGTGTCCAGCAGCGAGTCGTCGCCGAGCGCGAGCAGGTCGAAGGCGACGAAGCTCGCCGGCGTCTGCTCGGCGAGCAGACGCACCCGCGACTCCGCGGGGTGGATGCGCTCGGTGAGGGCGTCGAAGTCCAGCCGGTCGCCGCGGACGATGACGATCTCGCCGTCCGCGACGCACCGCTCGGGCAGGTTGGCCTTCAGCGCCTCCACCAGCTCCGGGAAGTAGCGCGTGAGCGGCTTGCCGGTGCGGCTGCCGATCTCGACCGCGTCCCCGTCGCGGAAGACGATGGCGCGAAAGCCGTCCCACTTCGCCTCGTAGAGCATCCCGGGCGGCAGCTTCTTCTGCGGTTTGGCGAGCATCGGCTTCACGGGGGGCATCACCGGCAGATCCATGTGCGCAACGGTAAGGCGGGATCCGGACATCCGCCTTACCGTTGCGCACATGGGTGCAGCGATTCAGCTCCAAGCGGGCGACAGAACGGTACGGCTGTCCAGCCCGGACCGGGTCTTCTTCCCGGCCAAGGGCTACACGAAGCTCGACCTCGCGCAGTACTACGTCGCCGTCGGCGACGGGATCCTCCGCGCGCTGCGGGACCGGCCGACGACGCTCGAACGCTATCCCGAGGGGATAAGCGGTGAGTCGTTCTTCCAGAAGCGCGCGCCGAAGAACACGCCCGACTGGATCCCCACCGCCCGCATCACCTTCCCCAGCGGGCGGTACGCGGACGAGATGTGCCCCACCGAGCCGGCGGCGGTCGTCTGGGCGGCCCAGTACGGCACGCTGACGTTCCATCCGTGGCCGGTACGGCGCGGCGACACCGAGCACCCGGACGAGCTGCGGATCGACCTCGACCCGCAGCCCGGCACGGACTACGCCGACGCCGTGCGCGCCGCGCACGAGATGCGCGCCGTCCTCGGCGAACACGGGCTCACCGGCTGGCCGAAGACCTCGGGCGGCCGGGGGATGCACCTGTTCGTGCCGATCGCGCCGCGCTGGACGTTCGTGCAGGTGCGCCGCGCGGTGATAGCCGCGGGGCGGGAGCTGGAGCGGCGGATGCCGGAGCAGGTCACCACCGCGTGGTGGAAGGAGGAGCGCGGCGAGAAGGTCTTCGTCGACTACAACCAGATGGCCCGCGACCGCACCATCGCCTCGGCCTACTCGGTGCGGCCGCACCCGCACGCGCCGGTCTCCGCGCCGCTGCGCTGGGAGGAGGTGGACGACGCCGAGCCGGACGACTTCGACCTGGTCACCATGGTGAAACGCTTCGCCGAGGTCGGCGACGTGCACGCGGACATGGACGAGCACGCCTTCGACATCACCTCGCTGCTGGAGCTGTCCGCGCGGCAGGAACAGGACCACGGCCAGGGCGACATGCCCTACCCGCCGGACCATCCGAAGATGGCGGGCGAGCCGAAGCGCGTGCAGCCCAGCCGGGCGCGCCCGGAGGAGTGACCGCGGGAGTGGCCGCGGCAGCACGGGCCCCCCGGCCTGCGGCTACGGCGTGATCGTAGACTCGGCGCATGCGATTCGGACTCCTCGGCACCGGCCCCTGGGCGGAGCGCGCGCACGCCCCCGGACTCCAGGCACACCCGCGGGCGGAGATCGCCGGCGTGTGGGGCCGGCGCCCGGAGGCGGCCCGCGCGCTCGCCGACCGCTTCTCCACCCGCGCGTACGACGACGTGGACGCCCTCCTCTCCGACTGCGACGCGGTGGCCGTCGCGCTGCCGCCCGACGTGCAGGCGCCGCTCGCGGAGCGCGCCGCGGCGGCGGGCCGCCATCTGCTGCTGGACAAGCCCGTCGCCACCGACGTGGCCACCGCCAGGCGGGTGGTGGACGCGGTGGAGCGCGCCGGGGTGGCCTCCGTGGTCTTCTTCACGCTGCGCTTCCGCGAGGAGACCGCCGACTGGCTGGCCCAGCGGGCCGGCGAGGACGGCTGGCTGCTGGGCCGCGCCGACTGGCTCTCCCCCGTCTTCGCCGGCGCCGACTCCCCGTACGCCGCCTCGCCCTGGCGCGGCGAGAAGGGCGCGCTGTGGGACGTCGGGCCGCATGCGCTGTCGATGCTGCTGCCGGTCCTCGGCGACGTGGACCCGGCGGCGCCCGGCGCCGTCACCTCCGCCCGCGGCCCGGGCGACACCGTGCACCTCACGCTGCGGCACGCCTCGGGCGCCTCCAGCACGTACACGCTCAGCCACACCGTCCCGCCGCAGGCGTCGGGGGTCACCGTGCACCTGCACGGCACGCCCGGCGTGCAGGTGGCGCCGGAGCGGGACGACGAGGGGCCCGTGCCCGCGTTCGTCCGGGCCGTTGACGCGCTGCTGGAGGCGGCCGACAGCGGCCGGCCCGACCCCCGCGACGTACGCCTCGGGCTGCGCGTGACCGAGATCCTCGCGGCGGCCGAGGAGCGGCTGCCCGCCGCAGGCGGGTGATCTGACGCCGCCGGCACCCGCCTTTCCCGGCGGCCCGCGTGCCGGGACGTCCGGCGCGCGTGCCGCGTGTTCACCTGGCCGGACAGCCACCGCCGCGCGTCGCCGTCTTCGCCGCCGCGGACACGCCGGTGCGCGGCGCGTCCCGGCGGGCGCGGACCCGGCACGCACGTCGCGCGAGAGGAACCATGGAGATCGCCGCCGAGTTCGAGCGGTACCGGCCGGTGCTGCTCGGCCTCGCCTACCGGCTGCTCGGCAGCATGTGGGACGCCGAGGACGTCGTGCAGGAGGCATGGCTGCGCTGGGAGCACACGGACCAGGACGCGGTCCGCGAGCCGCACGCGTTCCTGACCACCGTCGTCTCCCGGCTCGCACTCGACCAGTTGCGCTCCGCCCGGGTCACGCGCGAGGCGTACCGGGGGCCGTGGCTGCCGGAGCCGGTGCTCACCGACGACCTCGGGCCGCTGGAGACCGTGGAGCTGAAGGACACCGTCTCGTACGCCACCGTGCACCTGATGGAGCGGCTGACGCCGCCGGAGCGGGCGGTGTTCGTGCTGCGGGAGGCGTTCCGGATGCCGTACGGGGAGATCGCGGAGGCGGTGGGGGTGAGCCCCGCGAACGCCCGGCAACTGCACCACCGGGCCCGGGGGCGGATCGCCGCCGGGGCGGAGCGCTTCAAGCCGTCCGCCGGGGAGCACGAGCGGCTGCTGACCCGGTTCCTCGACGCCGCGCGGGGCGGGGACTTCGGCGCGCTGACGGAGCTGCTGAGCGAGGACGTCGTGGCGTGGAGCGACGGCGGCGGCAAGGTCCGCGCGGCGCGGCGGCCCGTGGTGGGGCGGGCGAACGTGGCGGCCTTCCTGCGCGGGCTCGTCACCCGCTACGGCCCGCTGCCGGACGCGCGCCTCATCGACGCCAACGGCGCGCCGGCGCTGTGGATCAGCATGGCCGGCGCGGACCAGGTAGTGAGTCTGGACGTCCGCGACGGGCGGATCCACGGGATCTACACGGTGCTCAATCCGGACAAACTCCGGCGGGTGCGCGCGGCACTGGCCGACGACGCGTGACGGGAACGGTGTAGTCGCCGGCACACGGGGGACCCGTCACGCGGAGGTGACGAGATGCTTCCCATCTTGCTGGTACTTCTGCTGGCGCTTCTTCTGTTCGGCGCCGGCTTCGCGGTCAAGGTCCTGTGGTGGATCGCGGTGGCCGTGCTCGTGCTGTGGCTGCTGGGCTTCGTGATGCGGACCACGCCCGCGGGCGGCGGCCGGCGCTCCCGCTGGTACCGCTGGTAGCCGTCGCCGCAAGGCCCGCCCGGGCCCCGCGACTTCGCACCGAGAAGGAGGGCCGTGGCCCCCGCCGCACGGGCGGGGGCCACGGCTTCGTCTTCCGGGTCCGGGTCAGGACCCGGCCGGCGCCTGAGCGGCGGCACGGGCCTCGGGTACGACACCCAGCAGCCGCAGCCGGTCGAGCGCCGTCTGCCGCGAGGCGATCCCCGCGGCCCCGGCCGCCCACTCCGCCCACTCCGGCCAGCGTGCGCGGTCGAACTCCGCGTCCTCGTACGCGTCCTCGGCGAGCAACTCCCGGACCACGCGCATGCCCTCGGCGTCGCCGAGCCCGGGCCACGCCAGATATTCGGTGCGCCACGCCGGCCGCCGCCCGCCGCCCACGGAGCGGTGCAGCAGGTGGACGTCGAACGCCAGCACGTCACCCGGCTCCGTGGCCAGCACGGTCTCGGGCATCGGCCAGCCGGGGAACCCCTGGTTGGCGGGGTCGAGACCGCGGTACGCGGCCAGTCTCCTGGCGTACGCGGGGTCGTGCGACCCGGGCACCACCCGCAGCGCGCCGGTGCGCGCGGTGCGGGGCTCCAGATGCGCCAGGAACGTCACCCCGGGCACGTCGGGGCCGATGTCCGTGTGCCAGCCGGCGTTGGTGGTGAAGCAGACCGCGCTGGGCACCGTGGGCACGGTCATCCGCCCGCACAGTTCCGCGGAGCCCTGGAACAGCCGCGGGTCGTCGGCGATCAGCGACTGGCTGAAGGGCGTCCGGTCGGCGGCCAGCGGCAGGTAGTCGCCGCGGATGCCGCCCTCGTCGTACGGGTCGGTGTCGGTGCCGAGGCCGCCGTAGGCGTCGGTGAGGCTGCCGGTCACCTCGGCGGTGAGCCGGCCGGTCTCCTCGTCCGTGAGCAGGCCGCGCAGCACCACGTACCCGAAGGCGCGGAAGTGCTCGATCTGTTGGTGGCTGAACAACGACGTCACGACGTCGTCTCCTCTCGTCTCGATGGCGGGTGTCGTCTCGCGCATCGGGCGGAAGGAGGGCCACGGGCCCGTCAGCGTCAAACGAATCCGGTTCGCATGGTCCTCACCCTAGCCACGCCGGCCCGCGCCCGCCACGGAGTTCGCCCGCCCGCCGCGTCCGGGGGTAGGCGCGGGCGGCGCGGGGCCAGTGCTTAGACTCGCCCCGACCACTGATCTTGACCGCATCGGGGGGTTTGCGCCCATGGGCACGAAGAAGACCGCCATATCCACCGCCGCCGCGGGTCTGGCCGCGCTCCTGCTGGCGACAGCGTGCAGCGGCGGCTCGGAGGACGACACGGGCGGCTCCGGGGACGAGAAGGCGCGGCCCCGCCCGTTGCTCAGCGAGGCCCGGGCCCGCGCGGTGCTGGAGAACTACGTCGAAACGAACAACGCGGCCAACGCCGACCTGGACGGCGAGGCGCTCGGCGAGGTCGAGGGCGGCGCGCTGTACCAGCAGAGCCGGGCGCAGTACCGGCAGTTCCCCACGTACGAGAAGAAGTACCAGAAGCTCTACCGGAAGCCGTTCCGCTACCGCGCCGACGAGGCCGCGTTCCACATACCCGCCCGCGGCGACTGGTACATGGTCGACGCCCCCGTCGAGGGCCCCGGCTACGACGAGGGCGACCGCAGCCTGCTGGTCTTCGAACGCACCGGCGGCACCTGGAAGAACGTCGCCTCCGTCGGCATCCAGGGCCGGGTCCCCGAGGTGGCCCGCGGCGACGGCGGCCTGCCGACCGCGCTGCCCGCCGACGCCGAGGTGGGCACCACCGCGCTCGACGGTCTCGACGACGCGGTCAACGACCTCTACGTCTCGGGCGGCAAGAAGGACGGCAGGCTCCTCGCGGACAGCGAGGTGCGCGCGAACATGGTCAAGGACCACGCCACCCGCCGGGACTGGATCAGGCCCGAGCACGACGGCTCCTTCGAGACCGAGTTCGAGTCCGTGAACCCCAAGTGGGACGAGGCGTACGAGCCCGCCTTCCCGGAGGTCTACGCGCTGCGCACGGCCGACGGCGGCGCGCTGGCCGTCTTCAACTCCTACGACGCGCGCGTGGACTTCGCGACCCGGCCGGGCTTCCACATCGTTCCGGGCGACGCCACGAGGCTGTACGTCAAGGAGAAGGAGCCGCTGGGCGTGCGGGAGTACTACGCCGTGCAGAACGCGGCGCACGTCCCCGACGACGGCAAGGTCGAGCAGCTCGGCGGCGAGGTGGAGATGATCGGCGCGAGCTGACCGCCGGGCGGGTTTCTGGCCCGTGTTCACCGGTCCGGCGGGCCGGGCGAGTCGGGCGGGTCCGGCTGGTCGGGCGGGTCCGGTGGCGGGAACTCCACCGTGACCGCGAGCCCGCCCTCCGGACCCGGCACGGTGGTCACCTCCGCGCGGTGCGCGGCGGCGACGGCGCCGACGATGGACAACCCCAGACCGTGGCCGCCGCCGGCGGCCCGCGGCTGCAGCCGCTGGAACGGCTCGTACAGACCGGGGATGCGCTCCGCGGGGATCCGCGGGCCGCTGTTGACCACCCGCAGCAACGGGTAGCCCGCCTCCCCGACGCCCGTGCTCACCCGCACCCAGCCGCCCGCGGGCGTGTAACGCAGCGCGTTCTCCACCAGGTTGCCCGCGAGCCGCGCGATGAGCCGCCCGTCGCCCGAGGTGACCGCGGGGCGCAGCGAGGAGTGCAGGTCCAGCTCGCCGGGCGCGGCGGGGCGGCGGTCGTGCAGCACGTACCGGGCGACGCGGGCGAGGTCGACGGGCTCGGCGGCCATCAGCCCGCTCTGCCCGCCGGCCAGCGTCAGCAGTGCCTCGATCAGCCGCTCCTGCTCCTCCCCCGCCGCGACGACCCGCTCGCACACGGCACGCAGCGACGCCGCGTCCGCGCCCGGGCGGGAGAGCGCCACCTCGACCATCGCGCGCTGCAGCGTCAGCGGCGTGCGCAGCTCGTGGGAGGCGTTGGCGACGAACCGGCGCTGCGCCTCGAACGCGGCGTCCAGGCGGGACAGCAGCCCGTCGAAGGTGTCGCCGAGGTCCTTCAGCTCGTCGTCGGGACCCGTGACGGCCAGCCGCGCGTGCAGGTTGTGCTCGGAGATCCGCCGGGCCCGGCCCGCCATGACCCGTACCGGCCGAAGCACCCGCCCGGCCATCACCCAGCCCAGGCCGACGGAGGCGGCGGTCATGAGGGCGAGCGCGATGCCGGACTGCGCGAGCAGGGCCTGCAGCGCGGCCTCGTGGCGCTCGTTGGCCACGTGCCGGATGTCCGGGTCGCCCTGGCCGCCGGCCGGCTCGGAGCCGACCGTGACGAGGACGCCCTTGGCGGCGTCGCCGCGGGCGACGAGCGCGTAGGTGAGGGCGAGCAGCGCGGCGCCGGAGGCCAGGAACAGCGCGCCGTACAGCAGCGTCAGCCGCAGCCGCACGGTCCAGCGGGGCCGGCGGGCGGCGCGGCGGGCGGGCTCAGATGCGGTATCCGGCATGGGGAACGGTCTCGATCACCGGCGGGTCGCCGAGCTTGCGGCGCAGCCTGCTGACGGTGACCTTCACGGCGTTCGTGAACGGGTCCGTCGCGCCGTCCCAGGCCCGTTCGAGGAGTTCCTCGGCGGAGACCACGGCGCCCCGCGCGGACAACAGCAGCTCCAGCACCGCGAGTTCCTTGCGCGACAGGCCGAGCCGCCGGCCGCCGCGGCTGGCGAGCTGCTGCGCGGGGACGAGGGTCAGGTCGCCGTGGGTGAGGACCGGTGGCACGGCGTTCGGCGGGCGGCGGCCGAGCGCGCGGATGCGGGCGATCAGTTCGGCGAACGCGAAGGGCTTGGTCAGGTAGTCGTCGGCGCCGAGGCCGAGGCCGTCGACGCGGTCGGCGACGGTGGCGGAGGCGGTGAGCATCAGCACCCGGGTGCTGCTGCCGTGCCTGGTCAGCGCGCGGCACACCTCGTCGCCGTGCAGCCCCGGCAGGTCGCGGTCCAAAACGATCACGTCGTACGCGCGGGTCGAGGCGCGGTCGACCGCCTCCCGGCCGTCGTACGCGAGGTCCGTGTCCATGCCGTCCTGGCGCAGTCCGGTGGCGACGGTCCGGGCCAGCTCCCGGTGATCCTCCACGATGAGCACACGCATGCCGTCAGCGTGCCGGAGGGCGCATAAGCCCCTGGTAACAGCCCAGGCCACAGGGCCGCTTGGGCCCGCGCCCGGCTCGGCGGGGCTGGCCGGCGCCGGGAGCGGTGCCCCCGCCCCCCGAGGAGAGACAGCAGGGGCACCGCGGTCCGGGTGGACATGTCTGCCTACCGACTCACCCGTGCCTGCTCCCGCGTCGGGGCACCGGCACGTCAGGTGGTGGCCAGCGCCTCGGTGGGAGGCAGCCGGGCGGCCCGCACCGCCGGGTAGAACCCGGCGAGTCCGCCGATGAGGAGCGTCGCGCCGATGCCGCCGGCCATCGCCCACACCGGCACCACCGTCGCCCAGTCCTGGGACGTGGCGTAGCCGACGGTCACGCCGATGCCCAGGACCACGCCGCCGAGGCCGCCGAGCCCGGACAGCAGCAGCGCCTCGCAGAGGAACTGGCTGCGGATCTGGCCGCGGGTGGCGCCCAGCGAGCGCCGCAGGCCGATCTCGGAGCGGCGTTCGAGGACGGAGATGACCATGGTGTTGGCCACGCCCACCCCGCCGACGATCAGCGCCACCCCGCCCAGCCCCAGCAGCAGGCCGCTGAGCGTCTCGTCGGTGGCCTCCTTCGCCGCCAGGGCGTCGGAGGGGCGCGAGACGGTGGCCTCGTTGGGGTTCTCCGGGTTGGCGGTGGCGCCGAGGACGGACTGCACCCGAGCGACGGCGGACTCCTCGCTGCGCGTGTAGATCGTCGTGGGGCTGCCGGCGAAGTCCAGCACGTCCTCGGCGACGTCCCAGCCGACCAGCGCGGCCGAGTCCAGCTCGGGCACCAGCTCGTTGTACGCCGTGAGGCCCACGACCGTGAACCACCTGCCGCCAAGCCACACCTGCGAGTCGGGCCCCGCCGCGTAGATGCCGAGCTGCTCGGCGGCCTTGGGGCCGAGGACCACCGCGGGGTAGCGGCTGGTCGCGCCGTTCAGCCAGCGGCCGTCGGTGATCCGCAGCCCGACGGACTCGGGCAGGTCGACGCGGGCCGCGCTGACGCTGAGTCCGCCGGTCTGCTCTTCGGGGATCCGGTCGTTGCGGAAGACGTTCGCGTCGAGGCGTCCGACGGCGGAGACGTTCTCGACCTCGGGGATGGCCCCGATCATGGCCACGGACTCCTCCGGCAGGCCGGCCTCGGCGCCCGTGAACGACTGCCCGGGGGTGACGGTGAGCAGGTTGGTGCCCAGCGCGTTCAGCCGGCGGTCCAGGTCCTCCGTCGAGGAGGTGGAGATGCCGACGACGCCGATCATCGCGGCGATGCCGATGGCGATGCCGAGCGCGGAGAGGAACACCCGCATCGGCCGCGAGCGCAGCCCCGAGCCACCGACCCGCAGCACGTCCGCCGGGGTCATCCGGGCGGGCTTCGGCGGCGTGGGCGGCGGTACGGGCGGCTGCGCGCGGCCGGTCTCCGCCGTCGCGTGCGGCGCGGTCATCGCAGGGCCCCCTCGGAGATCCGTGCCGCCGGGAGGGCCGTGCCCGAGGCGGAGTCGTGCTCGATGCCGCCGTCCTTGAGGCGGACCTCGCGAGGGAGGGAGGCGGCGATGTCGCGGTCGTGGGTGATGACGACGACGGTGGTGCCGGCCTCGTGGAGCTGGTGCAGCAGCTCCATCACGACCGCCCCGGAGCGGGAGTCGAGCGCGCCGGTGGGCTCGTCGGCGAGCAGCAGGGGCGGGTCGCCGAGGACCGCGCGCGCGATGGCGACGCGCTGTTTCTCGCCGCCGGAGAGCTGGTGCGGCTCGTGGTACAGGCGGTGGCCCAGCCCGACGCGGCGCATGGCCCGCTCGGCGAGGCGGCGCCGCTCCGCGCGGGTCCGGCCGCTGTAGAGCAGGCCGTCGGCTACGTTGTCCAGCGCGGCGACGCCCGGGGCGAGATGGAACTGCTGGAAGACGAAGCCGATGGTGCCCGCCCGCAGGGCCGACAGCTCGCGGTCGCCGAGCCGGTCGACGTCGTGGCCGTCGATGCGGACGGTGCCCGCGGAGGGGCGGTCGAGCGTCCCCATGATGTTGAGCATGGTGGACTTGCCGGAACCGGACGGGCCGACGACCGCGAGCAGTTCGCCGCGCCGGATGACGACGTCGGCGGAACGGAGCGCGGCGACGTCCCCGTAGGACTTGGTGACCCCGGTCAGCTCGACCACCGGAGGGGACGGGACGGTCACTGCGGAACCCCCACGGACATGCCGGCTTCGATGCCGTCGCCGCTGACCTCGACCAGCCCGTCGGCGAACATGCCCAGTTCGACGGGCACGGACTCGGTGCCGCCGGCCGCGGACACCTTCTGCACCGCGTAGCCGCCGCCCTGCCGGGCGACGAGCGCGTTCACGGGCACCGCGAGCACGTTCTCGCGGGTCTCCGCCCCGAGCACCACGTCGACGGGTGCGGCCTGGTAACGGCCGAGCTCGTCCTGCTTCCCGACCGCCAACCGCAGGGGCAGGGTGGACTCCTGGTCCTCCTCGCCCTCGGCCGCGGCGCCGTCGGAGCCGGCGCCGGAGCCCGTGGCGGCGGGCGGGGTGCCGATGTCGGTCACCCTGCCGTCCACGGTGGTCCCGTTGGGCAGTTCGACCTCGGCTTCGGTGCCGACCCGTACGAGCTCCTCGAACTGCGCGTCCAGCTCCACGGAGACGACCCGCTCGGTGCCGGTCCAGTCGAGGACCGCTCCCTCGGCCTGGGCACCGGGCCAGGTCTGCAGCGCGGCGACGCGCCGGGCGCCCTCGGCGGTCACGGCGTCGCCGGCCTCGACGACGCCGGTCGGCTCGCGGCCCATGTCCTCCTGCCAGTCGGACACGGCGTCCGCCGTGTCGGGGCTGTACGTCTCGTCGACGGTGAACCCCGTGTAGCCGAGCTCGGCGAGGTTGCGTTCGAGAAGCTCGACGTCTCCGCCCTCGCTGCCGTCCGACAGCGTGCGGTACAGCGGGGTGTCCCCGTAGAACAGCGGGATCTTCGCGCCGTCCACGCCGTACACGGTCTCGCCGCGGCTGATCGTGGTGCCCTCGTTGGGCGTCCAGGTGACGATGCCGGCGCCCGTGTCCGCGGCGCCGCCGCCGGCTTCCGCCGCGGATCCGGCGGTTCGCCCCGGCTGTCCGGTACCGCCACCGGGGTCCGTGCCGCCGCCCGCCGGGGCGATGGCCTGGACGGTGGACACGTCGCCGTAGCCCAGGGTGCCGTCCACGGTCTCGCTGCCGGTGAGCGTCGTCCGCTCCACCCGGGCAGTCGCGGCCGGGCCGGACGGGCCGGCGGCGGGCTCCTCGGTGTCCTCGCCGCCGAGGGCGCCGGTGGCGGCGAGCCCCGCCGCCGCGGCGACACCGATCGCGATCACCACGATCAGCGCCATCCGCACCCTGCGGCGCCGCCGCCCCGTTCCGGTGCCGCTCGCCGGGCCATCGCCGTCCACCGGCGGGGCGGCGGCGGTGAGTTCGCCGGGCCCGTCCGCCTCGGGGCGGTCATCCTCGCTGTCGCCCGCCGCGGTGAGCGGCCCGGGCGAGCGGACGTCCAGTGCGCCGGGCGGCCGTTGCCGCCGGCTGAGCTCTTCCGTCTCCTCACGGCTGGTCACTGCGGGCCCCCGCCGATCCGCATGCCGCCGCCGGGGTACTTGTCCTGGCAGGCCTTCCGGGCCGGCTCGAACGTCGTCGGGTCGACGGCGTCCATGTCCATGACCATGCTGTTGCCGTCGATCTCGGGGTCGGGGAAGTCGGGCAGGCCGTTCTGGCGGATGCACTCGGCCCACTCCGCGACCTTCTCGGAGTCCAGCGGCTCACCGCCGTTGGGGCCGCCCTGGCGCTGCGGCTGTTTGTCGCGGCAGGCTTCCTCCGCGGCCTTGAACTCGGCGGACTCCGGGTCGAATCCGCCCTGCCTGAACATGACGCCGCCGGTGTCCTGCTCCGGGTCCTTGAACTCCGGCACCCCGTTGTCACGCATGCACTGCGCGTACTCGACCGCCTGGTCGAAGGGGCTGCCCGCGGAGGCGGACGTGCCGCCGTCGGAGGAGGCGGCTTCGGAATCGTCGGAGCACCCCGCCAGCGCCGCACCGAGAACCAGTGCGGACGAGGCGAGCAGGGTCTGCGCCCATGCGCGTTTGCGTGTGGTGAACATGGGCCGAAGTTCTACGCGGGCGCCGGTCACAGGGCGGATACAGGACGCCGCCGGCGACGGGCTCGGGCGGCGGCTTTCCTGAGAATTGCGTGAACCGGCTTCCGTCGGCGGTGTTCAGCGCGCCGCGGGTGCACGCTCGTTCCTCAGCGGAACTTCAGGAAAGTCCGCCGGAACCGGTGGTCTCAGAGACCGGCCGGAGCGCTGCCCTGCTTGGCGAACCCGGCCACCCGGCCGTGCTCGCCGGGCCCGTCCTCGCACGGCGGGAAGGCGACGGTCACGGCGAGCCCGCCTCCGGGCCCGGCCTCGGCGGTGAGCGTGGCGCCGTGGGCGGTGGCGATGGAGCGGACGATCGAAAGGCCCAGCCCGTGGTGGCCGTCGCCGGCGGCACGGCGGAGCCGCTGGAAGGGGTGGAAGAGGCGCTCGACCTGGTCCGGCGGCAC
The DNA here is from genome assembly GCF_027497195.1 of Streptomyces sp. WMMC500. Taxonomy (NCBI): domain Bacteria; kingdom Bacillati; phylum Actinomycetota; class Actinomycetes; order Kitasatosporales; family Streptomycetaceae; genus Streptomyces; species Streptomyces sp. WMMC500. Next base: position 558,609 of record NZ_CP114905.1, read on the forward strand.
CGCGGCGCCGGTGTTGCGGACGGTGAGGAACGCCCGCTCGTCCCGTACGCCGGTGGCGATCTCGACGGTGCCGCGCGGGACGTTGTACGTGATCGCGTTGTCGAGGAGGTTGGCCACGAGGCGGTGGACGAGGGCGGAGTCGCCGGAGATGCGGGCCGCTTCCAGGGCCGGCTCGACGGCCAGCTCACGCCGGCCGATCTCCGGCCGGAACGCGGGCAGGACCTCGTGGGTGAGCGCGGCGAGGTCGAGGAGTTCCGCCTCGTCCAGGCCGCGGTCGCTGCTGGAGAGGGTGAGCAGCGACTCCAGGAGGCCGGCCTGTTGCCTGCTGATCGTCAGCAGTCGCTCGAAGTTGGCACGGAACGACTCCAGGGTCGCGCCGGGGTCGATGAGGGCCTCCTCCAGCAGCGCGTGTTCGAGGGTGAGGGGGGTGCGCAGCTCGTGGGCGGCGTTGGCGACGAACCGCTTCTGTGATTCGAGGGCGGTCTCCAGCCTGCCGAGCAGGCCGTTGACGGTGTCGGCGAGGTCCTTCAGCTCGTCGGGCGGACCGCCCGTGGCCAGGCGCTCGTGCAGATTCCGTGCCGAGATGCGGCGGATGGTGCTCGTCATCGTGCGCAGCGGGCGCAGGACGCGGCCGGCGATCACCCAGCCGAGCCCGATGGCGATGACGGACATGACGGCGAGCGCGAGTCCGGACTGCATGAGGAGCCGGTCGAGCATCGCCTCCCGCTGGTCCATCGCGTGCCGGCGCAACTCCTCGGCGACACCGCTCTCCTCGCCGGGGAGATCCTCGTCCAGCCGGTAGGTGCGCGGCTCCGCCCGGTCGGACGAGGGGCCGTGCCGCACGCCCTTGAACGCCACCAGCCCCCCGGAGGGGCGGGCGACGAGGAGGTACGTGATCGCCAGCAGCACGGCGCCGGAGAGGACGAACAGCGCACCGTAGAGGAGGGTGAGGCGCACCCGGACCCTGCGGGGCGTGAGCCGCGCGGACATCGCGCCGACGCGTTCCAGGACGGCCAGGTGCGGTCTCGACGGCCCCATGGGCGTACCTCACATCCGGTAACCGCTCCGCGGCACCGTCTCGATCACCGGGGGCGGACCGAGCTTGGCGCGCAGGCGGTTGATCGTGGTCTTCACCGTGTTGGTGAACGGGTCGGCCGCCTCGTCCCACACGCGTTCGAGGAGTTCCTCCGCCGACACCACCCGTCCCCGGGCGGAGAGCAGGCACTCCAGCACGGCGAGTTCCTTGGGGGTGAGCGTGAGGCGTTCGCCTCCGCGGGTGGCGAAGCGCTGCGCGGGGTCGAGCCGGAGGTCGCCGTGCTCCAGGACGGGGGGTACGGCGGGCTGGGCGCGGCGGGCGAGGGCCCGCAGCCGGGCGACCAGCTCGGCGTAGGCGAAGGGCTTGGGCAGGTAGTCGTCGGCGCCGAGGTTCAGTCCTTCGACGCGGTCGACGATCGTCCCGGAGGCGGTGAGCATCAGCACGCGCGCGTGGTGGGGCTGGGAGACCAGTTCCCTGCACACGTCGTCGCCGTGGACGCCGGGCAGGTCCCGGTCGAGGACGACGACGTCGTAGTCGACGGTCATCGTGCGCTCCAGCACGTCGGATCCGTCGTACACCACGTCGACGGCCATGCCTTCGCGGCGCAGCACCCGGGCCACCGAGTCGGCCAGCTCGGGGTGGTCCTCGACCACCAGAACCCTCACCGGCGGCACCCGCCGGCGGTGTCGCGGGCGCGTGGTGAGGATCCGGCGGGCGGGCATCCGAGAGGGGTCATCACGGTTGACGATCCCCCCTCGTGCGTCACACCGCGGTCACAGCGCTTCACTTCGCCGTGCCCCCGTGCCGGTTCGCTGGTCGTCAGATTAGCGCGGCCCGGTGCCTGGCCGCGGTCGGCCGACGGGTTCCGGCCGGGGCCTTCCTGCTGGTGGCGGGCGCGCGGGAGGGGCCGCGGAGCCCCCGCCGGCCGGACGGCGGGGTTCAGCCCTCGAACGGCTGCAACCGCAGCCGGCGGAGGCGGTCCGGATCGGCGATCACGTCGATGGCGACGATCGTGCCGTCGGCGAAGGCGAAGGCGAACGCGATCCTCGGCCGCCCCTGGTGCATCCACACCAGCCCCGGCGCACCGTCCACGAGTGCCAGGCGGGCGGCTCTGAGCCTCCCCGTGAAGACGTCGGCGACCGCCACGGCGCCGCGGACCTCCTCCGCCGCGCCGGCGGCCACCGCGGCGGCGTCGGCGCGGAGCACCACGTCGGGGTCGAGCAGTGCGAGGAGCGTGTGGAAGTCCTCCCCGCGCGAAGCGGTGAGGAACGCGCCCGCGATGGCACTCCAGCGCGCGGTGACGCCCCAGTCCGCCGTCGCGTCCGTGACCGCGGCGGCGCTTGGTGCGGAGAAGTCGGCAGAGTGTGCGCCGGGCGCGCCCCCGGTGCGGCGTGCGTCGTCCGCGCGGCCGGCCGGGGGGCCCTGCATGTGCCGGCGGGCCCGGAGGGCCAGTTGCCGGGTCGCGGTCGGCGAGCGCCGGACGATCGGCGCGATCTCGTCGTACGGGACGGCGAACAGGTCGTGCATCACGAACGCCAGCCGCTCCGCGGGCGTCATCGAGTCGAGCACGGCGAGCAGCGCTATGCCGACGGAGTCGCCGCGAAACCCTTCCCGGCGCGGGCCCGGCCCGGCCGATCCCGCCGGCTCAGAGTCGCCAACGGTCCTTTTTGCACTGCTTACCGTGGTGTTCATCGGGTTTGCCGCTGGACCCGGCGAGTCCTCCCGCCGCGCCGCCCGGGCCCGGAGGATGTCCAGCGAGGCCTCGCCCACGACCGTCCGCAACCAGCCGCCCACGCCCTCCACGTCCGGTTCCGCACGGCTCACCCGCAACCACGCCTCCCGCACGGCCTCCTCGGCCAGCTCGGCCGAGCCCAGGACCCTGTGGGCGACCGCGCGCAGATGCGGGCGCTGCTCCTCGAAGCTCAGGGCCAGAAACTCGCGCTCGTCCATCGGGGCCTTCCTCCGTTCCGCCGTGTCACCACCGTGACCAGCGAACCGCCGCCGATGTGACAGCGCGGCGGTCACGGTGCTCAGGTGGTGAGACGGCATTGCCGGGTGCGCGGGGGCCGTGATCCGATCGCCGCATGACTCGCCGCATCGTGATCGTCGGGGCCGGCATCGTCGGCTCGTCGCTGGCCCGGGAGCTGGCCGGGCGGGACGGCTGCCTGGTCACCGTCCTCGACCGCTCCCCCGCGGGCCGGCTGTACGGGTCCACGGGCCACGCGCCCGGCTACGTCGGCGTGCTCGGCGAGGCCCCGGTCCTCACCGGGCTGGCCCGCGCCACGGTGCGGATCTACCGGGGGCTCACGGACGACTACGACGCGACCGGCGGTGCCCGCGCGGCAGGCGGCGCCGGCTTCGAGGAGACCGGCTGCCTGGAGGTCGCCACCACGCCCGCGGCGTACGAGACGCTGCGCAGACGCGCGGCCGCTGCCGACGACGCGGGCCTGGCCGCCCGGCTGGTCGGGCCCGAGGAGGCCGCCGCGCTGGCGCCGCGGCTCGTCGACCCGGAGACGGCCGTGGCCGGGCTGCACTTCCCCGGCGACGGCACGGCCCGCGCCGGGCTGCTGACCGCGGTGCAGCGGCGCCGGGCAGAGGCGCGGGGCGCGGAGTTCGCCGACGGCGCGGAGGCGACGGGCCTGGAGATACGCGCCGGGCGGGTGCACGGCGTGTGGCTCGCCGACGGCACCCTCCTGCCCGCCGACGACACGGTGCTGGCCTCCGGCGTGTGGGGCCCGCTGCTCGCCGCGCGGGCGGGCCTGGAACTGCCGCTGACGCCGGTCTCCCACCCGTACGTCTACGGCGGGCCCCGCCCCGCGCGGCCGGCCCGCGGTCCCTTCGTGCGCTGGCCTGAACACCACGTCTACGCTCGCGACCACGGCGACCGGGACGGGATCGGCACGTACGACCACGAACTGCGGCCGGTGGCGCCCGCGGACCTGGGGGTGCGGGCGGAGGAGCCCTGGCCGGGCGAGGCGTTCGACGGGGCCGTGACCGCCGCGCTCGCGCTGCTGCCGCCCGCGCACCGCTTCACCCCGGCCGTCCGCCTCAACGGGGTGTTCTCGGTGACCCCGGACAACCTGCCGCTGCTCGGCCCGTTCGGGGGGCTGCCCGGGCTGTGGTCGGCGACGGCGATCTGGGTCACGCACGCCGCGGGCGCGGCGGCGGCGCTCGCGGAGGCGATGGACGGCGGCGAGGCGGGCGCGGGGTTCGCGGCACTGGCACCGGACCGCTTCGCGGGCGAGCCGGCCGGGGAACTGCGCCGCCGGGCGCTGCGCCACTACAACGACATCTACGCCGCCGGCTGAGGCGACGGCGGCCCGGCAGGGCCGGGGAGCGGTCGTCCCCGCCCTGCCGGACCTCCGCGGGGCCTGTGGACAACTCCCGGCGCCGTCGTCGCGGCGCCGTAGGATCTCCGTGAGTCGCCGGAGGTGGGCCAGTGGCCGTGGACGAAACCCCTGAAGCAAGCACGCCGCCGTGGCGGATGCTGCTGTCCTACGCGCGTCCGCACCGCAGGGCGCTGTTCGCCGGGGCGTTGCTGTCGCTGGCGACGGGTGCGACCGGGCTGGCGCTGCCGCTGGTGGCGCGGTCGCTGATCGACGACCTGTCGGAGGACCGGTCCATCGCCGGGGCGCTGGTGGTGATGACGGTGCTGGTGGTCGCCAACGCCGGGGTCGGGGCGCTCGGTTCGTACGTGCTGCGGCGCACCGCCGAGTCGGTGGTGCTCACGGCGCGGCGCCGGCTCAGCTCGTATCTGCTGCGGCTGCGCATAGCGGCCGTGGACCGCACCGAGCCCGGTGACCTCATGGCCCGGGTGACGTCCGACTCCACGCTGCTGCGCGAGGTCACCACCGACACCCTCGTCGGACTCGGCACCGGCGGGCTGACCGCGGTGGCGACGCTGGTGCTGATGGGCGTCGTCGACCCGGTGCTGCTCGCGGTGACCGCCGGCGTCATCGCCGCCGCCGGCACGGTCATCGGCGTCATCGTGCCGCGCATCAACCGGGCGGCGAAGCAGGCGGCCGAGTCGGTGGGCCTGATGGGCGCGGCGCTGGAGCGGGTGCTCGGCTCGCTGCGCACGGTCAAGGCCTCCGGCGCCGAGCACCGCGAGGAGCGGGCGGTGCACGCCGCGGCCGAGGAGTCGTGGCGGCAGAGCGTGCGGGCCGCCAAGTGGTCGGCGCTGGCCGGGAACACGGCGGGACTGTCCATGCAGGTCGCCTTCATCACGGTCCTGGCGGTGGGCGGCGCGCGGGTGGCGACCGGAGCGATCGAGGTCGGCACGCTGGTCGCCTTCCTGCTCTACGTCTTCTACCTGATGGCGCCGATCCAGCAGGTGGTGGGCGCGGTCGCGCAGTACCAGTCGGGGGCCGCCGCGCTGCAGCGCATCCGCGAGGCACAGCAGTTGCCGGCCGAGCCCGTCGCCGAGCCCGCGGCGCTGCCGGAGCCGGGCGCCCCGCCGGCGTCGCTGGCGTTCGAGGACGTCCGCTTCCGGTACGCCGACGACCTGCCGTACGTGCACCACGGCGTCACCTTCGAGGTGCCGCCCCGCGGCATGACGGCGTTCGTCGGACCGTCGGGGGCGGGCAAGACGACCGTCTTCTCGCTGATCGAGCGGTTCTACGAGCCGGACGCCGGGCGGATACTCCTCGACGGCACCGACGTCACCGCCTGGGAGATACCCGCGCTGCGCGCCGCGATCGGGTACGTGGAGCAGGACGCCCCCGTGCTCTCCGGCTCGCTCGGTGACAACCTGCTGTTCGGCAACGCCTCGGCCGGCGAGGACGACGTGCGGGCGGTGCTGAAGACCACCCGGCTCGACGATCTGGTGGCCCGGCTGCCCCAGGGCCTGGACACCCTCGTGGGCCACCGCGGCACCAAGCTGTCCGGCGGCGAGCGCCAGCGCGTCGCGATCGCCCGCGCCCTGCTGCGCCGGCCCAGGCTGCTGCTGCTCGACGAGGCCACGTCGCAGTTGGACGCGGTCAACGAGGCGGCCCTGCGCGACACCGTCGCGGAGGTGGCGCGCGGCACCACCGTGCTCGTCGTCGCGCACCGGCTGTCGACCGTCACCAGCGCCGACCGGATCGTGGTGATGGACGCCGGCGAGGTGCGGGCCGTGGGCACCCACGCGGAGCTGGTCGCCGGCGACCGGCTCTACGCCGAGCTGGCCACCACCCAGTTCCTCGCCGCCACCGCCGGCACCGCATGATGGAAGGCGAACGACCGAGGAGGCCCACCGTGCGCCCGGAGCTGCAGATCAGCGCCACCAACCCGGAGCATCCCGCCGCGCTGCTCGACCTGCCCTGGGAGCTGCCGCTCGAGGCCTGGCCGGACGACTGCCTGGTCGACCTGCCACGGGGCATCTCCCGGCACGTGGTGCGCTTCGCCGAGGCCGGCCCCGAGGTCGTGGCGATCAAGGAGGTGCCGGAGCGCCCCGCCCGCCGGGAGTACGAGCTGCTGCGCGACCTCGACCGGCTCGGCATCCCCGCCGTGGACGCGCTCGCCGTCGTCACGGGACGCACCGGCGCCGACGGCGAACCGCTGGAGCCGGCGCTGGTCACCCGGCACCTGGTGGGCTCGCGACCGTACCGGGCGATGTTCGAGACGACGCTGCGCCCGGGCACCGTGAACCGGCTGATGGACGCGCTGGCCGTGCTGCTCGTGCGGCTGCATCTCGCGGGTTTCGCCTGGGGCGACTGCTCGCTGTCCAACACCCTCTTCCGCCGGGACGCCGGCGCGTACGCCGCGTATCTGGTGGACGCCGAGACCGGGCAGATCCAGCCGCGGCTCAGCCACGGCCAGCGGGAGTACGACATCGAGCTGGCCCGCATGAACATCTCGGGCGAGCTGATGGACCTGGAGGCCTCCGGGGCGCTGCACCCGTCGATCGACCCGATCCCCTTCGGCGCGGAGATCGCCGGTCGGTACGACGACCTGTGGCAGGAGCTGACCAGCGAGTCGGTCTACCCGGCCGACAAGCGGCACTACATCGAGCGCCGCATACGGCGCCTGCACGACCTCGGCTTCGACGTCGCCGAGATGCAGATCACGCACTCCCCGGGCGGCGACACCGTCTCGTTCGTGCCCAAGGTCGTCGACGCCGGCCACCACCAGCGCCAGTTGCTGCGGCTGACCGGCATGGACACCGAGGAGAACCAGGCCCGCCGGCTGCTCAACGACCTGGAGAGCTGGATGGCGACCCAGGACGACTACGCGCCCGGTGACCCGCTGGGGGCCCGTCCCGAGGTGCTGGCGCACCGCTGGGTGCGGGAGGTGTTCCGGCCGACGGTGCGTGCGGTGCCGCTGGAGCTGCGCGGCCAGCTCGATCCGGCGCAGATCTACCACGAGGTGCTGGAGCACCGCTGGTTCCTGGCCGAGCAGCGGCAGCAGGACGTGGGGCTGGAGGCCGCGGTCGCCGACTACATCGAGACCGTGCTGCCCCGCTCGGCGGCCGGCACCGCCGGCTGACGCCCCGGCGCGGTAGCGTCCCTCCATGCCCGGGATGCCGGCCGCCACCGCCGCGCTGCTGCTCGGCGCCGTCGTGGTGCTCTGCGCCGCCGCGGCGCTCATCGGCGTGCACGTCGTGCGCAACCGGCAGTACGGCACCCCGCAGGAGCGTGCCGCCTACGAGACGCTGCACACCGCCTCCCTGGCCGCGCCCCCGCTGCGCACCGGTCTCACCGCCGACAGCGCCGGCCGCGCCGCCCCGCATCTGCGCGACCTGCTCGGCACGCCCGCGCTCGCGCTCGCCGACGGCAAGGGCGAGCTGCTGGCCTGGGACGGCCCCGAGGGCACGCCGGGCCACGACCACTCCGCCGCCGTCCCCGGTGCCGCGGCGCAGGTGACGGAGAGCGGCCGCACGCAGGTCATCGGCCCCCGCGAGGTGGCCTGCGCCTGGCCGGACTGCCCCCTGCGGCACGCCGTGGCGGTGCCGCTGGCGGTCGCCGGCCGCGTCGAGGGCGTGCTCGCCGTCTTCACCTCCCAGCCCTCCGCGGGCCTGGTGCGCGCCGCCTCCGAGGTGGCCCGCTGGGTCTCCGCGCAACTGGAGCTGGCCGAGCTGGACAGCTCCCGGGCCGCCGCCAGCGAGGCGGAGCTGCGGGCGCTGCGCGCGCAGATCTCGCCGCACTTCATCTACAACTCCCTGTCCACCGTCGCCTCCTTCGTGCGCACCGACCCGGAGCGCGCCCGCGAGCTGATCGTGGAGTTCGCCGAGTTCACCCGCTACTCCTTCCGCCGCCACGGCGACTTCACCTCCCTCTCCGAGGAGCTGCGCTGCATCGACCGCTACCTGCTGCTGGAGCGCGCCCGCTTCGGCGGCCGGCTGGAGGTCTCGCTGCGGGTGGCGCCGGAGGTGCTGAGCGTCGTGGTGCCGTTCCTGTGCCTGCAGCCGCTGGTGGAGAACGCCGTCCGGCACGGGCTGGAGAAGAAGCCGGGCCCGGGACGGCTCACGATCACCGCGGCGGACGGCGGCAGCGAGGCGCTGATCAGCGTCGAGGACGACGGCGCCGGCATGGCGGCGGAGACGCTGGCCCGCACCCTGGCCGGCGACCTGGCGGAGCTGGCCGAGCTGGCGGGGGACGCGCCGCGGGCGCCGGGCATCGGGCTGCGGAACGTCGACGAGCGGCTGCGGCAGGTCTACGGGGACGCCTACGGACTCGTCATCGAGACCGCCCCGGGCGCCGGTACGAAGGTGCACGTCCGGGTGCCGAAGTTCCATCCGGACGCGGTGCAGAGCGGCCCCGGCGGGATGTGAGCGATAGACGGGTTTCGCTGCCGCCGCGCCCCGCATAGGGTTCCCGCATGCTGCACACTCTCGCCGTCGACGACGAGGAGCCCGCCCTGGCGGAGCTGGCGTACCTGCTGCGCCGCGACCCGCGGGTGGCCGAGGTGCAGACGGCCGGTGACGGGCAGCAGGCGCTGCTGGCCCTCGACCGGGCGCTGGCCTCGGGCCGTTCCGTGGACGCGGTCTTCCTCGACATCGGCATGCCGGGCCTGGACGGGCTGGCGCTGGCGCGGCTGATATCGCGGTTCGCGCACCCCCCGCGGGTGGTGTTCGTCACCGCGCACGAGGACCACGCGGTGGAGGCGTTCGCGCTGCACGCCGCGGACTACGTGCTCAAGCCCGTGGCGCCGGAGCGGCTCGCGGAGGCGGTGCGCCGGTGCGCCCAGTCGGCCGCGGAGCCGGCGCCCGGGGAGCAGCCGGAGCAGGGCGGCGCGGCGCCGGAGCGGGCGGCGGTGCCGGACGAGGTCATCAGCGTCGAACTCGCCGGTGTCACGCGGTTCGTGCAGCGCAGCGAGGTGCTCTACGCCGAGGCCCAGGGCGACTACGCGCGGCTGCACACCGCCGGCGGCAGCCACCTCGTGCGCATCCCGCTCGCGACGCTGGAGGAGCGGTGGGGGGCGGCCGGTTTCGTACGCATCCACCGCAGCCACCTCGTCGCGCTGCACCACGTGCGCGAGCTGCGCATGGAGGCGGGGCGTACGTACGTCGTCCTCGGCGCGCACGTGCTGCCGGTCAGCCGTCGCCACACCCGTCAGGTCCGCGAGGTACTGGTCCGACATCCACCGACGGCGGCGGTGTGACGTGGCGGGCGATCGGGGGATCTCCGGGACGAGGAACGGCACACGCAAGGGCCGCGCGCCGAACGGCCGCGCACCCTGGGCGAACACCCGCAAGAACGGCGCCCGGCAGAGCGGGACCCAGGAGAGCACACGGCAGGACGGCGACCCGGACGGCACGCAGCCCTCCGGAACACCCGACGCCCGTGTGCCGCACGCCCGCACCCCGGCCGCCGCCCCGCCCGGACCCGCCGGCCCGCCGCCCCGCGTGACCGTCGCGCACCCCCGCACCCTCGCCGCCCGCAGCACCCAGCCCCTGCCCGGCAGCCGGGCCCTCGTCGCCGACGACCTCGGCCGGCAGACCCCGCTGGGCGACGTCTACCTCCGCTCCCTGATCCGCACCCAACTGCGCCTCGCCGCGCTCGTCGTCGGCGCGCTCGCCGCCGTGCTCGGCGTGCTGCCGGTGCTGCTGGCGACGGTGCCGAGCGTGCGCGACGCCACGCTGGCCGGCGTGCCCGTGCCCTGGCTGGTGATCGGGGTCGCGGTGCACCCGGTGATTCTCGCGCTGGCGTGGGTGTACCAGCGCCAGGCGCGCAAGAACGAGGCCGAGTTCGCCGACCTGGTCGAGCGGTCGTGAGCGCGGTCGTGACCGCGGCCGTCACGGGGCACCGCACGTGAACACCGTCCAGCCGGCCGTCGCCGTGACCGTCGTCTGCGTCGCCACGGCCCTCTTCGGTGTGTACGGGCTGCGCCCCGGCCGCGCCACCTCCGACTTCTACGTCGCCTCCCGCGCGGTGACGCCGCTGCAGAACGCCTCCGCCATCGGCGGCGAGTACCTGTCGGCGGCGTCCTTCCTCGGCATCGCGGGCCTGGTGCTCGCGTACGGCGCCGACATGCTCTGGTACGGCGTCGGCTACACCGCCGGCTACCTGGTCCTCCTCGCCTTCGTCGCGGCGCCGATGCGCCGCTCCGGCGCGTACACCGTCCCGGACTTCGCCGAGGCCCGGCTGCAGTCCACACGCGTGCGGCAGCTCGCCTCGGTGCTCGTCGTCCTCATCGGCTGGCTGTACCTGCTGCCGCAACTCCAGGGCGCGGGGCTCACGCTGCGCACGGTCACCGGCGCGCCGCTGTGGGTCGGTCCGGTGGCCGTCGCGGCGGTGGTGATGACGACCGTCGCCTCCGGCGGCATGCGCAGCGTCACGGCGGTGCAGGCGTTCCAGTACTGGCTGAAGCTGACGGCGCTCGCGGTGCCGGTGGTCTTCCTGTTGCTGGCCTGGCGCGCGGACGGCGCGCCGTGGCCGGACGCCGACGCGCCGCCGCGGTTCCGGGACACGACGACGGTCACCGTGCACCAGGCGGTCGACGTACGGGTCGAGGATCCGGTGCGGGTCACGGTGCACGGCCGGCTCGACGGCGAGCGGCTGGACGGGGAGCGGGTGCGCGTCGGCCCCGGCGTGCACGCGATCGGCGCGGAGACCCGGGTGCGGTTCCCCGCCGGCACCGACGTGCCGCACCCGGTGGACGAGGAGCCCGTCGACGGGCTCAACTGGACGCGCCCGCTGTCCGGTACGGAGCACCCGGGCTACGGTACGTACTCGCTGCTCATCGCCACCCTGCTGGGCACCATGGGCCTGCCGCACGTCATCGTCCGCTTCTACACCAACCCCGACGGCCCGGCCGCCCGCCGCACCACCTGGACCGTGCTGTGGCTGCTCGCCGCCTTCTACCTGCTGCCGCCGCTCTACGGCGCCCTCGGCCGCCTCTACACGCCCGAACTCCTTATGACCGGCCGCACGGACGCCACGCTGCTGCTGCTCCCCGACCGGCTCCTCGGCGGCGGCCCGGCGGCGGCGGTCCTCGGCACGCTGCTGACGGCCGGCGCGTTCGCGGCGTTCCTGTCCACCGCCTCCGGCCTGACGATGTCCGTCGCGGGCGTGCTGGGGCAGGAGTTGGAGCGCAGACGGGCCCGGCGGGCGACCGGCCCGCCGGGCAAGGCGGCCGACGCCCGCGCGGAGGTGCGGGCGACCGTGCTGCGGCTGCGGCTCGCCGGGGTGGCCGCGGCGGCGGTGCCCTGCGTGGCGTCGCTGGTGGTCGTGGAGCGGCCCGTCGCGGACGTGGTGGGGCTGGCGTTCGCGGTCGCGGCCTCGTCGTTCTGCCCGCTGCTGCTGCTCGGCATCTGGTGGCGCGGGCTGACCCCGCAGGGCGCCGCGGCCGGGCTGCTCACCGGCGGCGGGGCGGCGCTGGCGACGGTGGCGGCGACGATGTTCGGGGTGCAGTTCGGCGGCTGGCCGGGGGCGTTGCTGGCGCGGCCCGCGGCGTGGACGGTGCCGCTGGCGTTCGCGGTGATGGTCGGGGTCTCGTTGCTGACGCGGCGCAGCGTGCCCAGCGGTACGGCGCACGCCCTGCTGCGGCTGCACGCGCCCGAGTCGCTGGACCTGCCGCGCCGCCCGGGGCGTACGGCCGGCTGACCGACCCGCCCGTGGCACCTCCCGGCCGGCCGCGTACGGCGGGCCGACCGACCGCTCGTCGCGCCTTCGCTACCGCTCGGCGCATCCGCGCGGCCGTTCACGGCACCGTCGCCGCGCGGCGGCTCGCGCGGCGGTCCGCGCCCTTCTACGGTGGCCGCGCCCGGCCCGTCCGGACACCCCCGTCCCCGAAGGCGCCCATGGAGGCCGCGATGAGCAGCACACCCCCGACCGGAAGATCGCCGGACGTGTACGAGGAAGTACAGCAGAGCGAGGAGTTCGGGGAGCTGCGACGCGCGCACCGTTCGTTCGCGTTTCCGCTGACCATCGGATTCATCGCCTGGTACCTGCTGTACGTGCTGCTGTCGAACTACGCGGGCGGCTTCATGGGCACCGAGGTCGTCGGCAACATCAACGTGGCGTTCGTGCTGGGCATCGCGCAGTTCGTCACCACGTTCGCCATCGCGTGGTGGTACGCGCGGCACGCCGCCGCGAAGCTCGACCCCAGGTCCGAGCAGCTCAAGGTCGCGGTCGAGGGCCGGGTCAACGGCGACAGCACGGAGGTCGGGAAATGACGGGCGCCACCACGAACGCGCTCCAGATGGTCGCCCAGTCGGAGCCGGGCGAGCACCGCACGCTGATCGTCACGCTCTTCTCGGTGTTCGTGGCGCTCACGCTGGCCGTGACGGTGTGGGCCGGGCGCAAGACGAAGGACGCCACCGACTACTACGCGGGCGGCCGGTCCTTCACGGGCTTCCAGAACGGGCTGGCGATCTCCGGGGACTACATGTCCGCGGCCTCCTTCCTCGGCATCGCCGGCGCCATCGCACTCGCGGGTTACGACGGGTTCCTGTACTCCATCGGCTTCCTGGTCGCCTGGCTGGTCGCGCTGCTGCTGGTCGCGGAACCGCTGCGCAACTCGGGCCGGTTCACCATGGGTGACGTGCTCGCGTACCGGATGCGCCAGCGTCCCGTACGCACCGCGGCCGGGGTGTCGACCATCGTCGTGTCGATCTTCTACCTGCTGGCGCAGATGGTCGGTGCGGGGGCGCTCGTCGCCCTGCTGCTGGGGATCACCGGCGACGCCGGCAAGAACCTCATCGTGGTCCTCGTCGGCCTGGTGATGATCCTGTACGTGACCATCGGCGGCATGAAGGGCACCACGTGGGTGCAGATCATCAAGGCCGTGCTGCTGATCCTGGGCACCCTGCTGATCACGATACTGGTGCTGGCGAAGTTCGACTTCAACATCTCCGAGTTGCTGGGCGCCGCCGCGGACAACTCCGGCAAGGGCGCGGCGTTCCTGGAGCCGGGCCTGAAGTACGGAGTGACGACCACCTCGAAGATCGACTTCATCTCGCTGGGCGTCGCGCTGGTGCTGGGCACCGCGGGCCTGCCGCACATCCTGATCCGCTTCTACACGGTGCCGACCGCGCAGACCGCGCGTAAGTCCGTGCTCTGGGCGATCGGCATCATCGGCGGCTTCTACCTGATGACCATCGCGCTGGGCTTCGGCGCCGCCGCGCTGATCAAACAGGAGACCATCGTCGAGTCCAACCCGGCGGGCAATACCGCGGCACCACTACTGGCGGAGGAGATCGGCGGCGGAGCGGGATCCACCGGAGGCGCGATCCTGCTGGCGATGATCTCCGCGGTCGCCTTCGCCACGATCCTCGCGGTCGTCGCCGGACTGACCCTGGCGTCCTCGTCGTCGTTCGCGCACGACCTGTACGCCAACGTCATCCGCAAGGGCAAGGCGACCGAGAAGGAGGAGATCGCCGCGGCCCGGATCGCCGCCATAGGGATCGGCGCGGTCGCCATCCTCCTGGGCGTCTTCGCGGGGAACCTCAACGTCGCCGGGCTGGTGGCCCTGGCCTTCGCGGTGGCGGCGTCGGCGAACCTGCCGACGATCCTCTACAGCCTGTTCTGGAAGCGGTTCACCACCCAGGGCGCGCTGTGGTCGATCTACGGCGGCCTGTCCACCTCGGTGTTCCTGGTGCTGTTCTCCCCGGTGGTCTCCGGCAAGGAGACCAGCATGTGGCCGGGCGTGGACTTCCAGTGGTTCCCGCTGGAGAACCCGGGGCTGATCTCCATCCCGGCCGGCTTCCTCCTCGGCTGGCTCGGCTCGATCCTGTCGAAGGACGAGGACGCCACCGGCAAGAAGTACGCCGAACTGGAGGTCCGCTCCCTCACCGGCGCCGGCGCCCACTAGCCGCCGCCGGCCGCCAGCGGCGGCCGGCCGGCGGTGCCCGAGCGCCTGCCGTCCGGTCGTCACCCACCCCCCTCCCCGGGGGCGGGGCACCCTCCTCCGCCCCGCCCCCTCCCCCACCTCCCGCGGGCCCGCGGGGACCGTGACCTCACGGGCCCGCGGGTCTTCGGCTACCCGACCGTCTCCTTCGCCCGTATCCGCAGGGCGTCGAGCGCGACGCGCACGGCGGGACTGCCCGTCGCGCCGCGCCGGGTGACCGTGAGGAACGTACGGGACGGGGTCGGCGCCCCGCTGATCCGCAGCCTGCGGATCGACGGCACCCCGGAGAGCTGCGCGAGCCGGGGCACGAGCGCGACGCCGAGGCCGTGCGAGACCATCACCGCCGTCACCGTCCAGTCGCACGCCTCGTGGGTCACGTTCGGCCCGAAGCCCGCCGCGCTGCAGGCGGCGAGCACGTGCTGCCGCGACCAGACGCCCGGCGGGCCGATGATCCACCGCTCCTCCTCCGCCTCGGCGAGCCGGATGGACGTGCGCGCGGCCAGCGGGTGGTCCTCGGGCACGACCAGGTCGAAGGGGTCCTCGATGAGGGTGTGCTGTTCGAAGCGCTGGTCGCCCTGGGCCGGGGCGTCGGCGGACGCCTCCACCACGGAGAGGTCCGTCTCGCCGTCGAACAGCAGGTCGTAGCAGTCCGCCGGCTCGGCCTCGCGCAGCCGTACGTCGAGTCGCGGGTACTCCGCGCGCAGCCCGCCGGCCACGGGCGCCAGCAGCCGGCACATCGCGCTGGGGAAGCCGGACATGCGCAGTTCCCCGGCCGGCTCCTCGTCGAGCGCGTGGAGTTCGGCCGCCGCCCGCTCCCACTGCGCCTCGATGGTGTCGGCGTGCGCGAGCAGTCCGCGCGCCGCGGGCGTGAGCCGCACCCGGCGCCCCTGCGGCTCCAGCAGCCGGACGTCCAGTTCCCGGCCCAACTGCCGGATCTGCTGGGAGGCGGCGGAGGGGGTGAGGTGGAGGGACTCGGCCGCGGCGGTCACGGTGCCGTAGTACGCGACCGCGCGCAGCACGCGCAGCCGGCGCAGGTCAATCATGTAGGCGCTCCTTCACGATGCCGTCCATAAATCCAACCTAGACCTGCACGAACGGAACTTCCATGCTGGGGAGTGAAGGAACGCGGGCCCGGGCAGAGGGGCCGCGGCCGGACGAGAACCGCCGGAGGATACGGCGGGGAGAGGACATCCGAGTTGTTCGAGGGTCACTGCCCCCACTGCGGCTGGGCGGACAGCACGCCGTTCCACACGGTCTCACGTCACCGTACGGGCGACGGAATGACGATCTGGACCCGGTGCCAGTGCGGCTCCCTGCAGATGCGGACGGTCGACGCGGGCGGCGGCCGCATCGTCACGCGCGGGCGCCCGGCGCCGGACGCGGTCCGCGGGCCGTACCCGGGAACCGCTCGGCAGCCGCAGGCGGCGCGGGTAGAAAGGTGCCATGACCGCTGACGAACCGGCGCCGCCCAACATCCTGCTCATCACCAGCGACCAGCAGCACTGGAACACCCTCGGCCGCGGGAACCCCGAGATCCGCACCCCGCACCTCGACCGGCTCGCCGCCGAGGGCACCGCCTTCGAGCGCGCCTACTGCCCCAACCCGACGTGCACGCCGACCCGCGCCTCGATGATCACCGGCAAGTACCCCAGCCAGCACGGCGCGTGGACGCTCGGCACCAAGCTGCCCGAGGACCAGCCCACGCTCGGCGGCCACCTGGGCGCCGCGGGCTATGCCACCTCGCTGGTCGGCAAGGCGCACTTCCAGCCGCTCGCGAGCACGGCGGAGCACCCGTCGATCGAGGCGTACCCGCTGCTGCAGGACCTGGACTTCTGGCGGGACTTCCACGGCCCGTACTACGGCTTCGACCACGTGGAGCTGGCCCGCAACCACACCGCGGAGGCGCACGCGGGCCAGCACTACGCGCTCTGGCTGGAGCAGCGGGGGCGGCCCGACTGGCGGCGCTGGTTCCGGCCGCCGACCGGCACCCTGGACCCCGGCGTGCAGCACACCTGGCCGATCCCCGAGGAACTGCACTACAACGCCTGGATCGCCGAGCGCACCGGCGCGCTGCTTGAGGGGTACGCGGAGCGCGGCGAACCGTTTTTCTGCTGGGCGAGCTTCTTCGACCCGCACCCGCCCTACCTCGTGCCCGAGCCCTGGGACCGGATGTACGACCCGGAGGCCCTGACGGTGCCCGAGGCCGTCGCCGGCGAACACGACGGCAACCCGCCGCACTTCGCCCTCACCCAGCAGGACCGGCCGGACTTCTCGCCGTGGCGGGAGTCGGGGCAGTACGTCCACGGCTTCCACTCCCACCGGCTGCCGGCCGCCGAGCGGCGGCGGCTGGTGGCGACGTACTACGGGATGGTCAGCATGCTCGACGCGTACGTGGGCCGGATACTGGACCGGCTCGACGCGCTGGGACTGGCCGGGGACACGATCGTGGTGTTCACCACCGACCACGGGCACTTCTTCGGCCAGCACGGACTGCAGGCCAAGGGCGCGTTCCACTACGAGGACCTGCTGCGGGTGCCGTTCCTCGTCCGTCTGCCCGGCCGGGTGCCCGCGGGGCGCGCCTCCTCCGCGCTGGTCTCGACCGTCGACCTGGCGCCGACGTTCCTGGAGCTGGCCGGGCTGCCGGTGCCGCGGGAGATGACCGGGGTCAGCCAGGCGGAGGTCTTCACCGGCGGCGCGCAGCGCGCGCGGGACCACGTCATCTGCGAGTTCCGGCACGAGCCGACGGCGGTCAGCCTGCGCACGTACGTCGACGACCGCTACAAGCTGACGGTCTATCAGGGACGGACGTACGGCGAGCTGTTCGACCTGCGCGCCGATCCGGGCGAGACGCGCAACCTGTGGGACGACCCGGGGAGCGCCGGGCTCAGGTCCGAGCTGCTGCTCCGGTACATCTGGGCCGAGCTGGGCAAGGAGCCGATGTGGATGCCGCGGGTGGCGGCGGCCTAGCCGGCCCGGACGCTCCCCGGCGCGGGGTCAGTCCCGGTCGACGTACTCGCGCAGGTGCTGTGCGGTGAGCGTGTCCGCCTCCGCGACCAGGGCGGCCGGGGTGCCGGTGAAGACCACCCGGCCGCCGTCGTGGCCGCCACCGGGACCGAGGTCGACGATCCAGTCGGCGTGCGCCATGACCGCCTGGTGGTGCTCGATGACCACCACCGAGTTGCCGTCGTCGACCAGCCGGTCCAGCAGCGCGAGCAGCTTGTCGACGTCGGCCATGTGCAGTCCGGTGGTCGGCTCGTCGAGGACGTAGGTGGCCGCCTTCTCGGCCATGTGGATGGCCAGCTTCAGCCGCTGCCGCTCGCCGCCGGAGAGGGTGTTGAGCGGCTGGCCGAGGCGCAGGTAGCCCAGGCCCACGTCGGCGAGCCGGCCGAGGATGGCGTGCGCCTGGCCGGAGGGGAAGAAGCCGTGCGCCTCGGCGACCGACATCCCCAGCACCTCGCTGATGTTCTTGCCGCGCAGCGTGTACGTGAGCACCTCGGGCGTGTAGCGCTTGCCCTCGCACTCCTCGCACACGGACGCGACGCCGGCCATCATCGCCAGGTCGGTGTAGATCAGCCCGATGCCCTTGCAGTGGGGGCACGCACCCGCGGAGTTGGCCGAGAACAGCGCGGCCCTGACGCCGTTGGCCTTGGCGAAGGCGGTGCGCATCGGGCCGAGCAGCCCGGTGTACGTCGCGGGGTTGGAGCGCCGCGAGCCGCGGATCGGCGACTGGTCGGCGACCACGACGCCGTCCCGGCCGGCGAGGTAGCCGTGCACGAGCGAGGACTTGCCGGAGCCGGCGACGCCGGTGACCACGGTGAGCACCCCGAGCGGTATGTCGACGCTGACGTCGCGGAGGTTGTGCAGGTCGGCGCCCTCGACGGCCAGATGGCCGCGCGGCTGCCTGGGCCGCTCGCGCAGCCGTACCCGGTGCTCCAGGTACCGGCCGGTCAGCGTGCCGGAGGCGCGCAGCCCCGGGACGTCGCCGCTGAAGGTGACGTGCCCGCCGTCGCTGCCGGCGCCGGGGCCGAGGTCCACCACGTGGTCGGCGATGGCGACGACCTCCGGCTTGTGCTCGACGACGAGCACGGTGTTGCCCTTGTCGCGCAGCCGCAGCAGCAGGTCGTTCATCCGCCGGATGTCGTGCGGGTGCAGCCCGACGGTGGGTTCGTCGAAGACGTACGTGACGTCGGTGAGGCTGGAGCCGAGGTGGCGGACCATCTTCACGCGCTGCGCCTCGCCGCCGGAGAGGCTGGCGGAGGGGCGGTCGAGGCTGAGGTAGCCGAGGCCGATCTCGACCAGCGAGTCCAGCAGCCCGCGCAGGCTGTCCAGCAGTGGCCCCACCGACTCGTCCTCGATCGCGCGGACGAACTTGGCCAGGTCGGTGATCTGCAGCGCGGCGCACTCGGCGATGTTGCGGCCCTGGATCTTCGAGGAGAGCGCGGCGGCGGAGAGCCGGGTGCCGCCGCAGTCGGGGCACTCGGCGAAGACGACGGCCCGGTCCACGAAGGTGCGGATGGCGCCCTGCAGGGAGTCGCGGTCCTTGACCAGCCACATCCGCGTGATCTTGGGGATGAGCCCCTCGTAGGTGATGTTGTGGTTGCCGGCCTTGACCTTCACGGTCTCCTTGTGCAGGAGGTCCTGCCACTCCTGGTCGGTGAAGTCCGCGAGCTTCTTGTCCGGGTCGTAGAAGCCCGAGGCGGCCAGGACCTCCCAGTACCAGTTGCCGACGGCGAAGTTCGGGACGGTGACCGCCCCCTCGTTGAGCGAGAGCCGGCGGTCGACGAGCTGGTCGACGTCGATCTGCGAGACCTCGCCCAGACCCTCGCAGCGCAGGCACATGCCCTCGGGGAGGTTGAAGCTGAACGCGCCGGAGGTGCCCACGTGCGGCTCGCCGAGCCGGCTGAAGAGGATGCGCAGCATCGCGTACGCGTCGGTGGCCGTGCCCACCGTGGAGCGGGAGTTGGCGCCCATCCGCTCCTGGTCGATGACGATGGCGGCGGAGAGGTTGTGCAGCCCGTCGGCGTCGGGCCGGGGCAGGTTCGGCATGAAGGACTGGAGAAAGGCGCTGTAGGTCTCGTTGATCAGGCGCTGCGACTCGGCCGCGATGGTGCCGAAGACGAGCGAGGACTTGCCGGAGCCGGAGACGCCGGTGAAGACCGTGAGCCGCCGCTTGGGGATGTCGAGCGAGACGCCGGCCAGGTTGTTCGCCCGGGCGCCGCGCACCTTGATCACGTCGTGGGCGTCGGCGGGCTTCGCCGCGCCTGCGGCGGGTCCGGGGCCCGGGCGGTCGCTCTCTGCTGCTTGCGCTGAACACATGAGCGACATCCTAATCAAATTTGACTAGCGATCACTCCCGGATTTTCTTCGGGCAGGGCGTCGGCCATCGTCGCCACCGGCCCGAGCGCGTCGAGCAGGCCGCAGTACCGCATGACCCGGTGCGCGGTCACCCCCTCGGGGCAGACCAGCCGCAGCTCGCCGCCGCGCTCGCCGGTGCGCCTGCGGGCGCGTACCAGTAACCGCAGTCCCGAGCAGTCCAGGAACTCCGTACCGCACAGGTCGATGACCACGCGCGGCGCGGCCGCGCCGGTGATCACATCGAGGTACGGCTCGACATCGAGCTGCGCGGCGAGGTCGATCTCGCCGTGCAGCTCCAGCACCGTGAATCCGTGCAGCCGGTAGCTCCGCGCGAAGCGCGACTCCACCCGGTCGGCGTGGTCGTCGCCGCCGGTACGCCACGAAGCTCCGGTCACGTCGTCTGTGTACACCACGTGCTCCCCCCACGGGGCCCGTTCTGCCCAGCCGGGGGCAGGCAGCCGAGGTCATAGTCACCGGGGTCCTGGGTGGACCGCCAACCGTAGTGCGGCATGTCGGGAAAGGGGCAAGGTTGGCGCAAACGAGCCGGTCGAATTTCCCTCGACCGAGCGATTAAGCCACGAACAGCTTGACCGATTCTCACACGATATGGCAATGGGCTGTCACCGCATGGGCGCCGGTGCGTAAGTCCACGCCGCGCCGCGCTTCCGTCCATGGCCCCGGCCGCCGACGGGCTGATACCCCTGGTCAGTTGCCGTCGTCCGAGGGAGCCGCCATGCCGCAGGAGACCCCAGCGCCAGCACCGCACAGCGCGTCCGAAAGTACCCCGCCGCCCCCCGGCCCTCACGCCCGCGGCCGGGCCCGCCGCCCCCGCACCCGCGCCCTGTGGCTCGCCGCGGCGGCCGGGATGCTGCTCTCCCTCGCCCCCGGCGTGCCCGCGAGCCAGGCCGCAGAGCCCAACCCCGCGCCCGTCACGATCCCTTCGGTTCGCTCCTGGGAGGGCGGCGAGGGCACGTGGGAGCTGACCCGGCACAGCCGGATCGTGCTGGACCGCGGCGACGCCCGGAAGCTGGCGCCCACCGCGGCGCTGCTCGCCCGCGAGCTGGACCTGCAGGAGGGGCTGCGCCCGAAGATCACCACCGGCCGTCCCGGCCGCGGGGACATCGGCCTGTCCCTCGGCGGCGGCGCCCCCTCCCCCGAGGGCTACGAGCTGGAGCTCGCCGACTCCGCCCGGATCACCGCCCCCGACCGCCGCGGCGTGCTCTACGGCACCCGCACCCTGCTGCAGGCCCTGCGCACCGGCGACGAGCGGCACACCGTCGTCCGCGGCACCGCGCGCGACCACCCCACCCACGGCGAGCGCGGCGTGATGCTCGACGCGGGCCGCAGGTACTACTCCCTGGACTACCTCAGGCAGCAGATCCGCCAGCTCGCCTGGTACAAGCTCAACACCTTCCACCTGCACCTGACGGACTGGAACGGCTACCGCATCGAGAGCGACCGGTACCCCGAGATCGTCGCCGCACAGCACTACACCAAGCGCCAGTTGCGCGACCTGGAGGACTACGCGGCGCGCTACGGGGTGACGCTCGTACCGGAGATCGACCTGCCGGGACACGCCGTGACCATCGGCGACGCCCGCCCCGAGCTGGCGTTCGCCTGCGAGTCGATGTCCCGGCCGGACAACAGTTGGGAGGGCTCCGACCGCGGCCACTGGACGCTGGACTACACCAAGCCGGAGACGCGGCGGTTCGCCCGCGACCTGGTCGCCGAGGTCGCGGACATCTTCGACAGCCCCTACCTCCACATCGGCACCGACGAGGTCCCGCTGCGCCCGGCGCAGGAGGCGTGCCCCGAACTCGTCGCGTACCAGAAGAAGCAGGGCTACCCCTACCCCGGCGACGTGCTGGTGGAGTTCATCGACGACCTGGCCGCCGCCGTACGCGCCGAGGGCAAGACCGCGCAGGTCTGGCAGTGGTGGGACTTCCAGCAGCCCACGAGCATCGACCCGGACAAGCGCACCGGGGTGACCGAATGGCTCTCGCCGCCGGGAGGCCGGGCCGCCCAGGGCTACCCGACCGTCGGCATGGAGGAGAGCAAGCTGTACATGAGCGCCGGATTCGGCGCCACGCCGGGTGACTACGCCTTCTTCGACGTGCGCGACGTCTACCGCGACTACCCGTTCGAGGCCGCGCCCGGCATCCTCGGCTACCGGATGGCCCGCTGGTCCGACCGCACGTACGACTACTCGACGGGCTGGGTCGACTACTTCGCCCGCCGTCCCCTCGCCGTCGTCGGCGACCGCACCTGGGCGAAGCCGGCGGGCTCCCCCGTGCAGCCGTTCCTCGACGCCTACGACCGCGTCGGCGACGCACTGCCGCTCACGGTCCCCGACCCCGCCGACCCCGAGTCGCAGATCGGCGCCAACTCCGGCCTGTACGGGCAGGACGGCTGGACGGCGACGGCCACCAGCGAGGAGGGCACCGGCGAGCCGGGGCAGGCGGCCCGCGCCGTCGACAACGACCCGTACACCCACTGGCACAGCGCCTACGGCGCCGCTCTGCCGCAGCAGTTGTCCGTCGACACGGGCGCCGAGCGGCGCCTGGCCGGGGTGCGCTACATGCCGCGGCAGGACGGCGGCCTCAACGGCCGGGTGAAGGGGTACGAGGTGCTGGTCTCCGCCGACGGCGAGCAGTGGCGGAAGGTGGCCGCCGGCAGCTTCCCGCAGGACCGCACGGAGTTCACCGTGCCTTTCCCCGAGGTGAAGGCAAGGCACATCGCGCTCAAGGTGCTGAGTGAGCACGGCGCGTCCGGCTCGTTCGCCTCGGTGGCCGAACTGGACGCGATACGCGCCCGGTGAGCCCCGGGAGTAACGCGGAAATGAACACCCGGTGGCATCGCGGCATCCCTCGCGTGACGTACCGACATAACTGAAATACCTGGACAACCCTCACCCCCCGCGGGCGGTCTGACCCCGTGTCAGACCGCACCGCAGGAAGGAACTCAGGGATGAGGACTCGGGTACGCACCGCCCTCGCCGTGGCCGTGGCGCTCGTCGCCGGCGCCGCGCTCGCCGCCCCGGCGGCCGCGGCCGCGCCGGCGAAGGGCGCGCACGAACCCCGCTGGGAGATATCGCTCGCCGGCAGCCTGCCGGACGGGGCACATCTGAACTCGGTGACGTCCGCGGGCCGGGACGCCTGGGCCGTCGGCTCCGACAGCCACTACGAGGGCATGCCGGACGGCGTCGTGCTGCACTGGGACGGCGGGGAATGGCAGGAGGTGCGCGACCCCGCCCTGCCGCCGGTCTACTACTGGAACAGCGTGGACGCCTCCTCGCCGCAGGACGTGTGGGCCTACGGCTGGAACTACGACGCCGAGTTCGCCGTCCACTACGACGGCTACGAGTGGGAGCAGGTGCCGCTGCCGGAGCTGCCCGGGGGCGTCTCCCACGGGTCGGCCCGGATCGCCGCCGAGGACGGGCGGGTGTGGCTGGTGGGCGACCGGTATCTGAGCACGTACGCGCAGGGCGACTGGACCACGCAGGATCTGCCGAGCGGCGTCAACATCCTTGACGCCGACGCCCGCTCCTCCCGCACCGCCTGGGCGGTCGGCGGCTTCGCGTACGCCGGCCGGGAGAGCCGCCCCGTGGTGATGCGCTGGAAGAACGGCGGCTGGCGGGAGACAGAGGCCCCCGACGCGCCGGGCCTGCGGCTGACCGACGTCCACGTCGACTCCGCCCGCAGCGTGTGGGCCACCGGCCGGGTCCCCGCCGCCGACGGCGAGGGCCTCGCCGAGCCCCGGGTCTACCACTACGACGGCCACCGGTGGCGCGACGTCACCGGCCCGGTGGCGGGGATCTTCGCCGACGCCGTCACCGGCGACGGCCGCGGCGGCATCTGGCTGTCCGGCGACCCGCACGGCTGGGAGGGCCCGCCCGTCCTGTGGCACTACGACGGCCGTCGCTGGACCCGCCACGAGGGGGCCACGGTCACGGCAGGCGAGACGCAGTCGTACGAGGTCAACGGCCTGGCGCCGGGCGGCCGGCGCGGCGGGCCGTGGGCCGTGGGCAGCTACGAGCGGATCGAGGGCACCACGGCGTACCAGTCCGAGCTGATCGAGCGGCTGCAGGCCCGCTGAGCCGTTAATTCGGTTGCCGCGCCCGGTCGGCCGCTGCTCCACTGGCCGGGCACGGCAGCCACACGTCCCCGAAACGGAGAGGAAACCCGCATGCGCGCAGCGTTCATGTCCACCCAGCAGGCCATCGCCACCTACGCAAGGGACATGTCGCTCCGTGCACACGCTGAACCTGGGAATCCTGGCCCATGTCGACGCCGGTAAGACCAGCCTGACCGAGCGGCTGCTGCACGCCGCCGGGGTCGTCGAGGAGGTCGGGAGCGTCGACGACGGCAGCACCCGCACCGACTCGCTCGCGCTGGAGCGCCGGCGCGGCATCACCATCAAGTCCGCCGTCGTCTCCTTCGCGCTCGACGGCATCACCGTCAACCTCATCGACACGCCCGGCCACCCGGACTTCATCGCCGAGGTGGAACGGGTGCTGCACGTGCTCGACGGGGCGGTGCTCGTCGTGTCCGCCGTGGAGGGCGTGCAGGCGCAGACGCGCGTGCTCATGCGCACGCTGCGGCGCCTGGCGCTCCCTACCCTGGTCTTCGTCAACAAGACCGACCGGCGCGGCGCGCGCGACGACGCGCTCGTACGCGACATCGCCGCGAAGCTCACGCCCGGCGCCGTCGCCATGGGCGCCGTCCGCGAACTCGGCACCCGCGACGCCGCGTTCACCCCGTACGGCCCGGGCCACCCGGACCACGCGGCCTTCACCGCCCGGCTCGCCGACGTGCTCACCGGCCACGACGACGCGCTGCTCGCGGACTACGTCGCCGACGAGGCGGCGGTGACGTACCGCAGGCTGCGCAAGAGCCTCGCCGAGCAGACCGCCGGCGCGCTCGTGCACCCGGTGTACTTCGGCTCGGCCGCCACCGGCGCGGGCGTCGCGGAGCTGACCGCCGGCATCAAGGAGCTGCTGCCGGCGCCCGCCGGGGACGCGGAAGGACCGCCCGCCGGCACGGTCTTCAAGGTCGAGCGCGGGCCGGGCGGCGAGAAGGTCGCGTACGTGCGGATGCTCGCCGGCACACTGCGCACGCGCCAGGAGCTGGCGTACGGCGACGGCGACCGCGCCCCCGTGACGGAGAAGGTCACCGGCGTCGAGGTCTTCGAGCAGGGCGAGGCCGTGCCCGCGGCCGGGGTCGGCGCCGGCCGCATCGGCCTGGTGCGGGGCCTGGCCGGGGTGCGCATCGGCGACGCGGTCGGCGCAGCGGTGGGCCGGGCGGCCGACGCGCGGCGGCACCACTTCGCGCCGCCGACGCTGGAGACGGTGGTGGTGCCGGACCGGGCCGCCGACCGGGGCGCACTGCACGCGGCGCTCTTCCAGTTGGCCGAGCAGGACCCGCTGATCGCGCTGCGCCAGGACGACATCCGCCGGGAGCTGTACGTCTCGCTCTACGGCGAGGTGCAGAAGGAGGTCATCGGGGCCACGCTCGCGGAGGAGTACGGGCTGCCGGTCTCCTTCCGCGAGTCGTCGGTCATCCACGTCGAGCGGCTGGCGGGGGGCGGCTCGGCGTACGAGAAGGGCGACACGGACACCAACCCGTTCCTGGCCACCGTCGGGCTGCGGGTCGAGCCGGCGCCGCCCGGCACGGGCGTGGTCTTCGCACTGGCCGTGGAGCTGGGCTCGATGCCGTACGCGTTCTTCAAGGCCGTCGAGGACACCGTCCGCGCGACCCTGCGCCAGGGGCTCGCCGGCTGGGAGATCCCCGACGTGCGGGTGACGATGACGCACTCCGGTTACTGGCCCCGCCAGAGCCACGCCCACCAGGGCTTCAGCAAGGCCATGTCGAGCACCGGCGCCGACTTCCGGGGCATCACGCCGCTGGTGGTGGCGGACGCGCTGAAGCGGGCGGGCACGCGGGTGCACGAGCCGGTGCAGCGGTTCCGGCTGGAGGCGCCCGGGGACGCGGTGCCGGCGCTGTGGCCGGTGTTCGCGGCGCTGGACGCGGTGGTCGACGGGCAGGAGGTGCGCGGCGGCACCGCGGTGCTTGAGGGCGAGGTGCCGGCGGCGCGGGTGCACGCGCTGGAGCGGCGGCTGCCGGGGCTGACCCGGGGCGAGGGCGTGCTGGAGACCGCCTTCGGCCGCTACCGGGCGGTGCGCGGCCCGGCCCCGGCCCGGCCGCGGACCGACCACAACCCGCTGGACCGCAAGGAGTACCTGCTGCACGTCCAGCGGCGGGTGTGAGGGCGGTACGGGTACGGGGGTGGCACCCGTACCCGTACCGCGGCTGTGGGGCCCGCTCCGGCGCCCGCGACGTCCGTTCGCTCAGCGCACCAGCGCGGCGAGCGGGTCGCGGGCCAGGACGCGCACGGTCTCCTGGGCCAGCCCGCGGATGTCGCCGCGGGGCCTTACGGGGTAGCGGTCGCGGCGGCGCGCCCAGGCGTCCTCGTGGGCGAACCAGTCGACGGGGGCCGGCTCCGCGCCGGTCGCCAGCGCCGTGTCGAGCGTGGCGAAGAAGGTCTGCCAGCGGCCGTGGTAGAAGTCGCCCAGCAGGCCCTGCCATTCGCGGTTCGCGTAGTCGTGCAGCCCGGCCTCGCTGCCGGCGCGCGGACCCCAGGTGGTGATCAGCGAGCGCGCGTCGTACTCCAGCCGGTCGCTCTCGGCGCGGTCGCCGCCCCAGGCGCGGGCGTCGGCGAGGTGGCGGCCGAGCAGGTGCTGCGGGTCGGTGCCGACCACCCGGTCCAGCAGCCGGATCAGCTCCAGCCAGGAGGAGGCCAGCGCGCGCAGGCCGCCGCGGTCGCGGGCCGCGTACGCCTCCTTGATGCGCGCCAGCAGCGGGCGGCTGCGGTTGGCGATGGCCTGTCTGGTGACGTCCATCAGGTCGTAGCGGTACGCGGCGGAGCCGCGCAGCCCGGGGGCGACGGCCAGGAGTTCGGTGAGCGCGCGGTCGAAGGCGGCGATGTCGTAGCGGTCCTGCTGCGGGCTCCAGGCGGCGGCGCTGCGCACGTCGAGCCCGGGGCGGGCGCAGAAGAGGCTGTCGGCGCCCTCGCTCCAGGAGTCGGCGCGGGTGGTCCCGTACGCGGTCTCGCGCAGCACCTGCCAGGCGGCGGCCGCGTGCGGGTCCTCGGCGCCGTAGCGTGCGGTGGCGTGGTCGCGGAACCAGGCGTCGAGGTCGATCCGGCCCGGGGTCCAGGCGAGTTCGGTGAGCAGCGACATCGCGGCGGCGTTGTTGTCGGCGCCCTCGGGCATCATGGCGACGCCGGCGAGCGCGCTGTCCGGCTTGTCCCGCCAGGCGGGGTACAGCTCGGCCCAGTCGGGGGTGTTGGCGCCGAGGGCGGTGTGGCCGCCGAAGTTCCAGATCGCGCCGAAGGCGTAGGGGGTGCCGAGCCAGTCGGCCTCGCGGTCGGTGACGGTGGGGAAGCGGTCGGAGAGGCCGTCGACGATGAGCATGCGGTCGCGGTCGACGGCCTCGAGGATCTCCGGGCGCGGGTTGTGCTGCCAGCCGAGTATCGCCCAGAGGGCGTCGGGGTGGGCGCGCCTGAGCGCGGCCTCCACGGCGCGGGCGGCGGCGCCCACCGGTACGTCGCCGGGGTCGCCGCCCTCGTGCAGCAGGTCCATCTTGTACAGGCCGGCGGGGCCGAGCAGGTCGCGCTGGTGGCCGTAGAAGGCGGCGGCCACCTCGGCGAAGCGTGGGTCGCGGGGGTCGAGCCAGCCGGGGCGCTCGAAGCCGACCCAGCCGCCCTGCGGGACGACGTGGGCGCCGGGGTTCTTCTCCGCGAAGCCGTCGGGGACGGTGCCGAAGTAGCCGGGGAGCACGGGCGTCATGCCCAGTTCGCGGACGCGCGCGGTGATGCGGGCGCCGAGTTCGGCGCGCAGGCGCAGCAGGCGGGCGGAGACGGGGCCGCCGAAGTACGCCATGTTCTGCAGCAGCCACCAGGGCTGGTGCGCGGGGGCGGGGATCCACGCGCGCAGCTCTTCGTCGGAGTAGCCGAAGGCGCGGAAGGTCTCGTAGTAGACGGCGTCGGTGCCGATGCAGACCAGCACCTCGTTGACGCCGTGCAGCGCGAGGACGTCGAGGGCGCGCTCCCAGGCGGCGAAGTCGCGGTAGGCGCCGGTGTAGCCCTCGTTGGTGTCGTTGTACGCGAACCGGTGCGGCACGTGCGCCTCGCCGGCGAGCGGGCGGGCCGGTGCGGGCAGCCGTGCGGGCAGGTCGAGTTGGTCGCCGTTCCAGGAGATCTGCGCCCGGGCGGTGCGCTTGAGGTAGGCGCCGACGCCGGTGAGCAGGGCGCCGGTGCCGGTGGCGGCGACGGCGACCCGGCCCGGGGAGCCGGTGACGCGGTAGCGGTCGGGGCCGGCGCCGTCCAGGAGGGACAGCTCGAACTGCCGGTGGTGGCGGGGCAGCAGCCGGGCCAGCGCCCGGCGGGCGCCCGCGGTGCCGTCCCCGCCGCCGCCCCCGGGCCCGTGGGCGCCGCCTCCGCCGCCGTGCGCCGCCGCCGGCGCCGCGAGGCCGAGGGCCGGCAGCAGCGCGGCGCCGCCGGCGATCGACGTCCCTGCCAGGAAGTGCCTGCGGTTCACGGTCATCGGTCTCCTCCGGGGGAATCGGTGAGCGGGCCTCAGTGCTGGTGTGCGGGCCGGGGCTGGCCGGCCGCGAAGTACGCCGCGACCGCGGGGTCGGGCGGCGGCACGTCGTACGCCATGCCGCCGGAGCGCAGCGAACGGGTCGCGAGCACGCCCGCGGCGACGCTCATCCGGGCGGCCAGCGGCGAGGTCTCGGTGGCGTCGCCGAGGCGGACGAAGCGGCAGAACTCGGCGATGGTGCGGTCGTCCGCGCCGCCGTCCGCGCCCTCGGCGGCGGGCACGCGGTGGATGGCGTCGGCGCCGGGACGGTAGCCGGAGGGGCCGGTGTGCCAGACGCGGACCTCGTCGCCGGGGCGGTCGCCGAAGTTCTCCAGCCGGCCCGCGGTGCCGATGACGGTGTTGCTGCGCCAGTGGTCGGGGCTGAAGTGGCACTGCTGGTAGGCGGCGATGACGCCGTTGTCGAGGCGCATGTTCATCACGGAGACGTCCTCGACGTCCACGACGGGGTTGAGGTCGCGGCGCGCGGCGGGCGGCCAGGCGTCGGCCTCGGGCCGGACGGCGGGGCGCGGGGTGCCGGGCGGCCGGCGGGGCAGGTCGCCGTAGAGCATGAGGGCGCCGAGGGCGTGCACGCGGCTGGTGTAGCCGCCGGCGAGCCAGTGCACGACGTCGATGTCGTGGGCGGCCTTCTGGACCAGCAGGCCGGTGGTGCGGCGCCGTTCGGCGTGCCAGTCCTTGAAGTAGTAGTCCCCTCCGTACCCGACGAAGTGCCGGACCCACACGGTGAGCGGCGCGCCGATGTCGCCGCGCGCGACGATGTCGCGCATCAGCCGGACGACGCCCGTGTGCCGCATGTTGTCCCCGACGTACAGCGGCGTGCCCGTCTCGTACGCGGTGCGCAGGATGGCGTCGCACTGCTCGACGGTGATGCCGAGCGGCTTCTCCACGAAGACCGGCTTGCCGGCTTCGAGCGCGGCGCGGGCGACGGCCTCGTGGGTGTCGTCGGGAGTGGCGACGACGATCGCGTCCACGCCTCCGGCGTCCGCGGCGTCGAGCAGCCGGCGGTGGTCGGCGTACGCGACGGCGCCGGGGAAGCGCCCGGCGACGCCCGCCCGCACGGCCGGGTCGGTGTCGGCGACCGCGGCCACGACGGAGCCCACGCCGGGCCGGTGCGCGGCGTCCGCGAGGTCGCCGCGCAGCCCGAGGCCGACGACCCCGAGACGCAGGTCGGTCACGATGCTGCCGCGCCCGCTCATGCCCGCACCACGGACATCCCCTGCTCCTCGAACTCCCGGGCCCGGTCCCCCGCCCGGTCGTCCGTGACGAGCACGTCGATGTCCGCCGGCGGGCAGATCCGGGCGAAGGTGCGCACCCCGAGCTTGGTGGAGTCGGCGACCACGACGAGCCGGGCGGCCTGCGCGGCGAGCAGCGCGTTGATGCTCGCCTCGTGCTCGTCGCGGGCGCTCGCGCCGTGCTCGGCGTCGACGGCGTCGGCGCCGACGAAGGCGATGTCGAGCCGGATCTCGCGCAGGATGTGGCCCGCGAGCGGGCCGACCAGCTCGTACGAGGACGGCATGGCGACGCCGCCGGAGACGACGACCTTCACGCTGCGCCGCACGGCCAGCTCCGCGGCGATGTTGAGCGCGTTGGTGACGACGGTGACCACGGGCTGGCCGTCGCCGCGCTCGGCGGCGCCCGCGGGGACATCGCCCCAGTCGGCGCGGGCGGCCAGTGCGCGGGCCACCGCGGCGGTGGTGGTGCCGCCGTTGAGGCCGACGACCATGCCGCGCTCGACCATCGCCGCCGCGGCCCGGCCGATGCGTTCCTTCTCGGCGGCGTCCCGCCCGGCGCGGTGGCGCAGCGGCAGGTCGTACGCCACGTCGTTCGGCACGGCGCCGCCGCGGGTGCGGACCAGCAACTGCTGCTCGGCCAACTGGTCCAGATCGCGCCTGATGGTCGCCGCGGAGACGGCCACCTCGGCGGCCACGGCCTCCACGTCGAGCCGGCCGCGCTCGGCCAGCATCCGCAGCAGCGTCCCGTGCCGTTCGTGCTGGTTCAACCCCAATCCTCCCACCAGCGATGCTTGAAGATGCTCGGAATTCTGCCCTAGCATGCACGATTGAACAATGCTTCTCACACAGGGCGGGGCGATGACGATGACCTACGTAGCCGCTGAGCTGGCCGATCAGCCCGCGTGCTGGCGCCGGGCGACCGAGCTGGCGGGGGTGCACGGGGCGCGGCTGCCGCAGCCCGGTGAACGGGTGGCCGCCGTCGGCTGCGGCACCTCCTTCTTCATGGCGCAGGCATACGCCGCGCTGCGCGAGGAGGCGGGGCACGGCGAGACGGACGCCTTTCCCGCCTCCGGCTTCCCGGCGGGCCGGCGCTACGACCGGGTGCTGGTGCTGACCCGCTCCGGCACCACCACCGAGGTGCTGCGGCTGCTGTCCGAGCTGGGCGGCTCGGTGCGTACCACGGCGGTCGTCGCCGACGCCGCCACGCCGGCGGGCGAGGCGGCGGACGACACCGTGGCGCTGGACTTCGCCGACGAGCGCTCCGTGGTGCAGACGCGCTTCGCGACCACCGCGCTGACCCTGCTCCGCGCCCACCTCGGGGTGCAGCCGGCGACCGCGGTGGAGGACGCGGAGCTGGCGCTCGTCGAGCCGCTGCCGCAAGCCCTGCTCGCCGCCCGGCAGTTCACCTTCCTCGGCGCCGGCTGGACCGTCGGCCTGGCGAACGAGGCGGCGCTGAAGATGCGCGAGGCGGCGCTGGCGTGGACGGAGTCGTACCCGGCGATGGAGTACCGGCACGGGCCGATCAGCATCACCACCACGGGCACCGCCACCTGGATGATCGGCGACGCGCCCGCCGGGCTGGAGGACGAGGTGCACGCCACCGGCGCCCTGTGGGTCACCGGCGGGCTGGACCCGCTGGCCGAGCTGGTCCGGGCGCAGCGCCTGGCGGTGGCGCTGGCCGACGCCCGCGGCCTGGACCCGGACGAGCCGCGCCACCTGACCCGCTCGGTGATCCTCAGCCCGGCGGGCTGAGGATCACGGCGGCGGGTGCGGAACGGGAGGGGTCAGAACGGGCCCTGGAGGGCGCCGAGCCGGTCGGTCAGCCGCAGGTTCTCGCTGTAGTCCACGGGGCAGGAGATGACGTCCACACCGTCGTGGGCGAGGGCGTCGCGCAGGACGGGCAGCAGCTCGTCGGCCGACTTCACGGCGTGCCCGCGGGCGCCGAAGCTCTCCGCGTAGGTCACCAGGTCCGGGTTGCCGAAGCGGGTGTGGGAGTGGCGCCCCATCTCCAGTTCCATCTTCCAGGTGATCAGCCCGTACTCGTCGTCGACGAGGACGAGCACGGTCATCGGGATGTTCTCGCGGACGGCGGTCTCCAGCTCCTGGGAGTTCATCAGGAACGCGCCGTCGCCCGTCATCGCCAGCACCTGCGCGTCGGGCCGGGCGAGCTTGGCGCCGATGGCGCCGGGCACCGCGAAGCCCATCGTGGACAGGCCGTTGGAGATCAGGCAGGTGTTGGGCTCGTACGTGGGGAAGAGCCGCGCCATCCACATCTTGCCGGCGCCGGTGTCGACCAGCACCACGTCCTCGCGGCCCAGCGCCTCGCGGACGTCGGCGACGACGCGCTGCGGGGCGAGCGGGAAGGCGGAGTTGCGGCGGCCGTGCGCCAGCTCCTCGGCGAGCAGGCCGCGGATGAGCCGGCCGTCGCCGCGGAACGTGCGGTCGACGGCGTCCGCGAGGCCGTCGAGCGCGGCGGAGGGGTCGCCGAGCACGCCGACCGCGACCGGGTAGTGGGCGTCGACCTCGGCCGGGAAGTGGTGCAGGTGCAGGATCTGCTTGTCGCCCTGCGGATTGATCTTTACCGGGTCGAACTCCTGCAGCTCGTACCCGACGCAGATGAGCACGTCGGCGTTGGCGAACCCGAAGTTGGTGTAGTCGTGGCGCATGAAGCCGACGGCGCCGAGGGCGTTGGGGTGGTCGTCGGGGAAGACGCCCTTGCCGTTGAAGGTGGTCGCCACCGGGATGTCGAGCCGCTCGGAGAAGCGGATCAGGGCGTCCGTGGCACCGGACCGGGTGGCGCCGTGGCCGGCCAGCAGGATGGGGCGCGCGGCGCCCGCCAGCACCTCGGCGGCCCGCTCCAGTTGCGCGGGGGCCGGGGCCTCCGGGCGCGGGCGGTTGATGGGCAGCGGGCTCAGCGGCGGGTCGGGCACGGCGCCCTCTATGTCCTCGGGCACCGCGAGGAACACCGCGCCGGGCCGCTCGCTCTGCGCGGTCTTGAACGCCTGGCGCACCATCTCCGGCACCGCGCCGGGGGCACGTACCTGCTGGGACCAGTCGGTGACCGGGGCGAACATCGCGGGCAGGTCGATGACCTGGTGCGACTCCTTGTGCACCCGGTCGAGACCGCCCTGCGCGGCGAGCGCGACCACCGGGGTGCTGTTGGTGTGCGCGTCGGCGACGCCGAGCAGCAGGTTGATGGCCCCGGGGCCGAGGGTCGCGGAGCACACCCCCGCGCGGCCGGTGATCCGGCCGTACATCTCCGCCATGAACGACGCGCCCTGCTCGTGGCGCACCAGGACGTAGTCGATGGACGGTGAGGCGTTGACGGCGTCGACGAAGCGGATGTTCTCCTCGCCCGGCACGCCGAAGACGTGGGTCACGCCCTCCGCCTCCAGGCAGCGCACCAGCAGGTGCGCCACGTCTTCGGGGGTGTCTGCAGTGCTCATGCCCCGAGCGTAACCCGCGGGGGCCCACGGGAAAGACCCCGCCGGAATTCGGTCGGGGCCTTGGAATGCTATGCTGGGGAATTCTCTGCGCCCATTCGTTACTTATGAACTAGCGCTGGAGGAAAGTGCGATGCGGGCATTCTATCCGTGGGGGAGCTGAATTGTCAAACGAGGTGCAGAACGAGGAAATGCGGCGGGAGCAGGAATTCCTTGACCTGCTCCAGCAGCGCCTCGCCGAGCTGCGCGAAGCCGCGGCGGCGGGCGTGCGGGCGGCGCTGGCCCGGGACGGGGGAAACACCCTGCAGGCCAGAGTGGAGCGCGACGTGCTCGTGGCCGAACAGTCCGGGCTGCTGGCCGCGTTCAACGCCGGCGAGCACGGCCTGTGCTTCGGCCGGCTGAGCTTCCGCGACGGCCGCGACCACCACATCGGCCGCATCGGCATCCGCGCGGACGACGAGGAGCGCACGCCGCTCGTCGTGGACTGGCGGGCGGACGTGGCCCGCCCCTTCTACCTCG
Organism: Streptomyces sp. WMMC500; assembly: GCF_027497195.1. Classification (NCBI taxonomy): domain Bacteria; kingdom Bacillati; phylum Actinomycetota; class Actinomycetes; order Kitasatosporales; family Streptomycetaceae; genus Streptomyces; species Streptomyces sp. WMMC500. The sequence goes on from NZ_CP114905.1 coordinate 592,119, forward strand.
CCACCGGCCACACGCCCATGGGCCTGCGCCGGCGGCGGCACATCTCCACCGAGGGCGGCGCCGGCGGCCAGCGGGTCACCGGCCTGCACGACGAGATCCTCGACCTCACCGACACCGAACGCACGGGCCTGGAGGGCGCCGACGCCGACGCGGTGCTGCTCGCCGCGCTGGACGCCGCCCGCACCGGCCGGATGCACGACATCGTGCAGACCATCCAGGCCGACCAGGACCGCATCATCCGCGCCCCGCACCGCGGCGTCCTCGTCGTCGAGGGCGGGCCCGGCACCGGCAAAACCGCCGTGGCCCTGCACCGCGCCGCCTTCCTGCTCTACGCCCACCGCGAGCAGCTCGCCCGCCGCGCCGTGCTCATCGTCGGCCCGAACCCGGCCTTCCTCGGGTACATCTCCGAGGTGCTGCCGGCGCTCGGCGAGACCGGCGTGCTGCTGGCCACCCCCGGCGAGCTGTTCCCCGGCGTCGACGCCAGCGGCACCGACACCCCCGCCGCCGCGGCGGTCAAGGGCGGCACGGCGATGGCGGACGCGCTCGCCGCGTACCTGAAGGACCGTCAGCGGCTGCCGGAGGAGACCGTCGTCATCGCGCACGAGGACGGCGAGCTGCACCTCGACCACTGGCTGGCCAACGCCGCCCGCCGGCGCGCCCGCGACACCGAGCTGCCGCACAACGCCGCCCAGCCGCACTTCGCCTTCAACGTCATCGACGGCCTGACCCGGCAGCTCGCCGACCGCCTCGGCGAGGACCCGTTCGGCGAGGAGAACCTGCTCGGCCCCGACGACATCGCCCAGCTCGGCAAGGCGGTCGCCGCCAACGAGGACGTGCACGCGGCCATCGCGGAGCTGTGGCCGCTGCTGACTCCCCAGGAACTCGTCGCGGACTTCCTCGCCGGGCCGGTGCATCTGCCGGAGCCGGACGCCGGGTTGATCCGCCGCGCCGGCGGACCCTGGACGCCGGCCGACGTGCCGCTGCTCGACGAGGCGGCGGAGCTGCTCGGGGACGACGGCCCGGCGCAGGCGGCGGCGCGGGCGCGCGCGGAGGCGGAGAGGCAGGAGCGGATCGCCTACGCGCAGGGCGTGCTGGAGATGTCGTACGGCTCGCGGACCCAGGAGTTCGAGGACCGCGACGACGACGAGGCGGAGGTGCTGGCCGCGCACGACCTCATCGACGCCGAGCGGCTGGCGGAGCGCCACGAGGAGGCCGACCACCGCACGGCGGCGGAGCGGGCGGCGGCGGACCGCACCTGGGCCTTCGGCCACATCATCGTCGACGAGGCGCAGGAGTTGTCGCCGATGGCGTGGCGGCTGCTGATGCGGCGCTGCCCGACCCGGTCGATGACGCTGGTCGGCGACCCGGCGCAGACCGCGGAGCCAGGGGCGTGCGGCACGTGGGAGGCGATCCTCGGCCCGTACGTGGACAAGCGCTTCGAGCAGATCACGCTGGGCGTCAACTACCGCACCCCGGCGGAGATCATGGACGTCGCGGCCGGGGTGGCGCGGGCGGAGCACCCCGGGTACGCGCCGCCGCGCTCGGTGCGCGCCACCGGGGTACGCCCCTGGGCGGAGCGCGCCGGGGAGTCGGCCGGCGCCGTGCCGGCGGCGGTCGCGGCGGCCGTGGCCCGGGAGTCGGGCGGCGCGGGGCGGCTGGCGGTGATCGCGCCGGGACCGCTGCTGCCGGCGCTGGCCGCGGCGTTGCCGGACGCGGCGGCGGGCGCGGCGCCGGATCTCACGCGGCCGGTCGTGCTGCTCGGGCCGCGGCAGGCGAAGGGGCTGGAGTTCGACACCGTGATCGTGGCGGAGCCGGCGCTCTTCGGGGGCAGCGACCTGTACGTGGCGCTGACCCGGGCCACCCAGCGCCTCGGCGTGGTGTACGCCGGCGCGCTGCCGGAGACGCTCGGCGGGCTCGCGTAGCGGGCCGGGAGGTCGGCGCGCCGCACCGGGACCGGGAGGAGGTCGGCGCGCCGCACCGGACCGGGAGGAGTCCGGTGCGGCGCGCCTTGCCCGGCCTGCGGCCGGGCCGTCAGAGGGCTCTCACCCGCCGTGTGCCCCGTCCGGCGCGGCGGTCCCCGCGCCCGGGTCCCGGTGCGGGTCGAACTCCGCGTGCAGCCGGCGGGTGTGGTCGACGTACCGCGGCGGGCCGGTCAGCGTCACCGCCGCGGTGAGCCGCGGCTCCGCGCTCGACGCCGACAGCCGCAGCTCCAGCGCGCCCGGCTCCACCACCCGGCGCCCGTCACGGCCGGTGAACGAGGCCACGTCGGCCGGCACGACCGCCCGCACCCGGCGCTCCTCCCCCGCGCGCAGCGCCACCCGGGTGTAGCCGACGAGGCGCTGCACCGGCTGCACGACGGAGGCCACGGGGTCGTGCAGATAGAGCTGCACGATCTCGGTGCCGTCCCGCTCGCCGGTGTTGCGCACCGTGAACGACATCCTGAACTCGCCGTCCGTGGCACACTCCCCCGTCTCCACGGCGAGGGCGGACCACGCGAACGTCGTGTACGCCAGCCCGTGGCCGAACGCGAACGCCGCGGTCGGGTCGACGTTGGACACCTCGGTGGCCTGGCCCAGCCGGGGCGCGAGGTACGTGCTCGGCTGCGCCCCCGGGCCTCGCGGCACGCTGACGGGCAGCCGGCCCGACGGGTTCGTGCGCCCGGCGAGCACGCCGGCCACCGCCGTCGTGCCCTCCTCGCCCGGGAAGAACGACTGCACGATCGCCGCCGCTTCGGCCACCGCCCGCCCCAGCGCGTACGGCCGTCCGGCCAGCAGCACGGGCACCACCGGCGTCCCGCTGTCCAGCAGGGCGTCGAGCAGTTCCTGCTGCACGCCCGGCAGCGCCACGGACTCCGCGTCGCAGCCCTCGCCGCTGGTGCCGCGGCCGAAGAGCCCGGCCCGGTCGCCGAGCGCCGCGATCACGACGTCGGCCTCGCGCGCGGTCCGTACGGCCTCGGCGATGCCGTCCGTCTCCGGTCCTTCGACGGTGCAGCCGGCGGCGACGGTGACGGTGGCGCCGGGGAACTCCCGCCGCAGCGCCTCGTGGAGCGTGGGCAGCCCGATCCCCACCGGGGTCCCGGCGTGCTTGACGCCGACGTGGACGGGGAACGAGTAGCAGCCGAGCACGGCGTGCGGATCCTCGGCGTTGGGGCCGACGAGGGCGATCCGGCGCGGCCGGTGCAGCGGCAGCGTGCCGTCGTTGGCGAGCAGCACCACGGCCTGCTCGGCGACCTCGCGGGCCAGCTCCCGGTTGGCGGCGGAGTCCAGGTCGACGGTGCCGCGCACCGCGTCCGGGTCCGCCGCGGCCCCGCCGGCGGAGGCCAGCGACTCCGGCACCGGTGACCAGCCGGCATCCAGCAGCCCGAGCCGCACCTTCTGCGTCAGCACCCGGGCGAGCGCGCGGTCGACCAGGCTCTCGTCGACCCGCCCGTCGTCGATCGCCGCGAGCAGCGGCGGCCCGAAGGTCTTGACGGTCGGCAGCTCCACGTCCACCCCGGCGGCCAGCGCGGCGCCGGCGGCGCCGGCCCAGTCGCCGGCCACGCCGTGCAGCGTGCGCAGGAAGGAGATGCCGAAGTAGTCGGCCACGACGGTGCCGTCGAAGCCCCAGGTGTCCCGCAGCAGCCCGGTCAGCAGGTGTGCGTCGGCCGCCGCGGGCACGCCGTCGGTGTCGGTGTACGAGCTCATCACCGACCCCGCGCCGCTCTCCCGCAGTGCCATCTCGAACGGCGGGAGCAGCACGTCCGCGCGCTCGCGCTCGCCCGCGGCGACCGGCGCGAGGTTGCGCCCGCCGCGCGAGGCGGAGTAGCCGACGAAGTGCTTGAGCGTGGCGATGACGCCGGCGGACTGCAGGCCCTGGATGTACGCGGTGGCGACGGTGCCGACGAGGTAGGGATCCTCGCCGATGGTCTCCTCCACCCGGCCCCAGCGCAGGTCGCGTACGACGTCCAGCACCGGCGCGAGCCCCTGGTGCACGCCCACGGCGCGCATGTCCCGTCCGATGGCCGCGGCCATCCGCCGCACCAGCGCCGGGTCGAACGTCGCGCCCCAGGACAGCGGCACGGGGTACGCGGTCGCGCCCCAGGTCGCGAAGCCGGCCAGGCACTCCTCGTGGGCCAGGGCCGGGATGCCGAAGCGGCCGGCGGACACGACCCGGGCCTGGGTGCGCATCAGGGACAGCGCGCCGACCGCTGGGTCGACGGGCGCGGTGCCGAAGGGCCGGGTCAACTGCCCGAGGCCGGCCGGGAGCAGGGCGCCGAGGTCGGGGGGTTCCTCCATCTCGTGCTGGTACGGGGCCACTTCGCCGCCCTCCGCGGAGGCGCCGACCCAGACCCCGAAGAGCTGGGCGACTTTCTCCTCGACGGTCATGGCGGCGATCAGCGCCGTGACGCGGGTGCCGATGTCGTGTGCGGGGTCGTTCCACACGGGGGTGGCCGTGTCCGGGGAATCTGCCCGGGGCGTCTCAACTGCCACGTTCGCGGTCACTTTCCTCCGACGCCCATGAGGCCCTGGACCAGGGCACGCCGGGCGAACAGGTAGACGAGCAGGACGGGGATCATCGACAGGAGCACGGCGGCCAGCAGCCCGGGCGCGTCGATCCCGCGCTCGGTCTGGAAGTTGAAGAGGCCGAGCGTGATCACCTTGGATTCTTCGGACTGGGTCAGGACGAGCGGGAACAGGAAGCCGTTCCACGCCTGGAGGGCGGAGAAGACCACGATGGTGGCGAGCCCGCCGCGGGAGAGCGGGAGCACCAGTTGGAAGAACATCCGCCGGGGGGTGGCGCCGTCCATGGCCATGGCTTCGAACAGCTCCCGGGAGATGTCCCGCATGGTCCCGCTCAGGATGAGCGTGGAGACGGGAAGGGCGAAGGCGGCCGTGGGCAGGATGACGCCGATGAGGTTGTCGTAGAGCCCCGCCTCGCTGATGAGGTAGAACATCGGGATGATCACGGCCTGCAGCGGGATGGCGAGGCCGAGCAGGAAGAGCCGGAAGACGCCGGTGGTGACGCGGCCACGGCTGCGCACGATGGAGTACGACAGCGGCGGCACCAGCAGCAGCACGATGCCGACGACGCAGACGGTGACGAGCAGGGTGTTGAGGAAGTACCGGCCGAAGCCGGTGTCGAAGGCGCCGGTGAAGTTGTCGAAGGTGACGTCGGTCGGCAGGCCGAGCGGACCGCCCTGGACGAAGTCCGACTGGGTCTTCAGCGTCGCCGTGACCATCACGTACAGCGGCAGGCCGATGAGGAAGAGCCAGATCAGCGAGCCCGCGCCGGCGAGGTAGTGGGGACGTCGCCTCATCACAGGCCCTCCGTCGTGCTGCGCATCTTGTCGTAGCCGGACAGCCGCACCATGATCAGGGAGATGGCCGTCGCCGCCAGGACCAGGACGAGCGCGACGGTCGCGCCGGCGCCGTAGTCGAAGCTCTTGAACGCCTCTTCGTACATGTAGTAAGCGCTGATGGTGGTGTCGGTGCCCGGGCCGCCCTGGGTGAGGATCAGGACGGTCTCGAAGGTGGTGAGCCCGCCGACGACCATGAGGATCATCGACGTCATGATCGCGTTGCGCAACTGCGGGAGCGTGACGTGGAAGAACTGCCGGTAGCGCCCGGCCCCGTCGATCTCCGCCGCCTGGTAGAGCACCGGCGGGATGGCCCGCGCGGCACCCTGGTAGATCAGGGTGTGGAACGGGGTGAACTGCCAGGTGCTGACGAAGGCCAGGACGCCGATCGCGGATGCCTGCTCGCCGAAGAGGTTGCCGTCCCCGAAGAGCCAGGTGGCCTCGGCGGGCACGCCGAAGTTCGGGTCGAGCAGGGCGCGCCAGACGACGGACACGGCGGTGGCGGACAGCAGCAGCGGGACGAAGTAGACGGCCGAGAGCACCGCGCGGTTCTTCTGGGTGCCCGCAGCCCAGACGCCGAGCATGATGCTCAGCGGCGTCTGGAGCACCACGCCGAGCGCGGTGAGCAGCAGGCTCAGCCAGATGCTCTTGATCATCACGGGGTCGTCGAAGACCCGCCGCCAGTTGTCGAACCCGGTGAACTCCGGGTCGCCGATGCCGTCCCAGGACATGAAGGACAGCACCGCGACCATGAGCAGCGGCACGACGGCGAAGGCGGCGAAGAACAGCGTGGCGGGGGCCGCCCAGAGGAATCCCGGGCGACCCACGTCGGCCACGTTCGTGGTCGGCGTCCGCCGCCGCTTCACGGGCGGAGCGGCGGGGCGGACGCGCGTTTTCTGTATGGTCATGGAGTCGTCAGGAGGTCGGCAGGGCCTGCATGGCCGAGATGAAGCCGTCCTCGTCGAGCTGTCCGTTGAAGAACTGCTGAACGGCCTTGTGCATGTCGGTGGCGGCGGACTGCGGGTACGCCTGGTCCCAGGAGAGCTGGAAGTGCGGCGCCTTCTCGACCAGGTCGTACTGGAACGTCGAGTACTCGGGGCTGGCCGCCTGGTCGAGGAAGTCGGGCGTGTTGGTCGTGGTGGGCAGGTTGCCGATGGACAACTGGTCCTTCACGAACGTGTCGGAGTACATGAGCCCCAGGAACTCCGCGATGGCCTCGGGGTGCTCGGCCTTCTTCATCACCGAGTAGTAGTTGTTGGTGTTGCCCGCGAGGTTCTCCGGGTCGCCCTTGCCGCCGTCGACCGTCGGGAAGGCGCTGTAGCCGAGGTCCTCGGCGGCGAACTTCTCATCCAGGCTCTGCTGGGTGGAGTAGTACCAGGAGCCCATGAGCTCGAAGCCCGCCTTGCCGGACGCGACGAGCTGCGGAGAGCCGTTGTTGGTGAACTTCACCGAGTCGTACGTCTCGCCGAAGGCGCCGGTCTCGACGAGTTCGCGGATCATGCCGAGCGCCTTCCGGCTGTCCTCGCTCTCCCAGGCCTCATTGTCGCCGTCCAGCGCCTTCTGGAACAGCTCGGGGCCGGCGATGCGGTCGTAGAGGTACTGGAACCACATCTGCGTGGGCCACTGGTCGCCGCCGCCGAGCGCGATCGGGGTGACGCCGGAGTCCTTGAGCTTCTCCACCGCGTCGAGCAGGTCGTCCCAGGTCTCGGGCGGCTGCACCCCTGCCTCGTCGAGCACCTTCTTGTTGTGGAAGAGCATCACGGGCTGGGTGCCGCGCATAGGGATGCCGTACGCCTTGCCGTCCACGACCGAGGCGTCGAAGACCGAGGGGAGGAAGTTGTCCTTCAGGCCGGGGTCCTTCTTGATGAAGTCGTCCAGCGGGAGCAGCAGGTCCGCGTCGACGAACGGCTTGATGCTGCCGCCGCCCCAGTGGAAGAAGACATCGGGGGCCTGCGGGGTGCTGATGATCGTCTGCAGTTTCTGCTGGTACTCGGCGCCCGGGATGGTGTCCAGACGGGCCTTGACCTTGGACGTCTTGTTGAACTCGGCGACGAGCTTCTCCTCCACCTTGTTGGTGGCGTCGCCGTAGACGAGGACGGTGAACTCGTTCTCGCCGGAGCCCGACCCGCCGTCGTCGCCGCACGCCGCCAGGGTCAGCGCGAGCCCCAGCGCACAGCCGCCGGCGAGTATGCGGGGCATCCGCCTTCGAGTCTTCATACGTATGCCTCTCGAAAATTTCGTCCAGATCACCGAAAGTCGATGTAGGGCTGGACAGTAGGCGAGCCGCCGCAGACGGTCAACGGGCCTGCGGCCGCGCGACCAAACCGTTACCGCTGACCGTGCCTTATCCTTCGAACCATGCGTGAAGACGACGACGTGGACGGCCGTGTGACCCTGGCCGAGGTAGCGACTCAGGCCGGGGTGTCTCTCTCGACGGTTTCGAAAGTTCTCAACGGCCGATCCGATGTCTCCCGGCCCACGCGCACGAAAGTCGAGCAACTGCTGGAGACGCACGGGTACCGCCGCCGGGCCCAGGCCGCCCCGCAGGCGCCGCTCATCGAGCTGGTCTTCCACGAGCTGGAGAGCGTCTGGGCGATGGAGCTGATCCGCGGCGTGGAGAACGTCGCCAAGCAGAACCACGCGAGCGTCGTGCTCACCGAGAGCGGGACGCGGCACGCGCCGGACCCCGACTGGATCGAGGGCGTCCTGCGGCGCCGCCCGCTGGGCGTGGTGCTGGTCTTCTCCACCCTTCCCGACCGGGTGAAGAGGCAACTGCGCTCGCGCGCGATCCCGTTCGTCATCGTCGACCCTGCGGGCGACCCGGAGCCCGACGTGCCGTCCGTCGGCTCCGCCAACTGGTCCGGCGGCATGGCCGCCACCCGCCACCTCGTCGAGCAGGGCCACCGGCGGATCGCCATCATCACCGGGCCCGAGGACATGATGTGCTCACTCGCGCGACTCGACGGCTACCGTTCGGCGATGGCCATGGCCGGCCTCGACGTCGACCCGGCCCACGTACGCTACGGCGACTTCCACGTCCAGGGCGGCTTCGACCACGCCATGGAGCTGCTCGACGGGCCCGGCCGGCCCACCGCCGTGTTCGCCGGCAGCGACCTGCAGGCCCTCGGGGTGCTGGAGGCGGCCCGGCTGAAGGGGCTGAGCGTGCCGGACGAGCTGTCGGTCGTCGGCTACGACGACGTGCCCCTGGCCCAGTGGTCGAGCCCCGCCCTCACCACCGTCCACCAGCCGCTGCGGCAGATGGCGGAGGAGGCGGCGCAGATGCTGCTGCGCCCGCGCGAGCCGGGCAAGGGGGCGCTGCGCATGGAGCTGGCCACCCGGCTGGTGGTGCGGCAGAGCACGGCGGCGCCCCCGGCACCGGCGGCCCACCCGTAGCCGCCGCCCTTCCCTCTCCCCCGGCCAGGCCGAAGTCCCGTACGCCGCCCGGGGTTTCGTACCCGTTCCCCGGGTTGCCCGGCAACCTCGCGCCGTCCGGTGGCGACCCACGGCCGGAGCGTGCCGCCGCCAGGCGGGCGCGCATTCCCCCACCCGCATACGTACCGGACGGAGAGCAGCTCATGCGCACGCACAGGAGGAAGCCCCGCACCACGTTGATGGTCGCCGCCGCGACGGCCACCGCCGCCGCCACCGCCGCCCTGCTGGTCCCGGGCGCGATGGCCGACGAGCCCGCCCCGGCCGCCGCGGCCTCGCCCCTCGGCTTCGGCGCCGGCACCACCGGCGGGGCCGGCGGCCCCACCGTCAGGGTCTCGGACGCGGCCGCGTTCACCGCGGCGGTGCAGAGCGACGGCCCGCGGATCGTCGAGGTCAACGGCACCATCCAGCTCGGCGACATGACCAAGGTCGCCTCCGACAAGACCATCGTCGGCGTGGGCACGAACGGCCGTATCAGCGGCGGCGGCGGGCTGAACATCAGCGAGGTCAGCAACGTCATCGTGCAGAACATGACCATCTCCGGCAGCGACGACGACAACGTCAACGTCCAGTACGCCACCGACGTCTGGCTGGACCACAACACGCTCACGGACGCGAGCGACGGCAACCTGGACATCAAGCGCGCGTCGGACGCCATCACGGTCTCCTGGAACCACTTCCACGGCCAGGACAAGAACGCGCTGCTCGGCCACAGCGACGACAACGCGGGCGAGGACGCCGACGCCCTGCACGTCACGTACGCCTTCAACTGGTTCGACGGCACCAACCAGCGCAACCCGCGGGTCCGCTTCGGCAACCCGGTGCACGTGCTCAACAACTACTACGACGACATCGGCTCCTACGGCGTCGCCTCCACCGAGGACGCCGGCGTGCTGATCGAGGGCAACTACTTCGAGAACACCGAGGACCCCTTCCACCTCGGCGAGGCCAGCTCCGGCCCCGGCACGATCGAGGCCCGCGACAACCACTTCGTCAGCTCCGGCACGGGCGAGGCCGGCGGCTCCGTCGCGGACATCCCGTACGACTACGACGTGCAGCCGGCCGCCGGCGTCAAGGGCACCGTGACCGGCGGCGCCGGCGTCGGCAACCTCTGAGAGCGGCGCCGCGTGCCGCGGCCGGGCCGCGGGACACGTCCTGCCCCTCCCGCGGCGCGGAGTCCCCCGCGGCGCGCGGCGCTTCCCGGGTGCACGGCACCCGGCACCGTCCGACTCCCCGGCACACAGCCGGCATTGCGGACAGCACCAGGACAACCGGACAAGGGGCCCCCGGCGGGCCGAGGTTGCGGTATTCATCGGGAACGGCGCGCGGGATATCCTCCTGCGCACCAGGGGCATCCCCCGACCAGTGCGAGCGCACGCACCGTTCCCCCACGACGCCCTCAACCCCACCCCAGGAGGGTCACCATGAGAGTGCGCACCATCTCGGCGATCGCCGCCGGGTTCTGCCTCGCCGTCTCCGGCATCGCGCTGTCCGCGGCCAGCGCGGATCCGCCCGCCGACACCGCCCAGGCGTCGGTCGAGCTGACGACCGTGGCCGAGGCCCGGAACCCGAGCGCGGGCGCCGCGGGTCCCGGCGACACCGTCTGGATCGCCGAACGCGCCGGCACGGTCCGGGTCCTGGACGACTCCGGCCTCGGCGAGCCCGTGCTCGACATCTCGGACGAGACGACGACGGACGGCGAGCGCGGGCTCCTCGGCATCGCCTTCGACCCCGGGTTCGAGCACTTCTACGTCTCCTTCACCGACCAGGAAGGCACCAGCACGATCGACGAGTTCGCGGTCGCCGACGGGGCTCTCGACCCCGGATCGCGGCGTACCGTCCTCACCCAGGAGCAGCCGTACTCCAACCACAACGGCGGCCAGATCGCGTTCGGCCCCGACGGGATGCTCTACATCGGTCTCGGCGACGGCGGCGCGGGCGGCGACCCGCACGACTACGGCCAGAACCTCGGCACCCTGCTCGGCAAGCTGCTGCGGATCGACCCGGCGGGTGGCGACCCGTACGCGATCCCCGAGGACAACCCCTTCGTCGACGACCCCCAGGCGCGCGGCGAGATCTGGGCGTACGGGCTGCGCAACCCCTGGCGGTTCTCCTTCGACGCCGAGACCGGCGACCTGTGGACCGGCGACGTCGGGCAGAACCGCGTCGAGGAGATCGACTACGCCCCGGGCGACAGCCCCGGCGGCGAGAACTACGGCTGGGGCCGGATGGAGGGCTCCGAGGTCTTCGACGGCGAGGAGCCGGCCAACCACGTGCCGCCGGTGCACGAGTACGGCCGGGACGGGCTCGGGTGCTCGGTCACCGGCGGGTTCGTCTACCGCGGCGAGGCGATCCCGGACCTGGCCGGCCAGTATCTGTTCAGCGACTACTGCGACGGCACCGTCCGCGCGCTGCAGGTCGAGAACGGCGAGGTCACCGGCGAGACCGACCTCGGCGTCAGCGGCGGCGAGGTGATCTCCTTCGTCCAGGGCGGCGACCGCGAGCTGTACGTGCTCGACATCGGCGGCCCGATCCAGCGCCTGGACCCGGCCGGGTAACACGCACGGCCCCGCGGGCCGCCGCAGCGCGGCCCGCGGGCACCGGTCGCCGCACGCCCCGTTCCGGTCGCGGGCGCGGCACGTTACCGTGCGGTAGATGAAGCGACCGGGGTTCAGGGACCTGACGGGACGACGGATCTTCGTCACCGGCGCGGCGGGCGGCATCGGCCGCGCCACCGCCGAACTGGCCGCGGCCCGCGGCGCCGAGCTCTTCCTCACCGACGTGGACGCGGACCGCCTCGACGCCACCGCCGCCCGGATCCGGTCCCGGGGCGGCGCCGTGCGCTACGCCGGCACCGCCGACATCGCCGACCTCGATGCCGTACGGGCCGTGGCCGACGGCGTGCACGCCGAGGCGGGCGGGCCGATGGACGTGGTGATGAACATCGCCGGGATCTCGGCGTGGGGCACCGTGGAGCATCTGGAGCACCGGCACTGGCGCGCCATGGTCGACGTCAACCTGATGGGTCCGGTGCACGTCATCGAGGCGTTCGTGCCGCCGATGATCGCGGCCGGCCGCGGCGGCCACCTGGTCAACGTCTCCTCGGCGGCGGGATTGCTCGGGCTGCCGTGGCACGCGGCGTACAGCGCGGGCAAGTTCGGGCTGCGCGGCGTCTCCGAGGTGCTGCGCTTCGACCTGCGCCGGCACGGCATCGGCGTGAGCCTGGTCTGCCCGGGCGCGGTGGACACGCCGCTGACCGAGACCGTGGAGATCGTCGGCGTGGACAAGGACAGCAAGGCGTTCAAGCGGCTCCAGGCGGGCTTCCGCAGACAGGCGGAGTCGCCGGAGGCGGTCGCCGGGATGATCCTCAGGGGAGTGGAGCGGAACCGCTACCTGGTGCACACCTCGGGGCGGGTAAGGGCCGCGCACGGGCTGCAGCGCGCGGCGCCGCCGCTGTACGCGCTCGCGATGCGGGCGATGAACGCCGCCACGCACCGGCTGCTGCGCCGCGCGGTCGTGCCGCCGCCCGAGCACCCCGCCGCACCGGCCGCCGGCCCGGCGGCGCGGCAGGCCGACCGGGACGCGCGGTGAGCGCGCCGCGCATCGCCCCCGGCGGGCGCCGCGACGTGGGCGCGGCGACCTGGCTGCTCAGCCGCGCGGCGGGCCGCGTCGGCGGCACCCGGCCGCCCGCGCTGTTCCTCGTCCTCGGCCGGCACCGCCGGCTGTTCCACGGCTGGCTGCGGTTCGCCGGCCGGCTGATGCCCCGCGGCACCCTGCCGCGCCGGGAGACGGAGCTGGTGATCCTGCGGGTGGCGCATCTGCGCTCCTGCGCGTACGAGTTCGAACACCACCGCAGGCTCGGCCGCCGCGCCGGGCTGACCCCCGTGGACGTCGCGCGCGTCGAGGCCGGCCCCGAGGCGGAGGGCTGGACGGAGCGGGAGCGGGCGCTGCTCGCCGCCGTCGACGCGCTGCACCGCGACCGGGACCTGGACGACGCGCTCTGGAGGCGGCTGCGCACCCACCTGGACGAGAAGGCGGCCATCGAACTGCTCCTGCTCGCCGGTCACTACGAGATGCTCGCGACGACCATCACCGCGCTGCGCCTGGAGCCCGACCCGCCCCGCTGACGGGCCCGCCACGCCCTGCCCGTACCCCCGTCCGAGGGGCGGCATTCAGTCGTTCCACAGTTTTCCGACCATTTTTCTAGGAAAATCATTGACGCAGGCCAGCGCGGTGCGCAGGATGGTGGGCATGTCCTCGACGCGGGCGCTTCTCTTCCGCCGCAGGCACGTCGACTTCTGTCACGTGGCCAGCGCCGTCTGCCGTCACGGCTAGCCGTCGGCCGACTCCTTCCGCACCCCTGACCCGCCCGCGCCGCGGCCGTCGCCGTCGGCGCGCCGGCGGGCCGGCTCCCCCCTGCCCCCCGTCTCCGGGAGACCCATGTCCTCCTCGCCGTCCCGCCGCGCCTTCGGCGGACTCCTGGGTTCCGCTGCGACCGCGGCCGCCCTCGGCACCGCCGCCCCGCCCGCCGCCGCCCAGACAGCCCAGACCCCCGAGACCCCGTTCCGCGCCGCCCCCGACCGCACGGCGCGGCGGCCCAACATCCTCTTCGTCCTCGCCGACGACCTCGGCTGGGCCGACCTCTCCAGCTACGGCTCCCCGCACATCCGTACCCCGCACCTCGACCGGCTCGCCCGCCAGGGCGTGCGGTTCACCCAGGCCTACGCGGGCTCCGCGACCTGCTCGCCGACCCGTTTCTCCCTCTACACCGGCCGGTACCCGGGCCGTACGGAGGGCGGGCTCGCCGAGCCGATCGCCGACAGGTCCGCGGGCCTGGCGCCCGGCCACCCGACGCTGGCGTCGCTGCTGCGCGACGCCGGGTACGACACGGCGCTCATCGGCAAGTGGCACTGCGGCTACCTGCCGGACTACAGCCCCACGCGCTCCGGCTGGGACAGCTTCTTCGGCAACTTCGGCGGCGCCCTGGACTACTACTCCAAGCTCGGCTCCGGGGGCGAGTACGACCTGTACGAGGGCGAGGTCGCCTACCGCGACCTGCGCTACTACACCAGAGTGCTCACCGAGCGCGCCATCCGGCACCTCCGCACCCGCGGCTCGCGGCCGTGGCTGCTGAACCTCAACTTCACCACCCCGCACTGGCCGTGGATCGCCGACGGCGACGAGACGGAGAGTGCCGAGATCGTCCGCCGCATCAAGGCCGGTGACCCCCGCGCGCTGTGGCACGCCGACGGGGGGTCGCTGGAGAAGTACCGCGAGATGGTCGAGGACCTCGACCGCTCGGTCGGCCAGGTGCTCGCCGCGCTGCGCTCCGGCGGCCAGGAGCGGGACACGCTGGTCGTCTTCGCCAGCGACAACGGCGGCGAGCGCTGGTCGCACCAGTGGCCGCTGTCCGGCGAGAAGGCGTCGCTGCAGGAGGGCGGGATACGCGTTCCGCAGATCGCCCGGTGGCCCGCGCGGCTCGACGGCGGCCAGGTCAGCCACGTGCCGCTGTACTCCCCCGACTGGACCGCGACGCTGCTGGAGCTCGGCGGCGCCCGCCCGGCCGCCTCCCACCCGCTGGACGGGCACAGCCTCGCCGGCTACCTGCTGCGCGGCGAGGACCCGCCCGCCCGCGACCTGTTCTGGCGGGTACGCGGCGAGCGGGCGCTGCGCCGCGGCGACTGGAAGTACCACCGCGGCAAGGACGGCGCGGACCACCTCTTCGACCTCGCCCACGACCCGCGCGAGCAGGCCGACAAGGCGTCCGTACGGCCCGGGTTGCTGGCCCGGCTGCGTACCGCGTGGGAGGAGACGGACGCCGGCCTGCTGCCGTACCCCGCGCGGGCCGCCGGCTGACCGGCCCCGCTCCGACCACCCGAAGGAGACCGACCGATGACCCACTCACTCCCCGCCCCGGCAGCCGGTGACGAAGCCGCGGGCGCCGCACGCCATCTGCGGCTGGTGCGCGAGCCCGCGCGGCACGGCGAGCGCACCGCGGACGGCGGGCCGCTCGTCGGCTACGTCGTGCTCGTGCCGGCGGGCCTCGACCCCGCGGAACTCCTCGCCGAGGGCGCCGACACCGCGCCGCTGCAGCGGGCGCCGCACAGCGCGGGACCGCCGGACCCGCCGCCCGGCGGCGGGCCCGTGCGCCTCGACGCGGAGCGCCGGGTGGCCGAGGTGGACGGCCGGCCGCTGGACCTGACGTTCCTGGAGTTCGAACTGCTCGCCCATCTCGTGGCCCATCCGCGGCGGGTGCACTCGCGCGAGTCGCTGGTGACCACCGTCTGGGGCTACAGCCACGTCGGCGACGGCCGCACCGTCGACGTCCACGTCGCGCGGCTGCGCCGCAAGCTCGGCACGGCACACCGGCACCGGATCGTGACCGTCCGGCGCATGGGCTACAAGTACGAGCCGATCGAGCCCTGACGCGCCCCCCGGCACCGCAGCGCCGCCCTCTCCCCCGCGCTTCCCTCTCCTGCCGGTCCTCTCCTGCCGGCCCTCTCCCTCCCCGACACCGGAAGACGAGTTCCCCATGGCCGCCCAACTCCACCTCTCCGCAGCCCTCGACGACGCCACCGCCGCCCGGCGCCCGGCCGGCGCGTGCCCGCCGCCGCCGTACGCGCGCTGGACCCGGCTGGTGCGCCTGGCCGAGCAGGGCGGGCTGGACTTCGTCACGCTCGACGGCGCGGGCGGCCCGGGCCGGCTGGACGTGCCGGCCGTGCTCGCCCTGGCCGCCGGCACCACCAGCCGCATCGGGCTCGTCCCGGCCGTCGCGGCGCTGCCCTCGGGGCGGCTCGCGCCGCTGACGTCCGCGGTGGCGCGTAGCGCCGTGGACGGCCGGACCGGCTGGCTGGTACGGACCGCGCTGCCCGGCGACGGCCCGTTCGGCACACGGGCGCACACCCCCGGCGCCCACGGCGCGCCGGGACGGCACCACGCCGCCCGCCGGCACCGGTCCGGCGCCCGGCCGCGCAGGCCCCACCGGCCGCCGGTGGCGATGGTGCTCGACGTGCACGGGCCCGACCGGCGGTGGCTGCAGGCCGCCCGGTACGCCGACGTGGTGCTCCTGGACGCCGAGCACCCGGCCGCCGCCCAGGTCTGCCGCGCGGCGCTCAAGCACCACGCGGCGGACGCGGGCCGTGACCCCCGGACCCTGCGGGTCCTGCTGCGCCTCGGGGTCGACCTCGGCCGCGGCGGCGGGCGCGGGCTGCGGCCCCGGGCGGAGACCCTGCACTTCGCGGGGCCGCCGGCCGGACTGGCCGGAGTGCTGGCGGAGTGGCACGCGGAAGGGGTGGCCGACGGGTTCCACCTGCTGCCGGCGCACGCGGCCACCGACCTGCTCGCGGTCGTGTACGGGCTGGTGCCCAGGCTGCGCGAGCGCGGGGTGTTCCGCTCCGGCTACCGCGGGCGGACGCTCCGCGAGCACCTGGCGCCGACCGCCTGACCGCCGGCCCCCGCGGGAGGACCGGGGCGCCGGCAACGCGGCGGCCCCGTACGGCTCGGCGAGCCGTACGGGGCCGCTGCCGTCCCCGCCGGCGTGTCCCGGGAGCGACCCGCCGGCGGTGCAGGCGCCGGCCGGGGCTTCACGGGGGGCGTACGCCGGTCACGTACGCGCGCGTCGGTGCGCCAGGACGAGCGCGCGCGGACGGCGGACGGGGAGCAGGGCCCTTCGCACTCCTCCGGGTTCGCGAAGGGCCCTGCCCGTCTCTGGGGAGCCCGGCGCGCGGCCCGCGTCTCAGCGGTCCGGTCGTCGGCTCCCACCGATTCCTAGTATTCCCATCGGTGTGCTAGGAATTATGGGAGCAGTAGCCTCGTCGCGTCAACAGGTGCCCGGGGGTGGACCGGTCCCCAGGACGCGAGATCATGGACACATACGTTCCCGGCTAGCTGGAGGTACCGTGGCCGCGCCTTCGTCTCCCCCCGCCGGGGGTCCCGCCCGCCACGTCGTGGCCGTCGTCGGGGCGGGCGCCGCGGGCGCCCTGACCGCGATGCAGCTCTGCGAGACCGCGATCCGGCGCAGCACGCCACTGGAGCTGGTGCTGATCGACCCGGCACCCGAGGCGGGCCGGGGCGTCGCGTACGCCACCACCGACCCGCGGCACCGGCTGAACGTCCCGGCGGGCGGCATGAGCTGCTATCCGGACGACCCCACGCACTTCGTGCGCTGGCTCCAGGCCCACGGCGAGCCGGCCGCCTCCGCCTGCGACTTCGTCCCCCGGCACCGCTACGGCGCCTACCTGGCGGACTCCCTCGGCCAGGCCGTCATCCGCGCCCACGGCACCGTCGCGGTGAGCCGGCTGCGGACGAAGGCGACGGCCTGTACGTGGACCGCCGGCGGGCGCGCCGCCCTGCGCCTGGCCGACGGTCGCACCCAGCGGGCCGACAGCGTCGTCATCGCCACCGGCCCCGCGCCCGGCCCCCGCGACTGGGCCCCCGGCACCCTGCGCGGGAGCGACCGCTTCGTCCCCGACCCCTGGGCGCCCGGCGCCCTCGACGCGCTCGCGGCGGACGCCCACGCGGGTGACGACGTGCTGCTCGTCGGCACCGGCCTGACCGCCGTGGACATGGCGCTGACGCTGGCACGGTCCGGCCGCCGGGTGCACGCCGTCTCCCGCGGCGGCGAGCTGCCCCGCCCGCACGCCCTGACCGCGCTGCCACCCCTTCAGGCGGACCCCGGCCTCCCGGGCCTGCCGCTGGCGGAGCTGCGCACCGCCGTACGCCGCCACGTGGCCGCCGCCGTCCGCGCCCACGGCGACTGGCGCCCCGCCGTGGACGGGCTGCGCCCGCTCACCCAGGCGATCTGGGCCCGCCTCTCCGACGAGGACCGGGCCGGCTTCCTGGCCCGCGACGCCTCCCGCTGGAACGTCCACCGCCACCGCATGCCCCCGGCCACCGCGGAGTCCGTACAGCGTGCGCTGGCCGCGCGGAAGCTGCGGCTGCACACCGGGCGGGTGCGGGACGTCGCGGCAGGCCCGGACGGCGGCCTGGCCGTGACGCTGAGCGGCGGCCGGACGCTGCACGTCGGCTGGGTCGTCGACTGCACCGGTCCTGGGCTGCGCGTCGAGGAGTGCGCCGACCCGCTGTGGCGCGGGCTGCTCGCGGACGGCACGGCCACGCCGGGCCCGCTGGGCATCGGGGTGGCCACCGACGCCGGGCGGCTGCGCCCCGCCGCGGGCCGTGCCCCGGCGGTACGGGCCGGTGCGGTCGACGACCCGGCCGCCGTACCACCCCCGCTGTTCACCCTCGGCTCCGCGCGCCGCGGCGAGCTGTGGGAGACCACCGCCGTGCCGGAGATCCGCGTCCAGGCCGCCGAGGTCGCCGCCGCGGTGCTGGAGCCGCTGCGCGAGCCGGTGCGCGGCCGGCGCCGGCCCACCGACGTCAACGGCCTGCCCGTGTCCACGCACGCGGCTGCCGCCGCCGCGTACCGCGCGGGCCTGGAGCGGCTGCTGAAGGTACGCGCCGGAGCGGAGACCGCGTTCGCGCGCGCCGTGGAGCTGGACCCCGGCTTCGCGCTGGGGCACGCCGCGCTCGCGCTCATCGGGCACGAGTGCGGCGCCGAGGTCGACGTGCCGCGTGCGCTGGCCGACGCGCAGCGCGCCGCGCGCGAGCGCGCGGACGAGCGCGAGCGGGCGTTCGTGGAGGTCGTCACCCGCCGGATCGCCGGCTCCGGCGACTCGGGGGACACGGCGCTGACCCGGCACCTGGCCGCGTACCCGGGCGACGCCCTGGCGCTCAGCGTCGCCGTGCCGACCATCGCGTTCTCCGGCGTCACCGACCTCGACGGCGCGATGGCCCGCCGGCTGGTCGAGCGCACCACCTCCGCGTACGAGGGGCACTGGTTCCACACCTCGCTGCTGGCCTTCATGCGCCAGGACGACGGCCGCTTCGACGAGGCCGCGGAGCTGGCGCGCCGGGCGCTGGCCGTGGAGCCGGCCGCGGGCCACGCCGTGCACGCGCTCGCCCACGTCCACTACGAGACGGGGGCCCACGAGCGCGGGCGCGACTGGCTGGACGGCTGGATCGGCGACCAGGGGCGCGGCGCCACGCACCGGGCGCACTTCTCCTGGCACGTCGCCCTGCACGAGCTGGCGCTCGACGATCCGGACGCGGTACGGCGGCGCTGGTTCGCGCAGTTGGCGCCGGGCCGGGTGAACGGCGTGCGGGCGCTGGTGGATTCGGGGTCCCTGCTGTGGCGGGCCCGGATGTCGGGGTGCTGGACGGGTGAGCAGCCGGTCGAGGGCGTGCTGGCGGCGGTCGAGCGGGAGGTGGTGGAGCGGCCGGCGACGCCGTTCACCGCGATGCACGGCGCGGTGGCGCTGACGGCCGCCGGCGACCTGCCGGCGCTGCGGCGGCTGCGTACGCACGCGGCGGGCGCGGACCCGGTGCAGCGCGAGGTCGTGGCGCCCCTGTGCGAGGCGCTGGAAGCGGTGCTGGAGGAGCGCTGGCCCGACGCGGTGGCGCGGCTGGAGGCGATCCGGCCGGTGCTGCGCAAGGTCGGCGGCAGCGCCGCGCAGCGCGAAGTGGTGGAGGAGACCCTGCTGTTCGCGCTGGTGTCGGGCGGCCGGTGCGAGGCGGCCCGGCGGCTGCTGGAGACCCGGCTCGACCGCCGCGACTCCCCCGCCGACCACCGCCGCCTCGCGGCGCTGCCGGGCCTGGACTGAGGCGCACGCCCGCGCGCGCCCGGGCCGCCGCGGTCAGCCCTCCGCGGCCTCGGGCGGCAGCGGGCGCCAGTACTGGCGTGTGCCCTCCTCGCGCAGCACGTAACCCAGGCGCTGTGCCTCCGCGCGCAGTTCCTCCACGTCGGCGGCGTTCTTCTTCCTGAGCGCGTGCTCGCGCGCCTTCAGCACGGCGTTGGCCGCGACGGACAGCTCGGCGGAGTCCGGCACCCAGCGGTGGTAGCAGCCGGCGAACGGGTCCTCGTGCAGCCACCGGTAGCCGTGCGCGGTGAAGCCCCGGTCGAGGTCGGCCGGCTCCAGGTCGGTGGGCCTGCGCAGCAGTTGGCGGGAGGCGGCGTCGAGGATCACCAGCCGGTCCTTGTCCAGGAAGGCGGCGGCGACCTCGGCGCGGGCCAGGATGCGGGACTCGCCGTCCTTCTCGACCCGTAGGGTGTCGCCCTCGAAGGTGACGCGCATCGCCAGCACGTAGGTGAGGAGCCCGCCGCCCAGGCCCAGCAGCATCCCGGCCACCGGTCCGGCGACGGCGGTCCAGCCGTCGTCGAAGGAGGCCACCAGCTCGAACGGGCCCTGCATGGGCGCCCACCGCAGCCCGGCGACCCGGTCCGCGACGCGCGGAACCAGCCAGCCCAGGAGCAGGCCGAGCGCGGGGAGTCCGGCGAGCAGCAGCAGGCGGTACACCAGGCCGGGGCCCACCGTTGCGGCGGGTCGCTTGGCGGGGCGGTCGCCGTCGGGTTCGCCGCCGCGGCGGTCGTCACGGGACATCGGGGGTGCTCCGGAATCCATTGTCGGTCGTCCTTCCTGCCGTTCCCCGGCGACGCTACGGACGCGGGGCGGGGCGGCGGATCGGCCGAAGGTCTGCGGAGCCCGGTGGCGGGTACGACTTTGGTCGCTTCCCGGGCACCGCCCCGGCACGCCGAGGCGCCGTACCGCGGGTCCCGAGGGCTGCGGTACGGCGCCGGGGGCGGCCGGGCCGCCCTGGTCGTGTCGCGGGGCTGTGCTACGAGACGAGCTTCGCGAGGTTCTCGCCGCGGCGGCTCGTGCCGGTGCCGAGCAGCCACCGCTCGGTGGCGGACAGCTCCGCCCGGGTCTCCGCCGGCGCGTCGTCCGGTCGGGCCGAGGCGACGCCGCCGGTGGCCGCGAGCGACGTGCCCACGCCGGTGGCGACCGCCACGGTCAGGAAGTTCCGTCGTTCCATTTCCCGCCCTTTCTCACTGTTGCTCTCTGCTGCTCACTGTCGGTTCTCCGGGATCGCCCGGTAGAGGGGCTCCGGCAGCCGCGTTCGCGCCTTGGCGCGCAGTGCCGCGTGCACGGAGCCGTGGTCGTCGGGCAGGGCCAGGGTCACGTCGCCGGTCTCGATGCGTACGACGTCCACCCCGACCCGTACCCGGTCGTGTTCCGGATGCCGGGGCAGCCGCAGGTCCGTGAGGACGAACCCGCGGAACCCCAGGCCGCCCGCGTCGTCGGCCGCCGCGGACTCCGTGCCGGCCGGCAGGGCCTCGATCAGCGCGGCGATCTCGTCGGCGTCGGCCTGCGGCAGGTCCCAGCCGGGGTTGGGCCGACCGGACAGCGCGTCCACCTCCACATGCGGGGTGGCCGGGGTGTTTCGGGGTTCTTTCACCGTCTCCTCCGCACCGCAGCCGGCGCCGAGGAGCACGAGCGCTCCCAGCACGGCCGCCGTCGTTCCCGGCATCATCCTCTTCGCCGCCTTCGCCGCCTTCGCCGCGCCGGTCCTCACCAAACCGTCTGCCGCGAGGGCCCCGGCCCGTACATGTAGCCGCCCCAGGTGGTGTAATCACCCCGGTTGGCGGTGTACGGGTCGGTGATGGCGTACCCGGACTGGTCGTAGTTCCGGGCCGCCGTTTGGCCGGGCTTGTGGCACCAGCGTCCCACGCCGCCCACCGACTCCGTCCGACGCCACCAGTGGTAGTCGATGTTGGACCAGGTCGCGAACGCCACGTAGAGATTGCCGCCGTCGCAGTAGGTCACCCAGCCGTCGCGCAGCGCGGCGTCCCGGATCTGCGGCACGGAGACGGAGCCGTACTGCTGCCCGGTGCCGCGCCCCGGCTGGGCGAAGGTGTTCGTGCGCCAGTTGGCGGCGTAGTTGTAGCAGTTGTTGTTGATGCGGTGGTAAGGGTCGGCGTTCCAGAAGTCGAAGTTCGTCGAGCTGGTGACCCAGTAGGTGCACGCCGCGCCCGCTCTGGCCGCCGCCCAGTCGCCGCGCTCCGCGGGCGTACGTATGGTTTCCGCCGCCGCCTGCGATACGCGCTCGTCCATCTGCGGGTCAGCCGAGTCCAGCAGCCACGCCTCGGCGTCGAGGTCGACGCTCGCGGCAAGCCCGTCACGGACCCGGAAGAAGGTCGGCAGCCGCCTTCCCTTCAGGACTTTCGCGGAGTCGCCGGTGGCGCGTACCAGGAATCCGCGGTAGCCCAGCTTCCCTTCGGAGACGGAGGCCGGCGCCATCGGCACCGCGCCCTCCAGCGTCCGCTGCAGGAAGCTGTTCCTTTCCGAAGCGGACAGTTGCCATCGGGGATTCGGACGCCCCGAGAAGACGTCGAGTTCGATTTCGATCATTGAGCCCCCCCTGTTGTCGGACCGGCTCGGCACGAGGGATGCCGGTCGGCCGGAACAGTAATCTCCCGCACGATTACGAACAATGGGGAATTAAGCGGAATCACTGATTTCAGAGAGATTTTCGCCATGATTCAGAATCATCAGCACAAGGAGGGTAAATGGCGATGTCCGGGGCGGTGGTGGCACTCCTTCCGCGCCTCCCCCCGGCACCCGGTCCGGCCCGGGCCGGGGCAGGCGCGGGCGCCGCGGGGGCGAGGGCCGGTAGCGGGCGTTCCGCGCCATGTGACCAGCCGGTGCGGATGACGCCGGACGCGTCCGCCGCGGGCCTGCCGCCGGTGGGTGGGCCCGTCGTCGCCGTTCGCACGGAAAGTCCGGTTCCGTCCGCCTGCGACCGTGCCGCCTAAGAGCCGCGGCCCGGAGCAGAAACCGGCCCCGGAGCCGTGGGCTCCGGGGCCGGTGGGGCTCACCGCCGGGTCACAGGGGCTGGACGGTGATGTTGCGGTAGCGGACCGCGTTGCCGTGGTCCTGGAGCCGGATGGCGCCGGCGACCGGCGTCTCCGGCTTCCCGGCCCCGGTGGGGCCGTCGACGGCGACGTCGTCGTGGACCTTGACGCCGTTCCACACCACCGAGACGCGCGCGTCCTCGGTCTTCTGGCCGTCCGCGTCGAAGCGGGCGGCGCGGAAGGTGATGTCGTACGTCTGCCAGGTCCCCGGCGGCTTCGCCGCGTTCACGTCCGCCGCCTTCTTCTTGTAGAGGGCGGCGGCGTCGTCGTTCGCCAGCGGGTCCTTGCCGTACGAGTCGAGGATCTGGACCTCGTACCGCTCCTGGAGGTACACGCCGCTGTTGGCGCGGTCCTGCCCGGTGACGTCCGGCGGCAGCTCGGGCAGCCAGAACTCGACGTGCAGCTTGAAGTCCTGGTACGCGTGCTTGGTGCGGATGTCGCCGCAGCAGACCTCCATAGCCTCGCCGTCGAGCAGCGGCCACTCGGGCGTCCTGCCGTCCACGTGCTGGAAGGCGGAGCGGTCCGCGCCGTCGAAGAGCGTGACGGGCGCGCCGCCGCGGTGGACGGTGATCATGTCGAGGTTGACGTGGCCGGTGTCGTCCCCCTCGTTGACGTAGCGGACGGTGTTGCGGCCCGCGCGCAGCTTGACCTTCTCGGTCCTGGTCGTCCACTCCTCCCAGGTGCCGGTGGACGCCAGCTCCGTCTGCTTCACCTTCTTGCCGTTGACGTACATGCTGACCGTCTTGGTGCCGGCGAAGGGGTTCGGGCCGTTGGAGTAGCGCAGTCCGACGTCGTGGGTTCCTCCCTTCCGGGTCGTGACGTCGAACGTGGTGGACGCGCCCTTGGTGCCGTAGCCGGCCACGAAGCCGCGGCCGGAGTAGGCGTCGTGGTCGGTGGCGAGGTTCGCGCCGCCGTCGAGCCGGGCCTCCTCGGCCTCGTAGGCGGTGGGCGCGCGGCGCTCGTCACCGGGGATGTTGTTCAGCGTGTACCAGGCCTCGGTGCTCCACAGCTCCTGCCCGCCCTCGGCGGCGAACGGGCGCGGCGAGCGCACGTGCACCACGTGGCCGGGCTTCAGGCCGGGGATCTCCAGGGTGACCGTGGTGCGGTCGTCCGACAGTTCCGCGGAGGTCACCGGCAGCACCTCCTCGTCCACCTTGGGGCCGCCGTACTCCGCGGTGGGGACGTAGCGCCACTGGGTGACCGCATACTTCCCGGCGAGGGCGTCGGCGGTCTCCTGCGACAGCGGCTTGGTGTAGCGCAGTTCGAAACCGGTCTCGGTGGCGTCCATCGAGACGATGTCGAAGGCGTTGCTGCCGCCCGGCGTCAGCTTCTGCAGGCCGTGGGTCAGCTTGCCTGGCTGGCCCCAGTTGCCGCCCGCGCCGATGCCGCCGGCGTAGATCGCGCCGTCGGGACCCATGCTGATGCGGTTGACGCCCGCCTCCAGGCCCTGGGTCATGCGGAAGACGGCGCCCTGGTAGTCGCCGTCGACCTTCTGCAGGTCGGCCCGCTGGATGCCGCCGTAGGTGACGTCGCCGAAGAGGAGCTGGCCCGCGAAGGTGCCCTCGTCCATGTACAGCGGCGTGCTGGGCGAGTTGGCGATCTCGTTCTGCGGCAGCCAGAGCACGGGCTCGGTGACGGGCTGGTCGTCGAACGGCCCGTCGGGGTTGGTGTAGTGGTTGAAGAAGCGGTCCTGCTTGACGTGCAGGAGCTTCGACGACGGCAGCCAGCCGCCCTGGTTGTCCAGGACGAACACGTCGTCGTCCGGCCCCCAGCCGATGCCGTTGGGGGTGCGCAGACCGCCGGCGACGTAGCTGATCTCGCCGGTCTCGCGGCTGACCTTGATGGTCGTGCCACGGTTCGCCGAGGGCTGCGGGTCGGTGGTGGCGCCGCCGTAGTTGATGGCGACGGACAGGTTGAGGTAGAAGTACCCGTCCCGGTAGAGCAGGCCGAAGGCGAACTCGTGGAAGTTGTTGCTGAACGGCCAGGTGGCGACGGTCTCGTACGCGTCGGTGACCTCGTCGCCGTCGGTGTCCTTCAGCCGCGTCAGCTCGTGCTTCTGCGAGACGTACAGCTCACCGTCGACGTACTTGATGCCCTGCGGCTCCTTCAGGCCCTCGGCGACCTTCTTGACCGTCACCTGCTCGGGCGAGGTGTCGCCGGTGACGTTGTCGAGGAGGTAGACCTCGCCGGCGACGTTGTCGGTGCCGCCCCAGGTGGTCACCGCGAGCCGGCCGTCGGGCAGCCAGTCCATGGCGGTGACCTGCGGCTCGAAGCCCTCGGGGCGCAGGTCGGTCAGCGTGAAGTCGGGGTGCACGTCGTTCAGCGGCAGCCCGTCGCCGGGCGAGTCGGTGAAGCCCTCGCACTCCTTGCGGCCCGGCGCGGTGACGCGCACGACGCCGGCGTCGGTGCTGAGCACCGAGTTCGGCACGGTGGTGAAGCCCTCGGCGCCCGGGGGCTGCCAGGCCAGCGTGACCTGCTGGCCGCCGCCGCGCTCGAAGTGCTCGATGAACAGCGAGTGGTAGCCGGCGGTCAGCTCCACGGTGCCGTCCTTGGGGGGATCGGTGCCGTGCAGCCCGTCGTGGTCGATGACGACCTGGTTGTCGACGAGGAGCCGCGATCCGTCGTCGCTGGTGAGGCGGAAGGTGTACGTGCCGTCCTGGGGCACGTTGACGTTGGCGATGGTGTGCGAGACGAAGTTGTCCTCGAAGCCGAAGTCCCCGGCGGTCGAGAAGTCGATCTGCGGCATGAGCTTGTCGACGTTCGGGGTCTGCGCGGGCTTGAGCGCGCAGATCTCGTCGAGCGGGACCTGCACGTCGTACGTGCGCAGCGTCACGCCGGGCTCCTGCGGCGGGAGTTCGGCGAAGGGCTGGTTCCGCGGGGCGGGGGCCCGTTCGGGGTCGGGGGCGGGATCGGCGCCGGCGGGTGCGGCCCAGAAGCCGCCGACGAGGAAGGCCGCCGCGAGCACCGTGGTCATCCGTCTGCGGACACGGTGGAACAGCCGTGCGGACATTCGTTCCTCCATACGCGTAAGAGGGCGGGAAGAACCTGCGGATTCCGGGCGGGTGCGGCGCTGAGCCTAAAGACTTCGTCCGGGCCTGTCCATACTTTGTCATCCGAGAGAAAAAAGTTCCGGGACCAGCTCGTGGGCGTCGCGACGGGCGGGGAGCACGGCCTCCTCGGGCGCGGCGGTGGCCGGCCAGCGGGTGCGTACGCCCGCGTCGGTCCAGCCGCCCACGGCCGCGAGGAACTTGTCGAGCGCCGGATTCGACAGGCCGCGCGCCTTGAGCGGCGCGATGTGCCGGCGGAACAGCTCGGCCAGCCGGCGCTCGACGTCCAGGCCGGCGGCCGGATCGGCGTGCATCGTCTCGTACCAGCGGACCGACCCGGCCGGGGCGAGGGCGGCGACGTTGGAGTAACTGCCGTGCGCGCCGCGGGCGATGCCGGTGGCCAGCAGGTGTCCGGGGACGAAGACGGAGCAGCGGCCGGTGTGCGGGCGTACGGCGTCGTACCAGGCGTCGTCGCCGGCCGCGGTCTTCAGCCCGACGAGCGCGGGCACCTCGGCCAGCAGCCTGCCGAGCAGCGCGGGCGGGACCGGGGTCTTGGCGTGCGGCGGGTTGTAGAGCACCAGCGGCACCGGGTCGGCGGCCTCGGCGATCCGGGCGAGGAAGGCCACGGCCTCGTCGTCGGCGAGCGGCAGCCAGTCCGGCAGGATCACCTGCAGCGCGCCGGGGGCCAGTTCGCGGGCCCGGCGCGCCCGGGCGAGCGCCGTCTGCGCCACCGGGTGGGAGGCGCCGATCTGGAACGGCATGCCCGCGGCGGTGCACCGCTCGGCGAGCAGTTCGTTGATGGCGTCGAACTCGTCCTCGGCCAGGGTGTGGAACTCGCCCGCCGTGCCGTGCGCGTAGATCCCGTGCAGGCCGGCGTCCAGGAGGGCGTCCAGTTGCCCGGCCAGCCTGCCCCGGTCGATCGCGTCGCCGGTGTCCAGGGGCAGCAGCAGCGTCCCCCAGACCCCGGTGACGTCCTTCGCTCTCAGTGGTGTCATGGCTGGAGCGTACGAGCCGGACGTGCGGCCGGCGCCGCCCGGGAGCCCAGGACGTGTCCTAGAGGCAGCCCGCCGGGAGCGCGGCGCCCCCGGCGTGGAGGTGCCGGAGGGCCGCGGCGATGGAGTGGCAGTCGAAGAGCGCCGAGTGCTCGGCGCCCGCGGCCGGCTTCGGCAGGCCGAGTGCCCGCCAGAGCCGGCCGGAACTGGCCGGGGCCGTCTGGGGGGCGAGGGTGTTGAGCCAGGGGCGTACGTTGAGGAAGCCGTTGTCCAGGAAGCCGTTCGCGACCTGCTCGCCGCGGGCCCGGGCCCAGCCGACGTTCTCCCCCAGCACGATCATGTCGTTGCCGTACGAGAGCGCGGAGCGGCCCTTGCAGAAGCCGAGGAAGTCGCCGAGCGCCGACGCCGGGTCGCGGCCCTCGCGGTCCACGGTCTCCTGGCGGATGCCGGTCAGCTCGGTGAAGTACGGGGACAGCTCCGGGTTGGCGACGGGCCGGACCAGGGCCTCGAACTCCTCGGCGACCGCGAAGTCCGCGTCCAGCCGCAGCGCGCCGATCTGCACGATCTCCCGCAGCTCGCCCGGCCCCGACCAGTCCCGCTCCGGCGCTCCCGGCCACGTGGTGAACTCGAGGTCGAAAACGATGAACGACGACACGTGGGTCCTCCTCGGGTTGCGCGGCGGCCAGCGTACGGCCGCGGCGGCCCGGAATGGTCAACCGGGGTGTCCGCCGGCCGCGTCGCCGTCCGGGCCGCCGTCCGCGGCCCCGGCGGCGGCGCCCGCGGCGGCGAGGCGGGCGTCGGCCCGTTCCGGGGCGTAGAGCTCGTCGACGACCATGGCGGCGGCGCCCACGAGGGCGGAACGGTCGCCGAGGCGGGCGGTGACGACGTCGAGGTGCGCCGTGGTCCGGGGCATCGCCCGGCGGTAGAGCAGCTCGCGCACGCCGGTGAGGAACGGTGCGGAGGACAGCTCGCCGGCGATCATCAGCACGCCGGGGTTGAGCAGCGTGACGACCGTGACCAGCACCTCGCCCACCCGCTGGCCCGCCTCCCGGGCGAGCCGCACCGCCTCCGGGTGCCCGTCGGCCAGCAGGTCGCGCACGTCGGAGCCGGAGGTCGCGGGCACGCCGAGGCCGTCGAGGCGGGCGGCGAGCGCGTGCCCGCTGGCGACCGCGGCGAGGCAGCCGTACGAGCCGCAACTGCACAGCGCCTCCCGGCTGTCGTGCAGCCGTATGTGCCCGATGTCGCCGGCGCCGCCGTCGATGCCGCGGTAGATGCCGCCGTCCACGACGACGCCCGCGCCTATGCCGGTGGAGGCCTTGACGAGGAGGAAGGCGGCGCAGTCGGGGAAGCCGGCGCGCTGCTCGCCGTACGCCATGAGGTTGGCGTCGTTGTCGACGAGCACGGGCACGTCCGGGGCGCCGCCCAGCCGGGCCGCGAACGTACGCCGCAGGTGCGCGGGGATGGGGTAGCCGTCCCAGCCCGGCATGATCGGCGGCTCCACGACCCGGCCGGCGGCGACGTCCACGGGCCCGGGCACGGAGAGGCCGATGCCGCACACCCGCGCCGCGCTCTCGCCGGCCTTCGCCAGCAGCGGTCCGAACCAGCGGCACACCTCCGCCAGCACCGGCTCAGGGCCGTCGCCGATGACCAGCGGGCCGGTCCGCTCGGCGAGCAGGTTGCCGGCGAGGTCGAGCACGGCGGCGCGGCCGTGCCGGGTCCCCAGGTCGGCGGCCAGGACGACGGCGTGCCGGTCGTCGAACTCCAGCCGTGCGGAGGGCCGGCCGCCGGTGGAGGTGCCGGCCACCTCGCGGATCCAGCCGGCGCGGAACAACCGGTCGAGGCGGAGCCCGACGGTGGACCGGGACAGCCCGGTGGCCCGCTGGAGCTCGGCGCGGGTGGGCGCCTCGCCGCTGCGGATGAGGCGCAGCAGGCGGCCCGCGCTGGCCGGGTTCCCCGCCATCGTTCCCCTGTCCCCTGCTCGTCGGCGCGCCGGGTCACCGGTGCGCCGGCCGGTCGGCCGGTCCGCGCGCCGCCCTGGGACGGACGCGCTCCCCCGGAACAGAAGTACCACGCGGTGCCGACAGGCGCCGAGCGGGGCGGAGTCGAGAGTCGCCGGGGCGCGGCTCAGCGGCGGCGGCGTACGCGACGTACCGCCAGGGCCACGGCGGCGAGCGCCGCGGCGACCGCGGCGCCGGCGGCCGCACGCTTGGCGACCGGAACGCCGGCCGTACGGACCAGGTCCAGCGGCTCCGTCCGCGGCGCGGCGGTCCCCGCCGCGGGGGCGCCGGCTGCGGGCGCGGCCGCCGGGGATGCGGATCCGGCTCCCGGGCCCGCGTCGGCAGCGGCGTCGGCCGCGTCCGGCCCGGGATCCGCGCGCGGGGCGGCCTCCGCGCCGCCGTCCGCCAACTCGTCCGCCAGGCACTCCGCGAACCGCCCCACCAACCGGTCGCCCACCTCCGCCAGCACCCCCCGCCCGAACTGCGCGGGCCGGCCCGTGACCGCCAGGTCCGTCACCACCGACACCCGCGTGCCGCCGCCGGCCTCGGTCAGCTCCCCCATGACCGTGGCCCGCGCCGTGCCCGCACCGCGGGTCTCCTTGCCGTTCGCGGACAGCACCATGCGCCGGGCCGCCTCGTCCCTCTCCCGGAAGGAGGCGGTGCCCCGGTAGGTGAGCGCGATCGGGCCTACCTTCACCTTGACCGAGCCGCGTACCGTCTCGCCGTCGAAGCTCTCGACCGCCGCCCCGGGCATGCAGGGCGCGATGCGCTCGATGTCGAGCAGCGCCCGCCACACCTCGTCGGCCGGTACGGGAACGGTGAACTCGTGCCGCAGCTCCATGGCGGTCCCTTCGTCGCCGGGTTCTTCGTCATGCGCCGGCCGCTCCCCGCACCACCGCGGCCAGCCGTTCGAGGGCGGCCAGGCTGTGCCCGGCCACGAAGGCGTCGACGTGCGGCAGCACGGCGGCCATGCCGCCCGCGAGCGGCGCGTAACCGGGCCGCGCCTTGCGCGGGTTGGCCCACACCACGCGGTACGCCAGCCGGTGCAGCCGGCGGGCCTGGGCGCCGAGCAGGGTGACGTCGCCGCGCTCCCAGCCGTCCGACAGCACGACGACCACGGCGCCGCGGGCCGGACCGCGCCGCCCCCACCGGTCGAGGAACGCCCGCAGGGTCTCCCCGAGCCGGGTGCCGCCGCTCCAGTCCGGCACGGCGGCGCCGACCGCGGCCAGGGCGGCATCGGGGTCGCGGTGGGACAACTGCCGGGTCACGCGGGTCAGCCGGGTGCCGAGGGTGAAGACCTCGGTGGCGGGGGCGGCCCGTCCGGCCCGTCCGGCGCGGCCGTGGCGGGCGGCGTGGGCGAAGCGCAGCAGGGCGTCGGCGTACGGGGACATGGAGCCGCTGACGTCGAGCAGCAGGACGACCCGGCGCGGCTTATGCACGGGGGCGCGGCGGCGCAGCACGGTCGCCTCGCCGCCGCCGCGCAGCAGTTCCCGTACGGTACGCCGCGGGTCGACGGCGCCGCGGCGGGACGGGCGCCGGCGGGCGGTGCGGCGGTACTCGCCGCGGAGCGCGAACGCGGTGCGCAGCCGGTGCAGTTCGGCGCGCTCCGCGGTGCTCAGCCGGGCGACGTCGCGGTGGCGCAGCACCTCGGCGGAGCCGGCGCGGGCGGCGGCCGGGGCGGCGGGGCCGGTGCGGTGACCGTCGTCGCCGGGAGCCTCCGCGGCGGGGGCGGTGCCGCGGACGCGGGGCGGCGGCGCGGTACGGGGCCGGGGCGGGGTCGGGGGCGCCGCGCGGTCGCCGAAGTACGCGGCGAACGCCCGGTCGTAGGGCGCCAGGTCCTCACGGCTGCCGCAGAGCGTGAGCCGGCCGGCCCAGTACACCTCGCGCCGCCCGGTGCCGAGGGCGTCCACGGCGCCGAGGAACGCCTGCACCCGCTCGGTGCCGGCCGGCACCCCCGACTCCCGCAGCGCCCGCGCGAATCCGACGAGCACGGCGACGCCGTCGCCCCAGCCGCCCCCGCCCCCGTCCCCTCCCCGCTCCCCCGCCACCGGGCTCAGCTCCCCCGCGCCGCGGCCAGCAGCCCGCGCAGGTCCAGCGCCGCCGCCCGCTCGGTGTCCTCGCGGTACTTCAGCACCGAGCCCAGCGTCGCCACCGCCAGGTCCGCGTCCAGCTCGGTCGCGCCGAGGGCCGCCAGCGCCTCCGCCCAGTCGATGGTCTCCGCGACCCCCGGCGGCTTGACCAGGTCCATGGCGCGCAACTGCCGTACCGCCGCGGTCACCTGGGCCGCGAGGCGCCGCGCCACCCGCGGGCGGCGGCTGCGGACGATCGCCAGCTCGCGGGCGTAGCCGGGGTGGGCGAACCAGTGGTAGAGACAGCGCCGCTTGAGTGCGTCGTGGACGTCGCGGGTGCGGTTGGAGGTGAGCACCACCACGGGCGGGGTCTCGGCCCGCAGTGTGCCCAGTTCGGGGATGGTCACGGCGTACTCCGAGAGCAGCTCCAGCAGGAACGCCTCGAACTCGTCGTCCGCGCGGTCGATCTCGTCGATCAGCAGCACGCTCGGGCTCGTCCGCAGCGCGCGCAGCAGCGGGCGGGCGACGAGGAAGCGCTCGCCGTACAGCTCGTCCTCGAGCCGGCCGGCGTCCGTGACGCCCGCCGCCTCCGCCGCCCGCAGGTGCAGCAGTTGGCGGGGGAAGTCCCAGTCGTAGAGCGCCTGGGAGGAGTCGATGCCCTCGTAGCACTGGAGCCGGATGAGCGGCGCCCCGAGGACGTCGGCGAGGGCGCCGGCGAGCGCGGTCTTGCCCGCCCCGGCCTCGCCTTCGCAGAAGAGCGGGCGGTGCAGGGTCAGGGCGAGGTGGCACGCGACGGCGAGGCCGTCGTCGGGGAGGTAGCCCGTCGCCTCCAGCCGGGCCCGCAGGTCGCCGACGGACGCGGACGGCGCGGGCCGCACGGGTCCGGGCTCCCGCGCGTCGCGGGTGCCGCCGTGCGGCCCGCGCCTCTCCGGCTCCCCCGCCGGTCCCTCACGCGCCACCGCACTCGCCTCCTCCGGCCCCGGCCGCACCGTCCCGGGGTCCCGTCACGCCGGCCCGGCCGCCGCCAGCACCGCCCTGCGGGTGAGCACCCGGGCGAGGTGTGCGCGGTACGCGGCCGAAGCCGACTGGTCCGCCGCCGGGCGCGTGCCCTCGGCCGCGGCGGACGCCGCCCGCGCGACCGACTCCCGGGTGGCCCCGGCCCCGGTGAGCGCCGCCTCGACGGCCGCCGCCCGCACCGGTGTCGGGCCCATGCTGGTCAGCCCGATCCGGGCCTGTGCCACCCGTCCGCCGTCGCGCCGCACCGCGGCGGCCACGCCGACGAGCGCCCACGCCTGCGCCGCCCGGCTGAACTTCTCGTAGTGGAAGCCCCAGCCGTCGTACTTCGGCACCCGGACCTCGGCCAGCAGTTCGTCCGGCGCCAGCGCCGTGGTCAGGTAGTCGGTGAAGAACTCCCGCGCCGGGACGGTCCGGCGGCCCGCGGGCCCGACCGCGGTCAGCTCGACGTCCAGCGCGAGCGCCACCGCCGGCAGGTCGGCGGCGGGGTCGGCGTGGGCCAGCGAGCCGCCGAGGGTGCCTCGGTGCCGGACCGCCGGGTCGGCGACGGTGGCGGTGGCCGCGGCGAGCAGGCCCGCGTGGCGGCGTACCAGCGGGTCGGCCATGACGTCGTGGTGCGTCGTCATCGCGCCGATCACCAGCGCGTCGCCGTCGTCGCGCACTCCGCGCAGCGCCGGGATCCGGCCGGTGTCCACGACCAGGTCGGGGAAGGCGAGCCGCAAGCGCAGCAGCGGCAGCAGGCTCTGGCCGCCGGCGAGCACCTTCGCCTCGCGCCCGGCGGCCCCGGCGTCGGCGAGCGCCTTCACCGCCTCGCCGACCGACTCGGGGCGTGCGTAGTCGAATGCCGCGGGGATCACGCGGAGGCTCCCTTCTCCGCTTGCGCGGCCTGGATCGCCCGCCACACGCGCTCCGGCGTGCAGGGCATCCGCACGTCGGTGACGCCCAGCGCGCGGAGCGCGTCGACGACCGCGCCCACGACCGCGGGTGTGGCGGCGATCGTGCCGGCCTCGCCGACGCCCTTGACGCCCAGCGGGTTGGACGTGGCGGGGGTCTCGGTGCGGTCGGTGACGAACTCGGGCAGGTCGGGTGCGGCCGGCACGTGGTAGTCGGCGAGGGTGCCGGAGACGAGGTTGCCGTCGTCGTCGTAGACGGCCTCCTCGTACAGCGCCTGCGCGATGCCCTGGGCGAGGCCGCCGTGCACCTGGCCCTCCACGATCAGCGGGTTGACGACCCTGCCGACGTCGTCGACGGCGACGTACGACCGGATGCGGACCGCCCCGGTCTCGGTGTCCACCTCGACCGCGCACAGGTGCGTACCGTGCGGGTACGAGAAGTTGTCCGGATCCACGACGTGTCCCGCGTTGATCGTCGGCTCCATGCCGTCGGGCAGGTCGTGGCCGGTGAAGGTCGCGAAGGCGACCTCCTGGATCGTCTTCGCCGCCTCCGGCGACCCGCGCACGGCGAACGTGCCCGCCGTGAACTCCAGGTCCTCCTCGCTCGCCTCCATCAGGTGGGCCGCGACCCGGCGGGCCTTGCGGACCACCTTCACCGCGGCCTCGTGCACGGCGACGCCGCCGACGACGAGCGAGCGCGAGCCGTACGTGTCCATGCCCTGCGGCGCGACGCGGGTGTCGCCGTGGAGCACGTCGACGTCGTCGACGGGCACGCCGAGCACGTCGGCGGCGATCTGGCTCCAGGTGGTGGCGTGCCCCTGGCCGTGCGGGCTGGTGCCGGTGATCACCTCGACCTTGCCGGTGGGCAGCATGCGGATGCTCGCCGCCTCCCAGCCGCCGGCCGCGTAGCGCAGGTCGCGCAGCACCCGGCTGGGTGCCAGGCCGCACATCTCGGTGTACGTGGAGACGCCGACGCCGAGCCGGACGGTGTCGCCGCGCTCGTGCCGCTCGCGCTGCTCGGCGCGGAGCGCGTCGTAGCCGAAGCGGACGAGCGCCTTCTCCGTGGCCGCCTCGTAGTTGCCGCTGTCGTAGGTGAGGCCGGCGACGGTCGTGTACGGGAACTCGCCGTGCCCGATCCAGTTGCGCCGGCGCAGCTCGACGGGGTCGAGGCCGAGTTCCGCGGCGAGTTCGTCCATGACGCGTTCGACGGCGTACGTGGCCTCGGGGCGGCCGGCGCCGCGGTAGGCGTCGGTGGGGGTCTTGGTGGTGAAGACGCCGGTGCAGTGGAAGGCGTAGGCGTCCATCTTGTAGATCCCCGGGTACATGAAGGCGCCGAGGAGGGGGATGCCGGGGGTGATGAGCATGAGGTACGCGCCCATGTCGGCCAGCAGGTCGACCTTCATGCCCAGCAGCTTGCCCTCGCGGGTCGCGGCGACCTCGACGTCCTGGATCTGGTCCCGGCCGTGATGGGTGGCGAGGTAGCCCTCGGAGCGGGTCTCGGTCCACTTCACCGGGCGGCCGAGCTTCTTGGCGACGACGAGCGCGAGGGCCTCCTCGGCGTACACCTGGAGTTTGGAGCCGAAGCCGCCGCCGACGTCGGGGGCGACGACGCGGATCTTCTGCTCGGGGATGCCGGTGACGACGGCGAGCATGAGGCGCAGGATGTGCGGGATCTGGGTGGACGAGTACAGGGTGTACTCGTCGGCGCCGGTGGCCGCGGGGGCGGCGAGGACGGCGCGGGGCTCCATGGCGTTGGGGATGAGGCGCTGCTGCACGTAGCGGCGGGTGACGACGACGTCGGCGCGGGCCCTGGCGGCGGCGTAGTCGCCGTTCACCAGCGGCCAGTCGAAGCAGCGGTTGGTGCCCTTGCCGGCGTGGACGAGCGGCGCGCCGTCGGCGAGCGCGGCCTCCATGTCGAGCACGGGCGGCAGCGGGGCGTAGTCGACCTCGACGGCCTCCAGCGCGTCGGCGGCGGCGTAGCGGTCGCGGGCGACGACGACGGCGACGGGGTCGCCGGCGTGGCGTACCTCGTCGACGGCGAGCGGCGGGTGGTCGGGGTGGACGATGTCCTCGGTGACCGGCCAGGCGCAGGGCAGGGAGCCCAGCTCCCCGTCGAGGTCGGCGGCGCAGAACGCGGCGACGACGCCGGGGCGTTCGCGTACGGCCGTGAGGTCGAGGCGGTCGATGCGGGCGTGCGCCATGGGGCTGCGCAGCACCGCCATGTGGAGCGTGCCGGGCTGCGTCAGGTTGTCGGTCCAGCTCGTCCGCCCGGAGATCAGCCGGGCGTCCTCCTTGCGCGGCTCGGATCGGCCGACGGCGGGCGCGGCCCGCTCCGCGGTGGTCATGTCGCGTCCTGTTCGCCGGTGCCGGCGTCCGCCGCGGCCAGGACGGCGCGCACGATGTTCTGGTAGCCGGTGCAGCGGCAGAGGTTGCCCTCCAGGCCGCGCCTGACCTCCTCGGCGGTCGGATGCGGGTTGGCCCGCAGCAGGTCGCGGGCGGCGAGGATCATGCCGGGGGTGCAGTAGCCGCACTGCAGCCCGTGCTCCTCGTGGAAGGCCCGCTGCAGCGGGTGCCACCGGCCGTCGGCGGCCAGCCCCTGGATCGTCGTCACCTCCGCCCCGTCCGCCTGAACGGCGAGCATCGAGCAGGATTTGACGCTCGCCCCGGCCACGTCGACCGTGCAGGCACCGCAGTTGCCGGTGTCGCAGCCGACGGGTGTGCCGGTCAGGCCCAGGCGGTCGCGCAGGTAGTGCACGAGGAGCAGGCGCGGCTCCACGTCGTCCTCGTAGGTCGTGCCGTCGACGGTGACCGAGATGCGGCTCATGTGCCCTCCCCGGAACGGACGGGTCCGTGGCGCTGTGATGTGCGCCACTGTAGGACCGCATCCGGGGCGGGGGAACAGGCCCGTCGTACGGGACCCCGGGCTCAGGCGACGGTGACCGGGTGGCGGACGACCGCGTCGAAGAGGTAGCCCTGGTCGTTGTGGACGGTCTGCACCGGCTGGGTCCTGCCGCGTACGTCGGTGGCGCGGGCGCGCAGCTCGGCGGGGCCCGGCCGCTCCGGCCGCCAGGCGGCCGACCAGCGCACCCAGCCGTCCGCGCGGGGGCGGTCGACGAGCGTCGCGCGGCGCCAGGTGGCGCCGCCGTCGGTGCTGACCTCCACGGCCCGCACCCCGCCCGCGCCGGACCACGAACGGCCGGTCAGGCGGTGTGTCTCACCGGCGGCGAGCGTGGCGTTCCAGGGGAGTTCGAAGGCACTCTTGAGGGTCTGCCGGCTGAGCGGCGGGCTGCCCCCGGGCGGGTAGGAGGTGCCGAAGAGGCGGTAGAAGTCGGTGTTCCACGGGGAGTACAGCGGCTCGGCGGAGACCTGCACGTCCCCGACCCACTTGACCGAGGAGATCCCGACCCACGAGGGCACGAGCACGCGCACCGGGTGCCCGTGGTCGGCGGGCAGCGGCTCGCCGTTCATCTCGTAGGCGAGGAGCACGTCGTCCAGCGCCTTGGCCACGGGCAGCGGGCGGCGCACGTGGCCGAGGCTGACCCCGTCCACCACGTACTCGTCGTCCAGCCCGCTCGGCATCACGTCGACCGCGCGCCGGGTGAGCCCGGCCCGCCGCAGCACGTCGCCCAGGCGGGCGCCGCGCCAGCGCGCGACGCCGATGGCGCCGAGGGTCCACGCCGTACCCGAGACCGTGCCGCCCTGCTGGGTGGCGAAGAAGCTGCGGCCGTTGCCCGCGCACTCCACGAACGCGGACCGGGTCGCGGCGGGCAGCGCCTTGAGGTCGTCGAGCCCGAACTCCGCCTCGCCGCCGCGCAGTCCGTCGCCCCAGACGCGCAGGCTCCAGCCGGCGGCGTCGAGCACGGGAGTGGCGGTGTGGTTGCGGACGAAGAAGCGGTCGGCGGGTGTGTGGTAGCCGGTGTCCTTCAGGGCGGGCCAGTTGGTCTCGGCGTTGGTGCCGCGGACCGTGAACAGCTCAGGCGGCAGCGGCTTGACGATGCCGGCGGCCCGGGGACCGGCCGGCGCCGCCCCGGCGGGCGCCGCGCCGAGCGCGCCGAGGGCGCCGGCCCCGCCGGCGGCGGCGATGAGCCGCAGCATGTCGCGCCGGGCGACACCCGGGGTGCGGGCGTCTCCGTCGAGCCACTGGCGCAGGCGGCGGCGGTCGTACGAGGTCTCGTCGAGCGGCGGCGATGCTGGCATGACGCCGATCATCCGGGCGCCCGGCCGCGGAACGCCATTGCCCGACGATGAAGAACTCGTGAAACCGCCCGGAGGGTGCACGGGCCGCGACCCGGCTCGCGCACGCACCGAAACGGGGCGCGAGGGGCGAGCGTGCGTGCGAGGGGCGAGCGGGACGGAACGCGCCTGCGGGTGAATTGGCGGCGGGGGGCGCTTGGTTGGGCGCGGCGCGGAGCAACTTCCGGCCGTGACCCGGGAGAACACACCGCGCGCTCGCGCCGTTCCACGCGCCGCCGCCGTACGCGCCGCCGTGGTGCTGGCCGCGCTCGCCGCCGTCGGCCCCGCCGCGGCCGGCGCGGCGCCGGCCGCCGCCGACGCCCCGCGGACCGCCGCCGTGCGGGGGTGGGCCCTGCCCGGCGACGGGTGCGTGCGCGTCGGCGAGGACCTGCCGCTGGAGGAGCTGGGACGGATCGCCCGCGAGCAGGGTGTCGGGGAGGCGGTGCGGCGGGGATGCGGCCGGAAGCCGCCTCCCACGACGCCTCCGCCGCCGGCCCCCGCGCCGCCGCCGGCTCCGACACCCGCGCCGCCCCCTCCGTCCCGTACGCCGCCTCCCCCGGTGCCCGCGCCCGCACCGCCGGAACCCGCCGCGCCCGCGCAGCCGTCGCCCTTCGTGCCCGTACCACCGGCGCCCGCACCCTCGCCCAGCCGCACGCCGAGCCCCGAACCCAGCCCCACCCCCACGCCTTCGCCCTCGCCCACGCCCTCGCTGCGGCCGATCTACCACGAGCCGCCGCCTCCCGAAGTCGACGAGGGCACCTCGCCCGTCACCAGGATGCTGCTGTTCGTCGCCCCCGCGATCCTCGCCGCCGCCGCGCTGGGCGGCTCCGGCGCGGCCCGTAACCGTTCCTGACCGCCCCGCAGCCCGACCGCCGGAGGCAGCCCGTGTCCGAATGGCTCATGCTCACCCTCGCGATGTCCGCGGCCATCGCGGTCGTCGTGCTCATCACCGTCCTCCGGCACCGCCGCCCCGACGAGGAGTTCGACCCCGACGAGACCCCCGACGTCATCGAGTACATGACGATGATGATCGGGGTGGTGTACGCGATCGTGCTGGGCCTGGCGATCGCCGGCGTCTGGGAGGCCAAGAGTGGCGCGGAGGACTCGGTGCGGCGGGAGGCGTTCGCGCTGCACGAGGCCGACGAGCGGCTCGCCGGGTACCCGGCCCCGGTGCGCGGTGAGATCCGCGCGGACATCGCGGCCTACGTCCGGTACGCGGTGCACGAGGAGTGGCCGGCGATGCAGGGCGGCGAGGGGCTGAGCGAGCGCGGCGACGAACTGCTGGACGAGGTGCGCCGCGCCCTCTTCGCGTACGCGCCGAAGACCGACGCCGAGAACCGCGCCGCCTACACGCTGGGCGACCAGATCGCGGCGGCCGAGGAGGCCCGCAACGAGCGGGCGTTGAACTCGGGGCCCACGATGCCCTCGCTGGTGTGGTTCGGGCTGATCTCCGGCGGTCTGGTCGCCATGGGGATGGTCTTCGCGCTGCAGATCCAGCGCTCGGCGCGCGAGTTGATCCTCGCGGGGCTGCACAGCGGACTGCTGGCGTTCCTGCTCTTCCTGGTCTGGGAGTTCGACCAGCCCTACGTCCGCGACTCGTCGGGCATGCTGGAGCCGTTCACCACGCTCTTCCCCAAGGCCGCCGGCTGACGCCGCCCGGCTACGGGCAGCGCACGACCTGGCCCGCGTACGACAGGTTGCCGCCGAAGCCGAAGAGCAGCACCGGCGCGCCGGAGGGCACGTCGCCGCGCGCCACCAGCTTGGAGAACGCCAGCGGCACGCTCGCCGCGGAGGTGTTGCCCGACTCGGTGACGTCGGTGGCGACGACCGCCTGGGGCGCGCCGAGGCTGCGGGCGAGCGGCTCGATGATCCGCAGGTTCGCCTGGTGCAGCACGATCGCCGCGAGGTCGCCCGGGTCCACGCCGCCGCGCTCGAGGACGCCGCGGGCGATCGGCGGCAGCTCCTTGATGGCCCAGCGATAGACGGCCTGGCCCTCCTGCGCGAAGACCGAGGGCGTGCCCTCGATTCGCACCGCGGGCCCCATCCCGGGCGCCGAGCCCCACACCACGGGGCCGATGAAGCCCGCCTCTGCGGGGCCGGCCGCGGGGGCGACCACGGCGGCGCCGGCACCGTCGCCGGTGAGGACGGCGGTCGAGCGGTCGTTCCAGTCGGTGACCCCGGTCAGCTTCTCCGCCGCGATGACCAGGGCGCGGCTCGCGGCGCCCGCGCGGATGGCGTGGTCGGCCTGGGCGAGGGCGTGGGAGAAGCCGGAGCAGGCGACGTTGACGTCGATGGCGGCGGGCGCGCGGATACCGAGGCGGTCGGCGACGCGGGCGGCCATGTTGGGCACCTTGTTCTCCGCGGTGCAGGTGGCGACCATGACGAGGTCGACGTCCTCGGTCTTGGTACCGGCGCCGGCCAGCGCCTTGGCGGCCGCGTGCGCGGCCATCATGTCCACGGTCTCGTCGTCGGCCGCGACGTGCCGGGTGCGGATGCCGACCCGGCTGCGGATCCACTCGTCGCTGGTGTCGACGAACTCGGCCAGGTCGTCGTTCGTCAGCACCTTCCCCGGCTGGTAGTGGCCGAGGGCGAGGATCCGCGATCCGGTGGTCATGGGCCGCCTCCGCTGGGGTGACTGGTCGTAGGGTGCCCTTCGAGTCTGCCGGGTGCGCCGGGAGTTGGGCAGTGGAGATCCGTCAAAGCGGCGGCGCGGGTCTTTGGCGGCATGTGCCATTGCCGCGCCGCCGCCTCGTGGTCCGGGACGCCGCTACGTGAGGGACTGCGGGTAGTCCGTGATGATGCCGTCGACGCCGAGTCCGGCCATCTTGCGCATCGCGCCGGGCTCGTCGACGGTCCAGACGTTGATGTCCATGCCCAGCTCGTGGACGCGGTCGACCAGGGCCTGGTCGGTGATGGTGTACTGCGGGTTGACCTGGTCGGCCCACGCGCTCAGCGCGACCAGCTCGGCTTCGGTGGGGCGGTCGGCGTCGAGGAAGCCGATGGGCACCTCGGGCATGAGGTTCTTGAAGCCCTGCGCGTCGTCGGTCTCGAAGGACTGCACGGCCAACTGGTCCCGGGCCAGCGCGCGCCGCACGTAGGCCGGCCTGTCCTGGAGCAGCTCGGCGAAGTCGGCGGGCAGGCTCGCGTCGTAGTGACCGCAGGGGCTGATCTCGGCCAGCAGGCCCGACTTGCGGTCGATGATGTCGATGACGCGGTCGACGGTGATGATCGGCTCGCCCGCGTACCGGTCGGAGAACCACGAGCCGGCGTCCAGGCCCCGCAGTTCGTCCCAGGTGAAGTCGGAGACGCGGTAGCTCGGCCGCCCCGGGTAGACCTCCTCGATGTCGGTGGTCCGCTCCATGGTGCAGTCGTGGAAGTTGACGAGCTTGCCGTCCTTCGTGCGCTGCACGTCGATCTCGACGAAGTCGGCGTCCTGGCGGACCGCCAGCCGGGTCGCCACCGCGGTGTTCTCGGGCGCCACGCCGGAGGAGCCGCGGTGGGCGATGACGTCGGGACCGGCGGACGCGGCCTGGGCGCCGGACGCGCCGGCGAGGACGCCCGCGGCCGTCAGGGCCGCGAGGACGGGCGCCGCCCGCAGCAGGGATCTCACGAGCTTCACAATTGACCTTCGCTCTCGTGGTGTTGGTGGTGCTGCCGAGGCTGAAGACGTGACGTTAAACAAGGCGGACGATCACGTAAAGAGGCCGTGGTCGGGACATGACGATGCTTGCCCGGGGGTGTTCCGGATGCTGGGATGCGGTGTGCGCGCACGGACCCGGTGGACGG
The DNA here is from genome assembly GCF_027497195.1 of Streptomyces sp. WMMC500. Lineage (NCBI taxonomy): Bacteria > Bacillati > Actinomycetota > Actinomycetes > Kitasatosporales > Streptomycetaceae > Streptomyces > Streptomyces sp. WMMC500. The sequence goes on from NZ_CP114905.1 coordinate 632,664, forward strand.
CGGCGCGCCGGAGAGGCGGAGCGATGCGGAGCGTACGGCGCGGCGGGAGGCCGGGCGGTCTGGTGGTGCTGGCGGTGCTGGTGACGGCGCTGGGGGCGGCGTGCGGTGGGCCGGGCAGGCAGGCTCCCGAGCCGGACGACGGGCCGCGGGAGCAGGAGGCGCGGGAGGCCGGGCGGGCGCGGGAGGAGCCGCGGGCGCGCGGGGACGGGGCCGGGCGCGGGGCGCACGCCGTGGGCGTGGCCACGTACAACGTCTACCTCGGCGCCGACCTGCAGCCCCTGTTCTCGGCGGGCAGCAGGGCGGAGCTGGTCGCGCGCGCGGGCGAGGTGTACGCGGCGATGGAGGCGACGGACTTCCGCGAGCGCGCGACGGCACTCGCCGACGTGCTCGCGGCCCGCGGGCCCGAGGTGGTGGGGCTCCAGGAGGTGGCCCGCTGGGAGAAGGGGCCGGTGGGCGGCCGGCTGACGGTCCGTTACGACTTCCTGCGTCTGCTGCTCGACGAGCTGGCCGCGCGCGGCACCCCCTACCGGGCCGTCGCCGCGAACGACAACTTCACCGGCCGGCTGCCCGTCTCGGCCACCGAGGAGGCGCGGTTCACCGACCGGGACGTGATCGTCGTACGGGACGGGCCGGCCGCCTCCCGGCCGCGTACGGCGCACGTCACCTCCGCGGCGTACGGGGCGAGGGCCGTCCTGCCCTCGCGCATCCCGGGGTTCTCCTTCGAGGTGCCGCGCGGCTGGTCGGCCGTGGACGTCACGGTGCGCGGCGGGACCTTCCGCTTCGCGAACACCCACCTGGAGGCGTTCGGCACCCCCGACGTGCGCGCCGCCCAGGCCCGCGAGCTGGCCGCCGCGCTCGCGGACTCGCCCCATCCCGTCGTCCTGGCCGGCGACTTCAACTCCCGCCCCACGGACGCCGCCGGCGCCTACGGGATCCTCGCGGAGGCCGGCTACGCCGACGCCTGGACCGCCGCGGGCGGCGACCCGGCGGGCGGCTGGACGGCGGGGCAGAGCGGGTCGCTGCTGGCGCCGGACGAGCTGTCCCACCGCATCGACCACGTGCTGTACCGGCCGCACGGGGTGCGGGCGGTCGCGGCGGAGGTGGTCGGCGGCCGGGAGGCGGACCGCTCGACGCCGACGGGGTACTGGCCGTCCGACCACGCGGGCGTGGTCACCGAACTCCGGCTCGGCGGCGGGCGGTAGCGGGGGCTTCGGCGCACGCCCCCGCGAGCCCGTGACGACGGACGCAGCGGAGCCGAGCCACGCCGCACGGGGCGGGGCGGTGCGGGCGCCGTGGCGTCACAGGCCGACGTGCACCGGACCGCCGTGCCGGTCGGCGCCCGCCGCCAGCCGCCACGGCACCCGGAAGACCCGGCCGGGCGAGGCCGGCCACGGCAGCGTGCGGCGGCCGAGGATCCGGCCGTCCTGACGCACCGTCACCCGCGGCACGCGGACCAGTTCGCCGGACCACAGCAGCAGCCGCCCCCGGGGTGGCGGCGGGTCACCGGGGCGCAGCAGTCCGGGCGCGACCCAGCGGAACGGCGCGTCGGCGACCAGCGGCACGCCGGGGCCCGGCGCCGCCTGCTGCCCGGCGAGCGCGCGGAGCACCTGGTGCGCGACGTGCCGCCCGTCGAGCGCGGCGACGTCGGCGGTGTCGGCGGGGTGCAGCACGTTGCCCGCGGCGAACACCCCGGGCGCGCTGGTGCGCAGCGCGGTGTCGGTGAGCGGCGCGGCGCTGCCGGGGGCGAGGTCGAGGCCCGCGGCGCGGGCCAGTTCGTGTTCGGGGACCCAGTCGCCGGTGAGGACGAGGGTGTCGCAGTCCACGGTGGTACGGCGCCCGGTGTCCAGGTGCTCGATCTCGACCCCGGTGAGCCGGCCGCGGCCGACGATCCGGACGACGCGGGTCCGGGTGGCGACGGGCACGCCGAGCGCCAGCCGCCCCGGGTGCGTGAACGCGGCGTACGACTCGGGCACGTCGTGCTCCGTCGTCATCAGCACCGTCCGGCAGCCCGCCGACCGCAGCGTCAGCACCGCCGACCAGCTCACCGGCTCGGCGCCGACGACGACCGCGCGCCGGCCGGGCGTACGGCCGTGCAGGTGGACCAGGTTCTGCAGCCGGCCGGTGGTCAGCACGCCCTCGGGCCGGTCGCCGGGGATGAGCCGGGCGGGGCGGGGGCGCTCGCGGGCGCCGGTGGCGAGCACCACGGCGCGGGCCTCGACGCGCAGCAGCCCTCGCGGGGTGGTGACGTCCAGGGCGCGGTCGCCGGCCCAGCCGGTGACGGTGGCCTCGGTGCGGATCGTGGCGCCCGCGGCGGCGGCGCGGGCGGCCAGGGTCCGCGCGTAGCGGGGACCGTCGAGGACGCGGTGCAGGTCGCGCATGCCGTAGCCGGTGTGGGCGCTGTGCCGGGGGATGCCGCCGGGTGCGCGCTCGCGGTCGAGGACGAGGACCCGGCCGGGCGGCAGCCGCGGTGCCAGCCGGGCGGCTGCGGTCAGCCCGGCGGGGCCGGCGCCGACCACGACGACGTCGGGGGTGAGGGTGGTGCTCATCGGCCGGGCTCCGCTGCGGGGTCGAGGACGGTGGTCGGGCGCGTACGGGGGCTCACCGGCCGGCCGCCAGCAGGGCCTCGACCTCGGCGGCACAGGAGAAGCCCTGGCAGCGGCCGTTCATGGCGCGGGTGCGGCGGCGCAGCCCGTCGACGCCGGCGGGTGGCAGCGGGGAGCGCAGCGCGTCGCGGATCTCGCCCTCGGTGACGCGCTCGCAGAAGCAGACGACGCGGCCGTACGCGCCGTCCCGGGCGATCAGCTCCTCGTCCCGGTACGGGCGCCGCGCCGCTTCGCCGAGGTTCGGCATCCGCGGCGGTTCGGGGAGTTCCGTACGCGGCACGAGGGCGAGGCCGGCGGCGGCGAGCAGGTCGCGGACGTGTTCGGCCAGGGCCAGGGAGGCGGACAGGCCGGTGGAGCGGATGCCGCCGGCGAGCAGGTAGCGCCGTTCGGCGTCGCTCTCGACGAGGTAGTCGTCCCGGTCGATCGCCGCGCGCAGCCCCGCGTACGCCGCCGTGACCTCTTCGCGCAGCAGCCGGGGCATCAGCCGCTCCCCCCTGTCCAGCAGGAACGCGTAGCCGGCGGCGGTCGTCGCGGTGTCGCGGCGGTCCGCGACGTCCTCGGCGGTGGGGCCGAGCATGACGTTGCCGTAGATGGTGGGGCTGATGAGCACGCCCTTGCCGCGGGAGGTCGGCACCGGCAGCACGATGCGCGGCGCGAGGGGGCGGGCGAGCTTGTCGTAGACGAGCAGTTCGCCGCGGCGCGGGGTGACGGTGAAGCGGTCGTGGCCGAAGAGCCGGTCGACCGTGTCGGCGGCCAGGCCCGCGGCGTTGACGACCCAGCGGGCGGTGACGTCGCCCCCGGTGGTGCGCAGGGTGGTGGCGTCCTGGCCGGTCTCGGCGGCCTCGACGCGGTGGCCGAGGAGGACGGCGGCGCCGCGCGCCCGCGCCTCGGTGGCCAGCGCCAGGGTGGTGGTCCAGGAGCAGATCACGGACTCGCCGGGGACGGCGAGGCCGCCGAGGGCGCCGGGGCCGAGCGCGGGGACCTGCGCGTAGACCTCCGCGGCGGTCAGCGGCGCGCAGTGCTCGTAGCCGTTGGCGACCGCCTTGTCGTGCAGCCGGGGCAGGGCGGCCAGTTCCTCGTCGGTCCAGGCGACGAGGAGGGCGCCGGTGCGCTCGACGGGGATGCCGGTGGCGTCCGCGTACGCGGACAGCAGGGCGTGGCCGCGGCGCACCAGGCGGGATTCGAGGGTGCCGGGGGTGGCGTCGAAGCCGGTGTGGAGGATGGCGGTGTTGGCCTTGCTGGTGCCCTCGCCGACGTCGTCGCGGGCGTCGAGGAGGGCGACGGACAGCTCGTGGCCGGCCAGTTCGCGGGCGACGGCGGCGCCGACGACGCCGGCGCCGATCACCGCCACGTCGTACGGTGCCGCCGCCTCAGCCACGGCCGTCCTCCCGCGGGGCGGTGCGCCCGGTCGCGCCGTCCGCCGGTCCGGGGTCCTGCGGTCCGGGGTCCGCCTGCCCGGAATCCGGCGGTCCGAGGTCCGCCGGGTCGGCCGCCGGCGCGTCCTGCCGCGGCAGCGCCGCGCCCGCGGCCGTACGCCAGCGGTCGAGGAACTCCTCCGCCCGCGCCCGCGGCCAGCGCGGCTCGTACGTCCTGCCGGGCGTCCACCGCGGCACCGCGTCCGCGGCCGACAGCTCCGGCTCCAGCGCCATCCGGGCCAGCGCCGCGGCGCCGAGCGCGGTGGCGTGCGGCGAGGGGTAGACGTCGACCGGCACCTGCGAGAGGTCGGCCTGCGCCTGCATCAGCGTGCGGCTGCGGGTCAGCCCGCCGTCCACCCGCAGCCGGGTGAGCGGGCCGCCGAGGTCGGCGGCGACCAGCGCCGTCACCTCCGCCACCTGGGCGGCGACGCCCTGCAGCACGGCGAGCACCAGGTGCTCGCGGCGGCTGGCCAGCGTCAGCCCGGCGAACGACGCGGTGGCCTCCGAGCGCCACCAGGGCGCGGCGAGCCCTGCGAACGACGGCACGCACACCACCCCCGCCGCGTCCTCGGCCGCCGCCTCGTCGAGCTCGGCCGCCGAGCCGACCAGGCCCAGCTCGGTCAGCCAGCGCACCGCGGAGGCCGCGGTGTACACCTGGCCGTCCACGCAGTACGGGGTGGCGCCACGCGCCCGCCAGGCGACCGACGTGGTCAGCCCGGAGCCGGAGCGCACGGCGGCGCTGCCGGTGTTGGCCAGGAGGAACGCCCCGGTCCCGTACGTGCACTTGGCGGTGCCCGCGGTCAGGCAGCCCTCGCCGAAGAGCGCGGCCTGCTGGTCGACCACGAGCCCGGCCACCGGCACCTCGGCGCCGAAGGCGGCGGTGGTGCCGGCGACCTCGTCGCAGGCCACGATCCGCGGCAGCTCCGCGGGGTCGAGCCCGAAGAGGGCGACCAGCTCGGGGTCCCAGTCGACGGCGTCGAGGTCGAGCAGCAGCGAGCGGCTGGCGGTGGCCGCGTCGGTGACGTATGCGCCGGTGAGGTGGTGCAGCAGCCAGGTGTCGGTGGTGGTGACGACGCCCTCGCGGGCGCCGTTCTCGCGCAGCCAGGTCATCTTCGGCGCGGAGAAGTACGGGTTGAGCACCAGCCCGGTGCGCCGGGCGACCCACTCGGCGGCGTCCGCGCGCGCGTCGCACTGCCGCTGCGCGCGCGAGTCCATCCAGCTCACCGCCCGCGACAGCGGCTTGCCGGTGGCGCGGTCCCAGGCGAGCACCGTCTCGCCCTGGTTGGCGAGCGCCACCGCGTCCACCGGCCGGCCCGCGGCCTCGACGGCCTGCCGCCCGGCGGCCAGCACCGAGGAGAGCAGTTGCGCCGGGTCCTGCTCCACCCCGCCGCCCGGCAGGTGGTCGGGCGTCACCGGTACCTCGGCGAGGGCGAGGATGCCGCTGCTGCCGCTGCCCCCGCCGTCCCGCGCCCCCGGGTCGACGACGAGGGCCTTGGTGCCGGAGGTGCCCTGGTCGATGGCGAGCACGGTCGTCATGGCGGGGCGGGCCTCCTACGTGCGGTGGGCGTGGGCGGGTTCCGCGGACGCGATCAGATGGTCCATCAGGGCGAGCAGCACGCGGCGCACCGACTCGCGCTCCCGGGCGTCGAACATGATGATCGGGGTGCCGGGCTCCCTCAGGGTGAGCGCATCGCGGATCTCCTCCGGATCGTAGTCCTGCTCGCCGTGGAAACAGTTGGCGGCCACGACGAACGGCAGGTCGCGGCTCTCGAAGAAGTCGACCGCGGCGAACGAGCGGTCCAGTCTCCGGGTGTCGACGAGCACCACCGCGCCGAGCGCGCCGCGCAGCAGGTCGTCCCACATGAACCAGAACCGCTCCTGGCCGGGCGTGCCGAACAGCATCAGCACCGCCACGTCCAGCGTGATCCGGCCAAAGTCCATGGCCACGGTGGTGGCGGACTTCTGCTCGATGCCGGACAGGTCGTCCACGCCCACCCCGGCCGCGCTCAGCCGCTCCTCCGTGCGCAGCGGTGTGATCTCGCTGACGGCGCCGACCGCCGTGGTCTTGCCCACTCCGAACCCGCCGGCCACGAGGATCTTCACGGGTGGGAGGTAGGCGTCCCAGACGGCGTCCGGGGCCCGGGTGTCAGGCTCGCTCAAGGCCGCTCCTGATTCGTCGGAGGAAATCGATGTTCATGGCGTCGGGATCGCTCATCGGCGGTCTGTGCTCGATGAGCCCCTGCTCCAGCAGTTGGGCGAGGAGGACGGCGGCGGGCGTGAGCCGCATCTCCAGACGCGCCGCCAGCTCGGCCACCGCGATGCCGGGCCCCGCGCACAGCCGCAGGATCGTCTGCCACTCCTCGGGAATGCTGCGCGCGTCGTCGGCCAGTACGGCGGCGCGGACCGTGGAGTGCATCGTGAACTGCTCACCGGACGCCCGGTCCGTGCGGGATCCGGTGAGCGCGAACGTCCGCGTTCTGCGCGTTCCCCGTGGCGCGCTCATTACCGGATGCGAGTCCTGCGGGCACCCACGCCGAGCTGGTGCTTGAAGGCGCGGGCGACACGGACGGTCTCGCGCATGGCGAGGCCGATGGACTCCGGTCCTGAGGTGTAGACGACGAGGGTGCTGCCGTTGCCGCAGGCGGTGAGGATGAGGTGGCTGTGCTCCATGGTGATGTTCAGGTGCAGGACGGAGCCGCCGTCGACCGGCATCGACAGCCCGTCGGCGAGGCTGGCGAGGCCGGAGCAGGCGGCGGCGATGGTCTGGACGTCGTCGCGGGTCCAGTCCAGGCCGTAGCCGCAGAGGGCGAGGCCGTCGTCGGCGAGCAGGACGAAGCCGGTGAGGGCCGGCACCAGTTGCAGGTTGTCGCGGAGGTTGTCGAAGACGGCCGCGTCCTCCGGGCTCGCGGGGATGACGTTCTTCACGTGCCTGAGGCTGCTCATCGGTCGCTGTCTTCCTCCGGGTCGGTCAGGGCTTCCTGAAGCTGGGTGAACGCCGACTCGATGCTGTCGAGCGGCCGTCGGTCCATGGCGGTGGCGGGCCGGCGCCTGCCGTCGCGCAGTTGGCCGGCCATGCTGGTGCCGGGTACGCGCTGGGGCAGCCCGCCGACGCGGGCCGCGGGGCGCTCGGGGGCAGGCTCGGCCTCGCGGGGCGACTCGGTCGCGGTCTCGGGGGTGGCGGGGGGCAGGGGCAACTCCTCGGTCGGTTCGTACGCCGGTTCCGGGGCCGGCGCGGCGGCCGGTTCCGGGGCGGGTTCCGGGTGGGGCTTCTTGACGCGTACGGGGAGGGGCTCCTCGGCTCGTACGTGCTCGGTGAGGGGGTCCGCGGCGGCCCCGGGCCCGGCGCTGGGCGCGACCTCCGCGGGCGCCGCCGGCGCCGTGGGCCGGCCCTGGCGGCGCGGCAGGCCGTGCCGTTCCGGGGCCGGCACGTCGTCGTCCGCGGGGCGGGGGGGTGCCACGCCGGGCGCCGGGTCGATGGGGCGTACGGGACCGGCGGGACCGCCGGCCCGCGCCGGCTCGCGGCGTACCAGCCCGGCCGCCGTCGGCTCGCGCCGCTTCGCGGGGCGCGGCCCGGAGCGCGCCGGCAGCGGCTTGCGTGCCGGGGTGCGGTCCCCCAACTGCTCCGGGGCGCCGGTCAGCAGCGCGGACGGGATCAGCACCACCGCCAGCACGCCGCCGAAGCGGCCCTGCTGCAGCGTGACCCGTACCCCGTGGCGCTGCGCCAACTGCCCGACGACGAAGAGGCCGAGCTGGTCGGAGGACTTGGCGAGCACCGAGTACGGCGGCGCGTCCAGCAGCCGCCCGTTGAGCGCCTCGAAGAACCAGCTCTCCGGCGCCCGGCCCTTGTCCTCGACCTCGATGGCGACCCCGGTGGCGGTGTGGGTGGCGCGGACGAAGACCTCGTAGCCGCTGGGCGAGTAGGTGGTGGCGTTCTCGATCAGCTCGGCGATCAGGTGGGTCAGTTCCCCCGCCACCTCGGGCACCACCCACGCCTCCGCCTGGAACTCCTTGGTGACCTGGGCGAAGCCGCGGGACTCGCCGGCCGCGTCGACGATCAGGTTGGCGATGTGCACGGGCTCGGTGTGCGGGCCGACGACCGAGCCGCCGGAGAGCACCAGCAGGTTCTCCAACTGGCGGCGGACCCGCACGGTGAGGTGGTCCAGCTCGTAGAGCTCCGCCAGCAGCGCGGGGTCGGTGTCCGCGTAGCGGTGCTGCAGTTCGTCCAGCGTGTGCAGCACGTTGACGATGAGCGTGACGGCCCGCAGGGTGACGCCCTCGGCGAACTTCTCGAAGCCGAACCGCTCCTCGTGCACCATGCGCGCCGCGTCGACCACTTCCTCCGCGAGCCGGGCGACGACGTTGGAGATCTCGCCGAACTCGTCGGTGGCGGCGACCTGCCCGGGCAGCACCGACAGGTCGACGTCCTCGCCGCGCTGCAGCCGGACGATCATCTGCGGCAACTGCCGGCGGGCGACGGCCAGCGCGCTGGAGCGCACCTCCTCGGCCCGGCGGACGATGGCGCGGCTGATCCACAGCACGATGAGGAGGACGATCGCGACCAGCACGACGCCGCCGGCGGCGGTGACGTACGCGGTCATCCGCAGCTCGCCGGCCCGGTCGTCGGCGTCGTCGGCCAGCGCCTGGATCCGGGCGGTGGCCAGACCCGCGAGGCTCGGGCCGAGGCGCTCGTACGTCTGCTGCCACCCGGCCGCCGCGGCGGGCAGGACCACGGGGCTGCCGGACTCGCGGCTCGCGCCCAGCACCGCGTCCTCGATACGGGACTTCTCGGTCCACTCCGCGGAGGTGGTGATGGCGTCGAAGCGCGCCTTCTCCCCGCTGGGCAGCAGCGGTCCGGCCAGCATCTCGTACGCGAACCACTGCATGCCGACGGACTTGGCGAAGCGGGAGTGGTCGGAGGCGGGCAGCCGGCCGTCCTGCGCACCGGCGAGCAGCGTGTCCTGGATCGCCAGTGCCTCACCCGCGTGCAGCAGGCCGGCCAGCGGGCGGGAGCCCTCGGAGAGGCTGGCGTCGTGGGCGCGCAGCCGGGTGTGCACGGTGATGATCTGCTCGATGGTGAGGGTGTACGCCTGGAGCACCTTGTCCCGGTTCCCGGAGCGCTCGGCGGCCTGTTCGCGTACCCCCTCGAGCACCGCGACGCTGCGCAGGGCTTCCTGGAGGGGCGGGCGGGCGGCGGCGTCGGGTGCCTCCTCGGCCACCTCGCGGAGCGCGACGGCGGCCTCGTCGGTCAGCGCCTGCTGGTTGCCGAGCTGCGCGGCGTTGACCGGGCCGCGGGCCCAGTGCAGGGCCGTCATCCGGCGCTCGGCCTGCAGTTCGGCGACGAGCGCCAACGACGGCTGCTGGAGCTGGTCGAGGGTGTCGGCGTAGTCCTGTACGGCCGCGGCCCGGTTCAGCTCCCGGACGGCGCCGACCGCGGCCAGGGCCGCGAGCCCCGCCGTGACGACCGCGGCCAGGATACGAAGGAGCGTACGCAGGCGCATGGGGCGCCCGGCTTGGGCGGGGGGAGTGGTTGCGGACATCGGACCTCACGGAGCACTGGTCGTTTGCGGTCGGGGCGGCGCGCCGGGCCGCCGCCGGTGCTGCGGCGGCCCGGCGCGCGTCACACCAGGTCCTTGCCGAGCTCTGCCATCTCGGGGTCGGCGGTGTAGACGGGTGCCTTGTACGAGCGCTTGCCGGCCACCCACCACGAGACGGTGGCCAGCAGCAGGACGGCGGCCAGGGCCACCGAGGCGTAGTTGAACGTGTCGACGGTGACCGGCGACGCCTGCGGCAGGCAGAAGATCACCGTGATCACGGCCACCCAGCACACCGCGACCCAGCCGATCAGCGAACTCCACCGGCCCAGGTGCCACGGGCCGCGCACGAAGCGGTGCTTCGCGCGCAGCCGCAGGTAGATGGGGATGGCGTAGGCGGGGGTGATGCCGATGACGTTGATGGCCGTGACCGCGCCGTACGCGGTCGCCGAGTACAGCGACGGCAGCGCCAGGCAGAACGCGACGGCCACCGACAGCATGACCGCCCGGGTGGGCACGCCGGTGCGCGGTGACACGCGGCGCCACGTCTTGGAGCCGGGCAGCGCGCCGTCGCGGGAGAAGGCGAAGACCATGCGCGCGGTGGCGGCGGTCTCGGCGTTGCCGCAGAAGAGCTGGGCGCAGATGACGATGAGCAACAGGGCCTTGGCGCCGCCCTCTCCGATGGCGTCGATGAAGATCTGCGCGGGTGGCACGCCGGTCGCGGAGTCCTGGGTGCCGACGTAGTCCTGGATGGCGAACGTCAGCCCGGCCAGCAGCACGAAGCCGGCGATCCAGGAGACCCAGATCGCGCGGACGATGCCCTTGGCGGAGCTGACCTGCGCCTGGGTGGTCTCCTCGGACAGGTGGGCGGAGGCGTCGTAGCCGGAGAAGGTGTACTGGGCGAGCAGCAGTCCGATGGCGGTGACGTAGAACGGGTTGTTCCAGCCGGTGTCGTTGTTGAACTCGCCGAAGACGAAGCCGGCCGACTGGTGGTGGTCGGGGACGATGATCAGGACGCCGACGATGATCGCGACGCCGGCCAGGTGCCACCAGACGCTGATGGAGTTGAGGATGCTGACGACGCGCACCCGCAGCAGGTTCAGCGTCATGTGCAGCACGAGGATGACCGCGAAGATCACCAGGGTCTTCTCCGCGGTGGGCTCGAACCCCCACTGGAGGTTGAAGAACGCGCCGATGAACAGGGCGCAGCCGTAGTCGATGCCGGCGATGGCGCCGAGCAGGCCGAGGAGGTTGAGCCAGCCGGTGTACCAGCCCCAGCGGGGGCCGCCGAGCTGGTGGGCCATGTAGTAGAGCGCGCCGGAGGTGGGGTACGCGCTGGTCACCTCGGCCAGGCCCATGCCGACGCAGAGCACGAAGAGGCCGACGATCACCCAGCCCCACATCATGACGGCCGGGCCGCCGGTGCTGAGCCCGAAGCCGTACAGGGTCATGCAGCCGGAGAGGATCGAGATGACCGAGAAGGAGATGGCGAAGTTGCCGAACGGGCCCATCCGCCGCGCGAGTTCAGGCTCGTAGCCGAGATCGCGGAGGTGGGCGTCGTCGTCCTTGCGCCGGGATATGCCGGCGGTGCTGACCGGCGCTTGTGACATGGGGTGATACCTCCGATGGGGATGTCAGGGGCATGACAGGCAAAACGGACAGACCCGCCGGGTCACCCGCTGCCGAGGGCCGTCGACCGGGCGCGTAAGAACTCGGCCTCGGCCAGGTCCTGCCGGTCGGGGTCCTCGGTCACGTACGCCCAGGGCAGGAGGGTGGCGTACGGCCCGAGGCCGGTGAAGACGCGGGCGGCCTCGCTGTGTTCGCGGGCAGCGCTGAGCGCGTGGGCCAGGTGGTTCAGGTCCAGCACGGAGCGCACGTCGGCGTTCGTGAGGTCGAACCAGCCGTCGAGGGCGCGCAGCGTGTCGCGCATGATGTCCTCGCGGGCCCACTGGCGGTGCACGAGCGCGTCGCCGCGCCCGCGGCGGCGCTCGAAGTGGTAGTGCTCGGCGTGCGCGAAGAGCGGGAGCACGAGCAGGGGGGAGGCGAGCGGGGCCCAGGAGCCCACCCAGCGGGCGAAGTCCATCGCGTACGCCTGCGAGCCGCCGGAGGCGGAGCAGATCTGCAGCACCCGGTGGTACGCCTCGCGGTTGTACCGGTCCCGCTTGACGACCTCCTCCAGCAGTCCCCACGGCCCGTACGGCAGCAGGTTCTCCGGCGGCGCCACCCGGTGCTCGGGCCGCTGCTGCCGCACGTCGACCTGCGCCAGCGCCAGCAGGCAGACCCACGGCACGGGGTCCCCGGGGTGCAGCAGCGCCGCCTCCCGGCACGCCTGCCGCGCGTCCTCCTCCAACTGCCCGGCGCTGGGATGCCGTTGCCGGTGCGCCTGCACGGCCCGCCCGACGGCGACCCGGGCCAGCATCATCCGCGCGTCGGCGCTCTCCGGCTCCTCGTCCAGCCAGATCTGCACCACCGCCGACTTGGCGGCCACCACCCCGAGCACCTGCGACCGAGCGGTACGCGCCGCCCAGTCGGCGCCGGTACGGGCCAGCAGCGCGCGCATGGACATCCACCGGCCGACGCGCAGGTCGTCGACGACGGCCCGCAGGTCGTCGTCGAGCCCGGCGAGATGGTAGACGGGCCGGAAGTCCCCGCCGCGCCCGGAACCGCGGGCCATCACCACCCCCCGCGCTGCGGACGGCGGGGCGCGCCGAGGCCGGGACACGGCGACAGGGAGCGTAGCGGGCCGGCTAAGCGGGCGCGCCTCGGTGGCAGCCATGCGATGTTCATCGAAACCTCGGGCACGCGCACGGGAGTCGTGCGTGGTTCTGGTGCGCGGCTTTCCAACGGACGTTCAAGATGGGGTCGAGGGGATCGTAGCGACAGAAGGGCGTTCTGTGTAATCAACCGGGGATTGTTGCCGACTAGCAACGCAAGGTCTGGACCACCAACCCCCGTCCGACGCCTCGTACATGGGCGTGCGAGCTCCGCCCGCCGCGGTGGCCGTGACGGGCGGCGCTCCTGCGGGCCGGTGGGATCAGTCGGTGAGCGGGCGGCGGCGGCGCGTCGTGTAGAGGGCGGCGGCGCCGGCTGCGGTCATGGCCGCCGCCGCGGCGATCAGGGGGGTGGTCGGGGTGCCGTTGCCGGTCTCGGCGAGGGAGTCGGTGCCGCCCACCGAGGCCGGGGTGCCGGTGGTGGCCGCGGAGCCGCCGGTGGACTGGGTGCCGCCGGAGGTGGGGTCGTCGCCGGGGAGTTCGGCGTTCTCGTCCAGGGTGACGGCGAGGCTGACCGGGTCGAGGGCGGCGCCCGGGTCGTAGAAGCCGCCGAAGGCGCCCGCACCGGCCTCGGTGAGGGCGGCCGGGACGTCGGTCAGGTGGACGACGTCGTCGGTGGCCGTCAGCTCGGCCGGGTCCAGTTCGAGGTCGGCGACGGCGACGTCGTCGCTCTCGGTGACCTCGCCGCTCTCGCGGTCCTTCGACGACACGTCCGCGACCAGCGCCGCGCCGGCGCCGTCCGCCTGCACCTTCAGGTCGCTGAACTTCAGGTCCAGCGCGTACGTGCCGCCCTCCTCGTGGGCGAGGAAGCGCACGGTGCCGCCGAACGCCGCGTCGAGCGACGGCTCGTCCGCGTCGAACTCCCCCTGTCCGTCCGGGAAGCGGAATCCGTCCGGCTGCTCGGTGGCGCCGTCCGAGACCTCGATCCTGCCGTGGCCGATCGGGCCCGTGACGTAGTCGCGGAAGCTCTTCTTCACGCCCCAGTCCAGGCGCCCGTCGACGATCGCGCCGGGGGCCTGCGGCGGCTGCTCCGTACCGCCGGAGGCGTCTCCGGTGGTGTCTCCGGTGGTGCCCGTGGTGCCCGTGGTGCCGCCCTGGTCGCCGCCGCCGCTCGCGCCCCCTGCGCCGGTGCCGCCCGTGCCGCCGGTGCCGCCCGTGCCGCTGCCGCCGTCGGATCCGCCGGACGCGGTGCCGCCGGTGCCGCCGCCGTCGTTCGCCGGCTTCACCGACAGGGTTGCCGGGTCGAGCGCGGTGCCCTCCGCGTACATGCCGTTGAAGGCCTCCGCGCCCTCCGCCGTCAGCGTCGCCGGGATGTCGGCGAACGTCATCGCGCCGTCCGCGCCGTCGCCCGGCCGCACGTCGGTGAGGTCGAGGTCGGCGAACTCCACGTCCTGCGCCGTCGCACCGGCGGCCGTGACGTCGGCCGTGATCGCGCCGGTGGTGGCGTCCTGGGTGGTGAGCTTGACGTCGGCCAGCTTGATGTCGAAGCCGTGGCGGGTGGAGGCGAAGCGCACGCTGCCGTCGAAGGCCGTGTCGACGGCGTGCGTGCTCCCGTCGTACGTGCCCGTGCCGCCGGTGAAGGTGAACGGGCCGTTGTCCGGGGCTTGTTCCGCGCCGTCCGCGGTGGTGATCTCGCCGTGCGCGGTGGTCACGACGTACGTGCGCCAGGACTGCTTGACCCCCCAGGTCAGCTTCCCGTCGGTGAGGTCGACGGCCGTGGGGCCGCCCGCCGCGCTGTCGGCCGCGGCGGGCAGGGCCAGCGCGACGGCGCCGAGGGCGGTCGCGGCGGCGATGGCTGCGGTGAGGCGCAGCGGGGTGACGGTCATCTCGCGGATCTCCTTGGACATGTCGGTGTGTCAGTCGGACGTGCCGGGCTTCCCGGCGGCATCGGTGGCTTCGGGGGCGGCCGGCGCGGCGGGCGCGTCGGGGCCGACCGGCGCGGTGGTGCGCAGCCGACGCCGGCGCACCAGGGCGTAGGCGACCAGCGCCGCGAGCAGCACGCCCGCTCCGCCCACGCCGAGCGGCACGGCGGGCGACGTGGACGACGAGCCGGCCGGCTCCGAGCCGGCCGCGGCGCGCGCCTCCTTCGCCGGCTCCGCCTGCCTCGGGTTCGGGTTCGGGCTCGGGTCGCTGCCCAGGTCGGGCAGGGCGGGCAGCCGGGCATCGGCGTCCAGCGCCACGGCGACGGACACCGGGTCCATGGCGGTGCCCGCCTCGTACATGCCGCCGAAGGCCCGCGCGCCCTCGGCGGTGAGCTTCGCCGGCGCCTCGGAGACGGAGACGAGGCCGTCCTTCGCCGTCAACCGCCCGGCCGTGAAGGTGACGACGGGGACGGCCCCGGCCGTGGTGCCGTCGTCGGCGACGTCCGCGACGAGCGTGCCCGTGCCGTCCTCGACGGTGACGGAGACCTCGCTGAGCCGCAGGTCGAGGCGCTCGCCGGTGAAATGCAGGGTGCCGGCGAAGCCGGCCTCCAGCCGCTGCTTCCGCGCGTCGTACGAACCCTCCGCGGCCCCGAAGCGGAACAGCGCGCCGCCGTCCTCCGCGCCCCCGCCGAGCCGCCAGTTCCCCTGCGCGACGGGGCCGGTGACGTAGTCGCGGAAGGTGCGGCGCACACCCCAGTCGACGGCGCCGTCCACGATCTCGCCGGGGGCGGCCTGGCGGCCGTTCCCGGCGAGATCGCCGGCGGAGCCGCCCTCGGGCTTCTCCGACGGCTCGGGATCGTCGTCGGAGCCGGCCGCGGGCGGGCGTACGTCGACGGACAGACTCACCGGGTCGAGTTCGGTACCGGCCGGGTAGTAGCCCGCGAAGGCGCGTTCGCCCTCGGCGGTGAGGGTGGCGCGCACGCCGTCGAGGGCGACGGGACTCCCGCCGCCGCGCATGTCGAGTCCGCCGAGGTCGAGATCGGCGAGCGCGGCCTGTGCCGAGGTGCTCATCCGCCCCGTCTCGCGGTCCTTGCTCGCGACGTCCGCGTGCAGGGTGCCGCGGCCGTCGGCGATGCGGACGGTGAAGCCGCGCAGGGTCATGTCGAGGCGGTGGGTGCCGTTCTCCTCGTGCCCGGTGAATCGCACGCCCCCGCCGAACGCGGCGGTGAGCGCGCCGGTCTCCGGGTCGTACGAGCCGGTGGCGGAGTGGAAGCGGAATCCGGAGGCGGCGCCGTCGAGCAGCGTCCACTCGCCCTGCGCGATGGGGCCGGTGACGTAGGTGAGGAACGACTCCTTGATGCCCCAGTCGAGCCGGCCGCCGTCCACGGTGCGCGCCGCCGCCTGCGCCGGCGGCGCGGCGGCGACGTCGGCGCCCACGGCAAGACCGCCGGTGAGCAGCGCGGCCGCGGCGGCGGCGGCGAACCTTCTGCCCGGCTGCAGGGTGGCGGCCAGGGCACGCAGGCGCCGCAGCATGGATCCCCTCCCGATCTGGTTTCTTAGGTGAGGCTAACCTAAGCTATCGCCGAGCAGGCCGGAAGCCCCCGGCCCTGCGACCCCTGGAACGCCGAAGGTGGAACCGGTGCCGCGAACTCCCCGTATCTCCCGGGCCCTTGCGGCCGCGGCCGCGCTGGCGGTCACCCTGGCCGGCTGCGGCGGCACCCCCGGCGCGGACTCCGGCGACGGCGGCACGGGCGGCGGTACGGGTGCCGAGGCGCCGGCCGATCGCGTCGAGCCGGTCACCGCGGAGGCCGCGCCCGAACTGCCCGTCACCGTGCCGTCCGCCGACGGGCGCGACGTCACGGTGACGGCGGCGGACCGGATCGTTCCGCTCAGCGGCTCGATCTCCGAGTTGGTCTTCTCGCTCGGCCTCGGCGACCGCGTCGTCGCGCGCGACGTCACCGCCACGTTCGCGCAGGCGAGCGACCTGCCGGTGGTGACGCAGGCGCACGACGTCTCCGCGGAGAGCGTGCTGTCGCTGGAGCCGGACGTGGTGCTGGCGGAGGAGACCACGGGTCCCGCGGAGGCCGTCGACCAGATACGGGCAGCGGGCGTGCCTCTCGTCGTCCTCGACCCCGCGCAGGATCTCGACGACGTCGGCAGCCGCATCGACGCGGTGGCCGCCGCACTCGGCGTGACCGACGAGGGCGCGAAGCTGCGCGCACGGACCGCGGAACGGATCGAGTCCGCCCGCCGGGACATCCCGTCCGGCGGCGGGAAGCCCCGGGTGGCCTTCCTGTACGTCCGGGGGTCGGCGTCCGTGTACCTGCTGGGCGGCGCGCGCTCCGGTGGCGTCTCGCTGATCGAGGCGGCGGGCGGCGTGGACGCCGGCAAGGAGTCCGGTCTCGGCAAGGACTTCACGCCGATCACGAGCGAGGCGCTGGCGAAGGCGGCGCCGGACGTGCTGTTGGTGATGACGAAGGGGCTGGAGTCGGTGGGCGGGGTCGACGGGCTCGTGCAACTGCCCGGCGTCGCGCAGACCCCGGCGGCGATGGACCGGCGGATCGCGTCGGTCGACGACGGCGTGCTGCTCAACTACGGACCGCGCACGGACGCGGTGCTGCGGAGCCTGGTGGCACAGATCCACGGCCCGGGCGAGGGTCGATGACCTCCTCGGCGCAACTGCCGCCGGGCGGCGCCGGGATCGGGGACGTGGCGAAGGAGCCGCCGGCGGACGGGCCGGTCGTCGCGGCGGACACCGGGAGTCCGGAGCCCGGGAAGCCGGGCACCGGGGAGCCGGACGAGGCGCCGCGCGCCCCGGCGCCGCAGGCGGCAGGCCGGGCCGACGGCACCGTGCCCGGTGCGGGCCCACGGACCGCCGCGGGCGGCCCGCGCCCGTACCCTACGGTCCTCGCGAACCGGGCGCCGTCGAAGACCGCCGCGCCCGCCGTCGCACGCGGCCGGGCCGGCGTCCTCACCCTCGCCCTCGCCCTGGCACTGCTCGCCGCCGCCGTGCTCGCCGCCGGCGTCGGCGCGTACCACCTCTCCCCCGGCGACGTCCTCTCCTCCGCCGCCCACCGCATGGGCCTCGGCGGCGACGGCCTCGGCCGCGTCGGCGAGAGCGTGCTGTGGAACGTGCGCCTCCCCCGCGTCGTGCTCGCCCTGCTCGTCGGCGCGTCGCTCGGCTGCGCCGGCGCGCTCATGCAGGGCGTGTTCGGCAACCCGCTGGCCGAACCCGGGGTGATCGGCATCTCGATGGGCGCCGCGGTGGGCGCGGTCGCGGCCATCGCGCTGGGTATCGACGTCTTCGGCAACTGGACCGTCTCCGCCTTCGCGTTCCTCTCCGGGCTCGCCACCGTGCTGCTCGTCTACGCGCTCTCCCGCTCCGGCGGGCGCACCGAGGTCGTCACGCTCATCCTCACCGGCATCGCCGTCAACGCCTTCGGGGGCGCGCTCATCGGCCTGTTCATCTTCTTCGCCGACAACGCGCAGGTCACCCAGATCACCTTCTGGCAGCTCGGCTCGCTCTCCCAGGCGACGTGGCCGAAGGTGCTCGCCGTGCTGCCGTGCGCGGCCGTCGGACTGGTCGTCGCGCCCCTGTACGCGCGCAAACTCGATCTGCTCGCCCTCGGCGAACGGCCGGCGCGGCACCTCGGGGTGGACGTGGAGCGGCTGCGGATCGCGCTGGTGCTCGTGGTCGCACTGCTGACCGCCGCCGCGGTGGCGGTGGCGGGTGTGATCACCTTCGTGGGGCTGCTGGTGCCGCATCTGCTGCGGATGGCGGCGGGTCCCGGACACCGGTTCCTGGTGCCGGGCAGCGCGCTGGGCGGCGCGCTGGTGCTGGTGGTCGCGGACCTCGCGGCGCGGACCGTCGCCGAGCCCGCGGAGCTGCCGCTCGGCGTGCTGACGGCGCTGGTGGGCAGCCCCTTCTTCTTCTGGCTGCTGCGCAGGACCCGCCGCAGGAAGGGGGGTTGGGCGTGATCCGCACGCTGCTCGGGGCGCGCGCGGACCGGCGGCTGCCGGAGCCGCTGCCGGCGGGCGGCACCGCCGCGGCGGCGCGCGGCCTGGTCGTACGGCTCGGGGGCAGGGCCGTGCTCCACGGCGTCGACCTGACCGCGCGCGCCGGCCGGGTCGCGGCACTCGTCGGGCCGAACGGCGCCGGCAAGTCGACGCTCCTCGCCGCGCTCGCCGGCGACCTCGCGCCGGCGGCAGGACAGGTGCTGCTCGGCGGCCGGGACGTCGCCGGGTGGACGCCGGCGGAGCTGGCGCTGCGCCGGTCCGTACTGCCGCAGTCCGCCTCCCTCGCCTTTCCGTTCCCGGTCGGGGAGGTGGTGCGGATGGGCCGCGCGCCCTGGTCCGGCACCCCCGCGGAGGACGCCGACGACGAGGCGGTAGCGTGGGCGCTGGCGGTGACGGAGACCGCGGAGTTCGCCGGGCGCCCCTTCGCCGAGCTGTCCGGCGGCGAGCGCGCCCGCGTCGCCCTCGCGCGGGTCCTGGCCCAGCGGGCGGGGCTGCTGCTGCTCGACGAGCCGACCGCCGCGCTCGACCTGCGTCACCAGGAACTGGTGTTGCGGCTGGCCCGGGAGCGGGCCGCCGCGGGCGACGCAGTGGTGGTCGTCCTGCACGACCTGGGCCTGGCCGCCGCGTACGCGGACGAGGTCACCGTCCTCGACGGCGGCCGGGTGGCCGCCTCGGGGCCGCCGGCGGTGGTCTTCGACGCCGCGCTGCTCAGCGAGGTCTACCGGCACCCCGTCGAGATCCTGGAGCACCCCGGCACCGGCGCGATCCTGGTGGTCCCCCGCCGCGCGCCGTGACCGGCCCCCGTCACGCCGCGGCTGTCCCGGCGACGCTCAGCGACCGCGTGTACCGGTGGCACTCCACCGTCACCGGGCCGTCCCGCCCCTCCGCCCGGTACGCGAACGGGCCCTCGTCGGCCCAGCCCTGCCGCGCGTAGAACCGGCGGGCCCGCGCGTTCCCCGTCACGACCGCCAGCCACGCCTGCCTGTGGCCCCGCTCGGCCACCCGCCGCTCCCCCTCCGCGAGCAGCAGCGCGGCGACTCCCGTGCCGCGGTGCTCCGCCGCGACGAAGAGCTGCTCCACCTCGTCCGCCACGGCGGTCACGAACCCCGCGATCTCGCCGCCGACTTCCGCGACCGCGGTGTCCGGCACCCGCGCCGCCGCCCGGGCGGCGAACGACTCCGGCGTACGCATCGCGACCAGCTCCTCCGAGACGTGCCCCAGGTGGGCGTCCCGCCACGCGCTGCGCCAGATGCCCGCCACCGCCGCCGCGTCCCCGGGACGGGCGGGTCGCAGCACCGGCTTCTCGTCGTGCGTCGTCATGTCCCCCACGCTAACCACCTGCTGCGACATCCGCCTCGCGGACCGCGCCGGAGATCGCCGGCGCGACGTACGGTGGCGGTGACGGCAACGGAAGGAGACGGCGGCATGGCATCCCCCGGCAGCGAGACCCCCGCGGCTGACTCCCCCGGCACGGGCGCCTCCGACCCGGACTCCCCCGACGGCGCGCCGGTCCGCGCCTTCGCCGGCCCGGCCGCGCTGGAGTCCTGGCTCGCCGAGCATCACGGCCTGCAGTCGGGGGTGTGGCTCAAGGTCGCCAGGAAGGGGTCGGGCATCGCGTCGGTCACCATGGCCGAGGTCGACGACATCGTGCTGTGCTACGGCTGGATCACCGGTCTGCGCAGGCGGTATGACGACTCCCGCTTCCTGCAGAAGATCACGCCGCGCCGGCCGCGCAGCCAGTGGTCACGCGTGAACGTCGACCGGGTCGAGGCCCTGACCGCCGCCGGGCGGATGCGCGAGCCGGGGCTCGCCGCGGTGCGGGCCGCGCAGGAGGACGGACGGTGGGAGGCGGCGTACGCCTCGCAGAAGAAAGCCGAGGTGCCGCCCGACCTCGCCGAGGCCCTGGCGGGCAGCCCGCGGGCGGCCGCGTTCTTCGACGGGCTCGGGAAGACGGACCGCTACCGGGTGATCCTCCGGCTGCTGCGGGCACGGACGGCGGAGAACCGGGCGAGGCAACTGGCGCGGGTCGTCGAGATGCTGGACGCCGGGCAGCGCCCGTAGCGCGGCGGCGGACGGCGCGACGGGCACAGCACGGCACAGGGGACGGAAGGCGGACGCGGCCCGAACGGCCGGGCCGGGGTCAGCGTTTGAGCGCGACGCCGCCGTAGACGTCCGTGGGCTCCGGGTCCGTGCCGGGCTCGGGGCGCCACAGCGGGCAGGAGACTATCCCCGGCTCGATCAGCTCCAGGCCGTCGTAGTACACGCTGATCTCGTCCGGTGTGCGCAGGACGTACGGGACGGCACCGGTGTCGTCGTACCCCTGCTGGGCCTCCTGGAGCGCCGCGTCCGTCGCCGTGCTGTCGTAGTGGACGAAGTAGCTGCCGGAGGGCAGGGCGGCCTGGAGGCGGCGCACGATGGACTTGGCCTCGTCGTAGTCCTTGATGTGGCCGAGGATCCCCATCAGCATCAGCGCCACCGGCCGGGAGAAGTCGAGCGTCTTGCCCGCCTGTTCCAGTATCGCCTCGGGTTTGCGCAGGTCCTCGTCGACATAGGTGGTCACACCCTCGCGGGTGCTGGTCAGCAGGGCCTGTGCGTGCCGCAGCACTAACGGGTCGTTGTCCACGTAGACGATGCGCGACTCCGGCGCCAGCCGCTGGGCGACCTGGTGGGTGTTGTCGTACGTCGGCAGGCCGGTGCCGATGTCGAGGAACTGGCGGATGCCGGCCTCGCCCGCCACGTGGGTCACGGTGCGGATCAGGTAGTCGCGCGACGCCCGGGCCATCGTCTCGATGTTCGGGGCGATCTGGCGGTACTCGTCGCCGGCCTGGCGGTCGACCGCGTAGTTGTCTTTCCCGCCCATCCAGTAGTTCCAGATCCGCGCCGAGTGCGGCACGGTGGTGTCGATCTTGGAGAGCGCCCCCTCGGCGGGGGTGGACTGGCCTTCTGCCATCGGGAATCTCCTGCCCTGCGGCGCGCGCTTGCTGCCGACTAACGTACTGTCACTTCACGGTCGTACGAGGGTGTTCCGCCGGGTCCGCGGGGGCGGATCGGGACGGCCGGGAGGCGTGGGCCCGCGATCCGCACCCGCGGCCGGCGTGTTCTGCCCGGCCCGTCAGTCGACGAGGAAGTCGGCCTGGCCGTCCTTGGCGCCTTCCAGGAAGGCGACCATCTCTTCACGGGTGTAGACGAGGGCCGGACCGGTCGGGTCGGTGGACTGGCGCAGCGCGATGCTGCCGTCGGGCAGGCGCTTGGCCTCGACGCAGCTCCCGCCGTTGGTGCCGCTCCAGGGCTTCTGCCAGCCCTCGGTGCCGAGTTCGGTTGCCGGGCTGCCGTTGCGGAAGGTTGGGGGGTCGGCTCGCATGGTCAGTACTCCTCACGCATCTCCACCAGGCGTGACCTGGTCCGGTCCACCGGATCGGCCTGGACGGCCATCCGGTCGAGTGTTTCCAGATACTCGACAACGTCCTCGGCCTGGTCCACGTAGACCGCGCCGGTGAGGTTCTCCGTGTAGACGATGTCGGGCAGTTCGGTGAAGCCGAAGCGGAAGTAGTGGAACGGGCCGAACGCGCCCGGGTGCGGCCCGGCTGAGAACGGCATGATCTGCATCTTCACGTTCGGCAGTTCGATGGCTTCGATCAGCCGGTCTATCTGGGCCCGCATCACCTTCGGCCCGCCGACCGGCCGGCGCAGCACCGCCTCCTCCAGCACGGCCCACATCGCGGGCGCCCTGGGTGAGGTCAGCAGGTCCGCGCGGGTCGTCCGCAGTGTCACGCGCCGCTCGAGGGCCTCGTCCGGCTCGTTGGGAAAGCCGATGCGGAAGAGCGTCCTGGCGTAGTCCGCGGTCTGCAGCAGGCCGGGGACGTAGTGCGGCTCGTAGATGCGGATGACGGTGGCGTCGGTCTCCAGGCTCACGTACGCCCGGAACCAGTCCGGAAGGACGTTGCGGTACTTGTACCACCACCCTGGCTGGTTGGCCTCCTTGGCCATCCGGAGGAAGTCGTCGGTCTCGGCGCCGGAGACGCCGTAGGTGCGCAGCAGCTCACGCACGTACGGGATGCGCAGGCCGACCTCCGCCTTCTCCATCCGCCGCACCGTCAGCGGCGTGACGTCGATGGCCTCCGCGGCCTGCTCGAAGCTGACCTTCGCCCGTTCCCGCAGGTGCCGCAGCCGCTTGCCCAGGACCATGCGCAGCACGGTCGGGGCGCTGCCGCCACCCGAGCGTGTTTCGCTCACGTCCTGACCTCCCGGCACGGCTACCCCGGGAGTGTGTCACGGACGGCCTGAAGGTGACAGGGGGGTCGCACACATTCTGAAATTATCAGGGCGATGCTTGCGGACTGTGGTTGTCGGCCGCCATAGTGAGGAGAGCTGCCGAGGACATCGACCGTGCTCACGCCCCCCACCGCGGTGCGGTCGCCCGGCAGTTGGCGACTCCGGGGACCCGTCGGCCGACCACCGGCGGGAGGGGGCACATGCTCGACCGCGTACGAACCTCCGAGGAGCGCATCGTGAGCAGCAGACTGGGCCTCGGCCTGGGGCACGAACGCCATCCGTTGCTGGGCAAGCTCGTGCTGGACCGGACCTCGGGGCGCACCGGCGTGCTGCGCGCCATCTGCCCCGAACCCGAGACCCACACGGTGTGGTCGGCCCCGGTGCTCCGCCAGGTCGCGGGCCCGCGGATGGCATGGCTGGTCCCGGTGGGCGGCGGAGTCGAGTGGACGACGTCCCCGGAGGCCATCGAGGAGGCGACCGCCTGAGCGGTCCGGGCACCCGCTCGGGGACTCAGAGTTCCCAGACGACGGGGAGGCCGGCGCCGGCGCCTTCACCGGTGTAGTCGTGGACCACGTCCAGGAGTTCCGCCATGCGGGCCTGCCAGGTGACGTTCACCGGGAGGTGTTCCAGCTCCGCGAGGAGGCGGGCGTAGTCCGCGCACTCGATGACGTGGAAGAGGTCGGCGCCGCTGCGCCAGATGGTCCAGGAGGTGGCACCGGCGGCGCGGATGGCCGTCGTCAGCTCCTCGGGGACCTCCCGGTGGGCCGCCTCGTACTCCTCGATGCGGTCGGCGCGGACCTTCGTGTGCAGGGCGATCCTCATCGGCCCGGCTCCGGGGGGCGCAGGCGCAGGCCCTGCATGCCGCCGTCGACGGCGAGCGCGGTGCCGGTGACCGCGGCGGCGGCGGGGCTGGCCAGGTAGGCGATGGCCGCGGCGACTTCGTCGGCGGTGACCAGCCGGCCCATCGGCTGGCGGGCGTGGAGTGCGGCGCGTTCGGCGGTCGGGTCCGGGGCCCGGTCCAGCAGCCGGCTGACCCAGGGGGTGTCCGCGGTACCGGGGTTCACGCAGTTGACGCGGATGCCCTCGCGTACGTGGTCGGCCGCCATCGCCAGGGTCAGGGACTGCACGGCGCCCTTGGTGGCGGAGTACAGCGCGCGCTGCGGGAGGCCGGCGGTGGCGGCCACGGAGCAGGTGTTGACGATCGCGGGGTGTGCGGACCGGCGCAGGTGGCGCAGTGCGGCGCGGGTGGTGCGGACGACGCCGAGCAGGTTGACGTCCAGGACGCGGTGCCACTCGGCGTCGTCGTTGTCCTCGACGGTGCCGACGGCGCCGATCCCGGCGTTGTTGACCAGGACGTCGATGCCGCGCAGGGCGCCGGCCGCGTCGCTGACGGCCGCGGCGACGGAGGCGTCGTCGGAGACGTCCGCGCGGTAGCCGCGCAGGGGTTGGGGCAGGTCGTCGGGGTTGAGGTCGAGGACGGCGACCCGGGCCCCGCGCCCGGCCAGCAGCCGCGCGGTGGCCAGCCCGATCCCCGAAGCCCCGCCGGTCACCACGGCCTTGAGCCCGTCGAAGTCCTTCATCCTGGAATGACCTCCTGTCATCCGATGATTCTCCCGGCGGGCGTGAGCCCGTCAGGCGCGGCATACCTGGGCACGTAGAACGATCTGCATATTTACCAGATCGATCGACGTCTGCGACACCCCGCGTCGTGAAGATCCGTCAACCCGGCATGAATTGATCGGATCTCTGCACAGGAGGGTTACGACGGTGCGCCCACGGACTTCCGCAGGGTGTGCAGGCACAGGCTCAGCGCGTTGTGCTTGGTGTCCCCGCTGCGGCTGCGCTGCCAGGCGACGTAGAGCAGCGACCACAGCACCTGAACGATCCAGTCGGAGTCAAGCCGGCTGTCCAGCGCGCCTTCCTCCCGGCCGCGGTCGACGAGCCGGGCCAGTGCGCGGTCGGCCTCCGTCTCCTCCTCCCAGTTCTCCCAGTTCCAGGTCGCGGACAGCGACTCGTCGAAGACGATCGCGAGGCTCTCGCCCAGCTCGAAGTACTCCTGGCAGATCCGCTCCAGCGCGGTGAGGGCGGGGCCGTCGCCCGGGCGGGCGCGGTCCGTCGCGGCGCCGATCTTGTCGAGGACGTCCACGCCGATGGCGGCGACCAGGTCGGAGCGCTCGGAGAAGTACCGGTGCACCGTGGTGCGCCCGACGCCCGCCGCCGCCGCCACGTCGGCCAGCGAGGCCGTCGGGTTCTTGGCGAGCACGGCGGTGCCGGCGTCGAGGATGGCGCGCCGTGTCCGGGCCCGCGCGCCGGTGCTGCTCACTGCGGTGTCCATGCCCATACCGTACCGCCACCCCCAGAATGGAACTCGATTGACGAGAATGGAACATCGATGTTCTACTGCCGGGCATGACTGTTCCGGAAAGCGTGCGCGTCCTCTGGTCGTTCGCCAGACCCCACCGGCGGGTGCTGGCCCTCGGCCTGCTGCTGGCCCTGGCCGGGTCCGCCCTCGGCCTCGCGTCCCCGATGGTGACGAAGTGGG
Source organism: Streptomyces sp. WMMC500 (assembly GCF_027497195.1). Lineage (NCBI taxonomy): Bacteria > Bacillati > Actinomycetota > Actinomycetes > Kitasatosporales > Streptomycetaceae > Streptomyces > Streptomyces sp. WMMC500. The sequence goes on from NZ_CP114905.1 coordinate 657,677, forward strand.
TGCTGGACTCCCTCGCCGACGACGCCTCGCTCACCGGCCCCGTCGTCACCCTCCTGGTGCTGATGGTCGTCGGCGCGGTGGTCGGGCACCGGCAGTGGGTGATCCTCGGCACGGTCGGCGAGCGCGTGGTGCTGGACGCGCGCGAGTCGATGGTGCGCCGCTTCTTCCGGGCCACGGTGCCGGGGGTGACCGCCCGCCCGCCCGGCGAGCTGGTCTCCCGGGCCGTCTCCGACACGACGCTGCTGCACGCCTCCGCCTCGGGCGCCGTCGTCGGCCTGGTCAACGGCGTGGTCATGCTGGTCGGCACGCTGGCGATGATGGCCGTGCTCGATCTCGTGCTGCTCGCGACCACGGTCGCGTCGGTGATCGTCGTCGTGGTCCTCTTCGCCACGCTGATGCCCGCCATCGCGCGGGCGCAGGAGCAGGCGCAGGAGTACGTGGGCAGGCTCGGCGGGCGCCTGGAAGGCGCGCTGCGCGCGGTGCGTACGGTCAAGGCCGGCGGCGCCGAGGAGCGTCAGGCCGACCGGATAGCGCAGGACGCCCGGTCCGCCGCCGGCCACGGGCTGAAGGCGATCCGGCTGGAGGCGACGGTCTGGGTGATCGCCTGGACGGGCATCGAGCTGGCGATCATCCTGGTGCTCGGCATCGGGGCGTGGCGGGTGGACGCCGGGACCCTGGAGGTCTCCGGGCTCATCGCCTTTCTGCTTTACGCCTTCGGACTGATGGGACCGGTGACCGAGCTGAGCCAGCACGTCTCGGAGCTGCAGTCGGGCATCGCCGCGGCCCGGCGGATCCGGGCGGTGGACGAGCTGACCACCGAGGCCGAGTCGGCCGCCGCGGCGGCACCGGCACCCGCGAAGGCGGCCGCCGTACCCGTCGGCGCGCCCGCGGCCGCGGCCGGCGACCGGGCGGACGGGCCGCCTCCCGGCGGGTCGGGCGGCCCCGCCGTGCTCGAACTGCGGGGCGTCACCGCCGGGTACGGGCCGGGCCGCGAACCCGCGGTGCGCGGCATCGACCTCGCCGTGCCGCGCCGGGGGCACACCGCCGTCGTGGGCCCGTCCGGCGCCGGCAAGACGACGCTCCTGTCACTCATCCTGCGCTTCCTGGAGCCCCAGGAGGGCGAACTGGCCCTCGACGGGCGGCCGTACCGCGAGCTGAGCCACACCGCGATCCGCTCCCGGCTGGCCTACGTGGAGCAGGACACCCCGGTCGTCCCGGGCACCATCCGTGACAACCTGCTGTTCTCCAGCCCCGACGCCGAGGAGGAGGACCTGCACCGCGTGCTGCGCGACGTGCGGCTGGCCGAGAAGGTCGGTGGTCTCGACGACGGGCTGGACACCGAGCTGTCCTCGACCGCCGTCTCCGGCGGCGAGCGCCAGCGCATCGCCCTGGCGCGCGCGCTGCTGCGCGAGCCGGACGTGCTCCTGCTGGACGAGGCCACCGCCCAGCTCGACGCGCTCACCGAGGCCGCGGTCCACGAGTGCATACGCGTCCGGGCGCGGGCCGGCGCCGTCGTCACGATCGCCCACCGGCTGTCGACCGTGATCGACGCGGACACCATCGTGGTGATGGAGTCCGGCCGGATCCGCGCCCGCGGCACGCACGACGAACTGCTGGCGGCCGACGTGCTCTACCGCGACCTGGTGGAGGCCCTGCGCATCGCCTCGGCGGGGTCGGGGGCCGCTGCGCCCGCCGGTCACGCAGCGGCCCCCGCCACCGTCGCCGCCCCCGGTGCGCCTCAGCGCACCGGGTAGGCGTCGACGATGGTCTGGTCGACGGTCCGGCCCTCCGCGGCCGAGCCCTCGACGCGCAGGGAGACGGAGTCGCCCGCGCGCAGCCGCACACCGGGGGCGGCGGCGAGCACCGAGCCGTCCGGCAGGGGCAGGGCCGCCATGCGGTGCCAGCGCTCGCCGGAGTCGGTGGACACCCACAGCCGCAGCCTGCCGTTCTCCTCACGCCAGTCGGTCGGGCTGTCGGCGGACACCATCCGGGCCCCCATCACCAGGGGGACGCCGGCGCGCAGGGTGCCGTCGTCGCGGGTCGGCGGCCGGTAGTCCACGGCGAGCAGCCGCGGACGGGTGGACGGGCCGCCGGGCCCGGGCCCGCGGGAGGGAAAGGTCCAACTCGTCTCCGTCCGGGTGCCGATCGGCAGCCGCGCGGGGTCCGGTCGCGAGGTGTGCTCCAGGCGGAACGTCGCCGGCTCCGGCGGAACGTCGTAGTACGAGCTCGCGGGCCCCCGCGGCTGCACCTCGACGCCGTCGCGGTACAGCCGCCGGCTCCCGGTGCCCAGCGCGTCGCTGTCCCCCACCTCGCCGTGGTGCCTGCCGTCGCTCAGGTGCCGGAAGGGCAGCGAGATGCTGCCGCCGTAGTGGACGCCGGAGACCACCGCCGGTGCCGCACCGCGGAACCACACGGGCGCGTCCCGCTCACCGCGCTCGTACGCCGTCGTCGCCCCGCACAGCGCGGTGCCGGCCGCCGCCGGGGCGACCACGCAGTGCCGCCAGCTCACCTCCGGGCCGGCGGTGACCAGTTCGGTCCTGCGCCGCGGCACGTCCAGCCCCCTGCTCATGGTGTAGCCGGCGGAGATCCGGGAGGAGTAGGCGGCCCGGCTCTCGACGTACCGGTCGGGGCGGCCGAGCAGCGAGCGGTAGTCGGAGGTCAGCCGGGCGAGGTCGCGGACCTCGGCGCGGGAGACGTCGTACACGGGCGGGTCGGCGACTGTCTCGCCGCCGAGCACCAGCTCGTAGACGTCGGCCTGCCGGCCGCGCTCCGGACCCGTCGCGTCCAGCCGCCAGCGGGTCTCGAACGCCACGGTGCCCCGCTCCACCGGCCCGGTCGGCTGCAGGAACACCCGGCCGTTCTCGACCTCCTCGCCGGTGGCGTAGATGCCGTCACCTATGCCGATGCCCTTCCTGGCGTCGCGGCGCTGGTAGTGGACGGAGACGTGCCCGACCCGGGTGTCGGCGCCCGCGACCTCCGCCGGCCGCAGTTGCTTCGCCTGCCGTGCGTCGACGGTGTACTCCATGTCGCGGTCGAGCATGACCTCGGGCGAGCCGGCGAACGCGACCGTGGCCGGTGAGCCTTCGCGCGCCGGGGTCTCCACCTTCGCCATCACGCTGAGCGACCCGGGCAGCAGCCGGGCGGTGCCCTGTCCGTTCCCGTCCAGGTGCACGGCCTGGGAGCCGCCGCCGCTCACCGGGCGGTAGTCGTCCATGTTGGCGACCCACACGGTGCCGCCGGCCCAGGGCTCGCCGTGCCGGTCGAGCACGGTCAGCCGGATGTCGTGCCGGGGCGGTTCGAGGTAGACGTTGAGCGGCAGGGTGACGGTGTCGCGGCCCTCCCGTTTCACCACGACCCCGCCGTGGTAGACGCGCGGCTGCGCCGCGGCAGGGGTGAGTGTGGCCGTGATCCGCCGGGTCTGGCCGGGCTCGACGGTGACCCGGGCCGGGCTCAGGGTGACGAGGTCGTCGGGCGCCGCGTCGTCGTAGACGTCGCGGGCGTTGTCGGAGACGTCGAGGTGCTCGGCCTGCGTGCCGTGGTTGGTGACGGAGAACTCGACGGACCGCTGCCCGGTGCCCTCGGGGTGGCGGAGGTAGCCGAAGTCGACGTTGCCGCGGTCGAACTCGAGGGTGTCGGAGACGGCACCGGGCAGGTCGAGCATGCCGGCACCGGCGACGTGCGACACCGTCCGGTCGGGGTCCCCGTCCGCGGTGGTCATGAGCGCCGTCTTCACCCGCTCCCAGCTCCAGTCGGGGTGCTTCTCCAGCAGCAGCGCGGCGGCGCCGGCGACGTGCGGCGTGGCCTGCGAGGTGCCGTCCATCGTCGTGTACGGGTCGGCCGTGCCGCCGCCGGAGCGGGCGGCGGTGATGCCGGCGCCCGGCGCCATGACGTCGGGCTTGGCGCGGTACGTGCCGAGGGTCGGCCCGGCGCTGGAGAAGTGCGCCGGTCTGCCGCTGGGCACCGCGGCGCCGACGGTCAGCGCACTGTCCGCGATACCCGGCGACTGGATGGTGGCGCCGAACGGGCCGGAGTTGCCCGCCGCCGCGACGAAGAGGGTGCCGGTGTCCGCGGTGAGCGCGTCCAGTGCGAGGGCGACCGGGTCGTCGCCCGCCCCCGGCTGCGCGCCGAGGCTGAGGTTCGCCACCTCGGCGCCCTGCGCGGTGGCCCACTCCATGCCCGCGATGACCCAGGACGACTGGCCCCGGCCCTCCTCGTCCAGCACCCGGGCGTTCAGCAGCTTCGCCCCGTGGGCGACGCCGCGCCGGGCGCCGTCCGCCGCCGCGCCGGTGCCGGCGACGAGCGAGGCGACGTGCGTGCCGTGGCCGTGGGGGTCGCCGGTGGAGCCGCCGCCGGTGAAGTCCTCGGCGGCGGCCACCTGGCCGCGCAGATCGGGGTGGGCGGCGTCGATGCCGGAGTCGAGCACGGCGACGTCGACGCCGGCGCCGCTCAGGCCGCCCTCCCACGCCTCGGGGGCGCCGATCATGCCGAGGTTCCAGTCGAGTTCCGCGGCGCGGACCTCGCGGTCGAGCCACACCTTCGTCACCCCGGCCGCGGCCCGGGGTCCCGCGGGGGCGGTGAGCCGCTCGGCGAAGCCGGCGGCGGCGTCCTTGGGCACGTCGACGGCGGTGGCGTCGATGCTGGGCAGCCTGCGGCTGCCCGCGGCCTCGTCCAGCGCGGCCAGCGGGCGGGGGCCGCGGACGATCAGCGGGAGGGTGTCGGTGGCGGTGTCGTCGTAGTCCATCGCGGCGAGCGCGGTGACGTTGAACAGCTCGATGTCCAGGACGCGGGGCACGAGGCCGGCCACGTCGTCGGGGACGACGTACACGTCGCCGCGCTCGTGCAGGGTGGTGAACGACCCGGTCCCGGCGGCGCCTTCAGCGGGTGCCACGGAGACGGTGGGACGGCCGTCGGAGACGGGGCCGAGGGTGACGGTGTCGCCCGTCACGAGGGTGACCTCGGTGCCCGGACCGGCCCCCGCCGCGGTGCGCTCGTCCTGTCCGGACGGCGCGCCGGCAAGGGCCCGCGGGGCGGCGGTGGCCGCGGCGGTGACGGCCGCCGGCTGTGACACGGACGATTCCGGCAGCGCTGTGGCTAGAGAGGGCACGGAGGCCAGCAACGTGGCGAGGCCGCCGAGCACGGCGGCGCGGACGGGCAGGTGACGCCGGGGCGAACGATGCATGACTCGGGTTGTAGCCCGCCCGTCCGGCGTCTTGGAAGCGGTTTCTGTTGGCGACTTGTCGCCATGTCGGCCATTGGCCAGACAGGGCGTGCGGCGGCGGAGGCCCGCGTGGAAGGAGGGTGAGCGACGGTGCTGGAGCCGGCAGGTGTCGGACCGACGGAGGAACGGGTGTACCGGCTGCTGGTCGGGCTGCACGGCGCGGACGTGGAGACCGTGGCCGGGGAGCTGGGCCTCGACCGGCGGGGGGCGGAGGCGCTGCTGACCTCGCTGCATGAGAAGGGACTGGTCAGCGGCCCCGAGCAACGTCCGGGCGGATCCGGGCACTTCGTGCCCGTGGCACCGGACGTGGCGCTCGGGCCGCGGCTGCTGCGCGGGCAGGAGGCGCTGGAGCGGGCCAGACGCGGAGTGACGGAGCTGGCCGAGGAGTTCCGGGCCGGCGGGCGGCGCCGCGACGGGCGGCAGCTCGTCGAGGTGGTCACGGGCGTGGCGGCGATCCGGCAGCAGATACGCGACCTCGCGCACGGGGCCCGGAAGGAGGTGCTGGCGTTGTGCAAGGCCGGGCACGTGGCGATGCCGTCGGAGGACAACGACGAGGAGTTCGAGATGCTCGCCCAGGGCGTGCGCTACCGCGTGATCTACGAACGCGCGCTGCTGGAGGAGCCCGGGATGCTCGACAACGTCGCCCTCGGGATCCGGGCGGGCGAGGAGGCGCGGGCGGCGACGGCGCTGCCGGTGCGGCTGATGATCGCGGACGGAGTGCTGGCGCTGTGCCCGCTGGTGCCGAGCGCGGACAGCAGGTTCGGCGAGCCGACGGTGGCGGTGGTGCGCAGCAGCGCGCTGCTGGACGCGCTGATCGCACTCTTCGAGAGCCAGTGGGCGGCGGCCTCGCCGCTGCACGTCACGGGGGCGGGCGAGCTGGCCGGGCTCGGCGACGGCGCCGCGGTGCCGGGACCGGCGCTGGCGGAGGACGAGCGCTACCTGCTGTCCCTGGTGGTGGCGGGGCTGGCGGACAAGGCGATCGCCACCCAGCTCGGCATCAGCCAGCGCACGGTGCAGCGGCGGCTGCGGGACATGATGGGCCGGGTGGGTGCGGACACGCGGGCGCAGTTGGTGTGGCAGGCGGCCCGCCGGGACTGGCTGCCGTGAACGGCTGAGCCGAGCCGCACCCTCCGTACGCGTCGCGTCCGTAAGCGCCCCTCCGTACGCGTCGCATCCGTACGGACGACGCGCGTTCGCGCGCGCCGTTCGGCAGAGGTGCCCGTACGGCACGCACGCCCGGGGTCGTCCCGGGCGGCGCGCCCGCACCGGTGCGGCCGGATCGCTCCGGCCGCACCGGTGGCAGGGGTGTCACTTCAGCGCGTAGGCCCGCTTCACCGTCTGCTCGACGCTGTTCCCGGCGTCGTCCCACGCCTTCACCCGCAGCGAGACGAAGCCGCCGTCGTCACCCACCCGGGGGTGCCGCAGCCAGACCCGGTGGCCGCCGTCCCACCAGGGCAGCACCACGGCCTTCTGCCAGTGGCCGCCGTCGTCGAACGACGCGGCGACCTCCATCCCCTTGATGCGCCGTCCGTCGATGCCGTCCTGGTGCCGCGCTGTGATGCCGAGCCCCACGAGCCGCCCGCCGGGCGCCGCGCCCCGCGCGTCGGTCGGCACGTCGTAGTCCAACTGCACCAGCGGCAGCAGTTCCTGCTCGCCCGCCGCCGGGCGGTCGGCCGTGAACGACCAACTGGTGCGCGTGCTCACCCCCGTGCGCCACTCCGGGGTGGTGCGGTCGACCGCGAGGTCGAGCCGGTACGCGCCCTGTCCGCCCGCGCCGCCCGCGGGGAACGCGCCCCACGCCGTGCGCCCTTCGGCCAGCTTCTCGCCGTCGCGGTACAGCGCCGCCGACGCCTTGTCCGCGGGGGTGCCGTCCCAGTCGCCGCCGTCCAGGCGGCTGTAGTGCCCGTCCTGGGAGTCGGCGAACTCCGGGATCCTGAGGGTGAGCTGGTCGCCCTCGCGGTACGAGGTCAGCCCCGCCACGCCGCGCGGGATCGCCGGCCGTACCACGGGCGCGAACCAGGTCTCCTCGACCCGTTCGCCCGCCCGGTAGGTGCGGGCCTCCTGGATCATGCCGCCCGCCAGCGGGTTGAAGGTGTCGAAGGTGTAGCGGTGGTGGACGTGGTGGCGCCAGAGGGTGTCGCCGGCGCTCACGTACTCGGTGCGGTCGTGCGGGGTGGGCACGTGCCGCTGGTACTGGTTGACCGCCGTCCCCATCCAGGGCCGCCAGCCGAAGCGCTGCTCCTTCGCCCAGGGGTTGCCGCCCGAGTCGCCGTAACGGGTCCGGACGGTGGCGGTGTTCGCGTCGTTCACCCGGTGCACCACGCGCTCGGGCACCCGCTGCTTCGCCACCTGCATCACGTCGTACATGTACGGGCTCGCGGGCGTGCCGCGCAGCTCGACGGTGGCCCGGCCCGCGGCCAGCGCCGCGCGCAGCTCCCCGCCCACGTCGTAGCGGACCATCGCGCCCACGGCCGGCAGCCGTTCGCCGCCGGGCCGCCATACGCTCCAGCCGGGCGAGCCCTCCGGGCAGACGACGATGACGTACCGCGCCCCCGCCGCCGCGGCGCGGCGGACCGCGCCTTCGTCCTGCGGGCTGTCGCCGTCGACCAGAACGGCGGCGTCGGCCAGGTCGGCGTCTTGGGCGAGGGCCGCGAAGTCCGCCTCCGTGCCCGCGCCGGCGTCGACCAGCGGCAGCCGCCGGGTGCCGTCCAGGGCCGGCGAGCGGCCCATCAGCCGCACGGCCTCGATGTCCCTGCGCCCGTGCGTCCCGGACCCGCGCACGGTGCCCGTGAGCATCGGGGCCTCCAACTGCCAGCGGGAGGAGACCTCGAAGACGCCCTCGCGGGTCTCGGCGGTCGGCGTCACGTACAGCTTGCGGCCGTCGACGCTGAACTCCATGTGCCCGTGGGAGATGCTGCGGCTGCCGAACTCGCGGTGGCTGTAGAAGCTCATGACGGCTTCCTGCACCGCCGGCTTCGGGGTCTCGATCTCCACCTCGTTGGCCTCGCGGGCATCGAGGACGACCTCCATGTCCGCCTCGACCCTGAGCTGCGGGTCGACGACGAGGCTGTCGACGCTGCCGCCCGGCACCTTGTCGGAGATCACCGCGTGCAGGAAGTACTCGCCCTCCGGCACCTCGACGGTCAGCGTCCTGCCCTGGGGGATGTACGTGACGACGTCGTACCGGTCGTCCTCGCCGAAGAGCGTGACGGGGTTGACGAAGCCGGGCTGCCCGGACCGGTCGATGCCGCGCAGCGTGACGGTGCGCGTGGGCGCCTCGCGGACGGCGCCGATGGTGGTGTGGGCGACGGTCTCGCCGGCGGTCGCGGTGACGTACCCGCCGTAGCGGCCGGGGCTCAGCCCCGCCGGATCGAGGCTGACGGGGACGGTCGCGGTACCGCCCGCGGCGATCTCGACCGTGTCGCCGTCCGGCAGCCCGACGGCGTCGGCCGGGACGGGCTCGCCGCTCGCGGCCCGCAGCGAGGCGGCGAGCCGCAGCGTCACGGGCGCGTCGGAGGTGTTGGTGTACGTGACCTCGCGCCGCACCGGCTCGCCGCCCTCGTCGACACCGCCGAAGCCGAGGGTGCCGGTGGCGTACACCTGCTGCGCGTCGGCGCGGGCGGCGTCCACGCGCCCGCCGCCCTGCTCGTAGACCGTCAGGTCGTCGTGCCGCCGCGCGGTGCTGACGAGCGCGTCCTTGAGCTGCTGCGCGGTCCAGTCGGGGTGCCGCTGGGCGATGAGCGCGGCGGCGCCGGCGACGTGCGGCGCGGCCATGGAGGTGCCGGAGGCGGCCGTGTAGAGGTCGTCCACCGGTGTGCCCATGGCGGTGCCCGCCGCGCGGGCGGCGACGATGTCCACGCCGGGCGCGGTGATGTCGGGTTTGACCGCGAGGTCGCCGACGCGCGGGCCGCGGCTGGAGAAGCCGGCCAGCGACTCGTCGCGGTCGACGGCGCCGACGGTGAGCGCGGCGTCCGCGGCGCCGGGCGAGCCGACGGTGGCCGAGCCCGGGCCGTTGTTGCCGGCCGAGGCGACGAAGAGCGTGCCGGTCTCGGCGGTCAGCCGGTTCAGGCCGAGGCTCAGCGCGTCGGTGCCGTCGGTCGCGCCGTCGGTGCCGAGGCTCATGTTGACCACGTCGGCCCCGGCGTTCGCGGCCCACTCCATGCCGGCCAGCACCTGCGACTGGGAGCCGAAGCCGTCGTCACCGAGCACCTTGCCGACCAGCAGCCGGGCGCCGGGCGCGACGCCCTTGCGGGAGCCGTCGGAGCCCGCGCCGGAGCCGGCGACGGTGGCCGCGACGTGGGTGCCGTGGCCGAAGGCGTCGCCGGTGGTGGGGCTGTCGGAGAAGTTGCGGGCCTCGTCGACCCGGCCCGCCAGGTCCGGGTGTGCCGCGTCGACGCCGGTGTCCAGAACGGCGACGGTGACGCCCCGGCCGTCGTGGCCGCCCTGCCACACCTCGGGCGCGCCGATCTGCGCCACGCTGCGGTCGAGGGAGGCGCTGACCCTGCGGTCGAGCCAGATCCGCGCGATGCCGCCGGCGAGCCTCGGCCCGGCCGCCGTCCTGGCGTTCTCGCGGTCGTCGTCGAGGGCCTCCCAGAGGCGGCCCGCCTCGTCCTTGCCGGCCTCGACGGCTCGGGCGTCGAGGCTCGGCAGCGCGGCGCCCGGCGTCACCCCGGGCAGCTTCGCGGCATCGGCGGCGCGCGCGCCCTCGGCGTACGACACGATCAGCGGGATCCGCTTGCTGCGCCCGTCGCCGAAGCCCTGCTCGACCAGCTCGGTGATGTTGAACAGGTCGCGGTCCACGGCGCCGGAGCCCACGAACGGCACCGCGTCGGAGGGAATGACGTGCAGGTCGCCGTCGATCTCGAGCTGCTCGAAGCCGCCGCCGGAGCCGGCGCCGGGGCGTGGCGTCACGGTGGCGGCCTGCCGGCCGTCGGGGAAGCGCTCGAGGTGTACGCGGTCGCCGGTGACCAGGGTGACGACGCCGAGCGAGGAGCCGGCCGCCCCGTCCGCGACCGCCGCGCCGCCGGGTGCGGCGGCTGCGTGGGTCGCGGAGGGCGCCAGCGTGACCAGGAGTGCGCCCGCGGTGGCGAGCGCCGGCAGCTTTACTCGTCGTAGATGCACGAGCAAAGCTTTCGGGCCCGACGGGGCGGCTGTCACGATCTCCGTCGTGCCGGGCTTGCGACATGTCGCCTGTACGACAACGGCGGCCCGGTCGCCCGGCTGACCGGCTGCTCGTCAACGCCCCCGCGCCCGCCGGGCCTTGTGGCCGCGGCGCTCGTCGTGCTCGCGGTAGAGGTCCTGCAGGAGCGCGACCGCGGCGTGGGTGGCCGGGTGCGGGTCGTGGCGGTGCCAGACGAACCGCACGGCGACCGGCGGCGCGTCGCGCACGGGCCGGTAGACGATGCCGTCGCGGCGGTACTGCGCCACGGTGCTCTCCGGGGTGATGCCGACGCAGCGGCCGGTGGCGATGTCCGCGAGCCAGTCGTCGACGTCCCGCGTGTACTCCACCGCCGGCCGCTCCGCCTCCGGCCACAGGCCGGCGGTGGTGCTGCCGGTGCGGCGGTCCACGAGGACGGTGCGCGCGCGGATGTCGGCGAGTAGCAGGCTGCGGCGGCGGGCGAAGGGGTCGTCGGCGGCCGCCGCGCAGTAGCGGCGCTCGTGGCCGACGACGGCGTGGGCGTAGCGCCGCTCGTCGACGCCGGTGCGGACGATGGCCAGGTCGCACAGGCCCTCCGCGAGGCCGCCGGTGGCCGAGTTGGTACGGATCAGATGCAGCTCCACGTCCGGGTACCGGCCGGCCCAGCGGCGCTGGAACTCCGCGGTGTGCCGGCCGGCCGCCGACCAGGCGTGCCCGATGCGCAGCCGGGTGTGGCCGGTGGTGGCCTCGCGGACGAGGTCGTCCGCACCGGCGAGCAGGTGCCGGGCGCGGGCGAGCACCTGGACGCCGGCGGTGGTGGGGGGGACGCTCCGGCTGGTGCGGTGGAGCAGCCGGACGCCGAGGATCCGCTCCAGCGCCAGCAGGGTGCGGGAGACCGCGGCCTGGGAGACGCCCAGTTCGATGGCGGCGTCGGTGAAGCTGCCGGTGTCCACGATGGCGACCAGGCAGCGCAGGTGCCGTAGCTCCAGATCCATGACTTCAGCGTATAGAACGCGCGGCGCATGCATTTTGCGCATATGAACCGGGGGTGCACGCTGCGTGCCATGCCCGCGGAACAGCAGCCCGCCACCACCGCGCTCCGCCCTCCCTCCGGTCCGCCCCGGGACGCCCGGCCCGCCGCACGGGCGGCCGGCGTCGCGATGATGCTCGGCAGCGGCCTGTCGAACCAGACCGGCGCCGCCCTCGCCGCGCTGGCCTTCCCCGTCGTCGGCCCGGCCGGGGTGGTCGCCGTACGGCAGTGGGTGGCCGGCGCCGTGCTGCTGGCGGTGGGCCGGCCGCGGATGGGCACGTTCACCCGGGCGCAGTGGTGGCCGGTGCTGGGCCTGGCCGCGGTGTTCGCGGTCATGAACCTCTCCCTGTACGCCGCGATCGGCCGGATCGGCCTCGGCCTCGCGGTGACGCTGGAGTTCCTCGGCCCGCTGGCCGTGGCCCTCGCCGCCACCCGACGCCGCGCCGACCTGGCGTGCGCGCTGGCCGCCGGCGCGGCCGTCGTCGTCCTCACCCGCCCGCGCCCCGCCGCCGACTACGCGGGCGTCGCGCTCGCCCTGCTCGCCGCCGTCTGCTGGGCCTGCTACATCCTGCTGGGCCGCACCGTCGGCCGCCGGCTGCCCGGCGTCCAGGGCCCGGCCGCGGCAGCGGCCGTCTCCGCGCTGGCGTACGTCCCCGTCGGCGCCGTCGTCCTGGCCCACCGCCCGCCGACCCCCGCGGCCCTCGGCTACGCCGTCGCCGCGGGCGTGCTCTCCTCGGCCGTGCCCTTCCTCTCCGACCTGCTCGCGCTGCGCCGCGTCCCGGCCGGGCTGTTCGGCACGTTCATGAGCGTCAATCCGGTGCTGGCGGCGCTCGTCGGCGCGGTCGTGCTGGACCAGCGCCCGGACCCGTACGACTGGACGGCGATCGCCGTGATCGTCGCCGCGAACGCCGTCGTCGTCGGCGGCCGGCGCTGACCCGCACGGTGCCCCCTCGCCACCGGTACGCAAGCGGTGCGGGGTGACGCACCGGGAGGTCGCAGACGGCTTGGCATCCGGCCCGGACGGCAGGATGATCGCCACCGCACGCTCACCAGCACCAGCACCAGCGAAGGAGCGGTTCATGTTTCGCAGGACATCGACGCTCGCGCGCACCGCGCTGCTCGCCGCGGCGGTCGTGATCACCCCGGTCACCGCCCTGGGCGCGGCCGCCGCGCCGCAGCAGGGCACCGCGGCCGAACGCGCCCCGGCCGCGGGTGCCGGGACCCGTACCACCCAGGACCCACGGGAGTCCGGTGACCCCAACACCAGCGAGCGGGCCCGGGACGTCGTCTTCGCCCTTCACGGCGGGGCCGGCACCCTGAGGCGCGAGGACATGACGCCCGAGCTGGAGCGGGAGTACCGCGCCAAGCTCACCGAGGCGGTGCGCACCGGGCAGCGGGCGCTGGCGGACGGGAGGTCCGGCGTCGCGGCCGTCGAGGCGGCGATCAACGTGCTGGAGGACTCGCCCCTGTTCAACGCCGGCAAGGGCGCGGTGTTCACCACGGACGCCGAGAACGAACTCGACGCGTCGATCATGGACGGCGCGACCCTCGACACCGGCGCGGTCACCGGCGTGACCCACATCAGGAACCCGATCTCGCTGGCCCGGGAGATGATGGAGAAGTCCCGGCACGTGCTGATGAGCGGCGAGGGCGCGGAGCGCTTCGCGCAGCACCGCGGCATGGAGCTGGTCACCCAGGACTACTTCTTCACCGAGCGCCGCTGGGAGTCCCTCATGGCCGCCAAGGGCGGCGAGTCCGACTTCGACTTCGGCGAGACCGGCACGGTCGGCGCCGTCGCCCTCGACGGCGACGGCGACCTGGCCGCCGGCACGTCCACCGGCGGGCTGACGAACAAGCCCGTGGGCCGCATCGGCGACTCGCCGATCGTCGGCGCGGGCACGTACGCGAAGAACGGCAACATCGCGGCGTCCGCGACGGGCACCGGCGAGCTGTTCATCCGCGAGGCGGTCACGCACACCATCTCGGCGCAGGTCGAGTACCTGGGCCGGTCGCTGTCGAAGGCGGCCGGGGCGGCGATCGACAGGACCGAGGCGCTGGGCGGCGACGACACCGGCGGCGTGATCGCGCTGGACGCCCGCAAGAACCTGGCGTTCACCTTCAACACCTCGGGCATGTACCGGGGTTACGCCACCGCCGACGGCGAGATCGTGGTCAAGATCTTCGCCGACGAGTGACGGCCGGGGGCGGCGGGGGCTTGTCTCCCGCCGCCCGCTGCACCAGCCTGGTGCCCGCTGCGCCGGCCGCGCCCGGCCCCCGCGGAGGTCCGGACCAGCGCACACCCCCCACCGGCAAGGAGACTCTCGTGCGTCAGGGCAAGCACCGGACACCGCACGCCCGTTCCCGCCCGCGTCCCCGGCTGTTACGGGCACGGGTGCTCGGCGCCGCGACGGCGCTGTGCGTCCCCGTCGCCCTCGCCGGCGGCGCGGCCCCCGCACCCGCCGGCGCGGCCCCGGCGCCGCCCGGACCCGCCGCGCCCGACGGCGCCGTGCCGCCGCTCGCCGGCACCCCGCCGCGGCCGGGCGCCGCCGCCCCGCCCGCGCTCACCACGACCACCACGGGCCGCGAGGACGACGGCGTCCTCCTCACCACCCCGGCTCCGGTCGGCGGCGACCTCGCGGGCGCGGCGATCTACGACAACGCCGGCGAACCGGTGTGGTGGAAACAGGGCCCGTACATGAACCTGGAGCCCGTCACCTTCCGCGGCGCGCCCGCGCTGAGCGTGTTCGACAACACCGACCTCGGCGGCGAGTACCTCCTGCTGGACTCCTCCTACCGGGAGATCGCCTCGTACCGGATGAACGGCCACTTCACCGACAGCCACGAGTTCGAGATCAGCCCCGACGGCTCCCGCGTGCTGCTGCTCGGCTTCTCCTTCGTCACCCGCGACCTCACCGCGTACGGCGGGAAGCCGGACGCGCAGGTCATCGACGCCGTCATCCAGGAGCAGGACGCCGCCACCGGCGAGGTGCTGTTCGAGTGGAGCGCGCTGGACCACATCCCGCTGACGGAGACTCAGGAACCCCTGACCGAGGCGCTGGTGGATCCCGTGCACGCCAACTCCCTGGCGTACGACACGGACGGCGACCTGCTCATGAGCGCCCGGCACACCAGCACCGTCTACAAGATCGACCGGGAGTCCGGCGCCGTGCGCTGGCGCCTGGGCGGCGCGGCGAGCGACTTCGCCTTCGCCGACCCCGCGCAGCGGCCCAGCTACCAGCACGACGCGCAGCGGCTGCCGGACGGCCGGCTGATGCTCTTCGACAACGGCAACAGGAGCGACCCGCAACGCTCCCGCGGCGCCTTCTACGAGCTGGACGAGGCGGCGATGACCGCGCGGCTCACCGACGACGTGCAGACCCCCGAGCCGGTCTTCACGGTCTTCGCGGGCTCCGCGCGGCAGACGGGCAACGGCAACGTCCTGCTCGGCTACGGCAGTTCCGGGACGATGGTGGAGTTCGCGGACGGGGAGCCGGTGTTCACCGGGACCTTCCCACAGGGCACGTACAGCTACCGGGCGATACGCACGGACTGGACGGGCACGCCCGCCACCCGGCCCACGGTGCGGTGGCGCGAGCCGGGCACGGTCGAGATGAGCTGGAACGGCGCCACGGAGGTCGACGCCTGGCGGATCGAGACCGGTGCGTCGCGCCGGACGCTGACGACGGCGGACACGGTCGACAGGGCCGGCTTCGTCACGACTGCGGAGGTCGCGGTGGCGGACGGCACGGAGGTGGTCAGGGTCAGCGCGGTGGACGCGGACGGGGAGGTGCTGGCCAGCCGGACGGTGACCGCGGACGGCACGGGCTGACGGCGGCGGGCCCGGGCAGCGGGCGGCGCCGGGTGTCCGTGCGGACGCCTGGCGTCGGCCGTTACGGCCGCGGGCGCCGGTCCGTACCGGCCGGCGCCGTCAGCGGCTCGTGCAGCACGGCGTCGGGGCCGGGGCCTCGAACGGGATCAGCGTCTCCGCCGCCGCCGGGATGACCGCGAGCACCAGCCGCCCGTCGAGCCACTGCGGGCGCACGTGCCCGCGGGTGACCATCCGGGCGTCCCACGGCGGCCCGGCCGGCGCGCCGAGCAGCACGACCTGCTCGATCGCGGAGGAGCCCAGCAGCTCCCCGACCGTCATGGTCCCGGTCAGCGCGTCCGCCCCCGGGTACAGCACCGCGCGGCCGACGCTGCGCGAGGCGTGCTCGGCGGCGGCGCGGGCCGCCGCCGCGGCGGCGTCGCCGGGGCCGTGGCGGGTGCCGTCGGGCAGCCCCGCCACGGCGTGGCCGCGGGCGGTGAGCCACCGCCAGGCGGCGGCGGCCTCGGTGGCGCCGGCCAGCGCGAGGGAGACGGCGATACGGGGCTTCTCGCCCGAGACGAGGTGGGTGCAGCCGTACGCGGTGCGCGGCAGCCGCACGTCGCCGGCGAGGGCGTGCAGCAGGTGGTCGGCGTCGCGCAGTTCGGTCAGTCCGGGGTCGGCGCCGAGGACGTAGGCCGCGCTCATGCGCGATGGTGAACGCGAGAGCGGGCGGCGGGGTCGGCGCCCGGTCGGTGGTGGTGGTCGCGGTGACGGTGTCCGTTGCCCATGACGCCCTCCCAGTCGCGCCGGGTGCCGCGTCCTGACGCGGCGGCTGCTGTCGAGGGTCGGGCCGAAAGGTGAACGCAGCGCAACCCGGCGGTGATCCCCGCAGGACCGTACGGCGGCGGCTTCGAGGGGGCCGCGCGGGTCCGCCGCCGCGGGCGGGCCGCGGCGGCGGACGGGGATCGACGGGCAGGTCAGCCGCCGGGGACGGTGTCCTCGTGGCCGACGCCGGCCGCGCGGTAGCCCACGACCCGCTCGTCGACCTGTGCGGGGGTGAGCGTCTCGTCCTTGGCGAAGTAGACGTAGTCGACCTGCTGGTCGTACGCCCGCGGGGTGGTGCTGCCGGCGAGGCCGCCGGAGATGATCCAGTGGTTCAGGTTGATCGACATCGGCGTCTCGGGCAGGTACGGGTCGCCGTGCACGGCGAACGGCTGCCCGTCCACGTAGTAGTCGATCGAGTCGCCGTCGACGGTGATCACGAGATCGTGCCAGCCGGCGTAGCTCTGCCGGGTCTCGGTGTGGGTGTTGACGGCCTCCCAGGGGTCCGGCCGGTACGTCTCCCAGGAGGTGGCGTACAGGATGTTCGACGGCTCGCCCCAGCCGCCGTTGGGCAGGTACTCGAAGTCCAGCTCGCCGTAGTCCGGGTCCATCGGGGCGTCGAGCGGGGTGATGGTGAAGAACGTCTGCACCATCTGGTCGCCGTCGGGGCCGGAGACGGGCGCGTCGCTGAAGCGCACCCGGGCGGCGTACGTGCCCTGCTGGAACTTGCGCTGGTGGTACAGCTCCGTCTGCCGGGTGCCGGCGGCCGTGCCGTCGGTGGAGGTGTGCAGGTTGAGCACGGAGTCGGCCCCGTCGCCCGGGAAGGTCACCTGCTCGGGCGCCCAGCTCACGCCGGGCGCGCCGGGGCCGCCGGAGCCGGAGCGCACGGTCCAGCCGCGCTGGCCGAGGCGGGCGTCGGTGTGGCCGGTGTAGTCGAAGTCGTCGAAGAGGGCGGGCCCTTCGGCGGCGGGCGAGCCGGTGGCCGCGGGGGCGACGACGGCCCCGGTGGCCAGCAGTCCGGCGGCGGCCAGCAGCGCGGCGGGGGTGCGCAGCCGCGCGGCCCTGTGCGGTGTTCGTGTCACGGTCGTTCCTCCTTGATGGGGGGTTACGTGGGGGGTTCGCCGGGTTTTCGTGGCTGGTCAGCCCTTGACCGCACCGGTGGCGAAGCCGGCGGCGACGCGGCGCTGGAGGACGAGGAAGAGCACCAGCGCAGGCAGCGCGAAGAGCGTCGCGGCGGCCATGGTGGCGCCCCAGTCGGTGCCGAAGGTGTTGCTGAACGAGGAGAGCCAGACCGGCAGCGTCCGGTCGTCCTGGTCGTTGACGATGAGCATGTTGGCGAAGGCGAACTCGTTCCAGGCGGTGATGAAGCCGAAGAGCGAGGTCGCCAGCAGCCCGGGGGCGAGCAGCGGGAACGTCACGCGGCGGAAGGCCCCGGCCCGCGTGCAGCCGTCGACCTGCGCCGCCTCCTCCAGCTCGACGGGCACGCCGGCGAGGAACCCGCGCAGCACGATGACGGTGAAGGGCAGCGTGACCATGAAGTAGACGAGGGTGAGCATCGACAGCCGGTCGAGCATGCCGGCGTCGCGGGCGATCACGTAGACGGGGATGAGCATCGCCTCCCAGGGCGCCATCTGGGCGACGAAGACCATCAGCACGAAGGCGCGCCGGCCGCGCCACCGCATGCGGGCGACGGCGAAGGCGGCGCCGAGCGCGACGAGCAGCGAGAGCAGCACGGCGCTCCCGGTCACCAGCAGGCTGTTGCGCCAGAACCGGCCGAAGCCGTCGGCGTGGACGGCGGTGCGGAAGTGCTCCAGGGTGAGGTCGGTGGGCAGGAAGACCGGTGTCGCGGCGGTGATGTCGGCGGTGGGCTTGAAGGCGGTGACCGCCATCCAGTAGACGGGGAAGAGGGTGACCGCGAACACCGCCAGTGCGGTCAGGTTGAGCGGCAGCCGGCGCAGCTTCGCATGCCTCACGTCACCGCTCTCCTTCCTGGCGGAACATCTGGCGCAGATAGACGAACAGGACGACGGCCAGCAGCGCGACGGTGGTGGTGGACGCGGCGGCCTGCAGGTCGTAGCGGTGCAGGGACTGGGCGACGCGGTAGGCGTAGACGGGCAGGGTGGTGGTCGCGTCGTCCGGGCCGCCCTCGCTGATCACCCAGATCTGCGTGAAGCACTTGAAGACCCAGATGACCTCCAGGCACAGCACGAGCCCGAACACACCGCGCAGCGTCGGCAGGGTGACGGAGCGGAAGAGGCGCCACGCGCCGGCGCCGTCGATGCGGGCGGCCTCGTACAGCTCGGCGGGGACGGTGACGAGCGCGGAGTACAGCGTGATGGCGACGAACGGCACCGACTGCCAGACGACGAGCAGCACGAGGATGGTGAAGGTGGCGCGGCCGTCGGCGAACCACGCGTACTCCTCGTACGACTCGAAGCCGACCGCCGTCAGCGCCCAGTTGACCACCCCGAGCTGCGAGGCGAACAGCCACTGGAAGACGGTGGTGGCCGCGAGGTGCGGGGTGGCCCAGGCCAGCGCGAGCGCGCTCAGCACCAGCACCCGCAGCACCCGGCCGAGGCGCTGCAACATCAGCGCGACGAGGGTGCCGATCACCGTGATCAGGGTGACGTTGACACCGGTCCACACCAGCGTGCGGGCCAGCACCCGCCAGAACTCCCCACCGCCCAATAGCTCGCGGTAGTTGGCCAGGCCCGCGAAGGAGGCGCCGCCGCGGATCAGCTCGGCCATGCCGAAGTGCTGCACCGAGATGACCAGGTTGCGCAGCAGGGGGTAGGCGAGGAGGAACGCGGCGCCGAGGACCGTGGGGGCGACGAGCAGGTACGGCCACACCGCCGCGGCGCGTCGGCGTGGGCGGGGCCGGCGGGGCGCCGGTGCGGCGGGCGCGGGGGCCGGCCGCGGGCGGGCCGCGGAGAGGTGGGTGGTCATCGGCGTCAGCCGCCCAGCGCCTCGGTGATGTCCGCGGACGCCTGCTCCGCGGCCTCGCGCGGGTCCTTCCCGGTGAGGACCTGGGTCTGGAACTCCTTGACCGGGTTGTCGGCCTCGACGGCCGCCCACTGCGGCGAGTTGGGCGTGGCGCGGCCGTTGGCCGCCGCCGCGGCCATGGCGGCGGCGCCGGGGTCGTCATCGAGGACACCGGCGAGGGTGGTCCTGTTGGGGACGTAGCTCATCGTGGTGGCGAGCTTCTTCTGCCATCTGTCGCCGGTGAGCAGCCGGACGAAGTCGTACGCCTCGTCGGGGCTGTCCGACGCCTCGGGGATGATGAGGTCGGAGCCGCCGGTGAAGACGGCGCCGGGCTCGGCGGCGGTCTTGCCGGGGACGGGGAAGAAGTCGAGTCTGCCCTTCAGTTCGGGGTTGGCCTCCTCGATGAGCTCCGCGGCGCCGGGGACGGCGACGACCTGGGCGACGTCGCCGCCGGCGACGATGCCCACCTGCGGCGGCTCGGCCTCGTCGGAGTCCTTGGGCCCCTCCCCCAGGGCCTGGAGCCGGCGGTAGTAGTCCATGGCGGCCAGCGCCTCGGGGGTGTCGAGCGCGCCCTTCCACGTCTCCCCGTCCCGGACGGCGAGGTCGCCGCCCTCGTCCCAGATGAGGCCGGCGAGCAGGTACCAGTTCTGGCCGGGGAGGTAGATGCCCTGGACGCCGTCCCTGTTCAGCCGCTCGGTGACGTCGAGCCACTGCGCGCGGGTCTTCGGCGGCTCCTCGATCCCGGCCTTCTCGAAGAGGTCGGTGCGGTAGATGACGACGCGGTTGGCGGCGTAGTACGGGATGCCGTACTGGCGTCCGTCGATCCGGCCCGGCCCGGCGAGGCCCGGGAGCCAGTCGGCGCCGTGCAGTTCGCCGGTCTTGTCGGTGAGGTCCCGCACGCCGCCGCTGGCCGCGTACTGCGCGACCTGGGTGTTGCCGACCTCGATGACGTCCGGCGCGTCGCCGGAGGCGAGTGCGGCGGTGACCTTCTCGCCGATGCCGTTCCACTCCTGGATCTGGATGCGGACGTCGGCGCCGGGGTGGCGCTTCTCGTAGTCGGCCGCGACGGCGTCCGAGAACTCCTCGGTGACGCTGTCGCGCATCAGCCACACGTCGACGCCGACGGTGCCGGAGGCTCCGTCCGGGTCGCTGCCGCCGCAGCCGGTGAGGCCGGCGGTCGCGGTGAGCAAGGCTGCTCCGGCGAGGAGGCGGTACGTCTTCATGGGCACCTCGGGGGTGGGGACGGACAGGCAGAGTTGACCAATTGGTCAGTTGACCACTGTCGCTGCCGGGTAACGTGGCATAGACCAATGCGGCCGTCAAGAGAGCGCGGAAACCGGTCTTTTACGGGAAGTCACCCCGGCGTAGAAGCCGACTGGTCCGGTGATTGGTCACCTATGGTAAGGTCGCGACCATGGACGGTGACACCTCGTCGAGCGTGCTCAAGCGGGAGCGCGTACGCGACCACCTGCTGGAGCTGGTCGAGTCGCGCCGGCCCGGGGACGCCATCCCGTCCGAGCGGGCCCTGTGCGCGCGGCTCGGCGTCTCCCGTCCCACGCTGCGCGCCGCCGTGGACGAGCTGGTGAACACCGGGCTCCTCGTGCGCGAGCACGGCCGCGGCACGTTCGTCGCCCCCGCCAAGATCACCCAGGAGCTGGTCTCCGGCGGCCGGCCGGTCACGCTGCCGCAGGCGGCCGGGGCCTGGTCCAGCCGGATCCTGGAGTTCACCCGGGTGCCCGCGGGCGCCCGCGTCGGCCGCAGGCTGCGTCTCTCACCGGCCGCCGAGATCACGTACGTGGCGCGGCTGCGCATCGTCGACGGGGCGCCGATGGCCATCGAGTACCTGCACCTGCCGGCCGGCCTGGTGCCCGACGTGGCGCCGGAGGAGCTGGAGAGCGGCGACTTCTACGCGCATCTGCGCGCGCACCACCGGGTGCACGTGCGCGAGGCCGTCCAGTCCATCGAGCCGACGGTGACCAGCGCCGCGGAGTCCCGGCTGCTGGACGTGCCGGAGCTGTCGCCGGCGCTGCTCTTCGAGCGGCTGACCACGGACACCCGCGGACGGCCCGTGGAGTACGTCCACTCCGTCTACCGCGGCGACCGCTACCGGCTCGTCTCCCGCCTCACCCTCGGCGCCGCGGCGCCCGGCGGCCCGCCGGACGACGGCACGCACCACCCGGGCATTCCGCCGGGCGAGCTGGGTCAGCGTGCGGCGATCTCCTCGTCGACGACGGGCGACGTGCACGCCTGAACCCGCGCCCGCCACGCGGCCGTCGGACCCGCCGCCCGGGTGCGCCCGCGCCGCGCGCCCGCCCGGCTCCTCAGCCCGATCCTCAGCCCTCGATACTGCCGTCCAGCAGCCCCAGGTCCGGCGGCACCAGCGCCGTCGCCGCCACCAGGTCCGTCAGCAGCCGGTGGTCCGGCCCGCAGCCCCGCGGATCCGGCGCCGCCGCGTCCCGTGCCGCGGAGGGGTACGCCACATCGCGCGCCAGCCTTCGGCGTACGGCCTCCACCCGGCGGGCGACCTCCGCCGCGCTCCACCGCTCCCCCGGCCGCAAGAACGCCAGCACCTCCGCCGCCTGCCGGTACGGCAGCGGACGCGGATCCGGCTCGTGACGCAGGTACCGCTGCCCCAGCACCACCAGCACCAGCCGCTCGTCGTCCGACAGCGCCCACGCCGGCGGCGCCGCTGCGGTGCCGCCCTCCGCACCGCCCGGCCGGCTCACCGGTTCCGGCCGGACCACGTACAGCTCCACCAGGTGCTCGCGGAAGCCGGAGCCCTTGACGAACACCGGTGTGTAGCCGGGGGGCAGCCGCAGGCGGTCGGAGCCCGGCGGCAGCAGCCGGCCGTGCGGCAGCCGCAGCGCCTGCTGGCCGGTGTTGCGCAGCGTCCAGCCGCCGTCCAGACACGTCAGCTCGCCGTGCCGCCGGCTCACCCCCTGATCGCGTCGCCCGACGTGCAACTCGACGTCCCCGCCGGCGCCCTCGTCGCCCGGCCCGCGCCCGAACCGGACCGTGAGCCCGGGCAGTGGCGCCACCTCGATGCCGTCGGTGGCGGAGCGCGCGTGCAGCGTGCCCGGCTGCGCGGGCGCGACGCCACGGGCCAGGCTGTCGCGCCCGGTCATCCGCGGTGTCCTCGGATACGGTCCATCGCAGGGTCCCCTCGCGGCTGCGGTCGGCTGCTGCCGACCGCCCCACGGTGCTCCCTGCCCCCGGGGACCCCTCCCCGCCGCCGGTCACAGGCCTCCGCGGACTGTGCGCGCGAGTTGCGGACCCGTGCGCCTCAGACCTTCGGCAGCTCCCCGGCGGCCGTCTCGGCGAGCCGGGTGGCCATCCCGCACAGTTCGTCCGGCGACTCGTCGTCGCCTTCGAGGGTGAGGTAGAGCAGTTCGACGGCCTTCTGGGCGTTCTCGTCGGGGTACTCGCGGTATTCGACCCGTACGGTGCAGGTGTCCTCGCCGTCGTACTGCGGGGAGACGACCGCGTCGCGGCCCGCCAGCCGGGTCACCGTGCCGTCCTCGCCGGTGAGCGGCTGGTCGCGGTCGTAGCGCAGTTGGACCTCTATGTCGCGGGTGGTGCTGTACCAGTCGCAGTCCCAGTTGCCGAAGCCCACGTCGGGGTCGCCCGCGTCGACGCCGGGGACGATCTCCAGTGCCTGCGCGTCGAGCAGCCGGCAGGCGTCCAGCCACAGCAGTGACACCTCGGCCGCCGGCGGATTGCGGCGCGGGACGGTGCGGCCCTCGGCACGCGCCTTGCCCAGCGTCTCGCTGGCGGTCCTGGCGGCGACGTCGGCCATGGCGCACAGGGTGTCGGCGCCGCCGGAGTACCGCGCGTCGCCGCCGTCGACGTAGATCCAGATGCTGACGTCCCTGTCGCCCTCGTCCGGCAGGACGAGGGCGCGCGCGCACTCGTCGCCCTCCGGCGGCTCCTCGATGACGCCGATGCCGCCGAAGGTGCGCACGGGCGCCGGTGACTCGGGCGCGGGGCCCGAGTCGAACTCGACCTGGACGTCGATGTGTTCGCCGTCCTCGCCCTGCGGATAGACCAGGACGTCGCAGCGGTCGAAGTTACCGTAGTCGCGATCCCGCTCCGCGCTCCGGCCGAACCGCGTGAACTCGCCGGGGTCCGTCAGCGAGCAGGGGTCCATCGTGCGCCGGTCGCCGATGACGGAGCCGGCGGCCGGCTTGGAGTCGTCCGGCGTGTCGGCCGGTTCCCCGCCCGGCCACCACAACCAGGCGCCGGCCAGCGCCGCCACCGTCACCAGCGCCGTCCCGGCCACGATGCCCGCCCTCGGGTGCCGGCGCGGCGCGGCGAGAAAGGCGAGCCGTCGCGCCCGGCTGCGCTGCCCGGCCGCCTCCTCCAGCAGCCGGCGGGCCTCGGCCGCGTCGGGCCGCCGGTCGGCCCGGCGGCGGAGCATCGCCTCCAGCGGCGCGGCGAGCGGCCCGGTGTCGCGCTCGCGGCGCAGCACACCCTGGCTGACCTTCCACTCGCGCAGGGTGGCGTCGTCCTCCTGGCTGTCCCGGCCGTCCCGGCTGTCTCCCCCCGCCTGCCCGTCCGCACCCTCGTGCGCGCCGTCGGCCTCGTCGTGGGGCACGCCGGTGACGGCCTTGTAGAGCATCGCCGCGAGCGAGTACACGTCCGAGCGGGGCACGGGCGAGCCGTTGACGACCTCGGGGGCCGCGTAGTCGGGGGTGTAACTGAGCGGGCGGCCGGGCGAGATGGTCTCGTTGCTGTTGGTGCGCTGGGCGGAGTCGAAGTCCGTGAGCTTGGGCGTGCCGTCGTCGGTGATGACGACGTTGGCGGGCTTGACGTCGCAGTGCACGACGCCGTTGGCGTGCAGCGCCCCCAGCGCGGAGGCGATCTGCGCGCCGATCCGCGCCGCCCGCTCCGGCGCCATCCTGGGCTGCTTGTCCAGGCTGCCGCCGGGGACGTGCTCCATCACCAGCCAGCAGCCGGCGTCCGGTCCCGTCTCGATGAACTCCACGCCGTAGAGAGTGACCACGTGCGGGTGGGTGGCCTTGGCCTGGGCGCGGGCCACGCCGAGCAGCCGGGGGCGCTCGGCGATGGCGCCGCCGCGCTTGAGGACGACTCTGCGGCCCAGTTGCTCGTCCGCGGCGAACCACACCTCGCCGCGGCCCTCGTCATCGATCAGCTCTTCGAGCCGGTAGCGGTCGCCGACAAGCTGACCCACGCGCACCGCGACTCCTTTCGCCCGTCTGCAGGGCGAAACTTATCGGGTACACGCAACGGAGGCACGAGGTCTTCACGACTTCCCCGCCACAGCCCCGCGGAAGGGCCGAAAAGCGCGCTCAGCTCGGCAAATCGTCGTCCAGGAGTTCGAGATCGGGCGGCACCAGGGTCGTGGACTCCACCAGTCCGCGCAGCAGGTTGTGCTTCAGGACGCTGTCGCTGGGGCCGCCGCCGTCGTCGCCCCGGGTCACCTGGTACGGGAATCCGCCGCGCGCCAGCCGCCGGCGGACGTCCTCGACCTTGTGCTCGATCCGGCGCTTGGTCCACGCGCTGCCGCCGGGCAGGAAGGCCAGCAGTTCGGCCGCCTGCCGGTACGACAGCGGGTGCGGATCCGACTCGTACTGCAGATACTGCTGTCCGAGGACGACGAGCAGCAGCCGCTCCTCGTCGCTGAGCGGCCAGCGCTTCGGCGGCAGCGTCTCGGCGCGGTGCCGCGGCACGCGACCGTCCTCGCCGGCGTCCGTGACGTACAGCTCGACCAGGTGCTCGCGGTGCCCCGAACCCTTGACGAACAGCGGTGTGTAGCCGGGGGCGAGGGGAATCGGCTCGGTGGTCAGGTGCATCAGACGGCCGCGGGGCAGCCGCACGAGCTGCTGCCCGGTGTTCCGCAGCCACCAGGTGCTGCGCTGGTACGACAGCTCGCCGTGCCGGCGGCTGACGCGCTGGTCGTCCTCGCCGACGCACAGGTCGACCTCGTCCTTGTCGCGTCCGAAGCTCACGACGCGCGCGGCACCGGGCGCGACCCGGATGCCGCCGGCGACGCTGCGGGCGTGCAGGGTGCCGGGCGGCGACGGCGCGGCACCGCGCGCCAGGCTCTCTCGCAGGGTCATCGCCGGCCTCCGGTCGCTCGCTGCGGTACGTGCCCCGCCAGTGTCCCGCGACTTCCGGGGACCGGTCCCCGAACGGTGCGACCGGGAAGGAACCCCTGGGTCCAGCCGGGAGTTCGAGCCGGAGAGTCGAGCCGGGGAGTTCAGCCGGGCAGGGCCCGGTGCAGCAGCTCCTGGAGGCGCAGGCCCCGGCGGGCGTCGAGGCCGCCGGAGCGGCCCGCGCGGACGGCCGCGGCGAACTCGCGGCGCAGCACGGGCCAGCACTCCTCGTGGTCCAGCCCGGCGGTGTCGTAGACGAGTGCCTCGCCGGGGCCGAACAGCTCGACGCGGGTGTGGGCGGCGGGCAGCCGGACGCTGCCGGACAGCGACGCCTGGCTGACGGCGCCGTTTTCGTGCTCGCAGGTCAGCTCGATCCAGCGGCGGGGGTCCCCGGTGCCGCGGACGGCGGCGACGGGGCCCACGGCGGCGTCGAGGAGGTCGAGCAGGTGCGGGCCGAGGTCGAGCAGGGCGCCGTGCTCCAGCCGCCAGGAGGTGGCGAACTCGCCGCCGAGGAAGGCGCCGTGCAGATAGCAGGAGCGGGCGCCGCTGACGTCGGCGGCGGCGGCGCGCCGCAGGAAGTCGCGGGTGGCGGGGTGGTACCGCTTGGTGAGCACGAGCTGCGAGACCACGCCGTGTTCCGCGACCGCGTCGGCGACGGCGCGGGCGGCGCCGAGGTCGGGCCCGAGCGGCTTCTCCAGCAGCAGCGCCTTGCCCGCGGCGGCGGCACGTACGGCCAGCCCGGCCTGGACGGCGGGCGGTACGGCGAAGTCGACGGCCTCGCAGCCGTCGAGCAGCTCCGCGAACGAGCCGGCGACCGCGGCGCCGTACGGCGCGGCGACCTCGGCGGCGGCCTCGGGGCGGCGGGCCCAGACGGCGGTCAGCTCGGTCTCGGGCCCGGCGGCGAGCATCCGGGCGTGCATCGCGCGGGCCCAGGGGCCGGCGCCGACGAGCCCGACCCGTACCGGCGTCGCCGCGGGGGGAGTTCGCGCGCCGGCCGTCATCGGGTCCGCTCCCCGGCACGGGCCGCCAGCCGCTCGTCGGCGCGGCCTGGCGCGTACAGGTGCTCGACCACCAGCGCCCCGGCGCCCGCGAGCCCGGCGCCGTCGCCGAGGCCGGAGGTGACGACCTGCAGATGTGCGGTGGTGCGCGGCATCGCGCGCTGGTACAGCAACTCCCGTACCCCGGTGAGGAAGGGCGTGCCGGCGAGGTCACCGACGATCATGAGCACGCCCGGGTTCAGCAGCGTGACGACCGTGGCCAGCACCTCGCCCACCCGCATCCCCGCCTCGCGCGCGAGCCGCACCGCGTCCGGGTGCCCGGCGGCCAGCAGGTCGCGCACGTCGGAGCCGGAGGTGGCGGGCACGCCGAGTGCGGCGAGCCGGCCGGCCAGCGCCCGCCCGCTGGCGACGGCGGCGAGGCAGCCGTACGAGCCGCAGGCGCAGAGGGCGTCCATCCCGTCGTGCAGCCGCACGTGCCCGATGTCGCCCGCGCCGCCGTCGATGCCGCGGTAGATGCGGCCGTCGACGACGACGCCGGCGCCGATGCCGGTGGAGACCTTGACGAGCACGAACGCGCCGCAGTCGGCGAAGCCGGCGCGCTGCTCCGCGTACGCCAGGAGGTTGGCGTCGTTGTCCACGAGCACCGGCACGTCCCCGGGCCCTTCGGCGTGCTTGGCGAAGGACCGCCGCATGTGGTCCTGGATCGGGTAGCCGTCCCAGCCGGGCATGATCGGCGGCTGCACGACGAGCCCGGTGTCGAAGTCCACCGGGCCGGGCACCGAGATGCCGACGCCGCAGACCTCGTCCGCGCCCCGCCCGGCCTCGGCGAGCAGCGGTCCGAACCAGCGCCCCAGCTCGTCGAGGACCGTCTCGGGACCGTCGCCGACGCGCAGCGCGCCGGTGCGCGCGGCCAGCGGCCGGCCGGCGAGGTCGAGGACGGCGGCGCGGCCGTGCCGGGTCTGCAGGTCGGCGGCGAGCACGACGGCGTGCTCGGTGTCGAACTCCAGTTGCACGGAGGGCCGGCCGCCGGTGGAGACCCCGGCGGCGCCGCGCAGCCAGCCGGCGGCGCTCAGCGCGTCGAGCCGGCCCGCGACGGTGGAGCGGGACAGGCCGGTGGCGTCCTGCAGCGCGGCGCGGGTGGTGGCCTCGCCGGTGCGGATGAGCTGGAGCAACTGCCCCGCGCTGGCCTGGTTGCGCATGTGTCTCTCTCCGGTCAGCTCTTGTCGGCGCCGCTGGTCAAACCCTCGGTGAGCAGGCGCTCCGCGGCGAAGAACAGCAGTACCACGGGGATGGTGAGGACCACGGAACCGGCCATGAGCACGGTCTTGGACACCTCGATGCCGTTGGAGAGCTGCGCCAGGCCCAGCGAGACGGTCCAGCTCTCCGGCTCGGCGGCGAGGAAGAGCAGGGCGAACAGGAACTCGTTCCAGGCGATCATGAAGACGTACAGCCCGGTGGCCATGAGCGAGGGCGCAGCCAGCGGCAGCACCACCTTGCGCAGCGTCTGCAGCCTGCTGCAGCCGTCGAGCGCCGCCGCCTCCTCGATGGAGGCCGGGATGGTGACGAGGTAGTTCTTCAGCATGTAGAGGGAGACTGGCACGGTCTGCGCCACGTACACGATCGCCAGGCCCACGAGGCTGCCGGACAGGCCCATGCGCGCGAACATCACGAACAGCGGGACGGCGAGCAGCGTGGCGGGGAACAGGTAGACGGCCAGGAACACCGCGCTGACCTGACGGCTGCCGAAGAACGTCAGCCTGCTGACGGCGTACGCGCCGGGCACGGCCGCGGCGAGCGTGAGGGCCACGGTGCCCAGCGAGACGAGCGCGGAGTTGAGCATCAGCTTCAGGAAGCCCTGGCCGCCGTCCTCGGTGGGCTTGAGCACGTCCCGGTACGTCGCGAGCGTGAGGTCCTTCGCCGACACCCACATCGACCCGGGGTCGACCAGCAGGGCGTCGATGGGCTTCAGCGACAGCATGACCATGTAGTAGAAGGGGACCAGAGTGATCAGCGCCAGGAACGCGATCACCACCCAGCGGAGCGTGCCGAAGAGGCGTTCCTCGAACCGCGCGCGCGTCATCACGCCTCCCCCTGGACCCGCTTGGCGAAGAACCTGAAGTAGATGCCCAGCAGCACCGTCAGCACGGCCGCGAGGACGAGCGCCTGGGCCGCGGCGGCTCCCACGTCGAAGCGCGAGGTGAGGAAGTCGTAGACGCGCACGGCGGCGACGTCGGTGCCGGCGCCGCCGCCGGTGAGCAGGTAGACGTCGTCGAACTTGTTGAACGTCATGATGAAGCGCAGCACGCACAGCAGCGCGATCACGGGCATGAGCTGCGGCAGCAGTACGTGCCGGAAGCGCTGCGAGATCGTGGCGCCGTCCACGGTCGCGGCCTCCTCCAGGGTGTCGGGCACGGCCTGCAGCCGGGCGAGGAGGAAGAGGAAGGCGAAGGGGAAGTAGCGCCATATCTCGAAGGCGATGACGGTGAGCAGGGCGAGCGGTATGTCGACGTGCCAGCCCAGCAGGTTCACCTCGTACTGCCGGGTGGACAGGAACGCGATCGGGTCGTCCCAGCCGAAGACGGACCGGCCCCACTCGTTGACGACGCCGTACTGGGGGCTCAGCGCCACCTCCCAGACGAACGCGACGGCGACGACCGGCGCGACGTACGGCAGGAGCATCGAGCCGCGCAGCAGGCCGCGGCCGCGGAACGGGCGGCGCAGCGCGAGGGCGGCGACGAGGCCGAGCAGCACGGATCCCGCGGTGGCGCCGACGGTGTAGACGAGGGTGGTGCCGAGGCTGGACCAGAAGCCGGCCGAGGCGAAGACGTCGGAGAAGTTCTCCAGCGACCAGTTGCCGAAGATCCCCATGCCCTGGATGTCGACGAGCTTGGCGTCCTGGAAGGCCAGCAGGACCGTCCAGAGGATCGGGACGATCACGACGACCAGCACCACCAGGAAGGTGGGGCTGACGAAGGCCAGTCCGGCGCGGTTCTCGCGGCGTGCGGCGGTCATGGGGCGGCGGGCGCGCGGCCGGCCGCCGGCGGGTGGGCGCGGGCCGGCGGACTCGGCTGCGCCGCGGCTGTCGATCGTGGTCATGTGCGGTGTCCTCGGTGAGGGTTCCTCGGGGGGAGAGAGGCCGGCCGGTTACTCAAGGGAGGTCTTCAGCGCGTCGACTTCCTCGTACGCCTCGCGCGCGGCCTCCTCGGGACTCGTCTGTCCCGAGGTCATGGCGCCGACGGCCTTGGCGACGGGCAGTTCGCCGTTGGTGGCGCCGACGAGCGCGCCCTCGCCCTGGTCGATGCCCCACCGCTTCATGTCCCCGACGCCGGCGACGAGTTGGTCGAGCAGTTCGGGGGAGAAGACCTCCTCCATGGACTTCCTGGTGTCGACGCCCATGTCGCTGGCGCGCCAGGCGTCGACGTAGCGGCCGGGCTGCTCGGGGGTGCCGGTACGGACCGGGATCTTGCCCTCGGGCGCCATGCCGAACCAGTCCTCGTAGCCGGCGCTCATCATGTACTCGATGAACTCGGTCGACGCCTCGGTCTCGGCGGTCCTGGTGGCCAGCCACGAGGTGATCTCGCCGAACTGGGCGGGCTCCGTGCCGCCCGGGCCCTTCAGCGAGGTGACGATGCCGCTGTTCGAGGCCAGGAACCCGGGGTCGTCCTTGCACGGGCCGCAGCTCGGCAGGGCGTCGTTGCGCAGCCCGGCCAGCTCGTCCAGCAGGAAGGAGGACCAGATGATCATGCTGGACTGGCCGGCGAAGTAGGTGGCGCGGGTGGTGTCGACGGTCTGCAGCCCGGGCGGGCCGTACTGCCGGGCGAGGGCGTCGTACGCCCCGAAGGCGGTGCGGCACGCCTTCGAGTCCAGGCCGATGTCGCCGGCGTCGTCGACGAGGTCGCAGCCGTTGGCGAGGGCCAGGTCCTCGAAGCTCTGCTGGGTGAAGACGTCGGCGGGGTCGGTGGCGACGGAGATGCCGTCGCGGCCCCTGACGTCCAGCGTCTCGGCGGCCTTGAGCAGGCTCGCGTAGTCGTCGGGTACGTCCAGTCCGGCCTCGCGGAACAGGTCCTGCCGGTACGCGACGATCTGCACCCAGGCGTCGGAGGGCACCCCGAGCCGGGTGCCGCCGTCGGCTGTCAGGCGCAGCCCGTTGGCGTCGAAGGTGTCCTCGCCGAGGCGGTCGACCACCTCGGCGGGGATGCGGGTGTCCAGCAGCTCGTTGCTGTACATCTGCCAGGCCTGGCCGAGCGGTACGGCGCCGATCACGTCCGGCAGGTCGCCGGCGGCGGCGGCCGACATGATGAGCTGCGGGAGCTGGTTCTCGTCCACGCCGACCAGCTCGACCTCGACGCCGCTTTCGTCCTCGAAGCGGTCGATGACCTTCCGGGTGTGGGCGATGCGGTCGGTCAGGCTCTCCTCCGACCACACGGTGATCTTCCGGTCGGGCTTGCCCGGGCCGGAGGCGTCGGTGGCGCAGCCGGCGAGCACACCCATGACGAGGGTGCCCGCGAGCAGGGCCGAGGTCGTCGACCGCCGGGTCCACGTGCGCATGTTCTTGATCCTTTGACTCTTCCCTGGATCGACTTAAGCGTTGGCGGACTGCATCACACCATTACTTTTTCATGTTGACAAGACATAAGTCTGAGATATCTTCGACGCAAGCCGTTAACAGCAGCGCCCCCGATCAGCCCCACCGGAGCACTCACCGTGGAACGCGTCGTCCAGTTCACCGCCCCCCGCCAGGTCGAGGTCGCCGAGCACGAGAGCGCCCCGCTGCCGCCCGGCCACCTGCGGGTCCGTACCCGGTACTCGGGCATCTCCGCCGGTACCGAACTCACCGCCTACCGGGGTACGAACCCCTATCTGACCCGCTCCTGGGACCCCGGCGCCCGGCTGTTCCGCGAGGACGCGGCGGGGCTTTCGTATCCGGTCGCCGGCTGGGGCTACTCCGAGGTCGGCGAGGTCACCGAGGTCTCCCCCGAACTGGCCGGCACCCCCGGCCTGCCCGTGGTGGGCGACCTGGTCTGGGGCATCTGGGGCCACCGCAGCGAGGGCGTCGTCCCCGCCGAGCGGATGGCCGGGCACACGCTGCCCGCCGGGCTCGACCCGCTCGCCGGGTCGTTCGCCCGGGTCGGGGCGATCGCCTACAACGCGGTCCTCGCCGCCGGCATCCACGTCGGCGAGGACGTCGCCGTCTTCGGGCAGGGCGTCATCGGGCTGCTCGCCACCCGGCTCGCCGCGCTGAACGGCGGCACGGTCACCGCCGTGGACGCCCTCGACGCCCGGCTGGACCGGGCCCGGGAGCACGGCGCGGCCCGTACGCTGAACGCCCGCACCGACGCGGTCGCCGAGGAGATCCGCGCGGCGGCCGGCGGCCGGGGCGCCGACGTCGCGATCGAGATCAGCGGCGCGTACGCGGCACTGCACGAGGCGGTGCGCTCCGTCGTCGTCGACGGCCGGGTGGTGGCCGCCGGCTTCTACCAGGGCGACGCGGTCGGGCTGCGGCTCGGCGACGAGTTCCACCACAACCGGGTCCGGCTCGTCTGCTCCCAGATCGGCGGCGTCCCGCCGGAGCTGGCCGGGCGGTGGGACCAGCAGCGGCTCCAGCAGACCTTCCTGCGGCTCGTCGCCGAGGGCCGGGTCGAGGTGCTGCCGCTGGTCAGCCACGTGGTGCCGGCGGAGGCGGCGGCGGAGGCGTACGCCCTGCTCGACGAGCGGCCGGAAGCCGCCCTCCAGGTCGTCCTGGAGTTCTGAGAACGCCGTGCCCCAGTCCGCACCTCCCCGCGCACGTCCGCGCACACAACCGCGCAGAAAGGCCGACCGCCCCACCATGTTCTCCCTCGCGGCCCAGGAACAACTGCTGCCCGGCGACACCCTCCAGCAGAAGTGGGAGTTCGCGCAGGCCGCCGGTTACGACGGCATCGAGCTGCGCGCCCAGGGCGACCTGCGCTTCCGCGCCCGGCTGCCCGAGCTGAAGCGGGCGCTCGCCGACGGCGTCGTCATGCCCACCGTCTGCGTCGAGATGCTCCACTTCTTCGGCGCCTTCGACGAGGGGCAGCGCCGCGACGCGGTGGCCCAGATGAAGTCCCAGCTCTCCGTGATCGCCGAGATCGGCGGCGTCGGCGCCCAGACCCCCGCGTCGTACGGGATGTTCTCCCGCCGGCTGCCGCCCTTCACCCCGCCGCGCGACGAGGCGGGCGACCGCGCCGTGCTGCTCGACGGGCTGGCCGAACTGGGCGAGCATGCACGCCGCGAGGGCGTCACGCTCTTCCTGGAACCGCTGAACCGCTACGAGGACCACATGGTCAACCGGCTGGAACAGGCCACCGAACTCATCCGCGCCACCGGCCTGGACAGCGTGCGGATCGGCATCGACAGCTACCACATGAACATCGAGGAGGCCGACCCGTCCGCGGCCATCCTCGACAACGCGCCCTGGATCGGCCACGCGCAGGTCTCCGACTCCAACCGCTTCCAGCCCGGCGCCGGCCACCTCGACTGGCCCGCCTGGCTCGGCGCGCTCCGGGCCGCCGGCTACACCGGCTGGCTCGCCGCCGAGTGCCGGCTGACCGGCGACCCGGCGGCGGCCGTCGCCGCCGTGCCGGGGTTCCTGCGCAGGGCCGGCGCATGACGGCGCTGCCCGCGGTGCCCGCGGAGGGCCGGAGCGCGACGGCGCTGACGGCGGCGCCCGGCGGCGGGGCGGGCGCCGGCCGCCTGGGGTGGCTACGCCCGGACGACCCGTGGCGGGCCGCCGCGGCGGTGCTGCTGGGCAACTGGACGGGGGCCTCGACCGTGCCGTCGCGCACGCTGTACCCGCACCAGTGGAGCTGGGACTCGGCGTTCGTGGCCATCGGGCTGCGGCACCTGTCGCCGCGGCGGGCCCAGCGTGAGCTGGAGATGCTTCTCGGCGCGCAGTGGGGCGACGGCCGCATTCCGCACATCGTCTTCAATCCGGCCGTGCCACACGCCGCGTACTTCCCGGGCCCGGACTTCTGGCGCTCCGCGGCGTCCTCCGCCGCGGGCGGCAGGAGCGCGGGGGCGCGGGCCGGCGCCCCCCGACACACCCAGACCTCCGGCATCGTGCAGCCGCCGGTGCACGCGCTCGCCGCGCTGCTGGTGCACCGGGCGGACCCGGCGGCCTCCGCCCGCCGCGGCTTCCTGGCCCGCGTCTACCCGCGGCTGCGCGCCTGGCACCGCTACCTCACCGTGGACCGCGACCTCGGCGGCGCCGGCCTGGCCGCGATCGTCCACCCCTGGGAGTCCGGGATGGACAACAGCCCCTGCTGGGACGGCCCGCTGGCCCGGATCGAGCCGGCCCCGGCGGCGTCGTTCCGCCGGGCGGACCTCGACCACGGCGATCCGGCGGACCGGCCGACGGATCTGGACTACGGGCGGTACGTCCGCCTCGCCGCCGACTATCGCGACGCGGACTACGCGGACGCGGGGGTGCGGCACGGCTTCGCCGTCGAGGACCCGTGCGTGAACGCGCTGCTGATCGCCTCGGAGGAGGCGATGGCGGAGATCGCGGCGGAGCTGCGTGCCACGGGGCGGCCGGTGCCGGCCGGCCCCGCGCCGCACCGGGAGCGGGCCGCGCGGCTGACCGAGGCGCTGGTCGCCCGCCTGTGGGACGCCGGGGCGGGCATCTTCCGCGGCCGCGACCTGCGGGCGGACCGGCCGATCGAGGAGTACGGCGTCGCCGGGCTGACCCCGCTGCTCACCGCCGGCCTCCCGCCGGCGGTGACGCGGGCGCTGCTGGACACCCTGGCGGGCGAGCACTTCCGCCTCGGCGAGCTGCCGCTGGTCCCCTCGTACGACCTGGAGGGGCGGGCGTTCGACCGCACCCGGTACTGGCGCGGCCCGGCGTGGTTCAACACCGCCTGGCTGCTGGAGCGCGGCCTGCGCCGGCACGGGGTGTCCGGGACGGCCGACGCGCTGCGGCGGGCGGTGCTCGACGGGGCGGCCGGGTCGGGCTTCGCGGAGTACGTGGACCCGCTCACGGGGGCGGGCCGGGGCGCGCGGGGCTTCAGTTGGACGGCGGCGCTGGCGCTGGACCTGGCGGCGGACGGCGCGGGTTGGCCGGGGCCGGGTCAGGGCGGCGGTCCCGGACCGGCGGCGGCGCGATGAGCGGCGACGGGCGGGTACTGCTCGCGCGGGACGGTACGTTCGCCGCGCTCACCCGCGGCGGCGGCGTGACGGGCCGCCGCGGCACCTCACCGGACGGGCTGTTCCGCCGCGACACCCGGCATCTGAGCCGCTGGCGCCTGACGGTCGACGGCGCGGAACCGGCGGTCCTGGTGCCGGCCCGCGACGGCGAACTCCCGGCCGCCTGCGTCCTCACCCCGCCGGGCGCCCGCGACGCCCCGGCGCCGTACACGGTCTTCCGCGAGCAGGCCGTCGCCTCGGGGGTGCTGCTGGAGCGGCTGCGTCTGGTCAGCAACCGCCCGGAAGCGGTGACGGCCCGGCTGGAGCTGCTGGCGGACGCGGACTTCGCGGACCAGTTCGAGCTGCGCTCGGACGGCCGCACGTACGCCCGCCCGGCGGACACGTCCCGGGACGAACGGGAGCTGCCGGACGGCGTGGAGTTCACGTACCGCCGCGGGGAGGGATGGCTGTCTCGTACGACGGTGAGATGCGCGCCGCCGCCGGACGAGGTGACCTCAGTGCCGGAGAAGGACGCGGCGGAGGGGCATCGGGCGGACGGGGACGGAGGCCGGTCCGGCGGCTGTGCGGGCGGAGACGCGGGCCGGGCGGGCAGAGACCCGGGTGGGCCGCGCAGGGAGGTACACCCGAAGCGAGGCGCGGGTCCCGGCGCCGGCACGGCCCGGCGGCTGGCGTGGACGCTGGCCCTCCCCCCGCACGGCACCGCGGAGCTGACCCTGCGCGTCGAGGCCCGGCCGCACGGTGCGCCGGACGTCGCGGCCCCCGCGTCCCCGGCACAGGCCGCCGCGGAACTCCGCGCCGGCATCGCGGCGTTCACGAACCCGCCGGCCGGGCCCGCGCCGGCCACGGGACCCGGGACAGCCGCCCCGGAACACGACCGCCTTGCCGGGCCGGCCGCCTCCGGCGGTTCCGGGCCGGGCGGCGCGACCAGCGCGCCCCACCACGCCACCGCCGGGCACCCGGCAGGTACCCACACCCCCGGGAGCGCCGGACCGGCCCCGGGTGCGGGCGCGCCGGAACACGACCGCGCCGGCGGCACGCCCGCCATCGCCACCGGCACCGCGCACGCCACCCCCGACCACCCCACCCGCACGGGCGCCCCGGGCGACGCCGCCCTCTCCCCCGCCGAGCGCGCCGCGCTCGCGCGCGCCTGCGCGCAGGGCCTCGCCGATCTCGCCCTGCTGCGGGTGCCCGCCGCCGGACCGCGCGGGGAAGCGCTCGCCGTGCCCGGGGCCGGAATTCCGTGGTTCCTCACGGTCTTCGGCCGGGACTCCGTGCTGACCTCCCTCTTCGCGCTGCCCTATCGCCCCGCCCTCGCCCGCGACACCCTCCTCGCGCTCGCCGCCATCCAGGGCACCCGCCACGACGCGTTCTCCGCCGAGCAGCCCGGCCGGATCGCGCACGAGGTACGCCACGGCGAGCTGGCCGCCTTCCGGCAGGTTCCGTACGGGCGTTACTACGGCTCCGTCGACGTCACCCCCCTCTTCCTCGTCCTGCTCCAGGCGTACGCCGAGACCACCGCCGACACCGGGCTCGCCGCGCGGCTGGAGCCGCAGGCGCGGGCCGCCGTGGGGTGGATGCTCGGCGACGGCGGGCTGGGGGAACGCGGCTGGCTGGTCTACACGCCCGACCCCGGCGGGCTGGTCAACCAGAACTGGAAGGACTCCGCGGGCGCCATCTGCTTCGCGGACGGCTCTCCCGCCGAGGGCCCCGTCGCCGTCGCCGAGGCGCAGGGCTACGCCTACGACGCCCTCGTACGCACCGCGCGGCTCGCCCGCGGCGTCTGGGGGGACGCCCCGTACGCCGACCGTCTCGACGCCGTCGCCGCCGAGTTGCGCGACCGCTTCCACCGCGACTTCTGGCTGCCCGACGAGGACTTCCCGGCGCTGGCGCTGGACGGCCGCGGGCGGCGGGTGGACGCGCTCGCCTCGGACGCCGGCCACCTGTTGTGGTCCGGGATCCTCGACGGGCCGCGCGGCGCGCGCACCGGGCGGCGGCTGCTGGCCGGCGACTTCTTCTCGGGCTGGGCGGTGCGGACGCTCGCGGCCGGTCAACTGCCGTACCACCCGCTGTCGTACCATCGCGGGAGCTGCTGGCCGCACGACAACGCCGTCATCGCCCTCGGCCTGGCCCGCTACGGACTCGGCGCCGAGGTCCGCACGCTGACCCGGGGGCTGCTGGCCACCGCGCAGGCGCACGGCTGGCGGCTGCCGGAGGTGCTGGCCGGTTACGGACGCAGCGACCACCCGGCACCCGTACCGTATCCACACGCCTGCTCCCCGCAGGCGTGGGCGGCGGCCACGCCACTGGCGCTGCTCACCGCAGTCTCCGGGGGCGGCGGAACCTGACGCCCGCCGCCCCCGGTCCCCCGCCGTGGCGTCTCGTCTGAGACGGGACCGGCGCTCCCGCATCGGGCGGCGGACCTCGTCGCGGGCCCGGCCGATCGCCGCCGCGCCCGCAGCGCGGCGGTCACCCCTCCGCTTCCTCCTCTTCGAGCATCGCCCGCGCCCGCGCCGCCCGCACCGCGGCCGACAGGCTGTCGATGTCGTACGCGCCGTGGTGGCGGCGTCCGTTGACGAAGAACGTCGGCGTGCCCGCGACCCCGCTGAGGTCCGCGGACTCCGTGTCCTCGTCGACCCGGCCCGCGCCGCTGCCGCCGTGCAGCGACCGGCTGAAGCGCTCGACGTCGAGGCCCAGGTCCGCCGCGTGCTCCACCAGATCCCGCGGCGTCAGCCGGTCCTGGCCGGCGAGCAGCCGGTCGTGCATCTCCCAGAACGCGTCCTGCTCGGCCGCCGCCTCCGCCGCCTCGGCGGCGAGCTGGGCGCTCGGGTGCACGTCGGTGAGCGGCAGGTGCCGCCAGACGTAGCGGACGTCGCCGAAGTCGGCGAGGAGGTCGCGTACGACGGGCTCGGCCATGCCGCAGTACGGGCACTCGAAGTCGCCGTACTCGACGACCGTGACGGGGGCCGCCAGCGGGCCGCGGATGTGGTCGCGCTCGTGGTCCACGGGTACGGCGAGGTCCACGACGACGGGCGCGGTGCCCATGAGCGCGCGGATGCGCCGCTGCTTCGGCAGCCGGGCGACGGCGAAGGCGACGCACGCGGTCACGACGCCCGAGCAGACGACGGCGGCGAGGATCCCGATCTTCGCCATCGCGAGCTGCTCACCGTCGAACGCCTTCGTGGCGATCAGCAGCGCGACGGTGAACCCGACGCCGGCGATGGTGCCCCCACCGGCGACCGCGGCCCAGCCGACCGGCGGGTGCGTCCGGCCGCGGCTCAGCCACGTCGTCAGCGCGGTGGCCCCGACGATGCCCACCGGCTTGCCCAGCACGTACGCCACCAGGACGCCCAGCGTCAGGGGCGAGGTGAACGCCCGCGACAGCAGCTCGCCGTCGAGCTGTATGCCGGTGTTGGCCAGGGCGAACAGCGGCACGATCAGATAGCTGCTCCACGGGTGGTAGATCCGCTGCAGCCGCTCGTTCGGGGAGATCGCCGAGGCGATGCCCTGCCGCGCCTCCCGCTCCAGCTCCGAGGTGGGCTGCTCCCGGAACGAGCGGAACAGCCCGCTGGCCCGCTCCAGCTCGCTGCGCGGCGCGGGGTAGGCGTTCGTGGCCAGCCCGATGAGCAGCCCGACGACGACCGGGTCGATGCCGGACTCCACGACGGCGACCCACATCGCGATTCCGAGCAGCGCGTAGACGGGGCCCCGCCGGCTGCCGGCGGCGCGCAGGACCAGGATCGCCGCGAAGAACACGGCGCCGGCGAGCAGTGCGGGCCACGTCAGGGAGTCGCTGTAGACGATGGCGATGACCGCCAGGGCGACGAAGTCGTCGACGACGGTGAGGGTGAGGACGAAGGTGTACAGCCGCCGCGGGAACCGCTTGCCGAGCAGGGCCAGGATCCCGAGCGCGAAGGCGGTGTCGGTGGACATCGCCACACCCCAGCCGGAGGCGGAGGACTCGCCGGCGTTGATGGCGAGGTAGATGAGCACCGGTACGAGCATCCCGGCGACGCCGGCGGCCATCGGCAGCGTGATCCGGCGCCGTTCCCGCAGCTCCCCCATGTCGAACTCGCGCCGCGCCTCCAGCCCGACGACCAGGAAGAACAGAGTCATCAACCCGGTGTTGACCCACTCGCGCAGATCCATGCCGAGGCTGCGGTCGCCCAGTTCGACGGACAGGTGGGTGCGCCAGAAGTCGGCGTAGCTGCCGGGGGCGGCGTTCGCCCAGACGAGGGCGGTGACGGCGGCGCAGACGAGGAAGGTGGCGCTGCCGCTCTCCGTGCGGATGAACGTCCACCGGGCCGAGGAGGTCGGGCCGGCGCCGGTCGTCCGGCTGGCGTCCTGCGCGGCGTCCGGCTGCGACATGCTCGGTCTCTCTCGTCTCGCGAACCGTGGTCGGCGGGAGGACCGGGGGGTGCCGCCACGGCCGATGGTACGTGGCGCGCACGTGCTGCCGGGGGTACGCGGCGCTCCGGCACGGCGGGCGGGTCACCGCTCGTCGCTACTCCTTGTCCTCGATCCAGCCCATGGTGCGTTGGACTGCTTTGAGCCAGTCGTTGTACTCGCGGTTGCGGGTGGCTTCGTCCATGCGGGGGGTCCATTCCGCGGCGCGGCGCCAGTTGGCGCGCAGGGCGTCGGTGTCGGGCCAGTAACCGACCGCCAGACCCGCGGCGTAGGCGGCACCCAGACAGGTGGTCTCGGCGACCAGCGGACGCACCACCGGCGCGTCCAGCACATCCGCCAGGGTCTGCATCAACAGATTGTTGGCCGTCATACCACCATCGACCTTCAAACTGCTCAGCTCGACACCCGAGTCCTTGGTCATCGCATCGACGATCTCCCGGGTCTGCCACGCGGTGGCCTCCAGCACCGCCCGCGCCAGATGCGCCTTGGTCACATACCGCGTCAGCCCCGCGATCACCCCACGCGCATCATCACGCCAGTACGGAGCGAACAACCCCGAAAACGCCGGCACGAAATACGCCCCGCCGTTGTCCTCCACACTCAACGCCAGAGTCTCGATCTCCGCGGCGGTGGAGATGATGCCCATCTGATCACGCATCCACTGCACCAGCGCACCCGTGATCGCGATCGACCCCTCCAGCGCGTACACCGCCGGCTGGGTACCGATCCGGTAGCCGACGGTGGTCACCAGCCCGTTCTCCGAGTGCACCGGCTCACCCGCGGTGTTCATCAACAAGAACGTGCCGGTCCCGTAGGTCGACTTCGCCTCCCCCTGATCGAAACACGTCTGCCCGAACAACGCGGCCTGCTGATCGCCCAGTGCGGAGGCGACCGCAATCCCCGTCAACGTCCCCGAAGCAGCCCGCCCGTAGACCTCCGCCGAAGACCGGATCTCCGGCAACACCGCCTGCGGCACCCCCATGGCCTGGCAGATATCCGCATCCCAGTCCAGGGTTTCCAGATTCATCAGCATCGTGCGCGAGGCGTTGGTGACATCCGTGACATGCACCCCCCGGCCCGGACCCCCGGTGAGGTTCCAGATCACCCAGGAGTCCATCGTGCCGAAGAGGATGTCACCGGCCTGGGCACGGGCCAGCAGCCCGGGCGTGTTGTCCAGCAACCACCGGATCTTCGGCCCCGCAAAGTACGACGCCAGCGGCAGACCGGTCGCGGCGCGGAAGCGGTCCTGGCCCTGGCTGCCGCCGAGCTGACGGCACAGCTCCGCGGTACGGGTGTCCTGCCAGACGATCGCGTTGGCGACCGGCTCCCCGGTGTTCTTGTCCCACAGCAGGGTGGTCTCACGCTGGTTGGTGATCCCGATGGCCTTCACATCCGCCGAGGTGATCCCGGCCTTGGTGACGGCACCGTCGACGACCTGCTGGACGTTGCGCCAGATCTCGTTGGCGTTGTGCTCCACCCAGCCGGGCCTGGGAAAGATCTGCTCGTGTTCCTTCTGGTCCACCGACACGATCCGGCCATCGGTGTCGAACACGATGCACCGGCTCGAAGTCGTCCCCTGATCGATAGCCGCAATGAACGGGCCGGGGCGCTGCGGGGAGGGGGCGCTGTCATCGTCGGTCACGGTCTGCTCCTGCTCCGAAACGTCGCATCGGTCGCCGGGACCGTGCCGCTGCGCCGGCACCCCGGCCCGTGGTGAGTACATGACCAGCGCGGAAACCCGCCGTCAACGACGCCCTGCCGACATTGTCGAACGAATCTGCTGCACCCCGCTTTCACCGGCGGGGCGCGGAGGCTTATGGTCGGCGCGTGCCAGGTCCGGTTCAGTCGGTTGAACGCGCGGCGGCGATACTGCACCTGCTGGCGCGCGGTTCCGGCCGCCTCGGGGTCAGCGAACTGGCCGCGTCCCTGGGCCTGGCGAAGGGCACGGTACACGGGCTGCTGCGGACGCTGCGGCAGGTGGGGTTCGTCGAGCAGGACCACGACACCGGCAAGTACCGGATCGGCGGCGCGCTCCTCGACCTCCGCTCCGGCCACGTCGACGCCAACGAGCTGCGCTCCCGGGCCCTCAACTGGGCCGACGGGCTGGCCGCCAGAAGCCGCGAGGCCGTGCGCATCGGCGTCCCGGCCGACGGGCGGGTCCTCGTCGTCCACCACGTCTTCCGGCCCGGGGACCCGCGGCAGACCCTCGACGTGTCCGCCAGACTGCCGGCGCACGCGACCGCGCTGGGCAAGGTGCTGCTCGCGTACGACGTGAACGCCGCGGC
Source organism: Streptomyces sp. WMMC500 (assembly GCF_027497195.1). Classification (NCBI taxonomy): domain Bacteria; kingdom Bacillati; phylum Actinomycetota; class Actinomycetes; order Kitasatosporales; family Streptomycetaceae; genus Streptomyces; species Streptomyces sp. WMMC500. The sequence goes on from NZ_CP114905.1 coordinate 698,634, forward strand.
GGCGCTGGGCGCCACACCCCCGGCCGCGTACACCCCGCGGACCCTGACCGCGCCGGCGGTGATCCTCGCGGAGCTGCGGCGGATACGCGAGGCGGGCTGGGCCGGCGAGCACGGCGAACGGCGCCTGCAGGAGGCGGGGATCGCGGCGCCGCTGCGCGGTGCTGGCGGGCTGGTCGTCGGCGCGCTCGGCATCTCCGGACCGGCCGAGCGGCTCTGCGAGCCCTCCGGCACGCCGCGCCAGGACCTGGTGGGACTGGTGCTCGGCACGGCCCGGTCGGTCTCGCGGGATCTGAGCGCGTCCCGCAGGTGACGGCGGCGCGCGGCGGAGGAGACGACCGGACGGGCCAGGACGGGCAGACCGGGCAGGCGGGGCAGGCGGTAGGGACCGACGGAGCGGGGGCGGCGTGGTGCAGCGTTACGTGATGTCGGTGGACCAGGGCACGACGTCCACCCGGTGCATACTCTTCGACGCCCAGGGCCGGCTGGTCTCCGTGGCGCAGCGCGAGCACAAGCAGCACTTCCCGCGGCCCGGCTGGGTCGAGCACGACGCCGTGGAGATCTGGCGGAACCTGCGCCGGATCATGCCGCGGACCCTCGCCGAGGCGGGCGCGGACGCCGGCCAGGTCGTCGCGCTGGGCATCGCCAACCAGCGGGAGACGACGGTGCTGTGGGACCGGCACACCGGTCGCCCGGCCGCCCGCGCCGTCGTCTGGCAGGACACCCGTACCGACGAGCTCGCCGACCGGCTCGCCCGGGACCCGCGCGCGGACCGGGTGCGCGCTCTCTGCGGGCTGCCGCTGGCCACGTACTTCTCCGCGCCACGGATCCGCTGGCTGCTGGACGCGGCCCCGCGGCTGCGCGAGCGGGCGGAGCGCGGCGACGTGCTGTTCGGCACGATGGAGAGCTGGCTGATCTGGAACCTGACCGGCGGCCCCGCGGGCGGGCTGCACATCACGGACGTCACCAACGCCAGCCGCACGATGCTGATGAACCTGCGCAGCCTGTCATGGGACGACGAACTGCTGGACTTCTTCGGCGTGCCGAAGGCGATGCTGCCGGAGATCCGCTCCTCCACGCAGACCTACGGCACGACCACCGCCGTCGTGCCCGGCATCCGTATCGCCGCGGCGCTCGGGGACCAGCAGGCGGCGCTCTTCGGGCAGACCTGCTTCGCTCCGGGCGAGGCCAAGTGCACGTACGGTACGGGCAGTTTCCTGCTGCTCAACACCGGCGAGACCCCGGCCGCCTCCCGGCACGGGCTGCTGACGACCGTCGGCTTCAGGATCGGGGACGAGCCGGCGGTGTACGCGCTGGAGGGCTCGATCGCGGTGACGGGGTCCCTGGTGCAGTGGTTCCGGGACGGGCTGCGGCTGATCGACAGCGCGCCGGAGATCGAGACGCTGGCGCAGACGGTCGACGACAACGGCGGCTGCTACATCGTGCCTGCGTTCTCCGGGCTGTTCGCGCCGCACTGGCACAGCGAGGCACGCGGCGTGATCGCCGGGCTCACCTCGTACATCACCAAGGGACATCTGGCGCGGGCGGTGCTGGAGGCGACGGGCTGGCAGACGCGGGAGGTGGTGGACGCGATGAACGCCGACTCCGGTCTGACGCTCTCCGGCCTGCGCGTGGACGGCGGCATGACGGCGGACAACCTGCTGATGCAGTTCGTCGCCGACGTCCTCGACGTGCCCGTCGTACGGCCCATGATGGCGGAGACCGTCTCGCTGGGCGCGGCCTACGCGGCGGGACTCGCGGTCGGCTACTGGCCCGACCTGGAGGGGCTGCGGCGCAACTGGCACCGGGCGGCGCAGTGGCTGCCCGCGATGCCGGAGAGCCGGCGGGCCGCGGAGTACGCCAACTGGCGCCACGCCGTGGAGCTGACGTTCGGCTGGACCCGGCCGGCCGGGAGCCCGGCGCCGTCGGGGGCCGACGTGGTCGACCTGGTGCTGGCCGACCACCGCAGGGTGGAGCACCTGCTGAGCGCGCTGCGCGACGAGGGGGCGGACCGGCACGCGGTGCTGCACGAACTGGCGGCGCTGCTGGTCGCGCACGCGGAGGCCGGCCGGGCGGCGGCGCACGCCGGGGCCGGCCCGGCGGCGCACGTGCTCTGCCCCGACGACGGCGCGCACGGGCCGGCGGCGCTCGCCCGCGACCTGCTGGCGCTGCTGCGCCTGGACACCCTCGCCGGGCCGGAGTTCGACGCGGCGCTGGACCGGCTGGGCGCCGTCGCCGCCGGGCACGTCGCCGCGGGCGAGCGCGTCCACCTCAACGCGGTACGCCGCGGCGCCTCCGCGCAGGAGCGTGCCGTCCTCGGCCGGGCGTACGCCGTGGCGCGCGGCCGCCTGCTCGCCTCCGGCGGCGACGGCACCACACGGGTCGCCGCGCTGGCGGGCGAGTCCGACGGCTAGCCGCGCGCTTCCGCGGGCCTGCGGTCAGGCGCCGGTGGTGCCGCGGTCCGCGACGAGGTCGTCGAAGTCCCCCTCCTTGGCTGCCCGCAGGAACGCGGCCAGCCCGGCGGGGCCGTAGACCAGAGCGGGGCCCCGCGGATCCCGCGAGTTGCGCACCGCGACCTGACCGCCGGAGAGCCCCGCCAGCTCCACGCACTCGCCGTTGGGGTTGCTGTGGTTGCTCTTGCGCCACTCGACGGTCCCCAGCCGGCCGGCGGGCACACCGTTGTCGACCTGCATGGCTGCTCCCTCCAACTGATCTTCTGCGTACTGTACTTGTGTCTGTGCTTGCGGATGCACTTACAGATGAAATTTCATCGAGCTCTCACCGAGGGGTCGGCACGCGATGGCGCACGGTGATCGAATCCGGCCGGAGTACCGTGCGGAAGCACGAAGAGGCCCGGTGGACCAGCGGATCCACCGGGCCGGAAGCGGGCGGGCGCCCGTCAGGTGGCCTGCAGGAGCCGCCGCAGGAACGCGTCGGTGCTCGTCCCTTCGGTCACCGGCGCGGCCAGCCGGTCGACGGCCAGGCGGTGCCGCTCGACGTCGTCGGGATCGTCGAGGTAGAGCGCGCCGGTGAGCTGTTCCAGGTACGCGATGTCCGGCAGGTCCGCCTCCGCGAAGCGCAGCAGCGTCACCGAGCCGGCCAGCGCCGTCGCGGCGGAGGTGCGCAGCGGCACGACGTGCACCGCGATCTCCGGGAACTCCGGGCTGTGCAGCCGGATCAGATGGCGTATCTGCTCGCGCATCACCGCCGGGCCGCCCACGCTGCGCAGCAGCGCACCCTCGTCGATGAGCTGCCAGCAGCGCGGCGGATCGGGCCGGGCGAGCACCTGCTGGCGGCGCTCCAGCAGGTCGACGCGGCGGGCGACGGCGTTCGGGCTGTCGTCCGGGTACGTCAGGCGCGCCAGCGCGGCCGCGTAGGCGGGGGTCTGCAGCAGGTCGGGCACGCGGTGCGACTGATAGCCGCGGATGAGCGTCGCGGCCTCTTCGAGCCCGAGGTACGTTTCCAGCCAGCGCGGCGTCAGGTCGCCGTACTGCTGCCACCAGCCGGGGGTGTTGGCGCCCCGGGCCAGCGCGAGGTACGCGTCGCGCTCCCGGATGTCGGTGACCCCGTAGAGCGTGAGCAGGTCCGCGATGTCGCGCTCCTTGCAGCCGCCCTGCCCGCGCTCCAGCCGGCTCATCTTGGGCACCGAGGCCCGGATGGCCTGCGCGGCCGCGTCGAGTCCGACGCCGCGCCGCATCCGCAGTCTGCGCAGCCGCGAGCCGAGGACGATCCGCCGGATCGTGGGCCCGCCCCGGCCGGGGTCCGTGCCGCCGCCGGGCAGCCGCCGCCCGCCGGCCACCGGTACTGACGCCGCCATCTCCCCTCCCCCGCCGGTCGGTTCACCATCCCGTCGCCAGCGCGGAATAATACCCGCCCGCGGACACTTTCCCGAACCTTCGTCCGGTTTTCGACTACCGGACCGGACGCCCGGGCGGGTCCGCGTGCGGGCGGAGATCAGCCGCTGGCGCCTGGTTCGTCCACGGACTCGTGCCAGCCCCCGACGACGATGCGCGCGAGCCAGCCGAAGAACCAGAAGACCAGGACGCCGAAGAGCGAGGAGACCAGCACCGCCGCGAGCAACTGCTCGGACTGCAGCCGCGACTGGTAGAGGTCGATGAGCACCCCGATGCCCGGCTGCCCCTGGCGGAAGAAGAAGTCGCCGACGATCGCGCCGACGACGGACATCCCGGCGGCGATGCGCAGTCCGGTGAAGATGTGCGGCAGCGCGGCGGGCAGTTGGAGCTTCCACAGCCGGGTCAGCCGGCTCGCGTTCTGGAGCCGGAACAGGTCGTGGTACGACGCGTCGGCGGAGCGGATGCCGAAGAGCGTGCTGGTGAGGATGGGGAAGAAGGCGATGATGACGCAGACCAGCACCCGGGTGGAGAACCCGTACCCCCACCAGAAGCCGAAGAGCGGGACCAGGGCGAGGATCGGCGTCACCTGGAGGACGACGAAGTACGGGAAGAGGGAGCGCTCCAGCCACCGGGCCTGGCTCATCAGGATCGCCATGGCGATCGCCCCGGCCGCCGAGATGAGCAGCCCGAGCGAGGCGACCTGCGAGGACAGCAGCAGGGCGTCGAGGAGTTCGGCGCGGTTGTCGCCGTCGAGGAACCCCACGCGCACCACGTCGTGCGGCGGCGGGAAGAGGAAGCGCCGGTCCTCGGCCAGCACCACCATGCTGATCAGGTACCACACCCCCACGGCGGCGCCGGCCACCAGCACGGCCGGCAGCCTGCGGAGCAACGGGCGCAGGTTCATGGCTTGACGGCCACCAGCGTGTAGGCGTTCCCCTCGGTACGGTCCGGCGGGCGGGGACGCCAGCGGTGCGCGACCACCACGCCGGGCTCGACCGGCTCCCACCCCTCGATGATCCGCTCCAGCTCGGCGCGCCCGCGCTGCACCATCGGCGTCGCCCCGCGCGCCCACACCTCGGTGAGCCGCTCGACCCGGGAGTCGAGTTCCGCAGAGATCTGGGACACGGCGAGGTGGCTGCCCGGGACCACCCCGCGGCGCACCCGCGCCACCAGATCCGCCGGATCGTCCTTGTCGGACAGGAAGTGCAGCAGACCGACCATGAGCACGCCGACGGGCCGGTCGAAGTCCAGCACGGCGCGCGCGTCCGGATGGCTGAGGATCAGCTCCGGCTGCCGGACGTCGCCGGCGAAGGCGACGGTCAGAACCCCGTCCGTGTGCAGGGCCTGCATGTGCGCCACGGCGACGGGGTTGTAGTCGACGTAGGCGACCCGGGTGTCGGGGGCGATCCGGTGCGCGATCTCGTGGACGTTGGGCATGCGCCGCTGCGGCAGGCCGCAGCCGATGTCGAGGATCTGGCGGATGCCCGCCTCGGCGACCAGGTAGCGCACGGCCCGCTCCAGGAACAGCCGCTGGGCGCGCACCCGCATCTTCACGTCCGGCATGAACGTGGATTCGACCTCGTCCACCAGCGCGCGGTCCGGGCCCAGGTTGTCGCTGCCGCCGAGGTGGTAGTCGTACGTGCGGGAGGCGTGGGCGGCCGTGGGGTCGGGCAGGGGCGACGTGCCGTGCGGCCCGTCGGCTATGCCGTTGTCGCTCATGAACCTCTCCGCGTCGGCCGCGTACGGCCGTGGTCGTGCAGGCGCGCACCGCGGTACGGGCCGGAAGGGCAGCGTACTCCACCTCGCCGCCGGGACCCGCGGCGCGCGGGCCCGGCGGCCGGGCGGCCGGTCATGCGCCGTGTCCGATCCCGGGGTCGAGGAACTCGTTGGTCACGACGTCGGCCGGTTTCAGGCCGTCCTTGATGGGCTTCTTCTGCTCGGCGAAGATGGGCTCGTCGATGTCGATGATCTTCTGGACCCGCGGGGTCTCGAAGTTCCCGACGGTGGTGTCCTCGCCCTCGGCGTCGTCCGAGGCGATGCCGAGCTTCTTCATCTCGCCGATGCCGTACTTCGCGATGCCCTCGGTGAGCACGTCGCCGCCCTTGTACTGCTCGGCGATGTCGACGATGGTGGCGATCGTCGCGTCCGGGTCGCGCAGGTAGTCGACCTGCGACTGCTGGATGATCGGCACCAGCTTCTCCAGGCAGGGCGCCAGTTCGTCCTTCGCCTCGGGGCGGACGACGAGGGAGGGCCCGTAGATCGGGTAGCCGGCCTCGTAGACGAGCTGGCCCTTGACGGGCTTCATCCAGTCGTCGATCTCGTTCTCGAACATGTACGGGTCCTCGGCCGCGTACCCGGAGGAGGCGAGCTCGCCGCCGGAGGCCACGAAGCGCGCGGGCGAGCCGTCGAAGGAGCCGTCCACCTGGTCCTTCTTGAGGATCCCGGTGCCGGTCAGATACTCCATGTACGTGTCGCCGCCGGAGTACAGCACGGTGGTGTCCGACCTGCCGACGTCCTCGATGGTCTCGAACTCCGGATGGGTCTCGGGATCCCAGTAGATCATCGTCGGGTCCTTCTCCAGCAGCGCCAGCACCGCGGTCGTGGGCTGCGTGGCGGAGAGCTGGACGATCTCGTCGAAGCCGCCGACCACCCCGAGGTCGATGTCCTCGTCCGTGTACATCTGCGCGGAGGTGGCGGCGAAGCCGATCGCCGGGCCGCCGGCGCGCAGTTCGAGCGAGATGCCGGTGTCCTCGCCGCCGGCGACCAGGGGGGCGGTGGCCCGTTTGCTGTTCGCGTCCACCCGGGGGTCGTCACCGAGGAGCGCGTACAGCGGGCCGAAGGCGGTGGCGTTCGGCAGCCACGAGGTCTGCACCGTCACGGTCTCGGGGCACACGCCGGTCAGGTCGGCCGCGCCGCTCTTCGCCGCCGGCGCCGGCCTGCCGCCGTCGCCGTCCTGCTGCTCACCGCCGCCGTCGTCGCCGCAGGCGGCCGTGAGCAGCACGATGGCGACGAACGGCACGGCTAAGGAACGCAGGTGGATCTTCACGGGCATCGGGGGTTCCTCCGGAGGGGATCGGGGGGGTCGGATCTCGGTCGGGTCTCACGTGGCGGATGCGCGCATGCAGGCGGACACCTCGGCCGCGATGCGGTTCAGCTCGGGGTCGTAGCGCTGGGTCTCGGTCCGCGGGTAGCCGAACGGGACGGTGAACTCCCCGCAGATGCGCCCGGGCCGGGGGGACATCACCACGACCCTGGTGGACAGGTAGACCGCCTCCAGCACGGAGTGGGTGACGAAGACGGCCGCGAACCGCTCGGCGGCGAAGAGCCGGAGCAGGTCGTCGTCCAGCCGCTCGCGGGTGATCTCGTCCAGCGTGCCGAACGGCTCGTCCAGCAGGAACAGCTCCGGGCGTAGCGTGAGGGAGCGGGCCAGGGAGACGCGCATGCGCATGCCGCCGGACAGGGCGCGGGGCCGGTGGCCCGCGAACTCGGTGAGGCCGACCAGCTCCAGCGCGGCGTCGGCGCGCGTGCGCCGCTCGGCGCGCGGGACGCCGCGCAGCTCGCCGAAGAGCTCGACGTTCGTACGCACCGAGCGCCAGGGCAGCAGCGTCGGGTCCTGGAAGACGTAGCCGAGGCGGTCGGCGCGCGCGGCCACGGCGCCGGCGGAGGGCTCGACGAGGCCGGCGGCGATGCGCAGCAGGGTGGTCTTGCCGCAGCCCGAGGGGCCGACGACGGAGACGAACTCGCCGGCGGCGACGTCGAGGTCGACCGGATCCAGGGCGCGGGTGCCGTCGGGGAAGCGCTTCTCGACGGCGCCGAGGGAGAGGACCGGACCCGCGCCGGACACGGGCGCGGCCTTGTCGGCGTCCGCGACGGTCATGGGCCCACCTCCCGTGTGCGCCGGCGGGGGGTCAGTGCCGCCGGGCAGGTACATGCACCGCGGCGGGTGCCACGGGCTCGGGGCCACAGAGGCTACGGGATGGCGACACGCGCCGGTACGCGGGGTGCCCTGCGGGCGGCGGAGGGTGAGGGCGCTCCGGCTCGCCGGCCGGGCGAACGCGCGGCGGGCGCGGGGCCGTTACGCCGGCGGAGCGCCGGGACCCCGGGCTCCGCCGGCGGTGCGCGGCCGTGGCACCGCGGGCCGCGTGGGGCCCGGGACGGGGTTCAGCGGTCGTCGTGCGGGTGCCCCGGACGGGCCGTGTGGCGCCAGACGTCGAGCAGGCGGGCGGCCGAGCCGCCGATCGGGCCGACGGCGTCGGCGAGGACGTCCGGCGCGGGCAGCCGCGCGGAGCCCACGGCCGGCACCGCCTCCGCCGGATCGTCGATGGTCGAGGAGCACACCGCCAGCAGGTAGTCCGGCACCGTCAGCCCCGTGTCGGTGATGCCGACCAGCGGCACGCCGACCGCGGCGACCAGCGGGAAGACCGTCCCGGGGATGCCGACCGCGGCCTCCGCCCGCGCCGCGGCCTGGAGCGACGGCACGTCGCTGATCTCGTACGCGTCCCACAGCTTGGGGTCCTCGCGCGGGTGCAGGCCCACCAGGATCCGCTTCCCCGCGGCCTGCAGCTTCTCGGCCGCGGCGAGCAGCAGTTCGGTGCCCGGCGCGGCGCCGCCGGTGTCGTCGGGGTGCGTGACGCTGGTCAGGACGAGCACGAGCCCCGGCTCCGGCCGGTGGGCCGGCAGCGCGTCGGTCTGCGGCGAGCCGACCACCCGGATCCGGCGACGAGTGCCGAGGTAGCCGCCGAACGCGCGCGCCTCGGCCGGCGAGGAGGAGGTGACCGCGCGCAGCCGGGGCCGCAGCAGCCGCGCGCCCGGGGCTTGCTGCGGGCCGAGATACGCCAGTGAGCTGGCCGCCACCGGCAGCCGCCGGAAGCGCGCGGCGCACTCCAGCGGCCAGTCACCGGCGCCGGTGACGACCAGCAGATCGGCGGGCGGGGCGCTCTGCGGCGTGGCGACGGGCACGGGGTCGCCGGGCTGGACACCGGAGGTGTCGGGCACGAGCTGGGTGATCCGTACGCCGCGCCGTCCGGCCTCCGCGAGCAGCGGCTTGACGTGGTACGTGCCCCAGGGCTCGTTCGTGGCGACGAGCACCCGCAACGGCCGCCCGGGGCGCCCGTGGTGACCGCCGCCCGCCGTGGCGGGGGCGGCGCCCAGCGCGGCGAGGCCGGCGGCGCCGGCCGTCGCGGTGAGGCCGCGCAGCACGCGGCGGCGGGTCGGCGAGGAGGGCGCGGGCGCGGCGGATCCGGCCGCGGCGGCGGTTACTTCGGGGGCGGCCGGGCCTGCGGGGACTGCCGTGTCGTGCGTGGTGGGCATGGCGGCACGGTAAGGCACCGTCGCGAACTCGCAGGTGAACGCGGCACGAACAGCTCCCCCACGCTCCGCTCCCCGGCCTTTGGTCCAGACCTCTTGACGAAAGGTCTGGACCAACTTACCTTGTGCCGCAGCGCAACACGTACCTCTCCTGGCAACCCCACAGCCCAGAAGGCGAGCGTGTCATGCAGTCTGCGATCAGCCGGACGCTGCGTCTCTTCGGCATCGGCCTCACGCTGGTGCTCGCCGCCCAGCTCCCCGCCACGGCGGCGACCCCGCCCGAGGCGGCCGGGCCCGCGGCGGCCGACACCTGTCCCACCAAACCCAAGCCCGGGGGGAAGATCCTCCAGGGCTACTGGGAGAACTGGGACGGCGCCGCCAACGGCGTGCACCCGCCGTTCGGCTGGACCCCGATCACCAACCCCGACATCCGCGGCCACGGCTACAACGTCATCAACGCCGCCTTCCCCGTCATCCTCTCCGACGGCACGGTCAAGTGGGAGGACGGGATGGACAGCACCGTGAAGGTCGCCACTCCCGCCGAGATGTGCGCGGCCAAGGCGAACGGCGCCACCATCCTCATGTCGCTCGGCGGCGCCACGGCCGGCGTGGACCTCAGCTCCAGCGCCGTCGCCGACCGGGTCATCGCCACGCTCGTGCCGATCCTCAAGCAGTACAACTTCGACGGCATCGACATCGACATCGAGACCGGCCTCGTCGGCAGCGGCAACATCAACCAGCTCTCGACCTCGCAGGCCAACCTCATCCGCATCATCGACGGGGTCCTCGCCCAGATGCCCGCCGGCTTCGGCCTCACGATGGCCCCCGAGACGGCGTACGTCACCGGCGGCAGCGTGGTCTACGGCTCGATCTGGGGCGCGTACCTGCCCATCATCAAGAAGTACGCGGACAACGGCCGGCTGTGGTGGCTCAACATGCAGTACTACAACGGCAGCATGTACGGCTGCTCCGGCGACTCGTACCAGGCGGGCACCGTCCAGGGCTTCGTCGCCCAGACCGAGTGCCTGAACCGCGGCCTCGTCGTGCAGGGCACCACCATCCGCGTCCCGTACGACAAGCAGGCCCCCGGACTGCCCGCGCAGCCCGGCGCGGGCGGCGGCCACATGTCGCCGGGGCTCGTGTCGCAGGCGTGGAGCCACTTCGGCGGCGCGCTGAAGGGCCTGATGACCTGGTCGATCAACTGGGACGGGTCGCGGAGCTGGACATTCGGCGACAACGTCAAGTCGCTCCAGGGCCGCTGACCGCCGCGTCCCGGCCGCCCGCCTCCCCCCGCCGCGGGCGGCCGGGACGCCACAGAAGTCCAACCGGTGTCCGAAAAGTCCAATGAATTGGGGTGCGGCGTCTGTTGTGCCGCGCCCCTCGGCGGGATCAGATGGATCTCATGCACGATCCGGCACTCCCCGCCCACGAAGACCCCGCACCCGGCAACGGCACCCTGCCGCCGCGCGCGTGGTACGCCCGCTCCGACGCCGCCCGGCTGCCGCTGAACGGGGCCTGGCGCTTCCGGCTCTCCCCCACCGCCACCACCCACGACACGTCCTTCGCCGAGCCCGGCCACGACACCGCGGGCTGGGACGAGATCGCCGTCCCCGGCCACTGGGTGCTCCAGGGCGGCGGCCGGTACGGCGCGCCCGCGTACACGAACACCCTCTACCCCTTCCCGGTCGACCCGCCGCGGGTGCCGGCCGAGAACCCGACCGGCGACCACCTGCGCACCTTCGACCTGCCCGCCGGCTGGCCCGCCGCCCCGCCGAACGACGGCCTCCCTGACGACGGGGCGGTGCTGCGCTTCGACGGGGTCGAGTCGCACGCCCGGGTCTGGCTGAACGGCACGGAGCTGGGCGAGTTCAAGGGCTCGCGGCTGCCGCACGAGTTCGCCGTCGGCGCGCTGCTGCGCCCCGCGGGCAACGTGCTGGCCGTCCGCGTCCACCAGTGGTCGTCCGGCTCCTACCTGGAGGACCAGGACCAGTGGTGGCTGCCCGGCATCTTCCGCGACGTCACGCTGCTGCACCGGCCGGCGGGCGCCGTGCGCGACTTCTTCGTGCACGCCTCGTACGACCACGTGGCGGGCGCCGGCACGCTGCGCGTGGACTGCGCGCCCGGCGGCCGCGTCACCGTGCCGGAGCTGGGCGTCGACGTCGCCACCGGCGAGTCCGTCACGCTGCCGGTCGAGCCGTGGACCGCCGAGACCCCGCGGCTCTACGACGCGGAGCTGGCCACCCCCGGCGAGCGGATCCCGCTGCGGGTGGGCTTTCGCACCGTCGCCGTCCGGGACGGGGTGCTGACGGTCAACGGCCGTCGCATCCTGCTGCGCGGCGTCAACAGGCACGAGTTCCACCCCGAGCACGGCCGCGCCCTCGACGAGGCGACGATGCGCGCGGACGTGCTGCTGATGAAGCGGCACAACGTCAACGCCGTACGCACCAGCCACTACCCGCCGCACCCCGCCTTCCTCGACCTCTGCGACGAGCTGGGGCTGTGGGTGATCGACGAGTGCGACCTGGAGACGCACGGCTTCCACGCCGTGGGCTGGCGCGGCAACCCGGTGGCCGACGAGCGCTGGACCCCGGCACTGCTGGACCGCGCGGAGCGCATGGTCGAGCGGGACAAGAACCACCCGTCGGTCATCCTGTGGTCGCTGGGCAACGAGTGCGGCTCCGGCGCCGGGCTGACCGCGATGGCCGACTGGATCCGCGGCCGCGACCCCGGCCGCCTCCTGCACTACGAAGGCGACCCGGCCAGCGCCGACGCCGACGTCTACTCCCGGATGTACGCCGACCACGACGAGGTGCGCCGCATCGGCGAGCGCGCCGAGGACCCGCTCGACGACGCGGCGCTGGACGCGCGCCGGCGGGCCCAGCCGTTCGTGCTGTGCGAGTACGCGCACGCCATGGGCAACGGGCCCGGCGGGCTCACGGACTACCAGCGGCTGTTCGAGACGTACGAGCGCTGCCAGGGCGGCTTCGTCTGGGAGTGGATCGACCACGGCATCGCCCACCCCGAGCTGGGCTTCGCCTACGGCGGCGACTTCGGCGAGGAGCTGCACGACGGCAACTTCGTCTGCGACGGGCTGCTGTTCCCGGACCGCACGCCGTCGCCGGGGCTCGTCGAGTTCGCCCACGTGATCCGGCCGGTGCGCATCGAGGCCGGGGACTCCCCCGGCCAGGCGGTCGTCACCAACCTGCACGACTTCGCGGGCCTGGACCACCTCGCGTTCTCCTGGACGTACGCGGTCGACGGCGCGGAGACCGCGAGCGGTGAGGCGGCGGTGCCGCCGCTCGCGCCGGGTGAGAGCGCGAAGGTCGAACTGCCCGCGCCCGCCGCGCCGCCGGCCGGCGAGGCGCAGTGGACCGTCACCGCCCGGCTCGCCGCGGACACCGCGTGGGCACCGGCGGGGCACGTCGTCGCACGCGGGCAGTGGGCCGCCGCGCCGCGCCCGCCGCTCGCGCGGCCCGCGGGCGCGTCGCCCGTACGCGACGACGCGCTGGTCCGGCTCGGCCCGGCGACGTTCGACGCCCGCACGGGCGAGCCGCGGACGCTGGCCGGGGTGCCCGTGACGGGGCTGCGGCTGGAGGCGTGGCGGGCCCCGACGGACAACGACCTGGGTGCGGACTGGCAGCCCGGGACGGACCTGGCGCGGCGCTGGCGCAAGGCCGGGCTGCACCGGCTGCGGCACCGTACGGACGCGGTGGAGCCCACGGACGGCGCGCTGACGGTGCGTACCCGGGTGGCACCCGCGGCGACCGACCTGGGGCTGGCCGCGGAGTTCCGCTGGACCGCGGACGCGGACCGGGTGGCGCTGACCGTGTCGGTGACGCCGCAGGGCGACTGGGCCGGCCTGCCGCTGCCGCGGCTCGGGATCCGCTTCGCGCTGCCCGCCGGGTACGGCACGGTGCGCTGGTACGGCGGCGGTCCCGGCGAGGCGTACCCGGACACGGGCACCGCGGCGCTGCTGGGCCGCTGGTCGGCGAGCGTGGACGAGCTGCAGACGCCGTACGTGCGCCCGCAGGAGAACGGCGCGCGCGCCCGGGTGCGCTGGGCGGAGCTGACCGGGGCCGGCGCCGGGCTGCGGGTCGAGGGCGAGCCGGAGTTCGCGCTGACCGCGCGGCGCTGGACCACCGCGGAGCTGGACGCCGCGACGCACCGGCCCGACCTGGTGCCGGGCGACCCGGTGCACGTCACGCTGGACCACGCCCGCCAGGGCATCGGCTCGGCGTCCTGCGGTCCCGGCGTGCTGCCCCAGTACGCACTGGCGGCGCGCCCGGCGGCGTTCACGTTCGTCTTCTCCGCCGCGGGGAGCTGACGCGCGGGGCCCGCCCCCGCCCGGATCCTCCCGGGCGGGGGCGGGCCGTGGCACCGGTCTTCAGGCCGGGGCGGTCCCTGCGGTCACCCGCGTCAGAAGAGCGAGTACAGCAGCCGGTTCGGCGAGCCGGTGCGCGGGTCCTGCACCTTGTTCGGCGTGGTGTTGTCCACGATGGCCTGGCCGACCTGCGCCGGCGTGGCCGAGGGGTTGCCCTGGAGGTACAGCGCGGCGACGCCCGCGGTGTGCGGGGTGGCCATCGAGGTGCCGGAGATGGTGTTCGTGGCGGTGTCGTTGGTGTACCAGCCGGAGGTGATGCTCACGCCCGGCGCGAACAGGTCGAGGCAGGTGCCGAAGTTGGACCAGGACGCGCGCCGGTCGGTGTTGTCCGTGGCGCCCACCGTGATCGCCTCGGGCACCCGGGCCGGCGAGTAGTTGCAGGCGTTCTGCGGCTGCCCGAAGATGTTGCCGTTGCCGGCCGCGATGGCGTACGTCACGCCGGAGGCGACGGACCGCTCGACGGCGTCGTCAAGCGTGGTGCTGGCGCCGCCGCCCAGGCTCATGTTGGCCACGGACGGGCCGGAGGCGTTGGCGGTCACCCAGTCGATGCCTGCGACGACGCCGGCGGTGCTGCCGGAGCCGCTGCAGTTCAGGACGCGTACGGCGACGAGCTTCGCCTCCTTGGCCACGCCGTACGTGCTGCCGCCGACGGTGCCCGCGACGTGGGTGCCGTGGCCGTTGCAGTCCTGCCCGTTCTGGCCGCCGCCGACGGTGTCGGTGCCGACCGAGGCGCGCCCGTCGAACTCGTCGTGCGTGGTGCGGATGCCGGTGTCGATGATGTAGGCGGTGACGTCGGCCGCGGTGGTGTCGTACGTGTACGTGGTGCTCAGCGGCAGGTCGCGCTGGTCGATGCGGTCCAGGCCCCAGGTGGCGTTGTTCTGGGTCTCCATGGTCCGTACGACGGCGTCCTGCTCGACGTACGCCACCCGCGGGTCGCGGGCCAGCTCGGCCGCCTCGGCCTTGCTCATCTCGGCGGAGAAGCCGCGCAGCGCGGTGCGGTAGACGTGCTCGGGGCTGACGTCCGCGGTGCCGGCGAGGTCGCGCGCCACGGAGCGGGTCTCGGACTTGGCTACCTCGCCGTTCTTCAGCACGACGATCCACTGGCCGTCGAGGGCCGTCGCGGCCGGGGCGAGCCGTAGATCGCCTTCGGCGGGGGCGCTGCCCTCGGCGGGGGCGCTGTTCGCGCCGGTGCCGGCGGCCAGTTGGAGGCCGGCGGCAAGGCCGAGCGCCGTCAGCACGGTGGCCGCACGGCGCAGGGGTGTGGGGGTGAGTCTCATCTCGTGCACCAGAACCTTTCGTTGACCGGATCACGGGCAAGGAGGTGCAGTGCGGTGCGGATGGCCCGCCGCGGTGTCGGCGGTGCCCCGGCAGCGTCTCGCATGCCGGACGCCCCGACAAGTGGCAGGTTCACGCCAATTACGAGCCGAAGGCACTGGTGGCGGCGGCGCGTGGCGGGGTGTGCGGGGCCGGCGGGGACTCAGGTCGAGACGGTCCCGGCCGCCGCGGTGCCTGCCGCGAGGGCGTCGTGCAGCGCGCGGGCGGCGGGCGGGACGGCACGGGTGCGGCTGCGCCGGAGCACCAGGTGCACGGCGGGGACCGCGGCGCCCGCGAGGGGGCGCCAGGTGACCGCGCCGTGCCGCTCCAGCGGATCGCCGACGACCCCGAAGTCCGGCAGCACCGTCACCCCCAGCCCCTCGGCGACCAGGTACTTCGCCGCGTCGGACGTGTCGGCCGCGTACGCCGGCAGCGGCGGGCGGGCGGCGCCGAGGCGGTGCAGCAGGCGGTGGACGAGGCACCCGGAGCGCACCCCGACCAGCGGCTCGGCGAGCAGCTCCACGGCGCCGATCTCGTCCAGCTCGGCCAGCGGGCTCGCGGGGCTCAGGCACACCACGGGACGGCCGCGCAGCAGGTCGGTGTCGTGCAGGTCGGGGTGGGGGTCGTCGCCCGCGAGCCGGACGACGAGGCCGAGGTCGAGCCCGCCTTCGAGGAGCCCGCGGTGCAGGGCGTCCGGTGCCGCGGCGACGATCTCCACCCCGGTCAGGGGATGACCCGCGCGGAACTCCCGTACGGCCGGGGCCAGCACCGACGCGGCGACCGCGCCCCCGGTGCCGAGCCGGACCGACCGGCCGGCCCGGTGCTGCTCGTCGGCGGCCCCCCGCAGCCGGTCCACGGCGTCGAGCACGGCGGCGATGTGCGGCAGCAGCTCCCGGCCCGCGTCGCTGATCCGCGCCCCGGACCGCCGCCGGTCCAGCAGATCGACGCCGAGCTCGCGCTCCAGATTCCGTACGGTCTCGCTGAGCGCCGGCTGCGACAGGTGCAGCGATTCCGCGGCGCGCCGCAGGGAACCGAACCGGGTCACCGCGGCCACGTACTCCAGTTGCTGTATGCGCACCCCGACCCCCTGCTCCGCCGCAGGTCGAACACCCTAGCGCCGGGCGCGGGGAGCGCTTCGGGCCGGGGCGGGCGGGGTGACCGGAAAATGACCCCGGGGAAAGGGGAAATGCCTCGTCACGAAGGTTTGTGAACGCTGCGTTTCGGGTTTGTGCAGTTCCGGGGTCAGGGGCCGGATACCGCGAGGCGCACGCCGTCGAACGGACGGACCCGAAGGGACCTGTCGGTCCGGGGAGACCGCCGCCGGGCCCCGTCAACGGCCGCTGAGGCACGGCGCGTTCGCACAGAAGTGCAGTGGTACAGACCTCTTGACGCATTGGTCTAGTCCTTTTAACCTGCTCCGCAGACTCGGAGGTGCTCCACCACGGGGCCTGCTGACCCGCCCCGCGGACCGCGGAAGGCCCGGCACCCCTCCGCCCGGGCCTTCCGCTCCGGCCGCGGCGGGCGCGCCACCCACCCCGCCACGCGCGCCCGCCGCCCCGCTGCCGCCCGCGCCGTCACCGCGGGCGGCAGCGCCCTTTCCCCGGATCCCGGGAACACGGGAATGCGGAAACACGGGAATACGGAGCCGCCCTCCTGTTGTCGGCATGGGGAGGACCACAGGACACCCGACGACCAGGAGGACCACGTGGCGGCAGCGGACGTGACGGCACCCGACGCGCAGGACGGGATACGGGGGCGGGTGGAGGGCTCCGCGCCCGTGCCGCTGTCCGTGCTGGACCTGGCCACCGTGGGCGCCGGCTACACGGCGGGCGACGCGCTGCGCACCGGGGTCGCGCTGGCCCGGCTCGCCGAGGCGCGCGGCTTCCACCGCTACTGGGTCGCCGAACACCACTCGATGCCCGGCGTCGCCTCCTCCTCGCCCGCCGTGATCCTGGCGCACCTGGCCGCGCACACGACGGCCATCCGGCTCGGCTCCGGCGGCGTGATGCTGCCCAACCACGCGCCGCTCGTCGTCGCCGAGCAGTTCGGCACGCTGGAGGCGCTGGCCCCGGGCCGCGTCGACCTGGGCCTGGGCCGGGCGCCCGGCACGGACGGCGCGACCGCGGCGGCACTGCGCCGCACGGAGCGGCTGCACGAGGGCGCCGAGGAGTTCCCGCAGCAGTTGGCGGAGCTGATCCGGTTCCTCGACGACGACTTCCCCGACGGCCATCCGTACCGCAGGATCCACGCCGTGCCGGGGCCGGTGCAGGGCACGGCGGCCGGCGGGGTGCAGTCCCTGCACCGGCCGCCGGTGTGGCTGCTGGGCTCGTCGATGTTCAGCGCCCGGCTCGCCGCGGAGCTGGGGCTGCCGTTCGCGTTCGCCCACCACTTCGCCGGGCAGCACACCGGGCCCGCGCTGGAGCTGTACCGGGAGGCGTTCCAGCCGTCGGCGGTGCTCTCCGCCCCGTACGCCCTGATCGGCGTCTCGGTGCTGGCCGCGGAGGACGGGCGGGAGGCGCGGCGGCAGGTGGCCGCGGGGGCGCTCAGCATGCTGCGGCTGCGCACCGGCAGGCCCGGTCTCGTGCCCTCGCCGGAGGAGGCGGAGGCGTACGAGTTCAGCCCGCTGGAGCGGGAGTTCGCCGACTCCTGGATCGCCAACGTGGTGCACGGCACCCCGGACGAGGTCTGCACCGGCCTGGGCGATCTGCAGAAGCGCACGGGGGCCGACGAGCTGATGCTCACCACGAACGTGCACGGGCCCGAGGCGCGGCTGCGCTCGTACGAGCTGATCGCCGACGCGTACGGCATGCCGGCCGGCGCGGCGGCGCAGGGGTAGCCGGGGCGGTGCCCGGAGCCCGGCTGCGCCGGTTGCGTAGCGGCTCCGGGCACCGCCTTCAGACGCCTTCGCCGAGCAGCGCGCCGGGACGCTCCCGGCCGGCGGTGACGTCGACGCGCTCGCCCGTCTCCTCGTCGACGACGCCGACGCGGATCGCCGGCGGTCGCGGGCTGTCGAGATCCGCCTTCGCGTCCATCGCGAAGACCACGGACACCGGCCGGCCGGCGCCCTCGGCGCCGTCCCGGCCGGTGTCGTGCAGGCCGGTGTAGCGCAGGAAGCGCCAGCCGTCGTCGTCCCAGTGCTCGCGCAGCCCGGAGCGGACGACGTGGGTCACCGTCTGCCAGGCGAGCGAGCGTTCCAGCAGTTCGACGGAGCCCTCGACGGGCACCGCCTCGGGGTCGCCGCCGGGACCGGGACCGCCGTGCAGCGGGTGCCCGAAGAGCCGCAGCCGCAGCCGGCGCAGCGGCAGCCGGACGGCCCGGTCGGGGTCGCCGAAGAGCAGCCAGGCCAGCGCCGTGCCGGCGGCCAGCAGGCCGAGCGCGGCGCCCGGCCCGTCCCGCAGCGCCTCCCACCAGGGCCCGCCGGCCGGTGCCGGCAGACCGCCCGCGCCGTCGGCCAGCACGACCGCTCCGCCGGCCAGGACGAACCCGGCCCTGGCGAAGGCCCGTACGCCGATGGGCGCCTTGTCCCGCGCGGTGCAGCCGCAGGACGAGTCGGGCGCGGTGGCCTTGGCGTAGCCGAGGTACGCCGCGAAGCCCGCGCCGGCGAGCGCCGCGAGCGCCCCGGTGACCAGCGGCACCGGCAGGGCCACCAGCGCGAGCGCGACGAGCAGTTCCGCCGCCCCGACCGCGCGCAGCGCGACCGTGGCGCGCGGCAGCCCGCCGAGCTTGCGCTCCAGCACGGTGCCCGATGCCTGGACCGGGGTGTTGCGTCCGAACAGCTTGGTGCTCCCGGTCCAGCCGAGCACGCCGCCGACCAGCAGTGCGATCATGCTGCCTCCGTCCTCGAAGTGGCCGCGCGGGTCAGTGCCCGACCGTGATCCTGGCGATGTCGATCGCCCCGTCGTTGGGGCGCCAGGCGCCGAGCACCAGCGCATGCTGCCCCATCCGCACCCCCGACAGGTCGTCGGTGAGCGCGGCGCCCGCGTAGGAGGCGGTGGAGCGGCCCGGGACGATGCGGCCGATCAGCTCGCCGCCGTGGTACCCGAGCTGGAGCCGGTCCTTGCCGATGCCCCGGACGGTGACGTCGAGGTTGACGATGTTCACCCAGACCGCGTCGGCGGCGATGGTGCCGTCGGGCATCTCCAGGCCGCGGGCGTAGAGGCCGTCGCCGGTCTCGACGTCGTCGGCGGTGGTGGGGTGGAGCTTCCAGATGCTGGTGGCGTTGGTGAGCTGGATGCGGTGCCGTTCGCCGTGCGAGCCGGCGACGTGCAGCAGGGTGCCGCCCTCGATGCCGGTGATCAGGCCCTCGGCGAACGAGGTCGCGGCGACCGCCGGGTCGAGCGGCGGGGTGGGCGCCGCGAACGCGGCGTCGGGGTCCACGGCGCCGAGCGCCGTGGCGCCGACGACGGTGGCGCCGCCGAGTGCGCTGGCGGACAGGAAGCGCCGCCGGTCGAACGTCGAGCCCGTTGCGTGGTTCATGGCCGCGCCTCCTTCACTCGTAGATCCACACGCCGGTCTTGCCGGAGCTGAGGCTGGCGATCTGGGAGTACGCCGCGGGCGTCAGGTCGAGGATGCGGTTGGTACGGCAGACGCCGTTGCAGCAGGCCGCCTCGCCGCAGAAGCTCTTGGTGCGCGGGCCGCAGTCGGTGATGGTGATGCAGACGGCCGCCTTGGAGCACTCCTGGACGACGCGCATGACGGCCCCGCAGCCGCGGCGCGGGATGCCGCCCTCGCCGCACAGGTCGGGCCGGGTGATGTTCCAGCACGCCGCGGAGGCGTTCGGCCAGGCGCCGTGGTTCGAGGCGGAGCGGCAGTTGCCGCAGGCGCCGCCGCCGGCGGAGCCGCAGGGGCCCCAGGCGGCGCCGCAGCAGAACCAGGTGGCCTCGCCGCGCCAGAGGTAGTTCGTACTGCAAGCCATGTGTTCGAGCTCCCTTCAGATTGGCCCGTACATGACAGTCCGGAGGTCATGTGGGGGTGGTGTACGGGGTACCGAGAGCCCGCCGGGGGACATGGATGGCGGACGGCCCGAGCGTGACGTGCCCCACACGTACGGTCAATCGGGCGCCGCGGCGCCAGTGGACCGGTCCTCTGGTGTAACCGCCGCGCAAGGCGGCCCGTACGGCCGCGGGCGCTCCCGCGCCGGGCCGCGCGCTGCCGCCCCCCGCGTGCCGCCCCGCGCTCCCCGCACGCCGCTCCCCGGGCCGGCGGGACGTGACACGATAGGGGCAACCGGCGGTCCGCGCCGGGCAGTTGTGTCAAGCACACGGGAATGCGGGAGAGGGGAGCCCGGTGACCGGTCTCAACAAGGGTGTCGGCAAGGTCGAGGTGGCGCTGAAGTGGGACCCCAGTCCCCTCGGGGCGCCCTCCCACGACCTGGACCTGATCGCGGCGACGTACACCGCCGACGACCCGCGGGGCGAGCCGGCCTACCTGGTCCACTTCGACCGCCGCGCCCCCGACGGCACGATCACCCTGCAGCGGCACAGCCAGACCGGGCAGGGCTTCGGCGCCGACGAGGTGCTGACGCTGGAGTTCGCGCGCATCGCCCCCGCGTACGCGCGCGTGGTCGTCGGCGTCGCCATCCAGCAGGGCGGGGGACGGCTGACGTTCGGAGAGGTGTCCGGCACCCGGGTCCTCGTCCGCGACGGCCACGACGAGGTGGCCGCCGACGACTTCGCAGGGGTCGCCGCCGCCACCGCCGCCACAGTCGCGGAGTTCGTCCGCCAGGACTCCGGCACCTGGCGGTTCCGCCCCGTGGTGCAGGGCTTCGACACCGACCCCGCGTCGTTCTCGGCCCTCATGGGCTCGGTGGGCGGCGGTTGACCGCCGGCGCCGGCCCCGGGGGATGCCACCGCGCCACGCGAGGCCGGCGGTGACACCCCCCGGGGGCGGCGCTAGCGCCGCCAGGTGCTGAGCGAGTCGGACAGCTCCGCCGCGGCGGCCACGACGCGGTCCGTGATGTGGCCGGCGCGCTCGTCGTCGATGCGGAAGTCCGGCCCGGCGACCGTGACCGCGGCGACGACCTTCTCGCCCACCCGGATCGGCGCGGCCACCGCCCACACGCCCTCGTCGACCTCGGCCTCGCTCTTGGACCACCCCTGCGCGGCCACGGCCTGCACCTCCGCCAGGACCGCGTCCCGCTCGGCGGGCGACGGCGCGGGGCGCAGCCGCTCGAAGTAGCGCTGGGCCCACGCCTCCCCCATCGCGGCGAGCAGCACCTTGGGCCCGGCGCCGCGGTGCAGGCTCATGATCTGCCCCGGCTCGAACGACAGCCGGATCGTGTGCTCGGGCTGGCTCATCTCCACGCAGGTCGCGAAGTCGCCCACGCGCCTGATCACGAGCGCCGCCTCGCCGGTGTCCTTCGACAGCCGCTCGACGAGCGGACGGAGCACCCGGGAGACCGGGAACGCCTGCTCCGCGCTGCGGGCCAGCAGGAAGATCCGCGGCGAGAGCACGTACGTGCCGCCGCCGTTGTCCTCCACCATGTCCATCTCGCGCAGCAGCGAGACGAACCGGTACGCGGAGGGCACCGAGATCCCGACGGAGTGCGCGATCTCCTCCACGCTCAGCTCCGGCCCCTTCTCCGTGAAGAGAAGAAGGATCTTCAGGACTCGCCTGGCGCTGTCCACGCCGGGGGTCCGCTCCCGCCCTTCAGACACGATGCGCTCGCCCTTCTGTGCTCGTGGTGTGGCCCCGGGTGCGTCAGGCGGAGTACGTGCCGACGAGCCGGTTCTGCTCGATGACGCGATCGCCGTACGCGCTCAGGAACTCCTCGCGCGACGGCTCGCCCGCGACCGGGGTGTCGAGGGCGTACACCCAGAAATAGTAGTGATGGGTGCCGTGCCCGGGCGGCGGCTGGGGTCCCGAATACGCCCTGTCGCCAAGGGAGTTGGGGCCCTCGCGGACCGTGCCGGCCGGCCCGGGGGCGGACACGTCGGGCGCGGCCGGGTCGATCCCGTAGACGACCCAGTGGGTGAAGCCGTGCGGCAGCGGCGCGTCGGGGTCGTGGAGGATCAGCGCGAGTTCGGCCGTGCCGGCGGGGACTCCGGTGATCTCGACCTCGGGGGCGGCGTTGCCGTGGCCGGCGGCGTGCCGGTCCGGGATCCGCTCGCCGGGGCCGAAACCGCGGGCGGCGACGGCGAGGTCCTCGATGTTCAGGGGCATGGGTCCTCAGGTCCTCTCGGTGGCGGGACGCGGGCGGGGTCGGCCCGTCGTCCGGTCGAGCATGCGGACGATCTCGTCCGCGACGGTGTGCGGGTCCTCCTCGGGCACGTAGTGGTCGAGCCCGGAGAGTTCGACGGCGCGGAAGTCCGGGCGCAGTTCGCGGGTGGCGGCGAAGGCGCGCGGGGAGACGACGGCGCTGTGCTCGCCGCGCAGCAGCGTGACGGGGACGCGGACGGCCCGCGTCTCGGCGTCGAAGTCGCGGCGCAGTCCTTCGACGGTGCGGACCATGGCCGCGGGGTCCGCGAGCGGGCGCAGCACCGGGCCGGCGCCGGCCGGGGCGTAGCCGTAGCGGCGCCGGCGGCGGACGGCGTCGGCGGGCAGCAGGGGGTAGCGCTCGCGCAGATACGTCTCGACGTCCGTCCCGGAGGCGAAGGCGCGGTCGCCGCCGCGTACCCGCGTCTCCAGGGCGTCGAGCACGGCCGGTTCGACGTACGGCGCGTAGTCGACGGCGACGACGCCCGCGACCAGGCCGGGGTGTGCGGCGGCGAGCACGACGGCGTTGCGGGCGCCGAGGGAGTGCCCGACGGCCACCACGGGGCCGCAGTCCAGCGCGCGGATCAGCGCGTGCAGGTCGGCGGTGTACGCGGCGGCGTCGTAGCCGGCGGCGGGCCTGCCGCTGCGGCCGTGGCCGCGCTGGTCGACGGCGACGGTCCGCACCGTCCCGCCCAGCCGCTCGACCACCGGATCCCAGACGCCGAGGGTGGCGGTCGTGCCGTGCAGCAGCACGACCGCCGGGCCGGCACCCGCGTCGCGTACGCACAACTCCACCTGTCCGGCGCGCACGTACGTCAGCCCCGCCGGCGCGTCAGGGGGTGCGGCGGAGGTCGCGTGCGGCGGCGGGTCCGCCGGCTGCGGTGTGCGGTTCACGGTCGGCTCCCGCCCCCTCAGACCGGCTTGATCGCGGAGAGCGCCTTGCGGACGCTCACCAGCCCGTCGACGATGTCGGACCGCTTGGCGGCCACCTCGCCCTCGCCGTACTCGTACAGGCCGCCGCCGGTCTTCATGCCGAGCCTGCCCTCGGCGGTCAGCTCGGTGACCAGGGAGGAGACGCCCGTCTCGGTGGACAGTTCGCGGTTGAGGTAGGAGCCGACGGCCTGGTAGATGTCCAGCCCTGCCATGTCGACCAGCCGCATCGGGCCGATGACGGCGAGCTTGTAGCCGACGCCCCACTTCACGACGGTGTCCAGGTCGCGCTGGGAGACCACGCCCTCCTCGACGAGGGCCATGCACTCGCGCAGCACGGCGTACAGCACCCGGTTCTCGACGAAGCCGGGCACCTCCTTCTCCACCACGGCCTCGTAGCCGAACGCCTCGACGATGCCGACGAGCCGGTCCTCGGCGGCGGCGTCGGTGCGCTCGCCCCTGACCACCTCGATCATCGGGATGAGGTGCGGCGGGTTGGACCAGTGCATGCCGATCAGGCGCTCGGGGTGGGCCATGTCCACCGCCATGTCGGAGATCGGGATGCCGGAGGTGTTGGTCGCGATGATCACGTCGTCCCGGACCGCGGCCTCGACCTGGGCGAGCACCGTCTTCTTCAGCTCCAGTTGCTCCGGCACCGCCTCGATGACGAGGTCGGCGCCCGCCAGCGCCTTCGCCTGGTCCCGTTCGAAGGTGACGGAGCCGCCGGGGGTGACCGGCACGTCGAGGCGGTCGAGGTGCGTGACGACGCCGGCGCAGGTTCCCTCCGCCCGCGCCAGGGCCTCTTCGCTGACGTCGTGGAGCCGGACCTCGGATCCGTAGCGGGCGAGCAGCGCGGCGATGCCGGGCCCCATGCTCCCCGAGCCGAGTACGGCGCTGGTGGTGGGAATGCTCACGATGGTTCCTTTCGTGCTGCGGCTGCTCCGGCTGCCGCGGATGCGTGGCGGGCTCAGCGGGCGGCTTCGAGCCGGTCGAGCTTGCGGTTGAAGTACATCCAGTAGTTGTCGCGGGCGCGTTCGGGGTAGATGCGGCGGTTCTTCTCGACGCTCTCGTCGGCGTCCGGCGGGTCGTACGGCAGGCCGGAGGCGGCCAGCGCGAGCTGGAAGGCCGCCGCCTTCTCCAGGAAGATCCCGGCGAGCGTCGCGTCCCGGACGTTGCGGCCCACGAACGAGGCGCCGTGGTTGGCCTGGAGCACGGCGTCGGCGTCGCCGAGCACCCGGGCGAGGTCCCGGCCGAGCTCCTGGGTGGTGATGATGTGGCTGGTGGCGTCGAAGCGCGGGACGCCGTGCTCGGCGAACCACACGCCGTGGTTGTTCACCGGCTCGATCCGCGCCCGGCCGGCGCCGAAGACCGTGGCCTGGAACGGGTGCGAGTGGCCGACGACGTCGACGTCGGGCCGGGCGCGCATGATCTCGGCGTGCAGCGGCCATTCGAGGTGGCGCAGGCCCTGGCCTTCGAGGACGGCGCCGTCGAAGTCGATGAGGATGTGGTCGGCGGCTCCCACCTCCTCCATGCCGAGGTTGCCGCGCTTGAGCCACAGCCCGCGGCCGTGCGGGTCGCGGTACGACAGGTGGCCCATGGACATGTCGCCGTGGCCCTCCATCTCCAGGATCCGGTGGGCCCTGGCGAGGTTGTCGAGCACGTTGGCGACGGAGTCGTCCTGGGAGTACAGCGCATCGCTGGTCTGCATCGGATTGCCTCCTTCTCAGCGGGCCCGGCCGGCCGCGGCCTGCTCGCGCGCCCCGGCGACCGTCAGGCCGCCGACGCGCTCGTGGATCCGGCCGCCGCTGGCCACGGCCACGCACACGAACAGCTCGTCGGGGCGCGGCACGTCGGGTACGGAGACGGTGACGGCGTCGTAGTGGGAGCGGACGTACACCTCGTCCTTGTACGCGAGCGGGATGTCCAGCGCCGCGCCCGCGGACGCGGTCTTGGTCGCGGAGGAGATCCACGCCGCGCCGCCGCCGACCGCCTCCCGCAGAGCGTTGCCGAAGACGGTGGTGACGCAGGCGACGACGTGCTCCTGTTCGCCGGCGAGTCCGGCCAGCCCGCCCTTGCCGTAGCTCTCCACCGGCGCGTCGCCGAGGAGGGCCGCGGCCCGCAGGCCGAGCGCCGTCCCCAGCGCGGCGCTCGGCGCGGTGAGCGCGGACAGGTCCTCGGCGTAGCCGCCGGCGAACGGGTTCCTGATCACGACGCCGCAGACGGCCTTGCGCAGCGGCCGGGCGGCGACGGGGCCGTTCTCGTGCAGCGTCTCCTCGACCAGGCCGACCCAGCGCCGTACCCGGTAGTCCTTGGTCACCTGCTCCTCGGGGGTCATAAGGACCATCTCCTCTCAGTGGTCTCAGTGAAGTCCGGTGCTGGCGCGGCCGCCGGGGGGCCGGGGGCGGAGCCCCCGGAACCCTTTCGGCACCCGCCCCCGGCGGAGCCGATCAGCTCCGCACGACGGACAGGGCGTGGCGGTTGGGGTTGGTCGGGTCGTACAGGGCGGTTTCGAGGTTCTCCAGCGTGAACTGGTTGCCCTCGGACATCGCGCGGGTGGCGGCGAAGTCGGCGGAGCGGCGCTGGCAGCGGTCGGTGAACGGCCGCTCCAGCTCCTCCCACCCGGCCAGGGCCGCCTCGATGCCGCCGTCCTCGGCCTCGGTGGCGGCGACGGCGAGGGTGTAGGCGTTGGCCATCGCGCAGCCGGCGCCCTGCGCGAGCGCGGGCGGCATGGCGTGGGCGGCGTCGCCGACGAGGGCGACGGCGCCGCGGCGCCACTCGGCGACGGCGGTGGTCTCGTAGCCGTAGTAGCGGGGGTCCGCGGCGGTGGCCGCGGCCTGGAGGACGGGCGTCAGCTCGGGGTACGCGGACGTCCACAGGTCGAGGTCGATGGGGGTGCGGCTGCCCTGTTCGTCGGCGCGGGGCGCGCCGAGGGCGAGGTAGAGCTCGCGGTCGTTGCAGGGCACGTAGAGCACCCGCAGGTAGCGGGGTTCGAGGTTCCAGAAGTCGATGACGTTGTCCCACTCGCCGGTGCCGAGTTCGGCCCTGCGGCGCGGCACGAGGAAGCGGGTGATCCCGTCGCGGGACTTCCAGCGCTCCTGCTCGACGCCTATGGAGTCGCGGACCTTGGACTTCACCCCGTCGGCGCCGACGACCAGGTCGGCGTAGAGCGTCTCGCCGGAGGCGAGGGTGACCCGGCCGCGGGGGTCGGCGGCGACCACCTCGGAGCCGGTACGGATCTCCACGCCGGCCGCGAGCGCGGTGTCCAGCAGGCACTTGTGCAGATAGGGCCGGGTCATCGTGCGCCAGGGCAGGCCGCCGAAGTCCTCGTGGGACACGCTGGCGTGCTGGAAGCGGGTCTCGTAGTACGGCGGCGTCATCGAGTCCGCGAGCACCGCCTCGTACGCGCCGATGGCCTTCAGCACCTTGAGGCTGTTGTGCCACAGGACGATGCCCGCCCCCTGCTCGCGCAGCTCCGCCCCCTTCTCGTGCACCCGCACCGACCACCCGCGCTGGGCGAGCGCGGCGGCGGCGGTCAGGCCCGCGAACCCGGCGCCGGACACCTCCGCGTGGCGCCCCCGCCTGTCAACCGTGGTTTCCATAGCTCCGCTCTCACTCGTCGCGCCGGCCGCCCGGAGGCGGCCGGCCGCGCCTTCAGTTGCCGGCGTCGTTCCCGGCACCGGACGCGGCGCCGGCCTTCGCGGCCTTCTCGACGAACTTCTCCTGGTGGACGTCGGCGACGCTCGGCGTACCGCCCTTGAGCACGTCCTGGTCGGCGAGGGTGTCGATGGTCGCCTGCCACGTCCCGGCGTCCATCGCCCCGAGGCCGTGCTGCTCGGTGGCGTCGCTGGTGAAGGTGTGGTCGATGTCCGCCTGGATCTGCCGCTCGAACAGGTCCGCCTTGTCGCGGTTCTCCGGGGAGGACTCGGCGAGGATCCGGGCGGTCTCGCCGGGGTTCTTCATGACGTAGTCGAACGCCTTGACGTAGGCGTTGGTGAAGCGCTGCACCAGAGCGGGGTCGTCCTCGACCATGTTGTCGCTGGTGAACAGGCCGGAGCCGTAGCCCGCGTAGCCGTGCTCGGAGCCGAGCAGGACGTCGAGCGAGCCCTCGCCGCCGGCGGCGTCCTCCAGTTGCGGCACCTCGGCGTCGATGTAGCAGGGGACGGTGTCGACCTTGCCCTGGATCAGGTAGTTCTCGTACGGCGGGGTGACGCTGACCTCCTTGAGGTCGTCGCGGTCCAGGCCGTTGGCCGCGAGCAGCGCCTGGTAGAAGAGGAAGGTCGAGCCGGCGGCGTGGATGCCGGCGGTCATGCCCTCCAGGTCGTCGATCGACGTCAGCTTGTTCTCGTCCTTCACCGTGCACATGGCCAGCGGCGAGGTCTGGTTGACGGCGGCCAGGGTGGTGACGGGCACGTCCTGGGAGCGCGCGGTGACGAGGGAGGGCAGGTCGCCGAAGCCGAAGTCGGCGCGGCCGGTGCCGACGATGCGCAGCGCGTCGGGCGAGCCGGTTCCGGTCTTGATGTCCTCGACGTCGATGCCCTCGTCCTCGAAGTAGCCGAGCTCGTCGGCGACGAAGAACATGCCGTGGTTGCCGCGGAGTTGGTAGTCGAGCTGCACGGTGACCTTGTCGAGTCCGCCGTCGGCGGAGTCGCCTCCCGAGTCGCCGCCGCAGCCCGCGAGAAGGAGCGCGGCGGTCGTCGCACCCGCGATACCGGCGACGGTTTTCCTACTCTGCCTGAATTTTTTTCCGGAGGGGAACATGAGGAACTCCTAGTGCAGGAGAGAATGCCAAGCCGGATTCAACGGACGGTGTCGGCCGTGATGTGCGGGAAGCGTTTGCGGAGCACGAACTCCAGCAGCGACATCCCGTAATAGAGGATCAGGCCGAGCAGGGACACGAGGGTCAGGGCCGCGAACATGAGCGGGGTGTCCAGTTGCGTCGAGGCGAACTGGATGAGATAGCCGAGGCCGTTTTCGGCGCCGGAGAACTCCGCCACCACCGCGCCGATGACGGCGAGGGTGATCGCGATGCGCATGCCGGCGAAGAGGTACGGCAGCGAGGTGGGGATCCGGATGCGGGTGAGGATCTGGTTCCGCGACGAGCCCACGGACCGCATGAGCAGCAGCAGGTCCTGGTCGATGGCCTTGAGGCCGACGATCATGTTGAGGGTGATCGGGAAGAACGTGATCACCACGATGAGCAGCAGCTTGGGCGCCAGCCCGTAGCCGAACCACAGGATGAAGATCGGCGCCAGGGCGACCTTGGGAACGACCTGGAAGAGCACGATCAGGGGGTAGAGCGCGCGCTCCAGCCAGCCGAAGCGGACGATGAGCACGGCGAGCAGCACGCCGATGGCGAAGCTGAGCAGGAAGCCGTACAGGATCTCCTGGGTGGTGACCCAGGTGGCGTCCCACAGCATGTCCCGCGAGCGCCACATCTCGGCGAGGAACTCGCTCGGCTTGGCCAGCTCGAAGCTGGAGATGCCGAAGACCTCGACGGCCAGCTCCCAGAGCACGAAGCCGGCGACGAACACGGCGAGGCTGGGCCACACGCGCCGGAGCCAGGTGCGCACCGCGCCGCCGCGGGCGCGCGCGCCGCCGGGGCGCCGTCGGGCCGGCTTCTTCACGTCGTCCTGTGCGAGCACCATGTCAGACCGTCGCTTTCGGTTCCAGGTGGCCGCGCAGCCGTGCCGTGTACTCGGTGAACACGGGGTCGTCGAGGACCTCGCGGGTGCGCGGCCGGGGCAGGGCGACGTCGAGCGTCTCCAGGAAGCGGCCCCGGTCCAGGCCCATCACGTGCACGGTGTCGGAGAGGAAGACCGCCTCGGAGAGGGAGTGGGTGACGAAGACGACGGTCTTGCCGGTCGTCGCCCAGATCTCGGCGAGCTTCAGGTTCATCTCGTCCCTGGTGATGGCGTCCAGGGCGCCGAACGGCTCGTCCATCAGCAGGATGGCCGGGTCCATGGCCAGCGCGCGGGCGAGGGACACCCGCTGCGCCATGCCGCCGGACAGCTCGTGCGGCAGCTTGTCCTCCGCCGCGGCGAGGCCGACCAGCTCCAGCGCCCGGCGTGCCGCGGGGGCGGCGTCGGCGGCGCGCTCGCCCGCGGCGATCTGCCGCAGCATGCTCGCGTTCTGCAGCGCGGACTTCCACGGCAGCAGCGCGGGCCGCTGCGGCACGAGGCCGATGACGCGGCCCTTGACCGCGTCCGCGGCCGGCCGGCCGCCGATCCGCACGGCGCCTTCCGTGGGTTCGAGAATGCCGCCCAGAATTTTCAGCAGCGTGCTCTTGCCACAGCCTGAGGGGCCGAGCAGCGTGACAAAGCTGCCGGGGGTGACGTCGAGGTCCAGGTTCTCCAGAACCGTCTGTTCCTGCTCGCGCCGAGCAAAACTCATCGCGATACCCTGCGCTGAAATCCCCATGGATTCCATGGAAAGCTCCTCCCCGCGCATCAGAGCGACACCGGAGTTGGCGGATCGGGTTATCACCGTCTAAGAATGTGTTATCAAGCACGTTAGGCACGTCGCTGCGAGGGCGTCAAGAGCCGAAACATGGATTTCCCTCGGACGACCCGGCCCGGACACACGGAGAGGCGGCCGGAGCGCCGGTGGTCAACCGGTGCCCCGACCGCCTCGGGGTGCGGACGGCGTTCTTCCGCGCCGCCTACAGCGCGGTCTCCCGTACGAACCGCAGCCGCAGCCGCGCGTAGACGGCGTCGTCCCCGGACAGCTCCGGATCGTCGTGCGGCCAGAGCCGGCGCGGCGTGCCGCCGGCGGCGCGGCAGGCCGCGGGGAGCGTGACGACGGCGCCGTCGCCGGCCGCGAACCGGCGCTCGGCGTCGTCCACCGCCGCGGTCACCGCCGCGCCGCGCAGCCCGGCGGCGCGCAGCCGGGCCACGGTGGCGGCGCGCGTCTCGACGGTGCCCTTCCAGCCGCCGTCGAGGAGCGCGGCGAGGCCGGCGAGCGGGCGGGGTTCGAGGCGTTCGCAGGCGAGGACGGTGAGGGTGGAGTCGCCGGCGACCTCGCTGAGGTGCTCGCCGAGCCAGCGGACCGGCAGGTCGCGGGTGGGCGGGACCGGCTCGGCGGCGGGATGCTCGGGGCAGGGCAGGACCCTGAGCCGGACGTCGGGCAGTTCCGCCGGCGCCGTGCCCAGCAGGAGCCGTGCCTCACGGCGCGCCATCCGCTCCAGGACGGCGCGCGGGTCCGTGGCGGACGCGGTGCCGGGAGCGGCGCGGTCGCGGTCCGCCGTCTCGTCCGCGGCGGGCGGGCTCTCGTACGGGCCCGGCAGACCCGCGCGCGCCGCCCGGCCCGCGGCCACGGCGCGCGCCGCCCACACTGCCGCCTCCGCGCACCCCTCCTCGCCGAGGGCCGCCAGGTCGTCGGGGCGCAGCCCCGCGGTGATCCAGCTCCGCAGCGCCGCCGCGCGGGCGTCCTCGCGTACGCGCCGGTGCTCGGCCCGCGCGTCCCCGCCGTCCGGGGTGAGCGCACCGAGCAGGTAGCCCGCGGCCCAGATCTCGCCGGCCGGCTCCCCGGGCAGCACCCGCGGTGCGGGCCCGGCGGCGCGGGCGGCGGCGGCGACGGTCTCGTGCGCCACGCCGAGCAGCGCCGACCAGGGCCGCCACGGCCAGGTGAACGGCTGCTCCGCCGGCTCCTGTGCGCCGCTGCGCCGGATCCGCACGTGGCAGCGGGACGCGACGAGTTCGACGGCGTAGCCGAGGCCGCCGTGGCGGGCCGGGTCCGCCAGCTCCGGGCCCGCCCAGTGGTCGGTGCCGACGGGCCCGGCCGCGCGGGCGACGGCGAGCCGGACGCCGTGGTGGTCGTTGCCCGCGACGGAGGGCCCGACGCCGTGGTCGAGCACGTGCGGCACCGGCGCCACGACGGGGATGCCCCGCTCGGCGCAGAACACGGCGATGTGCTCGTCGTCGTCGCGGGTGTCGTCGGGGAACCCGGCGAGGTACGCCGCGAGTTCGCGGGCGGTGTCCGCCGGCAGCGCCAGGGCCAGCGACGGCACCCACTCCCACGGCGCGAGCCGCACCGCGGCATAGCCGCCCACGGCCGCCTGCCGCACCCGGTAGGAGTTGTACGGCGACACCCACAGCACGCTCAGCGACACGGCCCGGTCCGGGTGGCGTTCGAGGAGCGCGGTGACGTGTCCGGCGAAGCCGGGGATGAGGTGGGCGTCGTCCTGCACCACGAGGTGGTGGGTGGCGCCGGGCGCGATCGCGGCCCACGCGACCTTCGCGGTGCGCAGCGGGCTCGGGACGCCGCCGGGCTCCGGGTCCCGGACGATACGGGCGGGCAGCGGCGCGCACTCGCCGGCGACCCGCTCGGCGCCGGCGAGGCGCGAGGGGTGGCACATGACGACGGTGCTGAGCCGGACGGGCGGTCGCGTCATGCGAGCGCCGCCCGGCTCCGGCCCGCGGCACCCGCGCCCCGGGCATCCCCGACGGTGTCCTCGGCCGCCGGCGCCGCCGCTGCCGCCTCTGCCGCGTCGACGATCAGCGCCTCGAACCCGGTCAGCATCGCCTCCGCGGCCGGCTCGTCGATCAGGCCGGTGTCCACGGTCAGCGACACCGGCATGAAGTGCCGGCTGCTGTACACGTGCCAGGCCACCGACGTCTCCGACTGCCGGCCGAGGGTCTGCCACTCGATGACCGACGACTCGGGCCGCACGCCCTCGTGTTCGCGCCGGTCCACAGAGCGCGCCTCGGTGATCATGTCGCGCAGATCGTTGTACCAGCAGGTCCGGTCCACGGGCCGGCCGCGCCGCTCGTCCAGCCCGCGCAGGTCGTCCAGGAGCGCCGACTTGTCGTAGTACGCGTGGTAGTACGTCTTCATCGCCGCCTGCGCCGCGCGCCGGGCCAGCGCCTCGAACGCCCCGGGTCCGGCGTCGGGTCCGAGTGCCGCGTCGAGGGTGAACAGGCCCTCCAGCGTCACCGTGCTCACCGCCTCGCGCAGCGCGGGCTGGAACCGGTTGCTCACCATCACCTGGAAAACGGCGCGGTCGTGCCGCGACTGCCGGGCCACCACCGCCGAGGCGGCGGCGAGCAGGATCGCCGAGGAACTGATCCGCCAGCGCTCGTCGAGCGTCCGCAGCGCCCCCGGCAGGCTCGGCGAGGCGAGCACCGCCTGCCGGAACCGGGGACGCGCGCCCGGCCGGCGCGTGAACAGCCGCTCGGGGGCGTCGCGCAGGGACTCCACCCAGTGCCGCCGGGCCGCCGCGTCGCGCTTGCGACCCTTCTCCGACGTCTGGAACCCGGCCTCCGCGAGCGGCTGGTGGCCGCGGCTCGCGGCGCGCAGCGCCGCCGGGTCGGCGCCGCGCAGCAGTTCGGTGAGCGCGCGGTGCAGCAGGGTCAGGCCCATCGCGTCGGTGGCGACGTGCGCGAGGACGAGGACCGCGCACACCACCTCGCCGTCGACGCGTACGAGCGCGGCGCGTACCGGCCACTCGCGGTCGTACGCGAACCGCACGGCGCGCCACCGGCGTTCGACGGCATCCGCGAGCCCGGTGGCCGCCGCGGCGTCCGCGGCGTCGAAGACGTGCACGTCGAACGTGCCGTCGCCGTCGAGCTCCTGGTGCATCGCGCCGTCGCCGCCCACGTGGACCCGGGTGCGCAGCGCGTCGTACACGGTGAGCAGGCCGCGTACGGCCTCGACCGCGCGGGCGGTGGGGACGGCGGGGGCGACGGGCACCACCACCTTGACGTTGGTGCCGTGGTCGTCGGGTTCGGTGTCGAGCATCGCCCGCCGGATGGCCCACTGGCCCCAGGTCACGGGCCCCCGGCCCGCGGGTGCTCCGGTGATGCCGACGCGGGCGGTGTGGGCGGTGCGGCCCGCCACCTCGCTCAGTTCCGTACGCACAGGTCCCTCCAGTCACAACTGCGGTAGTCGATGCGGCCGGTGGGGCGGCCGGTGGTGGCGACCGCGGCGGCGTACCCGGGTCCCACCGCGAGATCGGCGACGGCGTACCCGGTGCCGCCCGGCCGGCGGGACCCGCCGTCCGGTGCCGGGGCGGCGCCGACGTCGTGGCGCAGGAAGTCCAGCAGCCGCCCGCCGACGGCCTTGGCCCGCGCCTCCTTGCGGGCCAGCAGCAAGCACAGCCGGCGCACACGGGCCCGGCCCGGGGGCAGCGCGGCGAGCTGCGTCGCCTCGGCGGGCGCGAAGAACCGCCGGGCCAGCGCCAGCGGGTCGCCGTGTGGGTGTTCCGCCTGCAGATCGACGCCGACGGGCGCGGCGCCGCCGACGGCGACGAGCGCGCGCAGCCCCGAGCGCGACAGGTTCCACTCGCAGCCGCGGCCCGCACCCGTCAGTGCCGGCTTGCCGTACGGCCCCGGGGTCCACCCGATCCGCTCCGGGGGCAGCCCCAGGTGCTCGGCGAGCAGCCGCCGGGCGGCGGCGTGCGAGCGGAGCAGCGCCGTGCGGCGTACGGGGTCGGCGAGCCGCGCGGCCCGGGCCCGTTCGGCGTCGGTGAGCAGCCCCGTGGCGGGGCCCGCCGCACCGGCGTCGCCGGACAGGTCGACGTCCCAGACCCGCACGGCACCGCCGCCGGCCGCGCCCCCGGCTGCCTTCCCGGACACCTAGGCCGCCTCCGCGGCGCGGCCGAACCGGTGCCAGGCCGTGGCCAGCAGCAGCCCGCCGATGACGACGTTGCCGGCGGCCAGGGCGACGAAGTACGCCTCCGCGTCGTCCACGGCACGCGCGACGAGCCCGCCGCCGACGTTGACGGCGCCGAGGTAGACGACGTCGGAGGCGATGGTGATGTGCCCGTTGCGCACCTGCTGCAGGCTCATCGTCACCATGTTGAGCAGCCCGAACGCCAGCCAGCTCGGCGCGACGACGGTCAGGTAGTCGTCGGTGAACGCGGCGGTGCCCCCGTCGTCGCTCATCAGCCTGCCGAGCGGCCCGGCCAGCGCGAAGCCGGCCACGGCCAGGACCGCGTACACCGCCAGCACGTACCGCACGCCCTCGCGCAGCACGGGCCGCAGCAGGTGGCCCTCGCCGGCGCCGAGGGACTGGTTCATGGTGATGGCCACGGCCGAGCCGAGCGCGATCGCGGGCGACAGCGACAGCACCTGGATGGCGTGCGCGCCGCCGTAGCCGGCGACGGCGTCCGGGCCGAAGTCGGAGAGCACCCACAGCGACGTGTAGTTCATGCCGGCGATGAAGAGGTACGAGACGGCCACCGGCACCCCGACGGTGACCAGGATCCCCACCGTCTGCCTCAGCGGCTCCGCCGCCCCGCCGAAGCGCAGCAGCCCGGTGCGCGCCAGCAGGACCAGCCCGGACGCGAGGCCGACCACCGAGGCGCCTGCGATGGACGCGGGCACGGCGAAGACGCCCATGCCGGCGTGGAAGCCGAGGAGCCACACCCCGAGCACCTGCATCAGGGCGACGGCGATGGTGATCACGGACGCCGACCGCGCGCTGCCCCAGCCCCGCAGGGTGCCCGCGACCACCGAGGTGAGCACGGCCAGCAGGAAGGACGCGGCCACCAGCCGGGCGAAGAGCACGAAGTCGTCGTGCGAGGCGGCGTCCACGTCCAGCGTCCGCGCCATCTGCGGCGCGGCCAGCGCGATGACCGCCGCCGCGACGGCGAAGCAGCCGAGGGCGATGGCGCCGATGCGTACCAGCGGCGGCTGCGAGTCGTCGCCCTCGTCGGCCCCGCGGCGGCGGGCGGACACGACCTGGCTGCTGATCTCGATGCCCTCCTCCAGCGCCAGAAAGAAGAAGGAGACGGGGATGAAGAGGGCCCGGATGTACAGCGCGTCGCCGCCCATGTTGCCCAGCAGCGCCGAGATGGCGAACTGGGCGCCGAGGCCGGTGACGACGCCGAGGCAGATCGGCACGGCCAGCCCGCGCAGCCGGCCGCGCAGGTCGGGGGGCGGGGCGGGGGCGGCGTCCGGGGCCGGGTCGCCGTGCTCCTTGACGTCAGTCATCGAGGATCCTGCCTTTCCGGTGGCCCAGGGCGAGGTTGAGCCGCTGCATGGTGCCGGTGCCCTCCATGAACTCGAAGGCCCTGGCGTCGCGGTGCAGCTTGTCGAGCAGCGGGTGCTCCAGCCGGGCGCCGGGCCCGAAGAGCCGGAGGGCGTACTCGGCGGTCTCCAGAGCCAGTTCCGCGGCCCGGTACTTGGCGGCCGAGGCGACCGTGCCGTCGCCGGGGTCGCGGTCGGCCTGTTCGGCGGCGGCCAGCACCAGCCGCCGGGTGCCGGCCAGCCGGCGCCGCAGGCCCTCCATCGCGGACGACTCGTCGGCGCGCAGCGCGCGGCGGTTCACGGCCGCGTAGTCCCAGGCGGCCTGGGCGATGCCGAGGGCCATGGCGGCGACGACGGGGCGGGCGCGGTTGAAGGTCCGCATCGCGCCGACGATGCCGCGGCGGGTGGCGGACAGGTGCATGCCGAGGATGTCGGAGCGGGCCACGGGCACGCCGTCGAGGCGGACTTCGGCGAGCCCGATGGCGCGCATGCCGGTGGTCGGCAGGGCGGTGGCCGTGAAGCCGGGCCGGGTGGGCTCGACCAGCACGGCGACGACCCCGACGGGTCCCGGCTTGATGCGGGCGAAGACGACGCCCAGGTCGGCGCGGACGGCGTTGCCGATGTACTTCTTGACGCCGCTGAGCCGGTACGGACCGGGGGCGCCGGCCTCGGTCCCGGCTTCGGTGAGCGCGGTGGTCAGCGCGGTGGCGTCGGAGCCGGCGTGCGGCTCGGTGAGCGCGAAGAACGTCCACGTGGGGCGGGCGGCCAGGGTGGCGTAGTAACGCTCCTTCTGGTCGTCGTCGCCCAGTTCCTCCGTGAGCACGCCGGAGAGGGAGGGGCCGGGTGCGGCGACCATCAGCGCGGCGTCGCCCCAGGCCAGACGCTCGTACACGACGACGCGCTCGACGCAGGAGTGCAGGTGGCAGGGGCGGCCGTCGACGATCAGCGGGTCGGGGTTGTACGCGGGCGGCAGGCCCAGGAGGACGGGGAAGTAGGCGTCGTGGACGACGGGGTTGAGGGTCCTGGGGTCGGCGCCGGGCTCGTCCATGGCCAGTGCGGTGGCGCGGAAGGCGTGCGCGTACTCCTCCACGGCGGCACGCAGGCGCGTGAGGTCCGGGGGCGTGCGGGTGGGCGTGGCCGGCCCGCGGGTCGGTGTGGTGGTCATGGCCTCACCTCGGTGGCGTACTGCCCGCTCGCCGGCTCCGCGGGGACGGGATGGACGTCGGCCAGCAGGTCGACGGCACGGGCGAGCCGGCCGGGGCCCGCGTCGAGATAGCCGGCGGCGCCCAGCAGCCGCAGCACCGCGCGCAGCGCCCGGACGAGCGCGTCGGCAGCGCGGGGTGCGGCGAGCGCGGCGGAGCCGGGTCCGCCGCCGGCCGCGCCGTGTTCGAGCAGCAGCCGGGCCTCCAGCAGGTCCGCGGCGGCTTCGCCGTGCATGGTGCGTACGGACGAGATGTCGGCCAGTACCTCGCCGCCCACCCGGCGGCCCGCCAGGTGGTCGGCGGCGGTGCGCAGCAGGTGCTCCGTGAGGCCCAGCCGGATCCACAGCACACCCGTGGTCCAGGGGCCGGTGGTCCCGTCGCGGTGGCGTTCGTCGCGCCACACCCCGAGGTCGCCGCCGGCGAACTCCAGGGTGGCCACCGGTGCGCCGCCCGGTGCCTCGGCGGCGGCCAGCGGCAGCAGGGCGTGCCCGCCGGGGCCCCAGGCGCGGGCGTCGGGGCCGAGTCCCGCGCGGAGTTCGGCGAGCGCGGGGGCGGGGCCTTCGGCTTTGGCGCGGGCACGGCAGCGCAGCCCGAGCGCGGTGTCGAGCACCGGGTCGGCGACCGGGGCGGCCGGTTCCGGTGCGGGATGCGGGAGGGGTAGTGCGGTCACGTCCGCGCCTCCAGGAACGGGGTGGTGAGCCGGTCGGAGACGACCGGTTCCGGTGGGAAGCCGCCCGCGCCGGCCGCGGGTACCGGCGTGAACAGGGCCAGGCAGTCGTAGCCGAGGGCCTCGTCCCGGTCGGCGACGGCGAGTTCGCGGCCCGGGTCGGCGGCGTGCCGCAGGGCGGCCTCGTACCACGGCTGCAGCCAGCCGGCGGGCCGCGGGCGCGGCGGTCGCCGGTCCGCCGCGGGCAGCCGGCGGACCGTCAGCTCCGCGAGGCGGAGCCCGGTCCCGGACCCTGGTCCGGCGCGGCGGGCCGGGCCCGCCCCGGAGTCCGGGCCGAAGTCCGCGCCGGAGTCCGCCCCGAGCACCACGACGACCGCGCCGCTGCCCGGCGGCAGCGCGTACCCGGGCTCGGGCGGCAGCGTCGACTGCTCCATGACGACGACCGCGGCGCGCCGCGCCTCGCCGCCCGCGATCCGGCCGCGCGCCAGGCGCAGCGCGGTGAACGGCCCGGCGGCGCCCTGGTCGTTGACGCCGATGACCAGCGGCCGGCCGCCCAGCAGTTCGGCCAGCAGGCAGCCGGGCAGCACCCGGGCCTGGCAGTCCGGCACGGGGGTGACGGTGAGCAGCAGGTCCACGCCGCTGCCGGTGCCGCCGAGCACGTCGGCAGCGGCCGTCACCAGGTCCGCGTACGAGACGCGCTCGCCGCGATCCAGCCAGGTGCGGTCGGGCAGCGGGCCGTAGACCGTCTCCAGGTCGTCGGCGTACTCGCTCAGGTCCGCGGCCGTGGTGCCGCCGTGGCCGGCCTCCGGCGGGCCGACGGCGGTCAGCCGCTCCAGTCTGACGGGCATCGCCACCGCCTAGCCCGCCGCGCCGGTGCCGGCGGACACCCGGATGAACGCGCACACCGCGCCGACCGTCTCCAGGTGCTCGGGCTCCAGGGTCTCGGGGTCGATCTCGATGCCGTGGTCGTCCTCCAGCGTCATGAGGAGTTCGAGGACGCTGGTGGAGTCCAGGCCCAGTTCCTCGAAGAGCTTCGTCTGCGCGGTGGCCTCGCCGAGGTCCTTGCGCAGCACGGCTTCCAGCGACTTGATGACCTTGGACTCAAGGTCGGACCCGGCCTCGTCGACGTGCGTGGTCATGCTCTGCCTCCTGAGAAGTGCGGTGGTGCGTGCGTGCGTACGGTGGTCGGTGGGGGCGGGGCTACGGCGCGGCGTCCGACTGCGGCTCCAGCAGGTCGTCGACGGTGTCGCGGCGCCGGACGAGACGGGCGCGACCGGCGGTGACCAGCACCTCGGCGGGGTGGCCGTGGCTGAGGAACAGCACGGGCGAGGCGCTCGGCCCGTACGCGCCGGAGCGGGTGACGGCGACGAGGTCGCCGGGCGCCAGGTCCGCGGGCAGGTCGACGGCCTTGCCGAGGGTGTCGTTGGGGGTGCACAGCGGCCCGGTGACGTTCCACGGGACGAGGGGTCCGCCGCCGCCGACGCGGTGCAGGGGGAAGTTGCGGCGGAAGGGCGAGCCGATGCCGACGGCGGCCATGTGGTGGTTGGTGCCGCCGTCGCAGACGGCGAAGCGCTCGCCGCGTGACTCCTTGACGTAGCGCACCCGGGTCAGGTAGGTGCCGGCCGGCGCGGCGAGGTAGCGGCCCAGCTCCATCACCAGCCCGGTGTCCGGGTGCGCGGCGTGGAAGGCGGCGACGACCGGGTCCAGCGCCGTCGTCAGCTCGTCGGCGTCGAGGTCGCTCTCGGCAGCGTGGTAAGCCACGCCGAGCCCGCCGCCGACGTCGACCGTGCCCAGCTCGAACCCGAGCCGTCCCGCGAGCCGTTCGGCCAGCTCCAGGATGCGCCGGGTGTTCTCCACGATCGCGGCGGCGGCGAGGATGCGGGTGCCCATGTACGCGTGCACGCCGGTCACCCGCACGTTCCCGTACCGCCGCAGCTCGGCCGGGTCGAGCGCGTCGAGGACTTCCTCGTCGATGCCGAACTGCCGCGGCTTGCCGCCCATCGTCAGCCCGCCGCCCTTCAGCTCGAACGCCGGGTTGACGCGGAGCAGCACCTCGGCGGTGGTGCCGCGGTGGCGGGCCTCCTCGTCGATCACGGCCAGCTCGGGCAGCGACTCGGCGATCAGCCGGGCCCCGGCCTTGAGGCAGGCGGCGATCTCGTCGCGGCTCTTGCCGGGGCCGAGGAACAGCATCTCCTCGCCGGTGGCGCCGGCGCGCTGCGCGGTGGCCAGCTCGGCCAGCGACGACAGTTCGAGACCGGCGCCCAGTTCGCGCATGGTGCGGGTCACGGCGAGGTTGGGGTTGGCCTTGAGCGAGTAGAAGAGCCGCAGCGCCGGGTGCAGCCGCTCCCGCAGGCCCGTGTAGCGGTCGCGCAGCCGGTCGGCGTCGTAGAGGTACAGCGGCGTGCCGAACTCGGCGGCCAGGTCGGTGAGGGCGAGGCCCTGGCAGTGGGTGACGAGGGTGTCGTCGGTCATCGTACGTCTCCGAACTCGGTGAGGCGCGCGGCCACTTCGGCGTCCAGGGCGTCCGCTTCCGCCTGGCCGGGGGCGACGAGCAGGAAGTAGAAGCGGCCGTCCGCCGGGGCCGCCGGGGCTGCCGGAGCCCGTTCCGGGCCGGCGAAGGCGGCGCCCGCGGTCGCGTGGTTGTCGGGGAGTGCGCCGCGGCCGGCGGCGCGGTCGAACAGGAGCCCGCCGAGGGCTTCGGCGAGCCGGTCGAACGGGACGGGGGCGGGCAGCCGCACGTCGTACTGCCGGGCGACGACGACCGCGCCGGCCGGGACGCACTGCTCCTGGAGCCGGGTCTGGTAGGTGGACATGTTGTTGCGGGCGTTGATCTCCAGTACGGGCAGCAGCGTGCCGTCGGTCCGCACCAGGGCGTCGACGCCCACGGGCCCGTGGTAGCCGTCGGCGGCCAGCCGCCGGCCGAGGAGCCGCGCGGTGTCCGCCACGACGGCGTGCTGTGCGGGGGTGAGCCGGGCCGGGAAGCGGTGGCCTTTGTGGACGCCGCCCGCGGTCAGCGCCTCCTTGACGAAGTCGAAGCGCACGGATCCGTCGCGGCCCACGGTGAGGTGGTAGTTGAGGTCCGCGGCCTTGTCGGCCCAGACCTCCACGACCACGGCGAGCCGGTCGTCCCCGGTGCGTTCCGCGCGCCGGCGCACCATCCGCACCACCTGCTCCAGCCGGCGCACCCGGTCGGCGACGACGATGCCCTTGCCGGAGACGCCGTAGGCGTCCTTGACCCCGACGACGGCGCCGTCCGCGATCCGGGCCGCGGCCTTCTCCGCGACGGCCTCGAACTCCGCGACCGACTCGCACTCCCAGCCCTCGGCGAGCGGCACGCCCAGCTCGGCGGTGACGCGGCGGCTGTAGATCTTGCTGTTGACCCGCTTGGCGAGCGTCGCGGCCGGCAGCGCCGACGCCAGCCCCGTGCGCCGGCACAGCTCCTCCTCGGCCGCGGACATCCCGTGCGGCAGGAGCCGGGGGGTGCCGAGCTCGCGCAGCCGCGCGAGCAGGCCGGGCGACTCCAGCGCCTCCTCCGTGACGGGGACGCCGGGCCGGCAGCGGTCGGTGACCTGCACGTGCGGCAGGCCGAGGCCGAGGCCGCGCAGGTAGTCGAGGTAGCCGGGGTCGGGTGCGGACTTGAGGATCACGTGGTCGGCCGCGTCGCCGAGCAGCAGCGCGAACTCGTCCATGCGCGCGACGACCGGGGAGAGCGCGTTGTCCCCGACGGCCGGTACCCCGGGCTCGCCGCGCGCCCAGTCGCGTTCCACCTCGATGTTGCCGAGCAGAACGAGCGGTGCGGCCGGGTCGCCGGTGCAGGCGCGCCGGACGCCGCTCATGAAGTCGTCGGCCGGCGGGTTGCCGGTCATGTCGTCCCCCTTCTCCTGGCGTTCTCCTGGCGTTCTCCTGGAGCCGTGCGGTCTGTCGCGTGCGCCCGCCGTCAGTGGCGGAACACCGCGGCCGCGAAGGTGGCGCCGAGCCCCACCGCGGCCATCAGGTAGCAGTCGCCCTTGCGCAGCCGGCCGGCGTCGCGCAGGGTCACGTAGTTGATGAAGGAGTCGGCGCCGAAGCAGTGCCCGAGCGAGGCGACGTTGTCCAGGCAGACGCGCGAGCGCGGGAACTCCAGCAGTTGCGCGGCCTTCGCCCAGGAGATGCGGTTGACGTTGTGCGGGAGGATCCACGCCAGGTCCTCCGGGGAGATTCCGGCCGCGGCCACCGCCTCGCGGATCACGGTCGTCAGCCGCTCCGCGTAGCGGCGCTCGAACTCCTCGCCGCGCGGCGGCGGGAGCTTCACGTCGTGGTACTCGCCGAACGTGCGGGTGACGTAGCTGCGCAGCACGTCCCCGCCGCCCCCGGCGGACACCAGGCAGGCGGCCGACGACTCACCCATCACGGTGGTGCCGGGGATGAGCTGGGCGGTGGGCCAGTCGGCCTTCTCCCCCGCGACGACGAGCGCCAGCGCGCCGGGGTCGCCGTCCTCGGCGAGGAGCCGCCCGGCGAGGTCGACGGCGGCGAGCCCGGAGGCGCACGCCTGCTGGGTGACGGTGAACACGGCGGCGTGCCCGAGGCCGAGTTCGTCGGCCGCGTCGTGCACCGGGTTCCGGGAGGCGCGGGAGCCGATGGGGATGGTGCGGGCGCTGACGACGTACGACACGCGGTGCTCGTTGCCCCGCAGCGCGGTGAGCCCGCGGCCGGCGGCCACGGTCATCTCGCGCAGTCCGGCGCCGGGCGACATGCGGACGTCGCGGAGGCCGAAGTAGCGGTGGAAGAGCGCGAGGTCGCGGTCGCCGACGCCGAGGCGGGGGGCGAGGTCGGCGATGGGCACCGACACGGGCGCGACGTGGGCGGCGACGTCGTACAGGGCCGTCATCGGGCACTCCTTCCGGCTGCGGTACGGGACGGGGGCGGCGGGCCGTCAGCCGCCGCGGGGGCCGGTCGGCCGGAGAGCCGTGCCGTGGCACGCTTGTCGCGGGTCCTGAGCCCGGTGAACGCGAACAGCACCCGGCCGCCGTCGCCGACCGCCTCGCAGCGGGCCACCGTGCCGTCGCCCGCGGTCCGGTGGCGCAGGTCCACCGGCGCGGGGGCCTCGGCGAGCGCGGCGTCGTTGCCCGGGGCGTAGAGGTCGAACCGGTCGATGCGGACGGGCACGGGAACCGGCGCGTCGGCGGCGTCCGCGGAGGCGGCGGTCGCCCGCAGCAGGCTGTCCATGGCCAGCGCGGGCAGGAGGAAGTCCCGGAGCGGCCCGAGGTGTTCTGGCGGCGGCAGGTGCAGTCGGGCCGAGCCCCCGGCGGCGCCGGTACGGAGCTCGCGGAGCGAGTCGAACATGCCGCGGAGCCGCACCGGGGAGCCGGCGTCCGCGTAGGCGTCGCGAGCGGGGACGAGCGGGTCCCCGCCCGGCTCAGGGTCGGGGCCCGGGGCGTACGCGCCGTCGAGCAGGACCGTCATCCGGCTGTACTCCTGCGCCGGAATGGGGCCGCGCGGCGGGGCGGCGAGGACCACCTCGACGCGGCCGGGCCGCTCCGCCCGCGCGGTGACCAGCAGCCGGCGCGGCCAGTGCTCCTCCGCCGCGCGCACGAACCGCGCGAACACGGCGTCCGTGACCGCCACCGGGCGCCCGCCCCCGACCGCGGCGGCGGCCTCGGCGGCGATCTCCATGAGGAACGTCCCGGGCAGCGTGGGCCGTTCGTCGACGCGGTGGTCGCGCACGTACGGGTGGTCGTCCAGACCGAGCCGTACCTCCCAGGCCGTGCCGCCGCCTTCTGCGGGCGCGCCGGCACCGCGGACGAACGCGCCGGCGGGGTCGGGTGGCCGGGCGCCGGCGGCGCGCAGCTCCGGCGCGGCGGCGGCGAGCATGCGCCACTCGGTCTCGCCGAGCCACACGGAGGTGAGCGGGTCGCGGCGGCGGTGCAGCAGTTCGGTGCGGAACCAGCGGCGGCCGAGGGCGTCGTCGAGGTGGGTGAAGTTGTCCTCGCGGGCGAGGTAGGCGTCCTGGACCTGGGTGTGCGTCACCATCCCGGTCTCGGTCCACAGCCCCGAGACCGGGGCGTGCACGTCGGCCTGCGCGGTGGCGCGGGCGTGGGCCGCGGCGTGGGTGAGGAACTCGTTGGCGGAGATGTAGTCGGCCTCGCCGGGGCGGGCCACGACGGTGGTGACCGAGCTGATCGCCAGCCACAGCGCGGGGTCGTGGGCGGCGAACGCGGCGCGGAGGTGGAGCCAGCCGCGTACCTTCACGTCCCGTACGGACCGGAACTCGGCGGGCGTCTTGCGGCGCAGCGCGGTGGCCCGCTCGACGCCGGCGCCGTGCACGACGACGTCGGCGCCGCCGGCCGCGGCGATCTCCGCGGCCACCGCCCGCAGCGCGCCGGGGTCGAGGACGTCGCACTGCCGGTAGTGCACGCGGTCGGCGCCGTGGCGGGCGGCGAGCCGCCTCAGGGTACGGGCCCGCTCGGCGGCCTGGAGTGCGCGGTTGTGGCGCCGGTTCAGCTCGGCGAGCTTGGCGCCGGGGTGCTCGGCCATCAGCCGGCGCAGCGCCGCCGGCCGGTCGGCGGGGAGGTCGCCCGCGTCCGCGGGTCCGGGGGCGGGCCCGGAACCGAGCAGCCAGATCGCGGCGGGTCTGGACAGCCCGGCGAGCTGGTCGACCAGCTCGGCGGTGATGCCCCGCCCGCCCCCGGTGGCGACGACGACGGGCGCGCGCGGCAGCCCGCCCGCCGGAAGGAGGCCGTCCGCCGGAAGGAGGCCGCCCGCCGGAGGGAGGCCGCCCGCCGGAGGGAGGCCCTCCGCCGGAGGGAGGCCCTCCGCGGGGGCGAGCACGGCTTCGGCGCGGACGCCCCGCCGGTAGTGGGCGACGGCGAGGTGCCGTTCGACGGCGGACTCCCGGCCCAGCGGTTCGAGCCCGCCCGCGAGGTCGTCGGCGTCGGCCACGACCGCGTAGACGAGCGCGCCGGGCAGATCGGCGGCCAGCGCCCGGACGAGCCCGGTGAAGAGCCCGGTGGCGGGGTCGGGCGCCGGGTCGCCGGAGTCGAGGACGAGCACGGCGAAGGACCCGCGGGCGTCGAGGTCGTCGGCGAGGAGGTGCGCGGCGGCGAACGCCAGCTCCTGCAGTTCCAGGGCCGCGGTGGGCAGGTCGTCCCCGGCCGGGCGGCGCCTCGTGTCGAAGAGGACGCGCACGTGGCGGAGTCCGCGCTCCGCCAGGACGGCGGCCAGGTCCTCCGGGGCGTCAAGTACGCGCACGTCCCCCGCCGGCTCCGGGTGCGCCGCCCGCGGGACCGCCACGACGCAGCCCGGCGGCGTGAGACCGGCCGCCCCTTCCGGGTCGTTCGTCAGCACCAGGGTGTCCGGCGGCAGCGCGGGCAGCGGGGTGCGTACCCCGGGGCGGTCCAGCCGCTTCAGGCGCAGCACGTGCGGGCGCAGTTCGCCGAGCCGGTCCGGTGCCGCGGGCGGCTCGGGCACGTAGGTCAGCGCGGGCGTGCCGGGCTCCGCGGGGGCCAGGTCCGCCGCCGCGTCGTCCGCGCGGACGGCGCGGTGCAGCGCCACGAGCCCCTCGGCGGCGTGGTGGTACGGCCGCGCCCCGGCCGGGTCCGCGGCGGTGCCGGCACGTGCGCGGCGGCCCGCCACCGGCGGCTCGGCCACCCGCAACTCCCCCAGGATCTTCAGGCCCCGTGCCCGGGCCTCCGCCCGGCGCATCAGGACCGCCGCTGCCGCCGCCTCCGTCGCGACGCCG
The DNA here is from genome assembly GCF_027497195.1 of Streptomyces sp. WMMC500. Lineage (NCBI taxonomy): Bacteria > Bacillati > Actinomycetota > Actinomycetes > Kitasatosporales > Streptomycetaceae > Streptomyces > Streptomyces sp. WMMC500. The sequence goes on from NZ_CP114905.1 coordinate 743,163, forward strand.
CCCGGCGGCGGCGTCACCAGTTCCGCCGCCGCGGTCACGCCGATCACGACCGCCGCGTCCAGTTCCCGTGCCGCGAGGCGGCGGCAGGCCGCCGCCAGGGCCGCGTGGGAGGAGTCCGGGCCGGCGTCGAGGGTCATGTTCGGGCCGTGCAGGTCGAGGAGCTGGGCCACCCGGGACGCGATGATGTTCGGCATCAGCCCGGGCAGGGAGTCGCTGTTGCTCTCGGGCGCCAGCGCCCGTACGCCCGCCGCCAGCGCGGACACGTCCGCCTCCGCACGCGCCGCGATGTCGTCCAGGTACGCGCGCAGCGTGCACGCCATCGCCTGCCGCACCTGGCCGCTGTGCCCGACGAACACCCCCGTGCGCGCCAGGAGTCCGGCGTCCGGTTCGCCCCACCCCGCGCGCAGCGCCAGCGCGCAGCGCAGCGCCATGAGCTGGCTGCGGTCCAGCCGCTCCAGCACCGCCGGCGGCAGCCGCACCTCCAGCGGCGCCGGCGTCGGGAACGACGTGCCGAAGACCGGGCCGGCCTCCGGTGCCAGCAGGGTCGTCGCGACGACGACGACCGGCTCCGGGGCTGCGGGCGCCGGTGCGGCCGGTCCCGGGCGGTCGCTGACGATCAGGTGCGCGTTGGTGCCGCCGAAGCCCATCGCGGAGACCCCCGCGGTACGGGCCCGGCCGTCCGGCGACGGGTGCCACGGCAGGGTCCGTACGGGCACGGCGGCCGGGCCCGCGACCGGTTCGGTGTAGAGGTGCTGCGCGGGGATCGCCTCGTGGCGCAGCGCGAGCAGCGCGTGGATGACGTTGACCGCGCCCGCCGCCCAACCGGTGTGCCCGATCAGCGACTTGTTCGACGTCAGCGTCCACCGCCTGCCGGGCGCCGCGGCGGCCAGCGCCTCCAGCTCCGCCCGGTCGCCGGCGGCGGTGCCGGTCGCGTGGGCGACGACCCAGTCGACGTCCTCCGGGCCGACGCCGGCCGCGGCCCAGGCCCGTTCGAGGGCGATCCGCTGACCCGCCGGGTTCGGTGCGTAGACCGCCTTGCCGCGCCCGTCGGACGAGCCGCCGAAGCCGCGGACGAAGCCGAGGACCGGATCGCCGTCCGCCAGGGCGCGCCCGTACGTCTTGAGCGCCACGACCGCGGCGCCGTCCGCGAACAGCACGCCGTCCGCGCCGCGGTCCAGCGAGCGCACGCGGTCGCCCCGGGCCAGCCCGTCCAGCTTGGCGAACAGCACCATGGTCTGGGCGTTGACGCTGTACGTGCCGCCGCACAGGGCGAGGTCCGCGCGGCCTTCACGCAGGGCGCGCATGCCGAAGTCGAAGCTGTAGAGGGAGGAGGAGCAGGCGGTGTCGACGACGACGGTCTCCACGGGGTCGGCGAGCCCGGCCAGCGCCTCACGCACGACGCGGTACGGCGCGGTGTCGGCGAGGTCGGGCGAGCCGGCCGGGTAGAGCGCGGCCAGCGGGTCCGCGTCACCGGCTTCCGGTCCGGCCAGCAGCCGGGCGCCGTGGCGGAGCAGGCTGTGCTCGGCGGCGTGGCCGCCGTCCGCGGTCATGCCGACCGCGGCGAAGGTGCGCGTACCGGCGTCGAGCCGGACGCCGTCGAGCGCCTGCAGCACGCTGTGCCGCAGCCACCGGCCGCTCGGCTCGCGCTGCGGGGCGCGGCCGGCGGCGAGTTCGGCGCCCAGCCGGGGGTGGGGGCGCAGGTCGTGGAGGAAGCCGGAGGTGCGGGTGTACGTCTTGTCCGGTGCGGCCGGGTCCGCGGACCAGAGGGCGTCGATGTCCATCCGGTCCCCGGGCTCGCTGAACTGCGGGACGCGGTCGCGCAGCAGGTGCCACAGCTCGTCGGGCGAGCCGGCGCCCGGCACGGCCAGGCCCATGCCGACGGCGACGATCGCGCCGGGGTCGGCGTCCGCGGGGCGGCCGTCGCCGGGGCCGCCGTCGGCTGGTGCCGGCGCGAGGGACGGCAGCGAACCCGCGGTGCGTACGGCGGCGTCCAGGCCCCGCGCGCGCAGGGCCGCGACGGCGGCCTCGGCGGCGGCGCGGTCGGCGGCGCCGGCCTCGACGCGGTAGCGGAGCGGGCGGATGCCACCACCGCCCCCGGTGCCGTCAGCCATCGGCCCGTACGCCGGTGCCGGCGGCGGTGGTGCGGCCGGTCTCGTCGATGAGCCGGGCGAGGCCGCCGAGGGTGGACTGGAGGGCGAAGCGGGTGTCGTCGGCGACGTGGTGCAGGCCGAAGCGGTCGATGAGGGTGCTGAGCACCTCCATGCGCTTGAGGGAGTCGATGCCGAGGTCGCCTTCGAGGTCGGCGTCGGGGTCCATGGCCTCGACGGGGTAGCCGAGGCGGTCGGCGTAGACCTGCTGGAGGGTGCCAAGCACGTCACCGCCTGCGGCGGGCCCGGCGGGTGCGGCGGGCGCGGCCGCCAGAGGGTCCGGCGCCACGGGGGGCGTTGCAGGTACGGGAGTGGGGGCGGGGGTCGCCACCGGCATCGACGGGCCGTGCACGGCCCGCGCCGCACGCGCCGGGCCCGGCGCCGCACCGGCGGCGTCCGGCACGGCGGTCGCCGCAGGCATCGCCGACGCCGCAGGCACCGCCGACGCGGGAGCGGGGGCGGGGGTCGCCACCGGCATCGGCGCGCCGGGCGCGGCGGGCGCCGCAGGCGCCGGGCCCGCCGCCGCACCGGCGTCCGAAGCGGCCGGCACCGCAGGCACCGCGGTCGCCGCCGATGCCGGAGCGAGGGCGGGGGTCGCCACCGGCATCGGCGCGCCGGGCACGGCCCGCGCCGCAGGCGCCGGGCCCGCCGCCGCGCCGGAGTCCGGCACGGCCGGTCCGGCGGGCGCCGCAGGCACGGCGGGCGCCGCAGGTGCCGCCGTCGTCCCCGGTGCCGCAGGCACCGCGGCTGCGGCGGCTGCCGCGGTCGGCGCATCCGCGGGGCGCTCCCCCGCGCGGCCCGCGAGCCATCGCTCCGCGGTCTGCGCGTCGCACCCCACCGCCTGACGTACCAGCTCCCCCAGCCCCGCGCGCCCGCACTCCACCACCGACTCCAGCCCGTACGTCTGCAGGTCGCGCAGTGCGGCGAGGAAGTCGACGGGGCGGGTCACCTGCGCGACCAGCGACGCCTTGACGCCGGTGTCGTCCGTGACGAGCCCGCCGAGCGCCGGCGAGTACAGCCGCCGCTCGGCGGGCCGCTCGGGAATGCCCTCGATCGCCGCCGCGAACTCGGCCTGGGCGGTGGCGAGCAGCGGATTGTGGAACGGGTACGGGGCGGTGAGCCGGACGGCGCGTACGCCCAGCACGTCGGCGAGCGCGGCGAGGCGGCCGAGGGCTTCGTCGGGGCCCGAGGCCACGACGTGCCGCGGCGCGTTGACGACGGCGAGCCGGGCGCCGGGCAGCTCCGCGGCGGCGAGCAGGGCGGTGGCGCGGCGGGCCGGCAGGGTGAGCGCGAGCATGCCGCCGGTGCCGGCGGCGGTGTGCTCCAGGGCGCGGGCGCGGTGGGCGGCGACGCGGGCGCCGTCCGCGGCGGTGAAGCAGCCGGCGTGAGCGGCGGCGGCCATCTCGCCCATGCTGTGGCCGACCACGACGTCGGCGGGCTCGCGCAGGTCCACCTCGCGGGCGTACACGAGCGCCGCGGCGTAGATCGCGAGCTGCAGCGCGAACGGGTCGGTCTCGGCCAGCCGGCGGCCGTCCGCGGCCCCGTCGTCGGTGAGCAGCGGCGAGATCGCGCCGTGGCCGAACTCGGCGGCCACCGCGTCGACGACGGCCAGCAGGTCGGCGACGGGGGCGCTCCGATGCCCGGCGAACGCGCCGGGCCGGTAGGCGCCCTGTCCTGGCAGCAGCAGTGCGGTTCTCAGATCCATCTCCGCCTCCCCTTCGCGTGGCGTGAGAACGGCAGCCGTGGCCGCGGGCCCCGTCGGCACGGGGGCGGCTCGTACGGCCGGGTGGTGGGTCAGTCGGCGGTGACGGAGAGGGCGCCGAGGCCCGCGATCCGGTGGCCGTGGACGGGGCCCGGCGGTCCCGCGACGGCGAGCGCGGGCATGCCCGCGGCCCGGGCGGCGCGCAGGCCGACGTCGGCGTCCTCGATCACGAGGCAGTACGAGGGGGGTGCGCCGACGCGGGCCGCGGCGGTGAGGTACCCCTCGGGGCTGGGCTTGCCGGCGGCGACGTCCTCGGCGCAGACCAGGACGTCGGGCAGCGGCAGCCCCGCCGCGGCCATCCGGCTGCGGGCGACGCTCCGGGTCGCGGAGGTCACCAGTGCCCAGCGGCGCGGGGGCAGGGTGGCGAGCAGCACCGTGGCGCCGGGTGCGGCGTGGACGCCGGCGGAGTCGGTGCAGGAGAGGTGGTCGAACCAGGCGAGCTCCGCGAGCGGGTCGGCGTGCGGGGCCAGTTCGCGGATGACGTCGATGTCACGGCGCCCGTGTGAGGCGCGTACGACCTTCTCGGGGTCGAGGGAATGGCGCCTGGCCCACATGCGGGTATGGCGGTCCATTGCGGCCGTGGATTCCACGAGTGTGCCGTCCATGTCGAACAGCACGGCGTGCACGTCGAGCGAGCGCGGCCGACCCGGGTCGCCGACGTCGCGGAATCCTACATTCAGTAGTGAATACGTGCTGTTCAGAGCTGTCTTCGGGGTTTCCGTGCAAAACTCGTCAGTAGCCTTGCCCGGCCACGCGGGCAACGTCGCCACGCCGTTGTCGAGTTCGTCGTCGCTTCGTCCCGGCTGTTGCGTGGAGTCCACCGGAATCTCCACGCGGGCCGCCTTCCACATAAGTACCTGTCCGTTCGGTGAAAGATGAACTTCAGGCCATGCAGCGAGGGTTATGTGGTGCCGTATCCAGAGAGTTACGAGCAGTAGTCGCACGATGACTGGAGGCCATCGCGCGTTCGTTTGGGCGTTCGAGCGAGCGTCATCGTACATGCAATCTGTTGGTCTGAACCATTCTTTCTTCGCAAAATATTTGTCGGATATGTCCCAACTCGGGCGTCACTGGCGGATGTTGCCCTTTTAGGCGCCCCAACCGGCCCGTGTACAGGCGATGTTGCCGACACGGGAGACGCTCTACGATGACGGGCGACCGGCTCGGCGGGCGCGACGGCTCCCGGAAAGGACTCGGATGACATGCCGCGGATAGAGCAGGGCAGGGTAAATGTCGACACCGGCCACGGATTCGTGCTCTTCCTGGTGGGAATGCGGATCAATTACCTCTGGAAGGTGCACAGGTGGTGGCCGGCGTTCACCGCGATGCCGAAACTTCTGGTCGAACTCGGCGAGGATCCGGAACTCGGTCTGCTGGGCAGCAGAATGAGCCGCCGAGGACGTACGATCACGGTCGTGCAGTACTGGCGGTCGGCCGCACACATAACGGAGTTCTCGACCTCGCAGGAACACCGGCACCGGGCGTACTGGAAGTGGTTCAACCGTGCCGTCGGCAGCGGCGGGGACGTCGGCATCTGGCACGAGCTGTACCACGTGCAGCCGGGCTCGTACGAGGCCCGCTATATCAACATGCCGGAATTCGGACTCGGCGCCGCTTTCGGCGGCGAACCGGGCCGCAGGGCGGAACCGGAATGAGCCGCGACGACGGCCGGTGGCACCGGGTCAGGGAAAGTCACCGGCGCTCCACCGGATTTCCCGTGTTCCCGGTGTTGCAGGTGTTTCCGGTGTTTCCGGTGTTTCCCGCGCTCGCCGTGCTTCCCGGACTTCCCGGTCCGGGTCCGGGATGACGGCGGACTCCACGGCCAGTGCCCCGGCGTGGCCGTGCCCGGGGGCCAGGTCGACCAGGTGCCAGCCCGGCACGCCGGTGGAGACGTCGTCGGCGTCGAGGGCGCGGCCGAGCCCCACGCCGAGCCCCTTCAGGTACGCCTCCTTGCGCGTCCACACCCGCGTGAAGGCGGCCGACCGCAGCGACGCGGGCGCCGCCCCCACCACCGCCCGCTCCGCCGGGTGCAGCCGCTCCACCAGGCCCGGCTCGGGCGGCACGGCCCTGACCGGCTCCACGTCGACGCCCACCCGGCCGGGCGCGACGGCGACGAGCACCAGCTCTCCGCCGTGCGAGAGCGAGAACTCCGGGCCGCCCGCCGGCCGTTCGAGCACCGGCCGGCCGTGCGGGCCGCCGCACCGGGGGCACGCGCGCCGGCCGAAGCGCAGCGCCGCGGGCGCGGTGCCGGTCAGCTCGCCGAGCAGCCGGCGCAGTGCGGCGTGCGCGACGCCGTAGCGGATCCGGTCGGCCCTGTGCAGGAAGGCCGCCTGCCGCCGCCGCTCCCCCTCGTCGAGCGCCGACAGGTCCGGCTCGACGCCCTCGCCGGCCGCGAACGTCCACACCCGCGTTCCCGCGGGCAGCGCCGACGGCGCGGCCGCGCCGGGACCGGCCCGTACCCCTGTCTGGACACCGCCGGCAGCGTGCTCCGTCACGCCGTCCCACCCCCGTTTCGAACAGCCTTGAGCGCCTTGCCCGTTCGCGCGCGCCGGCGCTTCAGGCGTTGCTCAGCGCGGGCCAGCGTATCCGCGTCGTGCACAACGACACGAGGAGCGCGGACGCGGCGACGGCGGCCATGCCCCACGCCAGCCCGGCCGCACCCGCGATGAAGCCGATCGCCGCGGGTCCGCCCAGCAGCCCGGTGGTGCCCATCGACGCCACCAGGGACAGCGCGTCGGGGCCCTCCCGGGCCGCCGCGACGTACACGCACGGCGTCACGGCCGCGACGCCCAGGCCGACGCACGCGAACCCGAGCAGCGCCGGCACCACCCCGCCCGCGAGCACCGCGACGGCCAGCCCCGTGCCCGCCAGCGCGCTGCCGAGCCTGACCACGGGCCCGTCGCCCCAGCGGGTGCGCCAGCCGTCGGCGAAGAGGCGGGCGGCGACCATCATCACGGAGACCACCGCGATGCCCAGCGGCGCGACCTCCGGCGCCGCGTGGGCGACGTCCTCCAGGTAGAGCGTGGACCAGTCGTTCATGGCGCCCTCGGTGATCGTGCCGAACGCCATCGCGCACCCCATCCACAGCGTGACGCGCGCGGGCAGCCGCCAGCGGCGGCGCTCCTTGCCCGGCTGCCGGAAGCCGTCCTCGGCCGGCAGCCCGGTGCGGGCGACGGCCAGCATGGCGACGAGCAGCACCGCGGCCACCGCGAAGTGCGCGGCCAGCTCCGCGGTCAAGGTCTGGACGAGGGAGGCCAGCAGCGCGGCGGCCAGCGACCCGGCGCTGAACGTGGCGTGCATCTTGGCCATCGCGGTGCGCCCGTGGATCTCCTCCAGGGCCGCCCCCTGCGCGTTCATCGCCACGTTCAGGCAGCCGACGGCGACGCCGTCGGCGGCGACGACGACCAGCGCGACCGGGTAGTCGGGCGCGGCGGCGAGCGCGGGCAGGAACAGCAGCAGGGCGCCGGCCGAGGCGAACGCGAGCCGTTTGGCGCCCAGGGCCTTCATGAGGTGGGCGACCAGCGGGAAGGACGCCGCCGCGCCCGCCCCGCAGGCCATGAGGAGCAGTCCCAGTTCGGTCGCCGTCAGGCCGAGATCGTCCTTGATCAGCGGGAGCCGGGACACCCACGTGACGTACTGGAAGCCCAGGAAGCAGAAGAGCGCCGCGATGGCCACCTGGGAGCGGCGGAAGTCGTCGCGTACCGGCATCGTGCTCAACCCACTTCCCGGGACATGTAGACCGCCTGCGGGCCGTAGCCGGCCGGGGGCGCCACGCCGGGCTGCGGCCGGTAGCCGCGGCGCGTCCAGAAGAGCGCGGTGCCGGCGACCGCGACGAGGGAGATCCGCCGGTACCGCCGGGCCCGGGCGGTGGCGGTGAGCCGGGCGAGCAGGCGTCCCGCGAGCCCGGCGCCGCGCAGGTGCTCGGCGACGACGATGTCGTGCAGGTGCAGGTTGCCGGTCGAGTGCCCGGCGTCCTGGGCGGCGCGCAGCTCCGGGCAGCGGAACTCCGGGTAGGGCAGCGCCAGCAGGTAGCCCTCCGGCGCGCCGTCGGCGTCCAGGACGAAGCAGGTGCCGGGCGAGGCCCGGCCGCGGGCCTGCAGCGCCTCGCGGCCCTCGGCCAGCGCCCGGTCGGCGTACGCGCGGTCCTCCAGCGCGGCGATGGCGCCCCAGTCGTGTGCGGCGATGTGCCGGATGCGCACGTCAGCCGGCGCGCAGGCAGGTGTGCGGTAGCGGGCCATAACCGTTGAACCCCCGGGTCATGTAACTGACGGCGTACGCGCCGCTGGAGAGGATCCACACCGGATCCCCGGACGCAGCCGCCCTGGGCACCTGCACCGGTACGCGGCCCCCCGCCACGACGTCGTCGCTGTCGCAGGTGGGCCCGGCGACGACCGCCGGCACCAGCTCCGCGGCGGCGCCGTGGGAGGGGAAGACCAGCGGGTACTGCAACTGGTCCACCTCGTACAGGCCGTTGAACTTGCCGCAGCTCAGGAAGAGCCAGTAGTCCCGCCCGCCGTCCGTGTGCCGGCGCGAGGAGAGCCGGGCGACGTGCGCCCGGATCGCGCCGTGGTCGGCGACCAGGTGCCGGCCCGGTTCGACGACGAAGCGCAGCGGCGCGCCGGCCGCGGCGCGCAGCCGCGCCATGCCCGCGCGGATCGCCGCGAACGTCTCGTCCAGCTCCGGCACCAGCGGCCGGCCGCGCAGGTCGCGGTAGCCGAGCGCGGGCAGGCCGCCGCCGAGGTTGACGTGGTCCAAGTGGATGCCGCGGCGGGCGAGTGCCGCCAGCACGTCCGCGAAGGCGTCGAAGGCGCGGCGCCACGCCGCGGCCGTCATCTGCTGCGAGCCGACGTGCACGGAGAGACCGGCGGGCGTGAGTCCCGCGGCCCGCGCGCCCGCGAGCACCCGCACCGCCTCCTCGGGGGTGCAGCCGAACTTCCGGCCGAGCCCCCACAGCGCGCCCTCGCCGCTGCCGGCCAGCCGGCAGAACACCCGCGCGCCGGGGGCGAGGGCCGCGATGGCCATGACGTCCTCGGGGCTGTCGGTGGCGAAGTCGCGGACGCCGAGGCGGTGCGCGGCGAGGATGCCGCGGTCGGACTTGACGGTGTTGCCGTAGTGGACGCGGGCCGCGGGCGCGCCGGCGCGGCGCGCCTGCTCGACCTCGCCGGGGCTGGCGGCGTCGAAGCCGGCGCCCTTCTGCGCGAGCCGGGCCAGCACCTCGTCCACGGGACAGGCCTTCATCGCGAAGCGGACGTCGACGCCGGACAGCCGGCGCAGCAGTTCGTCGTAGCGCTCCTCGATGCCGGGCAGGTCGTAGATGATCCGGTCGTCCTCGGCGGCGGCGAGGGCGGCGCGCAGCCGCGCGCTGACGGGCCCCGCAGCCGGCCCGGTCACCGCGGGCGCCGGCGGGGCCGGCTGCGGGGGCCGCAGCACTGCGGTCACCGGGCCGCCCCCGGCACGTGCGTCGCGGCGGCGGCCCGTACCAGCGGCTCCCAGGCGGCGATCAGCAGCGCGAAGTCGGCCATGTCGCGGGCTGCCTCCTCCAGCAGGCCGGGGCCGCGGGCGGCGAGCAGGCCGCCGAACTCGGCGTATCTGCCGCCGAGTTTGCGGTACGCGATCTCCAGGGCCGTGAGCCGCATGACGTTCTCGTCGCGGTCCAGCCGGGTGCTGCGCGCGACCAGTTCGCCGACCGCGGCGGCGCGCAGCCGGTGCCGGTCGTCGAGGAGGGCGGCGCCGGCGGCGGCCAGTTCGTCGTAGAGGAAGTTGAAGTAGAGCATCGAGAGCAGGAACTTGGCGAACCGCATCTGGTACGCGGTGAAGCCGGCGCCGGTCTTCCGCTCGTCGGTGTGGTAGTTGACGATGTGCCGGTTGTGCAGGACGCCGGGCAGGGTGGCGTCGTGGACGAGGTGGAAGAGGAAGTAGTCGCTGCCGATGGTGTCGGTGGCGGGCGGCAGCGGGACGGCCTCGTACACGTCGCGGTGGAAGGCGATGTTGCACATGTCGACGCGCATGGGGTCGACGGCGCCGAGGACGGCGTGGTCGCCGCCGAACGGCTCGGTGCCCGCGCCCTTGAAGGACTCCTCGACCAGCGCCCGCTTGCGCTCCTCGGGCCAGTGCGGCGGCGCCCAGAGGCTGACGACGTCGTGGTAGACCGCGGGGTCGAGGGCGTGGATCTCGGCGATGTCGACGGACATCTCGCCGACGAAGGAGGCGCCGACCATCGAGACGGGCTTGTGGGCGTGCAGCGGGTTCAGCGCGTCGGCGTCGACCCGCCGGGCCGCCTCGGCGGCGGGCCGGCCCAGGGTGGCGAGTTCGTGGTGGACGGGGAAGACGGGCCGGCCGGCGGCGGTCTGGTAGCGGCTGTCGGAGTCCCGGCGGTGCACCGAGCGGCAGCCGAGGGCGGCGGCGAGCAGGAACGCGCGGTCGGTGCAGGCGCCGTACGAGACGGTGTCGGGCAGCAGCAGGCGCAGCAGCCTCCGCGCGTCCGCGACCCGCGCGCGGCGGAACACCGCGGCGAGGAAGGTGCGCTGCTCCGCCTCGCCGAGGTGGTGCACGACGACGCCGGGCACCCGCGGCAGCCCGGCGACGGCGGCGGCGTGGCCGGCGCGGTCGCGCTCGGCGGCGGAGTCGAGGATCAGGAAGCGGACCTCGACGCCGAAGTGGGCGGCGGCGTGGACGGCTTCCTCGTACACGGCGGCGATCGTGGCCGCGCAGGCGCGGTTCGTGGGCAGCGTCAGGCAGATGCGTGCCACGCCGGCTCCCCGGTCTGCTCGGTCGTGCCCGCGGCTCTCCCGGCGGGCCCCTCGTCCGGCGCGGGCCGGCGCCAGGAGTCGAGCCCGAGCAGCTTGCGGCCGAGGCCGGTCAGCGCGGCCGGCCCGTACCGCTCGGACTCGTGCGTGCGCGCGTCGCCGAGGAGGGTGGCGTTCCAGTCGGGGGTGCTCAGGGTGCGCCAGGACTCGACGCGGGAGCGCCGCAGCCGCTCGTGCTCCTCCAGGGCGGGCATCATCGCGAGGTACTGCACGGCGCGTACGCCGTTGTCGGAGGAGTTCGCGGCGACGCCGTGGGCCAGCAGCCCGTTCCAGATGAGCAGGTCGCCGGCGGCCAGCTCGGGGCGTACGACGGGGAACTCGGCGCGGTCGGTGTTCGGCCGGATCGGGTCGCGGTCGGCGGGCTGCGCGAGCTTCCACTTCTCGAAGTCCCGGAAGAGCTCGGGCGCGCACTGGAAACCGCCGTGGTCGGGGCGGGTGTCGTTGAGGGCGATGATCCCCTGGACGCGCTGCGGGAGGACGGCGAGGGTGGTGTCGACGTCCCAGTGCAGCTCGATGTCGAAGCCGGTGTCGGTCGGCTCGATCAGGGTGCGGCTGCGGTTGCCGACGTTGGGCGGGTTGAGGTTCAGGCGGTCGAGGGTGACCCACAGCTCGTCGCAGTCCCACACGTCGGCGAAGGCGTCGTAGACCCGGCGGGTCTGGCGGCTGTCCCAGATCAACTGGTGCTGGTACGCCTCGACGAAGCCGTAGACGTGCAGGTCGCGGTCGAGGTCGGAGCGGAACTCGCGGTCCGCGTACCAGGTCTCGGGGCGGTCGGGATCCAGGCCCTGGAACTCCCAGGCGAAGTCCAGCAGCAGGGCGGCCGCCTCGGCGGGTATCGCCTCCCTGACCACGACGTAGCCGTAGGTCTGCCAGAAGGCGTAGTCCTCCTCGGACAGCACGCGCAGCGGCTGGGACTTGCGGATGTCTCGTAACGGGGTACGGGCGAGGTAGGACTCGCCGTCGGCGCTGAAGTACGGGGTGCCGGAGGCGGCACGGTAGAGGTAGGGGCCGGAGTCGGGCATGGAACGTCCTCCAGAGGCGGAACTTTGTTACGTGCTGCCGTCACACCGCGCCGGTGAGGACCTCGGCCGCGGCGATGCCGGAGACGCGCGTGGCACCGTGGGTCGACAGGTGCACGGCGCCGAGCCGGTCCTCGGCGGGCAGGCCCATCTCGACGACGAGCGCGTCCGGCCGCCGCCGTACCAGGTCGGCCAGGGCCTGCCACATCCACGGGTGGCGGGCGGCGTCGCGGACGACGACGACCAGCTCCCGGCCGTCGGCGGGCCGCAGCGCCTGCCCGTCGAGCACGCCCTCGGCGCCGCCGGCAGCGTCGGTCAGCTCGGACTCGCCGAGCCGCACCGACGTGGTGCCGGGGCGCAGGGCGCGCAGCGGGTCGGCGACGCCCCAGGGCGTACGGCCGTCGATGGCGAGGCTGGTGACGGGCGAGAACTCGACGACGTGCGGATCGCCGACGAGCGGAAAGCGGGCGGGTCCCGCCGGGTCGTGGTGGATCCGGACGGCGCGGCGGGCGGCGACGAGGCCGATCTGGTGGTCGGCCCCGTCGCCGCCGCGGGGGTCGCCGGCCGGGACGCTGCGGGTCAGCGCGGCGGACCAGTCGGCGAACTCGTGCACCCGGGCGGCGGCTTCGGCGAGCCGCTCCTCGGGCAGGCTGCCGTCGCGCACGGCGGCGACGATGGCGTCGGTCAGGTCGGTGGTGACGGACTCCTCGGCGCTCTCGCCGCCGACGCACACGGCGTCGACGCCGCCGGCGAGCGCGCGGACGGTGGCGCCGCCGATGCCGTAGAGGTCGGAGACGGCGCCCATCTCGATGCCGTCGGTGACGACGAGGCCGGTGAAGCCGAGCTCGTCGCGGAGCAGGTCGCGGATGATGCGGGGGCTGAGGGTGGCGGGCAGGGTGTCGTCGTAGGCGGGGATGAGCATGTGCGCCGTCATGACGGTGCGTACGCCGGCCTCCATGGCGGCGGTGAACGGCGGCAGCGCGGTGCGGGCGATCTCGCGGGCGTCGGCGGCGACGTGCGGCAGGCCGTGGTGGGAGTCGACGCTGGTGTCGCCGTGGCCGGGGAAGTGCTTGGCGCAGGCGGCGACGCCGGCGGACTGCAGGCCGCGGATCCAGGCGGCGGTGTGCCGGCAGACGAGGTCGGGGCGGGCGCCGAAGGAGCGCACGCCGATGACGGGGTTCTTGGGGTTGGAGTTGACGTCGGCGGAGGGGGCGTAGTTCAGCGAGACGCCCATGGCGTGCAGTTGGCGGCCGATGTCGTACGCGACCCGCTCGGTCAGCTCGACGTCGTCGACGGCGCCGAGGGCGAGGTTGCCGGGGCGGGTGGCGCCGGTGCCGGCCTCGATCCGGGTGACGTCGCCGGCCTCCTCGTCGATGGCGATGATCAGGTCGGGGTTCTCGGCGCGCAGGGCGGCGGTGAGGGCGGCCACCTGCTCGGGGTCGACGATGTTGCGGCCGAACAGCACCACGGAGGCCAGTCCTTCGCCGATTCTGCGGCGCAGCCATTCGGGCGCGGTCGTGCCCACGAACCCGGGCTGGAGTACCGAGTTGGCCAGCCGGACGAGTTCGGGGTGGCTGAGGGATGCCATGGAGACCTCCGCGGGAGCAGGGGCGGACCGGGCTGACGTGGTACGAAAAGACTTGGTACAGACCAATGCCGGATACTGGCCTATACCAATCGGGAGTGTCAAGGAAGTCCACCATGCGACCGCACACGGAACGACCTGCTCCGCACTCGAAACGGGCAAGCGGTGCCGCAGAGTGGACCAGGAAGCCGCTCCAAGTCGGATCAAAGCGGACATGCAGCGGGCGTGAATCGACCGGAGTCGGGTGTCCGGGGACGAGCGGGTCGGCGGGAGTGGCGCCGCGCCGGTGGGGCCGCGGCGGCGCTAGCCCGCGCGGTCCCGGCGGTACGCGCCCGGGGCGACCCCGTGCGCGCGCTTGAACGCCTTCGCGAACGCGAACTCCGAGGTGTAGCCGAGCCGCCCCGCAATCGCGCCCAGCGAGGCGTCCGACTCGCGCAGCCGCTGCGCCGCCAGCGTCATCCGCCACCACGTCAGATACGCCAGCGGCGGGCTGCCCGTCAGCGCGGTGAAACGCCGCGAGAACGCCCCGCGCGACATCCCCGCCACGGCCCCCAGCGACTCCACCGTCCAGCCGCGGCCGGGGTCGCGGTGCACGGCGTCGAGGGCGGCGCGCACGGGCGGATCCGCCACCGCGCGGGCCCAGCCGTCCGCCGCTCCCCCGCCGCCGGCGGCGTCGCGCTCCTCGTACCAGGCGCGCACGATGAAGGCCAGCAGCATGTCGAGCAGCGCGGGGCGGACCGCCGCGGCGCCGAGGCCGGGGCGGCTCAGCTCGCCGCCGAGCAACTCGATCGCCGCGCGCAGGCCGTCGTGCCGGCCGAGCCCCGTCGGCGGGTGGACGATGTCGGGCAGCCCGGTGAGCAGCGGGTGCGGCCGGGTCCGCGCCATCAGGTAAGCGCCGCAGAGCAGCACCGCCGACCGGCAGCCGCCGCCGACGCCGCCGACCGGGTCGTCGTCGGCCCCGTCCGCGGCGAGGTCCGCGAGGCTGGTGCGGGCGGCGAGGCTCGCCGGAGACTCGGGGTCGTCGGTCATGTCGTGCCCGATGCCGTGCGGGAAGAACACCAGGTCACCCGCCTCGAGCGCCAGCGGTGTCCCGCCGCCCGGCGGGATCATCCAGCACGAGCCGTGCAGCACCACGTGGAACCCGGCACCCGCCAGGGCCTCGACGTGGATACGCCACGGGGAGCGCAGCTCCATCCGTGCGGAGTGCGGCCTTCCGGTGCGGGCGACGGCGAGTGCGTCACTGAGGACGTCCACGATCCGATCGTAGCCCCAACGCCCGCTGCGGAGCACGATCAGACATGATCTCGGCACCCTGGGACATTCATCGGTCCTCCGGGCGTACATACGTTGACGGTGTTCCCGAATTCCCGTCCGAAGGACCCTTCGTGTCATCTGCCTCCGATACGTCCGCACGCCCGCGTCTCGGGCTCATCCTGGCGCTGCTGGCGTTCGCCCAGTTCATCATCGCCATCGACTTCAACATCGTGATCGTCGCGATGCCCGAGATCGGCGCCGAACTCGGCTTCTCCGAGTCCTCGCTGCAGTGGGTGATCAGCGCCTACCTCCTCGGACTCGGCGGCCTGCTGATGCTCTCCGGACGCGTCGCCGACATCGTCGGGCAGCGGCGGATGTTCATCCTCGGCATGGCGGTCTACGGAGTCTCCTCGCTGGCCGGCGGGCTGGCCACCGAGCCGTGGATGCTCGTGACCGCCCGCGCCGCGCAGGGCCTCGGCGGCGCGGTGCTCACGCCGGCGATCCTGTCGCTGCTCACCACGACCTTCGCCGAGGGCGCCGAGCGCAACCGCGCGCTCGGGGTCTGGGGCGTGGGCGGCGGCGCGGGACTCGCGACGGGCGCCATGCTCGGCGGGGTCCTGACCGAGTGGGCGAGCTGGGAGGCCGTCTTCTACGTCAACGTGCCGCTGACACTGGTCGGCGCGACGGTCGCCGCGGCGGTGGTGCCGCGCGGCGCCGCGCGCGCCGGGGGCACCCGGCTCGACCTGCCCGGCGCCACGCTGGCCACCGGGGGCTCCCTGCTGGTGGTCCTCGGGCTCGTCAGCGGGCCCGAGGAGGGCTGGGCGACGGTGCGCGGTGCGGGCGCGCTGGCGGCCGGGGCGGCGCTGTTCTGCGCGTTCCTGGTCGTCGAGTCCCGCGTCGCCGATCCGCTCGTGCCGCTGCGGCTGCTGCGCAACCGCAGCCTCCTGGTGGGCATGGGCACGTTGTTCCTGTTCCTGGGCGCACTCAGCGGCTCGTACTTCGTCCTCACCACCTACATGCAGGCGCTGCTGGGCTTCTCGGCGCTGGAGGCGGGGCTCGGCTTCCTCCCGCTGAGCCTGCTCGCCGCCGTGGCCGCCTCGGTCGTCGCGCCGCGCATGCTGAACCGCTGGGGCATGCGCACCACGCTGGTCACCAGCATGGGCGGGATCGCCGCGGGCATGACCGGGGTGGGCGTCGTCGTGGCCGAGGACGGTTCGTACTGGGCGATGCTGCCCGGGATGGCCGTGTGGAGCCTCGCCGCGTACGGGTTCCCGGCGATGTTCGCCGCTGCCGCCGCCGGCGTCGCCCCGCACGAGCAGGGCACGGCGTCGGGGGTGGCGAACACCGCGTCGCAGATCGGCGGGGCCGTGGGCCTCGCGATCGTGGTGGCCGTGGCCGGCCCGGGCGGCGCCGCGTCGCCGGCGGACGCCGCCGCGGGGCTGCGCGACGGGTTCCTGGTGTCGGCCGCGCTGATGGCGGCGGCCGTGGTGGTCGCCCTCGCGCTCGGGAAGCCCCCGGCGGCCGCCGGCGTTGCACCCGTTGCGGCCTCGAAGACCCCCGACCGCCAGGAGGTATGACCGATGCTCACGTTCGACACCAGGACCTGGGAGCGCAGCGAGCGACGGGTGCGCGGCAGGCTCGGCGACGACCTCGTCGTCGACAGCGACGCCCCGCTGCTGGTGCGGGAGGCGGGCAGCCCGTACGTGCGGTACGCCTTTCCGCGCGGCGACGTCCGCACCGACCTGGTGCCGGACGGCGCGGTACGGGCGTACGAGGGCGACGCGGAGCTGGCGGACCACGTGTCCGTACGGTGGTCGGCGCTGGACCGCTGGTACGAGGAGGACGAGGAACTGCCGGTGGGGCCGCGTGACCCGTACCACCGGGTGGACGTGCTGCGCAGCGCACGGCATGTCCGGGTGGAGATCGGCGGGCGGACGGTGGGTGAGTCGCGAAGCCCGCTGGCGGTGTTCGAGACCGGACTGCCGGCCGTGTTCTACCTCCCGCCCGAGGACGTGGACCTGGAGCTGTTCGAGCCGACGGCGACCCGGACGGGGTGCCCGTACAAGGGCTTCGCGTCGTACTGGACCTACCGCGGCGGACCGGGCACACCCGAGCGCACGGACGTGGCCTGGGCGTACCGCGACCCGCTGCGCGAGGTCGGACCGATCGCCGGCCACCTGGCGTTCTACGACTCCGTGGCGGACGTCCTGGTCGACGGGGTGAAGCGGGGCGGCTGAGCGGGGCCGGCGGGGTGCTCGCGGCGCGGAGCTGCGGCGCGGGCACGCCGGCGGGACACTGGTGCCGTGGGTGGCGCACGCGGCGCGTGCGCGTACGGCAGCGAATCCGGAGGTGCCCCATGGCCGCCCAGCTCACCGACCCCGTCGTGGCCGCCTTCGTCGCGGCGCTCAACGCCGGCGACAGGGACGCGTTCTTCGCGCTCCTGACCGACGACGCGACCATGACCGACGACGGCACGGAGCGGGATCTCGCGGCGTGGACCGACCGGGAGATCTTCTCCTCCGCCGGTCACATGGACGTCGAGTCCGTCGCCCCGGACGGCCGCTCGCTCGTGGCCACGTACTCGAACTCCACCTGGGGCGGCATGCGCACCCGATGGTCCTTCACGGTCGCGGGCGACCGCATCAGCCACTTCGACACCGGTCAGGCGTGACGCGAGAACCGCACCTGGTGCGACCGGGCGGCTAGGAGACGATCGCCATCTCGCGGGCGGTGTCGTTGAGCCGCCGCCCGCCGGTCGCGGTGACGGTCACGATGTCCTCGATGCGCACCCCGAAGCGGCCCGGCAGGTAGATGCCCGGCTCGACGGAGAAGCACATGCCGGGGACGAGCGGCTGCTCCTCGCCCTCGGTCATGTACGGCGGCTCGTGGGTGGTGGTGCCGATGCCGTGCCCGGTGCGGTGGATGAAGTACCCGCCGTAGCCGGCGTCGGCGATGACCCGGCGCGCCGCCCGGTCGACGTCCTGGCAGGCGGCGCCCGGCCGTACGGCCCGGAAGCCGGCCTCCTGCGCCGCGCGCACGACGTCGTGGATCTCCCGCTCCTCGGCGGTGGGTTCGCCGACGTGCACGGTGCGGGTGGTGTCGGAGCCGTAGCCGTGCACGAGGCCGCCGAAGTCGAGGACGACCATGTCGCCGTCGCGGATGACCCGCGCGCCGGCCTCGTGGTGGGGGTCGGCGCCGTTGGGGCCCGAGCCGACGACGGTGAAGTCCACCCGGGAGTGCCCGAACCGGCGCAGCAGCGCCGCCAGGTCGGCGGCGACCTCGGACTCCTTGCGGCCGGCGAAGCGTGCCTTCCTGATCTCCTCGTACGCGGCGTCCGCGGCGGCACCGGCCGCGGCCAGCCGCGCCAGTTCCGCGTCGTCCTTGACCGCGCGCAGCATCGGCAGCCCGTCGGAGAAGGCGACGTACGCGGAGTCCGGCAGTTCGCGCTGGAGCCCGAGCAGGTGCAGGGCCCAGGTGTCGTCGCTGACGGCGTAGCGGCCGCGGGCGTCGAGCAGCGGCGCGGTCACGGCGTACGGGCTCGTGCCGTCGGTCCAGTCGCGCAGGGTGAGCGCCGGCCCGCCGGCCGCCCGGGCGGCGTCGCCGGCCTCCAGCTTCGGCACCACCAGCACCGGGTCCGCACCGGGGGCGAGCACGAGCAGGGTGAGCCGCTCGGTGGCGGCGGGCGGCGCGTAGCCGGTGAGCCAGACGAGGTCGGGGCCGGGGGCGACGAGCAGCCCGGCGAACCCGGCGTCGGCGGCGGCGCGGGCGGCGTGCCGCATGCGGGCGCGGTAGTCGTCGGCGGTGAACGGGGCGAAGTCGCCGGTCATGCGGGGCTCCTCGGTGCTCGTCGGCGGTGCGGGCCGGGCTGCCACGAACCTACTCCCCGCGACGTCCGGGCACGTAACGCAAGTCAACTTGCTTTAGAAGTCCGGCAGGACGTACCTTAAAGCAAGAAGCACTGCGTTAACTCGGCAGGAGGCACTACCGATGGTTCTCACCCCGGACTTCTGGACGCTGTTCACCGTGTTCGCCGCAGGCGGCATGGGGCTCACCGCCGTGACCGCGGCGCTCGTCGCCGTCCTCGACCGCGCCCACGCCGAACGGCCGGCGCCCCACTGACCTGCGCTACGTTGGCGGGATGCCGGAGAGCAGCCCCCAGCCAGCCACCCGCAGAACGGGCGGCCGCAGCGCCCGCGTACGCGCCGCCGTGCTCCAGGCGACGGTGGACGTCGTCCTGGAGTGCGGCGCCGACGCGCTGTCGATCGCCGAGGTCGCCCAGCGCGCCGGCGTCCACGAGACGTCGATCTACCGCCGCTGGGGCACGAAGTCGGCCCTCGCCCTCGACGCGGTCCTCGACCGCACCCGCACCGACCTGCCCACCCCCGACACCGGCACCCTCCGCGGCGACCTCCTCGCCCTCCTCCACGGCACCGCCGCGTTCGTCCGCACCCCGCTGGGCGGGCTGCTGCTGCGGATGGCGGTGCAGGAGGACCTCGCGGAGTACGAGGCGGCCCGCGACCAGTTCTGGACCACCCGCTTCGCGGTCGGCGCGACCGTCCTGGACCGCGCCGAGTCCCGCGGCGAACTCCGCCCCGGCGTCGACCGCCGGCTGGCCTTCGAGGCCCTGATGGGCCCGCTGCACACCCGCCTGCTGCTGACCCGCGAACCGCTGGACGACGCCTTCCTCCAGGGCACGGTGGACCTGCTGCTCGCGGGCATAGGCACCTGACACCCGCCCTCCGGGAGAAGGCGACGGGCGTGCCACGCACAGAGCCGCCCTACGCCCCTCACGTCCTGCCCGACTCCGTCCGGACCACCGCCACCGGGCAGTCCGCGTGGTGCAGCAGTGCCTGGCTCACCGAGCCCAGCAGCATCCCCGTGAAGCCCCCGCGCCCGCGTGCGCCCACGACCACCAGCGCCGCTTCCCGGCTCGCCTCGATCAGCGCCTCCCGGGGGCCGCCGCGCAGCACGCGGCGGTCGACGGGTACGTCCGGGTAGCGCTCCTGACGGCCCGCCAGCGCCTCCGCGAGCAGGCGCTCCTCGTTCGCGGCCAGGTCGCCCGCGCCGCTCGCGTACGGCGCGGCCGGGTCCTGCGGCGGCGGGGCCTCGGCCTTCCACGGCGACCAGGCGTGTACGGCGACGATGCCGGTGCCGCGCATCGCGGCCTGTGCGAAGGCGAACTCGATCGCCGCGTCGCCGGCCCGGGACCCGTCCACACCCGCCACCACCGGGCCCTCGCGCGGCGGGTCGCCCGCGCCGCGTACGACGAGCACCGGGCAGTGGCCGTGCGCCGCCAGGTGCACCGCCGTCGAGCCCAGCAGCAGGCCGGCGAACGCGCCGAGCCCGCGGCTGCCGACGACCGCCAGGGCCGCGCCGCGCGACTCCTCGGTCAGCACCGGCAGCGTGTCGCCCGTGACGACGGCGCCCTCGGTCTCGACGTCGGGCTCGACCTCGCGCGCGTGCGCTACGGCCTCGGCGACGTACCGCTCCGCCTGGTTGCGCAGCCCGCCCTCGGGCGGGCCCATCGACGACGGCTCCAGCGGCACCCGCATCATCGGCCAGAAGAAGGCGTGCACGACGCGCAACCCGATGCCGCGCATCCGCGCCTCGCGCGCCGCCACGGCGACCGCTTCCAAACCGGCGGGCGCCCCGTCCACGCCCACCAGCACCGGTGCACTCACCATCGGCCTCCGTCCGCGCGCGGCGCGGAGGCGCCGCTGGATCCACGTACCGTGTGCCCAGGCTTGCCGACCCCCGCGGCTCCCGCCAGCCGGCGGGCGGTGAGCGGTGAGCGGGTGAGCGGTGAGCGGCGTCCGCGGATGCCGTACGGGCGCCGCGCGGGCCCGCGCCCCCGCGTCAGTGTGCCGTGAGCGCCAGCGCCTCGTGCAGGTCCGCCGGGTCCTTGCGCACCGCCGCTCCGTCCAGCCGGGCCGTGACCCGCCCCGACGTCAGCACCGTCACCGTGTCGGCGCACTGCGCGGCCGACGCCGGGCTGGGCGAGACGAGCAGCACCGCGAGGCCCTCCCCCGCCAGCGTGCCGACCAGGTCAAGGATCTGACCGACGAGCACCGGCGCCAGGCCCTCCGTCGGCTCGTCCAGCAGCAGCACGCGCGGCGAGCCCAGCAGCGCCCGGGCCAGGGCGAGCATCTGCTGCTCGCCGCCGGACAGGTCGGTGCCGCGGTGGGCGCTGCGCTCGCCGAGCCGGGGCAGCAGGTCGAGCACCCGCTCCGGCGTCCAGGGCCGGCCGACCGCGCCGTCGGGGGGCGGGCGGTGGGCGAGGCGGAGGTGTTCGGCGACGGTCAGCCGGGCGAAGACCCGGCGGCCCTGGGGTACGAGGCCGACGCCGGCGCGGGCGATGCGGTGCGCCGGGCGGCCGGTGACGTCGCGGCCAGCGATCGCGACGGTGCCCGTGGCCGGGCGCAGCAGGCCGGCCACGGTGTGCACGAGGGTGGTCTTGCCGGCGCCGTTGTGGCCGACGACGGCGTGCACGCTGCCCTCGGGGACGTCGAGGTCGAGGTCGTGGAGGACGGTGCCGCCGTGGTAGCCGGCGGACAGTCCGCAGATGCGGAGCATGGGGCGGGTCACCTCTTCGCGCCGGTGTCGTGGGCGTCGGCGGCACCGGGCATGCCGCCGGCGGCCGGGGCGTCCGCCGTGGTGGCGGCGTCCAGATACGCGCTGCGCACCTCGGGCAGGTCGAAGACCTCCCGTACCGGCCCGGAGGCCAGCACCCGCCCGGTCACCAGCACCGTGACCGTACGGGCCAGCCGCGCGACCACCTCGGTGTTGTGCTCCACGAGCAGCACGGCGATGTCGTCGTCCAGCGCGCCGAGCACGTCGAGGAGCCGGACCACGTCCCGGTCGGTGAGCCCGGCGGCGGGCTCGTCGAGCAGCAGCAGGCGCGGCCGGGCCACGAGCGCGGCGGCGAGGTCGAGCAGCCGGCGCTGCCCGTGGGACAGCGAGCCGGCGGGCCGGTCCGCCACCCCGGCGAGGCCGACGTCCGCGAGCCGCTCCGCGGCGGCGTCGGCCAGCCGGCCCCGGCGCGCGGCCCGCCGCCAGGCGCCGCGGCGCTCGGGGTGGTGCCGCCAGGAGGCGAGCAGCACGTTGTCCAGGACGGTCAGGTCCGGGATGGCCGTGGGCTGCTGGAAGCTGCGGGCGACGCCGAGGCGGCTGCGCCGCGCGGGTGCGGTGCGGGTGACGTCCCGGCCCAGGAAGGTGAGGGAGCCCTGGTCGGGACGCTCAGTGCCGGCGATGAGGTTGAGCAGGGTGGTCTTGCCGGCGCCGTTCGGCCCGATGAGCGCGTGCCGGGCGCCGGCGGGCAGGTCGAGGGAGACCTCGTCGACCGCGGTGAGGCTGCCGAAGCGGCGGGTGAGGCCGGCGAGTTCGAGGGCCGGGGCGGATGCTGCGGCGGATACCGCGGCGGATGCGGTCACGTCGTCCCCTTCCGTAGCCGGGCCTGCGCGCCCGCCTGAGCCGGTTCCGGCGTTTCCGCGTCGCCCGGCCTGCGCGGCGCGGGCAACCGACCGGCCGCGCTGCCGCCACCACCGGTGCCGGCGTCCTCGCCGTCCGCGGCGGCCGTGCGGGGTGCCCCGGACACCAGCCCGGCGATCCCGCGCGGCAGCAGGTAGACCGCCGCGACGAACAGCACGCCGAGGAGCAGCGGCCCGTGGCCCGGCCACGAACTGGCCAGCCAGTCGCGGGTGTAGACGATGAGCCCCGCGCCCAGCAGAGCGCCGATCACCGAGGTGATGCCGCCGATGACGGCCGCGAGCAGCGCGAGCGCGGCGATCTCGAAGCCGACGTCGGCCGGCGAGACGTAGCTCTGCACGGCGATGAGCAGCGAGCCGCCCGCGCCCGCGAGGGCGCCCGCGCCGACGTACGCCACCAGCAGGTAGCGGGTCACGGGGTGGCCCGAGGCGCGCATCCGCTCCTCCGCCTCCCGCGAGCCGGTCAGCAGCTTGCCGGCCGGCGAGCGCAGCAGAACCAGTGCCACCGCGACGACGAAGACGACGACGACCGCCGCGTACTGGTAGATCGCCAGCTCCTCGAAGAGCGGTTCGCCGCCCCAGAACGCCTGCGTGGAGGGGAACCCGGCGAGGCCGTCGGTGCCGCCGGTCACGGACTTCCACTGGCCGATGGCGATGGCCGTCAGCTCGCCGACCGCGAGCGTGATCATGAGCACGGTGGTGCCGCGGGCGCGGATCACCGCCGGGCCCGTCACCACGCAGAACGCGGCGGCGACGGCGGCGGAGACCACCACCTGCACGGGCCCGACCGTCCAGTCGTTCTCGGCGAGTTTGGCGGTGGTGTACGCGCCGACGGCGAACGGCGCGGTCTGCCCCAGCGTGGGCAGCCCGGCGTACCCGGTGACCACGGTGACGCTGACCGCGAGCAGGCCGAGGGCCAGGGCGTAGCCGGCGAGCGAGAGGGCGTAGGCGTCGAGCGTCAGCGGCAGGAACGCCAGCACGGCGATCAGGACGGCCAGCGGGGCGGCGGCGCGCGCCGCCGCGGCGGCCCGCCCGGGGCCGGTCCCGGCGGCGGCCGCGGACGCGGCCTTCGCCCGGCGCGCCGTCAGCACCCCGCGCCACGGCCAGGGCACCCGCGCCAGCCTGCGGCGCAGCCGTTCCGCAGGATCGGGCGGCGGATCGGCGTCGTGCTCCGGGCCGTGCGGCTCGGCGAGCCCGCGCCCGGAGCGCAGGATCAGCACCGCGGCCATGGCGGCGAAGAGCAGGTACGGGGCCCAGTCCGGGGCGACCGAGACCCCGAGCGTCTGCACCTCGCCGACGCCGATGGCGGCCACCAGCGTCGCCCACAGGGATCGGAGCCCGCCGAGGACGACGACCACGAGGGAGAGCATCAGCACGGTGTCGCCGGTGCTCGGCCCGGGGCCGATGATCGGCGCGCCCAGCACGCCGGCGGCACCGGCCAGCGCTCCCGCCGCGGCGAGCACGCCGGTGTGCACGACCCGGGGGCTGAGCCCCGTGGTGGCCAGCATCTCGGGGTCGTCGGCCGCGGCCCGCACGGCGGCGCCCGCGCGGGTGCGGGTGAGCACCCAGGTGCCGGCCGCGGCGAGGACGAGGGCCATGACGATGAACCCGAGCCGGTAGGCGGGGTAGCGGTGGCCGAGGAGGTCGACGGAGGTGTCCAGCGCGTCCGGGATGCGTACCGGCATCTCGTCCGCGCCGAACCCCTCCACGAGCAGGTTGCCGCCGATCAGCGCGAGCCCGAACGTCAGCAGCGCCTGGTCCAGATGCCCGCGGCGGGCGAGCGGCGCCGTCGCCGCCGACAGCAGCGCGCCCGCCGCGCAGGCGGCCACGGTGCCGGCGACGAGGCCCAGGGCGAGGCCGCCCCAGGTGCCGTCGCTGAGCTCGGCGCCGGTGTAGGCGCCGACCGCGTACAGCGTGCCGTGCGCCAGGTTGAGCACGCCGGCGGTGCCGAACGCCAGGCTCAGGCCGGCGGCGACGACGAACAGCAGCAGCCCGTAGGCGACGCCGTCGACCGCCGGCACGAGCTGGGCATCGAGGGCCCCCATGTCAGTCGCCGAGCGTGGCCAGGTCCTGGACCGTGACGTTGGAGAGTTGCTCGCCGTCCTTGCGGACCTCGCGCAGATAC
This sequence comes from Streptomyces sp. WMMC500, assembly GCF_027497195.1. Taxonomy (NCBI): domain Bacteria; kingdom Bacillati; phylum Actinomycetota; class Actinomycetes; order Kitasatosporales; family Streptomycetaceae; genus Streptomyces; species Streptomyces sp. WMMC500. The sequence goes on from NZ_CP114905.1 coordinate 767,345, forward strand.
CACTTCTGCACCGGCGCGTGCGACTTCTCGCCGAACTCCCAGGCGCCGCGCGGGCTGTCGATCTGGCCGAGGTTGGCGACGGCCTCGTTGATGGTCTCCGAGTTCACCTCGCCCTTGTCGGCCGCGTCGGCGATGGCCATGTCGAGCACGTGGGCGGCGTCGTACGAGGCCATGGCGTACTCGGTGGGCGGGGTGTCGTGCTTGGCCGTCCAGTCCGCGACGAACTTCCGGTTGGCGTCGTTGTCCAGGTCGGGCACGTAGTTGAAGACGGACTGGATGCCCTCGGCCGCGTCACCCTGGGCCTGGAGGATGCTGCCCTCGGTGAGCGCCCCGGAGGCGTACAGCGGCAGGTCGGCGATGTCCGACTGGGCGTACTGCTTGACGAAGTCGATGGCGGCCTTGCCGGCGTAGAAGGTGTACACCGCCTTGGCGTCGGACTTGGCGATGTCCGCGAAGTAGGGGGTGAAGTTGGTGGTGTCGGGGAACGGGGTCCAGGTGGTCTCGCCGTCGGGGTTGGCGAGTTCGCCGTCGATCTCGCCGAAGGTCTCGGTGAAGCCGCCGACCTGGTCGTAACCGCCCTGGTAGTCGGGGCCGATGGCGTAGACCGGGCCGTCCACCTCGTCCTTCACGTACTGGGCGATGGCGGCGCCGAAGTCCTTGGACAGGAAGGACGTGTGCCACACGGAGGACACGTCCTTCAGCTCCGGCCGGCCGTTCGAGCTGATCAGCGGGATCTTGTTCTGCTCCAGCATGGGCAGCACCGCGTTGTACGAGCCGTTGGCGACGATGCCGGTCATCACGTCGATCCGGTCCTTCTTCACCAGCTTCGTGGCCGCCGGCACCGCGGTGGGCGGGCCGTCCCCCTCGTCGGCCACCGACAGCTCGACCTCGCGCCCGCCCAGCTTGCCGTCGTGGGTGTCCAGATAGAGCTGGAAACCGTTGCGCAGGTCGGTGCCCACCGGCTCGTACGTCCCCGAGAGGGACGCCAGCAGGCCGACCTTCACCGTATCGTCGCCGGAGCCGCTCTCGCCGCCGCTGCAGCCCGCGATGGCCAGCGAGACGGCGGCTGCTGCCGCGGCGGAGGCCCGGGTTCTGCTACGGCCCGGACGGCGTATGGATGCGTTGACGAACACGAAGGCTCCCGAGGGAAAAATGAGGGATGGGCTTGGGGGACGGTCCGGTGGTCGGGGGGTGAGAGGGCCTGGCACGACGACGGGCAGACGGACGACGGTGCGTCTGCCGGGCGCTCGGGCGGGGGTGAGGGGGGTCCCGCCCGTGCGGCGGCCGTCAGGAGGCGGGCTGGGAGTCGCGCAGTTGGGGGCTGAGCGTGTCGCCCACCTGGTTGATCAGCTCGGACATCATGTAGCTGACCTCGCCGATGTCGGCGTCCCGGGTGGTGGTGACCAGGAGGGACGCCCCGCTGGAGACCGCCATGGAGAACATGTAGCCGCCCTCCATGGCGGTCAGGCTGTGCTCGACCGGGTCGGCCTCGATCAACTGGGCGGCGCCGGAGAGCAGGTTGACGATGCCGGAGGCGATGGCGGCCAGCCGGTCCGCGTCGTCCTGGTCCACCCCGGTGAAGGCCAGGGCGAGGCCGTCCACGGAGACGGCGATGACCTGGGTGACCTCGGGGATGCGACGGGCGAAGTCACTCAGCAGCCAGCTCAGGTCGGCGGTGGATGGGGTCGTCATCACGTGCTCCGTTGCGAGTCGTCGTCGTTTGCGGTCCGGGTACGGCCGCTTTTCCTGGCGGTACGGGCACTGCCCCCGTCGTCGCGGGGACGGCCGTCGCCGTTGCCGCCCCGGCCGCCCGCACCCGCCGGGCGGCCGCGGTCGGCGGCCCCTCCGGCTCCCTCGCGGCGGCCGGTGCTCCTGCTGATGCCCTGGGTGTACGCGGCCAGCACGTCGGAGATCTGCCGGGAGTCGCGGCGCTTGGCGGGCGCCGGCTTCCGCTCGCTCCTGCCGGGCCGCTCCCCGTCGCGCTTGGGGAACCGCGGCCACTGGTCCGCCGGCTGGCGCATCCGCACGGGCAGCCCGGAGGGGCTGACGCCGGCGACGCGGTCGGCCGGGTCGTACTCCGGGCCGAACGGCGGATTGCGGCGTGTGCCGCTGCCGTTGCGGGTCCCGGCCTGCTGCGCGTCCCGCGTGCCGGCGCTCCCCGCGGCGGCCTGGCCGCGCCGGGGTGCCGCGGCGGCGGCGGGCTCGTCCATCGGCTTGCGCGGGCCCGGTACGCCGCGGGGCGAGCCCCCGAAGACGCTCGCCTCGCCTTCCACCAGGGGCCGTTCGCCCTCCACCATGGTCTCCTCCTCGACGGCCACGAGGACCGACGGCGGGAGGGTGACCTCGGCGATGGTGCCGGGTCCCGCGGAGGAGCGCAGCTCGACGACGATGCCGTGGCGGCCGGCGAGCCGGGCCACGACGTGCAGGCCCATGGACCGCACGGCGCCGACGCCGGTCTGCGGGTTGGCGAGGCGGGCGTTCAGCTCGTCGCGGCGCTCGGGGGTCATCCCGACGCCCTCGTCGACGATCTGCACCACCGCGCGGTCCCACAGCCGCCAGACCGCCACGCCCACCTGCTTGTCCGGGGGCGAGAAGCGGGTGGCGTTGTCGAGCAGTTCGGCGAGGATGTGCGCGAGGTCGTGCACCGCGCGGGCGGCGATGCCGATGCCCTGCTCCACGATCCCCATGGCGACGCGCTCGAACCGCTCGATCTGCTGGGCGGCGGCGACGACCACGGTGGCGCAGGGCGCGTCCGCTTCGCGGACCCGGGCGTGTCCGTAACCGCCCATCACCAGCAGGTTGTTGGTGTTGCGCTCCATGCGGATGGCGAGGTGGTCGAGCGCGAAGAGGATCTTCATCCGCTCCGGGTCGGCCTCGTCGCGCTGGACCGCGTCCAGCTCGGACACCATGACGGAGGTGAGCTGAGCGCCACGGCGGGCGACGCCGACCAGGGTCTCCGCGAACTGCTCGTGCGCGTGGGCCTGCTGGGCCGCGAGCCGTACCGCCTCGTGGTGCACGGAGTTGAACGCCTCGCCGACCTCGCCGATCTCGTCCTCGCCGGTGGTCTCCACCGGGCTGCCGGAGCTGTCGGCCACCTGCTGCGGCGTGGCACCGCCGAGCGCGCCGGGCTGGGAGAGGTCGGTGACGATCTGCGGCAGCCGCTCGGTGGCCACCGTGTGCGCGGCGTTGCGCAGGTCGCGCAGCCGGCGGATCATCACGCGCCCGATCCGGAAGGCGAAGAGCAGCGCGCCGATCAGCGTGAGGATCACGACGATGATCTCGATGACGGCCCACCAGATGAGCGTGGACCGCTCCTCCTTGACGGAGTCGTGCACGGCGTCGTCGACCCGGCTCTCCACCGAGCGCAGCATCGACAGCCGGTCGGCCGTGGCCTCCTGCCACTCGGCGGCGGAGACGTCGAGGTCCTGTCCGACCGTGGTCCGGCCGACCTCGTCCTCCATCCGCTGCGCGGGCAGCGCGCGCGGGCCGGCGAGCGTGCGCTCCAGCCAGGAGCGCCACTCCCCCGGGCCGAGGGTGAAGAAGACGCCGGTGGCCTCGGTGTAGCCGAGCCGGGTGGCGTCGAACGTGCGCTGGGACGCGGGGGTGAAGCCGCCGCCGGCCAACGCCCGGAGCACCACGACCTGTTGCTGCGCGACGTGCTCGGCGGCGCGCGACAGCGAGGCGGAGGCCCGGATGCGGTCGGCGATGTCGGCGTCGACGCCGTCGGCCTGGGCGATGCCGTCGCGGTAGTCGATGAGGTCGGCGATCGTGATCCGGTAGCCGAACGCGAGCGCGGAGAGCGTGCCGCCGCCGGAGCGCGCCTGGGCGCGCAGCGAGGGCAGTTCGGCCAGCGAGCGGTCGATCCGCTGGAGCGCGAGGTCGGCGTTGTGCGGCAGGGAGCTGAGCTTCCTGCGTTTCTCGGTGTAGTCCGAGATGCCTGCGTCCGTGGCGTCGGCGGCCTTGCGGAAGGTGGTGGCATCGCCCTGCGCGGCGACCAGCGCGGTGGCGGCGACACGTTCGTGCTGCAGCCGTGCGGTCAGCTCCGCGGCGGACTCGGCGGCATCGACCATCTGCGCCAGCCTGTTGGCCTGGAACGCCTGGGAGGTCGCCGGCGCGAGTGCACGCACGGAAAAGGCGATGGCCACCGCGAGAGGCACGGCGACCAGGAGGACGAGTCGACGGTTGATCTTCACTACGCGACCCCTACGTCGGGGTCATGACACAGTAAAGCTGACACGGGATTACCTTGCGATGGGGAGGGTGTGACATGTGGGGGTCGGTGCATCCATCGCTCCTGCTGAGGGTGGGCTGAGCGATGCGTCTGATGCTAAGTCGGAAGTATAAGTTACGGGTGAGTACAACATCAAAATATGTAAGAGGGAGATGCAATCTCTACCTCTGACAATCCGATTCGATCAGGTTCCGTCTGAAATTTCAGAGATGGGTGGGCAGAACGCCCCCGCCGCGGTCAAGTCGCCGCGCTTCAGCCGCGCTTGAGCGCGTGCCCGCCGAAGCCGCTCCTGCCGTCCGGGCCCTGGTTCTGCTCCTGCCACCACGCGTCGAACTCCGGCTGTCCCATCTTCCGCCAGTCCGGGGTCTGTTCGACCTGGGCGCGGCCCAGCCTGCGGCCGAGCGCGACCATGGCGGCGCCGACGGCGGTACGGTCCGCGTCGTACGCGGCGGCGATTTCCGGCCAGTCGCCGCCGGCACGGCAGGCGGCCTCCAGCGACGTGGCGTCCTGCAGCGCCTTGACGCTGCCGCCGCCGGTGTGCGGCCGTACGACGGTGGCGGCGTCACCCGCGAGCAGCAGGCGGCCCACGGCGAGCCGCGGCACCTCCAGGTCGTAGATGGGCTGGATGAAGGAGTCCTCGGGCGCGGTACGCAGCACGCAGCGGCCCCAGTACGGCGGGAAGTGCTCGGCGACCAGGTCGCGCAGGTACGCCGTGAGCTTCGCGGCGACCCGCCCCGGGGGCAGCGACGTCGGCGTGCGCAGGTCGAGCAGGAGGTCGGGGTCGTCCGGCGGCACGGCGTAGAGCACCCAGTTCATCCGGACGCCGCCGCCCGCGGCGGGGATGAGGTACATCATGCAGTGGCCGCCGGGGAAGACGACCACACGCGCCTCGGCGCCGTCCGTCTCGGGGTCGCCGGGCACCGGCGCGGAGGTGCCGCGCCAGCCGAGGTAGCCGGCGTAGGCGGGGGCGAGGCCGGGGAAGATCGCCTCGCGGACCACCGAGCGGTAGCCGTCCGCGCCGATGACGGCGTCGAAGCGCTCCTGGCGGCCGTCGGCGAGCTTGAGGGTGGCGCCGTCGGCGTCCTGCTCGACGGCGGTCACGGCCGCGCCGGTGTGGTACGTGACCGACTCGGGCACCCGGCTGCGCAACTCGTGCCACAGCGAGCCCCAGTTGTAGGAGCGGAACGGGAAGTGCTGCTCGGCGAACCCGTGGCCCAGCTCGGCGTCGCCGTCGCGGATCGTCCACACCCGGCAGTTCAGTCCCGACCACGGCATCGCCGCGTCCACGTACCCCGCGGCCTCCAGCTCCGCGAACCGCGCGTCGTGCAGGCCGATGCCCACGCCCCGGTCGCGCAGCTCGCCGCCGGCCCGCTCGAAGACCGTGACCCGCCCGGCACCCGCCCGTGCCACCGCCTGCGCCGTGGCACACCCCGCGATGCTCCCGCCCACCACGGCGACGGAGTCCTCGTCCACCACGGTCTCCCCTCTGTTCCTCGGGTCTGCTTCTCGGGAGGGCGCAGCGACGCTGCGCAGGCCGGCACTCCCGCACGTTCCGGGGCAACAACCTTCCCCAACGCGATCACCGCGTCAAGAGATCGCCGGGCGCCAACCGCCGCCGCGGACAGGCCAGTCGGGACCCCAGGCCGGTTGCGCACTCCCTGCCCCGACCACCCGGCAAACACTTAGGCTAGCCTTACCTACCTGATCGGGACGGGGAGGGAAAGGGGTGGGGTCACGGGTGGCTGCGCGGGAGACGTCGGGACGGGACGTGCTGAAAGGCGCGCTCACGGGACAGCGGCGCGGGGTCGCGATCGGCTCGGTACTGGCGGTCGGGCACCAGCTCGGTGAGGCGCTGGTCCCGGTGCTCATCGGCATGGTCATCGACGACGCGGTCGCCGGGGACGACGCGGGCGCGCTCGTGCGCTGGCTCCTCGTGCTCGTCGCCGTGTACGTCGTGCTCGCGCTGAGCTTCCGCCTCGGGGTCAAGGCGGCCGAGCGCGCCGCGGAACTCGCCGCGCACCGGGTGCGGCTGGACCTCGTGGGGCGGGTGCTCGACCCGCGCGGCGGTGCCGAGCGCGGCCGGCTGCCGGGCGCGGTGGCGAACATCGCCACCGACGACGCCAAGCGGGTCGGCTACATCGTCATGGTGGTGACCGTCGGCGTCTCGGGGCTGGCGGGGGCGGCGGTGAGCGCGGTGGCGCTGCTGCTCATCTCCGTACCGCTGGGACTGCTCGTACTCGTCGGCACCCCCGTGCTGCTGTGGCTGGGGCACCTGCTGAGCAAGCCGCTGGAGCACCGCAGCGCCGCCGAGCAGGAGCGGGCCGCCACCGCCTCCGGCGTCGCCGCCGACCTGGTCGCCGGGCTGCGGGTGCTGAAGGGCATCGGCGCGCGGGACGCGGCCGTCGAGCGCTACCGGGCCACCAGCCGCGACTCGCTGGCCGCCACGCTGCGCGCCGCGCGCGCCGAGGGCTGGCAGAACGGCGTCGTGCTGGCGCTGACCGGCGGCTTCATCGCGCTGGTGGCGCTGGTCGGCGGGCGGCTCGCGCTGAGCGGCGACATCACGCTGGGGCAGCTCGTCGCGGCGGTGGGGCTCGCGCAGTTCCTGCTGACGCCGCTGCAGGTGTTCGCGTACGTCAACGCCGAGTTCGCCCAGGCGCGGGCGTCGGCGGCGCGGGTCGCCGAGGTGCTGGCCGCGGCGCCGGCCGTCGTCCCCGGCGACCGGCGGCTCGCGGAGCCGGTCCGCGGTGAGCTGCGGCTGCGCGGGGTCGGGCTCGGGGCGCTCGCGGAGGTGGACATGGCGGTCGCGGCCGGGGAGCTGGTCGGCGTCGCGACGACGGAACCGGCCGCCGCGGAGGCGCTGCTGCGCTGCCTGGGCCGGATCGAGGACCCGGAGACGGGGGTGGTGGAGCTGGACGGGGTACCGCTGACGGGGCTCGACCCGGCGGAGCTGCGGACGGCGGTGCTGGTGGCGGCGCACGACGCGGACCTGTTCGCGGGGACGGTCGGCGAGAACGTCACGGCGGCGGACCCCGGGCACGCGGGAGCCGACGGGGCGGGAGCCGGCGGGCCGGGGGCCGGCGCCGACCGCTCCGGCCCCGAGCCGCCCGGGCGCGACCCCGGGCCCGCGATGGCCGCCGCCGCGGCCGACGAGGTCGCCCGCACGCTGCCCCGCGGCGCTCGAACCGAGGTCGGCGAGGCCGGCCGCGCGCTCTCCGGGGGGCAGCGCCAGCGCGTCGCCCTGGCCCGCGCGCTGCACGCCGGCCGGCCGGTGCTCGTCGTCCACGACCCGACCACCGCCGTGGACGTGGTCACCGAGGCCCGGATAGCCCGGGGCCTGCGCGACCACCGCGCGGGGATGACCACCCTGCTGGTCACCAACAGCCCGGCCCTGCTCGCCGTCGCCGACCGGGTCGTGTTCGTCGACGCCGGCCGGGTCGCCGCCCAGGGGCCGCACGCCGACCTCGTACGAGACGAGGCGGCCTACCGGACGGCGGTGCTGGCATGACCGGGACGCCCGGCGTGTACGAAGGACCCGGCGCGGCGGACGGCCGGCGCGCCGACGACGCCCGCGAACTGCTGCCCACCGCCACCCCCGCCCGCACCCGCACCGCCGTGCGCGAGCTGCTGCGCCCGCGCCGCGCGCTGGCCTGGACCGCGTTCGCGACGATGGCCGCGGCCACCGCCGTCGGGCTGCTCACCCAGCCGCTGCTCGGCCACATCGTCGATCTGGTCACGGACCGGCGCGACGCGGGCGCGCTCACGCTGCCGGTGGTGCTGCTGGTCGCCGTGGCCGCCGGCCAGGGCGTGCTGACCGCGATCGGCCGCACGATGGTCTCCCGGCTCGGCGAGACCGTGCTCGCCGAGCTGCGCGAGCGGTTCGTCGAGCGCGCGCTGCGGCTGCCGCTCGACCGGCTGGAGAAGGCGGGCTCCGGTGACCTGACCGCGCGCGTCACCCGGGACGTCTCCCGCGTCGCCGAGGCGGTGCGCGGCGCGCTCCCCCAACTCGCGTCCTCCGTGCTGGCCATCGTGCTCACGCTCGGCGCCCTGGCCGTCCTCGACTGGCGCTTCCTGCTCGCCGCGCTGCTCGCGGTGCCCGTGCAGGCGCACACGGCCCGCTGGTACGTGCGCCGCGCGGTACCGCTGTACGCCCGCGAGCGCGTCGCCACCGGGGCGCAGCAACAGCAGCTCCTCGACACCGTCAGCGGCGCGGCCACCGTGCGCGCGCACCGGCTGGAGGCGCTGCACGCCGGGCGCGTCGACGCGCGCTCGCGCGCCGCGGTGGACCTCCGGCTGCGCGGGCTACGGCTGCTGATGGGCTTCTACAACCGGCTGCACGTCGCCGAGTACCTGGGGCTGTCCGCGGTGCTGGTGGCGGGATACGTGCTGGTGCGCGACGGCTCCGCGTCGATCGGCACGGCGACGGCCGCCGCGCTCTACTTCCACTCCCTGTTCGGGCCGGTGAACGTGGCGCTCGTGCTGCTCGACGACGCGCAGGCCGCGACGGCGGGGCTGGCGCGGCTGGTCGGCGTGGTGGACGCGCGGGAGCAGACGGGGTCCGGCCGGCCGGGGTTCGAGGAGCCGGGGGCCGGGGAGCCGGGACCGCGGCCCGCGGTCGGGGTGTCCGTCAGCGGCGTGTCCCACGCGTACGAGCCGGGCCGGCCGGTGCTCCACGACGTGGACCTGGAGCTGCGGCCGAAGGAGAAGGTGGCGCTGGTGGGCGCGAGCGGAGCGGGCAAGAGCACCCTCGCCAAGCTGCTCGCCGGCATCCACGTCCCGGCCGCCGGGCGCATCGAGGTGGGCGGCGCGGCGCCGGACGAGTCGGGCCGTACGGTCGCGCTGGTCACCCAGGAGGTGCACGTCTTCGCCGGCCGGCTCGCCGACGACCTGCGGCTGGCCCGCCCCGGCGCCGACGACGAGGAACTGCGCGAGGCGCTGGCCCGGGTGGGCGCGCTGGTGTGGGCCGAGGCGCTGCCGCAGGGGCTGGACACGGTCGTGGGCGAGGGCGGTCAGCGGCTGACGGCGGACCGGGCGCAGCAGCTCGCGCTGGCCCGGCTGGTGCTGGCCGACCCGCCGGTCGCGGTGCTCGACGAGGCCACCGCGGAGGCGGGCAGCCTCGGCGCCCGGCGGCTGGAGGAGGCGGCAGAACGCGCGCTGGAGGGGCGCACCGCGCTGGTCGTCGCGCACCGGCTGAGCCAGGCCGCGGCGGCCGACCGGGTGGTGGTGATGGAGGAGGGCCGGGTGGCGGAGAGCGGCACGCACGACGAACTGCGCGCCGCGGACGGGCCGTACGCGGCGCTGTGGCGGGCGTGGTCGGCGGAGCGCGCGGCGGACGCGGAGCGGGCCGCGGACGGCGCCGGGCTCTCGGAGCCGTAGCGGAATCGCGCCGGCACGCGGGTCACGGAGGTCGCCCGGGTCGCGCTGATCACCGGATCACCCGGGGCGCTGATCACTCCCTCGGCACGTACCGGCCGGGCTGCCGCGGGACCCGTACACCGGGGCCGTCAGAGGGGGCGGGCGCGGCGGGCGCCGAGCGCGGCGGCGGTCGTGACGGCGCGCCACGCCTGGTACCGGGCGGCCTCCAGCGCCGCGTCGCCGGGCGGGCCGTCCCCGGGGCGTGGCGGGACGGGGCCGGGGCAGCCGGGCGGCACGATGATGCCGCCCCAGTGGCAGAAGACGTCGGTCAGCGCCAGCATGCCGCCCCCCTGCCCGCCGTGGCCGGTGCCGGAGGACGTGAAGGCCGAGTACACCTTGTCCGCGAGCCCGCCGGCGGACCACAGCGGGCCGGTGGTCTCGATGAACGCCTTCAGCGGCGCGGACATGGTCCCGAGGCGGGTCGGGGTGCCGAACAGCACCACGTCGGCCCAGACCAGGTCGTCGAGGGAGGCCTCGGGCACGTCGGCGCTCGCGCGCCGGTACCGGGCCTCCTCGGGTCTCGCCTCCGCCGCCGCCTGCGACGCCGGCTCGGGTACCCGGCGCAGCCGCACGTCCGCGCCCGCCTTCCCGGCGCCCTCGACGGCGGCGAGGGCGAGCGTGTGCACGGTGCCGGTGGCGCTGTGATAGATGACGGCCGCTCTGACGTGGCTCTCGGATTGCATGGTGGGCTCTCACTCCGCGGTCCGGCTCGGGGATGGTTCACGATGGGGCATGCTCCTGGCCCGGCGCGAGCCCCGTGACTATGACAAGTCGGCCGCCGCGAGTGTGAGACGGCGGGCCGGCCTCACACTCCGGCGTCCCGCGTCGTCATACCGGGGAGAGCCGTCCCGCGACCGAGGAGCACCGGCACCATGACCAATCCGTCCGCGCCGCAGCACGGCCGCCTCGACCCGGGGCCCGCCGGGACCGCGAGCGAGCGGCGGCGGCTGACCAGCCTCGCCTACCGGCTGCTCGGGTCCCTGGCCGACGCGGAGGACGCGGTGCAGGAGACGTACGCGCGCTGGTACGCGCTGTCCGCGGAGCGGCGGGCCGCCGTCGTCTCCCCCGGCGCCTGGCTGACGAGGGTCGCCGGGCGCGTCTGCCTGGACCTGCTCGGGTCGGCGCGGGCGCGCCGGGAGCGGTACGTGGGCGAGTGGCTGCCGGAGCCGCTGCCCGACCGCGCGGAGCTGGTCGGCGGCCGGGTGGGCGGTACGGCCGGGGACGCGGCGGATCCGGCGGACCGCGTGACGATGGACGAGTCGGTGCACATGGCGTTCCTCGTGGTGCTGGAGTCGACGACCCCGGCGGAGCGGGTGGCGTTCGTGCTGCACGACGTGTTCCGCTACCCGTTCCCGGAGGTCGCCGAGATCGTCGGCCGGTCGCCGGCGGCGTGCCGGCAGTTGGCGTCGTCGGCCCGCCGCCGGGTCCGTACGGCGCGGCGGCCCGCGGCGGCGGCGCACCACGCCGCCCTGGTACGGGAGTTCGGGCGGGCGTGGGCCGCGAAGGACATCGGCGCCATGGTCGGGCTGCTGGACCCGGACGTGACGTCCACCCCGGACAGCGGCGGGGTCGTGCCGGCGGTGCTGACGCCGATCGTGGGGCGCGAGGAGGTCGCGCGGGCGTTCACGCAGGTGCGGGAGCAGCAGCCCGGGATCGACTTGCTGGAGCGCACGGTCAACGGGCAGACCGGCCTGGTGGCGCAGGTGGCCGGGGTCACCGTGACGGTGCTCGCGTTCGAGGTGACGGACGGGGGGATCACGCACATCTGGGCCATGCGCAACCCGGAGAAGCTCCACGCCTGGACGGCGGCCTGAGCGGCGCGGGCGGCCGGGAGCCGGCCCGTACCGGCCCGGACAGCGCGGACAGCGGCCGGGAGGGCGGGGCGTACGCTCACGCCACCCGCCGCAGCGCGCGTTCGCGGCGGGCCGCCACCTTCGAGCCGGACTCCCGGCGCGCCATCCGCCGCAGCACCACCGGTGCCACGGCGAGGCCCAGCAGCGCCCATGCGCCGAGCACACCGGCCGTCTCCGCCAGCCGCCAGGAGTCCCCGATCTCCACCGCCGCCGCCGCGTCGGGCAGCATCGCGGCGCGCATGCCGAGCCCGAGCCAGTAGAGCGGGAAGACCTGCGCGATCCACTGCAGCCACTCCGGCAGCGCGGTGACCGGGTAGAAGATGCCGGAGATCCCGATCAGCGCGAGCACCGGGAGCTGGATGAGGCCCTGCGCGCGGGCGTCGCCGAACACCGAGCCCAGCACGGCCCCCACGGGCAGCGTCGCCACCATCCCGAGCGCCACGATCCCCGCCAGGTGGAGCCAGGCGCCGGCGCCGAGGTGCAGGCCGTCGACGAGGAAGAGCGCCGGGACCAGGAAGAGCGCGAGGTCGGCGAGGAGGCCGCCGGCGACGGAGACGACCTTGCCGACGAGGTAGCCGCGCACGCCGTTCGGGGTGGCCTTGGCGCGCAGCAGGGTGCCGTCCTCCCGTTCGGCGGTGAGCAGTTGGCTCATGGTGACCATGCCGAAGGACACGTTCATGCCGAGGATGCCGGGGAGGGTCAGGGCGCCGAGCATGAACCCGGTGGAGCCGAACTCCCGCCCGCGCACGAACCACAGGACGCCCAGCATGAGCAGCGGCCAGAACAGGTGGCTGAACAGCTCGGCGCCGTTGGTGAACGACTGGCGCAGCTCGATCGCGCCGCGCCGCAGCCCGGCGCGCAGGACGCAGGCGTTCACCGGACGGTGCCTTCCGCGGTCGCTTCCGCGGTGCGCTCCGCCGCGTGGACGAGGGCGAGGTAGGTCTGCTCCAGCGACGCCCGCCGGACCTCCAGTTCGGCGATCTCCGCGCCGTGGCGCTCGAAGAGGCCGCGGACGAACGCGGTGGAGTCGTCGGTGGCGTGGACGCGGGTCCGGCCGCGGTGGCGCCAGCGGACCCGGTCGGCGCCGGCGATGCGGCGGGCGAGCTCCGCGGGGGTGCCGTCGGCGATGACCCGGCCGGCGTCGAGGATGACGATGCGGTCGGCGAGCCGTTCGGCCTCGTGCAGGTCGTGGGTGGTGACCAGGACGGTGGTGCCGGCGGCGCCGAGGTCGCGTACGAGCCGGTGGAAGCCGCGCCGGGCCTCGGGGTCGAAGCCGGTCGTCGGCTCGTCGAGGAAGAGCAGGTCCGGGCGGCCGACGATGCCGATGGCGACGTCGAGGCGGCGGCGCTGGCCGCCGGAGAGGGTACGGATCTTCTGCGCGCCCCGGTCGCCGAGGCCGACGGCGTCGGCCAGCTCGCCGGCGTCCCAGGGGGTGCGGCCGAGGCAGGCGTAGTGGGAGGCGAGGTGCGCGAGCAGTTCCCGGACCCGCCACTTGCCGTGGTCGCGCCAGGACTGCAGCACCACGCCGACGCGGGCGCGCCAGTGCTCGTCGCCGTGCGCCGGGTCGGTGCCGAGGACGGCGACCTCGCCGGCGGAGCGGGCGCGGAAGCCTTCGAGGATCTCGATCGTGGTCGTCTTGCCGGCGCCGTTGGGGCCGAGGAGCGCGACCGTCTCGCCGTACGGTATGCGCAGGTCCACGCCGTGGAGGACGTCGGTGGGACCGTAGCGCATGCGCAGGCCCGCGACCGTGACGGCCGCGCCGTCGCTCACAGCGCCTCCCGTACGCGGGCGGCGAGGGCGGCGCGGTCGACGCCGGCGAGGTCGAGTGCGCGGGGCACGGTGCCGACCTCCGCCTTCAGGAGCGCGTCCAGCAGGTGGAGCGGCGTGAGGTCCTTCTTGCGGTGGGAGCCGGCCATCCGGTCCAGGGCGAGCTTCAGCGAGGCGCCGAACTGCGGGCGGCGGGCGGGGTCGGGGGTGGCGGACAGGTCGAACGCGCCGGGCACGACGCCCGCGGCGCCGAGGCTGTGCGCGAACTCGCGGTCCAGCGCGGCCTTCAGCTCCGCGCGGCCGAGGCCGGCGGCGGCCAGGACGCGCTGCGGCTCGGTGCCGTCCTGGGCGGCGACCGCGAGCAGCGTGTGCCGCGCCTCCACGGCCGCGGACCCGTCCTCGCGGGCCTCGCTCTCGGCGGCCAGCAGCACCGCGTGCAGGTACCTGTCGAACGCGCTCATCCCCGCCTCCTCAGCGTCACGCCGGCGGCGATGAGCCGCTTGGCGTGCTTCTTGTGCACGGCCTGGCGGGTGACGCCGAGCGCCTCGGCGACCTGCGGCCAGCTCCAGCCGGTACGCATCGCCTGTTCCACGGCGGCGTCCTCCAGCCGGTCGGCGAGGCGGCGCAGGGCCGCGACCGCCGCCAGCGCGTCTGCCGGATCGTCGTCTGCCATGCAAGCAACATAGGTTGACTAATGGAGGTTAGTCAACCCGTGTTGCCTATCGGGCGGGGAGGGCGGGGGCCGTGCGCAGCGCGTCCGCGCGGGCGGCGGCGAGGGCGGCGGCCAGGTCGCGGGCCGCGGGGCCCGTACCGTTGCGCCGCTCGGAGTCGCTGATCTTCTTGGAGTGCGTCAGGTGGTCGCGTACCAGGCGCAGCAGCAGCCGGTCGAAGGCGGCGCCCTCGGCCTGCCTCGCCCGCGCCAGGTGCGCGGCGGTGACCATGCCGGGCATGGCGTGGCCCTCGTGCACGTTGGTGTCGGGCAGGCCCATCCGGTCACGCAGCCCGCGCAGTTCGGCGACGTCGGCGCGGTGGCCGGCGGCGACGTCCGCGGCCCAGGCGGCGAGGTCGGGGTCGGCCCCCCGGGAGGGCGCGAGGTCGAGCAGCGGCAGTGCCTGTTCGGTCATCGGCAGCGCGAGTTGCACCCAGCCGGAGTCGACGTGGCTGAAGCCGGCCGGTCCCGCCGGGGAGGCTGCCGGCGTGCTCCCGGAGGCAGCGGCCCGCTCCCGGGCCGGGGGCGGGGACCCGGAGCCGGCGCAGCCTGCCAGGGGGACGAGGAGTGCGGCGGTGAGCAGGAGGGCGGTGAGCGGGGAGGCGGCCGGCGGGCGCGCGTTCATCAGGGCGTCCTTCGGGGAGAGGCCCCGGGGGCGGCTCGGGAGGGTGGCCGCCCCCGGGGTGTGGGGGGATCGTTCCTCAGGGGGTGCCGTCGGCACCGCACTTGACGATGACGTTGATGCAGTCGCGCACGCGCTGGGCCAGCTCGTCCTCGGGCCACACGTTGAAGAAGTCGCCGTGCATCGTGTAGCCGCGGCCGGAGGCCAGCGAGAGCTGTGCGGGCGGGCTGTTCACGGGGTAGCGCAGCACCTGGCGCAGCTTCGGCACAGGCACCGGGTGGGTCGAGGGGCACTGGCCGCCGACCGGGAAGGCCATGTGGCTCTTGTGGTCCGCGGAGTCCAGGTCGACGCCGTTCCAGCACTGCGGGAAGTCGAGGTACGACTCCAGCATCGACCCGTCCGGGCAGTCGACGAACTCCTTGCCCGGCGGGACCTCGCCGTGGTGCAGGCAGGACCAGCGGGCGCTGGAGTTGTCGTCCGGGCCGGTCGCCTTGGAGTAGCCCGCGATGATGCGCAGGCCGCGCGGGAACGGCTGGATGTTGGCGATGACGTCGTCCCGCACGCCCTCGCCCAGGTAGTAGAACGTGGTGCCGGTGGGCTCGACCTCCCGGGTGCCGTCGTAGAGCGTCGGCACCCAGTACGAGGACAGGTCGGAGACCGGGTCACAGGTCGTCCCGCCGCCCTGGAGGCTGGTCAGGTCGGAGTGGGCGTCGGTGGAGTCGTTGCCGAAGAAGCTGTGCATGTGGGAGGCGCCCGGCATGCCGGGCAGCACGATCGGGTCGTCGGGCTTGCGGTGGCTGTACGGGCACTCGGCGAGGAACTCCGCGACGCGGACGACGTCCGCCGCCGCGGCGGGCGCGGCCCGGTCGGCGGCGCGGCCGAAGACTTCCAGGCCGGCCAGGTCGAGGTCCTGCTGCCGGGCCCGGTCGGTCGCCAGGACGCGCAGGTGGCGGCCGACGCCGGAGACGTCGTAGGTCTGCTCGCCGCCGGCGGCGCCTGTGATCCGGCGGATCGTGACCCACCGTTCGCCGTCCGCGGAGGTCTGGAGCTGGAAGTCGTCCACGGGGTCGCCGCGGAAGTCGAGGGTCACCCTGTCGACCTCGGTGAAGCCGCCGAGGTCGGCGCGGGTGGAGTCCTGCGCGCTCGCCAGCGGCTGCGGGCCGCCGGGCTCCGCGCCCTGGGCGCGGTCGAAGACCAGCGAGGCGAACAGCACCAGGACCGCGAGGACGGCGAGGACCAGGGGCCGCCGTCTGGGCCGGGCGGCGTACGCCAGGCTGTGGGGGGATGAGGACACGGCTCTCCTTCAAGAGGTGATCGGATTCCGACACGGCTGAGAGAGCGCTCCATCCGGGAAAGTAGAAGCGCTCTCGGGTGGCTGTCAAGGCTCGGCGTCGACCCGGCCGTCCGCACACCCCTTGAACTCATCGCGTACGTACCAACGCCCCTGCCGGGCCCGGGCCCTTCTGCCGCACCGCACACAACCAAGGCCATCAAAACGGGACTTACCGCACCGCCTCCGCTACGGGTACGTGCACACCCCCTTGACGGCACGTTCCCGCGGGCGTAAACCAACTCAGCGTGAGAGAGCGCTCTCTTTCACTCAATCATTCATTCCTTGAAGCCTGATCGAAGTGCCGACCAGCGCACCATCCGCCCCACCAGGTGCCCCCCGCACCACGAGCCGACGACTCAGGAGTGTTACCGATGCGCGTACCCCCCACCGGAGACTCGCCCGCGCGGTCCGCGAGATCCGGCCCGTCCCGCCGCACCCTGCTGGCCGCCGCCGCGGCGGCGGCCGCGGTGCCCGCCACGGGACTGGCCGTCTCCCAGGCGACGGCGACGCCGCGGCGCTCCGCGGCCGGGCCGCTCGCCGACCCGGACCTCGGCCCCAACGTGATCTTCTTCGACCCCTCCTCGCCCGACATCCAGGGGCGGCTGGACCAGATCTTCCGGCAGCAGGAGTCGGCGCAGTTCGGCACCGGCCGCTACGCGCTGCTCTTCAAGCCCGGCACGTACAACGGCCTCAACGCCCAACTGGGCTTCTACACCTCCATCATCGGCCTGGGCCTGTCCCCCGACGACACGCACATCAACGGGGACGTGACCGTGGACGCCGGCTGGTTCCAGGGCAACGCCACCCAGAACTTCTGGCGCTCCGCCGAGAACCTCTCGCTCAGCCCCGTCAACGGCACCAACCGCTTCGCCGTGTCCCAGGCCGCACCGTTCCGCCGCATGCACGTGCGCGGCAACCTCAACCTCGCGCCCGACGGCTACGGCTGGGCCAGCGGCGGCTACATCGCCGACAGCCGTATCGACGGCACCGTGCAGCCGTACTCGCAGCAGCAGTGGTACACCCGCGACAGCAGCATCGGCGGCTGGCTCAACGCCGTGTGGAACATGGTCTTCTCCGGCGTCGAGGGCGCCCCGGCGCAGTCCTTCCCCGACCCGCCGTACACCACCTTGGACACCACCCCGATCTCCCGCGAGAAGCCGTTCCTCTACATCGACGGCGCGGAGTACCGGGTCTTCCTCCCCGCCCTGCGCCGCAACGCGCGCGGCACCACCTGGGGCGGCGGCAGCCCCCAGGGCGAGTCGCTGCCGCTGTCCGACTTCCACGTCGTCAAGGCGGGCGCGACCGCCGCGAGCATCAACGCCGCCCTGCGGGAGGGCAAGCACCTGCTGCTCACCCCGGGGATCTACCACGTCGACGCGCCGATCGAGATCGACCGGGCGAACACCGTGGTCCTCGGCATCGGCTACCCGACGATCATCCCGGACGGCGGCGTGAGCGCCATGACCGTCGCCGACGTCGACGGGGTACGGCTCGCAGGATTCCTGCTGGACGCCGGGCCGCAGAACTCCGACGTGCTGCTCGAGGTGGGCCCGGAGGGCTCCTCCGCGGACCACGCGGGCAACCCGACCACGCTGCAGGACGTGTTCATCCGCATCGGCGGCGCCGGCCCCGGCAAGGCGACCACCAGCATGGTGATCAACAGCCGGCACGTGGTCGTCGACCACACCTGGGTGTGGCGGGCGGACCACGGCGACGGCGTCGGCTGGGAGACCAACCGGTGCGACTACGGCGTCGTCGTCAACGGCGACGACGTGCTGACGACCGGGTTCTTCGTGGAGCACTTCAACAAGTACGACGTGCAGTGGAACGGCGAGCGGGGGCGCACGATCTTCTTCCAGAACGAAAAGGCGTACGACGCGCCCAACCAGGCCGCGATCCAGAACGGCAGTCTGCGCGGCTACGCCGCCTACAAGGTCGCCGACGACGTCACCCAGCACGAGGGCTGGGGCATGGGCAGCTACTGCTACTACAACGTGGCCCCGAGCATCATCCAGGAGCACGGCTTCGCCACGCCCACGGGCCCCGGGATCAAGTTCCACCACATCATGGTGGTCTCGCTCGGCGGCCAGGGGCAGTACGCCCACGTCGTCAACGACCACGGCGCGCCGACCTCGGGTACGTCGACGATCCCCTCCAAGGTCGTCTCGTACCCCTGAGCCGCACCGGCGGGTGCGCAGGCCCGTCCCCGGTCGTGCGGACGCCGGGGACGGGGCGGGGGCCCTGCGGGCCGGGCTCAGGACGACTCGCGTACGACCAGCGTGGGGCGGAAGACCACCGAGGACGGCGCCGCGCCGGGCTCCCTGATCTGCCGCAGCAGCACCCGCGCCATCTCGCAGGCCATGTCCTCCACCGGCTGCCGCACCGTCGTCAGCGCCGGTTCCGACGCCTCGGCGGCCTCGCTGTCGTCGAACCCGACGACGCCCACGTCCTCGGGCACCCGGCGCCCGGCGCGCAGCAGCACCGGCACGGCGCCCAGCGCCATCAGGTCGGAGGCGACGAACACCCCGTCGAGGCCGGGGTGTTCGTCGAGCAGCCGGCGCATCGCCGCGGCGCCGCCGGCCCGGGTGAAGTCGCCGTCCGCCCACGGCAGTCCGGCCACGCCGAGCGCGGCGAGCGCGTCGCGGAAACCCGCCAGCCGCTCCTGGGCGGCCGGCATGTCCTGCGGTCCCGCCACCGTGCAGATCAGCCGGCGCCCCTGGGCCACCAGGCGCTCCGCGGCCAGCCGTGCGCCGGCCCGCTGGTCCACCTCGACGAACGGCAGCGCCGCCGTACGCCCCGGCTTGCCGGCCAGCACGGTGGGCAGCGCGGTCTCCGAGAGCATCCGGGGCAGCGGGTCGTTCGGGTGCGAGGAGATGAGGACGACGCCGTCGACGTGTCCCTGGCGCAGGTACGTGAGCACCTGCCCGCGCGACGCCTCGTCGTCGGCGACCATCAGCACGGTCTGCATCCCGGCCGGGCGCAGCACCTGGAGCAGCCCGCTGAGGACGCGGCCGAAGTGCGGGTCGGTGAACATCCGGCCGATGAACGGCGTGGCGACGTGCCGCTGTTCGCGCTCGGAGACCACCAGGGCGACGGAGTCGGTGCGCCGGGTCACCAGGGAGCGGGCGGCCCGGTTCGGCGCGTAGCTGGTGGCGGTGATCGCCTCCTCCACCTTGCGGCGCAGCGCGGCGTCGACGGTGGGCGAGCCGTTGATGACCCGGGAGGCCGTCGCCCGCGACACCCCTGCCACCCGGGCCACGTCCTCCAGGGTGGCGGGGCGGCCGGGCCGCCGGGCTTCTGTTGCCATGCTGCCTTTATACCGCCCGCCGGAAGATCGCGAGAGAGCGCTCTCCCGTAGGCGGGGGCCCGTACGGCCGCGAAATACGCCCGCGAAAGGTGACAGGTCCGGCACGGCGGCGAGCGGCTCCCGCCCCGGCACCGCCGGGGCCGCCGGTGCCGCCACCAACCCGCCCTGCCACGGGACTTGCGCGAGCGGGCCGGCGACGCAACGCTACCCGCCTGCGACCCCGGGGACCGGCCGCCGGCTCCGGGTCGCGGATGCAGCATCATGGGGTGAAGTGCGTAGCCGAGACGACAGGGCACGATGGGCGAGATGATGCAACCCGGCGATTTCATGATGGCCACCAGGAGCCGCGGCTACTCGCCGCAGCAGGTCGACCGCGTCGTCGGCGACCTGCTCGCCGAGCGGGACGCCGCCGTACGCCACGCCAGAGACCTGGAAGCGCAGGTGGAGGCGAGCGGACGGCATCTGGCGCAGCTCCTCGAACAGGCCGCGGCGCTGGGCCCGCAGACGTACGAGTCGCTCGGCGAGACCGCCCGCAAGCTCTTTCTGGACGCCGAGGCCGAGGCGGAGCGGGTGCTCGCCCGGGCCGCGGAGGAGTGCCGGGAGCTGAAGGAGGCCGCCCGCGCCGCCGCGACGGAGCGCGGCAAGGAGTCGGAGCAGCAGGCCGAGCGCATTCGGGCCGACGCCGAGCAGCGGGCACGGCAGCGGATCAAGCAGGCGCACGAGACGGCTGGGCAGATCCTCGCCGAGGCGCAGCGGCAGGCGGACGGCACCCGCGAGGAAGCCCGCCAGCATGCGCAGCAGGTGACCCTGGAGGCCGCGGCCCACATCGGCGCGCAGCAGGCGGCGCAGGCCGAGCGCGAGGGGGAGCTCGACGGCGAGGCGGGATCGCGGATGCAGGACCTGGAGGACGTGCTGGGGGCCGCGGAGGGACAGGCCGAGGCCGTGCGCTCGGAGTATCTGCGGCGCCGGGACGGCAACGCGAAGCACGCGACCCGGCTGCTGCGCGAGGCGGAGCTGGAGGCGGCGGACCTGCGCGACCGGGCCTGGCAAGCGGCGGAGCGGATCGAGATCAAGGCGGCGGCGGAGCTGGAGCGCTACACCGGGCGCATCGAGGAGGCGCGGACGCGGCTGGCGGAGGCGCAGCAGTCGGTGGTCGCCATCGCGGACCCGGCCCGGCGGCGGCAGGGCCGGCCGCAGGACCGGCAGCCGCAGCAGGCCCAGCAGGCCCAGCACAGCCAGCAGGCGCAGCACAGCCAACAGGCCCAGCAGGCACTGCCCGGCCAGCACGGCCAGCACGGCCAGCACGAGCAACAGGTCCAGCACCGCCAACAGGACGGGCCGGCACAGCAGTCCGCGCAGCGGCCGCAGGCGCCGGAGTCGTCCCGGCCGTCCGTGCCGCAGCAGCCTCAGCACGACCCCGGGCCGGTGCCGCCGCAGCCGGCGCAGCAGCCCGGGGACCGGCAACCGGGGCAGTGACGTCCGGGCCGCGGGGCCCGGCCGCGAGCCGGCCCCGCGGGTTCACCGCTCGGGGACGAGTACCCCGGGGTTGAGCACGCCGGCCGGGTCGAGCGCCGACTTCGCGGCGGCGAGCGCCGCTGCGAAGGGGTCGGGGCGCTGCCGGTCGTACCACGGCCGGTGGTCGCGGCCGACGGCGTGATGGTGCGTGATCGTGCCGCCCTGCGCCGCGATCGCCTCCGAGACCGCGGCCTTGATGTCGTCCCACTGCGCGACGGTGCTGCCCCAGCGGCCGGGCGCGATGACGCCGAAGTACGGGGCCGGGCCGTCCGGGTAGACGTGCGTGAAGCGGCAGGTGACCACGCCCGTGCCCCCGGTGGCCGCGCGGACGGCGCGGTGTGCGGCGTCGGTGACGGCGTGGTGCAGCGCGCCGAAGGCGTCCCAGGTGCAGGCCGTCTCGAAGGTCTCGGCGATCATGCCGTGCCGGGCGAGTGCGTCGCGCTGGTACGGCATCCGCAGGAACGCCGACCGCCAGGCCGCGCCGGCACCGCCGCCCGGCGCCGGCTCCCCCGGCTCCCCCGCGCCGGGCCCCTCCCCCGGCTCCGCGGCACCGCCCGGCTCGCCCCGTACGCCCGGCTCTCCCGGCGCGTCCGGTGCGCCGCCGTGGTCGCGGCACAGCTCCAGCGCCCGTGCGAGCCGGTCGGCCACCGGGTGGTCCGCGGACTCGAAGCCCAGCACGAGCACGCCCCCGCCGGCGTCCACCCCCGCGTTGACCAGCGCCTCGGCCGGGTCGAGCAGTCGGCAGTTCGCCGGGTGCAGCCCGCTCTGCGCGACCGCCCGGGTCGCCGCCACCGCAGCGGCGAAGTCCGCGAAGCGCACCGACGCCCGCGCGCGCCACCGCGGGCGCTCCTGCAGCCGCAGCCACGCCTCGGTGATCACCCCGAGCGCGCCCTCGCTGCCGAGGAACAGCCGGTCCGGCGAGGGTCCGGCGCCCGAGCCCGGCAGCCGCCGGGACGCGCCGGTGCCCGCCGGCGCGACGACCCGCAGGGACTCCACGAAGTCGTCGATGTGCGTGTGGAGGGTGGCGTAGTGGCCGCCGGCGCGGGTGGCCAGCCAGCCGCCGAGCGTGGAGAACTCGAAGGACTGCGGGAAGTGCCGCAGCGTCAGCCCGTGCGGGCGCAGTTGCTCCGCCAGGTGCGGCCCGTACACGCCCGCCTGGATGCGGGCCGCGCGACTCGTCGCGTCGACCTCCAGCACCGCGTCCAGCCGCCCGAGGTCGAGGGTGAGTGCCGGGCGCCCGTCGGCGAGGCGCGGCTCGACACCGCCGACCACCGAACTGCCGCCGCCGTAGGGGATCGCGGCGATGCCCGCGCGGGTGCACCAGTCGAGCAGGTCGGCGACGTCGCGCTCGTGCCGCGGCCGGGCGACGAGGTCCGGCGGGTGGCGCAGGTCGCCGTGCAGGTTGCGTACGACGTCGCGGAACGCCTTGCCGTGCGTGTGTGCGGCGCGGTCGGCGGGGGTCGCGGAGCACAGGGCGGCCAGCGAGGCCGGCGGCTCGATCCGGGGCGGGGGCAGGGCGAGGGAGGCGACGGGCGGCGGCGCGTGGTCCTCGGGTTCGGCCGCCGACAACAGCCGCACCCGGTCCAGCAGTGCGGTGAGTTCCGCGCCGCGCACCGCGTCCTCGACGTTGCCCCAGCCCCACCAGGAACGTGTCATATGCCCCTCCTTCCCTCCACCCCCGGCGGAACACGACCCCTATGATGGCGTGAATCCCCCCCAGCAGATCACTCCTTCAGGCGTCTGTGCGGTCATGACGGCAGCCGGGCGCGGAGGAGCCGCATAGCCTCAAGCGACGATCGACGGCCGGAGGTCACGGTGCTACCAACGAGGGACAGCGCGCGGTGCCAGCACCGTGCCGGCCGGAGGGGATGACGTGACGCACGCAGGACAGTGCAGCGGTTCCGCGTTCCCGGACGCGCCGCCGGACGGCATGACCGCCGTCGCCGCGCGGCCCGGTCCCCCCTGGTCGTCGCGCTCGCAGCGGGGCCGGCGGCCCCTGAACCGGAGGCCACGATGCCGCAGTCGGACGCCCTTGCGCAGCCACGTGCGCTCTTCACCGGACCCGACGGAACGGTGCGTTCACTCTCGGCGCCGGACGGTGGGCCGTGGCACGGCCCGGCCGTCGCCGCGCCCGCCGGAAGCTCCCGTCCCGGCACCCCGATAGGGCTGGCCCACCGGACGTGCGCCGGGCAGGTGGACGCGGCCTACGCGGGCGCGGATGGCTCGATTCAGGTCATGTGGTCCGTACTGGCCCGCGGTTGGCACCCGCCCACGGCCGTCGCGCCGCCGGGGACCTGCGCGCCCGGCACCGCGGTCACGCTCGGGCACCAGCGGACGAGGGACCAGTTGGACGCACTGTGCACCGGGGCCGACGGCTCGGTGCTGGCGCTGTGGGCCGCCGCCGACGGGCCGTGGAGCGGGCCCGCGGTCCTCGCACCCCCCGGCACCTGCGCACCGGGCACCCCGGTCGGGCTGGGCCGGCGCGGGCCCGCCGAGCGGCTGGAGGCGGTGTACGCCGGCCTGGACGGATCCGTCCGGACGCTGTGGGCGGACGTCGACCACCCGTGGCAGGGGCCCGCCGTCCTCGCACCGCCCGGGACCTGCGCTCGGGGCACGGCGGTCACGCTCGCGTCCCAGGACGACGCCGGCCGGCTGACCGCACTGTTCACCGGCGCGGACGGCTCGGTGCAGGTGATGTGGGCCGACGGCGCCGGCCCGTGGCACGGGCCCGAGGCGGTGGCGCCCGCGGGCCACTGCGCACCGGGCTCGCCGGTGGCGGTGGCGTACGGGAAGTCGGCGGAGCGGCTGGACGCGGTGGTCGCCGGCGTCGACGGCTCGGTGCTGGCGCTGTCGGCCGCCGGCGAGGCGGGCTGGCACGGGCCGGTGACCGCCGCCCCGCCGGGCACCTGCACGCCGGGGACGGGGATCGGCCTCGGGCACCGGGCGGTGGACCTCCTCAACGCGGTGTTCGCCGACGCGGACGGCGCGCTGCACACCATCGTGACGCTGCGGGACGGGGGGTGGCGGCAGCCGGTGGAGATCGCGCCGCCGGGGTCGGCGGCGCCGGGGTCAGCCGTCGCGCTGACCCACCGGGGGCCCATCGCCCACGCGTGAGGCGCGCGGCCGGCGCCGGTGCCTCTCGCGGTCGGGCGCGCCCGCGTCGCCGCGGCCCCACGGCCCCGTAGCGGCATTTCCGAACATACGGCCCTAACCGGGCCGAGAGGGGCACCAACTCTCCCCGGTAATCTGCTAATTCGCATTACCGCTGCCGCAACACCCCTTGACGGCCTTCCGCGCACGGTTCTAGGTTCCTCGCACAGCAGTCAGGCAATACGCATTAGCTACCCACTGTGAAGGCCCCACTTCCCATGCCAGAAGCTCCCGGCAGGCTTACCCAGCGCGACATAGCCCGGCTCGCCGGCGTCAGTCAGACCACGGTCTCGCTCGTGCTCAACGACCGCCCCGACGCCGCCCGGATCGCCCCCGAGACCCGCGAGCGGGTGCTGCGCGTGATCCGCGAGACCGGCTACGCCGCCGACCCCATGGCCCGCCGGCTGACCAAGCAGCTCAACCAGATCCTCGGGGTCTTCACCTACGAACCCGTCTTCCCCAGCACCAGCGCCGACTTCTACCACCCCTTCCTGCGCGGCATCGAGGAGAGCGCCGAGCGCAGCGGGTGCGACCTGCTGCTGTTCACCTCCGCGCCGGTGACCGCCGGGCGGCGGCGCATCTTCCACGAGAACAACCGGCTGCGGGTGGCGGACGGTTGCGTGCTCCTCGGCCGGGAGATCCCGCACGAGGAGCTGAGCCGGCTGGTCGCCGAGGGCTACCCGTTCGTCTGCGTGGGCCGCCGCGACGACGCCGACGGCGGGCCGGTGCCGTACATCGGCGCCGACTACGTCTCCGCCACCGCCCGGCTCGTGGAGCGGGTGCGGTCGCTGGGGCACCGGCGGCTGGCGTTCGCCGGGCCGGGCGCGGGGGCGGAGTCGTCCACCGACCGGCTCGCCGGCTTCCGGCAGGCGGCCGGTCCGGACGCGCCGCACCTGGGGGCGCGGGGCGAGCCGGCCGCGGAGCAGTTGGCGGAGTTGCTCGACGCCGGGGTGACGGCGGTGTTCGTGGAGTTCCTGCACGACGCCGTCAAGTTGTACGAGGCGGCGGCGGCCCGCGGTCTGGACGTACCGCGCGATCTGTCGATGCTGGCGCTGGGCGACCCCACCGCGCCGGTGGATCCGCCGGTGGACTTCACCGGTTTCCGGCTGCGCCGCACCGAGATGGGCCGACAGGCCGTCGACCTGCTCACCCGCATGCTGCACGGCCGGGCCGAACACACCCGCCGGCTGCTGGACTGCCGCCTCGTCGAAGGCGTCACGCTCGCCGCCCCCGCCCGCTGACCGGGCCACGCACACATCCACTCCCCGCCCGCTACGACCCAGCACCCCCAAGGAGACCCATGCACGCGGACGTCCTCGTCGTCGGCGGCGGCACCGGAGGCGTCGCCGCCGCGCTCGGCGCGCTGCGCGCCGGCCGCTCGGTGATCCTCACCGAGGAGTACGACTGGCTGGGCGGCCAGCTCACCAGCCAGGCCGTGCCCCCCGACGAGCACACCTGGATCGAGCAGTTCGGCGCCACCGCCTCCTACCGGGCGCTGCGCGACGGCATCCGCGACTACTACCGCCGCCACTACCCGCTGACGGCCGCCGCCCGCGCCAAGCCGGACCTCAACCCCGGCGCCGGGCACGTCAGCCGGCTCTGCCACGAGCCGCGGGTGGCCGTCGCGGTGATCGAGGCCCTGCTGGCCCCGTACCGCGGCGCCGGCCGGCTGACCGTACTCCAGCCCTACCGCCCGGTGGCCGCCGAAACCGACGGCGACCGCGTCACCTCCGTGACCGTGGAGCGCCCCGGCGGCGGCGAGCCGCTGGTGCTCACCGCGCCGTACGTGCTGGACGCCACCGAGACCGGCGAGCTGCTGCCGCTCACCGGCACCGAGTACGTCACCGGCTTCGAGTCCGGCGCGGAGACGGGCGAGCCCGGCGCCCCCGACGAGGCCCAGCCGCTCAACATGCAGGCCGTGTCGTACTGCTTCGCGGTCGACCACGTCGACGGCGACCACACCATCGACCGCCCCGCCTCCTACGGCTTCTGGCGCGACTACGAGCCGGAGTTCTGGGGCGCCCCGCTGCTGTCCTGGCGGGCCCCGCACCCGCGGACGCTGGAGCTGGTCGAGCGGGAGTTCACCCCGAACCCGGGCGACGACCCGCTCGCCGTCGTCGCCGACCAGCGGCGGTCCGGCGGGGACCGGAACCTGTGGACGTTCCGCCGGATCGCCGCCCGCGACCAGTTCGCGCCCGGCGCGTACGCCAGCGACGTCACGCTCGTCAACTGGCCGATGATCGACTACTTCGAGGCCCCGGTCATCGACGTGCCCGACGCCGCGGCGAAGCTGGCCGAGGCCCGCGGTCTTTCGCTGTCGCTGCTGTACTGGATGCAGACCGAGGCCCCGCGCCCCGACGGCGGCACCGGCTTCCCCGGGCTGCGGCTGCGCGGCGACGTCACCGGCGGCGGTGCGGACGGGCTGGCGATGGCCCCGTACATCCGCGAGTCGCGGCGCATCCGGGCCGAGTACACCGTCGTGGAGCAGGACCTGTCGCTCGACGTGCGCGGCGGCAAGGGCGCGGTGAGCTACGCCGACTCCGTCGGCATCGGCATGTACCGCATCGACCTGCACCCCTCCACCGGCCGCGACACCTACATCGACGTGCCGTCCAGCCCGTTCGAGATCCCCCTGGGCGCGCTGCTGCCGCGGCGCACGGAGAACCTGCTGCCCGCGGGCAAGAACATCGGCACCACCCACATCACCAACGGCTGCTACCGCCTGCACCCCGTCGAGTGGAACATCGGCGAGGCCGCCGGGCTGCTCGCGGCCCACTGCGTCGAGCACGGCCTCACCCCCCGGGCCGTACGCAACACATCCCGGCTGCTCCAGGACTTCCAGCGCACCCTGACCGCCCACGGCGTCGAGCTGCGCTGGCCCGACATCAGCGGTTACTGACCGCAAGGCCACCGACAGAACCGACCTTCGAGGAGGCACCCGCATGTCTTCGCCAGCACGGCTCAGCACCCGGTCCAGCAGAGGAACACTCGTCCGCAGAAAGCCCGTCGCGCTCGCCGCCGCCGGCCTGCTCGCGCTCACCGCGTGCGGCGGCTCCGACGGCGGCTCCGGCTCCGACGGCGGTCCGGTCACGCTGCGCATGACCATCTGGACCGGCAACGAGGAGCATCTGAAGCTGCTCAACGGGATCGCCGCGGACTACCGGAAGCAGCACCCGGAGGTGAAGGAGATCAAGTTCGACACCCTCCCGGTCGAGAGCTACACCACCGCGCTGACCACCCAGATAGCCGGCGGCAAGGCCCCGGACCTGGCCTGGATCTTCGAGAACGCGGCGCCCGACTTCGTCGCCTCCGGCGCGCTCGCCGAGATCGAGGACGACGAGGACGTGCTGCCGTCGGCGAAGAAGCTGTGGCAGCACGAGGGCAAGCTCTACGCCTACCCCTTCTCCACCTCCCCGTTCGGCGTCTTCGTCAACACCGACATGCTGAAGGAGGCCGGCCAGCCCGCCCCGGCCGAGCTGATCGAGCAGGGGAAGTGGACCTGGGAGGAGGTCGCGAAGACCGGCGGCGCGGTACGGGACGAGACGGGCGAGGCCGGCATGGTCATCGGCGACTTCGACTACAAGCTGTGGGACAACCTGGCCACCGTCTGGGACGGCTGGGGCGCCGAGCCCTGGAGCGAGGACGGCAAGACCTGCGCGTTCGACGCCCCGGAGATGACCGAGGCGATGACGTTCCTGCACGATGCGATCTTCGCCGAGGAGGCGATGCCCGCACCCGGCACCACCGCGGACTTCTTCTCCGGCGAGGCGGCGATGACCGTCACCCAGATCAGCCGGGCCTCCCTGCTGGACGACAGCTTCGCCTGGGACTTCGTGCCGCTGCCGGAGGGGCCCGCCGGCTCGTACGACGTGATCGGGCAGGCCGGCCTCGGGGTGCTCGGCAACGGCGACAACGTCGAGGAGGCCGTCGACTTCCTGGCGTTCATGACGAACGAGAAGAACTCCGCCGCACTCGGCCGCTACTTCCCGCAGGCCCGCAGCTCCCAACTGGACGCGGACACCCTCGCCAAGAGCAACCCGCAGCTCAAGCCCGCGCAGCTCGAAGAGGTCGTCATCGGCGGCATCGAGAACGGGAAGGTCAAGCCCACCCACACCAACCAGGCCGAGCTGTTCGACGCGGTACGCGCCGCGCTCGACCCGCTGTGGAAGCCGGACGCCGACGTGGCGAAGACGCTCCAGGACGTCTGCTCGGCGATCCAGCCGCAACTGGAGAAGTGACGGATCCGCCATGGCCACCCTGGAACGCGTCCGGGCCAAGGCCGCGCCTCCGCCCCGGCGCGGGGACGGCTCCCGGCGGCCCTTCTGGACGGCCCGCCGCCGGGACCAGCTCGCCGGCTACCTGTTCATCGCCCCGCAGTTGCTGGGCAGCGTCCTGTTCGTGCTGATCCCGCTCGTCCTGGTCTTCTGGTACAGCTTCCACGAGTGGAACGTGCTGGCCGGCAGCTTCCACGGGGTGGGCGCGGACAACTACCGGGCGCTGGCCGACGACCCCAAGCTGCCCGGTGTGCTGCGCGCCACCGCGTTCTTCTCCGTCGGCCTGGTGGTGCTGAACCTCAGCCTCGCGCTGGCGCTGGCGGTGCTGCTGAACCAGAAGCTGCGCGGCAGCATCGTCTTCCGCACCCTGTTCTTCTCGCCCGTGGTGGTTTCGCTGGTCGCCTGGACGATCGTGTGGGGCTTCCTGCTGCAGAAGAACGGCGGCATCAACGCCGGGCTCGACCTGATCGGCGTCGAGGGGCCCAACTGGCTGCGCGGCGAGACCTCGTCGATGATCTCGGTGATCGTCGTGCAGGTCTTCAAGAACGTGGGCCTGAACATGGTCCTGTTCCTGGCCGCGCTGCAGGGCGTGCCGCGGGAACTGTACGAGGCCGCCACCGTGGACGGCGCCGGGCCGTGGCGGCGGTTCACGCGGATCACCGTGCCGCTGATCAGCCCGACGATCCTGCTGACCTCGATCATCACGGTGGTCGGCTCGCTGCAGGTGTTCGCGCAGATCGCCGTGCTCACCCAGGGCGGCCCGGGCAACTCCACCACGGTCCTCGTCTACTACCTCTACCAGCAGGCGTTCGAGTTCCACCACTTCGGCTACGGCGCGACGCTCTCCGTGCTGCTCTTCCTCATCGTGCTCGTGCTGACCGTCGTGCAGTGGCAGATGCGCAAGAAGTGGGTGTTCCATGAGTCATAAGCTGCCCCGGCGCGCCCGGCTCGTGCTCTACGGGGTGCTGCTGGTGCTCCTCGTGCCCTTCGTCTTCCCGACGTGGTGGATGGTGACCTCGTCGCTGAAGCCGGCGAGCGAGATCTTCGCGTTCCCGCCGTCGCTGTGGCCGGACGACCCCGGGTTCGGCGCGTACGAGCGGGTCTTCGACCTCCAGCCGTTCGCGCAGCAGTACTGGAACAGCATGTACATCGCGGTCGTGGTGACCGTCGGCACACTCGCGGTGTCGTCGATGGCCGGCTACGCCTTCGCGCGCATCCGCTTCCGCGGCCAGAACGCGCTGTTCCTGGTGGTGCTCACCGGCCTGCTGATCCCCAGCGAGGTCACCATCGTGCCCCTGTTCCAGATGTTCAACGACTGGGGCATGACGGACACGCACTGGCCGCTGGTACTGGTGCCGATCCTCGGCGCGCCGAGCGTGCTGGCCACGTTCATCATGCGGCAGTTCTTCATCACGCTGCCGGCCGAGCTGGAGGAGGCCGCGCGGATGGACGGCCTGGGCCGCTTCGCGATCTACTGGCGCATCGCGCTGCCGCTGGCGCGGCCGGCGCTGGCGGCGGTGGGGATCTTCACGTTCCTGCACAGTTGGAACCTGTATCTGGAGCCGATCGTGTACCTCTCCACGCCGGAGAAGTTCACGCTGCCGCAGGCGCTGACGCAGTTCACCGACTCCTACGGCGGCCCGATGTGGGACGTGCAGCTCGCCGCGGCGTCGCTGACGGCGCTGCCGGTGCTGGCCGTGTTCGTCTTCGCGCAGCGCCAGTTCGTGGAGGGCCTCGCCCACACCGGTCTGAAATGACCCCCATCTCGCCCCCTTCTCCCCCCTTCTCCTCCCTGCCGCAGGAGCCGCCATGTCCTCCTCCGCCCCCAGACGTGCCATGAGCCGCCGCAGCGTGCTGCGCGGCGCCACCGCCGGCGGCACGGTGCTCGCCCTCGGCGGCCTCGCTCCGGGCGCCGCAGCCCCTTCCGCCGCGGCGGCCCACGGGCCGTCCTGGGACCCGACGCGCTTCGGCTCGTCGTACACCGCCCGCCCGCCGGACCCCGGCGCCGTGCTCCTCGGCGGGCCCGGCTTCGCCGTCCACGGCGACGGCGAGGGCGCCGGCACAGCCGACTGCACAGCCGCGCTCCAGGCCGCCGTCGACGAGGCGTCCCGCCGGGGCATCGCCAACAAACTCGGCGACATCCTCGGCGGCGCCCGCGACTTCCCGCACGGCGACGGCGGCGGCGTCGTCCTCGTCCCGGCGGGTACGTACCGGCTGACGGCGCCCGTCGACGTGCACGACTCGGTGCGCGTCGTCGGGTTCGGCGCCCGCCGGCCGGTGTTCGTGCTCGGCGCGGCCACGCCCGGGTACGCCACGGGGACGGCGCGCGACGTGTTCTCCTTCCGGCGGCGGCCGGTCGGCGGGCCCGTGTCGTACGCGAACAACGACACCTTCGGCTCGGGTCTGGTCAACCTCGACATCCGCATCGGCCCCGGCAACCCGGACGCGATCGCCGTGCGCTTCGGCGGTGCGCAGTTGTGCCTGCTCCAGGATCTCGACATCGACGCGGGCGACGCCCGCGCGGGGATCGACCACAACGCCAACCTCCTCCACCGCGTGCGGGTGCGCGGCGGCGAGGTCGGGCTTAACGCGTACGCCGCCTCCGCGGGCTGGCAGACGACGCTGCTGGACTGCCGGTTCGAGGGGCAGCGACGGGCGGCGGTGTCGATGTTCAACGACGCCAAGCTCGTCGTCGTACGCGCCGTGGTCTCCGGTACGCCGCGGGCGTTCGAGTCAGCGCCCGGCCAGTGGCAGCACCTCTACGTCCAGGACTCCCACTTCGACGGCGTGAGCGACGCCGTCGCCGTGCTCGACGACAGCGCCTCGCTGCCCGGCGCGGAGAACGACCTGATCCGGCGCAGCAACCAGCTCACCCTGCTCGACTGCACCGCCACCGGCGTCGGCGACCTGCTGCTCCTCGCGCAGAGCGGCGCGCGCACCCGCGGCCCGCGGCCGTCCGGCCGGATCCGGGAGCTGACGTACGGGCTGCGCGTCGAACACGCGCTCGGCAGCCGGGAGTCGCGGCGCGAGGGCGTGTACGCCGACGTCGCGCCCGGCGCGCCCGGTTCGCTGATCCGCGCCCGGCTGCGCTCCGACACGCCCCCGCCGCCGCCCGTGCGGGAGTGGGTCAGCGTCGCCGACGTGGCCGCGGAGATGGGCCGCACGATCGGCGCGGGCGAGGACGACCTGCCGGTCTTCCAGGCGGCGGTCGACCGGCACGAGACGGTGTTCGTCCCCATCGGGCAGTACCTGCTCACCGGCACCCTGGAGCTGCGCCCCCGCACGAACCTCGTCGGGCTGCACCCACGGCAGACCTGGCTGCTCGCCGCCGACGGCCACCCGCACTTCGCCGACCCGGACCGGCCGCGCGCCCTGCTCGCCACCCCGCGCGGCGGCCGGAACACCGTCAGCGGGGTGGGCCTGGACACCGCGCGGCAGACGCCGGGATCGGTGAACCTGCTGTGGCAGTCCGGCGCCCGCTCGTATCTGGCGGACGTGGTCACGCAGTTCGTCAAGTGGCATCCGCAGGACGTGCAGTCCGGCGACCCCGGCTACTCCTACCGCGGCGCGCACAAGTACGGCATGCACGTGCGCGGCGGGGGCGGCACGATCGCCAACGTGTGGAGCATCAACGGCTGGGCCGAGAACGGTCTGCTGGTCGAGGACACCGACGTGCCCGCGCGGGTGTACGAGGTCTCCGTCGAGCACCACGAAACGCGCGAGGTGGTGCTCCGCCGGGTCCGCAACTGGTCGTTCCTCGGCCTGCAGACCGAGGACCACATCTACGGCTGGCGCTCGCAGGCGGTGGAGATCGACCGCTCCAGCGACATCCTGCTCGCCAACTCCGTGCTCTTCCGCGTCGCCACCGTGCAGGGCCCGTACCCGTACGCGGTCGGGGTGCGCGACTCGCGGCGGATCACGCTGCGCGGCAACCGCGGCTACCGCGACAAGACGCCGGAGTTCACGCAGTGGGGCGCGGCGCTCCGCGACACCCGGACCGGACGGACCGTGCCCGAGGTGGAGTTCACGCTGATCGAGACCGGTTAGGGGCGGTCGCGCACCGGTTCTGGTACGGCGAAGAACAGGCGTCGTTCAGGTCCGTGCCACCCCGCGGCCACGGATGATCAGCACAGTGCGGCTGACACCACGTCTCGCGGACGGAGTTCCCATGGACCGGACAGAGGACCACGGCGGGCAGCGCACCCGCCTCGACAGACGCGCCCTGCTGCAGACCGCCGTCGCCGTGCCGGCCGCCGGCGCGGTGGCGGCGCTGGCGGCGGACCCCGCGGCGGCGGCCGGGAGCGCCTCGGCGCCGGGAGCGGCCGGCGGGCGGCACGGGTACGACGGCGAGAGCCCGCGCTTCGCGCTGGCCGTGCTGCCGGACACGCAGTACCTCTTCGACGCCGACAGCGCCGACCCGGAGCCGCTGCGCGCGACGTTCCGGTATCTGGTCGACGAGCGCGCCGAGGCGAACATCGCGTTCATGGCGCACCTCGGGGACGTCACCGAGCACGGTACGGCCGACGAGATCCGGCTCGCCGCCGCCACCTTCCGCGCCATCGACGGCTCGGTCCCGTACAGCGTGCTCGCGGGCAACCACGACATCGACGGCTCCAAGGACGACCAGCGGGGCGACAGCGCGTACCTCGACGCCTTCGGCCCGGAGCGCTACCGCCGCATGCCGACGTACCGAGGCGCCTCCGACGACGGCTACAACACCTGCCACGTGCTGCGCGGCGGCGGGCGCGAGTGGCTGGTGCTGGCGCTGGACTGGCGGATCTCCGACCGCGGGCTGCGCTGGGCGCAGGGCGTCCTGGACCGCTTCCCGACACTGCCGGCGATCCTGACCACGCACGACCTCGCCTGGTCGGACGACGACGGCGCGGCGCAACTCTCCGACCACGGGCAGCGGCTGTGGGACGGGCTGATCCGCGGCAACGACCAGATCTTCCTGGCGCTCGGCGGCCACTACTGGCCGCCGGGGCGCACCGTGCTGACCAACGACGCGGGCCACGACGTCCACGTGCACATCACCAACTACCAGGACCGCTACTACGGCGGCGGCGGGATGATCCGCCTGTACGGGTTCGACCTGGCGCGCGGCGTGATCGACGTGGAGACGTTCTCGCCGTGGTTCCTGACCGGCGACCCCGGGCGCCGGTCGCCGCTGGCGGCGGAGACCGTCGAACTGACCGGGCCGGCCGACCGCTTCTCGATGGCGATCGGCTTCGACGAGCGGTTCGCCGGCTTCGCGCCCGTCGTACCGCCGCGGCCCCGGCCGCCGGCCGCGGTGCTGCCGCGGGGCACGGTCGCGTACTGGCGCTTCGACTCAAAGGGCCTGGCCGCCGCCGGCCGCGACGGCGAGCCGGTCGCCGACGGGGTACGCGCCCGCGACCTGAGCGGCAACGGCAACGACCTGACCGTACGCCGCCTGCACGACAGCGGGCCCGCCGCGCTGACCTGGTCGGAGGGCCACCACGCGGGACAGCCGGCGCACGCGAGCCTGCGCTTCGACGGCGGCAAGGGCCCGGACCGCGGCGCGATCCTGACCACCGCGGCGGGCGCGCCGCTCAACAGCGAGAAGTTCCTCTCCGGCTACACGATCGAGACGTACGTGAAGCTGCCGGAGCCCTTCGAGGGCGACCACGCCTGGATGGGCATCCTGAGCTGGGAGGGCCGCAACGGCGACGCGGGCAAGACCACCGGCTGGTCGCCGAACGAGCCGACCTGCAGCCTGAACCTCTCCCCGGAGCGGTTCCTGCAGTTCGTCGTCTACCCGCACCGCCAGGACGCCGACCCCACCTCGTGGAGCCACACGCTGCCGGTGGGCCGCTGGATGCACCTGGCCGTCGTCAACGACGGCCGCCGCACGGTCGTGTACGTGGACGGCTCGAAGATCGCCCGCAACCCGGCGCAGCGCTCGACCGGCATCGCCACCCTCGGGAAGCCGTTCGTCATCGGCGCCACGCAGTTCGACGAGAAGTTCGGGCAGGGCTTCTACGGCTGGATCGGCGACACCCGCATCGTGGCCCGGGCGCTGTCCCCGCGGGACTTCCTCACCCCCGCCGGCTCCTGACCCGGCCGCGCCCGGCGGCGGGCGCGGGATCATGGTCCGGGGCGGTTCCTGCGCGCAGCCCGTACGCTCGGAGTGCGACAGCAGGCAGGAACGCGTATGACCCCGTTCGACAAGCTCAGAGCCCGGCTCGCCCGCGTGGTACGGCGGGTCGGTCAGGCCGCGCCGCCGCGGGACGCCGTCGTCCTGCGGTGGCTCGCCTTCGCGGTCGCGGCGCTCGCCACGGCGGTGCTCGTCGTCGCCGGAACGGCCCGCTCCACCGTCGCCGACGCGGACTTCTACCGCGCGGCGCTCGACCGGGAGGACGCCTACGACCGGCTCTACGACCAGGTGCTGGTGGACCCCGAGGCGTCGGGCGTCACCCGCGACCTGCTCGCCCGGCTGCCCGTGCCGGAGGCCGTCGTCACCTCCAACCTCAAGACGGTCCTGCCGCCGGACACCGCCCGGGCCCTGGCCGAAGGCGTCATCGGGGACGCCGTGGCGTACCTGCGCGGGGAGAGGGACGAGCCGACCCTGGAGATCGACCTGCGGCCGGTGCTCGACAACCTGGGCGCCGTGGGCAACGTCCACTTCGCCGACGTCGTCGCCGACCTCCAGGACCGGCCCGCCCCCGACTACGCCGCCTTCCAGTCCGACCTGGGCGAGGCCGTGAACCGGATCGCCGGCGGCGAGCGCCCCGCGGGACTGCCGACCCTCGACCTCACCGACGCCCAGGCGGAGACCGCCACCGACACCGTGCTGCGGGCCGTACCCGCGGACGAGCGGG
Organism: Streptomyces sp. WMMC500; assembly: GCF_027497195.1. Lineage (NCBI taxonomy): Bacteria > Bacillati > Actinomycetota > Actinomycetes > Kitasatosporales > Streptomycetaceae > Streptomyces > Streptomyces sp. WMMC500. The sequence goes on from NZ_CP114905.1 coordinate 802,357, forward strand.
CGGAGCTGCGCCCGCGGCTGCTCGCCGCACTGGGCGTCGGCGACCTGGCCACGGCGCTCGCGGAGGTGGGCCCCGCGCTCTTCTCCGGGCGCCAGGAGAGCGCGGCTTCCGCGCTGCGGAACACGGTGGACGGGGTGTCCTGGGACCTGGCCGGCGAGTTCGACGCCGCGGGCGAGGAACTGCGCCCGGTGCGCGAGGCCCGCTCGTTCACCCGGCTGGGCCTCGGCTGGGTGCAGACGGGCGCGGTCCTGCTGGGGCTCGCCTCGCTGGCCGTGCTCTGGCGCTACGGGCCGCACCCCCCGGGCCGGCGGCTGCTGCGCATCGGCGGGGCGCTGGCGTGCGGGGGCGCTCTGACGTTCGTGCTCGCGCTGGTGGCACGCGGGACGATCGGCGGGAGCGTCGCCGCCGCGCCGGGAAACTGGCCGGACTCCGCCGCCCGGCTGCTGGACGACGTCCAGCACACGGCGCTGCACCGGCTCTACACCGTCGCGCTGACGACGGCCGCGGTGCCGCTGACGGCGGGGGTGCTGCTGGCCGCCGGGGGGTGGCTGTGGCACCGCAGGGCGACGGCGCTCGCCGCCGCGCGGGCCGCGGCGGGAGCCGGCGCGGCGGCCGGGGAGCCGGAGACCGGCCCGCCGGCTGCCCGGGAGACCGAGCCCGGCAGCGCCGGGGCGGCCGGAGTGCCGACGACCGCGGGTACACCGGGGACCGGCGCAGCGAAGGCCGCGGCGCCGGACGCCGGAGAGCCGGCCGGCGGAGAACCCAGTGCCGACGGGTCCGCCCCCGCCGCGCCCGGCGCAGCCGTCCCCGCGCCGGCCCTGCCGCCGCGCTACCGCTGGGGTGCGGTCGGCGTCGTCGCCGCCGCGCTGGCCGGCGCCGTCTTCGTCCCCAACGCCTTCGGCGGCGAGTCCGACCGCCGCTGCAACGGGCGCGAGGAGCTGTGCGAGCTGCGCTACGACGAGGTCGCCCAGCTCGCCTCGCACAACGCGATGGCCACCTCCCAGGACCGGTTCATCGCCCCGCTCCAGGACCCGTCGATCACCGGCCAGCTCAACGAAGGCGTCCGCGCGCTGCTCGTCGACACCCATCGCTGGGAGACGCCGCCGGAGATCGGCGAGCGGCTGGCGGAGTCGGACTTCACCCCGGCCATGCAGCGGCAGATCCGCTCCGTGCTCGACACCGTCGACCCGCCGCGCAGGGGCACCTGGCTGTGCCACGCCGTCTGCCGCGGCGGCGCGCTGCCCCTGGTGCCGGAGCTGGAGAAGATCGGCGACTGGCTGGAGCAGAACCCGTCGGACGTGGTCACCCTGGTGATCCAGGACGGCATCGACGGCGCCGGCACCCGCACCGCGATGCGCCGCGCCGGCTTGGAGGACGTGCTGTTCACGCCGGACGACGACCCCGGCACGCCCTGGCCGACACTCGGCGAGATGATCGACGAGGACCGGCGCCTGGTGGTGTTCGCGGAGAAGGCGGACGGCCCGGCGCCCTGGTACCGCAACTTCTACCGGTACGGCATGGAGACGCCGTTCGCGTTCCGCACGCCCGACGACATGACGTGCGCGCCGAACCGGGGCGGCGAGGACAAACGGCTCTTCCTGATGAACCACTTCATCACCAACAGCGGCGGCAGCCGGCTGGACGCCGGCCGGATCAACGCCCGCGACTTCGTGCTCGACCGGGCCCGCGCGTGCGAGCGGGAGCGGGGCCGGCCGGTGAACCTGGTGGCCGTCGACTACGCCACGATCGGCGACGCGCGCGCCGCCGTGCAGGTGCTCAACGACGAGCGGATCGCGCGCCACGAGGACTGAGCGGGCCGCGCATACAGCAGGCCGAGCGGCACGGCGGACTGAGCGAGACAGCGGACCGACGGCGTACGGGCCGGCGTGCCGGCGCCGCCCGTACGCGCGTCAGCCCCGCCGCGGCTCCACTCCCCCGGCGGCGCCCGCGTCGTGACGCGCCAGGGCCGTCGCCGTCGCGGCGGACGCGACGAGCGCCACCAGCGGCGGGACGAGGAGCAGCAGCGAGGCCGTCCAGCGCAGCGATGCCGCGAGGCCCAGCAGCGCCAGCGACGGGGCGGCGAGGAACCGCGCCGGGTGGCGGGCGACCAGGTGCGCCGCGCAGAGCCACAGCAGCCGGCCACGCAGCGCCGGGCGGGCGGAGCCGAGTGACAGGGCGGCCGGCAGGGCGAGCAGCCCGGCTACGGCGCAGGTGCCGCCGGCGGCGAGCGACGGCAGCAGCCAGGGGTTCTGCGTCTGCTGCCACACCGCCAGCGCGGCCAGGAACGCCGCCGCCGGCACCGCGGGCACCAGCGCCTGCGCGGCACCGAACCGCCACAGCGCGCGCAGCCCGCGCCACCAGTCCCGGATCCCGGCCTCGCCGTCCGCGGCGATCCGGTCGGCCGCGGCGCCGAGCGCGGCCAGCCAGGGGCCGGCGAGCACCGCGGCGACGAGGACGGAGACGGGGGTGACGCCGGGGGCGAGGAGCACGGCGAGGGTGCCGGCGGCGCAGACCGCCGCGCCCGCGACGGCCAGCGCCGGCAGGCTCGGCCAGGCGCCGCGCAGCACCCGCCGCAGCGCCTGGTTCTCGGCGGCCGACGCCGTGGCCGGGGGCGGCGGGAGCGCCGTCGCGCGCCGCGTCATCCGCGCAGCCCCGCCTGCGCGATGCTCGCCACGAACGAGCGCTGGAAGAGGAGGAACAGCGCCAGCACCGGCACCACCACCGCCGTGATCGCCGCGAACACCACCACCGGTGAGCCGCCGTGGCTGCTCTGGAGGGTGACCAGGCCGACCGGCAGCGTCATGTGCTCCGGGGTGCTGAGGAAGATCAGCGGGCCGAAGTAGTTGTTCCAGGCGGCCTCGAACGTCAGGATCGCCATCGCCGCGAGCGCCGGCCCCGACAGCGGCACGATGATCCGGAAGAGGATCCACAGATGCCCGGCGCCGTCGATGCGCGCGGCCTCGTCCAGCTCGCGCGGGATGGTGTGGAAGTACTGCCGGAAGAAGAAGATCGAGAAGACGTTGATGAGCGCGGGCAGCCACAGCGCGGGCAGCGAGTCGATGAGGCCGAGGTTGCGCATCAGCACGAAGACGGGGATGACCGTCATCTGTGCCGGGATCATCAGCGCGCTGAGCAGCACGAGGAAGATCCCGTCCCGGCCGCGGAAGGTGAGCCGGGAGAAGGCGTACGCGGCGAGCACGCTGACCAGCAGCGAGCCGGCGGTGGCGATCACCGCGACCTGGAGGCTGTTGAGCGCCATCCGGCCGAACGGAACGGCGTCCGGCACGGCGGCGAAGTTGTCGGTGGTGAAGGGTTCGGGGATCCAGTTGGGCGGCGTCTCGAAGGCCGCCCGCTCCGCGGTGAAGCTCTGCACGACGAGCCAGACGAGCGGCGCGATCATGACGAGCCCGACCGCGACCAGGAGGAGTTCGAGCAGGAGGGCGGCCGGGCGTACGCGCCGGCGGCTGCGGGTCCGTACGGTCACTGCTGGTGCACCCACTTCCGCGAGCCCCAGAACTGCAGCAGCGTGACGGCCATCATGATCACGAAGACGAGGAGGGAGACGGCCGCGGCGTAGCCGATCTGGAAGGACTGGAAGCCCTTTTGGTAGAGGTACATGACGATGGTGATGGTCGAGTTCTCCGGCCCGCCGTCGGGCGTGATGATCTGCACCGGGTCGAAGATCTGGAACGCCCCGATGAAGGTGATGACGGCGGCGAAGAAGATCGTCGGGGACATCATCGGCAGGGTCACGCGGAAGAAGACCTGGTGTGGCCGGGCCCCGTCCACGCGCGCCGCCTCGTGCAGTTCCCTCGGCACCGTCTGCAGCCCGGCGAGCATGATGACGAAGGTGAAGCCGATGGTGTGCCAGAAGTCGATGGCGATGATCGCGGGCAGCGCCCACGCCGGGTCGGTGAACCACTCCGGCGGCTGCACGCCGATCTGACCGGCGTAGTGGGTGACGAGGCCGAACGTCGGGTCGAGCACGTACTTCCACAGGAGCGCGACCGCGGCCCAGGAGATGACGAACGGGAAGAAGAGCGTGGTGCGGACGACGTACGAAAGGGCCCTGCTCATCATCCGGTTGACGCCCATGGCCAGCAGCAGCCCGCCGCCGAGGTGGGTGAGGACCGAGGCGAAGGCGAAGACGAAGGTGTTGGCCAGCGCCTCGTACAGCAGCGGGTCGGAGAACATCTCGGTGAAGTTGCCGACGCCGTTGAACTCGGCGGGGGTCAGCATGTCCCAACTGAAGAAGGCCAGGACGATTGCGACGACGAACGGGCCCGCCACGAAGGCGAGGAACAGCAGCAGCGCGGGGCTGAGGAACGCGTACCCGACCCAGTCGCCGCGCCGGAACCAGCCGCCGCGCGCCGCCTGCCGGGGCGCGGCGGCGCGCGTCGGGCGCGTCTGCGTCAGGGTCACAGCAGCCCGCTGAGCGTGTCGTTCGCGCCGCCCAGGGCCTCGGCGGCGGGCTGGTTGCCGAGGATGGCGGCCTGCCAGCCCTTGGTGATGGCGGCCTGGGCCTCGGCGCCGCGCTCGGGCGAGGGGATGGGGGTGCCGTATGCGAGGGCGGCGGGCAGGTGCTCGGTGCCGGCGGGGGCGTCGTCGGTGAACGCGGGGCTCGCGGCGACGGAGTTGCGGGCGGGGATGTTGGTGCCGCCGGAGGCGGCGTAGAACGTGGACGCCTCCTTCGACATCATCCACTTGAGGAAGTCCCACGCGGCGTCCTTGTTCCCGGAGGCGCGCAGGATGGGCCAGCCGTCCCAGCCGACGCTGGCGCCGGCCCCGGTGTTGCGGGGCCAGGGCACGATGCGTACGGAGTCGGTGAGCTTCAGCCGGCGCATGTCGAGGGTCGCCCACCGGCCGGCGCCGAAGGCGGCGAGCCTGCCCTTCTGCAACTGGCCGGCGGCGTCGAAGTTGCCGCCCGGCTTGGGCGAGAGGCCGTCGTCGATGAGGCTCTTGACGAACTCGGCGGCCTCGACGGCCTCGGGGCTGGCGAACGTCGCCTCGTCCCAGGCAGCGTTGTGGGTGCTGGCGCCGTTGGTGAGCAGCCAGGGCATGATGTCGAGGAACGGGAACTCGTAGCCGGCGGGCAGCAGGAACGCGCCGGTCTTCTGCTTGATGCGCTCCCCCGCGGTGCGGAAGTCGTCCCAGGTCCAGCCGTCCTCGGGGAGGCCGACGCCGGCGTCGGCGAAGACCTTGGTGCTGCAGTAGAGGACCGAGGTGTTGTAGCCGCCGGGGATGTAGTACGTCTTGCCGTCGGTGGAGCCGTAGGTCTCGGTCCACTCCTTCAACTTGGGGTCGGCGTCGCCGAAGTAGTCCTCGACGGCCTTCTTGTCCCGCTCCATGTACGGGTCGAGCGGTTCCAGGAGGCTCTTGGAGGCGAACAGCCGCTGGCCCTCCGTGGCGACCTGGACGATGTCGGGGACCTTGCCGCCGGCGATCTGGGTCGAGACGGTGTTGGCGAAGTCGCCCCAGGTGCCGGCGGCGATGCCGCGGGCCTTGATCTTCACCTTCGGCCTGGACTTGTTGAACTCCGCGAAGAGCGCGTTGAACGACTCCTGCTGGGTGGCGTCCCCCAGATAGACGAGGTCGAGCGAGGACGAGTCCCCCGACGCCGATCCCCCGCACGCGGCCAGGCCCCCCGCGGCGGGCGCGGCGAGCGCCGCCGCGCCCAGCGACCGCAGTACCTGACGGCGCGACATTCCTCCCGGTCCGACCCCGACCATGTGCGGCTCCTCTCGCTGGGCCGCGCCGTTTTCCGGCAGCGCGAACCTTTCGGCATGAATGGGCGGAACAGGGTGTGAAATCGATTTCTTACCTGATAGCCAGCCATGCAAGCAGCGCGTCACCGCGGGGGTCAAGAGGCGTGCACGCGTCATCGCCGGGCGGGCAGGCGTCCGTGCCCGTACGCGGCGGCGGTTCCTCCGCTACGCCGGCGGGGCCGCGCCGCCGCCCCCGGCGCCCGCGGCTGCGGCCCGCAGCCGTACCGCGAGCGGCCCTGCGCTCCCCTCCGCGACCGACTCCCAGACCGCCTCCGCCGCCATCCCGTCCGCGCCCCCGGTGACGTGCACGACGCCCACGTGACCGCCCGCGACGACCGGCCAGCGGCCCGGCAGCGGGTCGAGCTCGACGGTCCCGGCGCCGGCGTCGACCACGGTCCGCGGCCAGGCGTGCGCCAGCCCGAACGAGGCCATGGAGCGCACGTAGTGGTTGCCGCACTCGACCTCGTTGAACGGGTTGCGCGTCCGCCCGTCGTAGCGGTCCCGGACGTCGGCGACCACGTGCTCCGCCGCGTCCCGGTCGCCCTGCGCGGCGAGCCCGAGGGCCGCGGTGTACTCCACACCCGTCCACACCTCGTTGCAGTACGGAAACGGCCGCGTCGGCCGGCCGCCGCGCGGATACGTACAGTTCAGCAGCCCGTGCTCGTCCCCGAGCGCGAAGGTCCGCAAATGGTTCATGTGCGAGTGGAACTCCGCGCGGTGGTTGTGCCGCAGCACGCTGCGCAGCGCGGTCGCGGTGTGCTCGGGGTCGAGCCTGTCGTCGAGGCCGCAGAGCACGGCGAGCGTGTGGCCGGCGAGCTGGTCACCCATGCAGCCGGGGCCGATCTGCAGGTCCGGTTCTACGAGGTCGTCGGAGCCGACGTCGGGGTTGTCGCCGTCGTAGCGGATGCGCAGCCCGTCGGCGATGTTGCCGGCGGAGCCGGCGGGCAGCACCCTCTGCTCGTAGTACTCGCCGTTGAACAGCTCCGCGTCCGTCCGGGCCGCGCCGCGGGCCAGCACCTCCGCGCAGGTGGCGGCGAACGCGTGGTCGCCCACGGCCCGCGCCATCCGCTCGCAGGCGGCGAGCGCGGCCAGGTACCAGGACTGGTTGATCCCGCTCGGCCCGTAGTACTCGACGTCGCTCGTGCTGTGCTGGCAGCCCTCCATCAGCCCGTCGCGGTCGGCGTCCCAGCCCCGCGGGATCCAGGCGAACTCCAGCGCCCGGCGCGCCCCGGGCCACAGCCTCGCCAGTTCCTCGTCGCCGCCGGTCAGCCGCCAGGTGCGGTAGAGCCGGACGAGGGCGCCCATCTGCCCGTCGGCGGCGGCGATCCGCCAGCCGGTGCCCGCGCGCTCCAGCGGCAGCCCGGCGCGGAAGCTCATCATGCCCCGCTCGTCCAGCGCGTGCACGAACTCGACCTCCCGCATCGTCCAGGCCAGGTCGGGGAAGAGCTGCTCCAGCGCGTACTGGTAGTTCCACACGTGCGTACAACTGCCGTGGCAGCTCCCGTGGTCGGGGTTGCCGCCCTCCCAGGCCAGGAACGTGCCGTCGGCGATGCGGAAGCACGTCTGCGTCTTCAGCACGGCGGCGTTGGAGAGCACGGCGTCCTTGACGGCGGGCGGCAGGCTGGAGGACGTGACGGCCTCGACGTAGGCGCGGGTGCGGCGTTCGTGGCAGGCCAGTCGGGGCGCGAGCCGGCGGACCACGTCGGCGGCGTCGGCGTAGCGGGTGGCGTAGTGGTTGCCGACGACGTCGGTGCTGTGGCCGTAGTCCGGCGGGCCCTGGAAGCGGTGGCTCCAGCCGCGGCGGTGCGGGAAGTGCCAGGCGACGACGAAGGTGAACTCCCGCTCGGCGCCCGCCGGGAGACGGTCGGAGACCACGAGGGAGCCGGTGGGCACCCGGGCGCCCTCGGCGGGCTCGGCCAGCCGGCCGTCGGCCGCGAAGTCGTCCCAGAAGTCCAGCAGCGAGTCGCCCCAGGAACGGCGCGCCCAGGTCAGCCGGTGGCTGGTGACCGGCTCGCCGAGGACGGCGAGTGCCAGGGTGCCCCAGCTCTCGGCGTCCTCGGCGACCTCGGTGGTGTGCCCGGCCAGCACGGTGGCGCCGTCCAGTTCGACGCGGGCGAAGGCGTTGCCCGCGGGCAGGCCGCCGGCGTGGTCGCGGCCCGCGACGTGCTGGAGGTTGCCGCAGACGTCGACGGCCAGGTCCTCGGCCCCGGTGTTGCGCAGGCGCACGCGGTAGACGAGGGCGGGGATGCCGCTGGCGTCGGCGTCGCCGGGGACGAGGGGGTTGAAGACCCGTACGGTCGCCTCCACGGGCAGCTCCGGGTCGGTCAGCCGCACCTGGCCGAAGGGGTAGGCGGCGGCGAACTCGCCGGCACGGAAGCGGGGCAGGCCGTGCAGCGCGGACGGGCTGCCGGAGTGGCCCGCGCGCTCGCCGGGGAGGAGGGCCGATTCGAGGACGCGGGTGAACGTCCCGGAGGCGCCCTCGGCGCGCAGGCAGAAGAACGAGTCGGGGGTGAAGCCCTTGGCCGGGCGGTTGAAGAGCTCCCAGTCGAGCAGTTGGCCGCGCCCGCCGAAGCCGATGGAACCGGTGCCGATGCCGCCGACCGGCATGGCGACGTGGGCGAGCCGGTCGCCTCGGTAGCGGCGTACCACCGGCCAGGGGGTGTCGTGCATGGTTCCTCGATTCCTCGGGTGCCGGTGCGGGCGCCCCGGGACGTACGGGAGCGTCCGCTGGTACGGGACCGTAGTCGAAATCGATTTCATCCGGCAGGTGCCGTACGGGGGCGATCACGGCCCGGAGCGGGGGGCCGCCGAGCGGCGTCCGAAGACGCGCCCTGCGGGCTGGTGGGGTGCGCGGCACAGGGCGAAACTCCGGCGGCCTGGAGGGATTTGCCCCATTTCGCGGCGGCTGTGGCCGCGAGTTCGTACCCGCGGCGTGCACTCGGGATGATGTGGGTGGCAACCGGTACACCCTGGACGAGCAAATGGACGCGGACGGGCGTAAGTCGGGGCGCGTGTGCGCTTTGCCTGGATTTGCGGGAGTTGTTACCGCGAGTTACGGCCGGAATTCTCCGCTGTGGCTCACACACGACGCCGCCCTGCCCGGCACGGCAGCTTCCCCGTAACCCGGGAGTCCCTCGTACGACGCCGCCCCACCCCGGCGCGGCCCCTCCCCGCAGCCGGGGGGCCCGTACGACCCCGTTCCACCCCGACACCGCCCGTCCCGCAGCCGGGGACGCCCACACGATCCCGCCCCACCCAGACCCCCGTCCCCGGCCCGCCTCCCGCACCCCGGCACCACACCCCCGGGCCGGAGCTGACATCCATGGCGCTGGCCGGAGGCGCAATCGGCACGGGCGACGATATCCTGCGCAAAATCCGAGCTGAGGACGCGCGCTGTGAGAATCCAGAGAACTGCGCGCACGTCTGGCCGAACAATCCGTGAGCGCGCGTGAAGGCGCCCCCGCCGCTGGGATATTCCTCCAGCAACGAGGGCGCTCGTCTTCGCGCACAATTTTCTCACGAACGTTCGCATAGCCGTTCACCACGCGCTTCCGCAAGGTTCACGGCATCCGTGAGCGATTCCCGCAGTCGTTCACACGTGAACTTCCATTCGTCCTGTGTGCGCAACTCGTCGAGCATCGGGCCCGTGATCTTCAGCAGCGAGCGCGCGTTATCAAGGAGCCGGACCTCTGCCTCATCGGCAATCCGGTCGAGCACTCCGCCCTTGTCGCTGATGACGTACGTTCTCCGGTCCCCTTCCACCCAGGGCAGGCGGCGTGGGCGCGTCATTGCGGCACCAGCGCGAGCGCGGTCACACCAATGAGGAAGGTCACGTAATAGACGGTAAGGGCGACGCTGACCGCGAATCCCGCAGTCCGCTGCTTGGGCTGTCTGTGTAGGCTCATGTCGTCGGTCACTCCTGGTCAGTGGTCGGCCACGCCCCGGGCCGTTCACGCGGTCGCGGGGGTTCCCATCGATTCAACGGGGTGCAGGAGTCGCGGTGCGTCTCCCCGCTGTTGACCGTTCGCCGTTGACTGTTGACCGGGCGTAGCCTTGCCATATGAGCGTCAGCGTGGGGGCGGTCAAGGCCGCCATGACCAGACAGTCAGTCAGCTTGCGGGAGTTGGCGCGACGGACGCACTACGACGTCGCCTACATCTCTCGTGCCCTCAGGGGCTTACAGCGTCCGTCCGGGACGCTGTTGCGCGCGCTGGCCGACGCTCTAGACCTCAGCGACGATGACGACCGGGTGGCCTACGCGGCGCGAAACCCGGGGCGGATCGACGCTGCGGGCGTAGCAGCCCTTGCCGCCTCGCTGGCCGCGCAGCGCAGAGCCGACGACGTAGTTGGGCCCGGCCCCCTCCTTAACGCGGCGGAATCCCAGCGGGAGGCGCTGACGGCCCTACTGAGCGAAACGTCCGGCAAGCACCGCGAGTCCCTTGCCGCCGTGGCAAGCCAGGCAAGTCAGTTCGCCGGTTGGCTGCGAATCGAACTGAACGACTACCCGCGCGCCAGTGCCTTGCTGAACGAAGCGATCGACCTTGCTGACGAGATCGAAGACGGTTCGCTTGCGGCGCAGGCGTACAACCTACGGGGCAACATCGCGCGACAGCGACAGCAGTGGCGTGCCGTTCACCGGAACTTCGCAGCCGCGTACGCCGGCGAGAGCGCGCCACGTCAACGTGTAGTCAATGGCGCGCAAGCCGCTTGGGCACTCGCCATGCTCGACAGACGTGGCGAAGCTGAGCAACTGCTGAGTGAAGTAGAGGCGTTGCGCGACAAGGCTGCGGACTGCGCCCCACCGGCTACCGCCTATTGGCTCACGCCGGAATGGATGAGCCTCCCTATCGGGCACGCACACCTGTTGCTCGGCAGGCACCGGGACGCCGCCGAACATCTACGGACCGGGCTCAATAGCCTCCCGCAGGAACTTCGCTACGCTCTCTGGACGTCGGAGGCACGGGCAGCGCTGGCAGAGGCAGAGGCGTAGCGCACGACGGCCAAGCGGACGTCCCAGCGTCGCAGCCGCTGCGCGCGCGGTGCGCGGCGGCGCCACCGAGCCGCGAAGGCTCAGCACACGATCCGGCCGGGGTCCTGGCCACCGTCCGGCGCCCCGGCGCGGGGGCGTGCGGCGTCCGGGACGGTGAGCACCACCCGCGTGCCGCCGCCCGGGGCCGGCGTCACCTCCAGCGCCGCGCCGATCAGCAGGGCCCGCTCGCGCATCCCGCGGATCCCGGCGCCCTCGCGGGCGGTGCCCACCCCGCGGCCGTCGTCCGCGACGCGCAGCTCCACCGCGGCACCGGTGCGCACGAGGCTCAGCTCGACCCGGTCCGCGGCGGCGTGCCGCACGACGTTCGTCAGCGCCGCCTGCGCGACGCGGTAGAGCACCAGCTCCACGTCCGGGTCCAGCGGCGGCAGGTCCGGATCGACGCGGCGCCCGACGCGCATCCCGGTGTGCCCGGACAGGTCCGTGCCCAGCGAGGTCAGCGCGCTGACCAGGCCCAGGTCCTCCAGCACCCCGGGCCGCAGCCGGCGGGCGAGCCTGCGCACCTCCTCCAGGCTATCCCTGGTGGTCTCCTGCGCCCGCCGCAGGTCGCCGCGGAGCGCCTCCGGCGCGCGCTCGCCGGCACGCTTCAGCTCCAGCAGCACCGTGGTCATGCTCTGCCCGACCTCGTCGTGCAGCTCCTGCGCGATGCGCCGCCGCTCGGCCTCCTGCGCGGACAGCGCGCGCCCGGTGCTGGCGGCGCGCTCGGCCTCCAGCCGGTCGAGCATGGCGTTGAACGTGCTGATGAGGTCCGCGACGTCGCCGGTGCCCGGCACGGTCAGCCGCTGACCGGGGCGGAGCAGGTCGACGGTGGTCATCAGCCCGGTGAGGCGCTGGAGCGGGGCGAGGCCGACGCGCAGCAGCGCGGCGTTGGCGACGAGCATGACGGCCATGCCCGCCACGAGGACCACGGCCTCGGCGAGCAGGACCGACGCGGAGACGGTCACGGGCGCCAGCATCAGCACGCCCGTGGCCGTGCCGAGCACCAGGGCGTTGAGCCCGAAGATCCGCCAGAACAGGGACACGGGGCGGGGGCCTCCTCGGTTCGTACGGTGCGTACCACTATGGGCGACCGGCGGGCGGGGGCCGCGGCCGGGCCGGGCGCGGGAGGGGTTCACGGCCGCGTAGCAAGCGGTTACTTTCCGGGAGGACACGGCTCGTACGACTCCGGAGGAGGCAGCGCCATGAGTGCCATGGGTCCTAGAAGCGGCGGCCGGCGGCCGCGTCTCGTGCTCCTCGTCGCGCTGCTCGCGACGCTCCTCGCCGGGCTGCCGGCGCTGCCGGCCGGCGCGGCGGCGCCCGCCCGGCCGTCCTCGGGCCGGGTCGTGCCCGTCGACTGGCGCGACTTCGACGAGGGGCTGCCGGCCGGCGCCGACGCCGCGCGGCTGCGCGCGATCCTGGTCAACGCCAACCGCTACGCGCTGACGACCTGGTACGACGACCACTTCGCGGACCAGGGCGACGAGGGCCTGCTCGACCTCGGCGGCACCACCGAGCACCACGTGCGCCCGGTCGCCGCCGAGGCGTTCGCGCTCGCCGCCGCGCTGGCCACGGGCGCGTACGACGCCCGGGGCACGGGCGTCGCCGAACCGCGGGCCCGTGCGACCGCCGTGCGCCTGCTGACCTCGGTGGCCGGGCACCACCGCGCCACCGAGGCGGGCGGCTGGGGCGACGAGTGGCAGAGCGCGCTGTGGGCGGCGATGGCCGGGTTCGCCGGCTGGCTGCTGTGGGACGACCTGACGCCCGCGGAACGGGAGTGGGTGCGCGCGATGACCGCGTACGAGGCGGACCGCTTCCGCGACTACGACGTCCCGTACTGGAAGGACCGCGACGGCGTCGAGCAGACCCCCGGCGACAGCAAGGCCGAGGAGAACTCCTGGAACGCGATGCTGCTGCAGGTCGCCACCGCGATGATGCCCGGCCACCGTGACGCGCCGGCCTGGCGGCGGACCAACCTGGAGCTGATGATCTCCGCCTTCGCCCGCCCGTCCGACCTCGGCAGCCGGCGGGTGCTGCACGGCAGGCCGGTGTCCCGCTGGGTCGGCGGCTGGAACGCCGAGGAGGACGGGCTCGTCGTCAACCACGGCATCGTCCACCCCGACTACATGGCCACCGCCGTGCAGAACACCCACGCCGTCCTCACCTCGGCGCTGGCCGGCGAGCCCGCGCCGCGCGCGGCCCTGCACAACTTCGACGTCGTCTACGCCGCCCTCGCCGACCGGCAGTTCACCAGCCCGCCGTACGCCGCGCCGGGCGGGACGATGTACGTGCGCGGCTCGGACGAGATCTACTTCCCGCAGGGGACGAGCTGGGGCCCGTCGCGGCGGATGGACTTCGTCGCGATGGACGTGGCGGCGCGCGAGCTGGGGCTCGACGGCCGGGCGAGCGCCGGCGGCGCGTACTGGGAGCGGCTGCACGCCGGCCGGGCGCTGGCGATGCAGGAGCGCCATCCCGACGGGCGCACGTACGCGCCCGAGGACGCGGACCCGTACCGGGGCCGGGAGGAGTGGGTGGCCATGCACGCGGGCTGGGCGTATCTGACGCGCTGGCTGGTGCACCAGGACGCGGTCCGGATCACGAACAGGGCCTACCCGGGCGGAAGCTGAACGGGGCCTACCCGGGCGGAAGCTGAGGGCGGACGGGACCGGTCCTTCCGCCGCCGTCCGACGACCGTGCCCGCACGGTCGTCGGGCGGGCGCGGCCGCTTTCCCGACGGCCGTCCGATACCGGCCCCACCCGCCGCGTGGCACCGTGCGAAGCGCACCCGCAGCCGGCCGCACCGGCCTCCGCACGGACGGGACTCACGCATGCGCTACGCCTTCGACCCCGAACTCGCCGCGGCGCTCGCGCTCATGGCCGACGTCGACATCGCCGACGTCGGCGCCGCGCGCGCCGCCCAGGCCGCCGAACTGGCTGCCGCGCCCGCCGCCGACACCGCGGGCGCCGTCGTACGGGACGTGCTCGCGCCCGCCCTGGCGGAGGGCGCGCCGAAGGTGCCGCTGCGGGTCTACCGCCCCGCGGGCCGCGGGCACGGCGCCGCTGCCGGGCCGCTGCCCGCCGTGTACACGCTGCACGGCGGCGGCTTCGTCCTCGGCTCCCCGGAGGTCGATCACGACACCAGCCTGCGCTTCTGCCGCGAACTGCCCGCCGTGGTCGTCTCCCCCGACTACCGGCTCGCGCCGGAGCACCCCTACCCCGCCGCGCTCGACGACTGCCTCGCGGGGCTGTGGTGGCTGGCGGAGAACGCCGCGGAACTGGGCGCGGACCCGGCCCGTATCGGGCTGTGGGGCGACAGCGCGGGCGCCGGACTCGCGGCGGGGCTCGCCCTGCTGACCCGCGACCGCGGCGGGCCACCGATCCGCTGCCAGCACCTGCAGAGCCCGGCGCTGGACGACCGGCTGGCCACGCCGAGCGCCCGCACGTTCACCGACACGCCGGTGTGGAACCGCCGCAACGCCCTGCTGAGCTGGGAGGCGTACCTCGGCCCCGGCGTGCCGGGCTCGCCGGACGTCCCGCCGTACGCGGCGCCGGGGCGGGCGACGGATCTGGCGGGGCTGCCGCCGGCGAGTGTGGCGGTGATGGAGTTCGACCCGCTGCGGGACGAGGCCCTGGCGTATGCGGAGGCGCTGAAGGCGGCGGGGGTGCCGGTGCGGCTGCGCCTGTACCGGGGCACGTTCCACGGCGCGGTGGGGGTGGCGCACGCGGCGGTCGCCCGGCGGATCGTCGCCGACGCGCGGGACGCTCTCCGGGCGGGGCTGGCGGCGGACGGCCCCGCGGCGCCCTCGGCCACGGAGGCGGCGGGGTGACGGACCGGCAGGGGAAGCGGGAGGGACGAGCCGTACGTGCCGGACACCGCACCCGCCGGACACGAGCGGAACCCGCGCGACGTCACTCGCCGGACGCCGTCGCCAGCCGCCAGGCGTACAGGGCGAGCCGGGCGCGCAGCCGGTCGTCCGGCTCGCGCAGCCGGCCGCCGAGTGCCTCCTCCGCGCGGGCCAGCCGGGCGGCGACCGAGCTGTGGTGCAGGTGCAGTTCTGCGGCGGCCCGGCGCAGCGAGCCGGTGCGGCAGAAGGCGTCCAGCGCCGCGACGGCCGACCCGCCGCCGTCCCGCGCGGCGAGCTCGGCCAGCGCGCGTACGCCCGGGTCCGCGCGCAGCCGTTCCGCGGGCACGTCGGCGAGCAGCGCCAGCGGGCCGAGCGCGTCGTGGTCGACCACCGTCTCGCCCGCGCCGCCGGCGCCGGCGAACCGCAGCGCGGTCCTGGCCTGCGCCCAGGAGAGGTGGGCCCGTACGGGAGGCGCTTCGCCGCCGACGCCGAACCGTGCGCCGCACTCCCGCACCGGCGCGGCCTCGGTCCCCGCCCCGGGCGCGGCCCGGCCGCCGTTCCCGGCGCCCGCCGGGCCCCGGCCCCGCGCCCGTACCCGCTCCGCCGCGGCGAGCGACAGGTCCCGCGCCAGCTCGGCCGCCGCGCCCGCGCCGCCCTCCTCCGCGGGCTGCACCAGCACCGCCGCCAGCGCGTCCATCGCCGCGATCCGTACCGTGGCACCCGGTACGCCGCGCGCCAGCAGCGCGACCGCCGCCACCCCCGCGTCGGTGTCCCGGCCGCCGGCCACCGCCACCACGCGCAGGGGCCGTTCGGGGCCCAGTCCGAGCAGCCGCAGGGCGCGCACGCGGTCCTCGACGGCCTCCCGTTCGGAGAGCACGGTCTCCACCAGCGCGGGGTCGGCGACGTGCGGTGGCGCCGGGGGCGGCGGGCTCATGCCGGCGGCCAGCGCCATCCATTCGAGGACGAGTTCGTCCAACGGGCCCGGTCCGCCGTCCCGTTCGAGCCACACGCTCCCTGCGGGGGCCACCGGCCGCCGGCCCGACACGACTCCGGAGGGACCGGACACGCCGGACGCGCCGGGTCCCGGCCGCGCGCCGTCCGGCCCGAAGCGCACCACCCCGCCGTCCGCGCCGCCGCGTTCGAGACCCGCCGGGCACCCCGCAAGCGCGGCGGTCGACCGGACCAGCACCTCGGGGGCGACGGCCCCACCGCTCAACAGCGCCTGGAAGTGGGCGATCACGCGCACCGCCGCGGCGGCGTCCGCGTCCAGCGACGAAAGCCGCACCAGCAGACCCTTCACACAGGCAGTCTAGAAAGGGCATGGACATGTTCACCAGAGCCGCAGCCGCACCACCCCCCACCCGCCGCCGGGCGGCGCGCCCGCTCCACACCGCGCTCCTCGGCTGCGTCCTGGCCCTCCTCGCCGCGCTGTCGCTCGGCGCGCCGCCGCAGGCGTCGGCGGCGACCCTCCGCGAGGTGACGGACTTCGGCAGCAACCCGAGCAACCTGCGCATGCACCTCTACGTCCCGGACGACGTCCGGCCGCAGCCCCCGGTGCTCGTGGCGATCCACTACTGCACGGGGTCGGGTCCCGCGTTCCACTCGGGCACCGAGTTCGCCCGGCTCGCCGACCGCCACGGCTTCGTCGTCGTCTACCCGTCCGCCACCCGCAGCGGCCAGTGCTTCGACGTCTCCTCGCCACAGGCGCTGCGCCGCGACGGCGGCAGCGACCCGGTCGGCATCCGCTCGATGGTGCAGTACGTGCGCACCAACCACGGCGCCGACCCGAACCGGACGTACGTCACCGGCGCCTCGTCCGGCGCGATGATGACCAACGTCATGCTCGGCAACTACCCCGACGTCTTCCGCGCCGGCGCGGCGTTCATGGGCGTGCCGTACGGCTGCTTCGCCACCACCGACGGCTCGGGCTGGAACAGCGCGTGTGCCAACGGCCAGATCATCCGCACGCCGCAGCAGTGGGGCGACCTCGTACGCGGCGCCCACCCGGGCTACGGCGGCCCGCGCCCGCGCATGCAGGTGTGGCACGGCACGAACGACGCCACCCTGCGCTACCCCAACTTCCAGGAGCAGATCAAGCAGTGGACGGACGTCCACGGCGTGAGCCAGACCCCGTCCATGACCGACAGCCCGCAGTCCGGCTGGACACGCACGCGCTACGGCGGCACGGGCGAGCAGGCGCCGGTGGAGGCGGTCAGCCTGCAGGGCGTGGGCCACTCGCTGCCGATGTCCGGCATGGCTGAGCGGGCCATCGCCTTCTTCGGCCTGAACACCTAGCCTTCGCGTTTCGGTTGGGGTCGGCTGAGCTGCGTTGATCGCGTTGGTGATGGTTCTGGGCCGGTGGGCATGGCGGACGCCCGGCGCGCGGTCGGCTGCTTCAGGTTCCTCGGGTGGGCAACTGCTTGTCGAAGACCTTCTTGCCGACCGGGGTGAGGCCGTGCCCGTGATGGGCGCTCTTTCCGACGTCCAGGCCGAGAAAGACGCCTATATCGTCGTTGTCGTTCACGCCGTCCTCCCGGACGCATGTCGGGTGTGCTGGCCTGGGCGTTGGCGTCGTGCGCGCATCCACGTTATGCAGACCTCCCGCCCGCAAGCGGCCGGGCGTTGCACCAGGCCAGGCGATAGTCGGACCTCTCATCAGCGTCTCCAACGGCGCCTCCCGGGCCCGGTTGCACCACCCCCCAGGTCTCCGAGACGAAGCACAGGCGCTGCTTGCACTACGCGCGATTGCTCCATCGCAGCCCGTGACGGAAATCGGAACAACCCCATCCGGAAAGGTGCGCGCCGGCAACGCGCGGATTTTCATGAGGCAACAGACGTTTGCAACCGCCGGGACGCGTCGGTAAGTTCTCGGCACCCCACCCAACCCATCCGTGGCTGAACGTGCGTACGTGCAATGTGTTCCAGGAACTGTCGGGGTAACGGAAATGAGCACATCGCGGTACGGGAAAACCCGTGGGGAGGCATGAGCCGGGCCTGTAGTTGAGTGGTCCATCATTCGTAAATCTACGGGGGAAGATTTTACGTGAACGATTCAGGCTTTCCGGACCTGGGATTTCCGCACCGTCCTCTCCCTCACCGATTCCCCGATCGCCCTCCGCCGGGGGCGCATCGTCTCGGGCCACGCCTCCTCACCGACGTGTGCGAAGGGGTGCTGACACGATGAAGATGGAGATCGCCTGGTGGGATCTGAAGGGCTCTCCCGCCACGGTCGAGAGCCTCAGACAGCATCTGAACGAGGACGGTGTCGTCCACAACTGGCAGGCCGTCGAGGGGCTGCGGGAGAAGTTCTGGATCGCCGACCCGGACGGCGAGCGCTGGGGCGCGGTCATGGTGTGGGACGGCGAGCAGCCCGCCTCGCTCCCCGAGAACCTGGCCGCCTCCCTGGTCGGTTCCCCGATCACCCACCGGGACCGCTTCGAGGTGCAGGCCACGGCCCGGGGCGCGGGCGCCGTCCGTATCGGTGACTCCTCGCACAGGTACGTCGTCGTCGACGCCTTCGCCACCCAGCCGCTCTCCGGCACCCCGGTCGCGGTGTTCTTCGAGGCGGCGGATCTGACGGACGAGCGGATGCAGCGCATCGCCAAGGCGATGAACCTGTCCGAAGTGGTGTTCCTGCTGCCGCCCAGGGCCACGGACGCGGACGTACGGGCGCGGATCTTCACCCCCGACGCCGAGCTCCCGTTCGCCGGGCACCCGCTACTCGCCGCGGCGGCCGCGGTCGCGCTCGACCTGCGCACGGACCGGCTGCGGTTCGAGACGCGGACGGGTGTCGTGCCCTTCGTCGTCGACCGGACTCCCGCGGCCCAGTCGGGCGGCGGCGTGGCGTACGTCTCCATGGAGCAGCCGATCCCGGTCTGGGAGCCGTACGAGCACGCCGGGGCGCTGATCGACGCACTCGGCATCGCTGCCTCCACCCTCCCGGTGGACCTCTACCGCGACGGTCCCCGGCACGTGTTCGCCGGACTTCCCGACGCTGCGGCGCTCGCCGGGCTGCGCCCCGACCGCCGGGCGCTCGCCGCCTTCCCCGGCACGGCCGCCACCTGCTTCGCCCCCGAGGGCGAGCGGTGGCACGCGCGGGTGTTCTCGCCGGCCCACGGCGGCGCCGGGGAGGCGACCGCGGGTTCCGCCGCGGGCGCGCTCGCCGTCCACCTCGCGCGGTACGGCCTCGTGGCGTACGGGAAGACCGTCGAGATCCACCAGGGCCGCCACCTCGGCGGCCACCCCTCGGTGATGCTCGCCGAGGCCACCGTCGCCGGCGGCGGCGAGATCGAGCGCGTGCGGGTGAGCGGCCACGGCACGGTCGCCGCCGAAGGCACCATCCACGTCTGAACCACGCCGTTCCCTTGTCCAGCACCAGCCGAAAGGCCACTATGCCCAGGAAACCGACCCACCTCGACTCGATCGTCATAGGCGCCGGATTCGCCGGTATCTACATGCTGCACAAGCTCCGCAACACACTCGGCGCGAACGTGCGGGCCTTCGAGCGGGGGGCCGGCATCGGGGGCACCTGGCACTGGAACCGCTATCCGGGCGCGGCCGCCGACGTCGACAGCATCGCGTACCGCTACTCCTTCGACTCCGACCTGCTGCGGGAGTGGAACTGGAAGACGCGCTACGCGCCCCAGCCGGAGATCCTGGCGTATCTGGAGCACGTGGTCGACCGGTACGACCTGCGCGAGGACATCCAGCTCAACACCACCGTCGAGTCGCTGGCCTACGACGAGACCTCCGGTCTGTGGACGGTACGGACCGACGGCGGCGAGGAGTTCACCGCCCGCTACGTCGTCGGCGCGCTCGGACCGCTGTCGACCGCGAGCTTCCCCGAGATCGAGGGGCGGGACCGATTCGCGGGCACGCAGGTGCACACCGGCGCCTGGCCGGAGGACCTCGACATCACCGGCAGGAAGGTCGGGGTCATCGGTACCGGTTCGACCGGAACCCAGTTCATCGGCGCCGCCGCCAAGATGGCGGAACACCTCACGGTCTTCCAGCGCTCCGCGCAGTACGTCGTCCCGGCCGGCGACGGGCCGCTCAGCGACGAGTTCATCGAGGACTACCGGGAGAACCACAAGCAGTTCTGGGAGAAGGCTTTCAACTCCCGTGTGGCCTGCGGTTTCGAGGAGAGCCAGATCTCCGCGATGAGCGTCTCGGCCGAGGAACGCGAGCGCAGGTTCCAGGAGAGCTGGGACGCGGGCAACGGGTTCCACTTCATGTTCGGCACCTTTGCCGACATCGCGTTCAACCCGGAGTCGAACGACGCCGCCGCCTCGTTCATCAGGTCGAAGATCAAGGAGATCGTGCGGGACCCGGAGACCGCGCGCAAGCTCATGCCGACCGACCTCTACGCGAAGCGGCCGATCTGCAACACCGATTACTACGAGACCTACAACCGCGACAACGTCACCCTGGTCTCCACCAAGGAGAACCCGATCGCCCGGATCACCCCGGCCGGCGTGGTCACCGAGGACGGCACCGAGCACGAGCTGGACGTGCTGGTCTTCGCGACGGGTTACGAGGCCATGCAGGGGAGTTACAACCGGATCGACATCCGGGGCCGCGGCGGTGTCTCGCTCAAGGACTACTGGGGCGAGGAGCCGAGCAGCTACCTCGGCATGGCCGTGAACGGCTTCCCGAACCTCTTCACGGTCTTCGGCCCCAACAGCGTCTTCTCCAACCTGCCGCCCGCCCTCCAGACGCAGGTCGAGTGGATCGCGGAGACCATCGACGCCGCCCGGAAGCGCGGTGCCGGCACGGTCGAGGCCACCGCCACCGCCGAGACGGAGTGGACCGCCATGTGCCGGGAGATGGCGGAGCACAGCCTCTTCGCACAGACGGACTCCTGGATCTTCGGCTCGAACATCCCCGGCAAGAAGCGGCGCACGCTCTTCTACTTCGGCGGCATCGCCGCGTACCGGGCGAAGCTCGGGGAGATCGTCGCCGCGGACTACGAGGGCTTCACGCTCGACGGCGAGGTCTCGCCGACCGCGCCCTGACGGGCGGTCCACCCGCGAGCCGGCGGGGTTTCGGGGCGGGCGTCCGGCGTCGCCCGCCCCGCCCCCGTCACACCCACCGCACAGACCCGCAAGACCCACTTCGACGAGAGAAACGGACCATGCCGAAAGCCGACGCTCCTCCGCTGAGGGCACAACTCGACGCCCTGCTCACCGACTCCGACGGGCCATCCGGCCAACGCCCTCCGCTGGCCACTCGCGTGCGGTACGCATGTGTCATACGGCGGTTCGAGTTCCTGCCGGTCATCCTCACCGTCTCCTTCGCACCGGCCCTGCTCTCCGCGCACGAGTGGTCGGACGTCTACTCGCTCAACACGCTGCTGGGCGTGCTCTTCTCGGTCTCCGGCATGCAGATCGGGAACATGACCAACGCCCTGGCCGACCGCGAGCAGGACGCGCTGTACAAGTCCCGGCAGTCCGAGGCCGTCTACGGCCTGGGAGTCTCGCGGGTCGTCGCCCACATCGGCGTATCGACGGCCGTCAACTGCGTGCTGGCGGTATTCCTCGCCGTCAGGACCGGGCACTGGGACTTGCTGCCGCTGGCCGTCTTCGTCGGCATTCTCGGCTTCCAGTACTCGGCTCCCCCGCTGAAGCTGAAGGGCGCCGGCGCCTGGCAGCTCCCCACCCTGCAGCTCAGCCTCGTCTTCCTGCCGGGCCTGTTCGTCCTGCGCTCCTCCGAGTACGCCGTGGAATGGGGCAGCGTCGTGGCCCTGGCGGGTTTCGCGCTGCTCCTGGTCTCCCTCTTCGTCACCAGCCACGCCGAGGACTACATCGAGGACGAGAAGTTCGGGATCAGGACCTACACCGTCGCCTGGGGACTCAAGAAGACGATGTACATCCAGTCCTCGATGCTGCTCGTGGGCTCCGCGCTGTTCATCGTTGCGGTCTGGGCGACCTTCGGGTTCTCCTGGGCGTTCGTGCCGTGGATCGCCGCCTGGCTGGTGAGCCAGCGGCTCCTGTACACCGTCATCCGGGACGTGAGCGACAACACGCACGAAGCGGCGATCGAGGCGCTGCACAAGAAGTCGCTGATCGGTCCCTACCACGCCGCGCTGATGGGCTGGGCCACGGTGCTCCTGGCGGTCTTCGTCGTCATCGGACGGTGACCACCCGGCGACCCCCCACCCGTCGTGAGCCCCGCGCAGGGGCGCGGCCCCGCGGACGTCCAAGCCGCCGTCCCGGTCCTCACCGCTCGCTGATCCTCCGCACGGAAATCCCCGCACAGCCGCTCAACCGTAGAGAAAGGTAGCAGCCGTCATGACCGAAACACATTCGCCCGGCATCGTCATCGCCGGGGCCGGGATCGGAGGACTGGCCGCCGCGCTGGCTCTGCACGCCCGTGGCCTGGAAGTCACGCTGCTGGAGGAGGCCGAGGAGATCCGGCCGCTCGGGGTCGGCATCAACATCCAGCCCGCGGCGATCGGCGAACTGACCGCCCTCGGGCTGGGCGGGAAACTGGCGGCCACCGGCATCGCCACCCGTGAGCACCGCTACCTCGATCACAAAGGCAGGACCATCTGGTCCGAGGCCCGCGGCATCGCCGCGGGCAACGACTTTCCGCAGTACTCGATCCACCGCGGCGACCTGCAGATGATGCTGCTCGACGCGGTGCGCTCGCGCCTCGGAGCCGACGCCATCCGTACGGCGACCCGGGTGCGAGGCTTCGAGCAGGACGCGGACGGCGTACGCGTCCACATCAGCTCGCGCTCCGGAGGCGAGTCCGGTATCGACGCCGAGGCCCTGATCGCCGGGGACGGCATGCACTCGGTCATCCGCGCGCAACTGCACCCCGAGGGGTCTGCGCTGCGCCGGACCCCCGTGCGGATGTGGCGCGGTCTGACCGAGATACCCGAGTTCATCGACGGCCGGACGATGATCATCGCCTCCGACGACCGGAGCAACCGGATGGTGGCGTACCCGTGCTCGCGGCCGCACGCCGAACGCGGCAAGGTGCTCCTGAACTGGGTGTGCCTGGCCGCGGACCCGGACTGGCAGGGCGAAGTACAGCTCAGCCCCGGCAGGTTCGAGGACCTGCTGCCGCACTTCGCCGACTGGGACTTCGGCTGGCTCGACGTCCGCGCGGCTCTGGAGTCGAGCGGGCAGCTCATGCACCACGTGATGGCCGACCGCGACCCGCTGCCCTCCTGGGGCGAGCACCGGGTCACCCTCCTCGGTGACGCCGCCCACCCGATGTACCCGATCGGCGCCAACGGCGGCACCCAGGCCATCCTCGACGGCGTCGCCCTGGCGGCCGAACTCGCCGACGCCGGCGGCGACGTGCCGGCCGCGTTCAAGCGGTACGAGAGTGTCCGGCTCCCGGCCGCCAACGCGATCGTCGAGGCCAACCGCAGCATGGACCACTCCGAACGCACCCTGGCGGAAACCTCCGCCGACGAGATGGCCGCCGGTCTGGAGACCATCACGACCGACTACCAGGATGTCGTCGACCGCGCGTCGGCCACCCGCCACTGACAGCGCACACGGGGGCCGGCGACGGCCCCCGCCTTCCTGACGGAACGGCTCTCCCCCGCGGCATCGCCGCGGGGGAGAGCCGTTCGCCGTACCGTCATAAGGCGAAGCCGGGGCCGAAGGTGCGGCAGCGCCGCAGCGCCGACCGGCTCTGGGCGACGAGGTGCAGCCTCTTCGCCAGACGCTCGACGTGGCGGTGCAGCTCGGCCGGGTTGAGGCCCGGATAGACGTCGGCGAGGATCGCCTGGTCCTCCGGGGTCACGCAGCGGTGGCGTTCGGTCCTGCGGTACGGGGTCGCCGTCTCGAACTCCTTGCGGCCGCCGCCCTGTCCGGGGCCCTGTCCGGGGCCCTGTCCGGGGCCGGACACCGAACGCTGCTGGGGATAGAAGTAGTTCGTCAGCCGTGAGAGCGCGGCCCAGATCTCGTTGAGGAGGGCCTGTTCACCCGGGGAGTCGTAGTGGTGGTCGCCCGCGAGTTCGTGCAGCATCCGCCAGCTCTGCTGGCCGACGTGGTGGCTGCCCCTGCCGACCGGGCGGGCATGGGTGAAGGTCACCCGGCGCTGCCGGCACCAGCGCAGCAGGGCCTCGTCGATCTCGGCGCCGTGGCTCCCGCAGTCGAGTCCGAGCACCGGGAAGGGCAGGTTCCTGGCGACCACGTCCAGGGCGAGGGGTGTCTGCCCGGCACCCCGGACCGTCCGGATCTCGGTCCAGCCGGTGGCGATGTCGGTGGCGGCCACGGTCAGCAGGCAACTGCCGCCCGTCGTACCGCCGTCGTGGCGTACGACCGCGATCTCGAAGAACCCGGGGTGGCCGTGGTCCCACTCCGTCCAGGTGACGAGCGGGAGTTCACCGCGCGGCCGGGAACCGGGCCGCAGCCGCCGGGCGGTTCCGGAGGACTGCCGGTACGGGGCGAGACGGCGGGAGATCGTCGCCGCCGACATGGACATCAGCAGCTCGGCGGACTCGTCGTCGAGGGACAGCTCGCGGTGGCGGCGCAGCACCGGCACCAGCTCGGGAAGCATCGGGGCCAGCCGCTTGCCCCCCGGCCGGTCGAGGATGGTCCAGCACAGCGTCAGCGCCGCGACGACCTCGGCGTCGTACTTCCTGCGCTGCGGGACCCTGCCCGGCTTGGGACGTGCGGCGTTCAGAAGCGCGTTGCGGGCGTGGCTGCGATGCCAGCCCGTCGCCGCACACACCTTGTCGAGGATGAGGGTCTTCTCCTGCTTGTCGGCCCGGGCGTAACAGAGGGCGTAGGTGTGGGCGAGCGCCCTGCGCTCGGCGAGCGTCGCCGCGGACGCACCTGGCGGCGCACCCGGCTCGGGCGCAAGGACGGCCGGACGGTCCCGGGCCGCGGCGGCCGGCACCAGCAGCGCGTTCAGCAACAGGGGCACCGGTGATCGTCTCCGGACCGCCCTGGCCTCCGGGCCGTCATCCGTGGAACTGCCCGCTCCGGTCCGGGCCTTGACTTTGACCGCGCTCATGGCTCCGCCCTCCGAAGGCTGCGGCCTCCCGGCGAGGCCCTTCAGCAGATCGTCGAATGAGCGCAAAGCCCTGGGTTGACAACTTCCCGAAACTTCCCGAGCAATTTCTTGCGTGTGGAAACGCCTCGGCAGTGGTGCTCCCGGGATTCGATCACGTCAGGTGCTCATCGCTTCACCGTCAGCAAGTGGAATCCTGCGGGTTGGGCACGGGAACCATGCCTGATCTTGCGTGCCTTGATCGGGAAATCGGGTTCACGGTGGCGGCCGTTGCGGCGGCGGTGTCGGCGGCGGTCGCGGGGGCGCTGACGCCGGGCCGGCCGGCGGCGGCCGAGCCGGGCGTGTGAGCCGGCGCGGCGTCAGGGTTCGATCAGGCCCACGCGGATCGCGTACCGGGTCAGCTCCAGGCGGTCGCGCATGCCCAGCTTCTGCAGCAGGTTGGCCCGGTGCCGCTCCACCGTCTTCGCGCTGATGACCAGCAGGTCCCCGATCTCCTTCGAGGAGTGGCCCTCGGCGACGAGCTTCAGGATCTCCTCCTCCCGCTCCGTGATGGGCCGGGCCGGCAGCGGGTCGCCCTGGCGGGCGCGGTCGAGGTAGCGGCGGATGAGGGCCGTCTCCGCACCCGGGTAGATGAACGGCTCGTCGCGCAGCGCGGCCCGGCACGCCTCGACGAGGTCCCGGTCGGCGACGGACTTCGGCACGTAGCCGGCGGCGCCGGCCTTCAGCGACTCGAAGAAGTACTGCTCGTTGTCGTGCATCGTCAGGATCAGTATCCGCAGCCCGGGCCGTACCCGGGACAGCTCGCGGGCCGCCTGCAGTCCGGTCAGCCGGGGCATCGCGACGTCCAGGATCGCCAGGTCCACGCCCACGGCCCCGTCCCGGACGAGCGCGACGGCCTCGGCGCCGTCGCCCGCCTCGGCCACGACGGTCAGGTCGGGCTCGGCGTCGAGGATGAGCCGGATCCCGCGGCGTACCAGCGCGTGGTCGTCGGCGAGCAGGACGCGGGCCTTGACCGCTCGGTTCATGCGCGGGTTCCCTGGGGACGGTGGACGCAGCCGGCGGGACCGGGCCTGACCGGGGCTGCGACCGGCGGAGAAGACGACCGTCCCGGCACCGATGGTGGCCCGGGCGGAGCCGGGCTGTCCATCCGTGCTGACACCCATTCTCGCGTCGTAGGCCGGGATGGCACGATATCCGCTGCTGCGCCGCGCGGGGGACCGGCTGCCCGGACCCGGGGCCGCGGACGCGCGACACCTACGCGAAAGTCGGAAAGGGGACGGCCGTGCCTGCGCCAAGGATGAGCACCACGCCGCTGCCGGGGATCGGCGTGAAGTACGACCTCACCACACGTGCGCAGAAGAAGCACCTGTCGGTGATCGCGCACCGGGACGGCACCCGGTCGATCAACGTCTACCGCTCCGACGACCCGGACGCCTGCTCGCTGTCGCTGCATCTGAACGGCGGAGAGGCGGCGGCGCTGATCGACGCGCTCATGCCCGCGCACCACAGCCCGAACCTGCTGCACACCACCGACCTGGGGCTGGTCGCCGAGCGCGTCGAGCTGTCGGCCACGTCGTACTGGAACGGCCGGGTGCTGGGCGAGACCCGGATCCGTACCGAGACGGGCGCGTCGATCGTGGCCGTACTCCGGCGCGCGGAGGCCATCCCCTCCCCCACTCCGGACTTCCGGTTCGCCGGCGGCGACACACTCATCGTGATCGGCACCCGCGAAGGCATCGAGGCGGCCGCGGCGCTGCTCGGGCGGGAGTGACCGCTTGCACTCCTACGCGGTTTTCCTCATCGAGTTCGGCGCCATCATCCTCGGACTCGGCCTGCTCGGGCGGTTCGCGGGCCGCTTCCAGCTCTCCCCCATCCCCCTGTACCTGCTGGCCGGGCTCGCCTTCGGCGAGGGCGGACTGCTGCCGCTCGGCGCCAGCGAGGACTTCGTGGCGATCGGCGCCGAGATCGGCGTCATCCTGCTGCTGCTCATGCTCGGCCTGGAGTACACGGCCAGCGACCTGGTCTCGAACCTGAAGACCCAGTACCCGGCCGGGCTCGTCGACTTCACGCTCAACGCCCTGCCCGGTGCCGTCATGGCGCTGCTGCTCGGCTGGGGCCCGGTCGCCGCCGTGGTGCTGGCCGGCGTCACCTGGATCTCCTCCTCCGGCGTCATCGCCAAGGTCCTCGGCGACCTCGGCCGGCTCGGCAACCGGGAGACGCCCGTGGTCCTCAGCGTGCTGGTCCTGGAGGACCTGGCGATGGCGGTGTACCTGCCGATCGTCACCGCGCTGGTCGCCGGCGCCGGCATCGCGCAGGGCAGCGTCACGCTGGCCATCGCGCTCGGCGCGGCGGGCGCGGTGCTGTTCGTCGCCCTCCGCTACGGCCGGCTGATCTCCCGCTTCGTCTCCAGCGACGACCCCGAGAAGCTGCTGCTCGTGGTCCTCGGCCTGACGCTCCTCGTCGCGGGTCTCGCCCAGCAGCTCCAGGTGTCGGCCGCGGTGGGCGCCTTCCTGGTGGGCATCGCCCTGTCGGGCGAGGTCGCCGAGGGCGCGCACAACCTGCTCAGCCCGCTGCGGGATCTCTTCGCCGCCGTGTTCTTCGTCTTCTTCGGCCTGCACACCGACCCCCAGTCGATCCCGCCGGTGATCCTGCCGGCGCTGGGGCTCGCGGTCGTGACGGCCCTGACGAAGATCGCGACCGGGTACTGGGCGGCGCAGCGCGCCGGGATCTCGGTGAAGGGCCGCTGGCGGGCGGGCGGCACGCTGGTCGCGCGCGGCGAGTTCTCCATCGTCATCGCGGGGATCGCGGTCACCGCCGGCGTCGAGCCGGAGCTGGGGCCGCTGGCGACGGCGTACGTGCTGGTGCTGGTGATCATCGGGCCGCCGGCGGCCCGGTACACGGAGCCGGTCGCGCTGCGGGTGACGGCGTGGCGGGCGGCACGGCAGGCGCAGCGGGTGGCCCGGCCGGCGGCCGGCGGCGGCGAGGTGGCCGCCGGGGCGGCGGAGGCGGGACCGGACACCCACTCCTCCGGCCGTGCGGAAGCGCTGACCGACGCGGAGGCGGGCGCCGGGACGAGCGCTGCCGAGGGGCCGCGGCTGCCGGCTCAGCGGAGCGAGTCGGCGCCGGCGGAGGACGAGCGTTCGCCCGGCAGCGGCGGCATGTAGCGCAGCAGGAGCAGCGCGGAGTCGTCGTCGAGTTCGCCGCCGGTGTAGACGCGCATGTCGGCGTTGAGCGCGGCGAGCACCTCCGCGGGCGGGTCCGCGGGGCTGAGGCAGGCGGCGTAGCGCGGAACCAGCGGGTAGAACTCGCCGCCGGCGTTCCGGGCTTCCAGGACGCCGTCGGTGACGAGGAGCAGTTCGTCGCCCGGGGCGAGGATCAGCTCGGTGGTCCGTGCCGGGGCGCCGGGGGGCGGCGCGGCGAGGGGGTCGATCGCGGGGTCGGTGGCGGGGACGACTCCGGAGCCGTGGCCGGCGCGGGGTGCCGGGCCGTCGTCGGGGGCGGCGGCCCGGAGCAGGCCGAGGCCCAGCGGCGGGTGGGCGGCGACCGGGGCCTCGCGCACCTCGCCCGCGGCGTTGCGGACCAGGGGCGGGGGATGCCCGTACGACAGGAGGGTGCAGCGGCCGCCCGTGGTGACCTCCACGAGCAGCACGGTGACGAAGTCCTCCGGTCCAGCCTCGCGCAGCACGATGTGTTCCATCCGGCGGGCGATCAGCGGCAGGTCCCGCTCGTCGTGCCCGACGGCGCGGAAGACGCCGAGCGCGCCGCCGCTGATGCGCACTGCGGGCAGCCCCTTGCCGCGTACGTCGCCGATCACGGCCCGCAGACCGGAGCCGGTGTCCACCACGTCGTAGAGGTCGCCGCCGACCTGCGCGTCGTGCGCGGCGGACGCGTAGCTGGCGGCGACGGCGAAGGGCCCGACGCGGTCGGGCGGCACCGGCAGCAGGGCACGCTGCGCCACGTCCGCGATGCGCTGCGCCCGCGCGAGCCGCTTCTCGCGGTCGACGCGTACGGTCTGGACGACGAGCCCGAGTGCGGTGGCGCCGACGACGGCGATGAACCGGGCGAAGAACTGGGCGGTGCCCGAGTCGTGGTTGTACCAGCTCAGCAGGGCTGCCAGCACCACTCCCAGGGTGCCGGCGGCGACGACGGCGGACCGCCGGCCGTTCACCGCGACGAGCACCGGGATGACCGAGAACAGCGCCCCGAGCGACTCCCCATCGGTGGTCACCAGGTCGGCGAGCGTGATGACGACGAAGAGGGTCGCCACGAACCACCGGGAGGAAACGATCGTGGCGACGTGCATCCCCCCAGCATGCAAGGCGGGCCCCGGCCCGGGGAGGCGGCCCGCCGAGGCGGTACCCCCTGCGGGGGGCGCGGCGGGATCCCGTGGCCGCCGGGCCCGGCGGCGGGAAGCCGCGGGGAGGGCCGAGCCGCGCGACGACACGACGGCCGCCCCGGGGCCGTACGGACCCGCGGGCGCCGTCGTGCGGGCGCCCCGCCACCGTGCGGCCCCGGGGCGGACCTCACTCCGGCGGCTGCGGGGTGCCCGCGCGGAGTTCCAGGCGGGTGCCGGTGAAGGCCGCGCGCATGCGGCGGTCGTGGGTGACCACGACCAGCGCGCCGGCGTAGCCGGCGAGCGCCTGCTCCAGTTCCTCGACGAGCGCGGGCGACAGGTGGTTCGTCGGCTCGTCGACGAGCAGCAGGTCGACCGGCTCGGCGATGAGCCGCGCGAGGTCGATGCGGCGGCGCTGCCCGTACGACAGCTCGCGCACGCGCAGCCGCAGGTCCGCCGGGCGGAACAGGCCGTACGACAGCAGCCGGGCGGCGTGCTCGTCCGGGGTGCCGGGCCGGTCTCCGGCGAAGGCCCGCAGCACGGTGGCGCCGGGCGGCCACGCGGTCTCCTCCTGCCGCAGATGCCCCACCCTGCCGGGCACCCGCACCACCCCGGAGTCCGGGCGCAGCTCGCCGGCGAGGACGCGCAGGAGGGTGGTCTTCCCCGCCCCGTTGGGTCCGGTGACGAGCAGCCGCCCGGCCGCTCCGAGCCGCAGCGAGGGCACCCGCAGCCGGTCCCCGACGACCACGCCGGCCAGCTCCGCGGCCGGCGCGGGGTCCGGTGCGCCGGGCGGCGCGGCCGGCGTCGCGTCCCGCACCACGCCGGGTTGTGCCGCCGCCCCGCCGTCGGCGGACGGCACCCCGGGCCCCCGCTCCTCCCGGTGCGCCGCCGCACCGACCGCCGGCCGGGCCCGGAACACCAGCGGTTGCGGTGGGGGCGGGACCGGGTTCGCCGTGAGGCGGGCGACGCGTTCCTTCGCGTTGCGGATGCGGCCCGCCGCGCCGTGGCCCCGGCTGCGGGTCCGGAACGCGCCGTGGCCGAAGACCGCCAGGGGCTGGGACCGCGGGATCGCCGCGAGGCGCGTCGCGGCGGCCTCCGCGAGCCGCCGGCTGCGGGCGAGTTCCGCGCGCCACTCCTCGTACTCGCGCAGCCGGCGGGCGCGTTCGGCTGCCTTCGCGGCAAGGTAGCCGTCGTAGCCGTCGCCGTAGCGGGTGACCCGGCCGGCGTCGACCTCCAGGACCGTCGTCGTCAGCCGTTCCAGGAACAGCCGGTCGTGGGTGACCGCGACGACCGTGCCGCGGTGCGCGCGCAGGTGGTCCTCCAGCCAGGCGACCGCCCCGTCGTCCAGGTCGTTGGTCGGTTCGTCGAGCAGCAGGACCTCGGGGCGTGCCGCCAGCGTCGCCGCCAGGGCGAGGCGGGAGCGCTCGCCGCCGGAGAGGGTGCCCAGGCGGCGGTCGCGCGCGAGGGCGGGCAGGCCGAGGCCGGCGAGGGCGGCGTCGACGCGGGTGTCCGCACGGTAGCCGTCGCGGGTCTCGTACTCCTCGACGAGCCGCCCGTACGCGGCCAGCGCCCCGTCCAGCGGCGCGCCCGGCGCCGCCCCGGCGAGCGCGGACTCGGCCCGCCGCAGCTCCGCCTCCAGCGCGCGGAGTTCGGCCAGCGCCGCGTCGACCGCGTCCTGGACGGTGGCCCGCGGCAGCAGGTCGAGGCTCTGCGGCAGGTAGCCGAGGCCGCCGGGGGTGGCGAGGGTCGTCTCGCCGGTGTCGGGGCCGGTCCGGCCGGCGAGGAGCCGCAGCAGCGTGGACTTGCCGGAGCCGTTGTCTCCGATGACGCCGGCCTTCTCGCCGGGGCGGACGGTGAGCGTCACGTCGGCGAGGACGGTGCGCTCGCCGTAGCGCTTGGTGACGGTGTGGAGGGAGAGTTGTGCGGTGGTCATGAGGTGGCTGCCCCTGTTCCCGGCCGTGGCCGCTCGCGACGGATCGAGGACGGGTCCGTACGCGAGGACGCCCGCGGCACCGCGGAAGGGCGGGGAGGAGGGGTACGCGCACGGACGGGCGCGACGACGGCGGAGCGTGGCTCTACGCGGTCGTGCGCCCGGCGGTGATCACAGCGTTCCCATGCCGTCAACGTAGCCGACGCCGGCCCGCAACGGCAACGTCCTTTCCCGCGGGGCCGGGAGCCCCGGGCCCTTGTAGAGTTCACACGACGACGCGATGCCGCTCCGGTGTCAGGCGGAACCGCCGGACACCGGAGCGGCATCCGTATGGGTGGCCGACCCGCGGCGTTCGGTTCGCCGGGCCGGGTGGCCGCGGAGGACAGGGGTGGGAGTCATGGCATACGGGAGACGTGTGCGCCGCTGGGGTGTTCCCGCGGCGTTATTCGCGGTGCTGTCCGCGTGCGGGGCGGCGTGCGACAGCGGCGGGGATCCGGAGGGGAAGGCGACCCCGGACGCGAGCGACAGCGCACAGGCGGTGGGGGGCGACGCGGCGGCGCCGCCGACGCCGGAGGCCGACCCGGAGCGGGTGCCGCGCACCGCGGCGCAGGCGCGGCGGATGATCGAGGACGTCATCGTCGGGCCGGAGCTGTTCGGTTCCCGGGCGGTACGGGCGACGCCGTACGAGAGCGACCCTGCGCGCTGGACGGTGCTCGCCGAGGACTGCGCGTGGCGCACGGAGGAGCTGCCGGACGACGTACTGGCCACGCTCACCCGCTACTTCGAGATACCCGCCGCGGACGGCAAGGGGCCGGTCGAGCTGTCCGCCACCGTCACCGTGCACCGTACGACGCTCGACGCGGCGTGGGAGCAGGCGCGGATGCTGGAGGAGGCAGTCGGCTGCCCGGAACAGACTCTGCGGGCGGGTGAGCGGCTGACGGGCCTGACGTCGATGGCGCTCGCGCGCGGCGAGGGCGCCAACGAGACGAGCGACGACTCGCTGTCCGAGCGCGGCGAGTGCGTCAGCGACACCCGGGGCGGGCCGTACCCGTACTCGTGGGACCAGTCGACGTTCGGCCCCGTGGTCGTCGGCGTGTCCGTCTGCGCCGGGGAGGGGAGTTCCGCGGAGGACGCGGCCGAGTTGGCCATCGAGCCCCTGGTGACGATGATGCAGCGGGTCCAGAACGCGGTCGCCCGCGAGGACGCGGACGGCGAGAGCAGCACCGCCCCGGGCACGAAGGAGGGTGACTGATGGAGCAGTTGCACCCCTCCGACCCCGCTCACCTGGGCGGGAACCGGCTGCTCGGCCGGCTGGGCGCCGGCGGCATGGGCGTGGTCTACCTCGCCCGCACCAAGGCCGGTACGCCGGCCGCGGTGAAGGTCATCCAGCCCGAGTACGCGGAACAGCCCGAGTTCCGGGCCCGCTTCCGCCGCGAGGCGGCCTCCGCCCGCCGGGTCGCGAGCCCGTGGGTGGTACCCGTGCTCGACGCCGACACCGAGGCCGACGCGCCGTGGCTGGCGACGGCGTTCGTGCCGGGCCCGTCGCTGGCCGAGGCGGTCACCGCGTGCGGGCCGCTCCCGGACCACGGCGTACGGGTGCTGGGCAAGGTACTCGCGCGCGCGGTGGCCGCGGTGCACGCCGCCGGCCTGGTCCACCGCGACCTCAAGCCGGGCAACGTGCTGCTCGCGCTCGACGGCCCGCGGCTCATCGACTTCGGCATCGCCCGGCCCACGGCGGCCGAGGAGACGGAGCTGACGGCGGACAGCATGGTCGTCGGCACGCCCGGCTTCCTCTCCCCCGAGCAGGCGCGGTCGCAGCCGGTCGGGCCGGCAAGCGACGTCTTCTCGCTGGGGTGTGTCCTGGCGTACGCGGCCACCGGCCGCCCGCCGTTCGGCACGGGCGCCCCGGACGCGCTGCTGTACCGCACGGTGCACGACGAGCCGGACCTCCGCGGCATCGCGGACGAGGAGCTGCGGGCTCTGCTCGTGCGCTGTCTGGCCAAGGATCCCGAAGCCCGGCCCACCGCGGCCGGGCTGGACGCCGAACTGGAGGCGGACGCACCGGAGGGCGGCATCGACTGGCTGCCGGACGCGGTGGTGCGGATGGTCGCCGAGCGGTCGGCCGAGATGCTGCAACTTCCCGGCATCGAACCCACCGAGGTCTCGGCGACACCGGCGGACAACGCGGGGAACGCCGGTGACGGCCTGGACACCACGGTCGCCGCGGGAGCCGCGGGCCCCGGCCGCCGCAGGGTCCTCGCGCTGGCCGGCGGCGGCGCCGTGTTCCTCGCCGCGGGCGGCGGCGCGCTGTGGGCGGTGCTGCGCGACGACGAAGACCCGCCCGCGGAGGCGAGCGGACCGCGGCGCACCATCGGGCTGCACGCGGACCTGACGGGGCCGCAGAAGGCGGCCGGCACCGCCCAGGAGCGGGCCGCCCGGCTCGCGGTGGCGCAGTTCAACGCCCGCCGGAACAAGCCGTTCACCTTGGACCTGGCCGTCGCCGACGACGGCGGCGACCCGGCCCGCGCGCTGACCGCCGCCCGGCGGCTGATCGGGAACCGCGACGTGCTGGCCGTCCTCGGCCCCACCGGCTACGCCTCCGTCCAGGCGACCCTGGACGCCTACGACGGCGCGGGGATGCCGGTGCTGACGGTGTCGGAGGGTTCGTTCAGCGCGTCGCAGGCGGCGCTGACCGGCGATCCGAAGACGTACTTCCACGCCACGGCCCTCGGCGTGCGGGCCGCCTTCACGACCGTGTACACGCTGATTCAGCAGGGCGCGACGCACGTGGGCCTGCTGGCCGACCGCGCGGGCGCGATCCGCGGCTACGAGCACGCCAACATCGTCCACGGCGGTGCGGCGGACCTGGAGCTGGAGCTGTACCTGCGCTTCGTACCTGCCGCCGCAGGCGCCGAGGCGCTGGACCCGGTGGTGGCGGACATCGTCGACCACGGTGTCGACGCGTTCTACTACAGCGGCACGCCCGAGCGCGCCGCTGTGGTCGCACGCGAGCTGGCGAAGCGGGGCTTCGACGGCCCGCGGTTCCTCGACGAGCCTGCGGCCGGCGGGCCGTTCACGGCCGCGGCGGCCGACGCGGCCGAGGGCTGGCAGACGCTGACGCCGTACGTCGGTGCGGACGCCGATTCCGTACGGGACTTCGCCGCCGCGTACCGCAAGCGGTTCGGCGCCGCGCCGGGGCCGTGGGCGGCGGAGGCGTACGACGTCACGCGGCTGATCGCCGACCGGCTGACCGCGCTCGCGCGCAGGTCGAAGCGCAGGCCCACGCGCGAGGCGGTGGCCGCGTCGGTGGCCGGGGCCGGCTTCGAGGGGCTGACGACCACCTACAGCTTCGACGGTGAGAGCAGGCAGATCGAGCAGGGGAAGATCCACCACTACCGCGTCGAGGGCGGCCGGTTCGACTACGTCGGCCCGGTGGCGCTCCCCGGCTCCTGACGGGGAGGGCGGACGATGCGGGCGCTGCGGGCGGACGACCCGGACGAGCTGGGCGGGCACAGGCTGCTCGCCCGGCTCGGCGCGGGCGGCATGGGCGTGGTCTACCTGGCGCGCGGCGGCGACGGCGCGCTGGTGGCGCTGAAGGTCATCCGGCCGGAGCACGCCGCGAACCAGGCCTTCCGCGCCCGGTTCCGGCGCGAGGTGCGATTGGCGTCGGGACTGACGGGCCGCTGGGTGGTGCCGGTGACGGCGGCCGACGCCGAGGCCCGGGCGCCGTGGCTGGCCACGGCGTTCGTGCCGGGTCCCGCGCTGGTGGAGGCGGTGGACGGGTACGGGCCGCTGCCCCCGTACGCCGTCGCCTCGCTCGGCGCGCGGCTGGCGGAGGCGCTGGCGGAGGTGCACGCGGCGGGACTGGTGCACCGGGACGTCAAGCCGGGCAACGTGCTGCTCGCGCTCGACGGGCCGCGCCTGATCGACTTCGGCATCGCGCACGACTCCGGTGCGACGGCGCTGACGGCGCCCGACGCGGTGATCGGCACGCCCGGCTATCTCGCGCCGGAGCAGATCAGGACGGGCGGCCGGGCGGGGCCGCCGAGCGACGTGTTCGCGCTGGGGTGCGTGCTGGCGTACGCGGCCACGGGCCGCCGCCCGTACGGCACGGGCAACGCGGCGGCGGTCCTGTACCGCACGGTCCACGAGGCGCCGGACCTCGCGGGTCTGGAGAGGCTGCCGCGGGGGCTGCGGACCGCGATCACCGCCTGCCTGGCGAAGGCCCCGGACGACAGGCCCACCGCGGCGGAGTTGCGCACGACCCTGGCCACGGAGCCGGCTGCTGCAGCGGCCCCGGAGCCGGCGGCACCCGCCGACCCGCGCGTTCCCGCGCCCCCGCCGCCGGACGCGGCCACCCGGGTGCTGCGCGACGTCGCCCCGGCGGGACCGGCCTCGGAGACGCTGCCGTACGTCGAGGGCGATGCCGCAGGAGGGGGCGGGGAAGGCGGCGGGCCCGAAGGGCACCCGGGTGGGGATCCGCACGGGGGCGACCGGGCCGCGGAAGCCGGGGAGGCACACGCGAACGACCGGCACGCGGCCGGCACCGGCGATCCGCGCTCCCCCGGCGTAGGCGCAGCCGCGGGCCGCTCCGACGGCCCCGGTTCGCCCCCGGACGACCAGCCCGCGGACGTCCCCCGCGCCGGCTCCGGAGAACCGCCGGCCCCCGGCGTACGCGCGGCGGACGGGCCACGCGGACGCGCTCCGGCCGAACGCCCGCCCGGTGTCCCGACCGGCCCGGCGCCCGCGCCTGTTGCCGACCCGCCGAACTGGCTGCCCTCCCCGGTGCTGCGGCTCGTCGCCGAACGGTCCGCCCGGGCGCTCGACCCGCCGGTGCGGCAGACCGCCGTCGCCGACGCCGTGCCGGCCCCGGCGGTGGACACCACCGCGCCCGGGGGCGGCGGCCCCTCCCGGCGCCGGTTCCTCGTCGTCGGCGGGTCCGCCGCCGCCGTGCTCGCCGCCTCGGGAGCCGGGGCCGCCGCGCTCTTCGCCACGCGCGGCGGCGGCGGCAACGGCGGCGCCTCGCAGAGCCTGCCCACCCATGCCATCGCCGTGCACGCGGCCCTGACGGGCCCGCAGAAAGGGGCAGGCGTCGCCCAGGAGCGCGGCGCCCGGCTCGCCGTGGCGCGGCACAACGCCCGCGACGACGCCCGCTTCCGGCTCTCCCTCGTTCCGTACGACGACGGCGGCGAGCCCGGCCGGGCGCGGGACGTGGCGCGTCAGGTGCTGGCCGAGCGCGCCGTACGCGCGTTGCTCGGCCCGACCACGGTCGAGACCCTGCGCGTCGCGGTCCCGCTGTACGCGGAGGAGTCGATGGCCGCCGTGAACGTGTCGGTCGACGCCGCCGCGGCCGGGCTGTCCCGGATCGAGGCGCCGTCGCTGGTGAGCACCCGGCTGTCGGGCGCGTACCACGCGCACCCGATCCTCGACTACCTGACCCGGGTGCACGGCGTGGAGCGCACCGCCGTCGTGGAGGACCGGGCCGCGGGCGACGCGGTCCGGGGAGTGCTGACGACCTTTCGCGAGTCGCCGCCCTCGGAGGGCGAGGTGAGCTTCCACCCGGTTGCGGCGTCGGCCGGGTTCGAGTCCGCCGTCGCCGCGGCCCTGGCGGAGCGGCCCGAAGCGGTCGTCTTCGCCGGTGCCTCCGCGCAGCGCGGGGCGGCCTGTGCGCGCGCGCTCGCCGCGGCGGGATTCGACGGGCCGCGGACCACGTTCGAGCGGATGATGCGGCCGGAGTTCCTGCACGAGGCCGGGGAGGCGGCCGAGGGCTGGGTGTTCGGCGCGCCGTACACGGCGGCGGAGCAGGGGAAGTCCCGGGCGGCCCGGGACTTCACGGCCGCGTACCGCGAGCGCTACGAGGGGCCGCCGCCCCGATGGGCCGCCGAGGCGTACGACGCGGTGGGCCTGATCGCCGCCGCGCTCGACGCGCTGGGCGGCGGCGCGGAGATCGTGCCGGGCCAGGTCGCGGAGCGGATCGTGGAGCTGAACCACGCGGGCGTCGCCAAGCCGCTGCGCTTCACCGAGGATCTGTTGCACATGCTCCAGCCGGAGAAGTCGGCGTTCCTGTACGAGGTCCGGGACGGGGCCTTCCGCTTCCTCGGCCGCCACGACCAGGTCAAGTGATCATTCGAAACTTTCGACCCCCCCTCTGGAATTTTTGATCTTCATAACGCGTCGCCCGCGGGCTCACCTTGCCTCCTCCCGCCCGCCAGCGGCTTGAACTGCAACGACACCTGCCCCCCTCGACGTCACCCGGCAGCAATGTTTCGGAATCAACGTCGAAACTGTTGACACTCCCTTCCGGCGGTCCAACACTGGCGCACGACCCGTTCGGCCCCACCCTGGCCCGGCGGCAGGCCCTCCGCCTGCCGTCACGAGGAGGAAGAATGAACACGAACGGCACCCCCCACGGCGTGAGCCGCCGGCAGTTCGTCGGCCGCGCCGGCGCGGTCGCCCTCGGCGCGTCCGCGGCGACGCTCCTGCCCGCCGGAGCCGCGCACGCGCAGACCATCACGACCAACCAGACCGGCAACCACAACGGGTACTACTACTCGTTCTGGACCGACGCGCAGGGCACGGTCTCGATGACGATGGGCGGCGGCGGCAACTACAGCACCTCGTGGCGCAACACCGGCAACTTCGTCTGCGGCAAGGGCTGGAGCAACGGCAGCCGCCGCAACGTCGGCTACTCCGGCAGCTTCAGCCCGTCCGGCAACGGCTACCTCTGTCTCTACGGCTGGACCTCGAACCCGCTCGTCGAGTACTACATCGTCGACAGCTACGGCACCTACCGGCCCACCGGCGAGAACCGGGGCTCGGTCAGCAGCGACGGCGTCACGTACGACATCTACCGGACGATGCGCTACAACGCGCCGTCGGTCGAGGGCACCAGGGACTTCCCGCAGTTCTGGAGCGTCAACAGGTCCAAGCGGGTGGGCGGCACGATCAACACCGGCGCGCACTTCGACGCCTGGTCGCGGGCCGGGATGCAACTCGGCAACTTCAGCTACTACATGATCATGGCGACCGAGGGCTACCAGAGCAGCGGCAGCTCCAACATCAACGTCGGCTGACGCCCGGCACGGCACCGCGGTACGGGGAGAGTTCAGGGGAGGAGCGCACAGGAAAAGGCCGCGGGACCGGCCCGCACCGAGCCGGTCCCGCGGTCGTCTCACGTTCGCGCGGTCACTCCTTGATGCGCTCCCGGATCCAGACGCCGGCCTCCTTCAGCACGCCGGTGCCCGACCACTCGCTCCCGTCGCAGGTGCCCTCCTTGAACACCGCGCCCGAGCGGTGGTCGTCGGAGAAGTTCCAGTTGGTCCAGGAGATGCCCTTCTCCTTCATGAGGTCCAGGTACCGCTGCGACATGGCGAAGTCGTTCGCGCCCTCGCCGGCGTAGTTCTGGGTGCCGAACTCGGTGACGAAGACCGGGAGTTCGTCGGCGGCGCGGGAGAGCGTCTGCAGGTACTCGTCCCCGTGCGAGGCGGCGTAGAAGTGGAAGGTGTACATGATGTTGGCGGCGTCGACCGGGTTGTCGATCACCTCGCGCTCGTCCGCGCCGTCGGAGACGCCGAAGGAGGACCAGGCGCGGGTGCCGACGAGGACGACGCCGTCGGGGTCGTGCTGGCGGACGACGGGGATGATCTCCTCGGCGTACGACTTGACCGCTCCCCAGCCCACGCCGTTCGGCTCGTTGGCGATCTCGTAGAAGACGTTGGGCTGGTCCGCGTACTTGGTCGCCATGTCGGTGAAGAAGCGCTTGGCGAGGTCGGTGTTGGCGTTGGGGTCGCCGGGGCTGAGCTGGTGCCAGTCGATGACGGCGTACATGCCGCGCTCGATCGCCTGGTCGACGACGCGCTGGGCGAGGGCGGTGAACCGCTCGGGGTCGGTCTCGTAGCCGCCCTCCTGGACGTACGTGGACACGCGCAGCACGTCCGCGTCCCAGTCCTGCGCCAGCGCGTCGAGGGAGCCGTCCGTGAGGCACTGCTCATACCACTGGGTGCCGTGCGAGCTCATGCCGTTCAACTGGACGGCCTGGCCCTGCTCGTTGCACAGCGTGGTGTCGCAGACCGCCAGCCGGCCGTTCTCGGCGACGGGCGAGCCCGCCGGGGCCGCGGCGCGGGCGGCGGCCTGGGCCGCGGCCGTGTCGCGGGAGTCGCGGCCGGTCGCGGCGGAGTCCTCGTCGGCTCCGGCGCTGAGCTGCGGGGTGAGGGCGAACAGCAGCGCGGCGGTCGCGACGCTGGCGGAACCGAGCAGGAGGGGCTTGGTCCTTCGCATGGGGGGTCTCCAGTTTTGGGGGTGTGCCATCCGGAGCGCAGATGGGCGTGGCCGGAAAGCTAAGGTCCTTTCGGCACGCCGTCAAGACTGGAAGGAAACTTTCCTAACCACAGTGCGGGCGAGCCCGATGGTCCGGGCGGCGCACCGGAGTCGGGGTCCTCGCCCACACGGCCTCCCGGGCCCGGCCGGCCCGCCGCGGCCGGGCGCACGGCCGAGAGAGGGGCGCTGATATGCGACGGATTGCGCGGGGTCGTGGCGTGATGTGCCCGGGCACAGGGGCCGCTGACGGGGGGCGAATCAGCCGCGCGGATCGCCACCTGCTTGCATAATCGTCGGCATCGAACTGGAGGGGAACGCCAGTGCCATCCGACGGATGTCCGCGGTGCTTCGCACCGCTCAAGGAGGACGGCAGGCCGAGTTGTGCGTGTGCGGCGGACGCGGCGCAGGAATCGGATCCGCCGACGACCGGGACGCGCACCGAGCCCCGGCTGATCAGACCGTACGTCATGCGGGCGCCCGCGGTCGGCGGCGAGCAGGACGGGGAAGACGGGAGCAGACCGGGGCCCCGCGCCGAGCTGTTGCCGGTGCCGCGCGCGGCGTACCTGCCGCAGGTGGCGCCGAGAGGCACGGTCGCGCGCATCGAGAACGCCGCGGACACAGAGGACACAGAGGCCTCAGCGGACACAGAGGACGCCGGGAACGCCGAACCGGCGCCGGACTCCCCGGAGCCGGCCGCCGTCGGCGGCGGGCGGCGGGTGCGCCCCGCCGGGCTGCTGCTCGGAGCCGGCGGGGCGGCGGCGGTGATCGCCGGGCTGATCGTCACCGCCGGGCTGCTGACGGGCGGTTCGGAGTCGGACGACGCCGGGCGCCACCCGGGCGGGGTCAGCGCGGCGCCGTCCGGAGGCGGCGAGGCGGACGGCGGCCCGCTGGGCGGCGACGACGAGGGCGGCGCACCGGTGGACGGCGGGGGCGCACAGCCCGACGACCGCGCCGGCCGGGACCGCGGCGGCGACGGGGACGCGTCGGCGGACGGCCGCGGGACCGCGGACGACGGACGCGCCGCGGACGCCGAACCGGGCCGCGCGAACGGGCAGATCGGCTCGATCGCCCCCACGGCCCCGCCCGCCGACGGCACCCAGCACCCCCCGTCGTCCTCCGCCCCCACCGACGACTCCCCCCTGCCCACCGGCCCCCCGGTGCTCCGCCCCGGCGACTCCGGCGCCGAGGTGACCGAGTTGCAGCACCGGCTGCGCCAGGTCGGGCTCGGCCTGCTGCAGGCGGCGGACGGCGCGTACGACGACGGCGTACGCGCGAGTGTGCGCACCTTCCAGTCGGTCAACGGCCTGGAGGAGGACGAGCGCGGCGTCTACGGCCCGGAGACCCGGCGCGAGCTGGAGTCGCGCACCGACGAGCCCTGAGCCCCCGCCGGCCCCCGCCGGCCCCGCCGGTCTGACGAGGGCCGGCGGGGAGGTCCGGCCTTCTCGCCGACGGGCGCCGCTCGCCGGTCCGTCCGGCGCTGCCGGCTCCGCCGCGTCGGCGCAACGCCCTGTCCGCCTCCGCCCGGTGAGGCCCGCGGGCGTCCGCCCGCCCGGCTACTCCTTGCGGCGTAGCGCGGGTGCCTTCCGGCGTGGGACGCGGCCGCGCGGCCGGATCCGCCACGATTTCCGGCGTCGGACAGACGGCGGTGCGGACCCGAACGGGCCGCGGAGCGAGGGGGATCGGTCATGGCGGAAGCGACGCGGCGGGGAGTGCTCGGTGCGGTGGCGGGGGCGGCGGTGCTGAGCTGTGTGCCGCTGCGGGCGGCGACGGCGGCCGGTTCCGGGACGGACGGCCGCGCGGGGCTGCGGCGTTCCGGGACGGACGGCCGCGCGGGGCTGCGGCCCTTCGGGCTGACCGCCGGGCATCTCACCGACCCGCTCGGCATCGAGACCGCCGCCCCGCGGCTGGGCTGGCGGCTCGCCGCGCGCGGCGCCGGGCGGGCGCAGACGGCGTACCGGATCCTCGTCGCCACCGGACCGGGGCTGCCCGAGGGGGGTCGCGCGGACGTCTGGGACTCCGGGCGCGTCGAGTCCGCCGACCAGAGCGGCGTACGCTACGGCGGCCCGCCGCTGCGCCCGCGGACCCGCTACTACTGGGCCGTGGAGACCTGGGACGAGCGCGGCCGGCCCGGTCCGCGCAGCGAAGTCGCCCGGTTCGAGACGGCGTTGCCCGCCGGCGACGCCGGCTGGCGCGCCGCCGCGTGGATCGGCACCGGCGCCGACGTGGCCCGGCCCACCCGGGTCCTGCCCCCGGGCCCCGCCGGCCCCGACCCGCTGCGCCCCGGCGGCACCCTCGGCCAGCTCTTCGCGTCCGCGGGGCCGATGGCCGGGGTGACCGTCCTGCTGGAGGTGGCCGCGGGCGAGCCCGCCGGCTGCACCATGACGCTGCGCCGCGACGGACCGGACGGCGCGGTCGTCGCCGTGCGCGAGCTGACGGACCTGCGCGGCGACGCGTTCGGCAGCGCGCAGGGCCGCCTCGACCTCGGCGAACCCGCGGGCCCCGGCCGGTACTTCCTGCAGTTGTCCGCTGTCCGCGGCTCCGTCGGCTGGCAGACCGCCGCGTACACCCGCCCCGGCCAGGACGGCTACCCCGACGGCACCGCCTACGCCAACGGCGAGCCCGTGCCCGCCAAGGACCGCTGGCTGTGCACCATCCCGCCGCCCCCGCCCGCGAACCCGCTGCTGCGCACGGAGTTCCGCCTTCCCGGCGAGCCCGTCTCGGCCCGGCTGTACGTCACGGGGCTCGGTCACGCGGTGGCGAGGGTCAACGGCCGCCGCGTCGGCAGCCCTCGTATCGCAGCGCTCTCGCCGGTGGCCACCGACTACGACCGCCGGCTGCTCTACACCACCCACGACGTCACCGCCCTGCTGCGCCGCGGCGGCAACGCGCTCGGCGTCGCGCTCGGCCGCGGCGCCTTCGCGACCCGCTCGCCCGACACCGACGGCACGAACCTCGCCCGCTGGGTCGCCGAGCCCCGGCTGCGCGCCCGCTTGGAGGTCACCCTCGCCGGCGGCCAGCGCGTGACCGTCGCCACCGGGCCCGGCTGGACGTGGGCCGACGGGCCCACGACCTACGAGGGTCTGCACGCCGGCGAGTCGTACGACGCCCGCCGTGCCGCGGCGCTCGCCGGCTGGGACAGGCCCGGGTACGCCGCCCGGGGCTGGCGTCGCGCCGTCGAGGTGCCCGGTCCCGGGGGTGCGCCCGAGGCGTATCCCGGCGTGCACACCCGCGCCGGCACCCCGGTGCGGCCGGCCCGGGTCACGGCCCCCGCCGAGGGCGTGCGACTGCTGGACTTCGGGGCGGTGCTGACCGGCTGGGTGCGGCTGCGCGGCCGGCTGCCCGCCGGCGCGCGGGTGCGCTTCCGCTACGGCGAGCGGCTGGGCGACGACGGCCGCGTCCACGCGGGCACGCCGGGCGGGGTGGAGAACATCGCGGTCGACGGGCGGCTGCAGGTGGACGAGTACACGGCGACCGGCCGCGGGATCGAGGAGTGGCAGCCGTCGTTCAGCTACAAGGGCTTCCAGTACGTCGAGGTCACCGGCGCCCCGCCGGGGCTCGACGTGGTGGCGGTGCCGGTGGCGAGCGAGGTGGCCGGGACCATGGACCTCGCGCTGGACCACCCCGAACTGCAGTGGATCGCCGACGCGTTCGGGCGCACGGCGCGCAACGGTCTGCTCGGCTACCCGGGGGTGTCGCCGTACACGAAGGCCGGCTGGTTCGGCGCGGCCCGCAACGCGGCGGTGCCGACGCTCCACCGGTTCGGCGTGGCGCGGCTGTTCGGCCACTGGCTGGACGACATCCGGGCGGCGCAGGCCCCGTCCGGGGCGCTGCCGCTGCTCGCGCCGCTGGGCGCCGACGCCGCGCCGGTGCCGGTCTCGCCGTCGTACACGAGCCTGTACCCCCATCTGGTGCGGCGGTTCTGGATGGCGTACGGGGACGCGTCCGTGCCCGCGAAGCACTTCGAGCCGGTGGGCCGCTATCTGGAATGGCTGCTCGCGGCGCTCGCGGAGCAGGGCGACATCCTGGACGACGTCTTCGGCGACTGGTACCCGCCCGGCAAGGCGGTCGGCGACCACCCGCGCGGGCCGGAGGGGGGCCGGCTGGTCGG
Organism: Streptomyces sp. WMMC500; assembly: GCF_027497195.1. NCBI lineage: Bacteria > Bacillati > Actinomycetota > Actinomycetes > Kitasatosporales > Streptomycetaceae > Streptomyces > Streptomyces sp. WMMC500. The sequence continues at coordinate 845,655 of NZ_CP114905.1, forward strand.
CACGGCGTACGCGGTGCAGAGTCTGCGCGACGGCGTGGCGCTGGCCGGGCTGCTCGGCGACGAGGGGACGGCGGGGCGCTGGCGGGCGGGAGCGGAGCGCGTGGTGCGGCGGTTCAACGAGGAGTTCCTGGACGCCGCCGCGGGCGTCTACCGCACCGACCGGGAGGCCGGCTACCGGCAGGCCAGCAACGCGATCCCGCTGGCCCTGGACCTGGTGCCGGCGCGCCACCGGGCCGCGGTCGCCGGGAACCTGGCGGCCCGGGTGGAGGCGAACGGCCGGGCGTTCGACACCGGTTCGATGGGCACGGGCGCGCTGGTGTACGCGCTGTCCGACCACGGCAGGCACGACCTGGCGGTGGCGGTGCTGGGCAGGTCGGCGTATCCGTCGTACGGATATCTGCGCGGCCTCGGCGCGACGACGTTCTGGGAGTCGTGGGAGCGGCACTCGCGCGGGCGCAACGACACGACGGTCGGCGCTCCGGCGGCCTGGCTGGTGGAGCGGGCGGCGGGTGCGGAGGCGCTGGCGCCGGGCTGGGCGCGGTTCCGGGTGGCGCCGCGGCCGTACGGGGCGCTGCCGGCGGCGGGCGTGGCGCTGGACACGGTGCGCGGCCGGGTCGCGGTCCGGTGGCGGCGTACGGGGCGGGAGCTGGCGCTCGCCGTGGAGGTGCCGGTCAACGCGGTGGCGGAGGTGGAGCTGCCCGACGGCAGGCGGGTGAAGCGTGGGTCGGGGCGGCACCGGTTCGCCTGCGCCGTCCCGGAGTGAGGAGCCTGTGACGGCAAACCCCGCGGCAACTCCCGTCGTGGCCGCGGGGGTTGCCGCCGCAGTCGCCCTGCCTTAGATTGCGTTCACCATCTTGAACGATGGATCACGACGTGAACCAGGGGCCTGGACACGCGAAGGCGAGGAGAGGCCACCGTGGGCATACCCAGCGCCGGTCACGACGCCGCGGCGACCGCGGAGTTCCGCGAGTTCTTCGAGCACCACTACGCCGAACTCGCGCGCCTGGCGAACTCGTTGAGCGGGGAGGCGGACGGCGCCGACGACGTGGCGGCCGACGCGCTGGCCGCGCTCTGGCACCGCTGGGACCGGGTGCGCGCCGCCGACCACCCGGCCGCGTACGCCCGCGGGGTCGTCGCCAACCTCGTCCGCAGCCGCATCCGCAGCGCCGTACGCGAACGCCGCCGCATCGCGCTGTACTGGACCGACGGCCACGAGCGCGTCGAAGGCCCGGACGTGCCCGCGGTCGTGGACGTCCGCGAGGCGCTGCGCGGGCTGACCTTCCGCAAGCGCGCCTGCGTCGTCCTGCGCCACGCCTTCGACCTCTCCGAGCGCGAGACGGCGCACACCCTGGGCATCTCGGTGGGCACCGTGAAGAGCCAGACCGCCAAGGGCGTGGCGCAGTTGGAAGAGGCGCTGGGCGGCGGGGCTCAGCCGGCGCCGGGCCGGGTACGCCGGGCGTAGGCGCGCGCGGCGCGGGCGCGGTCGCCGCAGCGGGTGGAGCACCAGTGGCGGCGGCCGTGGCGCAGCAGGTAGCGGTTGCAGGGGCTGGAGCCGCAGGGGGTGAGGCGTGCCGCGTCGGGGCCGGTGAGCAGGTCGGCCGCGTCGGCGGCGAGGACGGCCAGCGCGCGGTCGAGGATCTCGTTGACGGGGCACGGCGCCGCCCGGTACGGGCCGTTCTTCTCGTCCCAGTACAGCAGCGCGGCCGTGGGGGCGCGGCTCAGCGCGTCGTTGACGGCGGCCAGCGCCGCCGGCAGGGCGGGCAGCCCTTCGGCGCGGGCGGCGAAGAGCGCGCGCAGGTGCTCTCGCAGCGAGCGCAACTGCGCCGCGCACATCTCCCGGATCCCGGCGTCCGCCGGGGCGAGGCCGTGCGCGGTCAGCCAGCGATTGGCACTGGCGGGGGTCCCGAGCAGATCGGTGAAGTGCCCGCCCGGCAGCGCCATGGCGCTGTTGACGAAGTCGAGCGACAGATGGTCCGCCGCCCCGGGCGCGGGGGTGGCGGCGAGGTCGCCGGTCGGGCTCTCAGGCATACGTCTCATGGTACGGGTTGCCGTCATCCGTGAGTCGAGGCTATGGTTCCTCACGGATAATCACCTAGTCATCCGTGAGGTTTTCATGGCCGGAGCCGGCACGACCGCCGAGCAGTTCCCCGTACGCGTCCTCGGCGGCCCCACCGCCTTCTTCGAGTACGGCGGCCTCGGCTTCCTGACCGATCCCACCTTCGACCAGCCCCGCGACTACGAGGTGCCGGGCGGGGCGCTGACCAAGACCGCGCCCCCCGCGGCGGCGCCGACGGGGCTGGGCCGTATCGACGTGGTCCTGCTCTCCCACGACGAACACCCCGACAACCTCGACGAGGCCGGCCGGGCGCTGCTCGCCGGCGTCCCCCTGACGCTGACCACGCCCGGCGGAGGCAAGCGGCTGGGCGCGGGGGCCCGCGGCCTGGCCGACTGGGAGACCGCCGAGGTGGCGCGGCCGGGCGGCGGCACGGTCACGGTCACGGCCGTACCCGCCGTGCACGGGCCGGAGCCGCGCGCGGTGGTGGAGGCGGCGATCGGGGAGGTCGTCGGGTTCGTGCTGACCGGCGCGGGGCTGCCCGTCGTCTACGTCAGCGGCGACAACGCCTCGGCGGCGGCGGTCGCCCGGACCGCCGAGCGGTTCGGGCCGGTGGACACCGCGATCCTGTTCGCCGGCGCACCGCGGATCCCGGTCCTCTTCGGCGGCGAGCCGCTGGTCCTGGACAGCGCGGGGGCGGCGGACGCGGCCCGGGTGCTCGGCGCCCGCAGGGTGGTGCCCGTCCACTACGACAGTTGGTCGCACTTCACGGAGGGCCGCGACGAACTGGCCGCCGCCTTCGCGGCGGCCGGGATGCGGGACCGGCTCGACTGGGGGCTGCGGGGCTGACCCCGCGGTCGTGGCCGGCACCCCGCGCGCGGTGCGGCCGGACGCCGCCCGTACCGTCGGCGCCGTACGACAGCATCGCGCACCCGTCGCGCGCTCGAACGAAGGAAACCCCAGGTGACCACCACCGCGCCCGCTCCGCCCGCCCTCCGCACGCGGGCCCGCGCGCAGCGCCGTGCCCTCATCGTCCTGTTCGCCGCCCAGGTCCTCAGCGGCGCCGGCCTTGCGGCGGGCGTGGTCAACGGCGCGCTCCTCGCCCAGGACATGCTCGGCTCCACGGGCCTGGCCGGGCTGCTCGCCGCGCTGGCCACCGCCGGTGCCGCGCTGGCGGCGGCCGTCGTCGGACGGCTCTCCGACGCGTACGGCCGCCGCCCCGGGCTGGCCGCGGGGTATCTCACCGGCGCCGTCGGCGGCGCGGGCGTCGTCGCGGCGGCGGTCGCCGGCAGCCCCGCGCTGCTGTTCGCGGCCATGGTCGTCTACGGCGCGGGCACCGCCACCAACCTCCTCGCCCGTTACGCGGGCGCCGACCTGGCGGCGCCCGCGTACCGCGCCCGCGCCGTGTCCACCGTGCTCGTCGCCACCACCCTGGGCGGTGTGGCCGGCCCCAACCTGGCCGTGCCCGCCGGTGATCTGGGCGTGGCGCTCGGCGTCCCCCGGCTGGCCGGGCTGTTCCTCGTCTCGGCCGCCGCGTACGGCGCCGCCGCCCTGGTGCTGGCGGTGTGGCTACGCCCCGACCCGCTGCTGCTGGCACGCGAACTCGACGCGGCGGAGGACGCCGCCGCGGCGTCCTCGCCCGAGGAGCCGACGGTGCCGGCGAATGCGACGGTGCCGGCGAAGCCGCGGCCGGCCGGCCGGCGCGGCTCCGGCGTGCTGCCGGGAGCGCTGGTGATGGTCGTCACCCAGCTCGTCATGGTCGCGATCATGACGATGACGCCGGTCCACATGCACGACCACGGCCACGGCACCGCCGCCTCCGGCCTCGTCATCGCCGTCCACATCGGCGCGATGTACCTGCCCGCCCCGCTGTCCGGCTGGCTCGTGGACCGCCGCGGACCGCTCGTCGTCGCCGCCGCCGCGGGGCTCGCCATGCTGGCCGCGGGGGTGGTCGCCGCCACCACCGCCGAGTCCACCGCCGTGTTCGCGGTGGCGCTCGGGCTGCTGGGGGTGGGCTGGAGCCTGGGGCTCGTCAGCGGCACGGCGATGGTCACCGACGCCCTGCCACCGGCCGGCCGGGCCCGTACCCAGGGGCTGGTCGACGTCGCGATATCGGCCGCGGGGGCCGGCGGCGGCCTGGCGTCGGGCGCGGTGGTCGCGACCGCCGGCTATCCCCTGCTGACGATCGGCGGCGGGATCCTCGCCCTCGCGGTCGTGCCCGCCGCCGTGGCCGCCGCGCCCCACCGACGGCGAGGTCAGCCGACGTTGACGCCGTAGTCCGTGGCGATGCCGTGCAGTCCCGAGGCGTACCCCTGGCCGACGGCGCGGAACTTCCACTCCCCGCCGCGGCGGTACAGCTCGCCGAAGACCATCGCGGTCTCGGTCGAGGCGTCCTCGCTCAGGTCGAAGCGGACGAGCTCGACGCCGTCGCTGCGGTTGACGACCCGGATGAAGGCGTTGCTGACCTGGCCGAAGTTCTGCCCGCGCAGATCGGCGTCGTGGATGGACACGGGGAAGACGATCTTCTCGACCTGCATCGGGACCAGGCTGAGGTCCACGTTGATCGACTCGTCGTCGCCGTCGCCCTCGCCGGTGAGGTTGTCGCCGGTGTGCTCGACCGAACCGTCCGGGCTGGTGAGGTTGTTGTAGAAGACGAAATGCAGGTCGGACAGCACCTTCCCGGACGCGCCGCACATCAGCGCCGAGGCGTCCAGGTCGTGGGCCGCGCCCGTCGTGGTGCGCACATCCCAGCCGAGCCCCACGGTCACGGCCGTCAGTCCCGGTGCCTCCTTGCTGAGCGAGACGTTGCCGCCCTTGGCCAGGGAAACTCCCACGATCACCCCTCCACCTCTGGTGTCCCGTCGCCACCCTACAGGCGGTCGGCACACGTCCGGACGGCTTCGTCGTACGCCGTACGGGACCATCCTCCCGGCACGCGCGGCGGACGCCCTCAGGTGCGGGCACGCTGGGTGACGGCGATACAGGCCAGGACGATCACCGCGGTCAACGGGGCGAGGGGGGCGAGGTGTTCGCCCATGAGCAGGACCGACCAGACGAGGGTGAGCAGCGGCTGGGCGAGCTGGATCTGGCTCGCCCGCGGCACCCCGACGGCGGCCATGCCGCGGTACCACAGCACGAACCCGCCGAACTGCGCCACCGCCGCGAGGTACGCCAGGCCCGCCGCCGCCTGCGCGGTCGCGTGCAGGGGTTCGCGCGGCAGCGCCAGCGCGGTGACGAGGGCGGTGACGGGCAGGGCGGCGACGCAGCCCCAGGCGATGACCTGCCAGCCGGGCATGTGCCCGGCGAGCCGGCCGCCCTGGGCGTAGCCGGCCGCGCACAGCGGCAGCGCGCCGAAGAGGTACAGGTCGCCGGTGCCGGGCAGGCCGCGGCTCTGGCTCAGCGTGAAGGCGAGCACCGCGAGGGCGCCGGCGCCGGCGGCGGTCCAGAACGTACGCGACGGGCGGCGGCCGGTCAGCACGGCGGAGCAGGCGGCGGTGGCCAGCGGCAGCACCCCGATGACCACGGCGGAGTGCCCGGTGGTGGAGGTCGTCAGCGCGAGCGTGGTCAGCAGGGGGAAGCCGAGCACGCAGCCGCCGGCGACGGTCAGCAGCGCGGCCAGGTCGCGCCGCGGCGGGACCGGCGCACGGGCGGCGAAGAGACAGCCCGCGGCGAGCAGCCCGGCCAGCAGGCCGCGCAGGCCCGTGGCCGTCCAGGGGCCGAGCCCGTCCAGGGCCCAGACGGTGGCGGGGAAGCTGAAGGAGAAGGACACCACGGCGAGGGCGGCCACGAGCGTGCCGGAGCGGACCGCTATCGACGTCGGAAGAGTAGCGCTATCTTGTTCTGTCATGAATGACAGTAGCAGTGTTGCCCAGTTGGTCACGGCCCTGCGCGACGAGCTGAGCCGCTACTCCCCCAACGAGAAGCTGCCCTCCAGCCGGGCGCTCGTCGCCCGCCACCGGGTGAGTCCCGTGACGGTCTCCCGCGCCATCGCGGCCCTGACCGCCGAGGGGCTGGTGACCAGCCGGCCGGGCGCCGGGGTGTTCAAGGCTCCCGCCCGCCGGCCCCCGCGCGCCCCCGGCGACGTCTCGTGGCAGGAGGTGGCCCTGTCCGCGGACCCGCCGCACGCCGCCGTCGACACCGGCCCGCGCGCCGCCGACGCGGCGGGCGTGCTGGCCACGCTCGCCGCGCCGCCGCCGGAGGTCGTCGACCTCAGCGGCGGCTACCCGCACGCCTCGCTGCGCCCGGAGCGGGCGCTGGCCGGGGCCCTGGCCCGGGCAGGCCGGCGGCCCGGCACCTGGTCCCGGCCGCCGGTCGCGGGCCTGGCCGAGCTGCGGGACTGGTTCGCCCGCGACATCGGCGGCCCGGCGGGGCCGCTCGGCGCCGCCGACGTGCTCGTCACCGCCGGCGGGCAGAGCGGGCTGAGCACCGCGCTGCGGGCGCTGGCGGCCCCCGGCTCCCCGGTGCTGGTCGAGTCCCCCACGTACCCGGGGCTGCTCGCCATCGCCAGGGCCGCGGGGCTGCGGCCCGTACCGGTGCCGCTCGACGCGGACGGCGTACGGGCCGACCTGCTGGCCGAGGCCTTCGCCGCGACCCGCGCCCGGGTGTTCGTCTGCCAGCCGCTGTTCCACAACCCCACCGGGGCCGTGCTCGCGCCCGAGCGGCGCACGGCCGTGCTCGACACCGCCCGCGCCGCCGGGGCGTTCGTCGTCGAGGACGACTTCGCCCGCCGGCTCGCGCACACCGACGCCGCGCCGCCGCCTCCCCCGCTGGCCGCCGAGGACCCGGACGGCGTGGTGGTGCACGTCCGTTCGCTGACCAAGGCGGCCTCACCGAGCCTGCGGGTCGGGGCGCTGTCGGCGCGCGGCCCGGTGCTGGAGCGGCTGCGCGCGGTCCAGATCGTCGACAGCCTCTTCGTGCCCCGCCCGCTGCAGGAGACCGCGCTCGAGCTCGTCGGCTCCCCCGCCTGGGCCGGCCATCTGCGCGCGCTCGCCGGCGCGTTGCGCGAGCGCCGCACCGCCGTGCTGGCCGAGCTGCGGGCCGAACTGCCCGGCCTCGTACCGGACCGGCCGCCGCTCGGCGGGTACCACCTGTGGCTGCGACTGCCGGACGGCGCCGACGAGGCGGCGGTGGCCGCGGCGGCGCTACGCCACGGCGTCGCGGTGACCGCCGGCGCCCCGTACTTCACGGCCGAGGCGCCGGCGCCCCACCTGCGGCTGAGCTACGCCGCGGGCGAGGGCACCTCGCAGGTGCGCGACGGCGTGCGCCGGCTGCGCCGCGCGTTCCCCGCCGACTCGCCGCTCGCGGGCGGCGGCCGGCCGGCGGGCGGGGGCTGAGTCGCGCGCGGGGGCTGACGCGTGGGCGCCTGAGAGTGTGGCCGAACCGCCCCGCGGTCACCGGTCCAGCAGTTCGTCGATCTTCCGCTCCGCCGCCTGCCACGCCTGGGTGGGCGTCAGCTTCCGCTGCTCGACCGGCAGGATGCCCGCGTCGATGATCTGCTGCTGGATCGGCTGGTCCTGCGTGCCGAGTTCGAGCGTCGGGATGCTCTTGGCGGCGATGGAGAAGATCTCGCCGGTCGGGGCGTCGTTGAAGTACGGGTGCGTGGCGTCCGCGACCTGCGGTAGCTCGTACGCCGCCTGCGAGCTGGGGAAGCTCGCCCGCTTCTCGAACAGCCGGGCCTGCTGCTCGGGCGCGGTCAGCCAGGCCGCCAGCCGGGCCGCCTGCTCCTTGTGCTCGCCGGCCTCGGGGACGGTGAGGAACGAACCGCCCCAGTTGGCGGGCTTGGGCGCGGTGGCGATGTCCCACTTGTCCGCCGCCTCCGGGCCGGCCTTCTCCTGTATGTAACCCAGCATCCAGGAGGGGCAGATGACGGTGGCGAAGGCGCCGTCTGCGAAGCCCCCGTCCCAGGCGGGGGTGAACTGCTTGAGCCGCGCCGTCATCTCCCCCTGCGCCGCCTGCATCGCCAGGTCCCAGGAGACCTCCACGGCGGGGCTGTCCTGGTAGATCGCCTCGCCCTCGCGGCCGAAGTAGCGGACGGGGAAGCTGCTGATCGAGCCGTTGTAGACGCCGGCCGCCGAGTCGACGAAGGCGGTGCCCGCGGGGGCGTTCGCCATGTAGTCCGCGCCGACGCCGAGGTACTTCTCCCAGTCGGAGAACCACAGCGCGGCGACCTCCTCGCGACCGGTCGGCAGCCCGGCCGCGCGGAAGAGGTCCTTGCGGTAGCAGACGGCCATGGGGCCGATGTCGGTGCCGAGGCCGACGGTCTTGTTCTCGTCGGTCGTCGCCTGGTCCCACTTCCAGGGCAGGAACGCGCCCTCGTCGACACCGGTCGTGGTGGCGAGGTCCATCAGCCGGTCGGAGCGGGTGGCGACGACCTCGCCGATGTTGCCGACCTCCACGGCCTGGATGTCGGCCAGCCCGCGGCCGGAGTCGAGGGCGTCGCGCAGCTTCGGGTAGTACTCCTCGTTGCTGGGCGCGGCGTTCTCCTCGATGGTGACGTCGGGGTACAGCTTCTCGTACTCGTCGTAGAGCCCGGCCTCCTCGAAGCCGAAGACGCCGAAGACGCCGACGGTCAGCGTGACCGGCCCGCCGGCGCCGCCGTCGGGTGCCGCCTCCGGCGAGCCGTCGTCGACCAGGGCGCAGCCGGCGAGGAGGCCGGCGGCCAGCGCGGCGGCGAGGGCGCGGAACGTACGGGTGCTGGTCGTTGAGTTCGTGTGCATGGGACTCCCCCGGAAGCTGCCGTGCCCCCGCCCCGATGACGGGACACGGCCTGGGTTGGGGAGCGTAGCGTGGGAGCGCTCCCGATAGCACCCGATCTGCACACTTCGGTGACGAGACGGTCAGTCCACGATCGCGCCGCAGGTGATGTTCAGCTCGGACGCCGTGATCGACGCGGCCCGGTCGGAGGCGGCGAACGCGGCGGCGTTGCCGACGTCTTCGAGGGTCGCCGTCCGGCCCAGCATCGTCGGCTCCACGAGCGAGGCGACCAGCTCCTCGCGGCCCTCGAAGCCGCCCGGGATCGTCTCCGGGATCCCGCCGGTCTTCAGGCCGACGACGCGTACGCCGTGTGGGCCGAGTTCGGCGGCGAGCTGCTTGCGGAGCATGTCCACGGCGCTCAGGGCGACCTGGAAGCCGCCGATGAAGTACCCCCGCATCGGGTCGCCGACGCCGCCGAAGGTGAGCAGCACGCCGGACTTCTGCCGGATCATGTGGCGGGCGGCGGCCTTCGACGTCAGGAAGGTGGTGCGGACGGCGTTGTGGACCGGCTGCTCGAAGTCGCGCAGCGTCATCTCGGCCAGGGGCGTGCCCTGCACGTCGCCGACGGAGACGAGGTTGACCGAGACGTCGACGCTTCCCGCGTCCTTCGCGACCGCGTCGGCGTGCGCGTCGACGGCGGCCTCGTCCAGGGCGTCGACCACGGCCGTCGAGACGGTGCCGCCGGCCGCGCGCACCTCCTCGGCAACGGCCTCCAGGCGCGCGGGGGTCCGGCTCGCCAGGTGCACGGCGGCGCCCTCGCGGGCGAAGCCGAGCGCGACGGCGCGGCCGATGCCGCCGGCGCCGTAGACGAGGGCGTTCTTGTTCTGCAGCAGCATGGTGATCCTCACTTGTCGAGTACGGGTGTCGTAGTCCTCAGTTGTTTTCTCCGCAGCCGTGGTGCTCAGATGCCGAAGGCGGGGCGGGCGCCGGTGAGCCAGGTGCGCCACGCCTCCTCCTCCCGTGCGGCGGCGCCGGGCGGTGCGCCGTACAGGCGGGCCAGGAGGTTGACCGAGAGCGGGGCGCCGGGGGCCATCGGGAAGCAGGAGAGGGCGTACAGCGCGGGGTACGGCTCGGCGGCGCGCAGCAGTACGTAGCCCGTGCTCCTGTCCTCGACGGTGCCGGCCAGGTCCGGTACGCCCGCCGGGGTGCGGAACGCGGTCCCGGCGGGCGCCGCGGCGATGCCGAGGAGGCGGTCGAGGACGGCGGCGGCGCGGGGCCGCTCGGCGGCCGGGAGGCCGAGGCCGACGAGCACGTCGACGTTCGTCGCGGGCAGGCCGGGGAAGTGCGTCAGGTAGGCGCGCAGGACGGTCAGCGACATCCGCCAGCCCTCGCCGGCCCCGTCGACCAGGTCCTCCCAGCCTTCGCCGTCATGGCGGAACCCGTTGACGACGCGGACGACGCACGTGCCGCCGCCCCGGGCCTGCACGAGGAACTCCGTGGCCAGCAGCGGCGCGTCGGGGCCGGCCGGCTCTTCGTAGCCGAAGCGGTGCGGCGGGTCCCAGTCGGTGACGGTGGCGTGCGCGGTCTGGCCGTAGGGCTCGCGGCGTACGGTCATCGCGCCGCCCGCGGCGGGGTCGATGTCGGCGGGAAAGAGCCAGGCGGCATGGCCGGGCCCGGTGGCGATGGCGCGCCACACCTCGTCGGGGGTGCCGGGGACCGCGATCTCGTGGCGGGTGAGGCGGGCGGTGGGGTCGTCGTCGGTCACGGCCGCTCCCCTCCCTGCGGCGGCACTTCGGATGCTTCCGGCCCTTGGGGCGCCCCGGGGTCGACCCCCTTGGGTACGGGGTGGACGGCGACCGTGAGCCGCTGCCAGCGGCCGTCGGGCGCAGCGTCGTCGTGGTACTTCGAGACCAGCCCGCCGACCGCGGCGGTCAGCTCCTCGGCGAACGCCGCCCGGTCGGCCGGCGAACGGAACCGCACGGCGGCGTCCAGCCCGTAGACCGGCAGCCGTTTGCGTCCGCGCGCGGCGTTACGGGCCATACCCCCGACCTCCGCGACCACCCGGGCGGCCAGCGCGACGACGTACGCCGCCGACAGCCGGTCACCGGCCCCCCGCGGCCCCCCGGCGGCGGCCCCCAGCGCCTCCGGCGACACCACGTACCCGGCGGCGCTGGCCACGAGCCGCCGCTCGGTCAGCCCGCCCCAGACACGGGTGCCGGCGACCTCCACGAGGCCGTGCTTCTCCAGCAGCCGCAGGTGGTAGTTGACCCGCTGCCGGGGCACCCCGAGCCGGCTCGCCAGGGCGGAGGCCGAGGCGGGCTCGCGCAGCTCGGCGAGGAGCCGGGCCCGCACCGGATCCAGCGCGGCGGAGGCCGCGGCCGGATCCGCGATCACGTCGATGTCCTGCATGCCTCCAACCCAACCCTTGACAAATAATTTTGTCAAGCGAACCGCGCACGGCCATCCGACGAGGTGGGTCAACCACCGGATGGCGGAAGAAGGGGCCGGGCAAGCCGGCGCGCCGCTGCCGCGGGAGGAGGTGTGTGTGCTGCCGGAGGAGATCCGGGTTCGTATCGGCGCCGGGTAGGCCGCGGTCGGCCGCCCTCGTTCAGCCCAGGAACATCGGGAGCTTCGCCGCCAGGGGGCCGAGGGCCGTGCGTTCCCTTTCCGTGGGGGTGCGGCGGCCCGTGGCGACCAGGAGGGCGTCCGTGTCGGTGAACGACTCCGGGAGCGGCGCGCCCGCGATGCGTTCCAGGAGGGCGCGGGTGTCCGCCAGGCCCGTCGCGGGCGGGCCGGGGACGTGCGGGAGGTGCGCGGTCAGGTCGAGGTGGTGCAGGGTCCACTCCATGACGTACGCGGTGAGGTAGTCGCCGGCCGTCAGAACCATGTCCTGCGTGCTCACCCGCAGCGCCGGGTCGGCGAGTTCCGCCGCGCGGCCGGCGGCGGAGCCGACGTCGTCGAGGTGGAACCTCAGCAGCGCCGGGTCCCCGTACGCCGCGGCCATCCGCACGGTGAGGGCGTCGAGGGGGTCCGCGCCGGTCGGGGGCTGGTCGCTCACGTGCCAGTAGCTCGCCGCGTCGGCGGTCGGGTCGCCGTCCGCGGGGGTGACCAGCGTGATGAGCACGTCCTGTGCGTCGATCACCAGGTGGCAGACGAGGTCGCGGACGAGCCAGCCGGCGCAGCCGGAGGGCTGCGCGAAGTCCTCGTCGGCCAGGTCGGCGACCGCCGCGCGCAGCGCGGCCCAGGCGGGTACGAATCGGTCCACCTCGGCAACGTAGTTCGCCGCCGGCACCGCGGACAACTTCGTTCCAAGCGAAGCGGTCAGGCGGCTACGGGCGCAGCCTGGCGAACGCCTCCATCCGGCGCCGGTGGTACTCCAGGTCCTCCTCGTCGTGCCGCACGCCCCGCGCCACGGCGAGCGCGAAGTACGCGCCCTCGCGCCGCAGCCGGTGCCGCATCAACTGCGTCAGCGACTCGTCGTCCAGCACCTCGGCGGTGCCGCCGGCCTCCCGGTAGGCGGCGGCGAAGCGGCGCGCGTCCGCGGGGTTCTCGCAGAACTCGTCCGCGAACTCCAGTGCCGCGCTCCCGACCTCGACCTCGGGCGGGGCGACGAACGACTCGTCCCAGTCCAGGACGGCGACGATCCGCGCCGGGTCGTCGCGGTCGACGAGCAGGTTGCCGTGGTAGAAGTCGCCGTGGAGCGCCTGCCGCGGCAGCCCGCTTGCGGTGAACTCGGCCAGCCACGTGTCCAGTCGGGGGTCCCGCAGCCGCGGGTCCTCGTACGCCACGTCGCCGGCGAGGCCGGTCTCCAGGAAGTTGCGCCGCGGCCGGGGCGGCAGTTCCGCGCCGGCCAGCGCGCGGTGCAGGCGGGCCAGCATGCGGGCCGCGGCCGTCGCCGAGCGGGGGTCGTCGCCGTCGGCCCAGACCCCGTCGGCGTAGGGCCACAGCGACACGGTGCGGCCCTCGACCCGTACGACGGTGGCGCCGTCGTCCCGCCCGGGGATCGGCAGCGGGGCGACCGCCTCGGGGCAGCCGCCGGCGCGGGCGGCGACGGCGACGCGGTGGCACCACTCCGCCTCCGCCGGGTCCTTGTCGTAGGCGCTGATCCGGACCACGTGGCCGCCGACCCGCCACGCCGCGGACTCCTCGCCGCCGTAGAGCCGTTCGGCGGGGCCGATGACGCCCGTCGCCTCCCGTACGGCCGCCGTCAGCGGCACCTCCGCGAAGACCACACCCGCTCCCCCCGCTTCGCACCCGTCCGGCTTCTCCGGCCATTCGATCACACAGAGGTGCGCCGCCGGCGTACGCGCTCTGGGCACCGGCCGCGCGCCCCGTAACTCCCTTGCGCACCCCGGGCCGCCGCTGGCACGCTTGCCCCATGACTCACGGAAAGGCGTACACCGCCTCCCTCTGGTGACCGCGGTGACGACTCCGCGCGGGGCCTCTCCCCGCTTCGACGGCTCACTTTCCTCTTCCCACGACTGCCTGTCCCTCGCCGTCGCGCTGCGCGACGGCTGGCTGAGGCACGCCTTCTCCGCCCGGCCCGCGGACCGGCCGGCGGCCGAGGCCGCCCTCACCGGGCTCTACGGTCTCGCGGGGGCGCCGCCACCGCGGTTCGTCTGGGTCCACTCGCCCGCGGCGGCCACCCCGGTGCTGCGCAGCGAGCGGCCGGCCTTCCGCCGCCTGCGGCTGCGGGCGGCCGACGCGCCGGCACGAGGGGCGGACTGGCCGGTGGCGTCCCGGCTGGCGTCGCTGCAGTCCGCGCTGCGGAGCCGGCTTGGCCGGCACATCCGCGGTCCCTCGCAGGTGTCACGCAGACCGCGCCCCCCGTGGCACCAGGTCGCGCACGCCATGGCGGCCGAGGACGGACTCCGCGAGGGGTACGCGCTGCGCGACATCCTGTGGACCGCCGTACACGCCCCGCTCAACGCCTCGCTGCGCGACGGGCCGCGGCCGGCGATCCGCACCGCCCTCCTGCCCGCCACCGGCACCGGCACCGGCACCGGCACCGGCACCGAGCCTCTCGGGCTCACCTTCCACGGCCAGCACGACGCCCACTGGATCGGGCACTTCGACATCCACGCCCGCCTCGGCCTCGCCTCCTACCCCGCCGCCGCCACCCGCCAGCTCGCCCTGTGGGCGACCGTGGCCCGCTCCGCCGGCTGGTGGTGGCCCGGGGACGGGGTGTGCGTCGTCGCGGAGCGGCCCGCCGAGGTGCACACCGAGCCGCTGCCCGGTGCCCGCCACGGCGAGCTGCGGCTGCACCACCCCGGCCGCCCCGCCGTCCGGTACGCCGACGGCGCCGAGGTGTACGCGCTGCACGGCACCGCGGTGCCGCGGTGGGTCGTCACGGACCCCACCGTGGCGCGGATCCACCGCGAGCCGAACGTCGAGGTGCGCCGCTGCGCCATCGAACGCCTCGGCTGGGACACGTACATCGACCGGGCGGGCCTGCACCTGCTCGCCGAGGCTCCCGACCCCGGCAACGCCGGCTCCCGCCTGCACCTCTACCACGTGCCACGGCACGTGTGGGGGGCACCGGGGCGCGTCCTGCTCGTCGTCAACGGCTCCGTCGAACCCGACGGCCGGCGGCGCCGGTACGGGCTGAGCGTGCCCGCCGGCATCGACGACCCCGTCGCCGCGGCCGGCTGGTCGTACGGGCTCAGCGGCCCGCAGTACGCGCGGCTGGCCCGCCGCACCTGACGTGCGGCCCCCGCCCTCTCGTCGACTTCCCTTCTCTCACCCCGAGGTGATGCACATGACCACGTCCGCAGCCGTGACCCTCGCCGACCTCACCGCGAGGACCGGCCTCGACGTCCTCGCCCACCTGGAGCGCGAGGTGACCGTCCCCGTGGTCGCCGGCCTCCAGGCGCAGGGCGACCTCATCGTCGTTCCGCTGGCCCTCCTCGACGACGTGGCGGTCCCGCCGCACACCCGCTGGACGCCCGTCCCCGCGGGCGGCGTCGAGCTGCTGCGCGGCGCCGCCGGCGGCAACCCGCACACGCTCGTCGCCGACGCGGGCACCTGCCGCTGGAGTCCGCGCGTCGACGACCCGCAGCGCCTGGCCCTCGGTGTCCTCGACGCCGGTGCGGTCGCGTACCTCATCCACCCGGAACACGGCGGGACGGGCATCGTTCCGGGCACGTACGTCATCCGCCGCCAGCGCGAGCGGAGCGAGAGCACGGGGCGGTTCGGGAACCGGTTCATCGCCGACTGACCACGGCCCGCCCGGGGCGGTGACGTCCCGGGCGGGCCCTGCCCCTACGACGGCCGCGGGGCCGGTGCGCGGCGGAACGCGTCGGCGGCGGGGGCGTCGAACGCCGAGAGCTGGCCGTGGATCTGCCGGACGGCGGACGGGTCGAGGTCCGCGAGGAGCGCGTGGGCGCGGCGCCAGTGCGCGTCCGCGGCCCCGGGGTCGCCGGTGAGCCGGTGCGCGACGCCGAGGTGCGCGAGCGTGCCGGCCTCCCCGTACACGTCGCCGACGTCCCGGAAGGCGTCGAGCGCCTCGACGTAGCAGGCGACGGCCTCGGCGGGCTCGCCGCGGCGCAGGCGGACGTCGGCGAGGCAGGACCAGGTGTGCGCCTCGTAGGGGCGGTTGCCGAGCTTCCGGTGCAGCACCAGCGCACGCGGGAGGAGGTCGAGGGCCCGGTCGTGGTCACCGCCGCGGCCGTGGTGCCAGCCGAGGTCGGTGAGCGCGATGGCCTGCCCGGCCGGGTCGCCGAGACGTTCGAAGAGGTCGTGGGCGCGGCGGGTTGCGTCGAGCGCCTCGGTGCCGCGGTCCTCGACGACGTGCACGATGCCGCGCCGGTAGTGCGTCCACGCCTGCCCGGCGAGGTCGTCGCCGGCGCGCTCCAGCGCGGCGTCGAGGTGGGCGTGGGCGTCCTCGTACCGCCCGAGGTCGGCGAGCGCCGACCCGAGGTCGCGCCGCGCGCGGCTCTCCTCCGCCGCGTCACCCAGCCGCCGGGCGGCGGCGACGGCGGCGGCCTGGGCGTCGGCGCGGTCGTGCCACCGGCCGTGCCAGTGGAGGAAGACGAACAGCGCACGGGCCAGCCGGCACACGTCCCGGTCGAGGCGGAGCCGGCCGGCGAGGCCGAGGACGTCCAGCAGGGCGGACCGCTCGACGCCGAGCCAGGCGACGGCGTCGTCGGGGCCGGCGAAGCCGGGGGCGCGGGTGGCGGGCTCGTGGGCCGGGGAGCCGGCGGCTCGCGGGGCGGTCGGCTCCGGGCCCGCGGTCCCGGCCACGGCCGTCCCGGGGCGGGTCGTCGAGGGGCGGGGAGTCCCGGGACGGGCCTTCTGGTGGCGGGGCACCGCCGCGGCCGTCGGCGCGTGCCCGGCCGGGGCGGGGCCGGCGGCAACGAGGCCGGCGCGCTCCGTGCCGGCCGGCTCCGGGGTGCCGGGGAGGTGGCGGGCGGCGGCTTCCGCGGTGCGCACGTAGTGGTCCACGAGGCGGCGCCGGGCGCCGTCCCGGTCGGCGGCCGGGTCGCGGGCCTCGCCGAGCTCGCCGGCGTACGCGCGCAGCAGGTCGTGGCAGGCGTAGCGGCCCGGCGCGCGCTCGGTGAGCAGTCCGGCGCTCGCCAGCTCCGCGAGTCGGGCCCGCGCCCGTGCCGCCGGGACGCCCGCCAGCGCCGCGGCGGCGTCGGTGCCGCAGTCGGGCCCGGGGTGCAGACCGGCGACGAGCCGGAACAGCCGCGCCGCCGGGTCGCTCAGCGTCTCGTACGACCAGGAGAACAGCGCCCGTACGTCGGCGGTGCGCTCCAACGCGCCGAGGGTGTCGCGCAGTTCACCGGCGAGGGCGGCCAGCGGGAGCGCGGGGTGCAGCGCCGCGCGAGCGGCGACGACCGCCAGCGCCAGCGGCAGTCCCGCGCAGCGCCGGACGATCTCGTCGACGGCGGCGGGCTCGGCGGCGAGCCGGTTCCGGCCGAGCCGGGCGGCGAGCAACTCCCGGGCCGCGCCCGGCGGCAGCACGTCGAGCACCAGCGGCCGCGCACCGTGCGTCACGACCAGCCCGGCGAGGTGGTCCCGGGCGGTGACGAGCGCCAGGCAGCCGGGCGCCGCCGGCAGCAGCGGGGCGACCTGCGCGGCGTCGCGGGCGTTGTCGAGCAGCACGAGCACACGCCGGCCGGCGAGCAGGGTGCGGTAGAGACCGGCCTGCGCGGCCGGCCCCTCGGGCACGCGGTGCGGCGGCACGCCGAGCGCGCCGAGGAACTCCCGTACGGCCGCGGCGGGTTGTACCGCCTCGCCGGAGGGGTCGTAGCCGCGCAGGTCGACGTAGAGCTGCCCGTCGGGAAAACGATCGGCGACACGGTGCGCCCAGTGCACGGCGAGGGTGGTCTTCCCGACACCGGCGGTGCCGGACACGAGCGCGATCACGGGCGCGTGGGGCGGGGATGCGAGGGTCCCGGCTCCGCCGGGCGGCACGGCGACCCGGGCATCGCGTCCGGCGTCCGGGGCGGTCGGCGGCGGCGGGAGCTCCAGCAGTGCGTCGAGTGCCGCCCTCTCCGCGTCCCGGGCGGCGAACGCCGAGGTGGCGGCGGGCAGGTGACGGGGCACCGGCCGGCCCTCGTCCCGCGGTGCCTCGGCGGCGAGCAGGCCGGCGTGCACCCGCCGCAGTTCCGGGCTGGGGTCGACGCCGAGTTCGGCGGCGAGCCGGCGCCGGATCGTCTCGTACCGCTCCAGCGCCTCGGCGGGCCGCCCGGCGGCGTCGAGCACGCGGAGCAGGCGCGCCCACAGCGACTCCCGCAGCGGATGGCGCTCGGCCAGCGCGGCGAGGGCTGCGACGCCGACGGGGCCGGCGGGTTCGGCCGGTTCAGCGGATTCGGCCGGTTCGAGAGGTTCGGCGGGCTCGCCGGGGGCGTGCGGCGCGTTCGCACCGTCCGCCCCGCCCCCGCCGTGCGTCCCGGTTCTCCCGGCCCGCCGCGGATCGGCGCCCGGCGCCAGGTCCAGGTCCACGCAGCGCTCGACCGCCGCCAGGTACCGCTCCTCCAGCGCCGGGGCCTCCGTGCCCTCCAGCCGGTCCGAGCGGATGCCGTCGAACGGCGTGCCGCGCCACAGTGTCAGCGCCGCCGCCAGGCGGTCCCGTTCCGCCGTGCCGTTCGCCGCCGCGGCGTCGAGGAGCCGGGTGAAGCGCAGGGCGTCGACCTGCTCGGGGCCGGCCAGCAGTACGTATCCGCCGGGGCGGGCGGCGACGAGGGTGTCGCCGGGGCGGCCCAGGGCGCGGCGCAGCCGCATGACGTTCGTACGGACGTTGGTGCGCGGGTCGCCGCACATGTCCGCGCCCCATACGGCGTCGGCCAGGTGCGCCGTGGAGACCGTGCGGCCCGCGGACATCGCCAGGACCGCCAGCAGCGCGCGCAGCCGCCCGGCCGGCAGCTCGACCGGCCGCCCCGCCACCGCGACGCGCAGCGGCCCGAGCAGCTCGACGCTCAGCACGCGGACGCACCCCCTCCCCCCGGGGCCGGCGGGCCCCTCGCGGCGTGTTTCACCGCGGTGACACCACTGTGCCACCCGCGGTGCGCCAGGCTGTCGCTCGTTCGCACCGCGTGACCGGCGAGGGAGTTCCATGAGCAAGGTGATCTTCGATATCAGCATGTCGCTGGACGGATACGTCAAGGCGGCCGGCGCGACACCCGACGAGCCGCTCGGCAAGGGCGGCGAGTTGCTGCACGAGTGGGCGCTGCACTCCGAAGGCGCCGAAGCCGCACTTCTGGCGGACACGGTCGCGGAGGCGGGCGCGATGATCGGGGGGCGGCGGACGTACGACGACTCGTTGCGCTGGTGGGGCGCGGACGGGCCGACCGGGTCCGCCCGGGTGCCGCTGTTCGTCGTGACGCACGAGGCGCCCGCGGAGGTGCCGCGGAACGGCGTCTACACGTTCGTCACCGACGGTATCGAGAGCGCCCTGCGGCAGGCGAAGGAGACCGCGGCCGGCCGGAACGTGTTCATCATGGGCGGCCCGGACGTCGCCGGCCAGTTCGTCCGTGCGGGGCTCGTCGACCGGATCGGGATCCACCTGGTGCCGGTGCTGTTCGGCGGCGGCGCCCGGCTGCTGGAGCACCTCGGGGACGCGCACGTCCGGTTGCGGGTGGCGAGCGTGACCGAGACCGCGCGGGCCACGCATCTGCTCTACGACGTCGTGCGGTGAAGCCCCGCGGGTGACGCAACGGGATCGGTTCCGCCGTTCGGGACCCGTCCCGCTCTCGTTCCGGTACGGTCCTGGCTTCGGAAACGGCCCGTAACGCAGGGGTGAAGCGGTGGACGACGTCGGGGAGCTGATCGAGCGGCTGGCCCTGTGGCGGACGGGAGACGGCGGCTACGACGAGACGAGTCTCCGGGAGCGGGCGACCGTCGCGCTGCAGGAGCGGGGTCCCGAGGTCGTCCCCGTGCTCGTCGACCGGCTCGACGCCCTCCTCGCCGACCACGCCGCGCACCTGGAGCGGGTCGGGGCCGTCACGGCGGTGTGGGACGCCTGGTACGAGGAAGGTGACGCGCTCGTCGACGAGCACGGCGTGGGCAAGGTGTTCGAGCTGGAGCGGTACCGCACCGTCCCCAGCGACAGCCTTCCCCAGCAGGAGCCGCGGGACCAGCACTACCAGGATCCGTACGACCTCAAGCAGGGCCTCGTGGAGGCCCTGCGCCGCATCGGCGACGAGCGCGCCGCGCCCGTCCTCGGCCGCGCGCTCCGCGACCGGGCCTGCATCCACCACGCCGCGACGGCGCTGCGCGGCATCCACCTCGACGGCGCCGTACCCGCGCTGCTCGACGCCGCCGCGAGCATCGAGCCCGACGACATGGCCTTCCCCGAGTTACTGCGGACGCTGGAGCACTACGGCGCCACGATGGCTCAGGTGCGGGCCCGGTTCGAGGCAGAGTCCGGGCCGCAGGCCCGGGTCAGCCTGATGCACGTGATGAAGACGCTGCCCGGCGACGGCGCCGGCAGGCCCGCGGACGAGGAGATCACGGACGCGCTCGTCTTCCTCGCGATGAGCCGGAACGCCACGGACAGGTACGGGGCCGTCAGGGAGCTGGAGTCGCTCGGCGCTCTCGACCCGGTCGGCGGACCGCCGGAGGACGGGGGCGACCCGTGGGACGCCGGCTTCGGCGGAATGGACGCGCCGCCCCCCGCCGAGGCGGTCCACGCCGCGATCGCCCTCGCCGCACAGGGCGACCCGCCGGGACACGACCGCGAACTGGTGCGGCGGCTGCGGCACATGGCCGGTGAGGCCCCGTCCGCGGCGCGGGCCGTCACCGCCGTGCTCGCCCGCGAGCCGCGGGCGTCCGACGCGGAGCTGGACCTCGCGCTGCGGCTGGTCCCGCTGCTGCACCCCGACCGGGTGGCGGACCACCTGGCGCTGCTCCGCGCCCTGCACGGGCTCACCTCGTACGAACCGGCGCGCGCAGGCGCGCTGCGCGCCCTGCGCCGCGACGGCATGCTGTTCGTGCTGATGCTGCACGAGGACCCGGTGCTCCGCGAGGAGGCCCGGGTCGTCTTCGACGACGTCGCCGAGCCCGACGACCGGGAGCGGTTCGCGAGCTACGAGGCTCTGCGGCTGGGCACCTGGGGACGGCTGGTGCGCAGGTTCCGGCGCCGCTAGCGCCGGTATCGGTCGTGGCCCGGCATCTTTCGCCCTGAACGCCCTGAACGCCCTGAACGCCCTGAACGCCCCGAACGCCGTGCCGCACGTGCGCTCTTGCCGCCGGGTCCGCCCGGGCCGTACAAACGGGGCATGCATCGAAGCGACACCACCGGCCCGCGCCCCGCATGGTTCTTCCGCGAGTACGAGCCCGTCGGCGTGGACCTCGGCAGCGCCGCCGCGGTGGCCTCCTACGACCGCAACCAGGGCACCGACCCGGATGCCGACGACGCGCTGCTCGACCGTCTCGACGTGGTCGCGGGCACCCGGCTGGTCGACCTGGCCTGCGGCACCGGCTCGCTGGTGGTCCAGGCCGCGCGGCGCGGGGCCGAGGCCCACGGCGTCGACGTCTCGGAACAGATGCTCGCCTTCGCAAGGGCCCGGGCGGAGCGGGCCGGTGCCGGCGCACACTGGCACCGGGCCGGCTTCCTGGACTACGCCCACCGCGCGGGGCCCGCGGACGTGGTGACCACCAGGTCGGCCCTGCACCAGCTCCCGGACTTCTTCAAGCAGCAGGCGCTCCTCAACGCGGCCGGCGTGCTCCGGCCGGGCGGCACCTTCTACCTGTGGGACGTCATCTTCAGCTTCCCGCCCGCCGACGCCGCGGAGCACCTGGGGCAGTGGATCGACACCGCGGGCCGCCCGGTGGGCGAGGGCTTCACCCGGGCGGACTTCGAGGCGCACGTCCGGGAGGAGTTCTCCACGTACGCCTGGATCCTGGAGGGCATGCTGGCACGGGCCGGATTCGAGATCCTCGCGCACGAGTCCCGCTCACCCACGCACGGTGAGTTCCTCTGCCGCCGCCGGTAGTTCCCCCGCCGCCGGCACGGGTCCGGCCCGGTCCGGGGCGTGCGCGGGGCGTTGACGTGACGTGCCGCAGCCCGTACGTTCCGGACGTCTGATGTCCGATGCCTCCGCCCCGAAGTGGAGGTATCACGTGCGAACCACCCTGTCCGCCACGCTCGCCGCGCTGCTCACGGCCGGCTCCGTCCTCGCCGGCGGGTTCCCCCCGGCCGCCGCGCGGGAGGGGCGCGATCCGGCACCCGCGGCCCGCGCGCCGCTCTTCGAGACCACCGACCTCGCCGTCTCCGGCGAGGGGGCGCACACGTACCGCATCCCCGCACTCGACGTGCTGCCCGACGGCACGCTCGTCGCCGCCTACGACCGCCGCAACGACAGCTCCGCCGACCTGCCCGGCGACCTCGACGTCATGGTCCGCCGCAGCAAGGACAAGGGCCGCACCTGGAGTGCGCCGCAGGTCGTCGCCGACTACGACGGCGGCGTGGGCGCCGGCGACCCCAGCCTCCTCGTCGACCGCGACACCGGCCGGATCTTCCTCTTCCACGCCTACGGCCCGAAGGGCGTCGGCTTCTTCAACTCCGGCCCCGGCAACGCCGACGACTCCACCACCACCCTGCACGCCGACTACAGCTACTCCGACGACGGCGGCCGCACCTGGCGGCAGCGCCGCATCACGAGCGACATCAAGGACCCGTCCTGGCTGGGCATGTTCGCCTCCTCGGGCACCGGCATCCAGCTCTCCTCCGGCCGCCTGCTGCAGCAGTACGCGTACCGCGCGGCGGACGGCGGCATCCGGGCCGTGAGCGCGTACAGCGACGACCACGGTGCGACGTGGCGGGCGGGCGAGCCCGTCGGGCCGCTGATGGACGAGAACAAGACGGTCGAGCTGGCCGACGGGCGCGTCATGCTCAACAGCCGTACCGCGAGCGCCGACACCCGGCTCGTCGCGTACTCCGACGACGGCGGCATCACGTACGGCACGCCGGTACCGGACGACGAGCTGATCGACCCGACGAACAACGCGGCCATCCTGCGCTACGACGCCGACGCCCCGCGCACCGCCCCGCGGGCTCACTGGCTGCTGTTCAGCAACACCGCGAGCACCACCGCCCGGCGCAACCTCACCGTGCGGATGTCCTGTGACGACGGGCGGAGCTGGCCCGTCGCGCGGGTCGTGGAGCCGGGCGAAGCCGCGTACTCGACCCTCGCGCGGCTCAAGGACGGCACCTTCGGGCTGCTCTACGAGAGCGGCCCGTACCGCACGATCACCTTCGCCCGCTTCGACGACGCCTGGCTCGGCGCCGACTGCCGCGGGCGGCCCTCCGGCCGCTGAGCCACGACGCGCGGCGGCGGAACGCCGCGGCGGGACGCGACGGCCCCGGAGGTCAGCCGGCCGAAGCGCGCCCGCCTGCGCCGTCGCCGGCGCGGCCGGCCGCGAGGCGGCGGCGTACGGGGGCGTAGTGCGCCGTGACGGCCCGGGTGAAGGCGGCCGGGTCGCCGCGGCGGGCGGCGTCCACGATGTCCGCGTGCGCGGCCGTGGTCTCCGCCCGGTCCTCGCGCGTGGCCATCTGCAACTGCGGCGCGACGATGGCGTACACCTCCCAGAAGGCCATCGAGAGCTGCCCCATCAGCTCGTTGCCCAGCGGCTCGGCGAGCAGCGCGTGGAAGGCCCGGTCCGCCGCCACGAAGTCCTCCTCGGCGCCGCCGGCGTCCGCGCGCATCCTCTCCACCAGCGCGTCCAGCGCGTCGAGGCGGTCGCCGTCGAGCCGGGCCACGATCCGCTCCGCCATGCCGCGTTCGAACAGCTCGCGCACGTCCACCAGATCGGTCATCACGTGCACGTCGCTCTCCGCGCCGAGCAGCCCGCGGAACGCGAGGCTCTCCACGAGCGCCGACAGGCTCAGCCGGCCGACGTACGTGCCGTGCCCGTGCCGTACGTCGACGATGTCGAGGGCGTGGAGGGTCTTGACCGCCTCGCGGACGCTGGAGCGGCTGGCGCCCAGGGCGGCGCACAGGTCGCTCTCGGTGGGCAGCGGATCGCCGGGGCGCAGCTTGTTCGCGAGGATGTAGCGCTTGATGGCTTCGGTGACCTCCAGCCGCAGCAGCGACCTGCCGGCACGGGCTTCGCTCATGCGCGTACTCCCGCCTCTTGACCCACTCCGACCCCCGGGCTACGGTCACACGCTATCAGGCATCGGACATCAGACATCCAACCTCCGATCTCGCCATCTGCCCCTGTCCCCGCATTCGTTGACGTTCCGTACGTACCGGAGGACGCGTGCCCAGCCGCAACCGAACCGCCGCCCGGCCGCGATGACCGTCGTCGCCGCGCTCGACATCGGCGGGACGAAGACCGCCGCCGCCCTGGTCGACGGCGAGGGGCGGCTGCTGCGCCGCCGGACCGCGCCCACGCCGGCCGCCGCCGGACCCGGGGCGGTCCTCGACGCCGCGGCGGCGGCCGTCGCCGAACTCGCCGCGGCGGGCGGCCCGTACGCGGCCGTGGGCGTCGGCAGCGCCGGCGTGATCGACGCGGCGGCCGGCACCGTGCTCTCCGCCACCGCGGCGCTGCCGGGGTGGGCGGGCACCGCGCTCCGCGACGAACTGGGCCGCCGCCTCGGCGTGCCCGTCGCCGTCGACAACGACGTGCACGCGCACGCGCTCGGCGAGACCTGGCGGGGCGCGGCGGCCGGCCGCACGCACGTCCTGCTCGTCGCCGCGGGCACCGGCATCGGCGGCTCGCTGATCCTCGGCGGCCGGGTCCACCGGGGCGCCCACTCCGCGGCGGGGCACCTGGGCCACGTCCCGGTCCCGGCCGCGGCGGGCCGGCCGTGCGCCTGCGGCGGTACGGGGCACGCGGAGGGCGTGGCGGCGGGGCCGGCGATGGTAAGGGAGTACCGCCGCCGCGCCGGGGAGCCGGCGGGGGGCGGACCGGAGGCGGTCACGGAGCCCGCGGCGGTCACCGGGCTGGCGGCGGTCGCGGAGCGGGCCGCGGCGGGGGACGCGGTGGCGTCGGCGGTGCTGGCAGAGGGCGCCGTGGCGCTGGGCGAGGCCGTGGGGGGACTGATCAACGCGCTCGACCCCGAACTGGTCCTCGTCACCGGCGGCGTGAGCCGTTGCGGCCCGGCCTGGTGGCGCCCGCTGCGGGCGGCGATCGCCGCGACGACGCTGCCCCTGCTGTCGGACGTCCCGGTCGCGCCGGGCACCCCGGGGGACGACGCGGCGCTGCTCGGCGCCGCGCGGCTGGCGCTGGGGGCGCTCGCGTGACCGCGCGGGCGGACGGCCCCGGCGGCGGCCGGGGCAGGGCCCTTCCCGGCGGGCTGCGCGGGCGGTTGGTGGTCTCCTGCCAGGCGTATCCCGGTGAGCCCCTGCGCGATCCCGGCACCATGCGCCGCATGGCGCTGGCCGTACTCGACGGCGGGGCCGCGGGCATCCGCGCGCAGGGGCTCGCGGACCTGCGCGCGATCCGGGCCGCGACCGACGCGCCGCTGATCGGGCTGTGGAAGGACGGGGACCGCGGTGTCGTCATCACGCCCACGGCCGCGCACGCGCGGGCGGTCGCGGAGACCGGCGCGGACGTCGTCGCCGTCGACGCCACGGACCGCCCGCGGCCGGACGGCCGGGACGTGGCGGAGTCGTTCGAGGCGGTGCACCGGGCGGGCAGGCTCGTGATGGCGGACGTCGCGACGTTCGACGAGGGGCTGCGGGCCGCGGAGCTGGGCGCCGACCTGATCGGCACCACGCTCTCCGGCTACACCGACCGCTCCCCCGCCCCCGGCCCGGGTCCGGACCTCGGCCTGGTCGAGCGGCTGGCGGCGGCGGTGCCGGTGCCGGTCCTCGCGGAGGGCCGGATCGGCACACCCGCCGAGGCGGCGGAGGCGCTGGCGCGCGGCGCGTACGCCGTGGTCGTCGGCACGGCGATCACCCATCCGACGACGCTCACCCGCCGCTTCGCCACCGCGCTCGACGCCCCGGGCCGGGTTCCGAAGAGCGACAGATGACAACTGACGGATATCAGACGACTGTCAGCGGACCGGGCGCCCTGCCGCACCCCGGCGGCGGGCGCCCGGCGCCTCCCCCTCCTCAGCCGTGGTACGTGATGTAGCCGTTTCCGTCCCGGTCGTTGCGGCTCTTGGTGTAGCTGTGCACGTCCGCCCTGCTGCCGTTCCACTTGACCAGGTAGATCGTGTCCTTGTCGTTGTTCCACACGAAGTTGCAGTTGTCGCGGTAGACGACGTTGCCCGCGTCGGAGTCGCGGCCGTTCCCGCCGCGCAGCTTCACCTGGTCGCCGGGCTGCAGGCGGTGGTCGGCGGGGAACTTGAAGCGGTTGCCCGCGGCGTCCTTGACGACCCATCCCTTCAGGTTCACGGTCCGGTTCGACGAGTAGTTCTTGATCGCGAGGTACTCCTTGTGGGTGTTCCCGCCGGAGCATCTGTTGGAGTCCCGGCCGGGTGCGTCGTACTGGATGCCGCGTACCTTCAGCGGTGAGCTGTACTCGGCGGCCTGCGCCGGAGTGACGGCAAGCATCGTCAGCGCGCCGCCGGCGGCGGCGATGGCGGTGACGGTCACGTGGTTGCGCATGTGAGTGAACCCCCCATGTCTCGATTCGGCAGGAGGTTATGCGCGTAGCACCGCACGGCGGGCGTGCCGGGAGGGTGTCGGGAACGGCCTGTTCGGCCCTTGTGCCGGCGGCCACCGTGGCCGGCTCGCGGGCGGCCGGCTCCGACCGCCGCCCGCCGCGGCCGGTACGTCCCGGCGGCGCCCCTACGCCACGCCCAGTTCGGCGGCGTCCGGCGCGAAGACCGTCATCCAGTGCGGGCGGAGCCGGTAGAAGACGACCTCGTCGTCCCAGCGGAAGGCGTTCTCGCCGTAGAAGTCCTTGAAGTACGCGAGGAGTTCCGGCCATTCGGGGTCCGGCTCCCCGTTCTCGGGGTTGAGGGCGATCGCGTCGCCGTGGGCGAACACGCCGAGTTCCTCGCCGCGCATGTGCGCCACGCTGGCCGCGGGGCGGGCGGCGAGGTGGCGGGCTTTGGCCGCGGTGCGCGCGGTGCCGAAGTACCAGGTGCCGTGGAGGAAGTGGCCGTCGGCGCCGCTGATGCGGGGTTCGCCCTTGGCCGTCACGGTGGACAGGGCGAGGGTGCGCATGCCGGTGAGGACGCGGGTGAGCTGTTCGGCGGTCAGCGTCCGGTCGGTGTTGATGATGGAGCGGAGGTGGCCGGTGGAACGGGCCAGGGAGGTGTCGAGCAGTTCCTGGAGCCGCCGCAGTTCTTCGGGGGTTTCGCGCATCCGGCCACGGTAGCGGTGCCGGTCTCGGGCAGGCGGGGTACGGGGCCGGGGGGCGCGTGTACCGGGGGGCGGATCCGGCGCGGGCGCCGGCGGGCGCGGCCGGGTCTCGTCACGTGCTCGTCACATCGGTGTGATCTCGCGGGTCAGATACATGAAGGGCAGCGGGAGAGGACCGGAGCACTGATGAGTGGACACGACTGGCCGGCGGAGCGGTTCCGGGCGGACCGGCCCCGGTTGCGCGCGTTGGCCTACCGGATGCTCGGTTCGGTCCCGGAGGCCGACGACGCGGTCCGGGACGCGCGGATCCGGCTCAACAGGCCGGACGGCGAGGTGGCGCACCTCGGCGGCTGGCTCACGATGAGCGTCGCCCGGGTGTCGCTGAACATGCTGCAGTCCCGCAGGTCCCGGGGGGAGGCGCCGGCGGGCGGGGCGGATGCGGCGGCTGCCCTGGATCCCCCGGACGCAGCCGATCCGCAGGACGAGTCGCCGCCGGACGATCCGGAGGAGGAGGCGGCCATCGCCGACTCGGTGGGGTTGGCGTTGCTGGTCGTCCTGGACTCGCTGACGCCGGCCGAGCGGCTGGCGTTCGTGCTGCACGACATGTTCGCGGTGCCGGTCGAGGAGATCGCGGCCATAGTCGACCGCTCCCCCACCGCGGCCCGGCAGCTCGCCGACCGGGCGCGGAGCCGGGTGCAGGGGGCGGGGCCCGCGGTGGGCCCGGGTGAGGGTTGCGGCGGGTACGAGGCCGCCTGCGCCGGCGCGTCGGACACGTCGGATCTGGCGACGGCCTTTCTCGCCGCGTCCCGGGAGGGGAACTTCGAGGCGCTGCTGGCGATGCTGGCCCCGGACATCGTGCTGCGCACGGACGCCGCGGCGATGCGCATGAGCCTGGAGGCCACGCTGCGCGGCCGGAATCCGATCACGGACGTCCCGGAGATCCGCGGGGCGGACGCCGTGACGCGCGTGTTCGCGGGGCGGACGTGGAATCCGACTCCGGCGCTGATCGACGGTGCGGCCGGGCTGGTGTGGGTCGCGCAGGGGCGCCCGCACGTGGCCTTCTGCTTCGCCACGGAGAAGGGCAGGATCACGGCGATCGACGTCAGGGCCGATCTCGACGGTCTCGGCATCGTCTTCGAGTAGGCGTCCGGCGGCCGGGCGGCGGTAGCAGGAATCTGCAGGTGACGGCGCCTGTCAAGCCACTCAAGGGTGACCTAGGGTGTGCGCATGGACGAATCTACCGATCTCACCGAGCAGTTGATTGATTTATCGGTCGGCTATCTGCGGTCCGCCGCGTTGCACGCCGCCGCCCACTGGCGGCTCGCCGATCTGCTGGCCGACGGTCCGCGCAGCGCGGAGGACATGGCGGCGGAGGCGGGGCTCCACGGGCCGCATCTGGCGCGGCTGTTGCGTTTCCTGGCGGGGCACGGGGTGTTCCGGCAGGAGGAGGACGGCCGGTTTGCGCTGACGCCGCTGGCGGAGTTGCTGCGTGAGGACGTGCCGGGGTCGATGCGCGCGTACGTGGACGTGCACGGCAACGACATCTTCTGGCGGTCGGCGGCGGGGCTGAGCGACGCGCTGCGCACCGGCGGGAACCCGTTCGAGGAACAGTTCGGGATGCCCTTCTACAAGTACCTGTTCGCCCACCGTGAGCTGGGTGCGCAGTTCGACACGAGCATGGCGTCGTTCTCGGAGGCGCTGAGCGATCAGGTCGCCGCGGCGTACGACTTCGGTGCGGCGCGCACGGTGGTGGATGTCGGCGGCGGTCGCGGCGGGCAGTTGCGGGCGATTCTCCGGCGTAACGCGCACCTCGAGGGCACGCTGCTGGATCTGGAGCCGGTGGTGGCGGGGCACGTGCTCGACGTGCCGGAGCTGTCTGGTCGGTGGCGCGCGGTCGGCGGCGACTTCTTCTCGGCGGTGCCGGAGGGCGGCGACGTCTACATCCTCAAGCACGTGCTGGCGAGCTGGCCGGACGAGCAGTGTGTGCAGATCCTGGAGGGGTGCCGGCGGGCCATGCCGGACGACGGGCGGCTGCTCATGGTCAACGCGCTGGTGCCGGAGGGGAACGAGCCGCATCCGAGCAAGGTCGTGGACATGACGATGCTCACGGTGCTGAACGGCAAGGGCAGGACGCAGGCGGAGTACGAGGAGCTGATGCGCAAGGCGGGGCTGGCGCCGGGGCAGGTGCTGCACGTCTCGCCGCACGCCGCGATCATCGAGGCGGCGAAGGGCTGAGATCCGGCGGCCGCTCGACGCCGAACGGCGGCGCGGGCGGCCGGCGGCCCGGGAGAGTTCCGGGCCGCCGGCCGCCCGCGCCGTTCTCCGTCGTACGGTCGCGGTGTCCCCCGGGTGCCGTGGCGGGCTACGGCTGGAGGCGGACGGAGGTCCAGCCGTCGCCGTTGCGGTCGTAGCGCAGCCGCAGGTGGAGCCGGTCGGGGCGGTGGGCCCAGAACTCGATGTCCTCGGGCTGCAGCCGGTAGCCGTAGAAGCGCTCGGGGCGGTCGAGGGCCTTGCCGTCCGCGCCGAGCCGTTCGGCTTCCGCGCGCAGCGCCGCCGGGTCGTCGAGCGGCTCGCTCTGCCGGGACGCCGCGGACATGGCGTGCAGCGGGATGGCCCGGGCCTGCCACAGGCTGTCCGATTCGGCGACCGGGACGGGTGCGATGGTGCCGGAGAGCTTGATCTGCTGGCCGGTCTCGCGCCAGTAGAGCAGTCCGGCGCCCCAGTTGTTCTCCTCGATCTCGCGGCCCTTGCGGCTGCTGGCGTGGCTGGTGAACAGGATGCCGCGCTCGTCGACGGCGCTGACGAGGACGATGCGCGCGGAGGGCCGGCCGCGTTTGTCGGCGGTGGCCAGCGCGAGCGCCTTGGGTTCGCGGACGCCGAGTTCCACGGCGCGGTCCAGCCAGCGCCGCAGAAGGCCCACGGGGTCGGCGGGCGGGTCGTCGTACTCGGGGAAGTCCGCGTCGCTGTCGACGGTGAGGCTTTCGAACTTGCTGGTGTGCATCGCGTGCCTTTCTGCGGTGGCCGCCCGCCGGGCGCCCGGGGCTAGAGGTAGAGGGTGCCGCGTCCTACGGTGACGCCGTTGCCGCCGACGTGGACGGAGTCGATCCGGTCGCCGTCGCCCTCCGCGGTGGCGAGCATCAGCGAGGGCCGGCCCATCTCGACGCCCTGGAGTATCTCGACCTGTTCCCCGTACGCGGCCAGGCCGTGCCGGGCGAGGTGGATGGCGAGCGGGCCGGCCGCCGAGCCGGTGGCCGCGTCCTCGACGACACCGTACGCGGGTGAGAACATCCGGGCGCGCCACTGCCGGCCCCGGCCGGCGAAGCAGTTGGCGGCCATGTCGGGGAACGCGGACAGCGCGCGGTGGTCCGGCCGGAGCGCGGAGAGCGCGGGGATGCTGTCCAGGCCGACGAAGACGTGCCGGGGGCCGTTGCGGTAGACCTCGACGGGGGCGACGGACGTGTCGGCGCCGAGGGCGGCGAGGAGTTCGTCCGCCTGGGCGTAGGGCTCCCACTCGGGATGGGGCTGGCGCATGCTGACCTTGACGGCGCCCTCGTCGTCGGTGAGCCGGACGGGGATGACGCCCATCCCGGTCTCCAGGCGCAGGTCGTCCTGCTTGCGGATCTCGCCGAGGGCGACGGCGGTGCCGAGCAGCGGATGGCCGGCGAAGGGCAGTTCGTTCACGGGGGTGAAGATGCGGATGTGTGCGTCGCCGCCCTCGCCCGGGGGCAGGACGAAGGTGGTCTCGGAGAGGTTCATCTCCCGGGCGATGCGCTGCATCAGGTCGGGCGTCAGTTCCCAGGCGTCCAGGAACACGGCGACGGGGTTGCCGCTCAGCGGCCTGCGGGAGAAGGCGTCCACCAGCATGTAGTCGAGTTCGGGCATGTGCGGCACTCCTGACGGGCGGATACGGGTTCGTCGGTGGCCCGGAGGCCGGGGCTCGCGCGGTGGCGCGTGTCGGGTCTCACCGCCCGAGCACACCGAGGAGGGCGTCGCCGATGAGCCGGGGGCCGTCGACGGTGAGGACCGATTCGGCGTGGAACTGGAAGGACGCGAAGCGGGGGCCGCGCAGCGCGTCGATCTGGCCGGTGGCCGGGTCGCGGCTGACGCGGACGCGGCCGACGTCGGGTACGTCGAGGTCGTCGGCGGGGCTCACGGCGGCGAACGTGTTGTAGTAGCCGACGTGTTCGCGGCGGCCGAAGAGGTCGATGGCGCGCTGGACGCCCTGGTTGGGCCGGCTGCGGCGGACGAGGTGCAGGCCGAGGCGGAGGCTGAGCACCTGGTGGCTGAGGCAGACGGCGAGGAACGGGGAGCGCCGGCGCAGCAGGCCGGCGACGGCGGTGTCCAGCGCGGCGATCTTCGGGTCGGCGGTGGCGCGGGGGTCGCCGGGGCCCGGGCCCATGATGACGAGGTCGAAGCCGTCGACGGCGTAGGGCTCGTCGAAGCGGCGTACTTCGGCGATGGGGCCGAGGGCTTCGAGCTGCTGGACGATCATGGCGGTGAAGGTGTCCTCGGCGTCGACGACGAGGACCTTCAGTCCTTCCAGCGCGGGCACGGCCGGCGGGCGGGCGCCGGCGGCGAGCCAGAAGTCGGCGATGCCGGTGTTGCGGCCGCGCAGCACCTCGCGGACGGCGGGGTGGTCGGCGAAGCGCGGGGCCGGCGGGGCGGCGGGCGCGGCTTGTACGGACACAGCCGCTCCGGCGGGGCCCGGCGCGGTGTCGGCGGCGTCGTCGGCGCCGAGGGCGTCGAGCAGCGCGGCGGCCTTGGCGCGGGTCTCCGCCGACTCGCCCTCCGGGGACGAGTGGCGTACGAGGGTGGCGCCGACGGAGAGCGAGAGCCGCCCGTCGTCGGCGATGTCGGCGGTGCGGATGAGGATGGCGGAGTCGAGGCTGCGGCTGCCGGTGGGCTCGTCGCTGACGAGCGCGGCGACGCCGCTGTAGTAGCCGCGGCCGTGCGGCTCGTGGCGGGCGATGACGCGGGCGGCGCTCTCCACGGGGCTGCCGGTGACGGTCGGCGCGAACAGCGTCTCGCGCAGCATGTCGCGTACGTCGCGGGTGGTGTGCCCCTCGATGAAGTACTCGGTGTGGGCGAGCCGCGCCATCTCCTTCAGGGCGGGGCCGGTGACCCGGCCGCCGGCGGGGCAGATGCGGGACATCATCTTCAGTTCCTCGTCGAGCACCATGTACAGCTCGTCGGTCTCCTTGCGGTCGCGCAGGAAGGCGGTGAGGCCGTCGAGGGTGGGGCCGCCGGCGGGGTAGCGGTAGGTGCCGCTGATGGGGTTCATCACGGCGCGGCCCTCGTGGACGGAGAGGTGCCGTTCGGGGGTGGCGCCGACGAACGTGCGGCCGTCGGCGTGGATGGCGAACGTCCAGTAGGCGCTGGACTCCAGGGCGATGAGCCGCCGGAAGACGGTCAGCGCGGCGCGGGCGGGGTCGCCGCCGACGTCGGCGAGGAGGGTGCGTTTGATGACGAAGTTGGCGCCTTCGCCGGTGCCGATCTCGCCGGTCACGACGCGCCGTACGACGTCGGCGTACTCCTCGTCGGAGAGGTCGAAGCGGTGGCCGGAGAGTGCGGCGGGGGTGTCGGGGAGGCGGGTGAGGGTGTCGGCGAGCGGCACGGCGGCCTGTTCCGTGACGTTCATGGCGATGAGCGGCGCGCCGTCGTCGGGGGCGGCGAAGCCGCGTTCGGTGAGCTGCCGGTAGGGCACGACGAGGAGCGTGCGGTGGGCGGTGGCGGCCGGCGGGGCGGCGGGGGCGGCGGGCAGCGGGAGCCCGGCGAGGGTGCGGGGGTGGGAGAGGTCGCCGAGGAGTACGTCGACGGTGCCGGGTGTGCCGCTCTCCGGGCGGTGCAGGAGCGCGTACGCCGGCGGGAGTGGCCCGGTCAGCAGCCGGTCGAGCAGGGCGGTGCCGGGGGTGTCCCGGCGGGGTCCGGGGGCGGTGGTCATGCGAAGATCTCCGCGCTCGGGAGGACCATGCCGCAGCGGTGGGCCACGTAGTCGAGGGTCATGCGGTGCTGTTCCGCGGTGAAGTCGGCGACGGCGTCGGCGGCGAGGAACACCTGGATGTCGTGGGTGAAGGCGTCGACGGCGGTGGCGAGGACGCCGACGTGGGCGTAGACGCCGCACAGGACGAGCTGGTCGCGGCCCTCGGCGCGCAGCCTGTCGAGCAGCCCGGACTTGAAGAAGGCGCTGTAGCGCCACTTGGTCAGCAGCCAGTCGCCCTCCGCGGGGGCGAGTTCGGGGACGACCTCGCGGTCCTCCGGGGCGGTGCGCATGCCGGGGCCCCAGAAGTCGACGAGCAGGCCGCGTTCTTCCGGTGTCATGCCGCCGGGCTGCGCCGAGTAGGCGACGGGGACGCCGAGTTCCGCGGCGTGTTTGCGGAGCAGCGCGGCGTTGTGGACGAGCTGGGAGCGGACCTGTTCGGGGATGGGGCGCAGGAAGAACCGCTGCATGTCGTGGACGACGAGCGCCGCGCGGGCGGGGTCGGGGGTCCACGCCGCCAGGTTGGCCGGCAGGGTCTCTGCCGTCGGCAGCTCGTACGGGTCGATGGCGGGTATGCCGACCACGGTGGGGCTCCTTTCAGGGTGCGGTGGTGGTGTGCACGGGCCGGCGGGGCCGGGGCCCCGCTGCCCGTGCCGCCGTCACCGGGCGCGGTGGGCCCACGCGGCGACGAGCCGGTGGGCCTGGCCCGGGTTGAGCCGGGGGTCGCAGAAGCTGGTGCGCCGGCCGGCGGAGCCGATGGCGGCCATGTCGGTGGCGCACTCGGCGACCAGGTCCGGGGTGGTTTCGAGGTGGAGTCCGCCGTTGGTGCCGCCGGTGGCGTCGAGGACGTCGCAGAAGCCTTCGATCTCGGCGCGCATGGTGTCCATGAGGCGGGTCTTCTGCCCGTCGGGGCCGGTGATGGTGTTGCCGTGCATGGGGTCGCAGATCCACACGGCCGGGTGTCCTGCGGCCCGGACGGCCCGGACGAGGGCCGGCAGGCGGCTGGTGACGAAGCCGGCGCCCATGCGGGCGATGAACACCAGGCGGCCGGGGCTGCGCGCGGGGTCGAGGCGGGCGGCGAGTTCGGTGATGTCGGCCGCGGTGGTGCCGGAGCCGATCTTGCACGCCACGGGGTTGACTATGCCGGCCAGGAGCGCGATGTGGGCGCCGCCGGGCTGGCGGGTGCGCTCGCCCACCCACGGCAGGTGCGCGGAGGCGAGGTAGGGCTCGTCGGCGGCGGTGTGCCGCAGCATCGGCAGCTCGTAGTCGAGGAGCAGCGCCTCGTGGCTGATCCACACCCGTTCGGCGTCGGCGCGGCCGGAGTTGACGGCGTCGAGTTCGCGGACGACGGACCGGGCCGCCCGTAAGCAGGTGAGGATGCGCGACGGGTCGGGGCGCCGGGCCCGGGCGTCGGCCTCGGGGGCGTTGACCATGTGCCCGCGGTAGACAGGCAGGGTGACGTCGCCGATCTGCTCGACGGGTTTGGAGCGGGGCTTGGCGAACTGTCCGGCGATGCGGCCGATCCGCAGGACGGGGCGGCCGGTGGCCTCGGCCGCGGTGCCGGCGAGCGCGTCGATGAGCGCGCTCTTGCGCCGTACGTGGTACGGGGTGGACTCCGCCGGGTCCTCGGCGCAGTCGCCGGCCTGGATGAGGTGGGCGCGGCCCTCGGCGACGTCGGTGAGGGCGCGCCGCAGCCGCGCCGCGCCGTCGCCGGTGACGAGCGGCGGCGCGGCGGCGAGGGTCTCGCGAACCCGTCGCACCTGGCCGGCGTCCTCCCACACGGGTTGCTGGAGAGCGGATCTGGCGCGTAGGTCGTGGACTGAGCTGGGCACGTT
Organism: Streptomyces sp. WMMC500; assembly: GCF_027497195.1. Classification (NCBI taxonomy): domain Bacteria; kingdom Bacillati; phylum Actinomycetota; class Actinomycetes; order Kitasatosporales; family Streptomycetaceae; genus Streptomyces; species Streptomyces sp. WMMC500. The sequence goes on from NZ_CP114905.1 coordinate 879,924, forward strand.
CTCCCCCTGCCGGGTCAATTCCTGTCGAAGTACGCGGGCGGTGGGCCGGCAGCGTCAGGTCGGGATTCCTTCGCGGCGTACCGAGGGCACCTCGATGCCCAGGGCGCGGAACTGCTGGCACGGGTTCATGAACTCGCGCTGCTGCTTGATCTTGCCGTCCTCGAAGAGGAAGGAGTGCAGGAAGTGGTTGCGGTAGTGGCCGGGCTCGTAGCCGGGGAAGAGGATCTTCCCTTCGCCGTCGCACTCCACCCAGAAGCGGTCGGGGTCCTGGGTGTCGAAGATCTCGATGTTGATCCAGGCCCAGTCGGGGAAGCACTTCAGCGACCAGACGGCGTGCTCGCCGAGGGTGTCGCGGCCGCTGATGACGATGGGCTCGCCGGTTTCGGTGGTCCACAGGCCGCCGGTGCCGTCCTCGGTGAACAACAGGTGCCGCTCCAGCCGGTCCTTGCCGCGGCAATGCATGTACTTCTCGACGATGGCGCGGTTGTGGTCGCGTACCTCTTTTTCACTGGGCATGGATGTCTCGCTTCCCTTTACTCGGGTGGCGGCCGGGGGGTGGGCGCACGGGCTCCGTCGTTCCTAAGACGGCCCAACGGCCGCCGGGGACTTGGGTGTCGAAGTCGCGTCGGTCACCGGCCGGTTTCTGGAATTCCCTTGCCGGTGAGCTGAACGGTCCCGCGCGGCACCGCGGCACCGGAACTTGCTCCTGCACCATATCTGTCCTGAGGACCCTTTCAACACGAGGGAACGGCTTGGCGCGGACGCCTGGCAATGAATTGCCATTCTGTTTCGAGCCGCCTGTTCGATACGCCCCGCCGGTGTCGTGGTGGTGAATGCGCGCCCCCTTGAAGAGGGAGTCGAAAAGGCTTGGAGGGTCGCCACCGGGACCGGCCCGGGGGCCGTGTGCCGGAGCCGCCGCGGCGGGCGCGGCGGGGGCGTACGGAAGGAGCGCGTGCGTACGGGCGGGGCGCACGGGTTCACTCCGGCTCGCGGGCGGTCTTGCGCTTCGCCGCGTCCTGCCCAAGACTCCCCTACGACGTGTCAGGGGCACGGCAAAAGCCGGGCCGCTGACGGTGTCTCACGGGCTCGTCACCTCGAGCCCAGGGTTCCCCCAAACCGGAGGAGACATCTGTGAAGATCCCTCGCACCACCCCCACCGGGGCTTTCCGCGGCAGACTGCGGCTGATCACCGCGACCGCCGGCCTCGCCGCCGTGGCAGCGCTCGCGCTGCCCGCGGGTGCGAACGCACAGGAAGCCTCGCCCTCGTTCAGCGCCGCGGAGCTCCGGGCCGTCGACCTCGCGGTCGCCGAAGCGGACGTCGCGGGCACCGCCTGGTATGTCGACCGCGCCAGCGACACCGTCGTGGTCACCATCGACAGCACCGTCTCCAAGGCCGAAGTGGCCCGGATCACCGAGGCGGCAGGCGACAACGCCGGAGCCGTCAAGGTCGAGCGCACCAAGGGCAAGTTCACCAAGTACATCGCCGGCGGCGAAGCCATCACCACCGGCGGCGCCCGCTGCTCGCTCGGCTTCAACGTCCAGAGCGGCGACGGCACCAAGTACGCCCTGACCGCCGGCCACTGCACCAACATCGGCTCCTCGTGGAGCATCGGCACCACGACCGGCAGCAGCTTCCCGGTGAACGACTACGGCATCATCCGGCACTCCAACCCCGCAGCGGCGGACGGCCGGGTGTACCTGTGGAACGGGCAGTACCAGGACATCACCAACGCCGCCAACCCCTCGGTCGGCCAGTCCGTCCAGCGCAGCGGCAGCACCACCGGTCTGCACGGCGGGTCCGTCACGGGCCTGAACGCCACCGTCAACTACGGCGGCGGCGACATCGTGTACGAGATGATCCAGACGAACGTCTGCGCCGAGCCGGGCGACAGCGGCGGTCCGCTCTTCGCCGGCAGCACGGCCCTCGGCCTGACCTCCGGCGGCAGCGGCAACTGCTCCTCCGGCGGCACCACGTTCTACCAGCCGGTCGTGGAGGCCCTGAACGCCTACGGCGTCAGCGTCTTCTGATCCCGGCGCAGTTCCTCACGCACCACGGCACGTCGCCCCGGCCGGCCCCGCGCCGGCCGGGGCTCGCGCGTCCCCGGCCTCCCGCACGCGGCCGGTGCGCCCGGTCCGTACCCGAAGGGCACGGCGGGCCTCCGGTGCCGCCCGCTACTCGCGGCTCGCGATGAGCACCGCGACACCGTCGAGCAGCCGCTGCAGCCCGAACTCGAACTGGTCACCCTGGTACGGCGCGGCGCCCGCGGCGACGGCCCGGCGCAGCGCCGGGTAGCGCCCGACGTCGACCAGCCCGGCGACGCTCTCGTCGCGGATGCGCACCCGCTCGCCGGCCGGCAGGCCCGCCGGGGCCTCGGCGGCCTCCGGCAGGTGGAGCCGGCCCAGGCCCCGCACGTACGCGTCGACGGACTCGACCACGGCCAGTTTCTCGGACTCGCTCAGCCCCGTGCCGTCGAAGACGAGCAGCATCGAGTCCAGCCAGCGCAGCATGTTCGGGCCCGGCGCCTGCACGGTGGAGCCCAGCCGGCCCAGCCACGGGCGGCGGCGCAGTTCCTCCCAGTCCTCGCGGGCGGTCGCCTCCAGCTTCTGCCGCCAGTCGCCGGGCCGTTCGTGCGGGAGCACGTCGGCGGCGACCCAGGCGTCCAGCATCAGCGCCTCCAGTTCGGCGCGCCCTGGCAGATAGGTGTAGAGGGAGGCCGTGCCGATGCCCAGGCGGCCGGCCAGGGCCCGCATGGACAGCGCGTCGAGCCCCTGCTCCTCCACGAGTTCCACGGCCGCGGCGACGATGCGGTCCAGCGTCAGCCCGCGCACCGGGCCGCGGGCCCGGTCCGGCTCGCCCGCCCACAGCAGCCGCAGCGCCCGGCGCTGGGCCTCCTCGGCCGCGCTGCTTTCGTCGCTCACGAAGTCCCCGATCGGTCGCGGGGAGTGTATCGTTCGCCCGTGGTCCGAACACCGTTCGGAGTAAGGGGGGACAGGTGGCCGGTGCAGAGTCCGCCCATGGCACGGGCGCCCCGGGCGCGGGCCCGGCGCGGGCGCGGGAGGCGCGCGCGCTGCTGGCGGCGACGCTGGTGGGCGGCCCGTACGAGCTGATCGACTTCGTCCTCCCGCTCTGGGCGGGCGCGGAGATCGGGCTGGGAGCCGCCGGGGTCGGCGCGCTGCTCGCCGTGGAGCTGGTCTTCTCGGTGCTCGTACGGCCGGTCGCGGGCGTGCTCGCGGACCGGTACGAGCGCACCGTCGTCGCCGCCGCGGGCGCCGCGCTCTACGCCGTCTCCGCCGCCGGGTACGCGCTGGCCGGCGGCGCGCCCGCCGCCTGGGCCGCGGCGGCGGCGGGCGGCGTGGGCGGCGCGCTGCTGTGGGTGGCGGTGCGGGCGCTGGCCGGCGAGCGGCTGGCGGAGGACTCCTCGGTCTACCCGCGGCTGTTCGCCGCGCAGGAGACGGGTTCCTGGGTGGCGTTCGTCGCCGGCATGACGCTGATCGGGCAGATCGACTACCGCGGGGTGTTCCTGGGGTGCGCGGCGGCCTGTGCGGCGGCGGCGGTGGCGCTGCTGACGGCACCGCGCGGGCCTGCGCACGGCGGTGCCGGCAGGGACGAGGGGGACGGCGGCGACGGCGGGCACGGCCGGGACGACGGGCACGGCCGGGACGGTGCCGGGAGCGGGCCGGGCGCGGGGGCCGCGGCTGCCGGGCTGGGCTCGGTCGGCCGCCGGCTGCGCCCGATGCTGCTCGCCGTCGCGTTCACCATGACCGCCGAGGCGACCGTCTCCCTGCTGCTCCTCCTCCACCTCCAGCGGGAGTTCGACCTGGGCGTGGTGGAGGTGGCGTACGTCTTCCTGCCGGGCGCCATCGCCATGAGCGCGGCTGCCGAGCAGCTGCACGGGCTGGTGGTGCGCTTCGGCCGGCGGCGGGCGCTCACGGCCGCGTCGGTGTCGGGCGCGGGGTTCGCCGCGGGGCTGGCGTGGGCCCCCCACCCCTCTGTGATCGCGGGGCTGTGGATCCTCAGCGGGCTGTCCTGGGCGGTGGTGCTGCCGGTGCAGCAGGCGGTGATCGTGGAGGCCTCGCCGGGGCGGACGGGCCGGGCGATGGGGGTGTACGAGTCGGCGAGCCTGCTGGGGTCGCTGGCGGGGGCCCTGGCGGCGGGGGTGCTGTACGAGGGCGCCGACTGGACGGTGGCGTGCCTGGCGGCGTCGGCCACGCTGCTGGCGGGCGCGGTGGTCGTGCCCCGGGCGGTACGGAGCCTCGGAGTCGCCGACGTACCGCCCCCGCCCCCGGAGCCGAAGACGGCGCCGGAGCCGAAGCCGGAGCCGGACGACGACGCGGACCCCGGCCCCCGCTCGCGGTGACCCCCGCCGCTACGCGGTGCCCCGCGCCGCCGCGGCATCCCGGATCGCACGGGCCGCGGCGGTCGGGACGTAGCCCTCGGGCACGCCCTCGACCAGGATGATGTCACCCTCGATGTGGCGGGAGCGAAGCGGCGCCAGCTCCCGGTAGGCCGGCGAGTCCCACCAGGCCCGCGCCTCGGCCGCCCCGGGGAAGCCGATCATCACGATGCCCCCGCGCCAGTCGCCCTCCATCACCTCGTGCGGCGTGGCGTGCACGAGGTAACGGCCGCCGTACGGCTCGAAGGTGCCCGGCAGCCGCTCGATGTAGTCGGCGATGTCCGGGTGGGGGGCGGCGTCCTGCAGTCGGGCGATCACGTAGGCGGGCACGGCGGTCCTCTCGTTCGGTGCGACGGTCCGTACGCTGCCGAGCCTGGCAGGCGGACGGACCGGGGTCGATTACCCGGCACGTAGGCGACCCCGGCACGCGGCAGCGAGTGGAACCGTCAGGAGGGGATCCAGTCCCGCTGGATGTGGGGGGTCTCGATGCTCAGCGCGCGCATGTGCTCGATCGGGTTGGTGTACTCCCGGCTGGAGACGATGTGGCCGTCGCTGAGCGTGAAGCCGTGGATGAAGTGGTTGCGGTAGCGGCCCTGGGGATAGCCGGGGAAGCGGATGGTGCCCTCGCCCTCGCACTCGACCCATATCACCGACGGGTCCTGCGTCTGGTAGAGGTGCACGTCGCTCCACTGCCAGTCCGGCAGCACCTGCATCGACAACTCGCCGTGCCGCTTCAGCTTCTCTCGTCCCCGGACGACGATGGGCCGCCCCATGTCGGTGTAGAACAGCGACGCGGAGCCGTCCTCGGTGTAGAGCGTGTAGCGGCGCAGCCGGGCCTCGGCCCCGGTCTGCATGAACTGCTCGACCGCCCTGCGGTTGCGGGCCCGTAGGTCGTGGTGATCGGTGAACACCGGAGCGGCGGCATGGGACGTTCCGGACAAGGGCGTCGTCATCGGCGTCTCCTGACGCAGCGAACGGATGTGGTGGTGGTGCCTGTCGTGGGCGGAGCAGGCACGCCGCCGCGGGGACGGTGCGGCCGTACGCACGGGGCATCGGCCGGCGCGGGTGCCGGTGTCCGGCGCGGCGGGTGCCCTGCCGCGCCGGAGAGCAGGCGGGGCCCGCCGGCGGCTGCCGGCGGGCCCCTTCGGTCTCGACTCCGCGGCGTTCCCGTCGCCGGGACGCCGCCGGGCACGTGCGTGCCCGCGTGCCGAGTCCTTCTTCCGGCCGGGGCCGGTCGTGACCGCCGGTGCTACTGCCGGCCGGGCGGGGTGAGAGAGGGGCGGGAGTTGAGCTGCGCCACCTCGCTCTCCGCCTTCTTGCGGTACATCTCCATCATCTGGGTGACCTGTGCGCGGTCCCAGGTGTCGGGGCTCGTGGCCCGCTCCATGGCCCGGGCCGCCATGACCACGGCGTTGGCCTGCTCCACGCGGACGCGCTCGTACGCGGCGAGTCCCGCCGGCACGTCCCCGTCGGCCTGCGCCAGTTCGTAGGCGAGCACGCGCGCGTCGAGGACGGCCTGCGCCGCGCCGTTGCCCCCCGCCGGATACATGGGGTGGGCGGCGTCGCCGAGGAGCGTGACCCGGCCGCTGCCCCAGGCGGGCAGCGGGTCGCGGTCGACCATGGGGTACTCCAGGATGGTCCCGGAGTACTCCAGCAGGTGGCGCACGTCGAGCCAGCCCATCGACCAGTCCTCGAAGTAGTGCAGCGCGTCCTTGAACGTGCCCTCGCGGTGGTCGTCGACGGGGCCGTCGTCGGGCAGCGGACCCGGCTCGGCCACCCGTACCAGGCAGACCCAGTTGGTCCGGCCCTTGCCGATCGGGTACGCGACGAGCGTCACGTCTCCGTCGCTCGCCCCGACCCACGAGCGGCCGGTGAGGAACGGCGGGACGCCCTCGGTCACGCCGCGCCACATCCGCTGGCCGGACCAGGCCAGCGGCCCCTCGTCGGGGTGCAGCCGGGCGCGGACCGTGGAGTTCAGCCCGTCCGCGCCGATCAGCGCGGCGGCCTCCACGGTCTCGACGGCACCGCTCTCGCGGTTCGTCACGCGGACCTCGACCCGGTCGTCGTGCTGGGTGAAGTCCTCCAGCCGGACACCGGTGCGGACGGCGTCGGAGCCGAGCCGCCGGCGGACCTCCTCCAGGAGCATCAGGTGCAACTCGCCGCGGTGGATCGAGTACTGCGGCCACCTGGAGCCGGTCGCCTCGCCGCGCGGCTGGGAGAAGAGACGGTTGCCGGACTTGTCGCAGAAGGCGTACTCGGCGGTGGCCACGCCGAGTTCGGCGAGTTCGTCGCCGAGGCCCAGTTCGGTCAGCTCGCGGACGCCCTGGGTGAGGAGTTGGATGCCGACGCCGAGGGGGTCGATGCGGCGGGCGTGCTCGATGACGAGCGCGTCCTTTCCGGCGGCGTGCAGGCTCAGCGCGGCGGTGAGGCCGCCGATGCCGCCGCCGGCGATGAGTATGGGAGCGGTCATCGCGGGCCGCCCTCCACCGCGCCGGCACACCGGGTGCGGGCGCTTGCGGACGGGACGGGTTCGTGGTTGCGGACGTGGGCAGGCGGCGGGGTCGGGTCGAGGGAGGGGGAGCGTTCTCGGGTCTCCGTCATGCGTGGCTCCTTGTGCTGCGTGCGGATCTTCCGAGCGGGCTCAGTCCGCGGGCCGGACCCGCTCGGACACCTGAGAGGACAACTGGTAGTACCCGGCGAGCTTGAAGAACTCCTCGCCGGGCGCCACCGTGCCGGCGTAGACGTACCGGGGCTCGCCGCCGTGCACGGTCGGCATGTCGCGGGCGAACGTCGCGACGCGGGGATCGCTGCGGGACGGCAGCAGGTCCGGGTCCGAGGTCCGCGTGGAGAAGCAGATGCGCTCGATCCGGGTGGAGTCCCAGCGGAAGCTCGGGTACATGGCGAACGAGGTGCTGATGAACTCCAGCATCCGCTCGCTCGGCTCGGGCAGCCCCATGTCGCGGACGGTGGCGCGGACCGCGTCGGGGCGCGTGAACTCGGGGGTGAGCCCGCTGATGTAGAGGTTCCACGACCGGCTGCGGTGGTCGACGCCGATGGCGGAGACCTTGCCGTCGAGCCCGGCGGCGGCGAAGGACTCGGCGTGCTCGGCGAGGCCCGGGGGCATGGACGGCAGCTTCGCGAGCTCCCGCATGCTCTGCGGCTCGGGTATCGGGAAGAAGACGACGGCCTTCCGGAAGCCGCCCACGATGCCGAAGTCCACACCGTAGCCGTCGATGGGGAAGCGGTCGGCGATCTCGGGGAGCAGCCCGCCGATCGGGTGGTCGGTCTTGTCCAGCAGGCCGCCGGCCACGGCGGCGGCGTAGGGGTCGCCGGCCTCGGCGGGCAGGATGAAGTCGAAGGCCAGCTCGCCCCGGTACCGCTCGCCGCTGCCCATGCTGAAGATGATGTGGGCGTCGTCGAGCCACTGGCCGAAGGTGTCCAAAGCCGGCCAGACCTTCTCCCGGGTGCACGGCGCTTCCACTAGCCGGGCGGATTCCTCAACCGCTGAATAAATGGTTTCCAGCTTGGTGGCTTCGGGCATTCTTCCCTCCACGGGGGCAGAGTCGGTGTCCGTCAAAAGGGTAAATTCCCTCACCCCTGGCCCTCTTCGGTTCGAATCGACCAGCCGTGACGTGAGCGGCGCCGAGGAGTCGTATCGGACGGCCCGAAGCAAGCATGGGGAGGGTTTAGACCCTCACGATCAGCTTGGGGAACACGTCCGGATCCTCCCACTTCCCATTTGAGACTGACTTTACGTGGACTTGGTGATCGCTTGGCATATGCGCCGCCACCTTGGAAAAGACAGCCGGGCGAGCGGCGGCGGGCGGGCCGGTGACGATTCGCCGATTCCCGGGAGTATGGCGCATTCACGACGTTGGGACCGGCGCTCCGGCGACGATACGGAACGGCCGCCACCGGGAGGACCCGGTGGCGGCCGGCACCGCCCGCGCCGTGCGGCGCGGTTCGCCTCAGTGCTTGCGGAGCACCGCCCCGTACGCGTCGCACGCGTTCTGCGTCTCGCCCGCCGGGCGCCACCGGCTGACCGGGACGAGACCCGGGTCGACGGGTGTCCAGCCGTCGAGGATCCGCTCCAGGTCGGCGCGGCTCCGGTCGACCAGCGGGTCGCTGGCGCGGCGGAACATCTCGATGACGTCCGGCACCCGGGGGTCGATGTCGGACGAGATGTGGTTGATCGCCAGGTAACTGCCCGGCACCACCGCCTCGTGGACCCGGTGCACGATGGCCGCCGGGTCCTCCTCGTCGGTGAGGAAGTGCAGGATGCCCGACATCAGTACGCCCACGGGCATCGAGAAGTCCAGGGTGGCCCTGACGACCTCGTTGAACAGGATGGTGTCGGGGTCGCGCACGTCGCCTTCGAGGGCGACGGTGTACTCGCCGTCGGCCTGGAGAGCCGACATGTGCGCCACGGCGACCGGGTTCTTGTCGACGTACACCACCCGGGTCTCGGGGGCGATGCGGTGGGCGACCTCGTGGACGTTGTCGTAGATGTCCGTGGGCATGCCGCCGCCGATGTCGAGGATCTGCCGGACGCCGGCCTCGCCGACCCAGTACGCGACGGCGCGGTCGACGAAGAGCCGCTGCTCCCGCGTGAGCACCTTGAGGTCGGGCATGATCTGCTCGGCCTCCGCCAGGAGATCGCGGTCGGCGTACACGTTGTCACGGCCGCCCAGCGCGTAGTCCCAGAAGCGCGACGGGTGGGGCTTGCGCGCGTCCGGCAGCGGCATTCTCCCCTCGCGCCCGGCCGAGTTCCCGTCCACCGTCATGTCTGCCTCCGTACCCCCGGCCACCGGCGTCACTCACCGCCGAGCGTGATCGACGTGTCGATGAACTCGTTGGTCACCAGGTCCTCGGGCGTCAGCCCGTCCTTGATCGGCTTCTTCTGCGACGCGAAGACCGGCCCGGCGACGTCGATCAGCTCCTGCACCCGCCCGGTGTCGAACTCGCCCACCGGCTTGCCGGGCTCCGCGACGAGGTCGAGCGCCCGCATCTGCTCCACCGAGTACTTCCCCACGCCCGGGGAGAACGGCTGGTCGGCCTTGAACGCGTCGCGCAACTCGATGACCTTGTCGATCACCGGGTCCGGGTTCTCCATCAGGTCGACCGCGCCCTGCTGGATGACGGGCACGAGCTTCTTCAGGCACGGCGCCAGCTCGGCCTTGTCCGCCGGGCGGATCATCGGCGAGGGACCGGGGTTCGGGTAGTACTCGTAGGCGAGCTGCGACGCGACGGGCTTGCCCCAGTCGGGCAGTTCCTTCTCGTAGATGTACGGGTCCTCGGTGGCGTACCCGGAGGTGGCGATGTCGCCGCCTGCGGCGACGAAGCGTGCCGGGGAGCCGTCGCCGGAGCTGTCGACCTGGTCCTTCTTCAGGATGCCCTTGCTGGTCAGGTAGTCCATGTAGGGGGTGGGGACGTAGACGACGGTGGTGTCGGTCTTACCGATGTCCTCGATCGTCTTGACGTCCGGGTGCTTCTCCGGGTCCCACATGATGACCTGGGGGTTCTTCGCGAGCAGCGACATCACCGCGAGCGTAGGCTGCTTGCCGGAGTTCTGGATCGCCTCGTCGAAGCCCTGGGGGATGCCCAGGTGGATGCTGTCGTCCGTGTACATCTGCGAGGACGTCGGGTTGAAGCCGATCGCCGGGCCGCCGGAGCGCAGCTCCAGCTTCACGCCGGTGTCCTTGCCGCCGGAGGCGACGAGCGGGGCGGTGACCTTCTTGGCACCGGCGTCGACGTCCATCTCGTCGCCGAGGAGCTGGTACATGGCGCCGGCCGAGGTGATGTCCGGCCACCACGCCGTCTGGACCACGATCGTCTCCGGGCACTCCTTGCTCAGGTCCGTGGCGCCGCCGGCCTCGGCGGCCGGGGAGGCGCTGTTGTTGCCGTCGCCGTCACCGTCGTCGCTGTCGCCGCAGGCGGCCAGCACGGACAGCATCGCTACGGCGGCGGCGAGGGGGACCGCCCTTCTACGCACGTGGTGCAGAGACATGTGAGATCCAGTGACGATCGGGCGGCCGGGGGCCGGTCGGGCTGACGGGGATGCCGGACTGACTGATGCCTGATCATAGACATGCCTGCCGCGCGTGTGTTCGGCGCGGGCGCCGGTCGAGTTCCTTTTGCAACATGGGCGTTGGCCCTACGGAACACCCGGTTCCGCACGGGCCGGCGGGGGCGGGCCGGTCAGCCCCGCCAGTCGCCGACGCCGTCCCACGCGGCCTCCAGCTCGCGGGCGTGCGCCTGGCCCAGTTCGGCCCGCACCGCGGCGTGCGCGGAGAGCATCCTCTGCTTGCCGCCCGCCTCGTGGAGTTCGGCGCCGATCTCCCGGGTGCGCCCGTCCTTGCCCGCGTGCACGGACAGAAAGCCCCGCCCGCGGCCGATCTCGCACAACTCGTCCACCAGCACCCGGGTCCGGTACGCGGGGTCGTTCTCCCTGCGGCGGCGCTCCCAGGGCGGGGTGTCGACTCCCCCGCCCGGGCGGAGGCCCGACTCCACCCGGCGCCGGACGGACGCGGGCAGGGTCCGCTTCCACGCCTCCTCCGACCGGCGATCGCGCCGGTCGAGGGCGAAGGCGGCGAGGTTCAGGGCGGCGGTGATCCCGCCGATGACGACCACGACGATCAGCCACGTCGGCATGCCGTTCCCTCCCCGTCCGCGCCGGCCCGGACCGGCGCGCTCCTTCGGGTGCCCCTACCCCGGGGCGGACGACCCTACCGGCGCCGCCGGCCGCCGGCGCGGCGGGCCCGCGTCCGGTCCGGGAACGCGGGCGGCCCGGGCCGGGCGGCGCACCGCGAGAGCGCGCCGACGCACGGGCCCGGGCCGGACCACGCCGCTAGAACGTCACGTCGCTGCAGAAGAAGTAGATCTGGTCCGCGTGCGACGCCTTCCAGATGGTGAAGACGATGTGGTGGCCGCTGCGGCCGGGTGCGCTGGCGTCCGCGGTGTAGTGGTTGGCGGGACCGTACGGGCCGGCGGTGGCCACGCGCTCCAGGTCGCCCCAGTCCAGTGCGTCGGTCTGCGCGTCGTAGCCCTGCCGGGTCACGTAGACGTAGAGATAGTCCGCGCCGTGGTACGCCTGGTCGAGGACGTCGACGGTGAAGTTCGTGCCGATCGCGGAGGTCTTCCACGGGCCGGGGGTGTCCATGGAGTCGTAGCGGCCGTCCTGGGTCCGGCCGGCGCTGCAGAGCTGGTTGTCGGGGATGTGGGTCGGGAAGTCACCGCCGGTGCCCTCGCGGTAGAGGCCGTTCCAGTTCCACATGCCGTTGGTGTCGTGCTGCCACGCCTGCCAGCACATGGGGTCCTGCTGCTGCATGTCCGGGTTCTGGAAGTCGTCTCCCCAGCGCTGCCAGCAGCCGTAGTTGCGGGAGACGGGGTCGGCGGCGGAGCCGTGGGCCCCGGCCGTACCGCCGGTCCAGGGCGTCAGCAGGAGCGCGGCGGCGGCAAGGACGGTCAGGAGGGCGCGGACGGGCAGACTCCGCGCGTCGGTGCGATCGTTCGGTAGCGATGACACTGCGACTCCTCCTCCGGGAGGGGGTGGGGGGACACGGTGATTGGGAGCGCTCCCAATCTTCCGACCCCTCCCCCGGCGGCGCCCGTACGAAACCTGCGCGGCGATGAGTTCCGGTGCCCCGCCCCGTCCTTATCCCGTACCCGATCGACGGCCTTCCGAGGAGCGCACCATGACCGCCACGTACACCTTCGACGTCTTCAGCAGCCTCGACGGCTTCGGCGCTGCCGGCGGCGACTGGACCGGCTACTGGGGCAAGCAGGGCCCCGAGCTGCTCGAGCACCGCCTCGGCCTGTACAGCGAGGAGCAGCGGATGGTCTTCGGCGCCCAGACCCACCGGCTGTTCGCCCGGATGATCGCTGAGAGCTCCGAGGGCGACGACGTACGCGACCCGTGGGTCACCCGGATGACGCAACTGCCGGCGACCGTCGTGTCGACCACGCTGACGGAGCCCCTCGACTGGCCGGACGCGACCGTCGCCGACGGCGACGCCGTCGACGTGGTCGCGCGGCTGAAGGAGGAGTCCGACGTGCCGCTGCGCTCGCACGGCAGCCTGTCGATGAACCGGGCGCTGATGGCGGCCGGCCTCGTCGACCGGGTGCACGTGACGCTCTTTCCCGTGATCACCGGTCGGTCCGGGCTCGCCCCGATCTTCCACGGCGCGGAGGACTTCGACCTCGATCTGGTCGAGACCCGGACCCTCGACGGCCGCATCCAGGAGCTGGTCTACCGGCCCACCCTGCACGCCTGAGCCGGCGCCGCGCCACGGCGGCGGTCAGGAGGCGATGTTCCGGCGCTGGGCGCGCACCAGCTCCTCGGCCTCCGCCGCCGTCGCCACGGCCGGCGGGGAGCCCCGCAGCGGCAGCCCGGCGGTCTCCTTCAGCAGCGACACGGAGACGATGCCGACGACGGCGAAGGCCATCGTGTAGTACGCGGCCGCCATCGGCGTGTCCAGGAGGTGCACCAGCGCTTCGATGACCGCGGGGGTGGTGCCGCCGAAGACCGCGACGGAGATGTTGTAGCCGATGGCGAGGGAGCCGTAGCGCACCTCCGTGGGGAAGAGCGCCGGCAGCGTCGCCGACATGGTGCCCTGCAGACAGATGAGGCTGCCGCCGAGCAGCAGCATGCCGCCGAAGACGGCGAGGGCGGAGCCCTGCCGGACCAGGGCGTAGGCCGGCGCCGTCACCACCAGGAACCCGACCATCCCGGTCATCAGCAGCGGCTTGCGCCCGAGGCGGTCGTTGGAGCGGCCGACGAACGTGACGACGGCGACCATCGCGACCATGGTGGCGATGACGACGGCGAGCTGCCCGGTCCGCGGCCAGTCCAGGGCCTCGGTGAGATACGTCGGCATGTACGTGAGCAGCATGTAGTTGGCCACGTTGTACGCCGCCACCAGCGCGATGCACAGCGCCAGCGTCCGCGGCTGCCCCGCCAGGATCCGCCGGAGCTCCCCCGGCCCCTGCTTCCCCTCGGTCTTCCGCTCCTCGCCGCCGGCCGGCGCCTCGCCCGTCACCTCCGCCACGGTGGCCCGGCCCGCCTCGGTCTTGACGAACGCGGGCGTCTCCTCCAGCCGCAGCCGCAGATACAGGCCGATCGCGCCGAGCGGCCCGCCGACGAGGAACGGGATGCGCCAGCCCCAGGAGGCCATCGCGTCCTCGCCGATGCCTGCCGTGAGCACCAGGACCAGCCCGGAGGCGCCGATGTAGCCGGCGAGGGTGCCCAGCTCCAGGAAGCTGCCGAAGTAGCCGCGCCGCTTGTCGGGTGCGTACTCGGCGATGAAGGTCGCCGCGCCGCCGTACTCGCCGCCGGTGGAGAAGCCCTGCATCAGCCGGGCCACGATGAGCAGCAGCGGCGCCCACAGGCCGATGGTGTCGTAGCTCGGGATCAGGCCGATGGAGAAGGTGGCCGAGGCCATGAGGATCATCGTCAGCGCCAGTACCTGCTTGCGGCCGACGCGGTCGCCGAGCGGGCCGAAGAAGGCGCCGCCCAGCGGGCGTACGGCGAAGGAGATCGCGAAGGTCGCCAGCGACAGCATCGTCTGGGTTCCCTCGCCTGCGCCGGAATAGAAGACGTTGCCGAGGGTGACGGCCAGATAGGCGTAGATGCCGTAGTCGAACCATTCCATCGCGTTGCCCAGCGCGGCGGCGCGCACGGCGCGGCGGATCTCGGACTCCTCGGTGACGGTGATGTCCCGCAGCCGCCACCTGGGCCGCAGCTTGGCCTGCGCCACGCGGAAGAGAATGGGGTGGCGTCTTCGGGCCGCGGGATCCAGCGTCGCACCGCCGTCGTTGTTCTGGGCCTCTGCGTCCATGAGATCCGGGGTACCACGCCGCTTGCCCCCAACCCGGTCAACGCGCCGCCATGGCCGCCGGTTGGGCCGCGGGAGGGGTGGGCCCGGCTCAGTTCGCCAGGTTGACCTGTGAGCGGATCGGGTCGAACCCGAGGCCCGGACGCCCCGGTACGCAGGCCTCGTCGCCGGCCGGGGCGGTCCACCAGCCCACGCTGCCCTCCTCGACGGTGCGCAGCAGGATGCCCTCGCGGATGGCCCAGGGGCAGACCGTGACCACGTCGATGCTCATCAGCTTCATCGCGGTGTGCGCGACCACGGCGCCGGCCAGCGACTGCCTGGCGCGCGCGGGTGAGATGCCGGGCAGCTTGGCGCGTTCGGCCGCGGGCAGCTTCCGCAGTTGCCTGACGGCCCGGCGGAGGTCCTCCTGCGCCATCGTGCGCGGGACGAACGGACCGTGCCGGCCGGGTGGAGCGCCGCACAGGCGGGCGAGCTGCTGCATGGTGCGCGAGGTGACGACGGTGGTGCGGGGCGACTCCCAGCGGATGCGCGCGGCCACGTCGCGCAGCCGGTGCCGCACGTGCCGGCGTACGGCCTTGACCAGGGCCGGCGGCGGCGGGTCGTGCTTGGCGAAGAACTCGCGGGTCAGACGGGCGGCGCCCAGCGGGAGGGCGACGGCGAAGTCGGGCAGCCGGCTGCGGCCGCAGGCGACCTCGAACGAGCCGCCGCCGATGTCGAGTACGGCCATGGGCCCGGCGCGCCAGCCCATCCACCGGCGGGCCGCGAGGAACGTCAGCTCCGCCTCCTTCTCGCCGGGCAGCAGTTGCAGGACCACGTCGGCGCGCTCGTGGACGGTGCGGCAGATGTCGCGGGCGTTGGGGGCGTCGCGTACGACCGCGGTGGCGAAGACGAACGGCTCCGCCACGCCCCAGCGCCGGGCCTCGGCACGTGCGGCGGCGACGGCGGCGGCCAGTTCCCCGACGGCCCGGTCGCCGAGCCGCCCGTCGGCGTCCACGTACTCCGCCAGCCGCAGTCGCCTCTTGGAGGTGTGCACCGGCAGCGGCACCTGCCCGTCCGCGTCCGCGACGACCAGCCGCACCGTGTTCGAACCCGCATCGATCACGCCCACCCTCATCAGCCGTGAGTACCCCGCACGGCGGTCGCTTAGACATCCTTCCTCTTCAGGCGCGGTCTACCCGGGTGCCACGGGGCCGGCCGGGGGTCGCGGAGCAGCCGGTGGAAGTCGTCGAGCAGCACGACGGCCACGGCGTCGGCCGCGGCGGCGCACAGCGCGTGCTCCTCCTCCGACAGTGCGCCGGGCGTGCGTCTGACCAGGCCGACCGAGCCCAGGACGCGCCGCCGGAACCGTAGCGGGAAGGCGTACAGCGCGCCCGCGGCCGGCAGCCGCGCCCGCGCCCGCGGCCCGAACACCGGCCAGCGCCCCTCGTCCGCGCGCAGGTCGTCGGCGACGACGGGGCGGCCCAGGGCGGACGCGCTGACGGACGGGCCCTCGCCCAGTTCGTACTGAAGCAGCTCCAGGCTCAGCGCCCGCAGGTCGGAGGCGCAGCACACCTGCCGGTACGGCGTGTGGCTGAGCAGCGAGATCGTCACCGCGTCCATGCCCAGGTCGGTACGGAGCAGCCGGCACAACCGGCCGGGCAGCTCACCCGGTCCGCTGCCGACCGCGGTGTCGAACACCGCGTGGCGGACGGAGAAGCGATCGATCATTCCTCTCACTCGCAGCCGCGTCGACGTGTGCCGGTCCCGGCACAAGTACCCCCGCTGCGGAATTCAGTCCCTCCCGCACCGGCAAGATCCGGATCCGTGCGCGGGGATTGACGCGCGCCGCGCCGGGCACTCGCGGTGCGTCACGCCCCCGTCGAGGAGGTCGTCATGCCGGTCGCCACGTTCTGCCTGGTCGCGCTGGACTGTCCGGAGCCGCGGCAGCTCGCCGAGTTCTACCGGGGACTGCTCGGCGGCGAGGTGAAGCCGTACAGCGACGACTGGTGCGACCTCTTCGCGGCGGACGGCACCCGGCTCGCGTTCCAGCGCGCTCCCGGGCTGCGCCCGCCGAGCTGGCCGCGGGCCGACGACAACTCGCAGCAGCTCCATCTGGACCTGCGGGTGACGGACGTCGACGCCGCGGAGCGGCACGCCCTGGAGCTGGGTGCCAGGCCGCTGGACCTGGACGACGACGGGGGCAGGCGGGAGTTCCGCGTGTACGCGGATCCGGCCGGGCATCCGTTCTGCTTCGTCCACGGGGCGTGAGCGCCGGTCCGGGAGACGGCCGACGGGCGCGGGCGCAACCGCGGGCGGGGGCGCCGGCGGGCCGGTCAGGACAGGTTGCCGGCCTCGCAGACGCGCTGGGCGACCTCGCGGAGCTTGACGTTGTTCTCCTGCGAGTAGCGGCGCAGGACGTCGAACGCCTGCTCCTCGGTGAGGTTGCCGCTGCCCATGAGGATGCCCATGGCCTCGCCGATGGTGTGCCGCGTGGACAGCGCCTGCTGCAACTGCACGTGGGTGCGCGCGCTGGCGAAGGCCACGGCGGCGTGCGAGGCGAGGACCCAGCCGGCGGTCTCACTGGTGCGGCCGAACACGCCGGGACGGCGGGAGTAGATGTTCAGTGCGCCGAGTTCCTGGTCCTCGGTGTACAGCAGGAACCCCATCATGCTGCCCAGCCCCAGCCTGCGGGCCTCGGGCGCGTAGCGCGGCCAGCGCGGCTGCGACCGCGTGAAGTCGGGCACCCGGAACACCCGCTCGCTGTGCTGGACGGCGTCGTAGCACGGGCCTTCCTGTACGCGGTGCTGGATGCCGTCGCTCTCACGGACCACCTGCGCGGTCGGGGCGACCGATTCCACCCGGTCGCCGTGCACCAGCATGATGCCCGCGGCGTCGCAGTGTTCCACCAGCTCGACGGCCGCGGCGGTGATCCGCTCGAGCGTCCCGTTCAGCGACTCCTCCGCCAGCAGCTCCCGGGCCAGCTCCGCCAAGCGCTCTGCGAACTCCTGCCAGTCCATGCCGCCCTCACCCTCACCTCTGGCCGCCGCACGCCCGCGTGCGCTACCCGGCCGGCCCATCCTGCCACCCCGCCCGGGCCGGCAGGTGAAGACGGCCGCGCACTCCCGGGCCGGCGCGGGACGGGCGACCCCGGCGCCCGACCGCGGCGGCGAATGGGTTGATTCTGGCCAGACTCCGGCAGCCCGGACGGCACACGGGCAGAGCTAATTCCCGTACCGTCGCGTATTCCGTGCGTCAACGCGCGTCAACTTGACAGCCGATGACATGGTGCCAAGCCCGGCGAGAACTTGTTTCGGACTCCCTGTCCGTCGTGGCGAAATTCCTCTTCACACAAGCTTTACCCGGTCCTAACATGAGACCGCTCCCACCTCACGCGCCATTGAGGTCGGGGATGCATTCGCTACGGCACCTCCACCACCCGTGTTCCGCACGAATGCTTCCCAGCCCCCGAAGCCGCTCTCCCCTTTCTTCACCCTCGCGCCCGCGGGCGCCCGGGAGCTCTTCTCCACGCCCCTCCTCACCCTCGGGAGCGGCTGCACCGTCTCGACCCACCCGTGGCACACGTTCCTTTCGCGAGCCGTCATCCGGCTCTCCCGTGCCCGCATTCAGTGTGGCCGGCACCGGTTTCGCCCGGGCCCGGCCCGGAGACCAGGATAGGAGAACCATGTCCGGAAAGCTGATCGCCGGTGGAGCATTGGCGGCCTTAGTCGCCACCACCCTGTCCGCCCAGACCGCGTCGGCTGCAGAGGAGCCGGCCGACGGACCCGCCGAGCAGATCAAGGTCGGCATCCAGACCATCAACGGTTCGGGCTGCTCCGCCGGCACGGCGGCGGTCGCGGCGAACGCCGACAACACGGCGTTCACGGTGACCTACAGCGACTACCTGGCGGCGGCCGGCGCCGGCGCCGGCCCCGTCGACTTCCGCAAGAACTGCCAGCTCAGCCTGGTCCTGGACGTCCCCTCGGGGTTCACGTACGCGATCCAGAGCGTGGACTACCGCGGCTACGCGTACCTGGCGCACGGCGCGTCCGGCCTGGAGCAGGCGTCGTACTACCACATGGGGTCGTCGCAGACGACCACGAGCACCGAGTCCTTCGAGGGTCCGTACGACGACAACTGGCAGGTGACCGACTCCAAGGAGTGGGCCGAGCTGGTCTGGGCCCCCTGCGGGGAACAGCGGAACTTCAACGTCAACACCGAACTCCGGGTGTACCGCGGTTCCTCCGACCCGCGGGCGACCAGCCTGATGACGATGGACTCCACGGACAGCGCGGTGAGCACGAAGTACCACCTGGCGTGGAAGGAGTGCTGAATTACCGCGACAGGTAAGCACCATACCCGCGGTACGCCTTCGGAGACGGCGACTGAATTCCCGCCCGTTCGGCATTTCGCGCCGGCATGCCGCCGGTGCGCGCCTTGACGGAATCCGGCGTAGCGGACCCGTTTGCCGCCCGCTCGCCAGACTCCGCCCGCATGGCCCGTTCCTGGCATTGCCGTGCCCGGATACGGTCCACCCGACCGATTGGAGAACCATGACCCTTGTCGCAGGCAGTGTCCTGGCAGCATTACTGGCCGCGACCGTCAGCAGCCCCATCGCGTCGCCGTCCCACGATATCGCGACGCCGCCGTACTTCGAAGACGTACCGCCCGATCAGATGGCGATCCAGGTACTCACCGTCAACGGCACCGGCTGCGAGCCGGGCAGCGCCGCCATCGCGGTCTCCGCGGACAATCAGGCGTTCACCGTGACGTACAGCGAGTACATGGCCCTGGTCGGCGTCGGCGCGACCGCCACCGACTTCCGCAAGAACTGCCAGCTCAACCTGGCAGTCAAGGTGCCCCACGGCTTCACCTACGCCATCGCCAGCGTCGACTACCGGGGGTACGGCTACCTGGAGCCCGGCGCGACCGGCATCGAGAAGGCGTCGTACTACTTCCAGGGTTCGCCCGACACCGACACCTTCACGCACAACTTCAACGGGCCGATGGACGACAACTGGACCACGACCGACGTGACCGACCTGGAGTCGCTCGTCTGGGCGCCGTGCGGGGAGATCCGCAACTTCAACATCAACACGGAGCTGCGCGTCAACGCCGGCACGTCGGACCCCAGGACGACCACCAGCCTGCTGTCCATGGACTCGACGGACGGAGAGATCGAAACCACGTACCACGTCGCCTGGCGCGAGTGCCTGCCGGGCGAGGACTGATCCGCCGACATCGGTGAAACCCGCGCCCGCGCCGGCGGGAGCAGCCCGGGGCGTTCTCGCCCGGGTCCCGGCGCGGGCGCGGGGGCGGGCGGGGGTTCCGAGGGTGACCCGCTCCGCCGCGCGCACGCTCAGGCGCGTGCGTGCTCCCTGACCTCCTCCGCCACGCCCTTGTCCAGCGCACACCGCACCAGCGCCGCCGTGAACGGCGGCAGTTGCGGCTCGCGTACGAGCCGGGCGAGCCGGGACGGGTCCTTCGGCAGGTCCACGCGGCCGGCGCCCTGCACGACCTTGGCGTCGACGTACGGCGCGGCCTCCGGCCACACGCCCTGGACCTCGCGCAGGAAGATCGCCGCGCCCGCCGGCCCGAGGCCGGGAACCCGCTGCAGCAGCTCCGCGAGCCGCCGGACGTCGCCGTCCGCCTCGCGGCGCAGCCCGCGCAGGTCGCCCCGGTAGGTGTCGAGCAGCAGCCGGGCGCCGTCGCCGAGCTGCGTGGCGGTGCGCTCGTCGTAGCGGCGGTAGCCGCCCTCGCCGAGGGCGTCGACCCGCTGCTGCCAGGTGGCGTCGGCCATCGCGCGGGGGCCGCGCATCCCGGCGTCGAACAGCGCGCGGGCCGCGGCGAGCGCCACGCTCGCCCGGATCCGGGCGCTGAGCAGACAGGAGAGCACGAGCAGTTGGTAGAGGGGCTGCGGGGTGTTCTGCAGGCGAATGCCCGCGTCCTCGGCGTACGTGCGTCCGTACGCGTCGAGGAGCGCGTCCACTGTGCGGGTCTCGGTCTTCGTCACGGTTCCGTCCTCCGCCGGCTCGGGTCCGTTCTGTCCGGTGTTCTGTCCGGTGGCCCGTCAGGCCGCCCGGGCGCCGTCCGCCGCGACGAGGTCGCGGGCCGCCGCCGCGACCGCCGCCGCGTCGATGCCCGCCGCCGCGAGCTGCTCCGTCCCCGTCGCCGAGCCGGGCATGGTGCGTACCGCCAGCCGGGCGAGCCGCGGTACGGGGCGGCCGTCGTCGAACGCCTCGGCCACCGCGTCGCCCAGGCCGCCCTCCGGGTGATGGTCCTCCACGGTGAGCACCCGGCCGGTCAGCTCCGCCGCGGCGCGGACGGCGGCGACGTCGACGGGCTTGACGGAGTACAGGTCGAGCACCCGCGCGCCGATGCCCTCTCCGGCCAGCGCGTCGGCGGCGGCCAGCGCCTCGTGCACGACCACCCCGGCCGCGGCGATCGTCACCCGGTCCGTGGGCGAGGAGCGCAGCAGCTTGCTGCCGCCGACGGGGAAGTCCTCGTCGGGCCCGTAGAGGACGGGCCGGCCGCCGCGCATGGTGCGCAGGTAGCGCACGCCCGCCGTGTCGTCGTCCGCCATGGCGGCGACGAGCCGGGCGGTCTGGTTGGCGTCGCAGGGGTGCAGAACCGTGCTGCCGTGCACGGCGCGGAACATCGCCAGGTCCTCCAGGCCCATCTGCGACGGGCCGTCCTCGCCGATGGCGACGCCGGCGTGCGAGCCGACCAGGTTGACGTTCGCCCGGCTGACGGCGGCCATGCGCACGAAGTCGTGGGCGCGGGTCAGGAAGGCGGCGAAGGTGGCCGCGAACGGCACCCAGCCGAGCGCCTGCATGCCGACGGCCGCCGCGACGAGCTGCTGTTCGGCGATGTAGCACTCGAAGTACCGCTCGGGGTGCTCCTTCGCGAAGAACTCGGCCCGCGTGGAGTCGCCGACCTCGCCGTCCAGCGCGACGACGTCCGGCCGCGCCGTGCCGAGCGCGGCCAGGGCCTGCCCGAACGCGTCGCGCGTCGCCACCGAGTCGCCCACGTCGTAGCGCGGCAGCTCCAGGTGCGGCTGGGTCACCGGCGGCGACACGGGGACGGGCGCCGGGCGCCGCGGCTCGACGCGCAGGGCGCTGGTGCCGCCCAGCTCGGCGATGGCCGCCTCGGGGTCGGGCAGCGGCTTGCCGTGCATGCCCTCGCGGTTCGCGACCGCGGAGACCCCGCTGCCCTTGACGGTGTGGGCGATGACGGCGGTCGGCCGGTCGCTCACCGCCTCCGCCTCGTTGTACGCGGCGTCGACGGCGGCCGGGTCGTGCCCGTCGACCTCGACGGTGTGCCAGCCGAACGCCTCCGCCCGGCGGGCGTACGCGTCCAGGTCCCAGCCGTGCCGGGTGGGCCCGCGCTGGCCGAGCCGGTTCACGTCGATGATCAGGGTGAGGTTGCCCAGGTGCTCGTACCCGGCGTGCTCGAACGCCTCCCAGACCGCGCCCTCGGCCATCTCGCTGTCGCCGCACAGCACCCAGACCCGGTACGGCAGGTGGCCGAGCCGCTTGCCCGCCAGCGCCATGCCGACGCCGATGGCCGGCCCCTGCCCGAGGGACCCGGTGGCCACGTCGACCCACGGCAGCACCGGAGTCGGGTGGCCTTCGAGCCTGCTGCCCCGCTTCCTGAACGTCAGCAGCTCCTCGTCGTCGATGGCGCCGGCCGCCTTGAGCGCCGCGTACAGCAGCGGAGAGGCGTGCCCCTTGGAGAGGACCAGGCGGTCCGCTCCGGGGTGGTCGGGCCGGTCGACGTCGTAGCGCAGGTGGCCTTCCAGCAGCACGGCCATCAGGTCGGCCGCGGACATCGACGAGGTCGGGTGGCCGGATCCGGCGGCGGCGGCGGCCCGTATGGCGTCCACGCGCAACTGGCGGCCGAGCGCGGTGGGCAGTTGCAGGTCCACGTCGGCGGCGGTCATGTCGTTCTCCTTGTCCGTGCTGGGTGCCGTCCGTCCCGCGGGCACGACGGAGAGCCCGCTCGCCGGGACGGACATGCCGTCCGCTTTGTCGGTTCTGCGGGGCGGGTACCACGCCCCGGCGGGTGCTAACGGCCGATCTCGCGGGGTGCCCGCGGTGCCCGTAGCCGGGTGGGTACGCCGCGTACGTTCCCCGAGGCGGCGGCGGGGGCGGCGGTCAGCGGGTGAGCCAGTCCATCAGGCGGGACAGGCGGGGGATCTGTTCGCGGTAGTCGCGCCCGCTGCGGTCCAGGCCCTCCAGCAGCCGCGCGGACCGGTGCTCGGTGTCCAGCT
Source organism: Streptomyces sp. WMMC500 (assembly GCF_027497195.1). Taxonomy (NCBI): domain Bacteria; kingdom Bacillati; phylum Actinomycetota; class Actinomycetes; order Kitasatosporales; family Streptomycetaceae; genus Streptomyces; species Streptomyces sp. WMMC500. Next base: position 902,399 of record NZ_CP114905.1, read on the forward strand.
CGTCGAGGATCCGCTTGACGTCGGCGAGCAGCGCGCCGTACAGGAACCAGTTCTCCTCGTCGCGCTCCGCGGTGTCGAGCAGCAGGGCCTCCACCCGGCCGCGTACGGCATGGGCCGCCGCGAGGTCCGCCTCCAGGCGGCCGGCCGCCGTCTCGGCGCTCGCGGAGACCTCGGTCGAGACCAGTTGTGCGAAGCTCACCAGCGCGTCGCCGATGTAGCCGAGCAGGTCCTCCAGGGCCGCACCCGTTTCGCGGGGGAACAGGGGCTCCTCCGCCCGCCGGGCCGTCGCCAGGTCCGCCAGGCCCCGGGTGAGCACGCGCACCACCACCGCGCAGATCTCCAGCGTGTCCAGCCCGGTGCGCAGCACCACCCGGTGCATCAGGCCCTCGCTCACCCGGGGGTTGAGCCGCAGGCTGTCCTCGGCGCGGCGCAGCGAGGTGTCGACGTCGCCGACGAAGTCGTCCAGGTCGCGCGCCGCGTGCAGCCGGTCGAAGGCCACCGCGGGCGAGGTGACGGCGGTGAGCTGGTCCGCACTGCGCAGCAGGAGGCGGCGCATCCGGCGGGCCAGGTCCTCGATGGCGTCGCCGGCGCTCTCCACCCAGACCGGGGGCGCCAGCACGAGGTTGAACGTCAGGCCCACGACGGCGCCGGTGAGCGTCTCCAGAATCCGGGTGAACGCCGTGTCCCCCACGTGGCTGACGCCGAGGACGAGCATCGCGCTGATCGCGACCTCGGGCACGAACTCGCTCACCCGCACGATGCGCCCCGCGATCAGCGAGCTGAGGATGATCAGCCCCAGGCTCCACCAGCTCAGCCCGACCAGCGCGCTGAACCCGCTGGCGATGAGCACGCCGACCACGACGGCGGTGACGCGCCGGATGCCGGTGGTGAGCGTGGCGTAGAAGGTCACCTGGACGACGAGCAGCGCCGTCAGCGGTGCGGTCAGCGGCTTGGGGCCGCTGGTGAGCTGGAGGGCGACGACGTACGCGATCGTGGCGGCCATGGCACCGCGCAGCGTCTGCGCCACGGTGGGCGCACGGAGCCGCTCGACGAGGCCGGCCAGGCGCGGGCGCCGTCTGACGGTGTCGGCTGCGTAGGACTTCAGCGCTCCTCCCGGTGGCGTCGCGCGCGGTGAGCGCCGTGGCGGTCCGCCGCGGCGCAGGTGGTCAAGCACAAGGTCTCACAGAGACCGCCGCCGCTCGCCGCACGCGAGCCACCCCCTCGGGTCCGCGTAGGCCGAGGGGGTGGCGTGGGGGGTCCGGCGGGGTCAGCCGCCGTCGGTGAGGACCGGGGTCTGCCAGGTGCGCCACTCCGCGAGGTTGCCGGCCTTCCTCGGCGAGATCCGGAACACGCCGGGGGCGCTGCCCGTACCGTGCAGGAACGTCGCGATGCTCTGCTGCAGCGGGCCGCGCCACTCGGACCGCGACGCGCAGTGGGTCCCGTCCTGCACGTCGGACCAGTAACTGATGTTCTGTCCGGCGCCGAGCGCCTTGTAGACCTCCGCGCCGCCGAGCGCCGCCACGCTGCCGGACCTGGCGCCGAGCCAGTCCACGTGCGGGTTCTCCATGAGGAACAGCCCGCGCGGCGCGACCATGCCGACCATCTCGTGGGTGTCCACCGGCAGTTGCGCCGGGTTGCCCGTGTACGAGCCGAAGGCGTCGCCCAGCCAGGGCTGTTCCCCGTACGCGCTGCTCAGCGGCTGCGCGCCGCTCTCCCGCGCGACGCTGCGGAAGGCGGGTGCGCCCGCGGAGCCCGACTCGACCGGCATCGTCAGCGCGATGCGCTGGTCGAACGCGCCGGCCACGAAGGCGCCCTTGCCGAACCGCGAACAGCCGGTGACGCCCGTCGCGTCCGCCCGCAGCACGCTGCCGTCGGACTGCTCGATGACGTCGATGATGCGGCTGACGCCCCAGGCCCAGGCCATGAGCAGCCCGGTGCTGCTGGAGGAGCCGTAGACGCTGTAGAAGGCGCCCTGCTTGTTGTTGCGCGGGGTGCCCTCGCGGCCCACGGCGTACGGGTCGAAGTTGACGACGGCGGCGCCCGCGGCCTTGATGGCGGCGGTGTCCGCGCCGAAGCCGCCGTAGACAACGACCGCGGGGAACGGTCCGGTGCCCCCGGGCAGGTCGACGCTGGCCGAGAAGCTCGCGCTGCGGCCCTGATCCGAGACGTTCACGGTGATCCCGGTGCGCGAGACGCTGCCGGTGACGCTCGCGGGCTTGGCCGGCTTCTGGCCGTAGACCGTGCGCTCGGCCAGCTCCCTGATCTCGGCCCGCCGGCAGCGCCAGTCGGACCTGGCGGTGACCCGGGTGCCGTCCAGCTTCGTGAAGGGATCGGGCAGCAGCGCGTCCGAGGGCGTGGGCGGGCTGGGGACGGGGCAGTCGGCGCCGTCGTCCTCGACCGGCGCCACCTGGGCGACCGGCTCGATGCGGTCGGCGGCGGCCCCCGGCCGGGCGTCGAGGGTGGCGGCGAGCACCGCCGCGACGGCCACGACGGCGGCGACCGCGGAGGTGAGCGGCCGGGACCGGCGGAGCGGGTGGAAGCGCATGGGGGGTACCTCCAAGCCGAATGGGAGCGCTCCCACACCGTAGGGAGGGGCCCACGACACGGCAACAGTGGTTTTCAGCCAGTTTCGAATATCATTACGAAACTTTCGGCCGGGGGTTCCCGTTCCCCCGTACGGGTAGATGCGGAACCTCAGCGTCCCGCGGGGGCGTTGAGAGACTGACCGCGGTACAGCGGTCTTCGGTACGACGACCGGAACCGACGAGTCGGGCGGTACGCCCGCAACCCGAGGTGGCATTTCAGTGTCGATGTTTGATCGGATCAAGGACCAGGCCAAGGGCCTGCAGCAATCCCGGGGCGGATCGCGGTCCGGGAGCCAGGGCCCCGGCTCGACGGGCTCGGGCGGCGGTGGTTCCAAGGCCCAGCTCGTCAGCATGTTCAAGACGCAGCTCAGCTCGATGAAGACGGAGCTGAAGAGCGGCGCGTACCGGGACGCCAGCATGGCGGTCTGCGCGCTGGTGGCCGCCGCCGACGGACACGTGCACCCCGCGGAGCGGGAGCGCATGGAGTCGATGATCGTGAGCAACGACGTGCTGCAGAACTTCCCGCCGGAGCAGTTGCGGCAGCGGTTCACCAAGCACCTGGACCGGCTCACGGTCGACTTCCAGCAGGGCAAGGCGGAGGCGCTGCAGGAGATCGCCAAGGCCAAGAAGAAGCCGGCGGAGGCGCGGGCGGTGATCCAGACCGGGTTCGTCATCGCGGGCGCCGACGGCCACATCGACCCGGCGGAGCAGCAGGTGATCCGCGAGGCGTGCACGGCGCTCGGGCTGTCGCCCTCGGAGTTCGGCATCTGAGACCGGCCGGTACGCGGTTCGCGTGCCTCGTACGCTCCGCGGGGCGCACGAGGCACGCGAGGCCCGCTCAGGCCGCGCCGAAGCGGGCCCGCCACAGGTCGCGGAGCAGCGCGATCTCCGCCATGTGGTGGATGAACTCCAGGTTGCCCGCCCACAGCACGTCGACGTACGCCTCGTCGGGGTCGGAGGCGTAGGGGTACTGCGAGAAGCCGACCGTGTCCAACTGCTCCTCGGTGACGGTGGCGACGCTGTCGCGCCAGCGGTCGACCTCCGCCCAGAACCGCGCGACGGCGAGCTCCGCGGACGGCGTGAAGTCGACCAGCAGCCTGGGATCCCGGCGCCGCTCGCCGAACGTCCACTCCCAGCCGCCGGCGAAGCCCGAGTGGAGGTGTCCCAGCCGCCAGGCGATGGTGGTGACCGGGGCCTCGTCCGGCTCCAGCGGGCCGGTGTGGGCGAGGACTTCGCGGACCCGCTCGACGCTCACCTCCCAGTCCGCGGCGACCTTCTCGACGGACATGCCCTCGGCGACGTCCCGCGCGACACCGGCGTACTCGCTGGGGGGAATGGACGCCGCGCCCTTGTCGAGCACCCACTCCCCCGGCCCGTACGCCCGCGGCGTCGTCGCCTCGGCCCGCCGCCGGACCGACCAGCAGCCGGGCACCGGTTCCCAGCGGAACTCCTCGTCGCCGAGCCCGGCGAGCCGCAGCCCGGCCGCCTCCCTCGCCGCGTCGAACTGGTCCAGCAGCAGGCGCAACCGCCCGCTGTCCGCATGCCCGTGCGCCATCCCCGGCTCCCTCCGCGGCCGCAGGTCCCGCGCCCGCGCTCCGCGGAGGCTAACGGCCGGCGTACGCGGAGGGCGACGGGATTTTTCCGGGCGGGGGCGCGCTCAGCCGCGGTACGCCTCCAGCAGCCGCAGCCACACCTCGCTGATCGTCGGGTACGACGGGACCGCGTGCCACAGCCGGCTCACCGGCACCCGGCCCGCGACGGCGATGGTCGCCGAGTGGATCAGCTCCCCCACCCCCGGCCCGACGAACGTGACGCCCCGCAGGAACTCCTCGTCGAGGTCGACGACCATGCGCGCCCGCCCGCGGTAGCCGTCCGCGTAGAGCCCCGCGCCCGCGACCGAGGCCATGTCGACGTCCACCGCGCGCACCCGGTGGCCGGCCCGTACCGCCTCGGCCAGCGACATCCCGACGGCCGCGGCCTCGGGGTCGGCGAAGACGACCTGCGGGACGGCGCCGTGGTCGGCGGTCGCGGCGTGCGCCCCCCACGGGTCCGACTCCAGCAGCGGCACGCCGTGCGCGCGGGCGGCGATGGCGGCGCCCGCGATGCGGGCCTGGTACTTGCCCTGGTGGGTCAGCAGCGCGCGGTGGTTGACGTCCCCGACCCCGTACAGCCACTCGCTGCCCGTGACCCGCAGGGAGTCGTCCACGGCCAGCCAGGAACCGGGCTCCAGGTCCACGGTCTCCAGGCCGATGTCCTCGGTACGGGGCGCGCGGCCGGTGGCGAAGAGGATCTCGTCGGCCTCGACGGTGTCGCCGGCGTCGGTGGTCGCGCGGACGGTGCCGTTCTCGCGGACGACGGAGGCGACGGAGGTGCGGGTACGCACCTGCGCGCCGGCCTCGGTCAGCGCCTCGGTGACCAGCTCGCCGGCGAAGGGCTCCATGCGGTCCAGCAGGCCGTCGCCGCGGACGAGAACGGTGACCTGGGAGCCGAGGGCCTGCCAGGCGGTGGCCATCTCGACGCCGACCACCCCGCCGCCGACGATGATCAGCCGGCCGGGGACGGTCGCGGAGCTGGTGGCCTCCCGGCTGGTCCACGGCTGTACGTCGGCGATCCCCGGCAGGTTGGGCAGCACGGCGCGGCTGCCGGTGCAGATCGCGACGGCGTGCCCGGCGGTCAGCGTCCGTACCACGCCGTCGGCGTCGGTCACGCTCACGGTGCGCGGCCCGGCGAGGCGGCCCCGGCCGCGGTAGAGGTCGGCGCCGATGCCGTCCAGCCAGGCGACCTGGCCGTCGTCCTGCCAGTGGGAGGTGTACGTGTCCCGGCGGGCGAGGACCGCGGCCGCGTCGAGGTCTCCGGCCACCAGATGGCTCAGGCCGGGGAGCCGGCGGGCGTCGGCGCGCGCGAGCACCGGGCGCAGCAGGGCCTTGCTGGGCATGCAGGCCCAGTACGAGCAATCGCCGCCGACGAGTTCGCTCTCGACGACCGCGGTGGACAGACCGGCGGCGCGGGTGCGGTCGGCGACGTTCTCACCCACCGGCCCGGCGCCGAGGACGACCACGTCGTACGCGAAGGATTCCGTTTCCGTCATGGGGTCAGTGTGGCCGGTGGGTGCGCGCGGAACAGAGGGCGGGTGGGGTGTGTCGCCCGGCGGGGTACGCGCCGGGCGTAGCGGCGCCGTCAGTGGCCGTGCAGCACGCGGGCCAGGAAGTCGGCGGCGTCGGTGCCGGTGCCGGTGGACGCGGCGAGGTTGTCCAGCGCCAGGCGGTAGCGGTCGACCTCGCTCGGCTTGTCGATGCGCACGGTGCCGGTGAGCTGGTCCAGGCAGACCACGTCCGGCAGTTCGGGCTCGGCGAACCGCAGCATCGTCAGCGGCTGGGCCACCGCCGCCGTGCCGCCGGCCGCCAGCGGCACCACGTCCAGGGTGACCGTGGGGTGTTCGAGGTGCAGCCGGAGCAGGTGCCGCAACTGGTCCTCCATCACCCCCGGGGCGCCGACCGAGCGCCGGAGCGCCGCCTCGTCGAGCAGCACCCAGCAGCGCGGCGGGTCCGCACGGGTGAGCGCCTGCTGGCGGCGTTCGAGCAGGTGCAGGCGGCGCTCCACCGTCCGCACCGGGTCCTGCGGGAAGCCGAGCCGGGTGATCGCGCGGGCGTACGCGGCGGTCTGGAGCAGGTCCGGGATCCGCTGGGACTGGTAGCTGCGGATGACCGTGGCGGCCTCCTCCAGGCCGAGGTGGGTCTCCGTCTGACTGGGTATCAGGTCGCTGTACTCCTGCCACCAGCTCGGCGCGTTGGCGCCGCGGGCCAGCGCGGCGTACTCGTCGAGCTCGGCGTCGTCGACGACGCCGTAGAGCTCGAGCAGCGCGGCGACGTCGTAGTCCTTGCAGCCGCCCTGGCCCAGCTCCAGCCGGCACAGCTTGGCGACCGAGGCGCCGATCTCGCGGGCCGCCTCCTGCAACTGGATGCCCCGGTCCCGGCGGAGCCGGCGCAGCCGGGAGCCGAGCACGGACCTGCAGACGGGCCTGCCGCCGCGCTCCTGCCGGTCGGTGAGCGGGATCCCCGGGTCGTGCACTGCCGCCATCGGCACCGTCATCGGTCCTCCGCAGGCTCGGTCCTCCGCAGATGGGCCGTCGCCACCAAGACTCACGCTACGGGCGAAGGGTAACCCGCCACAGGGGGCAAATGCGCACGATGGCCCGATCTTTGCGTGCCCGCCTACGGTTTCCGGCCGACCCCGCCCAGGACCGCCATCTCGACGGGGCTGCCGATGTCCACCGGCTCTGGCCGCCACAGCGGGCAGGACACCACGCCGGGCTCGACCGGTTCCAGACCGTCGAGGTAGCCGGCTATCTCCGCCTCGGTGCGCAGGTGGTACGGCACGGCGCCGGTGGCGTTGTAGCCGTCGATGGCCCGGGTGTACTTCTCGTTCCCGTCGACGCCGTCCCGTATCGCCAGGTAACTGCCGGACGGCAGCGGGTCCATCAGCCGCCGCACCACCGACCGGGCCTGCTCGTAGCCGTCGACGTGCGCCAGGATGCCCATCAGGATGACGGCGACGGGCCGGTCGAAGTCCAGGGTGCGCGCCGCGCCCGCGAGTATCGCCTCGGGGTCCTCCACGTCGGCGTCGAGGTACGCGGTCGCGCCCTCGCGGGTGCTGGTGAGCAGGCCGCGGGCGTGGGCGAGGACGAGCTTGTCGTTGTCGACGTAGACGATGCGGGACTCGGGGGCGATCCGCTGGGCCACCTCGTGGGTGTTGTCCGCGGTGGGCAGGCCGGTGCCGATGTCCAGGAACTGCCGTACGCCCGCCTCCCCGGCGAGGTGGGTGACGACCCGCCGGAGGAACTGCCGCCCGCTGCGGGCCAGATCGATGATCTCCGGGAAGACCTCCTGGAAGCGGGCGCTGGCGGCGCGGTCCGGCGCGTAGTTGTCCTTGCCGCCGATCCAGTGGTTGAAGATCCTCGCCGAGTGCGGCACCGACGTGTCGACGACCACCGGCTCGGCGCCGTCGTCGAATGTTTCCTCTGACATGTACTCCACCGTCCGGGGTCGGGGGCGCGGCCCGGACAACGTAGCCGAGCCGAGGCCCGCCGTCACCCCGCGTCCGCGGGCCCGGTCGCCGGACGTCCGGTCACGCCCCGTCGCCCGCGATGCCGCGGGACATCGCGAGGTGGCTCGCCAGCAGTCCGCCGTCCACCGGCAGGCCGACGCCGGTGATCCACGCCGCGTCGCGGGAGGCGAGGAAGGCCACCGCCGCCGCGATGTCGTCCGGTTCGCCGACGCGGCCCAGCGGGTAGTGCTCCACGACCCGGGCCAGGACCTCGGGCCGGTCCTGCCAGACGGCGGTGCGGACGGTCCCGGGCTCGACGAGGTTCACGCGCACGCCGCGCGCCGCGCTCTCCACGGCCAGGGTGCGGGTGAGGGAGGCGAGCGCGGCCTTGGCGGCGCTGTACGCGTGCTCGCCGTAGTGGCGTTCGGCGTTGACCGAGCCGATGTTGACGATCGCGGCCCGGCCGGGTGCGTCGGCCAGGAGCGGCAGCGCCGCGCGGGCGCAGCGCGCCGCGCCGTGCAGGGTGACCTCGAAGTCCTCGTACCAGTCGGGCTCCCGCCAGTCCTCGAAGCGGGGCGGGTCGCGGTGGACGGCGTAGGCGTTGTTGACCAGCACGTGCAGGCCGCCGAAGGAGTCCGCCGCGTGCGCGACCGCCGCCCGGACCGCCTCGCCGTCCGTCACGTCGCAGGCCCGCGGCTCGGCGGTGCCGCCGGCGGCGCGGATCGCCGCGGCGGCCCGCTCGGCGCGACCGCCGTCCCGGTCGGTGACCAGCACGCGCGCGCCCTCCGCGGCGAACCGGCGCGCGACGGCCTCGCCTATGCCCTGCCCGGCGCCCGTGACGAGCGCCGCGTACCCCTCGAATCGCGTCACCGGGTCAGGCTAGCGGTCGTCCGGGACCGGCGGCCGGGCCCGTCAGAGCAGGTCGCCGTACCCCGAACCCTCCAGCACCGCGCGCTGGAACTCCGCGTGCACGGTGTGCACCTCGCCGAGGAACTCCGCCGCCCCCGCGACCGGCAGCCGCACCGGCCGCTCGGCGCTCGGCGTGCGGACCAGGCCGGCGATGGCGTCGGCGACCTCCTGCGGGTCGGGGAGCCCCGGCTCCTCGACGAGGTGGTCCTCCGTACGCCGTGCCAGGTCACCGTACGCGGCACGGCGCCGGGCGGCGTCGCGGTCGAGCCCGCGGAGGTACCGGTCGTAGTAGCGGACGGCGTTGGGGGCGACGAAGTCCGTGTCGTACGCCCCGGGCTCGACGATGACGACGTCGACGCCGAGCCTGCGCAGTTCGTACCGCGAGGCCTCGGCCATCGCCTCCATCGCCCACTTGGTGCCGACGTACGCGCCCATGAAGGGGAACACGAACCGGCCGAGCGCCGTCGTCGTCTGCACCACGAGTCCCTCCCCCCGGGCGCGCATGGCCGGCAGCACCGCGCGGTTCATGCGCAGGTGACCGAAGACGTTGGTCTCGAACACGGCGCGCACGTCGTCGACGCTGAGCGTCTCCAGGATCGCGGGATAGAAGACGCCCGCGTTGTTCACCAGCACGTCGACCCGGCCGGCGCGGCCCAGGACGCGCTCGACGCCGCGGGCGACGGAGTCGTCGTCGCGGACGTCGATGTCGACCACCTGCAGGGCGAGGTCCTCCTCCGCGGCGAGGGTGCGGAGCTTGCGCGCCGCCGCCGCGTTGGCGCCACGGGTGTCGCGCATGGAGGCGAACACCGCCAGGCCCTCGCGGGCCAGCGTGAGTGCGGTGAGATGGCCGAAACCGCTGCTCGTGCCGGTGATCAGGGCCACCTTGCGGTCCCCGCGGCCCGGCTCTTCCGCCCCCTCCTGCCGGTCCGCCGCGGCGGCGGGCCGGCCGGTGGCGCCGGGCAGGGGCCCGGCCGCCGCGACCGCGCCGGCCGCGACCGCGCCGCCGAGCACCGTCCTGCGCTGGATGTGCCGTTCTGTCGGCATGACGACTCCGATTCCGTTGTGACTCGCAACAGTTGCGAATCGCTACGGAAAGCCTCGCGGGACCCGGCGAAAATCCCGGTAAAGGAGCGGACCCGCCGGGCCCTTGCCACCGGCTACGATCCGGAGGATGAACCAGCCCGAGCCGCGCCCCCCGTCGCTGCTCGACCTGCCGTCGTACCTGACCGGCCAGGTTTCCCGCTACGGCCGCCGCCGGCTGGCGGAGGTGCTGGCCCGCGAGGAACTGCTCCTGGTGCACCACGCGATCCTCTGCGCGCTCGGCGACGCCGGACCGCGGTCGCAGCAGCAGGTCGCCGACGCCCTCGACCTCGACAAGAGCCATCTCGTCGGCCGGATCGACCTGCTGGAGGAGCGCGGCCTCGTCAGCCGTACCCGCGACCCCGCGGACCGCCGCCGCCACCGCCTCGCCCTCACCCCGGCCGGGCGCCGGCTGCTCGACCGTCTCCGCCCGGTGGCCGCGGAGTCACAGCGCCCGCTGCTCGCCGCGTTGTCCGCACCGGAGCGGGAGCAGTTGATGTCCCTGCTGCGCCGGGCGCTGGCGGCCAACGACGCCGCCCGCCTCGGCGACCGGGGCGCGGACGGTGACCTTCCGCTGCACACCGCCGACGACGACGAGGCACCGGCCCTCTGAGCCGGTGCCACCACCGCCCCGCCCTTCGACGGCGCGAGAGCGTCAGGCGCCCTCGCCGTAGAGGCGGGCGACGTCCTTCGAGTCGAGCCAGCCGCTGTACGTCGGCGACTGCGGCCAGCCCTCCGGCGAGTCCTGCCACTCCTCCTGCCGCCCGTACGGCAGCACGTCGACCAGCGGGAAGGTGTGGCTGAGCTGCTCGGAGCCGCGGCCGTTGGTGTGCCAGGTGCGGTAGACGGTGTCGCCGTCGCGCAGGAAGACGTTGAACCCGAAGCCGCCGCCGGGCGGGGCGTCGACGTCGGTGCCGAACTGGCTGTTCGCGGTGGAATACCAGGGCATCCGGTTGCCGACGCGCTTCTTGTACGCGAGCGCCTCGTCGATCGGACCCTGGGTGACGATGACGAACCGCGCGTCGTAGGGGTCGAGGAAGCCGAGCCGGGTGTACTGCGTGGTGAGGCTCGTGCAGCCTCCGCACTGCCACTCCTTGCCCTCGAACCACATGTGGTTGTAGACGATGAGCTGGGACTTGCCGTCGAAGACGTCGACCAGCCGGACCGGTCCCTCCTCGCCCTCCAGGGTGTAGTCGGGCATCTCGACCATCGGCAGCCGGCGCCGCTGCGCGGCGATGGCGTCCAGCTCCCGGGTCGCGGCCTTCTCGCGGACGCGGAGCGCGTCCAGCTCGCGCCGCCAGGTCTCGGTGTCGACGACGGGCGGCAGTGCCTTGGCGGTCATGGGTACTCCTCCGGCTTTCAGGAATGGCCTTTCCGTACGAATAGACCTCCGGGGCCCGCGGAACTCATCGCTCGGCGCGACGACACCCGGTCACGTACGGCATCTCACCCGGTCGCCCGGCCGCGGCCGGCATCGGACGGCGCAGACGGCGCGGGCGGCGCCGCGCGGTACGGCCGGGCGGCCAGCAGCCGGACCGCGTCGGCCGAGGCGGGGTCGCGGGGGGTGTAGACCTCCAGGCGGTGGCCCGGGCTGTCCGGCTGGAGCCAGACCTGGTAGTCGACGTCGAGCGCGCCGACGGTGGGGTGCCGCAGACGCATGGCGCCCACGGTGCAGTCGGCGACGTCGCCCGCCGCCCACAGCTCCGCGAAGTCCGTGCTGCCCATGGCGAGTTCGCCGATCAGCTCGGCGAGGCGGGCGTCGGTGGGGTAGCGGCCGGCGGTCAGCCGCAGGTACGCGACGTGGATACGGGCCAGCTCCGCCCAGTTGGCGTGCAGGTCCCGGACCAGCGGGTCGAGGAAGAACATCCGGGGTACCGACGGCCGGCGCACGGGGTCGTGGGGCGCGTCGGCGTCGACGTGCTCGGCGACGAGCGCGTGGCCGGTGCGGTTCCAGGCCAGCACGTCGCCGCGGCGGCCCAGCACGACGGCCGGCGTCGTCTCCGCCAGGGCCGTGAGCAGCGCCAGCACCCGTGGGTGCGGCTGCTCGGGCGCCGGGCGGACCAGCCGCGGCGCGGCGGGGCGGCGGGCCAGGTTGTGCAGGTGGGCCGTCTCGGCCGGGTCCAGCCGCAGCACCCGCGCCAGCGCGTCGAGCACCTGCCGGGAGGCGGTCCCGGCCTGCCCCTGCTCCAGCCGCGTGTAGTACCCGGCGCTCACCCCGGCGAGCTGCGCCAGCTCCTCCCGGCGCAGGCCCGGCACGCGGCGCGTGGCGCCGTAGGTGCCGAGTCCGGCGGCGGCGGGCGTGAGGCGGTCGCGGCGGGTCTTCAGGTACGCGCCGAGGCTCTCCAGTTCCATGGTCCCGAGGCTACGTCCGCCCGGGCGGGGGCGGGCCGGCCCCGGGTATCCCTGCCGGGGGTACCCACGAGACGGGGATGGCCGGCGGACGCGCGGCGGAGCACCGTCGTGGCCATGGACGGACGGCGTGCTTCTTCTCCTCCTGCCCCCGGACCGCGGGCGTGGCTCGGCCTGCTCGTGGTGCTCGGCCCGGTGCTGCTGGTCGCGATGGACGGCTCTGTGCTGTTCCTGGCGATGGCCCGGATCTCGGCGGAGCTGTCCCCTTCCGCGGACCAGGCGCTGTGGATCCTGGACGGCTACGGGTTCGCCGTCGGCTCCCTGCTCGTCGCGTTCGGGAGCATCGGCGACCGGTACGGCCGGCTCCGGCTGCTGATGACCGGCACGGCGGTGTTCGGCGCCGCCTCGGCGGGCGCGGCGTTCGCGCCGTCGGCCGAGCTGCTCATCGCCTTCCGGGTGCTGATGGGGGTGGCCGGCGCCACGCTGCTGCCCTCCGCGCTCGCGGTGCTGAGCGAGCTGTTCACCGACGCGCGGCGGCGGGCGCAGGCCATCGGGATCTTCGCGGCGGCCTTCGCGGCGGGCTTCGCGATCGGTCCGGTCGTCGGGGGCCAGTTGCTCGCGCACTTCTGGTGGGGGTCCGTGTTCCTGGTCAACCTTCCCGTCGTCGCGCTCTTCCTGCTGCTGGCCCCGCGGCTGCTGCGCGAGGTACGCGCCGGAGGGCCCGGCCGCGTCGACGCCCCGAGCGTCGCGCTGTCCGCCGCGGGCATCCTGCTGGCCGTCTACGGGATCAAGCGCGCGGCGGCCGGGGGCCCGGCGGCCGTCCCGCTCGTCGCGGCCGCCGTCGGCATCGTCCTGCTGTACCGGTTCGTACGCCGCCAACTGCGGCTTGAGCACCCTCTGATCGACCTCCGCCTCTTCCGCGACCGGGTGTTCGCGATCGCGGCCGTCACCGGGCTGCTGCCGCTGGCGGCCTGGTCGGCGGTGGCGTACCTGGGCGGGATCTACCTGCAGTCCGTTCGCGGTCTCGACGTCTTCGACGCGGCCCTCGTCACGCTCCCCGGCGCCGTCGTGCTCACCGTCACGTGCGTGGTGACCCCCGCGGTGGTGGCGCGCACCGGCACCAGGGCCGCGCTGCTCACCTGCCACTTCGTCATCGCCGGCGGGCTGCTGCTGATCCTGCCCACGGGTGTCTCGGGCGGCACGGGCTGGTACGTCGCGGCCACCGTCGTCGCCGGGGTCGGCTACGGCATCTCCTTCAGCGTCGTCGCCGACACCGCCGTCGCGGCGGTGCCGCCGGAGCGCGCGGGGTCGGCCGGGGCGATCGCCGAGACCAGCAACGAGATCGGCAACGCCCTCGGCATCGCGCTGCTCGGTTCGCTGGCGGCGCTGGTCTTCCGGCTGCGGGGGCCGGACCTGGCCGGCACGCTCACCGAGACGTTGCGGGTGCCGGGCATCACGGCGGCGGCGGCCGGGGAGGCGGAGGCCGCCTTCGTCGCGGGGCTGCACGCCGCGGCGCTGGTCGCGGCGCTGCTGCACGCGGCGCTCGGGGTGTTCACGCTGCGGCACCTGCCGCGGGGCGGGGTGCCGGAGCGGCAGGAGAGGGGCGCCGGGGCGCAGGTGCGGTGAGGGGGCGGGGCGGGGGGTGGGTCCGTACTCCGGACGCCCCCGGGCCCGGGTGCGGGATCCGGGCCGCCCCCTCAGGCCGCGGCCGCGCCGCCCCCGGCCGCGTCGCCTGTCGCCGCCTCGCCGCGCGCCGCCTCGTCGAGCATCGGCCGCAGATGGGCGTACGCCCAGGCGGCGAGGGTGGTGGGGGTGGTGGTGACCGGGTCCCGCGGCTGCTCCGGGACGAAGTCGCGGGTGCCCGCGGCCATGCCGACGATGCCGTCCACGGCGCCCGGCGGCAGCCCCGCCGCGCCCAGCGCCGCGCGGACGTCGTCGTCGCTGACGGTCTCGACCCGCACCGGCCGGCCCAGCGCCCCGGTCAGGATCTCGGCGACCTGCACGAAGCTGAGGTCCTCGGGCCCGTGGACGCCCTGGACCACGCGGCCCCTCCAGTCGTCGGCGAGCAGCCGCGCGGCGACGACGTCGCCGACGTCGCGCGGGTCGACCCACGCCATGGGGCGCTCGGGCCGGAACTGCGTGGTGAGCACGCCGCGGGCCAGGTCGTCCAGGGCGTGGTGGAGGTTGGTGAAGAAGTAGCCGCAGCGCAGGTGCAGGGTGTCGGCGCCGGTGGCGTCGAGGCTCTCCTCGATCCGGCCGAGCGCGTCGATGTGCCCCGCGCCGTGACGCAGCTCCGCGCCGACGCTGCTGAGCAGCACGACCCGCGCGACGTCCCCGGCGCGGGCGGCGTCGACGACGCCGGCGGCCGTCCGCTCGGAGGTCCCGACGGGGTCGGCGTCGGTGGGCGGCGTGGGGTCGACCCAGAAGACGGTCCGCGCGCCGGCGGTCGCCTCGCGGACGAATCCGGTGTCGGTCAGGTCGCCGCGCCGTACGTCGACGAGGTCGCGGGTCACCGGGTCGAGGCGCGCGGGGTCCCGGACGAGGACCCGGGGGCGTACGCCGGCCTGGAGGAGGAGGCGGACGACGCGGGATCCGACGTGGCCGGTGGGGGTGGTGACGGCGATGGTCATGGGTGGTGCCTCTCTCTGTGGGCTCCCGGCCACCGTAGAAGCGAAGGAGGACAGATCCCGGCCGCCTTCGCGGTGTGGACGCGTGATCACCTGATGGGCGAGGGTGGGGGCTGCACAGCTCACCCCCGGAGGTCCCGGAACATGCGGCTCACCCGCACCCGCCGTGCGGCGGTCGGCGCGCTCTGCGCCCTCGTCCTCGTACCGCTGACGTCCTGCGGCGAGGACGGCCCGCCGGCGAAGCCGCCGCCGTCGCCGTCGCGCACGGCCACTCCCCCGCCGGAGCCGTACGCGCGCGAACTGGCGGCCCTGGAGCGGGAGTACGAGGCGCGCCTCGGGGTCTACGCGGTCGACACGGGCTCGGGACGGGAGGTCGCTTACCACGCCGGCGAACGCTTCCCGAACGCCTCGACGTTCAAGGCACTGGCCGCCGGCGTCGTGCTCCGCACGCGCCCGGCGCGGGAGCTGGACCGGGTGATCACGTACTCCGCGGACGACCTGATCGCCCACTCCCCCGTGACCGCCGAGCACGTCGCCACGGGGATGACCCTGCGCGACCTCTGCGAGGCCGCCGTCCGCTTCAGCGACAACGCCGCCGCCAACCTGATCCTCGCCGAACTCGGCGGCCCGGCGGGCATGGACGCGGAACTGGAGGCGATCGGCGACGACGTCACCCGCATGGTGCGCGACGAGCCGGAGCTGAGCCGCTGGACCCCGGGCGACACCCGTGACACGAGCACACCCCGCGCGCTGGCGCGCGACCTGCGCGCGTTCGTCCTCGGCGACGCGCTGGACCGGCCCGGCCGCGCCCTGCTCACCACGTGGCTGCGCACCAACACCACCGGCGACACCCTGATCCGCGCCGGAGTGCCCGACGGCTGGGAGGTCGGCGACAAGACCGGCACGGGCGGCACGTACGGCGCGCGCAACGACATCGCGGTGCTCTGGCCGCCGGATCGCGCGCCCCTCGTGGTGGCGATCATGTCCAACCGCACGGAACGGGACGCGACGGCCGACGACGAACTGCTGGCAGCGGCGGCGTCCGAGGTGGCGGCGGCGCTCCCGCCCCGCGACGGCTCCCCGTGAGCCGGCGCGGCGACGGGCGGCGGGTCGTTCCCTCCACCCGGCGGCGACCGTCGAGGACGAGGCTCAGGGCGGGGGTGACCGCCGCGGCGTGCTCGCGGCCGCGTTCGGCGACGGACGGCAGCGGCGCAGTTCGGGGGGCGGTTCGCCGGTGGTGAGTTCGTCCGCGACGAGGCGTCCCGCGGTGGGGGCGAGGGTGACGGCGGAGTGCATCACGGCGACGTATGCGGAGCGGTCGGGTGTCGCGTATCCGATGAGCGGTCCGCGGGGCGGCACCGGCCGGTGGCCGAGGCCGTAGTCGAGCACGCGGCAGGTGCCGGCGCCGTGGAAGGCGTCCTTGAGGTGGCGGAGGGCGACTTCTGCGGCCCGGGCCAGGGCCTGCGGCGAGGTGCCGGCCACACGCGGAAGGGTCATGAGGAGTTCGCCGTCGCGGACCTCGCGGACCTCGAACTCCGGGGTCGACACGATGGTCCTGACGAGTCCGGGCGGCGCCGCGACCCGGACCCGGAAGGCCGGGGACACGGAGACGGGCACGTCCGCGGGCAGCGGCGCGGACAGTTCGGCGACGCCGGTGCCGGCGGCGAGGACGACGGTCGCCGCGGGGTGGACACCGGCCGGTGTCCGCACGCCGACGACCCGGCCGGCCGAGAACTCCAGCGACCGCACGGCCGCGCCGAGGACCACCGCCGCACCGCGGGCCCGCGCGGCGGCGATCAGCGCGCGGGTCATCGCCGCCGGGTCGAGACCCCCGTCGCCGGGGATGTGGACGGCGTGCGCGGGCGGGGTGCGCAGGTGGGGTTCCAGCGCCGCGATGTCGTCCCGTGCGACCCGGTGACCGCCCGGCACCGCCGGAGAGCCGGCCCGCTCGCCGGTCCACGACAGCGAGCCCGTCCAGCGCACGGCGTAGTCCGGTACCTCGGCCTCCAGCCGCCGGTGGTCGGCGAGCACCGACCCGCGCAGATCCTCCGCGCCGCCGGGCCAGTCACCGCCGGCGCCGCCGATCCAGGCGAAGGAGGCGCCGGTGACACCGGCCGCGGCCGCCGGCTCCCGGTCGAGCAGCGTCACACCTGCGCCGAGACGCGCCAGGTGATACGTCACGGAGGCGCCGACGACTCCGGCGCCGACCACGACGACGCCGTTCCGTGACGGGGGTGGGCCCACGGGCACCATGGATCACCTCGGCAGCAGTGTCGCATCTCGGGGCCCGGCAGCGCCGGGTGCGCGGCCCGGCCGGGGGTCGGAACCGGTGTGTCAGCGGCCGCTGTTAGCCTCCGGCAATGACCTTAGGGGCCCTTGAACGAACACTGCGGGAGCGCCCGGACGACCTGGCGTCCTGGCTGGTCTACGGGGACCGGCTGCGGGAGCGCGGCGACCCCCGCGCGGAGCTGATCCGGCTGGCGGAGCGGCGGGCGCGGGTCGGCCCGGGAGAGGGCCGGAGGGCGGTCGAGCGGGAGATCGACGCACTGGTGGCGGAACACCGGGAGAAGTGGGACGCGGAGCTCCCCGAGGGGGTCAGCGCCCCGGAGCGCCGGCACGGGTTCGCCACGGCGATCGCCGTCGAGTGGGACGACGGCACGCCGATGCTGATCGAGCAGGCCCTGCGCGCCGAGCCGTTGGTGACCGCGCTGCGCATCGCGCCGCCGGAGCAGGATCCGTACGAGTACGACCACTGGGACGACGACACGGACGACGACGGCGAGCCGCTGCCGTCCGCCGACGTCGAGGCCGGCGCGCTCGCGACCCTCGACCTGGCCCCGTTCACGTCCGTCGACCTGTCCTATCTCCGCGTCGGCGCCCTCGGCGCCAAGGCCCTTGCGGTGTCCTCGTACTTCCGCAGCGAGGCCGCCGGCGGCCAGGCTCTCGCGACCCCGGCCGCCGGCCGGATCGGCTCGCTCGATCTGCGGTACTGCCACATCGGGGACAGCGGCCTGGCCGCCCTCGCCGCCAACCCCTTCTTCACCGGCGTCCGCCGGCTGCACCTCCAGCGCAACGCGCTCACCGCGCGGGGCGTGCGCGCCCTGCACGCCTTCGCCGACCTCACCGAACTCGACCTGCGCTACAACGAGATCGGCGAGGAGGGTGCCGAGGCGCTGCTCGCGGCGCCCTTCCTCGGCTCGCTCACCCGGCTGCTGCTCTACGCCGCCGACGTCGGCGACGCCGGCGCGCGCCGCCTCGCGTCCGCACCCGAACTCCCGCCCGTACTGCGCAGCTATTGGAGGAGTGTATGAGCACCGAGCTCCGCGACCGGTTCTTCGCCCTGTCCGCCGCCGCCGGGCAGGCGCCCGCGGAGGAGGTCGACCGGTACCGCGCCCTGGTCGACGCCACCGACGCCGAACCCACCGCCGTGCTCGACGGGCTCGCGGTCTCCTGGCATCCGACGGCGCGGTTCAAGGCGGTCCGCTTCGTCGACGCCGAGCGCATCGACGCCGACGTGCGCGAGCTGTTCGCGCGGCCCAGCGAGGCGGCGCCCTATCTGGCCGCCGTCTTCGCGGACCCGCGCGAGATGTCGTTCCGTACGTACGAGAACATCCTCCCGCTCGACCCGCTCTTCGCGGACGCAGGGCTGGAGTTCGAGCTGACGGACCGCGCTGAGTTCGCGGAGGGCGCGTACACGTTCTCGATCCGGCTGCCCGCGTCCGCCCGCGCCCGGCTGGAGGGCCTGGACGCGCTCGACCTCTACGTGCCGCCGCTCAACGCGGGCTCCCGCGGCGGCGACCGGTTCATCTTCCACTCGGCCCTGCTCGCCGAGGCGTTGACCGGGGCGGTGGCGAAGGCCATGCCGGAGGCGCGGCTCGACGGCTTCACGCACGTCAACCCGGTCTTCCGCTGCAACCGCTTCGAGCCCGACGACGCCAACTTCCACCGCCACCGGGACACGCCGTACTACGACCGGTCGCGCGGGCACGTCTCCCGCTACACCGTCCTGCTCTACCTCACCGGCGGCTCGGGCAGCCCCGTCCTCGACCTGACCGACGGCGCGGACCTCACCGAGATCGAGCCCTTCACCTGCGTGATCTTCGATCAGCGGTACGAGCACGAAGGTGCCCCGTACCGGGACGGCCGCAAGGTCTTCCTGCGCACGGAGCTGGTCTTCACCGAGGCGGGCACCGCGCACGACCCGGAGATCGGCGCCCTGTTCACCAAGGCGTGCTACCTGACGGGCGAGAGCGTCTTCGCGCCCGAACTCGCCCGGCACGCCGACGACTACTACAACCGGGTGGCGGCGGCGCACTGGAGCGGCGACCTCGGCGCGGGCGCGGCGGGCGAGCCGTTCCTGCACAAGCGGTTCCGCGGGCTGGACTTCGTCGCCAACGGGCACGACTTCTGGTTCCCCGCGTCCGGCGGCCTCTCGCCGGCCGCGTGCGCGGCGATCACGCTGCTGGACTACTTCAACTGCAAGGTCGGCGACAGTCCGTTCCGTGCGGCGTGCGACACGACGGTGGTCGAGGCCGAGGGCACCGACTGGATACCGGCGTTCCTTCAGGAGCGGGGCGGGGCGTCACCCGTCGCGCCGTTCGACAAGAGCATGCTGTTCCCGGAGCCGGAGCAGCCCGTCACCGACGAGATGCCCGAATGCGCGTGCGGCATCTGCGACGGCGGCGTGCTCGGCCCGCACTTCGACACCACGCGCAACGCCGACGTCATCAAGCACTACGTGAGCGCGCAGGACGCCGCCAAGGCGGACGTGCTGCCCGCGCCGGTGATGATGCTCGGCGAGGACGTGGTGCTCGACCCGGACAGGTTCGTCGTGGAGGGCAACCGGATCCACGTGCTGGGCCACAAGGCACCGGCGCCGGTCAACTTCGCCTCCTGCCAGGGCGGTCCGCCGGTCCCCCCGGCGAAGGAGTTCGTGACCACGGCGGCCACCGTGGACGTGGCGCACTTCCTCGTGCCGCCGATCCTGTTCACGGAGCACGACGGTCTCCTCCACCTGAAGTTCGACTTCTTCCGCAACTCCTGGACGGTGGACCACGACCAGTCCACCGTCGCGGTGCCGATGGTCCGTCCGTTCAGCGAGGACGACATCGACGAGGACTGGGAGGATCACTACTACGACGACGAGGACGAGGACGAAGAGGACGAGGAAGAAGAAGCGGAAGAAGACGAGGAGTAGGAGGGCGCGGAGGCCAGCTCCCCCATCCGGGCCAGGGCGGAGATCCAGAAGCGCTGCCGCGCCTCGGCCTGCCCGACGAGGTAGGTGGCGCGCAGCTTGGGCGGCAGGTGCGGCAGCAGCCGCGCCACCACGTCGAGGTGCCGTTCGAGCTGCGACACCTCGGCGTTGGAGAAGACCTGGTGCACCAGGTCGGTGTCGTTGGTGCCCTCCGCGGACGTCTCGACGGCCGCCGCCAGCCGGGCCTGCCAGCCCGTCAGGTCGGCGGCCAGTTCCGCGAGGCCGATCTGCGGCCGCTCCGCGAGCCGCGCCTCCAGGCCGGACAGCGGGACCGGGGCGTACTCACCGTCGCCGAGGTAGATCAGGCCCTGCTCCAGCGGCATGTCGGCGTGGTGCAGCTTGATGAGCCGTTCCAGGGTGCGCTTGGTGACCCAGTCGCGGCCCTCGTCGTCGATGTCGTTCTTCCACCATTCGAGGACGGTCTCGGCGGTCTCGCCGTAGGTCGAGATCAGCCACTCGTTGGCCGGGATGTCCTCCGGCCGCACCTCGTAACTGATCGTGAACCGGCTGGCCTGGGCCACGTTGTTGCTGCTGACCAGCATCTTGCGGCCCAGGTGGTACGGCGGGTTCTGCAGCGCCACCTGCGCGCGCAGCCCGGGCAGCGGGCGGCCCGCGAGCGTCCACTCCTGGGTGATCTCCATCAGCTTCGCGTACGTCGCCTTGTCCTTCGGCCGGTTGTACTCGTCCCAGATCAGCACCTTCGGCTCCGGGTCGAGCAGCGACCGGGCGAGCATCGCCTCCAGCGCCCCGTCCGCGGTCGGCACCGGCACGCACAGGTCCTCGACGTTGGTCACCGGCAGCGAGAAGTACACCGGTTCGCGGCCGGTCTCCTCCCGGGCGATCTGCTTGGCGATCTCCGTCTTGCCGCAGCCGGGCGGCCCCTGGAGCAGCACCGCCCAGCGGTGTGCGGCCGCGGCCCTGAGGATGCGGCGGACCGGGTCGGTGACCGTGGCGGGGTTGGCGGCGCCGACCGCCGCGGCGATGGCGTCGAGCACCTCGTCGGTCCGGTCCCGGCCCGGCGCGCCGCCGGCACCCTCGGCGCCCGGCTCGGCCAGCGCCAGCCGGCGGCCGTTGTGCAGCGGCAGCCCCCAGGCGAGCGGGAAGCCGGCGCGGGCGCAGTCGAGTACGTGCTGCAGGGTGCGCGGCGAGAGCAGGCCGCGCAGGTGCGGGTCGAGGGCGGCCCACTGCCGGAACACCTCGCGCAGGTCCCAGTCGGGGAACCGGGCGGCCAGCGCGTGCCGCCAGGCGGTGTCGTTGGCGGTCAGCCGGAGGGTGACCATCCGGTCCAGGATCGCCAGGTCGGAGCGGCGCACGCTGGTCTCGGCCAGCGACTCGTTGTCGGTGAGGAAGACCCCGACGCAGCCCAGCTCGCGCAGGTCGTACTCGCCGAGCGTCCAGTTGCATGCCATCTGCATGAGCTGGGACTGCACGGTGTTGCCCGCCTGCAGGGAGTCGTCGACGAGGAGGACGAAGGGCGTGCCGGGGGTGAGCTGGCGCATCACGAGCTGGCGCAGCGCCAGTTCGCCGCTGCGCTCGTCGCGTACGGGGGCGTTGATCAGCAGGTCGTCCGGGGCGAGGTTGGCCGCGGGCAGGACCACGAGGCCGGTGCCGGGGTAGCGATGGGGCACGTACGAGACGAAGGTGGACGTCTTGCCGATGCCGTGCTCGCCGAAGATCTGGCCGGTCTGGCCGGTGGCGATCATCGCGTCGATGAACTTCTCCAGCTTGGCGGTCGGCCCCTCCTGCGGCGGGTCCGGGTAGGTGGCGTTCGCTCTCCACTGCCGGCCCGCGGCCGGCGGTGCGGGCGTCGTCGCCCCGGGCGGTGTCGCGGCGGCCACTATGCGCTTCTCCTCGGTCTCACGGTCTTCTTGGGTTGACAGTCAACGGCCGGACGCGACCCGGTGGCAGGCCATCGGGCGGTGGTGCCGCTCCGGCCAGTCGTCGCCGCCGTCGGTGATCAGCCAGATCCAGCGGTCGGGATCGGCGGGGGTGACGTGGGGCGCGTAGCCGTCGGTGACGACGATGACCGCGTCGGGCTCGTGCGCGAAAGGCTTGCCGCCGACCTCCAGCCGGCCCTCCGCGTAGTCGACCACGTTCTGGAAGTCGGTGCCGCCGCCGCCCGCCACCCGCTCTCCGGGCACGAACGGCATCACGACGCCGTCGAAGGAGAGCCAGTGGCTCTCCACCCCGTCCGTCTGCCCGACCAGGGTGGTCAGCCACTCGACCACGGCGTCGGGCATCGACCCCGAGGTGTCGAACGCGACGAGCACCACCTTCGTACGCTCCGGGCCGCGGCGGGTGAGCATCGGCTCGTGGCCGAGCGCGAGGACGATCGCGCCGTGCTTCTTCGGATAGACCAGCCGTTCGCTCTCGGTGAGCTTCGAGGCGAGCACGTCGGTCAGCCACCGCTGCCACCAGTCGACCCGGCGGGTACGGGGCGTGGTGCCGCGCAGCTTGTCCAGCCCCAGGCGGCCCCACAGCCGGCTGAACCGCTCACCGCCGTCGGCGGTGCGGTCGGCGAGGCCGAGGAGTTCGTCGCGGGCCGCCCGGCCGCCGCGGAGCGCGGACTGCATCACCTCGCGCAGCACGTCGTCGCCGACCTGGCCGACGGTCTCGGGGTCCAGGGGGACGTCGCCGCCGGCCGCGCCTTCGGCGAGGTGGACGCAGGAGGACGACCGCGGCGTGCCGGGTGTCTTCATGCGGCGCAGTTCGCCGTAGACCGTCAGGTCGGTGCGGATGAAGTCGTCGTACGGCAACGGGGCCAGGCCCTGCTCCCGCAGGTCGTCCCGGTACGCGCGGTAGACCGTGTCCGGGTCGACGCCCGCCGGCTCGGGCGGCCCGCCGCCCTCGGGCACCGCCTCGGGTAAGGCGGAGCGGCCCAGGCGGCGCAGGGCGACGTGGTTGATGGCCACCTCGGCGGCGAGCGTGAACACCGGGTCGGAGCGCAGCTCCTCGTCCACGTACAGGTGCCGGTGCATGAGGTGTCGCGCCTCGTGGAACAGGACGAACTTGACGCCCTCGAAGTCCAGTGAGACGAAGAAGTACGGGTTGTAGAGCAGTGCGCAGCGGCCGTCGCCGGTGGCCGTGACCGCGGCGGTGGGGACCGCGGTGGTGGCGATGTGGCGGTGGCACTTCGCGTAGAGCCAGGAGGCCACGACGCTCTGCCCGACGCCGAAGTCCAGCAGCGCGGCCTCCTTGCGGCGCCGCGCCTCGGCCACGACCTCCGGGTCGGCCGGCTCCCCGGCGGGCTCCCCGGCCGGCAGCCGACGGAGGTCGGCCGCACCGTGCGTGCCCCGCGGATCCCCCTGCACCAGTGATCTCCCCTCACCGCTCGCGGGCACGCTACATGCCGCGGCGCGGGCGGCGTGACGCGGGTTGGCAGCACGGCCGCGGAGCGCCGGCGGCGCGCGGAGCGCGCCGGAGGAGGGCCGCGGCACCTGCCGCGCCGGGCCCCCGCTCCTGACGGACCGCGTCTCGGGCGTCAGCCGCAGAACTCGGCCTCCAGCACGGCGTCCTCCCCCGCCTGGCCGCCCCAGTCGCCGTTGCGGTTCAGGGTGAGCACGTGGCGGCCGTCGCGGGTCGCCGCCGCCCGGGACAGGGAGCCGGGGACCTGCCCGCCGTGGCCCCAGACCGTGACGCCGCAGGAAAGCCGGTCGGACCGGATGCCCAGGCCGTACGCGGCGGTGGGTGCACCGCCCGTACGCGACTCCTCCTCCTCGACGGGTACGGTCGTCAGCATCTCCGCCGTCTGCCCGGGAGGCAGCAGCCTCCCGCCCAGCAGGGCGCCGTAGAAGCGGTTCAGGTCGCGGGTGGACGAGATGACCTGGCCGGCGGCGCCGGCGACGGAGGGGTTGAACTCGGTGACGTCGTACACCGGGGCGCCGGGGTCCTCGTCGTAGAGCCTGGAGTAGTGCCGGCCGTGCGGGCGCGGCACCGCGCTCGCGGAGCCGGGCACGGTGGTGGAGCGGAGCTTCAGCGGCTTCAGGATGTGCCTGCGGACCTGGGAGCCGTAGTCGTCGCCGGTGGCGCTCTCGACGACCATGCCGGCGAGGATGTAGTTGGTGTCGGAGTACGCCCAGCCGGTGCCCGGTTCGAAGAGCGGCGGATGGGACAGGCCGATCCGTACCAGCTCCTCGGGGGTGGCGCCGTCGTAGCGGTGGACGAGGAAGGACTCGCCGGTGAACTTCGCGAGGAAGCCCTCGTCGCGGTTGTAGTTGAAGATCCCGCTGGTGTGGCTCAGCAGGTGGCGCACGGTGACCTTGCGGCCGTCGTTGCCGTTGCCGCGTACGACGCCGGGGAGCCAGCGCTCGACGGTGTCGTCCAGCGAGAGCACACCCTGCGCGTCGAGCCGCAGCAGCACCGTGGCGGTGAACGTCTTCGTCAGGCTCCCCACCCGGAACCGGTCGCGGTCCCGGCGCGGCTCGCGCGTCGCCAGGTCCGCCACCCCGGCGTCTCCGGACCACCGTTCACGCCCGTCGCGCACCGCGGCGAGCGCGCCGGGCGTGCCCTCGGCGACGATGGCGTCCAGCGCCGCCTGCGTGGCGTCGTGCGCCCCGGCTAACCGGGCCTCCCGCCGTCCCGCGCCCTCCGCGGCGGCGGGCGCGACGCCGCCCGCCATCAGGGCCCCCACCGCGGCGAGCAGCGCCCAGCGCCGGCCCGTCCCGCGTATCCCGTCGGTCATGTCGATCCCCCCTGTCCCGTGCCGCCCGCGGCGGTCGCCGCGGCCGTTGACCGCAGTCAACCGGCGAAGCCGCCCGCGGGCGTCAGGGATCACCCCCACACCGCCCCGGACGCCACCCTCGGCCACCCCGCAGGGGCAGGCCGGGCTGGCGTCCGGCATCGTCACCACCACGTACCAGGTGGGCTCCGCCCTCGGCCTCGTGGCGCTGACCGCGCTGTTCATGGGCCGCCGGGGCGGACGCGGGCGCGGGTGCGGACGCCGAAGGGGTACGCCTCTGACGGCCGCCGCCGCGCCGGACCACCGGGGTACGGGTCACCGCCGCACGGCGGGGCCCGATGACCCGTACCCCGGACGCGTGCTCGGGAGGGGTACCGGGACGGGCACAGTACAAATGAGCGGGCGGTGACCGGGCGCACCACGGACCGTACCGGCCGGATCTCCGCCACCGGGCCCGGCCGCCGGCCGCGCCCCGACCGCGAGGAGGAGCCGTGCCCACCGACTCACGAGTGTTCGCCGAAGGCAGCCGCGCCCTGCGCTACACGCTCGCCGGGATCCTGGGGCTCGCCCTCGTCTACGTCGCCGGCGTCCTCGCCTGGGGCGGTGCGTCCTGGTCCACGGCGCCGTTCCGCGGCGAGGCCGACGCGCGCAACCGCACCGTCGGCTCGGGCGAGTTCCGCATCTCCACCTACGAGGAGTTCTTCGACCTCTGCGCGGCGGTGGAGACGAAGGAGGACGAGATCGACGCGCTCCGGGACGAGCTGGACACCAAGCCGTCCGCCTACCGCACCGAGCAGATCGCCACGTCCCTCACCGCCCTGCGCGCCGTCCGCTCCGAGCTGGTCAACGACTACAACGCCAAGTCCCGGCAGGAGCACCGCAAGGCGTTCAAGGACGCCGGCCTGCCCGCCGAGCTGAGCACCGACGCGAAGGAGACCTCGTGCGCCGCCTGACCCGTGTCCTCACCGCCCTCGCCGCCACCGCCGCCCTCGCCTTCACCGCCGCGGCCTGCACGGACGACTCCTCCCAGGCCCAGGAGTCGCGGGCCAAGCAGTCCGGCTACGACAGGATGGTCAAGCGCCAGCCGGCGGAGGCGATGCAGTACTCGCCGACCCGGGAGACCATCAACAAGTGGGTCGACACCTGGGAGAAGCCGGGGAAGCTGTCGTACGTCTACCTGCAGAACGCCAACGGCGAGTACGGCTACTTCGTGCTGAAGGGACTGCCGGTCTCGTACTGCGCCATGCTCACCCCGCCGGAGGAGGTCGACTCCTCCAACACCGGCATGGTGACGAAGACCGCGCCGGGCATGGACGGCGTCTACTACTCGGGCGGCCAGTGCAGCGCGTACTACGGCTTCGACGCCACCACCGGCGCCTACATGGAGTTCACGATCGGCAGCAACCAGAGCTTCTTCCTCTACGACCAGCCCATGTCGCTGCCGGAGTTCCGGGACGCGACGCCGCTGGGGCAGACGCGCCTCGAGGACGGCGACATCCCCCGGTAGCACCACTCCCCTCTCACGGACGGACGCGGCGCGGCGGGCGGCGCCCGTCGGCCGGCGCCTGGGCGCGCGTCCGCACCTGCCGGGTGCGGGCGACCAGGACGAAGGTGACCGTGATCAGCAGCGACCAGGCGGCGAACTTGTCGATGCCCACCGGTTGCCAGCCGGCCGCCTGGTACGGGTAGCGCCAGGCCCCGAGCCGGGTGGCGATGTTCTCCGCCAGCCACAGGAAGAAGCCGATCAGCACGAACGACAGGGCCAGCGGCATCCGGTGGCGCCGACCGTGGACGGTGAACTCCACCCAGGTCCCCCACGTCACCACCAGCAGCACCCCCGCCAGCAGCCAGCGCGCGTCGGGCAGCCAGTGGTGGGTGAAGAAGTTGACGTAGATCGCCGCCGCGGTCAGCTCCGTGATCCGTGCCCGGTACCGCACCAGGCCGAGGTCGAACAGCCGCCAGGCCCGGCACACGTAGCTGCCCACGGCCGCGTAGAGGAAGCCCCCGTACAGCGGCACGCCGCCGAACTTCAGCAGCGCGGGCTCCGGGTAGCTCCACGAGCCGAGCGAGACCTTCAGCAGCTCGAAGGCCAGGCCGATGGCGTGGCACACGGCGATCACGGCCAGCTCCCGCCCGGTCTCCCAGCCCCGGGCCCAGAACAGGGCCGTCAGCAGCAGCCCGTACAGCAGCAGCAGGTCGTAGCGCGCCACCGGCAGCCGCGGCATCTGCCCGGAGAGCGCGACGCCCGCCAGCACGGCGGCGGCGAAGGCACAGCAGCGCAGTTGGATGCCGCCGAAGTACCAGAGCTGCCCCACAGTCGTCATCGCCGTTCTCATGACGGCTAGGACGGCCGCCGGCCGGATTCCGGTTCTACCCCACCTGGTCGCGGCGGCGCGTCAGATAGGCGGTCTCGGCGGTGTTGCCCGCCAGCTCGACGGCCCTGTCGTACGCCGCGCGCGCCGCGCCGCCGCGGCCCAGCCGGCGCAGCAGGTCGGCGCGGGTGGCGTGGAAGGCGTGGTAGCCGGCGAGGCTGTCCGCGAGCCGGTCGACGGCCGCCAGGGCGACCTCCGGTCCGTCGGTCTCGGCGACGGCGACGGCCCGGTTGAGGGCTACCACCGGCGAGCGGTCGAGGCGTACGAGCTGGTCGTACAGGGCGACGACCTGCGACCAGTCGGTGTCGCGCACGTCGCGCGCGGAGGTGTGCACCGCGTTGATCGCGGCGAGGAGCTGGTAGCGGCCGGGGGCCTGCCCCACGGCCAGCCGCTCGCGCACCAGCCGGTGCCCCTCGGCGACCAGCGCCGCGTCCCAGGACCCGCGGTCCTGCTCGCCGAGCGGCACGAGCTCGCCGCTCGCCGAGACCCGCGCGGGGCGGCGGGCCTCCGTGAGGAGCATCAGCGCCAGCAGCCCGGCGACCTCGCCGTCCGCGGGGAGCAGGGCGCGCAGCAGCCGGGTGAGCCGGATCGCCTCGGCCGTCAGGTCGCTGCGTACGGGATCGGTGCCGGAACCGGTCGCCAGATAGCCCTCGTTGAAGACCAGGAAGAGCACGGCGAGCACGCCGGAGACCCGCGCCGGCAGGTCCTCGGCGGCCGGCACCCGGTAGGGGATGCGGGCCGCCTTGATCTTCGCCTTCGCACGGGTGATCCGCTGCCCCATCGCCGACTCCCGCACCAGGAAGGCGCGGGCGATCTCGGGCACGGTCAGCCCGCCGACCAGACGCAGCGTCAGCGCCACCCGGCTCTCCGGCGCGAGCGCCGGGTGGCAGCAGGTGAAGATCAGCCGGAGCCGGTCGTCGTCGATGGCGCCGGCCGGTTCCGGCGGGGTGTCGTCGTGCAGCATCCGGGCCTCCCGCTGCTTGCCGGCGCGCTTGCTCTCGCGCCGGATCCGGTCGATCGCCTTGCGGGTGGCGGTGGTCGCGAGCCAGCCGCCGGGGCCGGGCGGCACGCCGTCGGCCGGCCAGTGCTCGACGGCCGCGGCGAACGCCTCCGCCGCGGCCTCCTCGGCGACGTCGAGATCGCCGAAGCGCCGGTTCAGCGCCGCGACGATACGCGCCCACTCCGCGCGGTGCGCGCGGGCGACCGCCTCCCGTGCGCCGGCCTCGCTCACAGGAACGGCCGTACCTCGACCCGGCGGTTGCAGCGCTTCGACCCCTCGGCGGCGAGCGCGAGCGCGACGTCGAGGTCGGGGGCCTCGATGACCCAGAAGCCGGCGAGGTACTCCTTGGACTCCAGGAACGGCCCGTCGGTGAACAGCGCCTCCTCACCCCGGTTGTCGATGACGGTGGCCGTGTCCGGCGCGGCGAGGCCGCCGGCGAAGACCCAGTTGCCCTCCGCGCGGAGCCGGTCGTTGAAGCCGTTGATGGCGGTCATCTCCTCCTCGGTGGCGGAGCCGGTCCTGTCGTCGATCACGGAAACCAGGTACTGCATGTCGGGTCCTCTCTGTTGCGCGGGACGGCGGGCCGGCGGCTACGCGTCGCGGCCGGGGCCGACGTCCTCGCCGGCGTACTCCGGGCGCCCGGCCGGCCGGTAGACGTGTGCCGTGATACCGCCCGCGAAGGCCCGGAAGTCGACGAGGTCGAGCGCCGCGTCCGGACCCTCGGCGGGAAACAGCCGCCTGCCCTGGCCGACGACCACCGGGTAGGTCAGCAGCGTGATCTCGTCGACCAGGCCGTTCGCGAGCAGGCAGCGCAGCAGCTTGCCGCTGCCGTGCACCTGTACTTCGCCCTCACCGCCGGCCTTCAGCTCCCGTACGGCGTTCACCGGGTCACCCGACAGCACGCGGGTGCCCGCCCACCGCGGGTCGGCGAGCGTGTTCGACACGACGTACTTGGGCTGCCGGTGCAGCGGGCCGCCGATGGGGTTGTCCTCGGGACTGGGCAGCACGCCCCAGGAGCCGGCGAAGACCTCGTAGGTCCACCGGCCGAAGAGGAAGGCGTCGGCGCGCTGGTACACCTCGCCGAGGTACGTCTCGGCCTCCGGCTCGAACAGCGGCAGCGCCCAGCCGCCCCGCTCGAACCCGCCCCTGCGGTCCTCGTCCGACCTGCCGAGGCCCTGCATCACTCCGTCGACGGAGACGTGGGTGACGGTCGTCAGCTTCATCACGGTTCCCTTCCGCGGACACCCCGCGCGGGCGTCCTTTCACCTCTTCCACGAACGCCACCGCCCGGATCCGACACCGATCCCGTCGTGACTTGACGAGGAGCGACGCTACCGCCGTGCGGGGAAGGGCCCGCGCAGACACAGGCGCACCGCGCGGATCGGCGGCCCACGCGGGTCAGCGCTCCCGCGGCACCCGGATCAGCGTCTGCTGGCCGTTGGCGACGAGCTTGCGCACGCCGTCGTCCCGGTGCCCGAACACCTCCAGCCCGCACACCGTCAGGGTCCGCCCCGACTTCAGCACCGTCCCCACCGCTTCGAGGCGGTCGCCGACGGCGGGCGCGAGGAGGTTGATCTTGTATTCGACCGTGAGGACCTCCGCGTCCTCGGGGAACAGCGTGTACGCGGCGTACCCGCCCGCACTGTCCGCGATCGCGCTCGTGGCGCCCGCGTGGAAGTAGCCGTGCTGCTGGGTGACTTCGGGCCGGCGCGGCAGCACGATGCGTACCAGGCCCGGCGCGATGCGGGAGATCCGCGCGCCGAGGTGGCTCATCAGCCCCTGGCGGCCGAAGCTCTCCCACACGCGCTTCTGCACCTCGGGGCTCGCCTCCCCGGGGCTCGCCTCCCCGGGCCGGGCCTGGTCGTCCACGGACTCTCCTCCTCCGGCCGCGCCCCGGGGCCCTTACGGGTCGGGGGCGCGCCGGTGCGTCGTCAGCGGGCGTCGGTGGTGCGCAGCGTACCTACGGCGCCCTTGTCAGACGCCGTTCCCACGTGAGAATCCACAGAGAAGTCACCTCACGGATCCCGGGAGCGCCGTATGACCTCTTCCCACCGCCTGTCCCGCCGCCGTCTCCTCGGCGCGGCCGCCGTCCTCGGCGCGGCGCCGGCCCTCGGCCTGCCCGCCGCCGCCCGCGCCGCGGGCCCGACGGCCGCCGGCGGGGTCGTGCCCGTCGACTGGGCCCGGCTCGGTTCTTACGGGGCTCGGGACGCCGCCGGACGCCGGGTCAGGGCGATCCTGACGGGCAGCTCGCGCTACCTCATCGGCCCGTGGTACGCCGGGACTTACCGCACGTACCTCCCGGACGGGTACATCGACCTCCGCGGCACGGACGAGCGCGCCATCCGCCTGCCCGCCATGGCCGCGGTCGCCGCCACCACCGCCCTGGTCACCGGCGTGTACGACCCGCGCGACCTGTCCGCCGCCAACGCCACCGTCCGCACCCGCAACCTCATCCGCACCGTGGCGGCCCGGCACCTGGCCAACAACACCGACCCGGCCACCCGCTGGGGCAACGGCTGGCAGACCGCCCTGTGGGCGTACTACACCGCGCTCGCCGGCTGGCTCTTCTGGGACGAGTTGGACGACCAGGAGCGCGGGCACCTCGCCGCGATGACCGCCTGGGAGGCGGACCGGCTCACCACCGGCGACGACGTCCACCTCGTCGGCACCTCCGGCCACCAGCTCTACGAGAAGCGCCGCGACGGCACCGCGGTCACCCCCGGCGACAGCAAAGCGGAAGAGGACAACTGGAGCGCCGCCGTCCTCTCCCTTGCCGAGGCGATGATGCCCGGCCACCCCGGTGCCCCCGCCTGGGCCCGCCGCAACGTCGAACTGCTGCTGGCCGCCGCGGCCTGCCCGGCGGACCTCACGGGCGGCGAGACGGTCGACGGCATCGAGCTGTCCACCTGGCTGCAGGGCACGAACATCGCCGACGACGGCACCCTGGACAACCACCACATCCTGCATCCGCTGTACATGGTCGCCTTCGACCAGAGCCTCTACGAGGGCTTCGTCTACGGCCTCGCGGGCCGCACCGCGCCGCGCGCCGCCCTGCACAACATCACCCGCGTCTACTCCGCCCTGGTCGACCTGCCGTTCCCGGCCCCCGACGGCACCACGAGGACCATCTACCAGCCGGGCAGCGGCGAGATCTACTACCCCGAGGGCAACGACTGGGGCACCCACTTCCCCTTCTACTTCGGCAACTTCGACCTCCTGGTCTCCCTCACCGCCCAGGACACGGGCATCGACCCGGCCGCCGCCTCGTGGGAGCGACGCCACAACGAGGAGCAGCTCAGGATGATGTCCCGCTTCGACGACGGCCGTACGTACGGAGCGTCCGGCGAGAACACCTACTACGGCCGCGAACACCGCATCGGCGCGATGGCGGGCCAGGCGTTCCTGTCCCTGCACCTGGCCCGGAACGGCCGGCTGCGCTTCGCGTAGCGGACACGTACACGGAGGCGGGCACGGAGGCGGGCGCGGGGCACCACCGGGAGACATCGGATCAATCGAGATCAACTTGAGGCATTCATCGGAGACTTTCCCGTACGAGGTCCATTGACACCCGATGTTTCCGTTCCTACGTTCCCGGGTGATCCGATGAATGGAGCTGCGATGGACACCCCACGCCCCCGCATCATGCGGAGAGTCACCGCACCGCCCCTGCTCGTCGCCGCGGCGCTCGCCGCCACCGCCCTGCCCGCCGCGGTGCCCGCCGCCGCCGCTGCGCCGCCCCCGGCGGCCGGGCCCGGCACCGACCACGCCGTCGACGACCCCTTCACGTCCGACCGTACGAGCTGGTTCCGCCAGGACCGCTTCGGCATGTTCATCCACTTCGGCGCCTACTCCAACCTGGAGGGCGAGTACACCCGCCCCGACGGCACCGTCTGCCGCGACGCCGAGTGGATCAAACGGCAGTGCGCCGTCCCGACCGCGGAGTACGAGAAGCAGGCCGCGACCTTCGATCCCGCCGACTTCGACGCCGAGGCCGTGGTCGGGGCGGCCAAGGACGCCGGGATGCGGTACATCGTCATCACCTCGAAGCACCACGACGGCTACGCGATGTGGCCGACGAAGGTCAACTCCTGGAACCTGCGGGACCATTCCGCCTTCGACAAGCGCCGGGACATCATGGCCGAGCTGAAGACGGCCGCGGAGAAGGCCGGCATCAAGCTCGGCTTCTACTACTCGATCTGGGACTGGCACGACCCGGACTTCGCCGACCCGGCCACCTTCCCGCGGTACGAGAAGCGCATGTACGCCCAGCTCAAGGAGCTGGTCGACACGTACGAGCCGGCGCTGCTGTGGTTCGACGGCGAGTGGGAGACGGACAACCCGCACAACCCCTGGACCGCCCAGGACGGCGAACGGCTGGAGACGTACCTGCGCGGCCTGGACCCGGACCTCGTCGTCAACAACCGCGTCGGCAAGCGCCGGGTGACCGACGGCGACTACGGCACCCCGGATCAGGAGATCCCCGGCGCGCCGGTCGACGGGCAGCTCTGGGAGTCGTGCATGACCCTCAACGGCCACTGGGGGTACGCCCGTTACGACCAGAACTGGAAGTCCGGCACGTCCCTGGTGCGCAACCTGCTGTCGACCGCCTCGCGCAGCGGCAACTACCTGCTCAACGTCGGCCCCGACGCCCGCGGGCGGATTCCCGGGCCCTCCGTCCAGCGGCTCGGGGAGATGGGCGACTGGCTGCGCACCGCCGGGCAGGGCGAGGCCGTCTACGGCGCCGGGTTCGGCGGGCTCGTCGCACAGCCCGGCTGGGGCACCGTCAGCCGCAAGGGCGACAAGCTCTACGCGGCCGTCACCCAGTGGCCCGCCGCCGGCGGCTCCCTCCACCTGACGGCCCGTACCGCCTTCGACGTCACCGCCGCCCGCGTGCTCGGCTCCGACCAGGAGGTGACCGTCACCGAGACGGACGACGGCTACGACCTCACCCCCGCCGGCGCCGCCACCAACGACGCCGCCACCGTCATCGAACTGACCGTCGACCCCGGCCCGACGGCCGCGCCGGGCAACGGCACCGGTCTGAAACAGGAGGTCTTCGACAACCCCGCGCTCTCCGGCGCGCCGAAGCTCACCCGCACGGACCCGGACGTCAACCACTCGTGGAAGTACACCGGTTCACCGGCGAAGAGCATCCCGGCCGACGGTTTCGGCGTCCGCTGGACCGGCAGCCTCGAACCGCGCCGCACCGAGACGTACACCCTGACCACGGTCTCGGACGACAACGTACGCGTCTGGCTCGACGACGAGTTGGTCATCGACAACTGGACGCCGCACGGCGTCACCGTCGACAAGGCCCAGGTGGACCTGGAAGCGGGCCGCCGGAACTCTCTCAGGATCGAGTACGCCGAGCAGACCGGCGACGCCCACATGAAACTGCTCTGGTCCAGCCCCGGCCAGGACCAGCAGGTCATCCCGCGCGACCAGCTCTACCCGAACTGATCCCCCCAGGAAGCGGGACGCCCCGCCGCGCGGCCACCGCCGGCGGGGCGTTCCGCTCCGGGATCCCCCGGCGCGCGCCTACCGTTCCGGGTCGCAGCAGCCGTCCCGGCGCATGCGGCGGCCGGCCTCCAGCCAGTCCGTTCCGGCCGGCAGGGACATCTTCGGCTCGAAGGACCGCACCAGGTCCGCCCGGGCGAACGGCCTGCCGCCGCGCAGCACCGACTCGGTGCGTACCAGTGTCGTGAAGTCCGTGAACGGGTCGCCGTCGATCACCGTCAGGTCCGCGTACTTGCCCGGTTCCAGCGTGCCGAGGTGCTCCGCCGCGCCGAAGGCCCGCGCCGGGAGCACCGTCGCGGTGCGCAGCGCCTCGGCCGGGGACAGACCCGCCCCGTGCAGGGCGCGCAGGGCGAGGTGGAGGTGGAGTCCCACCGGTACGAGCGGCTGGTCCGTGCCGAGGGCGACGACGCCGCCCGCGGCCAGGATCCGGCGGTAGACGTCCGTCTCGGCGGTCAGGGTCCGCAGCTCCGCGTCGGTCGGCGGCCGGCCGGCGCGCTCGGAGACGGCCACGGTGTCCCACGGCGGCATCAGCACGGTCACCCGCGGGTCCGCGGCCAGTGCCGGGTCGGCGCCGAGCAGGGGGAGCGCGGTGAAGGGGGTGGCGATGAGGTGGAAGTCTCCGGTGGCGGTGTAGATGGCGGTGACATCGCCGTACGCGCGACCCGAGGCGGTCGTTGCACGGCCGGACTCCAGCCGCTGCGTGGCCTGCAGATGCGTCGTCAGGTCCTGGCCGAGCTGGATGCCAGGAGAGCACAGGTGGCTGCCGGTGCGCACGCCCAGCCGCTCGTGCGCGAACGCCGCGGCCTCGGCCATGACCCAACCGGGCGCGCGCACGTACGTCTTGACGAAGTCCCAGTCGAGCCCCTCCGCCCGGGCCAGCGAGCGTCGCAGGCCCGCGCGGGTGCGGTGGGCGCGGCCCATGCTGTACGCGACGCGCGCGCCGTCGAGGAGTTCGCCGGTGGCGAGCAGCCGGGGTCCGGCCAGGTCACCGGCGTCGGCGGCCTCGCGGACGCGGGCCTGTTCGTAGGCGAAGCCGCCCAGGGAGACGGCGGTGGTGATGCCGTACGCGAGTTGCAGCGCGGTCTGCCGGCCGCCGTAGGTGGACTGCCACGGGTGGATGTGGGCGTCCCAGAGCCCGGGGACGACGGTGCGCGCGGAGGCGTCGAGCCGGCGGGCCGCGGGGCGGCCGGCGCGGTGCGGCTCGACGGCGGTGATACGGCCGCGGCGGATGACGACGTCGGCGTCGTCGCGTACGGCCCCGGAGGTGCCGTCCCAGAGGCGGCCGGCGTGCACGACGGTGCCGGGCGCGACGGGGCGGCGGTAGTCGAGCGGGATGCGTACGGTGCGGGCGGCG
This sequence comes from Streptomyces sp. WMMC500, assembly GCF_027497195.1. NCBI lineage: Bacteria > Bacillati > Actinomycetota > Actinomycetes > Kitasatosporales > Streptomycetaceae > Streptomyces > Streptomyces sp. WMMC500. The sequence continues at coordinate 937,167 of NZ_CP114905.1, forward strand.
CCGGAAGCGACGTCGAGGACGCGGACGCGCCCGGCCGACAGGTACGCGACCCTCCGGCCGTCGCCGGAGAACGAGGGGTGATCGGCGGGCTCGTCGGTCAGTTGCCGCGGCTCGCCGTCCGGGGTGCCGTCCGGCCGCACCGGCAGCAGCCACAGCGCCGACTCGGCGACGACCGCCAGCCACCGGCCGTCCGGGGACCAGACGGGGCCGGAGTCGTAGCGGTCGGAGATCGAGGTGTGCGGGGCGACGGGGTGCAGGCGGGCGGCGCCGGTGGCGGCGTCGACGAGGCGGATGAGGTTGTGGCCCTCGCGGAAGCGCCGGTTGAGCCGGTTGCGGTCGCACAGCGCGAGCCGGCGCCCGTCCGGCGACCAGCTCGGCCGGCCCGGCAGCCCGCCGGCGCCCAGCGGCGCGGCGAGCACCTTCTCCGCACCGGAGGCGAGGTCGCGCACGACGAGGTTGCCGGTCATGTCGAGGCAGGCGAGCCGCGTGCCGTCCGGGGAGAGTGCGGGGAAGATCCGGCCGCCTTCGGCGAGCACGGTCTCCTCGCCGGAGACGAGGTCGCGGCGGCGTACGGCGAAGAGGCCGTCGCGGTCGTCGGCGTAGAGCAGGCCGCGGCCGTCGGGGGTCCAGGCGGGGGCGAGGACGTAGCGGGTCGGCTCCGCCCGGAGGACCCTGCGCGGGCGCCCGCCGCCGGTGACGTCCGCGATCCAGAGCGCGCCGAGCGCGCAGAAGGCGAGCCGGCCGCCGTCGGGCGACAGCGCGGGCAGGTGCACGGCGCGTACGCGGCGTACGCCGCCGTCCGCGAAGTCGTACGTCTTGGCGCGGTACCGGGGGCGGTCGACCGGCAGCGTGGCGACGAAGGGGATCGTCTCCGTCCGGGCGGGCTCCGCGAGGTCCAGGATGCGGAACCGGCCGCCCGCGGTGAGCAGCAGTTCGTGGCCGGAGATCCAGCGGGGCGGTACGGGCGCCACGTCGGCGCCCGCCGCGCCGGGGCCGACGGGGGCGCCGTCGACGACGAGCGTGCACGACGCCGCGGGCGCGGCGGTCGTCCGCAGATACGCCAGGCGGCCGCCGGGGCCCACAGCGGGAGCCATCACCTGGGATGGGGTGGTCTCCGTGTGCTCTGTGCGCACCTCCCCCCGGCCGTCCGCGGCCACGGAGGCGACGGTGCGGGCCGCGAGCGTGCCGTCGGCGCCGACGGCGGCGCGTACGAAGAACAACCGCGCGCCGTCCGGGGACCAGGCCGGGTCGAAGTCCTCCCAGGCGGCGCCCTGATGCGGCCCCCGCTGGCCGGGCAGGCCGGTCACCCGGGTCAGCCCGCCGGTGGCGACGTCGAGGACCCAGATGCGGTACGGGCTGCCGGCCACCGGGTCGCCGCCGCGCTCCGAGCAGAACGCGACGCGGGTGCCGTCGGGCGACCAGGCGGGCGCGCGGTCGTCCCAGGGGCCTTCGGTGACTTGCGTGAGCCCGGAGCCGTCGGGCCGCAGCGTCCACAGGTGGAAGCCCCCGCCGCGGTAGGCGCACACGACCAGGCGGCGGCCGTCGGGCGCGAACTGCGGGCGGGTGGGCTCCAGTTCCGCGGTGGTCAGGGCGGTCGCCCTGCCGCCCGATCGGGGGATCGACCACAGGACGCTCTGCACCTCGGCGACGAGGCGGTCGCCGGCGGGGGCGAGGGCGGCGGCGCCGTTGGTGGCGGCGGTGAAGGTGAGGGTGCCGGCGGCGCCGCGCGGTGCGGCGGCGGCCGGTGTGTCGAGGACGGCACCCGCGGCGGCGGCACCGGTGGCGGCGGCCGTGGCCTGGAGGAAGCGGCGGCGGGAGAGGTCGAAGGGCTCGGCGTCCATAGGTCCTTCCGGGACTCGAGGGTGCAGGAGCACTACCGGACGATACGGAGGAGTTGAGGTCGATACGGGCCGGTCGTGCAGGTTCACCCGGAACCGCACACCCGCCCCGCACGCCGCCGGGCTCCGGGATCCCCGCCGCCCGGCCGGTCAGCCGGCGAGCGGTCCGCCGAGGAGGTCCAGGACCGGCCCGGCGGTGACGCCGAGGGCGACGGAGGCGGCGGCCGTCGCGTACGCGGTCAGGGCCGCGGACCGTACGACCGGGTGCCGGCGGGGCTCGGCGGCGGCGGCGACCGCCGGCCGGATCCAGCGCAGGTAGTAGAAGAGGGAGGCGACGGAGTTGACCGCCGCGAGGACGGCGAGCCAGGCGTAGCCGCCGTCGACCGCCGCGGTGAAGACCGCCAGCTTGCCGAGGAAGACAGCGGTGGGCGGGGTGCCCAGGAACCCGAGCAGGCAGACGACGAGGCTGAGTGCGAGTGCGGGCCGGGCGCGCAGCAGGCCGCGGTAGTCGGCGAGAGCGCGGGCGTGCGGCAGGGCGCAGACGACGGCGAAGGCGCCGAGGTTGGTCAGGGCGTAGCCGGCGAGGTAGAACAGCAGCGCCTGCTGGGCCTCGTCGGCGCGCGTGGCCACCGCGACGGGCAGGAGCAGGTATCCGACCTGGCTGATCGTGGAGTAGGCGAGCAGCCGCTTGACGTCGGTCTGGAAGAACGCGGCGAGGTTGCCGAGCGTCATGGACGCGGCGGCCAGCACCGCGACCAGCTCGTCCCAGGGCACCCGGGTGCCGGCGAGCGGCACCGCGGCCAGCCGGTAGAGGGCGGCCAGCGCGCCCACCTTGGGCAGGGTGGTGAGCAGCGCGGCTGCGGGCAGGCCGGCGCCGTCGACGGCGTCGGGCACCCAGAAGTGGCCGGGCACGGCGCCGGTCTTGAAGAGCGGCCCGGCCAGCAGCCCCACGGTGCCCGCGGTGACGAGGACGGCGGGGGCGCCGGGCAGTTCGTCGCCGAGTGCGGGGTACGCGCTGGCGCGGCCGGCGGCGTAGAGCACGGTGATGCCGGCGAGCATGACGACGCCGAGCAGGGCGCCCGTGACGAAGTACTTCAGCGCCGCCTCGGTGCCGGGGGCGTCCTTGCGGAAGCCCGCCAGGGTGTACGAGGGCACGCTCGCCAGCAGGTACGCGGCGGCGAGCAGCAGCAGGTCCTGGGCGCCGGCGAGCATCAGGGCGCCGAGCGCGGCGAGTTGGACGAGGACGTGGAACTCGCTCTCCCGCGCGTCCCCGCGGAGCGGGGCGAAGCCGAGGAGCAGCACGACCAGCGCGCCGGCGAGGATGACGACGCGGCCGGCCGACGTCACGGCGTCGACGGCGAAGGCTCCGTCGAAGGCGGTGGTCGTCCCGCCGCCCGCCGCGGCGGCCCCCTGACGGAGGGCAGCCGCGATCCCCGCCGCGCACGCCGCCAGGCCCAGCGCGCCGACCAGCCACTGCCGCCGCCGCGGCAGCCAGGCCCCGAGCAGCAGGCCGAGCACGGCGGAGGCGGCGAGGAGTACCTCAGGCAGCAGGTCGAGAGGGTTTTCGTCCATGCCGGTCCCGTTCATCGGCCGACGAGTTCCAGGACGGTGCGCGAGAACGGCTCGATGACGTCGAGGACGAAGCGCGGGAAGACGCCGAGGACGACGGCGAGAGCCAGCAGCGGCGCGATCGACGCCGCCTCGTGTGCGCGCAGGTCGGGAAACGGCCGCGGCGTGCCGGGCGCTCCCCCGGACTTCGTCAGGGCGGTGCCCCCGGGCAGCCGCAGCGGGCCGAGGAAGATCCGCTGCAGCGCCCGCACCAGCAGCGCCGCGGTCAGCAGGATGCCGGGCACGGCGAGCACGGTCGCCACCGGGCGCGGGCCGAGGCTGCCGGCGAGGATCTGGAACTCGGCGATGAAGCCGGAGAAGCCCGGCAGCCCGAGGGAGGCGAAGACGGCGACGCCGGTGAGCGCGGCGAGGGCGGGGGCGCGGGCGGCGACGCCGGAGTAGGCGCCCATGTCGTACGTGCGCCCGCGCTCGTGGAGCGCGCCGGCCAGCAGGAACAGCGCGCCGGTCAGCAGTCCGTGGCTGACCATCTGGTACGTCGCGCCGGTCACGGCGAGCCGGCGGGCGCCGGCGGTGTCCTCGCTCAGTGCGGCGGCGGCGCCGAGGGCCAGGAGGACGTAACCCATGTGGTTGACCGACGTGTACGCGATCATGCGCTTGAAGTTCGTCTGCGCCAGGGCGACCAGCGCCCCGTAGAGGACGGAGACGACCCCGACGGCCACGAACACCGGCGCGTACGTGCGCCATGTCCCCGGCAGCAGCGGCATGGCGATGCGCAGGAACCCGTACGTGCCCATCTTCAGCAGCACCCCGGCCAGGATCGCGGAACCGGCCGCGGGAGCTTCGGTGTGGGCCGGCGGCAGCCAGGTGTGGAACGGCACCGTCGGCGTCTTGACGGCCAGGCCGAGGCCGATCGCCAGCAGCACCAGGGCGCCGTAGCCGGACCGCCCCGCCAGCGGGTCCTCCCCGGCCAGGGCGACGATGTCGAACGTGTGCGGCTCCGCGGCGAGATACAGGCCGATGAAGCCGAGCAGCAGGGCGAGCGAGCCGGTGAAGGTGTAGAGGAAGAACTTCTGCGCGGCGCGGGCGGCGCCGGGGTGGCCCCAGCCGGCGATGACGAAGTACATCGCGACGATCGACAGGTCGAAGAAGACGAAGAAGAGGATGAGGTCGAGCGAGGCGAAGAGGCCGAGGCAGGTGGTCTCCAGGAAGAGGAACAGGGCGGCGAACTCCCGTACCCGGCGGGTCTCGCGCAGCGCGTACAGCGCGCAGGCCGGAAAGAGCACGGCGGTCAGGGCCAGCAGCGGCAGGGAGAGGCCGTCGACGCCGACGTGGTAGCCGATGCCGGCGCCGGGGATCCAGCGGGCGTTCGTCTCGTACTGGATGCCTCCGCCGTGGTCGTAGCCGGTCCACAGGGCGACGGTCAGCGCGAGCACGGCGGCCGACACGGCGGCCCAGGCGCGGAGGAAGACCCGGCGGCCGGCGGCGCGCGGCAGGCACAGCAGCGCGCCGGCCGCGGCGGCGGGGAGGAAGACGATGGCCGTGAGCACGGGGTGCGGTCACCTCACGAGGACGAAGACGGCGGCGAGGACGGTGAAGGCCGCGACCGCCTGGGCGAGGTAGGTGTGTACCTGGCCGGTCTGCGGGCGGCGGGCGAGCCGGCCCAGCGTGCGGGCCGCGGCCCCGACGCGTTCGACGGTGCCGTCGACGGCCGCCTCCGCGCCGCGGTCGACGGCGCGGGCGAGCCGGACGGTGCCGCGGGCGAGGCCGTCGACGCCGCGGTCGAGTACCCGGTCGTCGAAGGCCGCCAGCGCGGCGGCGAGGCGCCGCACGGGACGTACGACGACGGCGCGGGCCGCCGCCTCCAGGCCCAACCAGGCGGAGGCGGCGGCGGTGAGCCCGGCGGGGGCGGGGGTGAGCCGCTCGCCCCGGGCCCAGACGGCGCAGGACGCGGCCAGGGCGAGGGCGGCGGAGAGCGTGAACTCCCAGGCGTACGGGGCGGCTTCGCCGCGGGCGCCGATCCGCCCGGCGACGGCGTCGCGCGGCCCCGGCAGCGCCAGGACCGCCAGGGCGGCGACGGCGAGGGCGAGCACGGCGAACGACAGCGCTTCGGGGACGGGCACGCGGACGGGCACGGGGAGGGAGCGCGGGCCGCGGTCCCGCGGCACCGCGGCGTCCTCGCCTCCCTCCGCTGCCGTCTCGGCCGGCGGGGCGGCGGTGGCCCGGAGGCGCGCGGCCTCCGGCGGGCACCATGCGAACCACAGGGCCCTGGCGGCGTAGACCGCCGAGACCACGGCCGCCGCCAGGCCCGCCGCGTACAGCGCCGGGCTGTGCTCCAGCGCCCCGGCCAGCAGGAGGTCCTTCGCGGCCCACAGCGACAGCGGCGGCACCCCGGCGAGGCTCAGGGCGGCCACGGTGAACGCGGCGCCGGCGACCCGGTTCCGCCGGGCGGCGCCGCGCAGCGCGGGCAGCGTGCCGGCGCCGAGCGCCGCCAGCCAGAAGCCGGCCACGAGGAACGCCAGGCTCTTCGCCGCCGCGTGCGCGAGGAGTTGCAGGGTGCCGCCGGTGGTCGCGGTCACGCCGGCGGCCAGCACCATGAACCCGATCTGGGCGCAACTGGAGGCGGCGAGGAGCTGCTTGAGGTCGGGCTGCGCCACCGCGACCAGGCCGAGGGCGAGCGCGGTGGCGGCGCCGGTCCAGGCCACGGTGTCGTCGCCCCAGCCGGAGGCGGCGAGCAGCGGCTGCAGCCGCAGCAGCAGGTACGCGCCGGCGACCACCATCGTCGCGGAGTGCAGCAGCGCCGAGACGGGGCTGGGGCCCTGCATGGCCCGTGACAGCCAGAAGCTGAACGGCAGTTGGGCGGACTTGCCCAGCGCCGCGGCGACGACGCCCGCGGTCAGCAGGTGCAGCCAGGGGGCGGGCACCTCGTGCAGTTGGTCGAGGCTCAGGCCCGCCGCCGGGCCGGCGGCGAGGGCCGCGCCGGCGGCGAGGTAGAGCCCCAGGTCGGCGGCCCGGGTGGTCAGGTACGCGACGCCCGCCGCGTCGGCCCGTGCCGGATCGCGCCACCGGAAGCCGATCAGCGCCCAGGAGGTCGCGCCCATGAACTCCCAGCCCATCAGCAGCGCCGGCAGGGTGGTGGCGGTGACGGTGACCAGCATGGCGCCGCTGAAGAGCAGCATGAGGCCGAAGAAGCGGGCCCGTGGCGGCCCTGCGGCGGTGTCGGCGGTGTCGCCGGCGACGTGCGCCGCGTCGCCGGTGTCGGCGATCTCGTCGGTGCCGGCGATGCCGAAGACGAGCACGGCCAGCGTGACGGCGGCGACGGTCACCGCGATCAGCCCGGACAGGCCGTGCGCGCCGAGCCCGAACGGCAGCCCCGCCAGCAGCGGCACCCGCGTCGCCGGCCGGGCCGCCGCCGCGTACCCGGCCAGGACCAGCGCGGCGGCGGAGGCCGCGACGGCGACGGCGGGCGCGTACCGGTCGGCCCTCCGCCCGGCCGCGGCGAGCAGCGCGCCCGCGGCGAGCGGCACGGCGACCAGCGCCCACAGCGCCGCGCTCACCCCTTCAACTCCGCGGCGTCGTCGGTCATGTCGACCTCGCGGGTGCGGAACAGCGCGACGACCACGGCGAAGCCGACGGCCATCTCCACCGCCATGACGGTGACGGCCAGCACGACGAGCACCTGCCCGTCGGTGGCGGCGGGCGCGAGGAAGCGCCAGACCGCGGCGGCGGCGAGGATGACGCCGCCGAGCATGAGCTCCAGGCCCATCATCAGCATCACGACGGACTGCTGGGAGAGCGCGCCGAACAGCCCGGCGGAGAACAGCGCGGCGGCCACCAGCAGGACCGGCTCCAGCGTCACCGGCGCGCCCCCGGTCGTACGGGATCGGCGGGGCGGCGGGCGCGCAGGTCGTCGCCGTAGCGGTCGTACCGGCCGCGGCCGGTGGCGAGCACCACGGCGGCGACGATGGTGCTGAACAGGGCCAGGCCCAGGGTCATCATCGTCAGCATGTGCGGGCCCATCAGCGACTCGCCGAGGGCCTTCGTCGGGTCGCCGGCCGGCTCCCCCCTGCGCGGCGGCCAGGGGGCCAGCAGGATGCCGGCGGCCAGCAGGACGAAGACGCCGGCGGAGAGCGCCGCCGCGCCCCGCCTGTTGTGCAGCATCGACATGTGCGTCAGCCCGGCGGGGTTCATCATGAACATCACCATGAACACGGCCATGAGGGCCATCTCGATCGTCATCATGAGGATGACGACCACGCCGACGTAGTCGAGGCCGAGCCGCAGCACGAGGCCGCCGACGCAGAGCAGGGACAGCAGCAGCGCGTACGTCGCCCGGGCCATGGAGTCGAAGCGGAAGACCATGGCCCCGCTCGCCACCGCGGGCGCGGCGAGCGCCCAGAACACCGCGTCATCGGGCATCTCTGCGGTCTCCCCCCTCATCGGCCGAGGACGACGACGGCGACGGCCAGCGCCTGCAGCAGGGACAGCGGCACGAGCACCGTCCACGCGAACTCCGCGTAGCGCTCCATCCGCAGCGTCGGCAGCAGCCGCCGCCCGGCCACCAGCAGGCCGAGCACCCCGCCCGTCTTCAGCAGCGTCCACGCCCACGCCGGCAGCAACGGGCCGTGGCCGCCGCCCAGGAACAGCGGCACGCTGAACCCGGCGGTGACCACCAGCAGCAGCCACCGCCCGGCCAGCAGCACCAGCCGGTCCACACCCGCGTACTCGGCGACCGCACCGCCCGCCGCGTCGCGCCCGAGCGGATGGTCGAACGGGCCCCAGAAGGCCATCGCCAGCGCGCTCAGCAGGAACACCGCGAACGCCGCCGGCATCCACACCGCGAACCACAGCCCGCGCTGGGCCGCCACCACCTCACCGACCCGCAGCGACTCCGCGCCCAGCGCCGCGGTGGTGAGCGCGAGCATGTGCGGCAGCTCGTACGCCAGGCCCTGCGCGAGGAAGCGGTGGCCGCCGATCAGGGACAGCGCCGAGTTCGGCCCCCAGCCGGCCAGCCACACCGCCGCCCACGCCAGCACCTCCATGGCGTTGAACCACACCACGCCCACGACCGGATCCGTGGCGGCCCGGAACCCCCAGGGCAGGACGGCGGCGGCGAGGACGGCGGCGACCGGGACGAGCGTGACCCCGAGGCGGCCGAGCCACGGATCGGCCGCGGCGGTACGCCGCGGCTGCCCGCCCAGCAGCCGCAGCCCGGCGAGCAGCGGCGCCGGCGCCGCGCGCAACGGGCGGCCGGAGCGGCCCCGTTCCGCCGCCGCGGTCAGCACGGCGTCGAAGGCGGCGACCACGGCCGCCGCCGCGGCGAGGACGAACGGCAGCAGCACGACGGCCCACACGGGCGCGGTGTCAGCCACGGACGGCCACCCCCGGCGCGTCGAGGTCCGGATCGAGGCTGGCCACGATCACGCGCGCGGACGTGAACTCGGCGCCGCTCAGCAGGCCGGGCAGGACGTCCAGCAGCGCCCGCGAGGGTGGCCGCGGGCCGTCGAGCCGGCCCCGCGGACCCTCCCGGTCGGACGGCGCGAGCGGCCGGTCGTCGTCCACCCGGGCGGCACAGCGGGCGGATTCGTCGAGCCAGGTGAGCAGCCGGCCGTACGCGTCACCGTCCGCGGCCAGCGCGGGACCGGTCACCCCCAACCGCCGGGCCCGCGCGGCGGGCAGCGCGCCGAGCCCCGCGGTCTGCTGCCGCAGCACCCGCGACCGCCGCACCCGCCGCCTCAGCCGGCCCAGGGCGGCGCCCCACTCCCCCACCGGCGCCCCGCCGAGCACGTCGTCGCGCAACCGCCGCGCCCGCGCCGCCGGATCGGCCCACCCCGAGACGGCCAGGAGCCGCGCGACGCTGTCCAGGTGCGCGGCGCAGCACCGCCGCCGGGCAGCACCGCGCACGACCTCCTCGCCCCGCGCGGCACGCAGCCACGGCTCGTCCCAGTACGGCAGCCCGCCCGCGCACGACGCGGGGCACGAGGCGGGGGTACGCACCTCGGCGTGCTGCACGACGTCTCCTTGCAGGGCCACGTCGAGCACGAGCCCGGCGGGCCAGTCGGCGAGCCCGGGTCCGAGCGGCAGGTGCAGCCGGTCGAGCCGCAGCCCGTCGCGGTCGTCCGCACGTTCGGCCATGGGCAGTCCGGCGACGGGCCCGCCGTGCCGGTGAGGCGCTTCGTGACCGCCATGATTGCTGTGACTGCCGTGACTCCCGGGACTGCCGTGGCCGGGGTGGTGGTCGCCGTCACCCCCGTCATCCCCGCCGCCCCGGTCACCCGCCTCACCTCCGTTGACCGAGACCTCCACCGGCATCAGCAGCCCGTCCAGCGCCGCCTCGACGCCGTGCGGGCCGGCCACGGCGGACCGCGCCTTGGGGTGCGGGATCTGCCGCCAGAGCGCGTCCGTCCACTCCGCGCCCGCGGCACCGCCCGCCCCGACGACCAGCAGCCCGCTCGCCGCCGCCGGGCTCGCGGCCACCGGCCAGCCACGCCGCCGCAGCCCCGCCTCCGCGGCCAGCCGCGCCCGGGTAGCGCCGGGGTGGACGGCCAGGAGAACGGCGGGATGCCGGGTGCCGATCCGGCGCAGCGCGTTCCTCAGGCCCACCGCAGCGCGCCCTCGCGCCGGGCGTAGGTGACGGCCGCGAAGAGGATGCCCAGGAAGAGGAACATCTCGACGACGGCCGGCGTGCCCATCTCGCCGACCACACGCACCCACGGGTACATGAACAGCATCTCCATGTCGAAGGCCAGGAAGATCATCGTCACGGGATACCAGCGGACGTGGAACCGGGAGAACGCGTGCTCCCCGGGCGGCGGTCCGCCGCTGAACGGCCCCGATTCCAGCGTCCCCCGCCCACCCCGCAGCCACGCACCCAGCCCATGAAGCGCCGCGACCCCGCCGACCACCACGCCGAGCAGCACCGCCACCGGTTCCCAAACCGCCACGCCGAGCATCATGCCCGACACGCACCGTCACGGGCGGACGCCACGGCCGACGACGGAGGGTGACGAGCGACGGGCACCCGGCCGGCGGCGCGCCGCGCCGCGCTCAGCGCGGGTCGAGGTCCAGCGGCGTGGGCTCGAAGGCCCAGTCGAGCACGAAGTCGGCGACCTCTTCCCAGCCGGTCTCACCGCAGGTGTAGTGGCTGCGGCCGGGGTACTTCTTGTACGCGGTGACGGCCCTGGAGTGCTTGGCGTTCTTCTTGTAGTTCTCGTGCTGCACGGCCGGCGGCAGGATGCGGTCCCTGCCGCCGGCGATGAACAGCAAAGGTGCCCGGTCGTGGTTGGCGAAGTCGTAGGCCGTCGCGGCGTGCGGCGTGACGTTGGCGAAGCCGCCCTGGAACAGGATCCGGCCCGAGACGGGGACCGCGTAGCGGTCGTAGACGGCCTTCGACTCCTCGTCGCTCAGGTTGTTCGTGAACGCGTGGTGGAAGTCCTTCTCGGTGAGGGACACCGGGCGGTTCTTGTTGGCCGGGTTGTGCAGGACCGGGAACGTCGCCTTGATCTCGCTGAACGGCAGCGCCCGGATCCCCTTCACGGGCGCACCGTCGATGGACACCCCGACCGCGCCGTATCCGGCGTCGAGGAGGAGTTGCACGAAGGTGCCGCCGAACGAGTGGCCCACGAGAAGCGGCTTCGTGTCCAGTGTCGCCACGAACCCGGCCAGGTGGTCGAGGATCTCGCGCACGCCCAGCCCCGCCAGCGGCGAGGGATCACGGCGCAGCGCCTCGACGCCGGCTTCGCCCTGCTCGATCCCCGGGTAGCCGGGGGTGTGCACCTTCATGCCCCGCTGCTCGTAGCGGGTGACCCAGTGCTCCCACGACAGGGGCGTCATCCAGAGGCCGTGGATGAGTACGACCGTGTCCGGTGGTGCGGCCTGGTCCATCGTCCCGTCCGATCTCTCCGGCGCCGGCGTCCGCGCGTACCCGTACGCTGCCGACTTCAGACTATTCGGACACCGGGCCGAGCGGAGTCATCGATGCGCCGCGAGCCGCCGCGCCCGCGGCCCGCCGTCAGAGGTCGCCCGGCTCGGGCTGGGCCGGGGCGCCGGCGGAGTCCATCAGGATGGCGTGCGTCTGGTAGGCGCCGGGCGCCGCCTTCGCGGGGACCTGGGAGGAGACCTGGACGATGCCGCTCGGCAGCACCGTGAACACCGGCGGCTCCGCGTTCTTCGGCAGGTCGCGGACGAACCGGTCGACGCGGATCCGCTGGCCCTCCGTCAGGTCCGACTTCTGCAGGCTGCCGACCGTCCCCTGCAGATGGCGGATCACGAGGGCGGCGTCGTCCGGGTTCATCGCGGTCAGCCGGATCCAGGAGGAGTCGGCGAAGCTGAGGCGTACGTCGGACTCCAACTCGCTGTACGGCATCCGCCGCAGCTCCGCGACCGCGTCGCGCGGCACCTCCCACAGGACGTCCGCGCGCCCGATCGAGCCCACGGTGGTGCCGAGGAACACCAGGCGCCGGTCGGTGAGCGCCACGTGCGTGCGGTACGTGTCCGGCCGGCGCGACGGGTCGAGCTGCCAGGGGGCGCCGCGCGCCACGGTACCCGGGTCGGCCCACATGACGGGGAAGTCGTCGACCTCGTTCTCCGGCTCGTCCGGGCGGCCCCGTACGGACGGGCTGCCGAAGGGGGAGCCACCGCCACCGAGCGCGTTCGCGACGACGTTCAGGACGGCCGGGACGCCGATGCCCAGCACCCGGCCCGTGCGCCGGGCCGCGCGCTCGCCCGCCGGGCGTACGGTGAACTCCGGGCCCCGCGGCCAGCCCGCCTGCTCCTCCAGCTCGCGCTGGATGTCGCGGCGCCCGGTGTCCCGGAACCAGCGCGCGCCCGCGACCCGTGGCGCCACGCCGGCGGCGAAGTGCACGCCCGTCCGGCACTGCAGCGTCTCGTCCCCGTCCGGGTACCAGTCCATGCCGTCAGCCTCCCTCCGTGCCCTCCGGCTGGGGGAAGGCCACGGACTTGACGATCTCCGCCATGAGCTCGCTGAGGTCGTCCCACTGGTTCATCGCGCTGGTGTCGAGCGTGAACACCGCAGTGTACGGGCCGGTGGGGAACGGGATGTAGACCTGGATCTGACCCGTGATCAGCCGGGTGTCCTCGCCGCTCTCGGTGTAATCCCCGTCGATCGTCAGCGCCTTGACGGTGACCACGGCGACGGCCGGGCCGCAGGGCAGGTCGAGCCAGCGCACGTCGTGCTTGGGCCGCCGCCCGAAGACCTCGCGCAGGCCCAGCGCCGCCGCCTCGGCGCTGGTGTGGTCCGACTCCATCGCGGCGACGGTGAGCGAGCAGTGCGCGACGCCGCCCTCCTGGTCGTCGTAGATGCCGATCCCGGTGAAGCAGACGCCGTTGCCCGCCATCGCCTCCAGTACGGGGACGTAGATGGCGCCCATCGCCTGCCAGAGCTGTTCGTCGCCCTTGGGGTAGATGTCCCGTACGAGTTCCGCTGCCGCCTCGGCGCGCTCGGCGGGGTCGAGGGTGAGGGAGACGGCGTGCATGCCCTCCGGGACGTGGAAGCCGATGGGGGGCGGCAGGACTTCCGCCGTTGCCCCGCTCGCCGCGTCCGCGGTCTCGTCGAGGCCGGTCACGTCGCTCACCTCGCTCACCTCGCCGTGGCCGCGTTGGTGAAGGCGTCGCCGAAGCCGAAGTCGCGCTCCGCCAGCCCGTGGATCTTGTAGCCGGTGAGCGCGCCCTTGATGCCCGCGTCGAGGCCGCGGCCGAGGTTCGACATCGGGGCGATCAGCTCGTCCGCCTTGATCAGCGGCTTGGCGAGGAGGTTGATCCCCTGGGTACCCAGCCACTGGCCCATGCGGACGTTCTGGTACGCGCTCTCCGCCGCCAGCATCATCCGGCTGCCGCCCTTGATGAGCGGGAAGGACTTCAGCGGGCCGAAGAGGACGAACGTCTTCCCCATCCCCGTGACCCCCCGGTACGCGCTGCCCAGCTTCGCCGCGCGCGCCACCGCGTTGGTGCCCTTCGCGAGCTGGGCGCCGCCGATCACGCCCTTCACACCGGGGATGATGCCCAGCGCGTCGATGCCGATGTCCAGCCAACTGACATCGGCGCCCGCGGCCATGGCGGTGAGGTGGGTGACCAGCGCGAGCGCGCTGGTCACCATGGCGGCGACGGCGAAGATGGCGCCGATGGGCTCGAACGGCGCGGTGAGGATGGCCAGGACGCCGAGGATGCCGCTGAGGGTGCTCAGCAGGTCGCCGATGGCCTTGATGAAGTCGGCGTGGTCCTGGACCCAGTCGACGGCGTCGCCGAAGGCGTCGGCGATCCCGCCCGTGATCTTGTCGAAGAGACCCGGCTCGTTGGGCGCCATGTCGCTGGCGCCGTCGAGGTCGTCGGTGATCCGTTCGGCGGCGGCGTGGTAGCGGTCACGGAGTTCCTCCGCTCGGTCGATGACGCGCTGCAGCGCGTCGTCGGCGCCCTCGGCGGCCTCTTCCTTGCGCTCCTTGTCCTTCTCGGCGCGCTCCTGCTCGCGGTCGCCCTCGCTGTCCTCCACGGCGCCGGTGGCACCCCGCAGCGCCAGTCTGGCGTCCTCGGCCTCCTGCTGCCGCCGCTTGGCCTCGCGTTCGAGGTCCGCGGCCTCTTCCTGGAAGTTCTCCAACTGCTGCGACCAGCGGCTCAGCGCGTGCGACGCCTTCTCGAAGGAGTCCCGGGCCTGGCGCAGCTTGGGCGTGACGTCGTCCGACACGTAGTCGGAGAAGGCGACAGCCGCCTTCCCCTTCCAGGCGCCGCACGATATTCGCTCCAGGTCGGCGACGGTGTCGCGCAACTCGCCGGCCACGCCCCCGATCCGCTTGGCGAGACTCCTGGTGCGGTGGACGTCGCCGGGGGTGGGGTCGAAGCCGAGGGTGGGGAAGCTGCGGGCGGGGTCGGAGGGTGCCACGGTCAGCCGGCCTCTGCTTTGGTCAGGGTCTCCATGAGGTCCTTGTCGAGCTCGTCGAACTTCGTGGCGATCTCGTCGATCATGTCCACGGTGGCGGCGGTCGTCTCGCCGATCTGGGTGATGCCGTACTTCCACTCGTCGGCGAAGTCGTGCACCTCGTCGATCAGTTTCCCGGCCCCCACGGCGTCGCCGTCGGCGCCGCCGATCACCTTCCGGACGTTCTCCATCCGGCGGGTGATCGTGCTGAATGTCTTTCTGAGGTCCTCCATGACGGTGCCTCGGATCACCAGATCGCCCAACGCGCACGCCCCTTCGGATCGACGGGTGTTGATCGAAAGGCATCAGCCTAGAAGCGCGGACCGGCCGGCCGTGGCCGAAAATGCGATTCACAGAAAACTCTCATGCGGCGGTCAGCCGGCCAGGTCCCGGACGTGGGGGACGGTCCGGACCAGGGCCAGGACGCCGATCACGACGACGGCGACGCCGGCGCAGCCGGGGAGCAGCCACCAGCCGAGGCGGATGCTCTCGCCGAAGAGGAACATCCCGAGGACGAGGCTCACGGTGGCGTCGCCGATGGTGAGCGCCGGCTGGGAGGCGGCCAGGGAGCCGGCCTGCAGGGCGTTCTCCAGCAGCAGGACGGCGGCGATGCCGCAGAGCGCGAAGCCGTACGTCTGCCAGGTCGTCAGGAAGGCGAGCAGGCCGTCGTCGATCAGGACGGAGGTGGCGGTCTTGAGCAGGGCCGCGGTCAGCGCGTTGCCCACGGCCGCCGCCGCGCCCAGGACGACGGCGCGCAGCAGGCCGGAAGTGCCGCGGACGCTGAGGGCGACCGCGGCGGCCATCGCGCCCAGGCAGGCGAGCAGCACGGGAACCCACCGGGTCATCGGCGCCAGGTCCCGTTCCCCGGACGGGGCGGCGGCTCCGAGCGCCACCGCGAGTCCGGCGACCACGGCGGCCACGGCCCACCAGCCCTCCTCCGGCAGGCGGCGGTGCAGCAGAAACGTGCCGAACAGCAGGGCGAAGGGCAGTTCCAGGATGAACAGCGGCTGCACCAGAGAGAGCGGCCCGTTGGCCAGGGCCACCGCCTGGCTGACGGCCGCCCCGGTGACCCCCGCGATGCCGATCAGCCAGGCGGGCTTGCGCGCCAGTGCCACGAGCAGCCGCAGACCGCCGCCTTGCGGCACGGTGGCCGCGGCCTTGCGCTGGAACGCGGTGCCGGCGGCGTTGCTGGCGGCACCGAGGACCGCGAAGGCTACGGCGAGAACGAGCATGTGGGGTATCCGCGCGGTATGGGTCGGCCGCCCTGCCGGGCGGGAGCATCTGCGTCGCTACGCTCGGACCGTACCCCCCGGCACTCCCCACCGGCCTCCGGCTCGCCCTGACACGCCGCCGAGGACGGCGGTCGAAATCCGGCCGAGCCCGGCCACGGGCGCGTGGGGCCGGCACGGGCGGCGTTATGGTCGGTCACCGGAGGCGGCGGGGACACCGGGCGCAGGGGGGCCACGATCTTGCGGTTACGCACGGGCCGGACGGCACGGGGGCGGCCGGGGCCCGGGGTGCTGCTGCACCCGTCGTTGCGCGCGTGGCTGGGGCCGGTCGCGGTCCTCGCGACGCTCGTGGTCGCGGTGCTCGGGATCCTGGTCGCCGGCGACGGCGGGGACGGCGCGGTGGACCTTTGGCTCGGGCCGGCGGAGGCAGGGGCGGGGCCGTGGCGGGACGTCGCCCTTGCCGTGGACTTCTGGGGCGAGCCGGCCGGAGCGGCGGCGCTGGTGGTGGGCGCGGTGACGGGCTGTCTGGCGTTGCGCCGGCCGCGCGCGGCGGTGCTCTTCGTTGCCGGCACCGGTGCGGCGGTGGCGGCGACGACGCTGCTCAAGCCCCTGGTGGGACGCACCATCCACGGCGACAACCTGTCCTACCCCAGTGGGCACACCGCCTTCGTCACCGCGTGCGCCCTCGTGCTGGCGATGCTCGCGACCGGCCGGCCCGGCGTGGGCAGGACGGCCTGCGCGGCGGTCGTGCTCGGCGCGGCGCTGGTCGCGGGCGCCGCCATGGGCTGGGCGCAGGTCGCCCTGGGCGCGCACCATCCGACGGACGTCGTCGGCGGCTGGTGCACCGCGGCGGCGGTGATCCCGGCGACCGCGTGGCTGATCGACCGGGGGGCCGACGCCGGCCGGCGCCGCCGCCGCTGACGCCACGTCACGAACGGCGGCGGAACACCGGCCGCACCGGCCGCCCGCCCATCCAGGGCGTGGGATCGGCGGCGTCCAGCGCCTTCCGGTACGTCGCACACGCCTCGGCCACCACCTCGACGGTGCGGTCGATGTCGGCGTCGCCGAGCGCGCTGCTCACCACGAACGACGGGGCCAGCACCCCGCCCGCCAGCAGCCGGCGCAGGAAGAGGGTGCGGTACCGCTGCGACGGCCGCCCGTGCTCGTCGAGGGTGGCGAAGACCAGGTTGCTGGCCCGGCCCCGGAGGACGACGTGGTCGCCGACGCCCATGCCGGCCGCGGCGTCGCGGACACCGGCGGCCAGCCGCTCGCCGAGGTCGTGCAGGCGCGCCGTGACGCCCTCCTCTACGTAGGTGGTCTGCACGGCCGCCGCGGCGGCCAGCGCGTGCGTCTCGGCACCGTGCGTCGTGGACAGCAGGAACACCCGGTCGCCCGGGTGCCGCAGCCCGCCGCGCTCCATCAGCTCGCGGCGCCCGGCCAGCGCGGCGACGGCGAACCCGTTACCCAGCGCCTTGCCGAAGGTGGAGAGGTCGGGCACGACGCCGTACAGGCCCTGGGCGCCCGCCTCGGACCAGCGGAAGCCGGTGATCATCTCGTCGAAGACGAGCACGCAGCCGTGCCGGTCGGCCAGTCGGCGCAGTCCCGCGAGGTATCCCGGCGGCGGCTCGGTGTGGGTGGCGGGTTCGAGGATCAGGCAGGCCACCTCGTCCTCGTACCGGGCGAGCAGTGCCTCGGTGGCGGCCAGGTCCCCGTACGGGAACGCCACGGTGAGGCCGGTGGCGGCCGCGGGGATGCCGGCGGACATCGGCGTGGTGCCGATGAACCAGTCGTCGACCGAGAAGAACGGGTGGTCGCCGCAGACGGCCACCCGCGGGCGGCCCGTGACGGCGCGGGCGAGGCGCACCGCGGCGGTGGTGGCGTCGGAGCCGTTCTTCGCGAACTTCACCATCTCCGCGGTCGGCACCGTGGCGAGGAAGCGTTCCGCCGCCTCGGCCTCCACGACGGACGGGCGGACGAAGTTCCCGCCGCGGCCGATTTCCCGGCGCACCGCTTCGAGCACCCGCGGGTGGGCGTGGCCGAGGCTGACCGACCGCAGGCCGGAGCCGTACTCGACGTAGCGGTTGCCGTCGACGTCCCACACGTGGGCGCCGCGGCCGTGGCTGATGACCGGCGCGAGGTGCTCGGGGTACTGGTCGTCGCCCTTGGCGTAGGTGTGCGCGCCCCCGGGGATCAGGGCGTGCAGGCGTTCGTTCACCTCGCGCGACCGGGGCAGGGAGAACTCTTCGGTGTCCACTCCGGCGTCACCCCTCCCTTGCCTTGAGGACCTCGGCGAGGCCCGGCGCGGCCCGGTCCCGCCGGGACATCGAGGTGACCGGCAGGGGCCAGGCGATGGCCAGCTCCGGGTCGTCGAAGGCGATCGTCACGTCCTCGGCCGGGTCGTGCGGCCGGTCGATCCGGTACGAGGTGTCGGCGGTCCCGGTCAGCGCCTGGAAGCCGTGCGCGCAGCCCGCCGGGACGTACAGCGTGGCCTGCGTCTCGTCGGACAGCTCGAAGAAGGCCCGGCCCAGGTAGGTCGGCGAGTCGGGCCGCAGGTCCACGACGACGTCGAAGATCCTCCCGTACGAGCACCGCACCAGCTTGGCTTCGCCGGCGCCGGCGCGCAGGTGCAGGCCGCGCACCACGCCGCGGGCGGACCGGGACACGCTGTCCTGGACGAAGGCGTCCGGGTCGAGGCCCACCGAGCGGATGGTGTCGGCGTCGAAGGTGCGGCAGAAGAAGCCGCGCTCGTCGGCGTAGGGCGTCGGCTCGAAGAGGAACGCGCCGGTGATCGCCGGCACTTCGCTCGCTTTCATGGGGCCTCCCGGAACAGGGCCGCGGTCAAGGCGGTGAACTGCTGGTCGAGTTGCTCGGTGACGGCGCGGTTCCGCTCGACGAGGGTCCGCCGCACCTCGGCCGATCGCCGCTCCAGCTCCCGGAACTGCGCGAGCAGGCGGTCGGCGTCGACCTCGCGGGCCGGATGGCAGTACGCGCCGAGGCCCATCAGGTCCATGAGCGCGACGCTCTTCTCGGCGTAGCCGAGGGCGAGCGTGGGCACGCCGACCCTCAGCGCGCAGACCAGGTTGTGGTACCGGGTCGCCACCACGCTGTCGGCGGCCGCCATCTCCTTCATCAGGTCGGCGAGCGCGTCCGCCTCGGCGGCGGTGACCAGCGGCGAGTCCACCGCGTCCAGCACCGCACCGACCACCGCCGTGTCCGTCTCGTCTCCGATGAGCAGCCGGACCGGCCTGCCGTCCTCGACCAGCGCGCGGACGAAGCGGGTGGTCCCCTCGACGTAGCGCCGGTGGATCTCCCCGGCCCGGGCGCGGTCGTCGTTGCCGCCGTGGTAGTCCATGACGCCGACGCAGACCGGGCCCTGCGGGCCCGGGGCCGCCCGCGGCGCGGGCAGGGCGAAGGCGAGGTCCGGGTAGACCTCGTCGTGCGCGGTGTCCACGCCCATCGAGCGCATCGCGTCGCGGGACATCTCGTCCCGGTACGAGCGGTACGCGGCCAGCTTCGCCGACCAGCGCACCAGCGCCCGGGTCGGCCGGTCGCGGATCGCGGCGGCGCCGACGCCGACCAGCGCGACCCGGGTGCCGCACAGCCGGCCGGCGGTGCAGAGCAGGAACAGCGAGTACGGGAAGCCCCACGGCCGCAGCGGCAGGGTGGCCTCCAGGACGCCCATGCCCGGCACGATCACCAGGTCGTGCCGGCGCACCCAGGCGGCGGTGCGGACGGCGTCGACGAGTTTGCCGAGACCCTTCGCCGCGATCGCGCCAGCGCGCGAGGCCGTCCGGTACTCGCCGCGGTACCAGTGCAGTCGCGTGGCGGGGATCCCGTACCGGCTCGCGACGACCTCGGGGCCGCCGCACAGCGCGTCCACGACGGCTTTCGGGTGTGCGGCGCGGAGGTAGCCGAGCACGGCCTCCAGCGACCCGTCGTTGCCGAGGTTGCCGGAGCCGAGCAGGCCGAACACCCCGACGCGCACCGGGGTTCCGGGCGCGGAGGTCACGGCCTGTCCCCGTTCCGGCCCGCACGGCCGGCGACGAGCGCGTCGACGGAGACGGCGAACCGGTCCGGGTCGACCGGGGCGCGGTCCTCGACCCGCTCGCCGGCGCCCGGCCGCGCCCGGCTGGCCAGCCATGCGGCCAGGTGCCGGTAGCAGGCGCGGCGGTCGGCCGGGGACAGCGGCGCCCGCCGGATCGCCGCGACGAAGCCCCAGACGTACTCGGCGAGCAGCCGGGGCGTCGGGTGCAGTCGGCCTGCCCGGCGCGGGTCCAGGTTGACGCACCGGGCGCGCTTGGACGGGTTCGCCCGCTCGGCGCGGGTGGGGTGGTCGCGGCGGAAGTACAGCAGCTCCGGCACCTGGTGGAAGGGCCCGTGCAGGCCGATCTCGGCGACGAACGTGCGGTCCGCGTGGTGGTAGCTGTCGTGCGGCTTCACGCGGCGCAGCACGTCCGCGCGCATCACGCCGTAGAAGTCGTCGCCGCCGGGCTCGAAGAGCATGCTGCGGAAGCGCTCCGGCGGGTGCGGCGAGCCGGTCGCGAGCGTGTACGCGTACGGGACCTTCACCCGGCCGGCGCCGTCGACGACGGCCTGGTCGGCGTGCGCGAGGATCACCTCGGGCCGCTCGTCCAGCGCCTCCACGCAGCGCCGCAGCAGGTCCCGGGCGTAGAGGTCGTCGTGCGAGGCCCACTTGAACAGCTCGCCGCGGCACTCGGTGAACACGTGGTTGTGGTTGGGCGCGGCGCCGATGTTCCGGGGCAGCCGGACGTAGCGGATGCGCGAGTCCCGCGCCGCGTACCGGCGGCAGATGTCCCGGGTCCCGTCGGTCGAGGCGTTGTCGGAGATGACCAGTTCGTAGTCCTCGTAGGTCTGGCCGAGCAGGGCCTCGAGCGCCTCGGCGAGGTACTCCTCGCCGTTGAAGACGGGCAGGCCGATGCTGAGCCGGGGTCGGGCGGTCATGGCGTCCTCACTTCGGGGATCGGGGTGCGCCCGCGTTCGCGCAGCGCGGAGCGGAGGTGCAGCCACCACACGGCCGAGCCGCTCACGGTGGCGGCGGCGACGCCCCAGGCCGAGCCGACCGCGCCGGCCGCGGCGGCGCCGCCGAGGCCGCCGCCGACGTAGCAGGCGGAGGCGAACATCTGGCAGCGCAGGCTGCGCCGGGCCGCGGCGAGCGCGCGCAGCCCAGCCGCGGCGCCGGCGCCGAGGCCCGCGCCCGCGACGCCGAAGGTGGCCGGGACGATCAGCTCCGCGGCCGGGTACCAGACCATGCCGAGGACGTGTTCGCCGAGACGGTCGGGGACCAGCAGCAGTGCCGCGCCCCAGAGCAGCGCCGCGGCGGCCTGCCCGGCGCCGAGCCGGAAGCAGAACCCGGCCAGCCGGTGCGGGGCCTGCCGCAGCACCCGCGCCGCCTCCGGGACGGTGACGAGCGACAGGCCCATCAGCACCGCGAGGAACGGGCCGAGCAGCAGCTCCGCGCCCCGGACCACGCCTACCGCGCCGACGCCGACGATCGCGCCGAGACCGTACGTCCGCAGTTGGGACGCGCCGCTGACGCCGGCGTTCTCGACCAGGTACCGGTAGCCGAGGTCGCGGTGCGCGCGCAGCCACGCGCGCGCTCCGGCCGGCCGGGGCAGGATGCCGGTCTGGAGGCAGCCGTACGCCGCGGCCACCGCGGCCGACCCGCCCCAGGCGAGCACGAAACCGGCCACGCTGCCCGCGCGGGCCGCCAGCACCAGGGCCGGGACGCACGCGAGGCCCCAGACGACGTCGTTGACGAACGCCTTCCGTCCGGCGCCCGCGGCGAAGAACGCGAACCGCCAGGCGTCCTGGAGCAGCAGCCCGGGCAGGACGACGCCCAGGCAGACGAAGGCGGTCCCCACCCGGCCGCCGGCATCGTGGAGCCCCGCGCCCAGCCCGGCCGCCACGCACGCCGCGCCGAGGGCGGCGCCGACGCAGAGCGCGGTCCCGGTCACCCGGGCCGTCGCCTCGCGCCAGGCCGCGTCCGGCGCGCCGCTGAAGCGCACCACGAGGGGGTCGGTGGCCAGCCCGCGGGAGATGCCGAGCACCAGGCCGTACGTCACCCACGCCAGGGTGAACACCCCGAAGGCGGCCGTCCCGAGCGAGCGCGCCACGTACATGCCCACCAGGAAGTTGGACGCGCTGGAGGCGGCCTGGTCGGCCAGTCCCCAGGACAGCCGGCCGGCCACGGCCCGCCCGGCGTCCGGGCGGGCCCGCCGGCCGCGGCCCGCCGGTGCCCGCGCCTGTGCCTGTGGCGGTGCCTGCGCCTGTGCCTGCGTCCTGTCGTCCCCGGTGGTCATCGCGGTCACGCCTTGACCAGCTCCGCGCCCTCCAGGGCACGGGCCGCGGCGGCGACCGCGTCGAACGGCAAGCCGGCCCGCTCGGCGACGTCGAGCAGACTGTGCTCACCGTCGGAGAGGCTGAGCACCCAGAGCATGGCCATCTGGGTCTGCCGGGCGTCGCTGCGGCCGCCGAGCGGGTCGTACAGCCCGCGCCGGCCCAACTGCGGCTCGCCGTAGGGGCTGAGGTTGACGTAGCGCCGGTTGCGGTCCAGCACGGCGAACGCCTCGCGGCAGACGGCGAGCGTGTCCGCCATCGCCGCCGGCGAGACGAGGTCCAGGTCGTCCGCCGAGGTGTGGTACTCGGGGTAGCCGGCGTAGGGGGTCCGGGTGAGCGAGCCCACCCCGAGGTCGAACCCGGGCGAGCAGAACTGCCGCTCGTCGTAGCCGTACGGGGTGAACTCGGTGACCCGGTGCGGGCGTGCGGAGGCGGCCAGCACGTGCCGCATCACCCGGTCGATCTCCGCGTCGCCGCGTCTGCTCTGCTTGTACGTCAGCGGGCCCGGGTCGCCGGCGCAGGCCAGCACGAGGCCGTGCTTGACCCGGTCGATGCGCTCGGCGTTGCGGGCCAGCCAGGTGATCGCCCCGATGGTGCCGGGCGCGAAGAGGAACCGGTAGGTGTAGTACGGCGTCTCCGCCGCCAGCGCCCGGGCCAGGAACGTCGCCACCGCGATGCCGGCCAGGTTGTCGTTGGCCAGCGACGGGTGGCAGACGTGGCAGGAGACGATCACCTCGTCGGCGACCCGTCCCGGGACCACGTGCTCGGCGTAGGTGAGGTGGCCGTCGGCGAGCGTGGAGTCGATGCGTACCTCGTAGTCGCCGTCCGGCAGCGCGTCCAGGGTCTCCTGGGCGAGGCAGAAGCCCCACTCCGGCAGGTAGTAGCTGGTGCGGTACGGCACCCAGGACGGCCGGTCCGGCAGTGTGTGCAGATGCTCGCGCAGCTCGGCCAGCGGCATGGTCGCCGACACCGGGACGCTGTAGCCGAGCACGTGCAGGTTGGACGCGGCGAAGTCGACCACCCGGCGGCCGGCGGGGTCGGCGACGTACGCGTCCTTGATGTTCCACTCCTGCGGCACCGTCCAGTCGAGCACCCGGGTGCCGGTCGGCACCTCGTGCACCTGGAGCGGGACGTACTCGCCGACGATCTCCAAGGTGGCGCGCACACCGTCGCCCGTGATGGACCGGCACAGCGGATACAGCCGCTCCACCAGCGCGTACATCCGCTCGCCCGCCGCGGTCACCGGCGCGACCGCAGCGTGTCGTCGACGGTGCCCGCCGCGGACGCGGCGCGCAGCACGGCCAGCCTGGTGAAGCGCTGCTCGAAGTCCTCCCGGGTCAGGCCGTGCTTCCGGTAGGCGTCGGCGAGTTCGCGCGCGCCCTGCTCGACCGTCCACGCGCAGTCGAAGCCGGGTATCGCGGCGCGGAAGGCGGAGAAGTCCACCCGGTACGAGCGCGGATCGGCCCCGGTGTCGCCGGTGATCACCACCTTCGAGCCGCCCACCGCGGCGGCGACCCGCTCGGCGATCTCGGCGACCGTGACGTTGTTGATCTCGCTGCCGATGTTGAACGCCCGGTCGTGGACGGCTTCCCGCGGTGCGGTCAGCGCGGCGGCGAAGGCCCGCGCGATGTCGGCGGCGTGCACCAGCGGGCGCCACGGGGTGCCGTCGGAGAGCACCAGCACCTCGCCGGACAGCAGCGCGTGCCCCACGAGGTTGTTCAGCACGATGTCGGCGCGCAGCCGGGGCGAGAAGCCGAAGGCGGTGGCGTTGCGCATGTACACCGGGCTGAAGTCGTCGTCGGCCAGGGCGTGCAGGTCGTCCTCCACCCGCACCTTGGACTCGGCGTACGGGGTCACCGGGCGCAGCGGCGCCTCCTCGGCGACCAGTCCGCCGCCGCCGGCGGCGCCGTAGACCGAGCAGGTCGAGGCGTACAGGAAGCGCCGTACCCCGGCCTCGCGGGCCAGCCGGGCGAGCCGGACGGAGGCGTGGTGGTTGATGTCGTAGGTGAGCTCCGGCGCCAGCGATCCCAGCGGGTCGTTGGAGAGCGCGGCCAGGTGGATCACGGCGTCCACCCCGGCCACGTGCTCGGCCGTGACGTCGCGCAGGTCCACCCGGTGCCCCGGCGGGTCGGCGGGCGGCGGGCCCAGCACGCAGTCGGCGAACAGGCCGGCGTCGAGACCGACGACCTCGTGCCCGGCGTCGCCGAGTACCGGGGCCATCACGGTGCCCAGATAGCCCTGGTGTCCGGTCAGCAGTACGCGCACGGTTCAACCCCCCAGGTTGAGAGTGAGTTTGGTGACGGCGAACGCCTCGGCGTAGCGCGCGTGGCATTCGATGCCGCGGATCCGCGCCAGGCCGAGGAAGGCTTCCGGGTCGTACCAGGGCCGGTGCCGCTGCGAGGGGTAGTGCTCCTGCAGCAGCCGCACCTTTTCCTCCGCGGTCCCGGGCGCCAGCGGCTGGTACGCGACCGGGCGGCCGAGATCGCCGTCCCACTTGACGATCTCGTAGCCGAGCACGAGGTGGTCGCGGAACGCGGTGGTGACCAGGCGCGCCAGGGTGCGGTGGTCCTGGTGTGCGTCGTCGGTGCGCGGCGCGAGCACCACCTGCGGCTCGGTCTGCCCGCGCAGTTCCTCGACCGCGGCCTTGGCCTCCGCCCAGTGCGCGGGCAGCCGGCCGTCCGGCAGCTTGGCCACGGTCGGCCGCAGGTCGGCGCCCGGGCAGAAGGCGGCGAGCGCGGCCCGCTCCTCCTGCTCCCGCTCGCCGCCACCACCGGAGAGCACCAGGGCGTCGACGCGGATGCCCGGCCGTGCCTGACACATCGTCAGCAGCGTGCCCCCGGCGCCGATGGCGATGTCGTCGCAGTGCGCGCCGACGGCGACGATCCGGTCGGGGGCCCCGGCCCCGAGCCGGATCACGCGGTCCCCGCTCCGCCGCCGGCGGCGGCCTGCACGCCGTCCCGTTCCCACACGGCCCACGAGCGCTCGCCCCGCGCGTACGCGGCGTCGAGCGCGGCGCGCTCCTTCACGGTGTCGGTGGGCTTCCAGAAACCGCGGTGCCGGTGCGCCACCAGCCGCCCGCGCTTGGCCAGCCGGGCGCAGCCGTCGGCGACCAGGTCCCCGTTCTCCGGGATGTGGTCGAAGACCTCCTGGCGGAGCACGAAGTAGCCGCCGTTCTCCCACAGCGGCAGTTCGCTCACCGCGGTGATGCCCCCCACCAGGCCGTCCTCGCCCAGGTCCACGCAGTGGAACGAGGACTGGGGCGGCACCACCAGCATCGACGCACCGGCGTCGCGCCGCGCGAACCGGTCGATCATCTCCGGCAGCGGGGCGTCGGTGAGCACGTCGGCGTAGTTGGCGAGGAACATCTCGTCGCCGTCCAGGTGGTGCCGCACCCGGCGCAGCCGCTCCCCGATGGGGGACTCGATGCCGGTCTGCGCGAACGTGATCGTCCAGGAGGCGATGTCGGTGGACAGCAGCTCGGTCCGCCCGTTGCGCAGCACGAAGTCGTTGGACGTGGTCTCCTCGTAGTGCAGGAAGTAGTCCTTGATGTGGTGCGCCCCGTACCCGAGGCACAGGATGAACTCCGTGTGCCCGTAGTGCGCGTAGTAGCGCATCACGTGCCAGAGCAGCGGGCGCGGGCCGACCATGGCCATCGGCTTGGGCACGTCGTCGGAGGCGCCGCTGCGCATCCGCAGCCCGTAGCCGCCGCAGAACAGTACGACCTTCATGACTCGACCTCGACAACGCTCAGTTCGGGGATGGGGAAGACCAGCCGGCCGCCCCAGGCGTGCACGAAGGACAATTGCCCGACCAGCTCCGCCCGCAGGTTCCAGGGGAGGACGAGCACGTAGTCCGGCCTGTCGGCGGCGATCCGCTCGGGCGGCAGGACCGGGATGCGGGTGCCCGGGGTGAACCTGCCGTGTTTGTAGGGGTTGCGGTCGACGGTGTACGGGAGCAGGTCGGGCCTGATGCCGCAGTGGTTGAGCAGCGTGTTGCCCTTGCCGGGGGCGCCGTAGCCGACCACCGTCTCGCCGCGCTCGGCCGCGTCGATGAGGAACCGCAGGAGGTCCCGGCGCACCTTCGCCACCCGGGCGGAGAAGTCGGCGTAACCGGACAGCTCCTCCAGCCCGGCGGCCTTCTCCCGGGCCAGCACGTCGGCCACCCGCCCGGTCGGCTCGCCGGCCGCCTCGGCCGGCCGGGCCCACAGCCGCAGGGAGCCGCCGTGGGTGGGGAGCAACTCGACGTCCACGAGGGTGAGTCCGCCGCTCGCCAGCGCCCGCGTCGCGGACGCGACCGTGTAGTACTGGAAGTGCTCGTGGTAGATCGTGTCGTACTGGTTCTGCTCGATGAGGGTCAGCAGGTGCTGCACCTCGATGGTGACCCAGCCGTCGTCGGCGACCAGGGCGCGCAGCCCCCGGGTGAACCCGACGACGTCGGGGACGTGCGCGTACACGTTGTTGGCCACGACGAGGTCCGCCGGGCCGTGCTCGGCGCGGACCGCCTCGCCGGTTCCGGGGTCGAGGAACGCGGTGAGCGTGGGCACACCGGCGTCCCGTGCCGCGGCGCCGACGTTCACCGACGGCTCGATGCCGAGGCAGCGGATCCCGCGGTCCACCACATGCCTGAGCAGGTACCCGTCGTTGCTCGCGACCTCGACCACGAAGGCGTCGCCGCCCCCGGAGCCGAGACCGAGCCGCCGGACGGCGTCGGCGACGAACGTCCGCGCGTGCTCCACCCAGGAGGTCGAGTACGAGGAGAAGTACGCGTACTCCTCGAACGTCTCCTCCGGCGTGATCAGCGGCGGGATCTGTGCCAGCCAGCAGTCGGTGCAGACCCGCAGGTGCAGCGGGTACGCCGGCTCCGGCCGGTCGAGTCGGTCCGCGGCGAGGAAGCTCTCGCACGGTGGTGTCGCCCCGAGGTCGACGACGCTCTCCATCGCTTCCGAGCCGCAGAGTCGGCATCGTGTCATCTGCTGTCCCCATCCCCCCTGCCCCGGCGGGTCTCCCCGCCGCGAGGCGGTGCCGGCCGGCCCGCGATCGCGGTGCCGTACTCCTCAACCAGGCGTGCCAGCCCGACGTCCGGGCTGAACTTCTGCTCGTAGCGGTGCCGGGCCGCCCGGCCCATCTCCCGGCCGCGGGCCGGGTCGGCGGTGATCCGGCGCAGACAGGACGCGAGTGAGCCGGGGTCGCCCGGCCGGTGCAGCAGGCCGGTCACCCCGTCCTCGACGAGTTCGGTGAACGCGGCGTGGCCGGCGGCGACCGCCGGGACCCCGGCCGCCATCGCCTCCACGACCACGAGCCCGAACGTCTCCAGGGCCATCGAGGGGGCCACCACGGCGACCGCCCGGACGACGGCCCCGCGGCACTCCTCCGCGTCGTACAGCCCGACGAACCGCACGTCCTCCCGGCCCGCCGCCCAGGCGCTCACCTCGCGCTCCAGCGGCCCTGCGCCGGCGAGCACGAGCGGCACGCCCACGCCGCCGCTCGCGGCGATCTCGTCCCACGCGGCCATGAGCAGCCGTACGCCCTTGGCCTCGGCGAGCCGGCCGAGGAAGAGCAGGTGCTCGCCGACCGCGGCGCGGCAGGCGCCCGGGTCGGGCACGAAGTTGTGCTTCACCGCCAGCCGTTCGGGCGGCATGCCGGAGCGCACCAGAACGTCGCGCTGCGCCGCGGAGATGCAGAAGAACCGCGCCACGCCGGACCACCACCGCCGCCGGTTGACCGACAGGCTGACCGCGAGCGGCACCGTCGCCAGCCGGGAGTCGCGGTAGCAGCCGTGCCGGACGGCGGGCAGCGGCGCGGACCCGACGCAGTCGGTGCACAGCCGGCCGTCCCGCCGCAGCGTGCCGGGCGGGCAGATCTGGGTGTAGTTGTGCAGCGTGGCGACGGCGGGCACGCCGGCGTCGGCGCAGGCGGCCAGCACCGCGGGCGACAGCAGCGGGAAGACGTTGTGGACGTGGACCACGTCCGGCCGCGCCGTACGCAGCCGGGCGGCCAGCTCCGCGCGGACCGCGGGGTTCCACGGCACCAGCAGCGGTACCGCGGCCTTGCCCAGCAGGGACCTGGCGGCGATGTCGTCGCTGCGCCGCTCGAACACCTCGACCCGGTGGCCGGCCGCGCGCAGCAGCCCCACCTCCTGGTCGACGACCCTGTTCTCCCCGCTCGGCTGCGCCGAGACGTAGCGGTTGTGCACGACGAAGACGTGCATGTCAGGTCACCTCCGATCCCCGGGCCCGGCGCGGGACACGTCGTCGGAGCGCCCCCGGCGCCGCGGGGGGCACCGCCGCGGCGGGTGCCGCCAGCAGCGAGGCGGCCACGGCCAGGTGCAGCAGGTACGGCGAGGCGTCGCCGAGTCCGGCCTCGGTGTACGACGAGATCGCGCAGTAGGTGATGAGGAAGATCGCGCAGGCCCTCGGCAGCGACGGCGGCCGCAGCAGCGCGACGCCGCCCAGCACGAGGACGAGCGCCGCGACGATCGCTGCGCCGGTCAGCCCTTGTTCGTGGTAGACGGCCAGCCAACTGTTGTCGATCGGCAGCCCGTCGTACGACTTGTCACCCAGGCCCGTGCCGAACAGTCGCTCCGCAGTCGTCCGGTCCGCGGCCAGCAGGGCGTCCCAGACCTTGGCCCGGCCGGTGAGGCTGGAGAAGTTCTCCTGGCTCTGGCCGCGCAGGAACCACGCCCGCAGCGCGGGGGCGAACCACACCGCGGCCACGGCGGCGCACAGCACCGCCCAGGCGAAGAACCGGCGGGCGGCGGCGCTGGTCAGGATGAGCGAGCCGATCGCCAGTGCCAGCCCGACGATGAGGCCGGCCGTCGCCGTCCGTGTATGGCTCAGCGCGAGCAGGACGAGCGCGGGCACGATGACCGCGGCGGCGCTCGCGCCGGTGGTCCTGCGGCCCAGCAGGAGCAGCACGGTGAGCCCGGTGATCACCGCGGCGTACTGGCCGATCTGCGGCGGCGTGAGCGGCCACAACGCGCCGACCAGCCGCCCGCCGTAGAGTTCGGGCATGGCCGTCCCCGGCGAGATCGCCAGCCCCGCGGCCACCGAGCCGAGCACGGCCCAGTACATCCGGATGTGGCTCCGGACGAACGTGAGGCCGCCGTCCCACCAGCGGGTGAGCAGCCACAGCGTGCCGACGAACAGGGCCAGCCGGGCGCAGCGGAACAGGGCACCGAACCCGGACTCCAGGTCCACGCTGGCGAGCACGCTCGGCACCAGCAGCAGGGTGAGCAGGAACACGAAGGCGCTGGGCCGGATGCGCAGCCGGAGGTTGACGGCGAGCGCCAGCGCGAACGCGGCGGCCAGCGCGCCCATGGTGACCATCTGGATGAGGGAGCGGGGCAGCGGGACGATGGTCTCCGCCCCTGCGGAGCCGAGCGTGTTGAGGCCCAGCAGCCCCCAGACGATCCCCACGGTCTTCGGCGTGCCGGCGGGGCGCGGTGCGGCGCCGGGCCGCGTGTCCGCCGCGTCCGGGCCGGCCGGCAGCACCCCGCGTGCCGGGTTCCCGCTCACCTCGGGCCACCGGCCCGCGGCGCGAAGCTGCTGCCCTCGTCCTGCCGGTACGGCATGCCCTGCCACTGCGTGACGTCGAGCGCCCGGCTCGGGTCGTGGACGACGAAGCTCCACGGTCCGCGGTAGGTGTTGTCGTGCCAGCGGTTGCGCTGTTTCCCGGTGATCGCCTCGGCGACCCGCTCGCCCTTGTACGGCGACCAGTCGGGGTACGTGCCGTAGTTGGCCAGCACCGCCATGCGCCCGCACTCCACGGTGCACATGACGACGGACGTGTCCAGGACGAAGCGGTTGTGGTGGATGTCCACCCGCTGGGTCTTCCAGCGGCAGTCGTCGTAGAGGGGTGGGGTGGCGATGCCCGGCCGTTCGCAGCGGTCGGTGTCCGGGACGAGCAGCGTGCACTCGCCGGTCGAGGTGTTGGCCGGGCTGTTGCAGAACCGGTCGGCGTTCTCCCACAGGGTGATCCCGGACCAGTTGTCCTCCAGCACGTTCCGGTAGATCTCGATCTTGTCCGTACGGGCCGGGATCCGCGGTTCGCCGCCGGACTCGGACACGTAGATCGTGGCGTACGGGAAGTCGTCGCCGCGGTCGGCGGACCTGCGGCCCTCGACCCAGTTGTTCCGCCGGATCGTGTTGTTCCGGATCACCGCGTTGTAGCTGGTCTCGTACATGAGCGCGGCGCCGTCGTTGGCCTCCAGCACGTTGTCCTCGATGCGGAAGTCGTTGTTGTTGTTGTCCGCCCACAGCCCGGCCCCTCGGTTGTCGTGCACCCAGTTGCCGCGTATGTCGGCGCCGTTCACGGCCCAGAACTTGACCCCGCCGGTGCAGCCGCAGCCCGGCCTGCGCCGCTCCCAGTCGCCGGTGTTGTTGCCCGTGATCTCGTTGCCCTCGACCACCAGGCCGCGGATGGAGTCGCCGGCCTGGTACGCGTTCATGCCGTACTGGCCGTTGTCGCGCAGGCAACTGGCGCGGACCCGCTGGCGGGCACCGGCCATCAGCCCGGCGCCGGAGTTGTGCTGGATCGTGGCGTGCTCGATCACCCACCCGTCGGCCGAGTCGTGGTTGACCACGCCCTCGTTGTGGGGCGCGACGAAGCGCTGCACGGTCAGGTGGCGGATGGCGACGTCGCGGGCGGTGCCGCCGAACGCGTACTGGTTGGTCTTCCGGCCGTCGAGCACCGCGCCGGGGGCGCCGAGATAGGCGTTCCCCTCCTTGGGGACGACCTGGGCGTAGCGGTCCGGCTCAAGCCTGTGAGTACCCTCCCGCAGCCAGAAGACCGTGCCCGGCGGGCTGCTCCCGGTCTTCGCGGCGAGGTCACCGACCACCGCGGGGTCGACCGTCACCGCGCCCGCCGGCGGCTTCGCCGGCCCGGACGCGGTCTCTCCGCACACCCGGGCCACCAGCGGGGCGGGCGCCGCGGCGCCGGGCTCCCGGCGGGCGTCCGTCTCGTCCTCGCAGCCGGTCGCCAGCAGGACCAGCGCCAGCGGTGCCGCCGCCCACACCCGGGGCCGCCATGTGATCACCACGCCTCCCTCCCTAGCCGCGGAACGTGAGTACGGTGGTGAACTCCCGCGCCGGCGCGCTGCGGTCGGCGGAGCCGGAGCCGGAGCCGACCAGCGTGGTGCTGGGTTCCTTGCGCCCGAAGCCGGCGGAGTACCACCCCAGCGGCGGGTCCGTCTCGCCCCGGTGCGCGCGCCAGCGCAGTTGCCCCGGCAGATCGAGCACCGCGGAGCGGTCCTCACCGTCCGCCGTCCAGGTCAGCACCGCCCGGTCCCCCGCCAGATCCGCGGCGATCGCCGGGCCGAGGTGGAACGCCAGGTGCACCGCCCGGCGCGGACCGCGCACCTCGTCGACCACGCGCAACTCCCGCCGCGCGGCCGTCAGCTCCACCCGGCGGCGGTGCGCGGAGCGCCCGTAGCCGTCGTGCTCGGCGCACCAGCGGGCGGTCTCCCCCGAGGTGTCCGCGGCCAGGACGCGACTGCGGGCGTGCCGGGTCCACAGGAACGGGCCGCCGGAGACGGACTGGTCACCGCCGTCGAGCCGCAGGGTGTTGTGGGCGAGGGTCGAGCGGAAGTACTGCCGCCACGCGGGCTGCCCGTGGTAGCAGAACGTCCCCGGGTCGGCGAGCACGTCGACCCCGTCCTGCCGGACCTCCACGGACAGCGCGTCCGCGTGGGCATGCGCCGCGATGGACAGGAAGCCGTGCGGACCGCCGTCGCAGCGGCACCAGATCCCGCCGGGGCCTCGCAGGATGGTGAGCCCCGCGTCGGCGAGGTGGTCCGGCCGGCTCTGCGGGCGGGCCGGAGCCGGTCCCGTCTCCCGCGTCGCGTACGGCCGGACGAGCGCCGCCAGCAGCGGGGTGCGTACGTCGGTGCCGGTCACCGCGGGCCACCAGGGGAGCCTGCCGAACACCGCGTCGCCGGTGGCCAGCAGGGAGGCCCAGCGGTCGGTGCCCGCGCCGTCCACGACCAGGCCGTGTCCGTCGTCCGCGTCCCCCTGGCGCGGCGGTCGCAGCCGGTCGTCCACGACCGCCGCGAGGGCGTCGGTCATGCGCAGCAGCACCAGCCGTACCGACGCGGGTACGGGCACCTCCGCGGCATCCGCCTCGGCCACCGCGGCCAGGCCGAGTTCCAGCACCAGCCCGTGGTACTCGGTGGCCAGCTCGCGGTTGAGGCCGGAGTCGAAGGTGTTGGCGCGCAGGTGCCGCGCCAGCGACGCGAGCGCGCCGGCCCGCCAGCGCGCCGAGGCGGGGAACCAGGCGAACGCGCACGCCGCGGCGAACTGCCCGGCGGCCTCGGCGACGGCGTGGTTGTTCGCCGAGGAACCCCGGCTGGGGAAGGCGGCCAGCCAGCGCTGGTGGTGCCAGACCTGGTGCCGCGCCACCGGGTTGTCCTCGAACAGCCCGGCCGCGCCCGGCCAGCCGTCGAGCAGCCGGCGTGTCCACACCCAGGACACCAGCCGGATGCCCAGCTCGATCCCGCTGGTCCAGTGCACCCCGCGCAGCGGCGGGTTGGCCGCCCACCACGACCGCAGGTGGCCGGCCACCCGCGTCGCGTACCGGTCGTCCCCGGTGAGCGCGTACGCGGCGGCGAGCACCGTCAGGTACTGGTGCCGGGAGAGCTCCCAGATCTGCTTGACGTCCCCGACCGCGTCCTCGTTCCGGTACGGCACGTCGAAGGCGTGGGCAGCCGGCGCCCGGCGCCCCGTCTTCGGGTCGTACCACCAGTCCGGTTCCGCGAGGTCGTGGCGGTCCACCCCGAAGTACCCGCCCTGCCCTGCCAGCAGCCTGTCCGCCTCGGCGACGAGGCGTTTCGCGGCGTCCGGCGGCACCGCGGCGAGCGCCCCGGCGGGCAGCACCGCGGTGAACCGGGCGCCGGTCACGTCCGGGCAGTCCGGCGGCGCCGCGCGCCACCGCCGTCTGCGTACCGCGTCGGCCACCCGGCCGCCGACCTCCCGCGGTCCCATCCGGGACAGCCGGCGGACGTACCAGCCCGCGCTCGCCGGGACCGCGGTCACCGCGGCCCCGCCAACGTCACCGGCGCGCCGCCGGCCAGGCCCGTCCGCACGGCGAGGGTGGCCGCCGTGGTGGCGACGAGCGACGGGAGCGGCACCGGCATCGGGCCGCCGGTCCGTACGGCCCGCAGGAACGCCTCCAGTTCGGCGCGCTGGCCCTTGTCCCGGCCCCGGGGTAACCGGGGTCCTGCCCACCGTTTGCGGCGCCCCTCGTACACGGCGGCGCGGACGAAGTCGTCGAGCCGGAGCGCCTTGCCGTCCGCGACCAGGTCCAGCGTCTCCTTGGGGAAGCCGGGCGGGCCGGCGGTGACGTAGCTGAGGGTGGCGGTGGACCCGTCCGGGTAGCGCAGCACGACCTGGAGGTGTTCGCCGCCGGGCGAGGCGACCGCGTACACCGAGACGGGGTCGGCCCCCAGCAGCCAGCTCGCGGTGTCGACGAAGTGCCCGCCCTCGCCGGCGAACCGGGTGCCCTCGGCGTCCTGCCGGAGGTACCAGCTCCCGTTCTCCAGCCTGCCCGCGTTGACCAGGTAGCGCAGGCTCGCCGGCCCTGTCCGGGCGCCGAACTGCCTCCTGGCCTCCCGCAGCAGCGGCGCGAACCGGCGGTTGAAGCCCACCTGCAGCCGGTCGTTGCCGGACTCCGCCACCGCCGCGAGCACGCCGTCCAGCTCGTCCTCGGTGAGGGCAAGCGGCTTCTCCACGAACACCGCCTTGCCGGCCAGCAGCGCCCGTCGGGTCAGTTCGGCGTGCGAGCTGTGCCGGGTGACCACGAACACCGCGTCCACGGACGGGTCGCCGAGCACGGCGTCGAGGTCCGTGGTCGCCTCGGCGAAGCCGAACTTCCGCTGCGCGTTGGCCGCGGACAGCGCCGTGGTGGTGACGACCGCGGCCAGCTCGACCCCGTCGTGCGGCGACAGGTGCGGCAGCAGCATCGACGTCGCGTAGTTCCCCGCGCCGACGAACGCCAGCCGCACCGGGGCCTTGGCGGCGCGCACCGGGCCGGGTACGGTGCCGTCGCGCGGCGCGGCCACCGCCGGCGCGCCCAGCGCGGGCACGGCTGCCGCGGGCACGGCCGCCGCGGGTGCCTGCGTTTCCGCCGCGGCCTCCGGGTAGCGGAACAGCACGGCCACGGCCTTGAGGTCGCCGTCCCGCAGCCGCCGGTAGGTCTCGACGGCGTCGTCGAAGTCGGCCGTGTGGGAGGCCAGCGGCGCCACGTCGACACGGCCGCGGGCGAGGAGGTCGAGGAAGCAGGCCAGGTTGCGGCGCTCGGTCCAGCGCACGTAGCCGATCGGGTAGTCCCGCCCCTCCAGCTCGTACGCGGGGTCATAGCGGCCGGGGCCGTACGAGCGGGAGAACCGGACGTCGAGTTCCTTCTCGTAGTACGCGTTCCACGGCAGGTCCAGGCGGCACTTGCCGATGTCGACGACACGGCCGCGGTCCCGGCTCAGTCGGGCGGCCAGCTCGACGGGCTGGTTGCTGCCGCCGCCGGCGGCCAGGTACACCTGATCCACGCCGTGGCCGCCGGTGAGCTCGGCGACGGTGGCCGCCAGGCCCGCGTCCGCGGGATCGCCGCAGGCCGCGCCGGACAGGCGGGCCGCGAGGTCGCGGCGCACCGGATCCGGGTCGGCCCCGACGACGCGGACCCCCGAGGCGGCCAGGAGCTGCGCCACCAACTGCCCTATCAGGCCGAGGCCGACGACGAGGGCCACGTCGCCGAGCTGCGGCTCGCCGCGACGGACGCCGTGCAGCGCGATGGACCCGACGGTGCCGAACGCCGCGTGTGGTGCCGCGAGGCCGTCGGGCACCCGGGCGTAGAGGTTCTTCGGCACCCAGTTCACTTCGGCGTGCAGCGCGTGCTCGTTGCCGGCGCAGGCCACGAGGTCGCCGACGGCCACGTCGTCGACCCCGGTGCCGACCTGCTCGACCACCCCGCACAGCGAGTAGCCCAGCGGCGTGTAGGAGTCCAGCTTGCCCATCACCTTGCGGTAGGTGGCGGGCACGCCGTTGGCGGCCACGCTCTGCACGACCTTGGCCACCTGGTCCGGCCGCGAGCGGGCCTTGCCCAGCATCGACATCCCGGCCTCGGACACCTTCATCAGTTCGGTCCCGGTGGAGATCAGCGAGTTCGCGCTCCGCACCAGCACGCCGCCCGGTTTGCACCCCGGCACCGGCACGTCGAGCAGCGCCAGTTCGCCGCTCCTGTAGTTCTGCACCACCTGTTTCACCCGGGCTCCTCTTCTTCGTCCCACGTCGTCAAGCCGGTTCGGGCGGTCAGGCCGCCCGGCTCCGGCCGGAGCCGGAGGTCGCGCCGCGATACCAGTACTCGAGGGTCAGCACGTGCCACAGATGCTTGGAGAAGTCCCGCTGCCCGGCGGCGTCCTCGGCGACCATCCGCGCCAGCGCGTCGCGGCGCAGCAGCCCGGAGCCGACGAGCACGCCGTCGTGCACCACCTCCCGCACCAGCGGCGCCAGGTCCCGGCTCATCCAGGCGCGCAGCGGCGCGCTGAACAGCCCCTTGGGCCGGTAGACGATCTCCCGGGGCAGGACCGAGGCCGCCGCCTCCTTCAGGACGGCCTTGCCCTGCCGTCCGACGATCTTGCGGTCGCCGGGCACGGCGAACGCCGCCCTGACCACCTCGACGTCCACGTACGGCACCCGCACCTCGGTCGACGCGGCCATGCTGGAGCGGTCCGTGTACGCGAGGTTCAGGCCCGGCAGGAACATCCGGGCGTCTCCCAGGCACATCCGGTTGACGAAGTCGGCGGGGTCGTCGAGGGCGTTGTCCCAGTAGACGTCCGCGTGCTCGGTGAGCACGTCCTCGACCGCTCCGGCCAGGTCCGGGTCGATCAGGGCGAGCAGTTCGTCCCGGTCGTACATGGTGTAGCTGCGCCGGAACGCGGTCTCCTCCGGCAGCTCGGCGAAGGAGAGGAACCGCTTCGCGAAGCGCACCGACCGGTACCCGCGGCGCGCGGTGGCGACCGGCAGCCGGTCCACGGCCGCCGACAGCGCGCGCCGCAGCGGGCGCGGGACGCGCTGGTAGCGCAGCGCCAGCAGGTTGGCGAGGTGCTTGCGGTAACCGGCGAACAGTTCGTCGGCGCCCATCCCCGAGAGCATCACCTTGACCCCGGCATCCTGAGCAGCACGGCAGATCAGGAAGGTGTTGATCGCCGCGGGGTCGCCGATCGGCTCGTCCAGGTGGTACGTCATCCGCGGCAGCAGGTCGCGCACCTGCGGGGCGATCTCGATCTCGTGCAGTTCGACGCCGAACCGCTCGGCCACCCGCCGGGCGTGGCGCAGGTCGTCCGGCATCGCCTCGTACCTGGCGTCCTCGGAGCGGAACCCGATCGTGTACGCGGAGATCCCCGGCCGGTGCCGGGCCGCCAGCGCGGTCAGGTAGCTGGAGTCGAGCCCGCCGGAGAGGAACGTCGCCACCGGTACGTCGGAGAGCAGGTGGTGCCGGGTCGACTCCGCCACCACGGCGGCCAGGTCGGGCCGCTCGCCGCTGCGGGCCCGTTCGCGGCCCTCGGCGGCGACGTCCCTCAGATCCCAGAACCGGCCGCGCTCCACCCGGCCGTCGGGCCGGCAGCGGAGCCAGCTCCCCGGCGGCAGCTTCTCCGCCTCGCGGAACGCGCACCGGGAGTCCGGCACCCAGTAGTACAGCAGCGAGGCCACCAGCGCCGCGTGGTCCACCCGCAGCGATCCGCCGGTGACGGCGGCGAGCGCCTTCAGCTCGGAGGCGAACACCAGGCCCGTACCGCGCCGGAGCAGGAACAGCGGCTTGATGCCGAGCTGGTCGCGGGCGAGCACCAGCTCGCCGGTGCGCTCGTCGAAGATCCCGAACGCGAACATGCCGCGCAGCCGCGGCAGGCAGTCCGCGCCCCAGCGCCGCCAGGCCGCCAGTAACACCTCGGTGTCGGAGGTGCCGCGGAAGCGCACTCCGGCGGCGGCCAGTTCGGCGCGCAACTCGGGGGCGTTGTACAGCTCGCCGTTGTACGTCAGGGCGAGACCGTCGGCGGTCATCGGCTGCGCGCCGGTCTCGGACAGGTCGACGACGGCCAGCCTGCGGTGCCCGAGGTGCACCTCGCCGTCACCGGCGGGGTGGCTGTAGCCGCCCGACCCGTCGGGACCGCGGTGGGCGAGGGTGTCGGTGAGCCGGGCGGTCACGGCCTTCCCGTCCGGCCACCGGTACGTGCCCGCGATGCCACACATGTCTACCGCGCCTCCTGGTCTCCGTCGGTGACACGGGCGGCCGGCACCGACGGCCAGGTGCCCGCCCCGTTCTGCGGGGCCTGCGGTGCGTGGGCGCCGCGCAGCGCGGTGTGCGGTCCTTCCCACAGCGTGCCGTCGGTCCGGTCCCGCGTGTCGGGGGCGATCAGCACCACGCCGATCACCGGAATGTGCAGGTCCGCGAGCTGCCGCGCCACGGTGTGCAGCCATGCGGCGCTGCTGTGCCCGGCGCGTACGACGAGCACGCTCCGGCCGCCCAGGTACCGCAGGTCGGTCCACGCCGTGCCGGGCGCGACCGAGCCGACGCCGAGCCGGCGCTCCCGGTACGGCACGGCTGCCGTCCGCTCGCCGCCGACCACGGGCGGGTCGCCCGGCTGCCGGCGGCGGCCGGCGAGCCGCGTCCCGGGCAGGCCGTCGATGATCACCACCGACCCCTCCGCCGCCAGTGTCCTGGCGAGGTCCAGGGCGATCTGGCCCGTCCCGCGTGCGCAGCCCAGTTCCAGCAGCGACACCGGTTCGGGCGAGCCGCGTACGGCGCGGGCCAGCGTCGTGGTGAGCCGTGCCCGCGCCGCCCGGGTCCGCCGGCGCTGCCACCGGGCGGCCCGGCGACCGGGCGCGCGGCGCAACTCCGCGACGACCGAGGCGCCGAGGTTCGCGGCGATCTCCCGGCGCAGCACGGGCCGGTCGGCGACCACCGTGCCGACGGCGGCCACGGCGAGCCCGAGGACCAGCCCGAGGACCAGCCCGATGCCGCCGCGGGTCGCGGCGGCCCGGGGCAGGGACTGCCGCAGCGCGCGCGGCGCGTCCACGATCTGCGTGCCGGCGATGAGCTGGGGCGTGCCGATGCGCGCCTCGGCGGCACGCTGGTCGAAGTCGGCGATCCGCGAGGTGAGTTCGGCCCGGCGGGAGAAGAGCGACTCCAGGTCCGCCGACGCGGTCGGGCTGCTCTCCGGCGGCCCCTCCCCGATCGCCTCGTTGACCTCGGCGAGTTCGTCCCGCATCCGGTCGCGCTGGTCGAGCAGCGTCTCGGACTCGGCGTTCGCGGCCTCCCGGATCCGCCGTACGTGGTCCGCGACGAACGCGTCGGCCAGCGCCCGGGCCCGGGCCTTCGCCTCCGCGTCGTCCCTGCCCGTGACCTTGATCTGCAGCAGGTTGTTGGTCAGGCCGGTGCCCCGGTACTCCTTCGTGAAGTCCTCGGGAGACTGCGGGGAGTCGAGGGCCCGCAGCGCGCGGCCCGCGATCCGCGTGGTCTCCAGCAGGGCGACGTCGGTGCGGATGAGGGTGCCGGGGTCGTTCGGCTGGTCCGCCTGGTGCGCGACCAGCACGGTGGTCACCGCGGTCGGCGGCGTGGGCAGCAGGACGGCCGTCCCCACGCCGGCGAGCAGTCCCAGAAGCCCCGCCGAGAGCCAGAGTCTGCGGCGCCTGCGCACGGCGACCACCAGCGACTGCAGGTCCAGCAGCGGCGTGGCGGACGACTGCTCCGACGGCGTACCTGTCGTCACGCGGACCCTCCCCCCGCGTCGGCGCCGACCGCGACGGCCGGCGTCACGTCGGCCGCGTGATCGCCGGCGCTCCGGGGCGGGCGGCCCCGGACCGTACCGGCGACGACGGCCCCGACCACCTCGTGCCCGGCGTCCGCACACGCCTCGCCGAGACCCGCGATCTCCCCCGCGGACCACCTGCCCGCGCCGAGCACGACCAGCGCGCCGTCCTCGGTGCCGCGGTCGGGCACCAGCGGATGGGACACCGGGACCACCTCCACCCGCAGCGCGGGGTGCCCGCCGCTCGACGAGTTCGCGGAAGGGTCGCCGCCGGCCTCGGCGGCGAGGAGTTCGGCGGCCCGGCGGGCGACCTCGTCGTCGTCCGGGACGACGACCAGCAGCCGCCCGGCCGCCGGCAGCCGGTCCCGCAGGCGCGTCCACACCCGCCGGTAGCGGGTCCTCCTGCTGGCCTCGTCGCCGGACGCCTGCAGGGTCGGCAGGTCCCACCGGGTGTCGACGCCCAGGAGCCGGCGGAGCCGGGCCCGCGGGCCGCCGCCCCTGACGCGCCGCGCGGCCTGTCCCTCGGGCACGTCGACGGTGCCCAGCAGCGCCGCGCCCAGCGCCGAGGCGATCTCCGGTCCGCTACGCGGCCGGCGGCTCATCCGCGCGGCCGCGAGATGCCCGACGACCGTGCCCAGGACGAACGACAGCGCCCCGGCGAGGATCAGGTGCGTCCTGGTCGGCGGCGCCTGGCCGGCCGGCCGGGCCGCCGGGCCCATGACGACCATGTCGGCCCTGCTGGTCGCCGAGTCCGTCCGGTCCAGCTTGTCCATGGCCTCTTCCATCGAGGCACGCAGCTTCTCCAGCTCGGTTCGGGCCTGGACGCTCTCCACGGTCCGCCCCGGGTCGGCCGCGTCCGCGAGGGCGCTGATGCGGCGGCCGGTCTGCTCCACCAGGTCCCGCAGCGCCTCGGTCTGTGCCGCCGCCTCGGGATCGGTGCTGTCGCCGACGACCCGCGCGGCGAACGCGACGTACTCCTCGGCGACCTGGTCGGCGAGGCGCTGCGCGCGCTCCGGGGTCTCGGCCGTGCCCGAGATCCGGATGATGCTCCCGTCCGCGGTTCCGGCGCGCACCCGGTCCCGCAGCTCGGTGCCGCCGACCCCGCTCCAGCCCAGCGCCTCGGCCGCGCGGTCGACCACCACGGAACTGGTCGCGATCTCCGCCTGGGTCAGCAGCTCGCGCTCCTCCCACGACCCCGGCAACAGCACCGACGCCGAGGTCGTGTAGCGCGGCGGGAACACCACGGAGGCCCCGTAGCCGGCGAGTGCGCCGGCCACGGCGACCACGGCGAGCAGCCGCAGTCGCCGGCGGATGATCCGGCCGACCGTGGCCAGGCGGATGGTGTCGTCGCTCAACGGCGTCCCCTCCTCCTCGCCCGCGGTCGACCGCCCACCGGTGTCGGGGCGCGGTCACCGCAGGCGGCTTCGTAGGCGGCGAGCAGCGACTGCTGGGAGTTGCCCCAGGAGAGCGGCCCGCCGATCCGCTCCCGGCCGGTCCTGCCCATGCGGGCCCGCCGCTCCGGGTCGTCCAGCAGCAGTGCGACGAGCCGGGCGAACTCGGCCTCGTCGTCGGCGGCCGCGTACACGGCGGCGCCGCCCGCGGAGACACGGGCCTCCCGCAGGTCGAACGAGACGATCGGGCGGCCCATCACCATGTACTCCAGGACCTTGTTCATGGTCGACACGTCGTTGAGCGGATTGCACGGGTCGGGTGAGAGGCAGACGTCCGCGGTGGACAGGTAGCGCACCAGGTCGGCGTCCGGGATGCGTCCGGTGAACTCCACCTGTTCGGAGAGCCCGAGCCCCCGGGACAGCTCCACCATCGCGTCGAAGGTGTCGCCGGCGCCGACGAACACCGCGTGCCAGTCCGTCCGCCCGAGGTCGTCACGCAGCTTCGCGAGGGCTCGCAGGGCGTAGTCGACGCCGTCCTGCGGGCCCATGACGCCGAGGTAGCACAGCAGATGGGGCTTGCCGCGCTTCAGCTCCGGCTCGGGTGGTACGGGGTGGAACCGGCTGACGTCGGGCGCGCTGCGCACCACGAAGACGTCCTCCGGCCGCCGGCCGCCGCGGCGCAGCGCGACGTCCCGGTAGCTCTCGTTCGTGGCGAGCACGACGTCGGCGGCCCGGTAGGTGCGCCGCTCCAGCGCGCGCACGGCGCGGTAGAGCAGGTCCTCGCCGCGGCCGAACCGGGAGAGGTAGAGCTCGGGCACGAGGTCGTGCTGGTCGAAGACGAACCGCGCGCCGCGCCGCTTCAGCCACAGCGCGGGCAGGAAGAGGAGGTCGGGCGGGTTGCAGGCGTGCACGACGTCGACGGGTCCGACCCTGCGGGCCAGCCGGACCGTGTGCCACAGCGCCGATCCGTACTCCCGCAGGTAGCCGGCCGGGCCGCCGGTGGCCGCCCGCAACGGGTAGCGGTGGATCCGTATCCCGTCGATCTCCGTCTCCGCCTCCGTGTCCCGCTTCCCGCCGCGGGGACAGACGACGTCCACCGTCCAGCCCGCGTCCCGGAGCGTCGTGCACTCCTGCCACACCCGCCGGTCGAACGGCACCGACAGGTTCTCCACGAGGATCAGCGCGCGCCGGCCCGTTCTGCCGCCGCCGCTCGCGTCACCAGGCAAGGCCCACGTACTCCGGTCCGGCCCGCCGCTCCTCGGCGTCGGGGAGGTGTACGAGGTCGATGAGCACCGGCCCCTCGCCTCGGGGCAGCGCCGACAGCACGGCCGGGTCCCTGGTCCCGACGAGACACACCTCGGCGTGCTGAAGCACCTCGCCGACGGAGTCCGCGAGGAGTTGCGCGAGGTGCGGCAGCCGGGTCTCGATGTACTCGCGGTTCGCGCCCAGCAGCCGGGAGAGGTTCACGTTGGCGTCGTAGATCCGCAGGTCGTAGCCCTTGCCGAAGAGCCGCTCCGCCAGTTCGACGAGCGGGCTCTCGCGGAGGTCGTCGGTGCCGGGTTTGAAGGACAGCCCGAGGAGCCCGGCCCGGCGCTTGCCGGTGCGCTCGACCAGTTCCACCGCGCGCTGCAGATGGTCGGAGTTGGAGGGCAGCACGTGGGCGAGGATGGGCACCGAGACGTCGGCCCGCTGCGCCGCGTGGACGAGGCTGCGTAAGTCCTTGGGCAGGCAGGAGCCGCCGAAGGCGAAGCCGGGCCGCAGGTAGGCGGGGCTGATGTTCAGCTTGCGGTCGGCGAGGAACACCTCCATCACCTGGTACGAGTCCACGCCGAGCGCCTGGCAGACGGCGCCCAGCTCGTTCGCGAAGCCGATCTTGAGGCCGTGGAAGGCGTTGTCCGCGTACTTGATCGCCTCCGCCGTCGGGATCTGCACCCGGAACACCTCGCCGGGCAGGCCGTCGTACAGCTCCGCCACGGTGTCGCCGCTTGCCGGGTCGAGTTCGCCGATGACGGTCTTGGGCGGGTCGTAGAAGTCCCGCACGCTCGTGCCCTCGCGCAGGAACTCCGGGTTGACCGCGACCCCGAAGTCCACCCCGGCGGTGCCGCCGACGTACTTCTCCAGGATCGGCACCAGCAGGTTCAGGCAGGTGCCCGGGAGCATCGTGCTGCGGAACACGACGGTGTGCCGCCCGCCGCGCCCGCGCCGCTCGGCGAGCGCGGCGCCGACCTGCTCGGTGACCCGCTCCAGATACGTGGTGCACAGGCTGCCGTTGGGCTCCGACGGCGTGCCCACGCAG
Organism: Streptomyces sp. WMMC500; assembly: GCF_027497195.1. NCBI lineage: Bacteria > Bacillati > Actinomycetota > Actinomycetes > Kitasatosporales > Streptomycetaceae > Streptomyces > Streptomyces sp. WMMC500. The sequence goes on from NZ_CP114905.1 coordinate 979,559, forward strand.
ACCAGCGACACCTCGCTTTCCATGATCGCCTCGCGGACGTCGCCGGTGGCGCGCAGCGCTCCGGCCCGTACGACCTCGGCGGTGAGGTCACCGATCCGCTCCTCGACCACCGGGGCCCTGCCGGCGTTGACCAGGTCGACCTTCGCCTGGTTCACGTCCACCCCGATCACCTCGTGACCCCGGCCGGCCAGGCACGCGGCCGACACACAGCCCACATAGCCGAGCCCCAGGACGCTGAGTCTCATGACCCGTTCCCCTCCCCCGGCAGGCCGCGGCGGCCTGCGGTCCGTACGACCGGACGACGAGCCCCGCGCATCAGTAGGCCCCCTGCCCCTGCAGCACCGCGCGCAGTGTCTTCCACAAGATCACCGTGTCCAGTGCGAGCGACCAGTCCTCCACGTACCGCAGGTCCAGCCGGACCGCCTCCTCCCAGGGCAGGTCGCTGCGCCCGCTGATCTGCCACAGGCCGGTGAGGCCGGGCTTGACCAACAGCCGCCGCCGGAGGTCCGGGCCGTACGCGGCGGACTCCTCCGGCAGCCCCGGCCGGGGACCGACGAGCGACATCGACCCGGTGAGCACGTTGAAGAGCTGCGGGAGTTCGTCGATCGAGTAGCGGCGCAGCACCGCACCCGTCCGGGTCACCCGCGGATCCCGGCGGAGCTTGAACAGCAGCCCGGCGCCCTCGTTGCGGTCGGCCAGCCCGGCCCGCGCGCCGTCGGCGCCGGCGACCATGGAGCGGAACTTGACGAGGGTGAACTCGCGGCCGTCCTTGCCGACCCTGCGCTGGCGGTAGAACACCCCGCCCCGGCTGTCCAGCAGCACGAGCAGCCCGACGAGCACCATGAGCGGCGCGAACAGCGCCAGCAGGACCAGCGCGCCCAGCCGGTCGCCGACCTCCTTGACCGCCCGGCGGCCGCCGGTGAAGGCCGGCATGCTGACCCGCAGCAGCGGGATCCCGAGCACCGCGTCGACGTGCAGCCGCGGGCCTGCCACCTCCATGAGCACCGGGGCCACGACCATCTCGGCGTCGCTGCCTTCGAGGTTCCAGGCCAGCCGCTGCAGCCGGTCCGGTGTCCAGTACGCGTCCGGGGTGACGGCGACGACGCGGTAGCCGCCGCGGCGCACGTGCCCGGCGACGTCGTCCAGCCGGCCGACGACGGGCACGCCGTCCACGTGGTCACCGTCGAACCGGGGACCGTCCGGCGTGCACACCGCGTCCACCCGCCAGCCGAGGTGCGGGAACCTGCGGACACGGGAGATCAGGTCGCGCACGGTGGCCGGGCTCCCGGCGGCCAGCACCGGCCGCAGGCAGTGGCCTTCCCTGCGCTGTCGGTGCAGCCACAGCCGCAGCAGATACCGCTCCGTCAGGGTGGTGAGCGCGATCGCCGGGATCGCGACGAAGATCCAGAGCTTGATGTTGCGCGAGGTGAGCGCGATCCCGCCGAGTGCCAGGACGACGACGGCGGTGGACAGCGAACGCCCGAGCCGGCGGAACTCCTCGGCGCCCTGCCCGAGCACCCCCGGAGCCCACGCCCGCCCCACCGCCAGCGCGGCCAGCACCAACAGCTCGGTGCCGAAGGCGAGTACCACCCACTTGTCGTGCCAGTCGGCCGCGTCCCGGACCCCGAACAAGCCGCCGATGGCCGCCACCACGAGGGCGGTCGCCACGGTGTCGCCGGTGATCACGGTACGGCGGTAGCGCTGTTCCCAGCCGGCCGCGGCCCGGCCTGCCGGGCCGCGGGGCACCCTGTCCGCCGGACGCCCGCGCGCCGGGGGAAACGGGCTCACCGAATCGACCCGCTGACCGGATCCGCGCAGATCGGCAGCAGGTTCCACGTGTTCGTTCAACACTGATTACCCCCCCGGGGAGGCTTCTCAGCCGCCCGCGATGGTTCTCCCCTCGGGAGGCCTTCGCTCCCCACGAAGGACACATCCCGGTATTTCAGTGTTACTTGAACAATTCACCCGGGCGGCGGACGCACACGTCCCACCGGACTCCCGGGGTTGGGTGTTGACGGAACCCGTCGCAGCCCCGGCGCTCCCCACGCCGAAGGCCCCTCCCGGGCCCTGAGCATCGATCACCTCCACGTCTGGTATCCCCAAACAGGTGAAGCATGGTCAATCTAGACTATGGGGGCCGGTATGGAGAGAGGTTGTATGAAATATGTGCTCAGACTTTGAGTACGCGTGCGGGCCCCGCTCCCGGCCCAGGCCGGCGGTTCCGGGCCTGAGGGCCCGTTCCGCCAGGTAGCGGCCTGTCAACCGGTGAGCGGGACCCTGCGCGCCGTCCGTCCGCTCAGTGACCGCGAACGCGCGTGCGAGCGCGGCGGAAGACGAGGAGGAGCAACGCCAGCCCCACGCCTCCGAAGACGGTCGCGGTCGGCACCGGGCGCTTCTTGCCCGTACGGGCCGCACGCCCGGCCGCGTGGCCGGCACGCCCCGCGGCGTGGCGCACCCCCTCCGGGGTCTTGTCGTCGACGACCCGCTTGACGTCCGCGGCCGTCTTCCGGGTCCGTTGCTTCAGATCCGCCTTGGCGGCCAACTCCCCCGCGGCTTCGCCCAGTCGGCCGCGGACCGTCTCCGCCTGCTCGCGCAGCTTGTCCTGTGTGCTTGCCATGGTGAAACGTCCTCTCCCTGATCTGTTCGACGCCGGCGGGCACGGCTATTCGTAGTAGCGATGGCGCTCCTCGACGACCGCTTCCGTGGGGGGTGCGACACCGCGACGGCGGCGCTGCACGCTGGAGATGACGACGAGGCCGACGAAGCCCGCGAGCATCATGATCCAGCCCATCACCTGGACATCCAGGCCGTTGACATGCCAGTCGGTGGCGAAGGCGAGGATGCCGCCCGCGGCCATCAGGAGAATGCTCCCGCCAAGTCCCATGAGGCTGACCTCCGTTCATGGCGATGAGTGCGTTGCTGCCGCGTCCGGGTACCCCCGCGGGAGCGGACCATGCACCTTCGCCGCACCGCCCGCACCGCGGGTCACGGCGGGGACACCGGGGCGGGTGCCCGCGCCGCCCGGCCACCGGCCCCCGCAGGGGCTGCGGTGGCCGGGTGGCGGGCCGGCGCCGGTGCGTCAGGCCGCGGCCGGCGCGGTACCGGCACGCTCGGCGTCGTACAACTGGCGTACCAGCGTGGTGCGGGCCCGGTTGACGCGGGAGCGCACGGTGCCCACGGGGCAGTCGCTGATCAGCGCGGCCTCGGCGTACGGCAGGCCGACCAGTTGCGTGAGCACGAACGCCTGCCGCCGCTCGGCCGGCAGCAGGGCCAGCAACTCGGCCAGGGCGACCGCCTCGTCGTGCCCCGGAAGACCGCTCGGCTGGGCCCGCTCCGCGGCGGAGAGCCAGTCGTCGGTGTCCGCGGGACGCGGGCGGGCGGAGGCCCGGCGCAGGCTGTCGACCACCGCGCGGCGGGCGATGGTCAGGAGCCAGGTACGGGCCGAGGACCGGCCTTCGAAGCGGTGCAGGCTGCCCAGGGCCCGCAGGAACGTCTCCTGGGTGACGTCCTCGGCGGACTGCGGATCGACTCCCAGGTAGATCACGTAACGGCGGACGTCGCGGTGCAGGGCACGGACGACTTGGTCGAGCGCGTCGCTGTCCCCGCCGCGAGCCGCGAGCGCCCACGTCGTGATCGATTCGTCGGACAGGACGGGCATGGCATGTGTGGTCATGCGTATTCCTTCTCGGATTCCGTGGTCCGGACCGGCGCACGGGGCGGCGGGGTCCGGTGAAGGGGGCGGCCGCGGGCACACGCGTGCCCGCAGCCGGCACCCGGGGCACGGGAGCACCACGGCTCCTGCGGCAGCCCCGGGTGACCGGCTGTCGTCAGATGACAGCGGCCCCGCGGGGCGGTCCCCGAGAAGTGATGGAGTGGACGAGCAGACGTGCCGGCGCGCCCTCCGCACGCGCCGGGGGGAAGCGGAACTCCGGGACGACCGGCGGCACAGGCGCGGCCAGCGGGGCCCGCAGCGGTGCCACCGCCCATCCGGCCAGCACGCGCAGCGCGCGCAGCACGCGAACGACACGGAAAGCCGCCCGTTCGCCGTGGGCCAGCCAGAGCCCGCAGAGCAGGGCGACCAGCAGGTGCGCGCCGAGCATCCCCAGGGAGGACATCTCGCCCCCGCCGTGCCCCATGTGATCCATCGCCCGGACGTGTTCGGCGGACTCGCCGGCGCCGGCCGACCCCCGTGCGGGTGCGGCGCCCATGGCGTGGCCGGCGCCGTGCTCCATGCCGTGGTGGGTCGCGGGCAGGTGATGCGCCGTGGCGCGCTCCATGGCCGCCGCGGCGCCGTCGGCCCCCGCCCCGGCGCGTACACCGCCCTCCGGCGGCGCGCACAGGACGTACCGCACCCATCTCCCGGCGAGGCTCACGCCGCCGCCCGGCGGCTGCGCCGCGGCCTGGGCGAGCGAGAACGCCGCGTGCAGCACCGCCTGGGCCACCACCGCCGCGGACGTGACCGCGGCCAGGCCGCGCTCCCGGCCCGCCAGGCACCAGGCGGCCGGCCCCGTCGTGACCGCGGCGGTGACAAGTACCCACCAGGGCACCGGAGTTCCCGACATCGTGACGTGGCCGACGGCGGCGAGCACGACACACAGGGCCGCGAACGTTGCGGCCCTGATGGTGCGCATGTACCACCCTGCAGTCATGGCGGGCTTATTCTCGCGCAATCGGGCGCGTTCTGACCGGGTCGGGCATCCCCGGACGCCACATCCGCGTGATGCGGACCACGCGAACCTGCGGGGATCCGGCGGCGCTCCCGCGATCCGGCCCGGCCACGGCGGTGCACGTGTGGACGGCCGGTCGGCTCAGCGACGGCCGCCGGGCAGGACGACGATGGCCTCGGTCTCGACGCGCCCGCTGTCCTCGAAGTGCAGGGTGAACGGCACCGTGTCGCCCGGCTCCCAGCCGTCCGGCGCGGTCAGCAGCACCGTCACGCCGTGCACGTCCATCTCCAGGCTGCCGCGCGCGGGGACGACGGCCGAGCCGACGACCTCCTTGAACGCCGCCCCTCCCCCGGCCGTCGCCCGGTGCCGGGCGAGCGTGGCCCCGCGGTCGCCCGCGGCCGGACTCGTGACCGCGATCAGCCGGTCGTCGACGTCGCCGGCGTTGGAGACCACGAACATGGCGGAGGTGTGGCGCAGTTCGCCGTACGGCAGATACACGCTGCCGGCGACGACGTCGATACGGGCCGGGACCCCGGCGTTGCCCGAGGCGACCCAGGCGGACAGGCCCGCCAGCGCGACGGCGCTCGCCACCACGGGGGCGGCGACGGCCCGCAGCGCCTCGCCGAGCCGCCGCCCGTCCGGTGCGCTCACGCCGTTCCTCCCGCAACGCGCGGTCCGCCCGCGGGCGTGCGGCGCCGCCGCGCCGTGCCCGGCAGCCGGGTGGTGCGCAGCCGCAGGCTGTTGCCCACCACCAGCAGCGAACTGGCCGACATCGCCGCGGCGGCCGGCATCGGCGAGAGCAGGCCGACGGCGGCGAGCGGCACGGTGACCGCGTTGTATCCGAAGGCCCAGAGCAGGTTGGCGCGGATCGTGGCCCGCGTGCGCCGCGCCAGGTGCACCGCGTCCGCCAGCGCGTCGACGTCGCGGCGTACCAGCGTCACGTCGGCCGCCCCGGCCGCCACATCGGTGCCGCTGCCGACGGCGATGCCCAGATCGGCGCCCGCCAGGGCCGCCGCGTCGTTCACCCCGTCGCCGACCACGGCGACCCGGCGGCCCTCCGCCTGCAACCTCCGGACGAGTGCCGCCTTGTCCTCGGGCGTGCAGCGGGCGTGTACCTCCGCGATCCGCAGTTCGGCGGCGACGGCGCGGGCGGGTGCCTCGCGGTCGCCGGTCGCCAGCACCGGACGTACCCCGAGGCGGCGCAGCCGGTCGACGGCGCGGTAGCCGCCGGGGCGCAGCACGTCGCCCACCTCGATCACCGCCTCGGTCCGGCCGTCCACCGCCACCTCCACGGCGGTCCGCCCGGCGGCCTCCGCCGCGGCGAGCGCGCGTGCCAGGGGCTCGGGCAGCGTCTCCCCGGGGGTACGGACCTCCACCGCCCGGCCGTCGGCGCAGCCGCTGACGCCCCGGCCCGCGGTGGCGCGGAAGTCGCGCACCTCCGGAAGTCCCCGCCCGGGCACCGTGCGCCGCGCGTACTCCGCGACGGCCCGGCCCACCGGGTGCTCCGAGCCCTGCTCCACCCCGCCCGCCAGCCGCAGCACGGCCGGCTCGCCGAGACCCTCAGGCAGCGCGGTGACGCGGACCACGTGCATCCGGCCGGCGGTCAGCGTGCCGGTCTTGTCGAGCACGACGGTGTCGACGTGGCGGAGGGTCTCCAGGGCCCGGGCGCCGCGGACCAGGACGCCGGCCTCGGCGCCGCGTCCGGTGGCGGCCATCAGGGCGGTGGGGGTGGCGAGGCCGAGCGCGCACGGGCAGGCCACGACCAGGATGGCGATGCCGGCGGTGACGGCGGCCTGCGGGTCGGCGCCCGCGCCGGTCCAGAATCCGAGCACGACGGCGGCGAGCGCGAGGACCGTCGGGACGAACACCCCGGCCGCGGTGTCGGCGAGCCGCTGGGCGCGCGCCTTGCCCGCCTGCGCCTCGGCGACCATGCGCGCGATACGGGCCAGGCGCGTGCCGGCCCCGACGGCCGTGGCCCGTACGACCAGCAGCCCGCCGGAGTTGACCGCGCCGCCCGGCACCTCCGCGTCCGGTCCCACCTCCACGGGCTCGCTCTCGCCGGTGACCGGCGAGAGGTCGACGGCGGAGCCGCCCTCCACCACGACGCCGTCGGTGGCGACGCGCTCGCCGGGGCGGACGAGGAAGTGCTGCCCGACCCGCAGGTCCTCGACGGCGATACGGCGTTCCGCGCCGTCCTCCCGTACGGCCACGTCCTTGACCCGCAGCCGGGCGAGACCCCGCAGCGCCGTACCGGTCGCGCGCCGGCCGCGCGCCTCCAGGAACCGGCCGGCCAGGACGAACAGCGGCACCCCGACCGCCGCCTCCAGGTAGACGTGGGCGGGGCCGTGCCCGGCGTCGGGCATCAGGGAGAAGGCCATCCGCATGCCGGGCTCGCCCGCGCCGCCGAAGAAGAGGGCGTAGGCCGACCAGGAGAAAGAGGCCGCCACGCCCAGCGAGACCAGTGTGTCCATGGTGGCCGCCGCATGCCGCAGCCCGCGCAGCGCGCGGCTGTGGAACGGCCACGACGACCAGACCGCCACGGGGGCCGCGAGGGCGAAGCACAGCCACTGCCAGTTGCGGAACTGCAGGGCCGGGACCATCGACAGCACCAGCACGGGCACCGCGAGCAGCGCCGTGACCACCAGCCGGTCACGCTCGCGTCGTACGGCATCGTCCGCGTCGCCGCCGGCCCGCGCGGGGCGCTCCTGCTCGGGCAGCGCCGCGGTGTATCCGGCCTGCCGCACCGCGTCGATCAGTTCGCCGGCGGGCATGCCGGGCGGATGCCGCACCCGCGCCCTGCCGGTGGCCAGGTTGACGGTCGCGCTCACGCCGTCGAGGCGGCCGAGCCGCTTCTCGACGCGCCGCACGCAGGCCGCACAGGTCATCCCCGCCACGGCCAGGTCGGTGGTCACCCCGGCGGTGCTCTCCGCGGGTGCGGTCATCCCCCGTGCGTCCCGTGCGAGTCGCCGGCGGGGGCGTCGCTGACGCCGGACTCAGGATCGGATCCGTGCATGTCGGGAGCGACGGGTCCCACGGCGGATCCCACGCCGTACGCGACGGCGAACACCACCGCGAGCACCAGCAGGAACCCGAAGAACCGCGGCGGCGGCAGCGCGCCCCGCACCGCCGCGACCGCACGACCGACCTGCTCGTTCACAGCCCTCCGGACCCTTCACCCTCGGAAATCCACCGGGACGGCACCGGGCCGTCCACTCAAGGAGTCGGCGCGGGCGGTCCGGAAGTTCCCGGCGCGGGGCGGGGGATGCAGACGGCGTGCGGCCCGCCTCCCCCGGGTCAGTCGGGCAGCGGCTCGGCGTAGTGCCGGAAGGCGCCGCGCTCGGTGTGGATGGCGTACAGCCGCTCGGCCAGCACCGCCGGGCTGGAGTGCTCGGCATCGGGGCTGATCGCACCGGGGATGACCAACTGGGCGGCGTGGATGTTCTCCGGGGCGAGGACCTCGTGGAGCATCGCCGCGTAGGCGCTCTCGGCGGCGAACGCCATCGAGGTGCCCGCCCGGTCCGGGTGCGGACGGACCGCGGTGCCGCCGTTGACGAACAGCAGTGTGCCGCGTCCCAGGTCCCGCATGCCGGGCAGGACGGCGTTGACGCTGGTGACCGGGCCCTTGGCGGAGAAGTCCAGCGGGGCGTCCAGGTCGGCGGCGGTGGTGTCCAGGACCGGCTTCATGAAGTCGGCGCGGGGCAGGGGGCTGTACTGCAGGACTTCGATCGCACCGAGCGTGACGGCCGCGGCGTCCAGGGCCGCGGTCAGGGCCCGGTGGTCGCGCACGTCGGCGGCGAAGCCGCGGGCGCGGACGCCGTCCCGGTCCAGTTCGGCGACCAGGCCGGCGAGGCGGTCCTGACTGCGCGAGACGAGGGCGATGTCGAAGCCTTCGCGGCCGAAGCGGCGGGCGGTCGCCAGCCCCAGACCGGAGCCGGCACCGACGAGGGCGAAAGTGGTCACGGTGAGCCTTTCACTGGAGGAGACGGGAGGAGGGCGGGGGCGGGGGCGTACGGCGGGGCGTCAGGGCCTGAGGAGGGTCTTGATGGCGCGGCGCTCGTCCATCGCCTCGTAGCCCTCGCCGACCTGGTCCAGGGGCAGGGTGAGGTCGAAGACCCTGCCCGGGTCGATCCGCCCGTCGAGGACCCGGTGCATCAGGTCGGGGAGGTAGCGGCGTACGGGGGCGGGGCCGCCGCGCAGCCCGACGTGGGTGAAGAACAGCTCCTGCCCGTCGAGGGCGACCTCGTGCGGGACCCCGACGAACCCGACGTTGCCGCCGGGGCGGGTGGAGTGCAGGGCCTGGCTCATGGACTGCGCGGTGCCCACGCACTCCAGCACACTGTCGGCGCCGATCCCGCCGGTCAGCTCCTTGATCCGCGCGGCGCCCTCGTCGCCGCGCTCGGTGACGATGTCGGTGGCACCGAACTCGCGGGCGAGCTTCTGCCGCGGTTCGTGCCGCGACATGGCGATGATCCGCTCCGCCCCGAACTCCTTGGCCGCGATCACCGCGCACAGGCCCACGGCGCCGTCGCCGACGACCACGGCGGTCGAGCCGGGCTTCACCTCGGCGGCGTCGGCGGCCCACCAGCCGGTGCCCATCACGTCGGAGACGGCCAGCAGACCGGGCCAGAGCTCCTCCCCCGGCACGTCGTCGGTGGCGACGAGGGTGCCCTGGGCGTTGGGGATGCGGACGTACTCGGCCTGGCAGGTGGACATGAACTCGCGGTTCAGGCAACTCGACTGGAACCCGTTGCGGCAGTTGGCGCAGGTGTTGTCCGAGGTGGCGAACGAGCCGACGACGAACTGGCCGGGCCGGACCGCGGTCACCCCGGATCCGACCTCCTCGACGAAGCCGACGTACTCGTGACCCATCGGGTGGGCCCGGTCGGTGGGCTCCGCACCCCGGTAGGGCCACAGGTCCGAGCCGCACACGCAGGTCACGGCCGTACGGATGACGGCGTCGGTCGGCTTGACGATCTTCGCGTCGGGCACGGTCTCGTAGCGGACGTCGCCGGGGCCGTGGATCACTGCTCCGCGCATGAGAGGGGGCTCCTTGTCTTTCGGACAGACCGGTGCTGCGGTGCCGGGCACCGAGCGTCATGTCATCCAGGTAACCCCGATACGGCGAGGGCAGCGAGTCACTGACGAAGGGTGTACCGGCGGTGCATCCCTCCGCCGCCGCCCACGCCGTACCGTCGGGGACATGGACAACCGTGAGGAGGTCCGCGAGTTCCTGACGTCGCGGCGAGCGAAGATCACCCCCGAGCGGGCCGGCCTGCCCCCCGGCGGCAGAAGGCGCGTGCCCGGGCTGCGCCGCAGCGAGGTCGCGGCCCTGGCCGACATGAGCGTCGAGTACTACGCCAAGCTCGAACGCGGCAACCTCGCCGGCGCCTCCCCGCCCGTTCTGGAGGCGCTCGCCCGCGCTCTGATGCTCGACGACGCCGAACGCGCCCACCTGCTGAACCTCGCCCAGGCGGCCGACGGCTCCGACGCCCTCACCCGGCCCCGCAGGCGGCGTACGAAGGACCGGTGGAAGCCGCACCGCAGCCTCCAGTGGACGCTGGACGCCGTCACCGCGGGACCCGCGTTCGTCCGCAACGGCCGCATGGACGTCCTCGCCGCCAACCACCTCGCGCGCGCCTTCTACTCCGACCTCTACGCCACCCCCGGCAACCAGGCCAACCTCGCCCGCTTCCAGTTCCTCGACCCCGCCTCCCGGCGCTTCTACCCCGACTGGGCTCTCTTCGCCGACATGGCGGTGGCCATCCTGCGCACCGAGGCGGGCCGCAACCCCCACGACAAGGACCTGCACGACCTGGTCGGCGAGCTTTCCACCCGCAGCGAGGAGTTCCGCACCCGCTGGGGCGCCCACAACGTCCGCCGGCACGGCACCGGCACGAAACGCTTCCACCACCACGCCGTCGGCGACCTCACCCTCGCCTACGAGGGCCTGGAGATGGCCGCCGAACCCGGCCTCACCCTCACCGTCTACACCGCGGAACCCGGCTCCCCCTCCGAAGAGGCCCTCCGCCTCCTCGCCTCCTGGAGCGCCACCCCGGACACCGAAGCCGCCGCCCCGCGACGCTCCGCCACCGGGTGAGCGCCCCTGAGCAGGGCGTCACCGGCGGCCGATCGGTCCGGCGCGGCAGGCCGTTCGAGTGGTCGTCGGGCGCGTACGCGGAGGCCGGCCGTGCGGAGTGGTACTCGTCTCCGTACCACGACATCCGGGTGGCGGCACAGGCGTCGGCGGCCGATCGGTCCGTACGGCCCGCGGTGCCGCCCTCCGGCCCGACGTGGCGGTCCTGGACGTCGGGCTCCGGGACGGTTGCCCGGGGAGGCGGCAATGGCGATGCGGCGCGTGGTGGTCGGTGTGGACGGGTCGGACCCGAGCATGGCCGCCGTTCGGTGGGCGGCGGAGGACGCGGCCGCGCGTCCGGTCCCGCTGCGCCTCGTCCACGCGGAGGCGGCGCTGCCGGGTGACCGGCAGGCCGGCGCCCGCGGCTCGCTCCGGGAGGAGTGGGTCGGGGACCGGATCGACACCGCATGGCGGGAGGCGGCCCGGCGCCACCCGGACCTGGAGATCAGCGGTGGCGAGACGACGGAGACGGCGGTCAAGGCACTCCTGGAGGCGGCGCAGGAGGGGGACCTGCTCGTCCTGGGGTCGCGGGGCATCGGTGCGGCCGCGGGCTTCTTCACCGGAAGCGTGGCGCTGCCGGTGGTCGCGCACGCCTCCGTACCCACCGTTCTGGTGCGGGAGGACTGGTACCCCGACACGGATCGCGATCTCCCCGTCGTGGTGGGCGTGGATCCGGCCCACCGGTGCGACCCGGTGCTGGAGTTCGCCTTCGAAACCGCCCACCGGTCCGGCAGCCCGCTGCGCGTCCTGCACATGTGGCGGCGCTCGTCCGTCTACGCCTACCCGTCGGCGCTGCCGGACCCGAAGATCGGCGCCGACCTGGCGACGGAAGCGCGGCAGAAGCTCGACGCCGCCCTGGGCACGTGGCAGGCGCGCTATCCCGGCGTGCCGACGGAACGCGAGCTGCTGGACGGCGAGGTGGCGCCCCGTCTGCTGGAGCAGGGCGCCGGCGCCCGGCTGCTCGTCGGGGGCCGCCGTCTGCACCGGCACCGGCGGTTCCCGACGCTGATCGGCCCGGTGACGCACGCCCTGATGCACCACGCCATCGCGCCCGTGGCCGTCGTCCCGCACGAGTGACGGGGCGAGCGGGGGCGCGGCGCAGGTCGTCGCTCTCGTTCAGGCGGTGGCCAGCAGGTCCCGCACTCCCTGGGCCGTCAGGGAGACCTCCTCCGGCGCGCCCGCGTCGATGACCAGAGACGGGCCGTCCGAGGGCCAGCCGCGCGCGAGGTCGCCGAGCGCGACCGCGTTGTAGTGCTGGATCTCCGGGAAGACCTGCTCAAGGCGGTCGGCGGAGGTGAAGACGGGCACGAGGCGGGTGCCGTCGCCCTGCTCCACCACCGGCAGGCTCAGCGCCTGCGGCTGCTCGGGCCCGATGGGCTCCTCGGCCGGAGCGGGGTCGGGCAGCAGCACCCGGCTCTCGGCGAGCGTGTGCAGTGCCTCCTGGTCCGGACCGTTCTCGGCGACGGTGTGCAGCGCCTGCTGGGCGGCGGAGCGCTGGCCGTCCGGGTGGTACGTCATGGGTGTCCCTTCCGTGTGCGGCAGGACCGGTCGTGGCGCGGGTTCCCCGGCACAACGGGCTGAAACCGGAGTGCATCGCCGACCGTTTTGCCCCGTTTGATGCGGCATGCACGTGCCCTCGCCCTGCGGGGGCCGCCCCGGGGACGGTGCGGCGCCTACCCCTCGCGCTTCTTCTTGTCCCCGGTGCCCCAGCGCACCTTGCTCATGGCCCTCCGCAGCGGAACCCGCAGGTCCGGCGGCAGCGGCCGGCCGGCCGCGGAGGCGAGGAGGGCTTCGGCCACGTGCCGTAGCGGGATGTTGGCGTGCTGGGACGCGTCCAGCAGCACCTCCCAGGCCTCGTCCTCGTCCGCCCCGAGCACGGCGATCAGTACGCCGCGTGCCTGGTCGACTACCGGCCGGCTTTCGATGGCCTGCTTGAGCTGCGCGTTCTCCTCGCTCAGCTCGATCAGCCGCCGGGCCACGTGTGCGAGCAGGTCGGAAGAGACCTCCGCCTCGCCGACGGCCGTCTCGATCTCCACGACGAGGTCGTCCGGGTGCGCGGGCACGGCGGAGGAGCGGCTCTGTGGGCGGGGAGGTCGCATGGAATCCCTCCTTCCCGGGTCCGGCACGTTCATGGCCGTCGTGCAGCCGAGGGCGGTTCGTCGTCCATGATCTCCCAGACCGTCGGGGACCGCTCCTCGGAGCCGGGGCGGTGGGGGTGGACGCCGACGACGGCCAGCGGAGGCAGGCCGTCGCATGCGGACAGTTCCTCCCACTGGTCCCGGGTGACCTCCAGGTACCGCAACTCCGCCAGGTCGGCCACGGTGGCGAGGTCGGCGACGGCTGCCGCCGCGATGTCGAGTGCCCACAGGCGGGGCAGCCCTCGGAGCGGAGCCAGCTCGACGGGGCGCGCGCAGGTGACCGACAGCGCGCGCAGTTCCCGGTTGCGGGCCGGCGCCGTCAGGTCGGCCGATGCCACGTCGAGTTCCAGGTACTCCACCGGACGGTCGCCGACCGGTGTCAGGTCGGGCGAGCCCGTGCTCGTCAGCCGCAGGGAACGTACCTCGGGCAGTACGGCGAGGAAGGCGGAGTCCGTCACGTCGCTCACCCGGACCTCCTGCACGCGCGGCCCGGCCCGCTCGGCCCGTGCGGGCGTGGGCCGGGAGTCGCCGTACGTGGCGTGCCCGCCCGGCGGGTCCGGAAGGCCCGCTTCGATCCACAGGTTCTTGCCGCTGCGGCGGTGGTCACCGCGTTCCAGCGCTTCCACCAGCCGGCACAGGAACGTGGTGACGGAGTCGGCGACGTGGACCGGCCCCTCCGTGTAGTCGACGCCCACCTCGATGACCTGGCCGGGGCGGCCGCCCGGTCCCGGCTCCATGTCCACGGCCAGCCAGTTGCCGCCCGTGTCGCTGGCGAACCGTATCCACCCGGCACGCAGCGGGGACCTCCGGACCGCGTTCGGCGGACAGGCGTCGAAGACGACCTCGCGCCAGGGTTCGACGTCCAGGTCCCGGGCGATGTCCAGCCACTCGTCGTCCTGCTCGCCCAGTTCGGCGACGGCGAGCCAGGGGTGCCGGTCGAACAGGGCGTTGACGAGGTCACCGTCGCCGTCGGCGATGCCGTACAGGGCGCGCAGGTCCGGGGGCAGCGGGAAGCCCAGCTTCTCCTCCGCCGCCGCGATGTCCGCCTCGCCCGCCGGCCCGGGGAGCTCCTGCTCGTACCCGAGGATGTCGGCCGTCAGCCGCCGGTAGCGGTGGAAGAGCCGCACCGCCTCGTCCGGATCGCCGGCGGGATCGGTAGCCTCGGGCGGCCCCTCCTGCTCGTCGCCCCGATCGGGTGGCAGGAAGTCCTCGTCGATCACGTACAGGATCGGCTGCCGGGGTGGGGAGTGCGTCGCCATGCGGCCGGAACCTAGCACCCGGCACCGACACCGCGGAGCGGGCCGTCGCGGCGGGCGGCTGCCTTCCGGACGAGGCTGCCGGCCCCGGCCCGCGTCAGGGGCGGTCCGGTCGGACGCTCCCGTCGTCGGCGGCCCGGCCGGGGGCGCTGCCGCCCTCCGGTTCCGCCGCGCCACCGCCGGCGTGGTCTCCCGCGTCCGGCCCGGCGTCTTCACCGCCGTACGTGCCGCCCTGCCGGGCGAGGTCGTGCACCGACGTCTCCAGGATCCTGACCCGGTCGGCGAGGGCCGGCCCGGTGAGGTCCGTCCCCTCCCGCAGCGACGACTCGACCTCCGCCAACTGCCGCCCGATGTCGCTCAGCCGTTCCCGGAACCCCGCGTCGCCCCTCTGGTCGGTGAGCAGCAGGCGCTGCAACTGCTCCGCCTGCACGGCGAGTTGCCGGTTCTTGCGGTGCAGCTCCAGGAAGACGTTGACCTTGGTGCGCAGTATCCAGGGTTCGACCGGCTTGGACAGGAAGTCGGCGGCGCCCACCGCGTAGCCGCGGTAGGCGTAGTCGGGGTCGATGCCGTGGCCGGTGAGCAGGATGATCGGGACGTCCTTGGTCTGGTCGAGCCGCTTGATGTTCGCGGCGGTCTCGAAGCCGTCCATTCCCGGCATCATGATGTCCAGCAGGACGACGGCGAACTGCTGCCGCAGCATGGCCTTCAGCGCCTCCTCACCGGAGTGGGCGAAGACCACGCGCTGGCCGAGCGGGCCGAGGACCGCCGCCAGCGCGACCAGGTTCTCCTCCATGTCGTCGACGATGAGGATGCCGGCCGGGTCCGGGGCGTGGGGCGTCGACGTGGTCGGGGCCGTCATGCGGCGCGCCCGGGTGCCGTCGGGCCGTCGCCGCGCGCGTCGCCGTCGTGGCCGGCCGCGCCCGCGGGGCCGTCGTCCGCGGCCGGTCGGCCGCCCGCCGGCCGGTCCTGGGAGTCGAGTTGTTCGTAGATCGCCGCGAGCAGCCGGTCGACGTTGACCGGCTTCGGAACGTAGCCGTCCGCACCGGCCTCGATGGCCTTCTCCCGGTCACCCGGCATGGCCTTGGCGGTGAGGGCGATGATCGGCATACCGGCCAGGCGCGGGGTCGCACGGATGGTACGGATCACCTCGTAGCCGTCGATCTCCGGCATCATGATGTCCATCAGCACCAGCGAGATCTCCGGCCAGCGGTCCAGGAGCTCCAGGCCCTCGCGGCCGTTCTCGGCGTACTTCACGGAGATCCCGACCCGGCCCAGCATGTGCGTCAGGGCGAAGACGTTGCGGATGTCGTCGTCCACGATGAGCACCTGCCGCCCGGTCAGCACCCGGCCGGGCCGGCCGCTGAGCCACTGCCTCAGCCGGGTCGTCTCCGGCCAGGTGTCCGGCCGTTCCCGCTCCGCCGGACCCTCGGCGCCGGCCGCTTCGTGGCGGGGTGCCGGCGCCGCGGTGCGGGACGCGTCGCCCTCCGCGCCCCGGGAGGGAGCGCGGATCGCGGGCGTCGGCCGCGTCTCGGCGGGACGGCCCCGCGCCTCGGCGCGGCCGCCCGGCGTCTCGGCACCGCCGCCCCGCGTCCCGCTCCGGTCCGCCGCGGCCCGCATCTTCGACGGGCCGCGCAGCTCCGCGGGCTCGATCTGCGGCGTAGCACTCCCCGAGGCGACCGCCAGCGCCTTGCGGGGCAGCCGCGCCGGTACGTACAGCGTGAACCGCGAGCCCACCCCCTCCTCGCTCTCCGCGTCGATGCGCCCGCCGAGGAGACCGGCGATCTCCCGGCTGATGGACAGGCCCAGCCCGGTGCCGCCGTACTTGCGGTTGGTGGTGCCGTCGGACTGCTGGAACGCCTCGAAGATCACGTCGAGCTTCTCGGCCGGGATGCCGATGCCCGTGTCGGCCACGGAGAACGCGAGCACCGCCTCCGCGTCGCGCAGCGTGTCCTCCGCGAACTCCTCCGACGGGACCCGCTCCACCCGCAGTTCCACCCTCCCCTTGCTGGTGAACTTCACCGCGTTGGACAGCAGGTTGCGCAGCACCTGCTGGATGCGCTGCTGGTCGGTGTGCAGCTCGGACGGCACGTCGTCGCCGACGGTGACCTCGAATCCCAGCCCTCGGTCGATCGTCAGCGGCCGGAACGTGGCGCGGACGTAGTCGAGCAGCTTGGTCAACGGGATCCGTTGCGGGCGCACGTCGGTCCTGCCCGCCTCCACCTTGGACAGGTCCAGGATGTCGTTGATGAGCTGCAGCAGGTCGGAGCCCGCCTGGTGGATGGTGCTCGCGAACTCCACCTCCTGGTCCGACAGCCGCCCGTCGGCGTTGTCGGCGAGCAACTGGGCGAGGATCAGCAGGGAGTTCAGCGGCGTGCGCAGCTCGTGCGACATGTTCGCCAGGAAGTCCGACTTGTACTGGGACGACGTGGCCAGCAGCGACGCCTTCTCCTCCAGCTCCGCGTTGGACCGCTGGAGCTCCTCGGAGCGGGTGCGCAGCTCCGACGTCAGCCGCTGCGACTGGGAGAGCAGGGCCTCGGTGCGGGCGTTGGCGAGGATGGTGTTGAACGAGACACCGATGGTGTGCGCGAACTGGTCGACGAAGGTCAGTTGGATCTCGTTGAACTTGCTGAACGAAGCCAGCTCGATCACGCCCAGCATCCGGTCCTCGAAGAGGATCGGCAGGATGAGGATGCTGGAGGCCGGGGCCGAGCCCAGGCCGGACTCGACGGTCACGTAGTCCTGCGGGGCGTCCTCGATCAGGATCCGTTGCTTCTGCTGCACGGCCTGGGCGATCAGCCCGCGGATCGGGGACTCCGACTGGAGGTCGTCCCGGCCGCGACCGCCGACCCCGTAGTCCGCGATGAGTTCCAGGCCCTCGCCGTCCGCCGCGGCCGAGTCGACCCGGAAGAAGAGCTCGGAGTGCGCGTTCACCAGCGGTGCCAGTTCGCGCAGGATCAGGTCGGCGACCTCCACCATGTCGCGGTGGCCCTGCATCAGGCCGGCGATGCGGGTCAGGTTGGACTCCAGCCAGTCCTTGGTACGGGTGGTCTCCCGCAGGTTGGAGACCATGCGGTTGACGTTGTCCTTCAGGTCGGCCACCTCGCCCTGCGCCTCCACGCTGATGGACCGCGACATGTCGCCCTTGGCGACCGAGCTCGCCACTTCCCCGATGGCGCGCACCTGCGTGGTGAGGTTCAGGGCTAGTTCGTTGACGCCCCTCGTCAGCCGCTTCCAGTTGCCGGACACGCCCTCGACGCGCGCCTGGCCGCCGAGGATGCCCTCGCTGCCGACCTCGCGCGCCACCCGGGTCACCTCGGAGGAGAACGACGACAGCGTGTCCACCATGGTGTTGAGGGTGGTCTTCAGCTCGAGGATCTCGCCGCGCGCGTCGACGTCGATCTTCTTCGACAGATCACCGTTGGCGACCGCCGTGGCCACCTGGGCGATGTTCCGGACCTGCGAAGTCAGATTCGACGCCATGAAGTTGACGTTGTCCGTCAGGTCCTTCCACACCCCGGAGACACCGTGCACCTGGGCCCGCCCGCCCAGCTTGCCCTCGGTGCCGACCTCGCGCGCCACCCTGGTCACCTCGTCGGCGAAGTCACGCAACTGCTGCACCATGCTGTTCACGGTGGTCTTGAGTTCGAGGATCTCGCCGCGCGCGTCGACGTCGATCTTCTTCGACAGATCACCGTTCGCCACCGCGGTGGTCACCAGGGCGATGTTCCGGACCTGCGAAGTCAGATTCGACGCCATGAAGTTGACGTTGTCCGTCAGGTCCTTCCACACCCCCGACACGTCTCTGACCTGCGCCTGACCACCGAGGTTTCCGTCGGTGCCGACCTCGCGCGCCACCCGGGTCACCTCGGAGGAGAACGCCGACAACTGATCCACCATCGTGTTGAGGGTGGTCTTGAGTTCGAGGATCTCGCCGCGCGCGTCGACGTCGATCTTCTTCGACAGATCACCGTTGGCGACCGCCGTGGCCACCTGGGCGATGTTCCGGACCTGCGAAGTCAGATTCGACGCCATGAAGTTGACGTTGTCCGTCAGGTCCTTCCACACCCCCGACACGTCCTTCACATGCGCCTGACCACCGAGCATGCCCTCGGTGCCCACCTCGCGCGCCACCCGGGTGACCTCGTCGGCGAACGCCGACAACTGATCCACCATCGTGTTCACCGTGCTCATGAGCTGGTGGATCTCACCGCGCGCCTCCGCCGTGATCTTCTGGCTGAGGTCGCCGCGGACCACCGCCGTGGTCACCTGGGCGATGTTGCGGACCTGCGAGGTGAGGTTCGATGCCATCAGGTTGACGTTGTTCGTCAGGTCCTTCCACACCCCCGACACGTCCCTGACCTGCGCCTGGCCACCGAGGATGCCGTCGGTGCCGACCTCGCGCGCCACACGGGTGACCTCGTCGGCGAACGCCGACAACTGATCCACCATCGTGTTCACCGTGAGCTTCAGCTCCAGCAACTCCCCGGCGGTCTCGACCGTCACCTTGCGGGTCAGGTCTCCGCTGGCCACCGCGGTGGTCACGGCGGCGATGTCGCGCACCTGCAGTGTCAGCCGGGAGGCCATGGTGTTGACCGCTTCGGTCACGGCGTACCAGGAGCCGGAGAGCCCCCGCACGCTGGCCCGGCCGCCGAGCCGGCCCTCGGTGCCGACCTCGTGGGCCACCCGCATCACCTCGCCGGTGAAGGCGGACAGGTGATCCACCACTCGGTTGAGCCCCACTCCCAGACTGCGCAGCTCGCCGTGGAGCTGGCGGGTGCCGACCCGGAGTTCCACGTGCTGGTTCAGGTCCCCCTCCGCCACCGCCTCCAGCACCCGGGTGGCGTTCGTCATCGGCACGGCGAGCGCGTCGAGCAGGTCGTTCGCGTCGTGCACGATCTGCGCCCAGTCGCCCGGTCCGGTGCTGGCGGAGATCCGCTCGTCCAGCACGCCTTCCCGTGCCACCACCCCCCGCACCCGGCGCACCTCCGACGAGAAGTGTGCGTTGCGTGCGGCCACCCGGTTGAACGCCTCGGCCACCTCGCCCAGCACGCCCTCGCCGTCGTCCGGCAACCGCACCGAGAAGTCGCCCTCGCTCAGCGACCTGAGCGCGGTCACCAGCGGGCGCAGCTCGGCCGTGCGTACCGACTGCTTCTCACGGTCCTCCATCACGCCCATCCCTGCACGTTCCCCGCATGGCCTGCGGCCGGTCGGCCCCTCCGGGTCCACCTCTCACCTCGGAGGGTTTTGTCCATTATATTAGATTTGTCATGGTTGGATTCTTGAGGTGACCAGGGCCCCTCCCCCCAGGGCACCGGCGGTCACCCAGGCAGGAGCCATTCGTGGAGGCCGTCTCTTCGGGCAGCCCCGGCGGGCAGGACGGGTCCGGTACGCGCACGGCGCTCCCGGCCGGCCGGCAGGCGCCGGCCCGGGCGCGCGCGTTCGTGCGAGCCGTGATCACCGAGCGGGCACTGGCGACCTCCTCGCCGGGCCCGGAGACCGAGCAGTTGGCGGACGACGCCGCGCTGCTCGCCGGTGAGCTGGTCACCAACGCGCTGATCCACGCCGGCACCCCGATGGAGCTGGTCTGCCAGGTGGAGACGGACCCGGGTGCGGACAAGGCGCTGACCGGCGCCCGGATCGAGGTGTACGACCGGCAGCCGGCCGCCACCGTGCCGGGCGCGGCGGACGGTGCGGGCAGCGGCCGCGGGCTGGGGCTCCAGATCGTGTCGACCCTCGCCGACTCCTGGGGGATCATCTACCGGCACACCGAGAAGGCGGTGTGGTGCCGTCTGCCCCTCCCCGCCCCGGGCGAGACGCAGGTGCCGGTCGGCCCGCTCAACCCGGTGCTCTACCGGCAACTGGAGGCCACGGAGCTGGCCCATCCGCCCGCACGTACCGAGTACCGCGGCCAGGCCGGCGCGGGGGGCCGCGCCGGGACGCTCCTCGCCGAGGCGAGTGAACTGCTGGCCGGACAGCTCGACGAGAACATGGTCGCCGCCCTGGCCACCCAGCTCATGGTGCCCCGGCTCGCGGACTGGTGCGCCGTCTGGCTGCTCACGGAGGACGGCCAGATGCGCCTGACCAGCGTGTGGCACGAGGACGAGGAACGCATCGGCCCGCTCCGCGGCGATCTCGAGAACGAGGCGCCGCCGCAGAAGCTGTGGACCACGGGCACCCCCTGGCCGTGGCCGGAGAGCGCCGGGACGGATGACGGCGGCTCGGCGCTCGCGTTCTCCCTGGTCTCCGGCGGGACGTACCGGGGCACGCTGCTGATCGGCCTGGCCGGCCCGCCCGAGATCACCGACTCCATGGCCCACGTCGTGGAGGACGTCTCCCGCCAGGTCGCCCAGGCGCTCGTCACCGCCCGCCAGTACACCCGCCAGAAGAGCATCAGCCGGGCCCTCCAGCGCCGGCAGCTCCCGGCCACGCTGGGCAGGCTGCCCGGCATGGAGTCCGCGATCGTCTACGAGCCCCACGCCAGCGGGCAGACCGTCGGGGGCGACTTCTACGACCTCTTCCCCACCGGCGACGGCCGGTGGTGCTTCCTCCTGGGCGACGTGCAGGGCAAGGACGCCGAGGCGATGTCGGTGACCGGCCTGACCCGCCACCTGGTGCGGCTGCTCGCCCGCGAGGGCCACGGCGTGGAGTCCGTGCTGCGCTGGCTGAACGCGATGCTGGCGGAGGACGCCGCGGAAGCGGTGAACGCCGGCGGGGAGGGGGCGCAGCCCCGCTTCCTCAGCATGGTCTACGGGGAGCTGACCCCCGACCCGGGCGCGGGCGGCGCCCAGTGCCGCCTCGCCAGCGCCGGCCACCCCCTGCCGCTGCGGATGAGCGCCGAGGGGGAGGTGGGCTCGGTGGTCCGCTCCCAACTGCTGCTCGGCATCGACGAGGACGCCGAGTTCAGCGCCGACACCTTCCGGCTCGCCCCCGGCGAAACCCTGCTGTGCGTCACGGACGGCGTCACCGAGCGCCGTGACGGTCAGCGCCTCCTCGACGACGAGAACGGCCTCGCCGGCATCCTGCGCGAGTGCGCGGGCATGGGCGCGATGGCCGTGGCCGAACGGATCCGCCAGGCCACCCACGACTTCAGCCCCGAGCCCGTGGAGGACGACCTCGCCGTGGTGGTCCTCCACGCGGAGGCGCGACGGCCGTACAGGTGAGGTTGCCGCCCGGGCTGTGTCGACGAGCCTCTATGTTGGCGGACTTCGATCCACCGGCTGGACCACCTGGGAGTCGAGGTGACCTCCACGAGGAGGCCCGGCAGGCCACGGCCCGGCTGGACCGGGCCTCAGCGGAGCGTGATGACGTTGCCCGTCAGGAGCGCGGCGTCGTCGGAGGTGAGAAACACGATGGTCTTGGCGACGTCGGACGGCGCCGCGACGTGGAAGTGCGTGCCGCTCGCCGCGACGAACCGGCGCACCTCGTCCGTGATCCACCCGGTGTCGGTCACCGGCGGGTGCACGACGTTCGCGGTGATGCCGACATCGGCCAGCTCCGCGGCGGCGGACAGGGTGTAGTCGGCCTGCGCGGCCTTGGCGGCTCCGTACGAGACCTCACCGGGAAAGCCGAGGTCCCCGCCCGAGGTCAGGCCGACGATGCGCCCCCACGTCGCCCCACGGGCGAGGTGCCGCCGGGCCAGCTCACCGATCAGCAGCGCCGGGGCCATCGCGTCGACGGCGAACTGCCGGGACCACGTCTCGGCGGTCACCGCGCGCAGCGGCCGGCCGAACCGGTCGGCCGGCCGGGGCGTGAAGGAGTCCTGGATCCAGCCGGACGCGTTGTTGATCAGGATGTCGACCGCGCCCAGCCGCTGCTCGGCCGCGTCGAAGATGGCCGCGGGAGCCGCCGGGTCCCTCAGGTCCGCCTCCAGCGCCTCGGCCCGCCCTCCTGCCCCGCGGATCTCTCCTCCGCGACCTCCTCCCCGCCGGCGGCCCGGGCACGCCGGTAGTCGTCCGTCGCCTCCTCCTCGGCTTCGCGCAGGTAGGTGCAGAGCACACCCACGCCGCGGGCGGAAAGAGCCCGTGCCACCGCCGCCCCGATTCCGTGATTGGCACCGGTCACGACGGCGACGTGATCCGTACCGGACGTCTTCGGCATGACGAAGTTGTAGCAGACCGAGAACACACCCCGACACCGGTTGACGTGCGACGTTCGCCGTCTCTCCACAGACCGCGCGGGGTGTCCGCGATCCGGCTGAGCCAGTGGGCGCCGGCGGGGCGATCCGGGGGGATGTTCAGCGGTCGGCCGGGTGGACGTCGACCCCGTTCCCCGCGGCGACCAGCCCCGCGTAGCCGTTGACCTGCTGCGGTGCGATGCCGGGCGCCTTCCCGAGGACCTCGCCGGTGCGGGCGTCCCGCACCGCCAGCCCCTCCCCCGTCTTCAGGTACAGGCGGTCCTCGTACGAGGCGGAGACCTCGCCCTCCCACTCCTCGGACGGGAGCTGCCACAGGACCTTTCCGCCGGCGGTGTCCAGACCGATCGCGCCGCCCCGCTCCTCGCCCCCCTTGTCGCTCCCGTCGTCCCCGTCGCTCTCGTCGCTCGCGGCGAGCACCACCGTCGTGCCGCCCTCGCCCTCCCAGCACGACATTCCGCTGACCAGGCCGTCGTCCCGGGTGTGGGTGACCTCGCCGCTGCCCACCTCGACGAGGCGCGGGCCCTTCTCGTCCTCGAAGTCCTCGAACGCCAGCCAGGGGCCGCAGGGCGCGATCGAGGCGTACTTGGAGCTGTCCTCGCTCCACGTGGGCTCGCCGTCGGCCAGCATCGCCCCCAGCACGCGTATCCCGCCGCCGTCACGGAACGACATGCCCGCGAGTTCGTCGCCGGACCCCGCCATGGCCAGGAAGTCCTCCCGCTCCCAGACGAGCTTCGGCTCGTCGAGATCGACGCCCAGGGAGCCCAGGATGCGATCGTCCTTCGCCACCTGGACGACGGCCTTGCCGTCATGGGCGTGGAGCACGGGCGCGGAGAGCTTCGCGGCGCTCTCGTCCGCCAGGACCTCCGGCTCGACGAGCAGTCTCCACAACCGCTCGCCCGTCTCCGCGTTCGCCGCCAGGATCTCCACCGCGAGGTCCTGCCGCTGTCCCCTGACGGGTACGGCGGCCACCACCGCCTGGGTGCCGCCTATCCGGGCGAGCAGCGGCCGGGGGAGCCGGCGCTGGGCGCCCTGCTGCTCCAGCTCCGCGGCCTCGTCCTCATCCGGTCGCCCCAAGGGGTCCTGCCACGCCTCGTGCAGCGGCCGCCGCTCGGGCTTCAGGCGGGTGACGTCCTTCCCCGTGGCCAGGTCCACCATGGTCAGGCCCGTCTCGTCCGCGACCCAGGCGTTCTGCCGGTGCAGGGCGACCGGCGGGTGCCGCACCGGCCCGGTCTCGATGGAGAAGGCGGCGTCGGTCGCGAACGCCGTCGCGGCGGGCGGCTCTTCGGACGCCGCCGGGGCCTCGGAGGGCTGCCGGGACGTGCGGCGTTCGTCGCCGTCCCCGTCACCACCGCATGCCGCCGCGAGGGCCAGCAGCGCGGCGACGGCCAGGGCACGGGAGGACATGTTCGTACGTGTGCTCATGCGGGTGTCCGTCTCTGTCGTCACGCGCTCGTGGCATGCCGCGACGCCGAGAGGGACGGACTGGCCATGCCGAGCGCGGCCAGCCTAGGGAGCGTTCCTGAGCAGAACCTTGATGATTTCTGTCGTCGCCGGTGAAGCTCACGCACCGCGGCGCGGAAGACGCCCAGCGCGCACGGTCTGCTGTCGACCCCGGCGCCGCCTACGGGGGCAGGAGGGCGCCGGGGCCGACGTCGGTGGAGCGGAGTCGGGCTCCGCTATGGGGTGGTCAGGCGGTAGGCGGCGGTCGTTCCGGCGCGGTGCCCCGTGCCGACGGTCTCCGACTCACCGTCGCCTTCGAGATTGTGCGCATCGCTCTCCTGATCTCCGCCTGCTGTCGATATGGGTACGCTAACGGCGGCTTCTGTACGAAACCTTGACGAATTCAGGCGAGCGCTCGGTGGCGGATGCCGTCAGGTTTCGTCCTTCCGACGGTGCGGCGATGTTCCGGTCTTCACGACACCGTGCCGGCCGGACCCAGGCGAACCCGACCGGAGGAGCGTGCTCCGCGCCTCGTCGGGGCTCAACGGCGGGAGGATGATCTGGTCGGCACCGGTGGTGGCCACGAGATGGGGCATCTGCCGACGGCTGGTGACCACGGTCGCGCAGCCCGGAGTACCGGGCAGGAGCGGCATCACCTGGTCGGAGTCGCGGGCGTTGTCCAGCACCACGAGGAACCGCCGTCCGGCCAGGAGGCTGCGGAACAGCGCCGTGCGGGCGTCGGTGCTCTCCGGCATCTGCTCGTCGGTGATCCCGAGCGCCCGCAGGAAGCCGCGCAGCGCGTCGGCCGGCCCGGTCGGAGAGTCCGCGGCGGCGAAGCCACGCAGGTTGACGTGCAACTGGCCGTCCGGGAACGCGTCGGCCACCCGGTGTGCCCAGTGCACCGCCAGGGCGGTCTTTCCCGCGCCGGCGGCGCCGGCGAGGACGCAGACCACCGCCTGGTGCGGCCGTCGGGCGGCCGCCCGCGTCACCCGCCCCATCCGGTCCAGGCGGTCCAGACGCTCCAGTTCGGCCTCGCTGCCGACGAACCCCGCGGTGTCGGGCGGGAGTTGCGCCGGGCGCACCGGTCGCCCGGCGTCGGGTGAGCCCTCCCACGAGGAGGTGCGGATCGTGAGACGGGGCTCTCCGGCCTGCTCCCGCCGGTCTCCCGGGTCCGGGCCCAGGTCCAGGGCGGGGTCCCGGCGCAGCACCTGCTCGTGCAGCCGGCGCAGCCCGGGGCCGGGCTCCTCGCCGATCCTCCGGACGAGCACGTCCCGTGTCCTGGCGCACGTCGTCGCCGGCGACGGCCAGCACGTACCCGCCGTTGTCACGGCGGATCTCCGGCGCCGGAGTGCTGCCCTCCTCGGCCCACCGCAGCGTCCGGCGCAGCCGCGAGACGTAGGTGTAGACGACGTCGCGCATGTCCCTGGCCGGCTCGTCGCGCCAGACGCGCGCGATCAGCGTCTCCACCGGCACCAGCCGGCCCGGCGACATCGCCAGCACGGCCATCACGCACCGCTGCTGTGGCGGCCCGAGCGGGTACGGCCGGTCGTCGGAGCCGCGCAGTTCGACGGGCCCCAGCAGCCGCAGGTCGGTCATCCGGTCAGCCTTCCTCTCGCGCACGCGCCCGTGCCTCCCGCCCCGGGGCAGGCGGCCGTTGCGGCTCCGGCTCTCCGGGTACGGGGGGCGGGCCGGCCGGCGTGTGTGCGGCGCCGGCGCGCCAGACGCGGCGGATGCTCCGGGTGGCGCGGATGTCGGCGAGCGGGTCGTCGTCGAGGAGGATCAGGTCCGCGCGCAGTCCCGGCTCGACGGCGCCCCGGTCGGTCAGGCCGAAGGCCCGTGCCGCCAGGCCGGTGGCCGCGCGGAGCGCCTCGGCGGGGCTCAGCCCGGCGGCCACCAGGAGTTCCAGCTCGTGGTGCAGGCTGACGCCGCCCTCGGGCCGAAACGGCACGCCGGCCGTGTCGTTGGCGTCGGTGCCCGCTACGACGCGGACCCCGGCCCGGTGGAGCAGTGCCGCACTGCGGCGGGCGCCCGCGAACCCCTCCGGCCGTCCGGCAGCCGCCGCGACGCCTTCCATCATGGTCAGGGTGGGGACCACGGTGCGGCCCCCGGCCGCGATCCGGTCCACGATCCGGGGGTCCAGAGGAGGGCCGAGTGGGAGGTGGGTGAGGATGTCCGCACCGGCGTCGAGGGCTTGGACGACGGCGTCCTCGGACACCGCGTGCGCGACGACCAGCTTGCCGCGGGCGTGGGCCGCGTGCGCCAGGGCCGTGACGGTGGCGTCGTCCGGACCGCCGTCGGCCGGATCGGCCATGATCTTGAGGTAGTCGCTGCCTTCGGCCAGCCGCGCCGCGACGAACGACTCCGCCTGGTCCGGGTGGGTGACGACGGCGTCGGCCGGCATCGTCGGGAGGCGCGCGTGCAGGCTGCCGGGCCCGATCGCCGGGGTGCCCGCGCTGCGCACGTCGGCCCCGTGCCGCGCGCCGCGCAGCGCGGCCAGCCGCTCCGGCGGGTAGGCCGCCATGTCCAGGGCGGTGGTGACGCCGTAGGAGCAGAGCTTCTCCGGCGTCACCCGGCCGTCGAGGTGGACGTGCGCGTCGATCAGGCCCGGCAGCAGTACCCCGCCGTCGGCCCTGACGACCTCGCCCCCGGCCGGCTCGGTTCCGGCGTGACCGGTGCCGATCACGCCGTCGGCGATAACGACCGTGCGTGGCTCCGACAACGTGTGGCCGTCGAAGACCCGTACGCCGGTGATGATGGTGCGATCGGTCATGCCTTTCTCGCCTGCTTTCGCCTCGGCACGTGCGTGTTCGTAGAGGTGGGTGGTGGTGGGAGTGGTCCGGAGCGGTGCCGGGTGCGAAACGACCACCACAGGGCGATCAGCGCCGCCAGTCCGGTGGCGAACGCGGCGTAGCCGACGCCGCCGCGGCCGGCCAGCCCGTAGCCGAGCGAGCCGACGAATCCGCCGGTGGCGATGCCGAGGTAGATGGTGCTCTGGTGCAGGCCGAGCACGACGGCGGCCGTGCCGGGCGCGGCGTCGACGAGCCGCATCTGCTGCGGAACGTTGACCATCCAGTGCAGCATCGCCCAGGCACCGACGCTGAGCAGCGCCGGCGGCATGGCGACCGCGGCCGGCGGCACCACCAGGACGGCCACGGTCAGTCCCGGCGCGACCACCGCGATCGTGCGGTCCGGGCCGAAGCGGTCCGCGAGCCGTCCGGCGAGAAGGTTGCCGGCCACGGCGCCGGCGCCGAAGACCAGCAGGGCCGGGAACTGGCGGTCCGGGTCGCCGTCCGTGGCCTCCAGCAGCACCTCGTCGATGAAGTTGTAGACCGTCCAACTCGCCGTCAGGCACAGCCAGGTCGCCAGCAGCGTGGCGAGCACGTGCCGGTCACGAAGCGGTGCGACCCGCGTGCCCAGCGAGGTCGCGGGCGCACCGCCGAGCGCCGGCAACAGCCGGAGCGCGGCCATGGGCAGGGTCGCGACCAGTGAGACGAGGCCGAGTACGAGCCGCCAGCCGGCCGCGCCGCCCCACCACGCGCCGAGCGGCAGGCCGAGCGCGATCGCCGTCGTCAGACCGCCCACGACCACCGCTACGGCCCTGCCCTGCCGGTCCGCGGGGGCGAGCCGGCGCGCGACCGCCAGCGCGTTGGCGGTGTACACGCCCGCGCCCACGCCGGCCAGCACCCGCGCCGCGACCGCCCAGGGGAAGGTCGCGGCGATCGCGGTCAGAGCGTTCCCGGCGGCGAAGACGGCCAGCGCGAGGAACAGCAGTTGCCGTGGCGGCCGGTGCCCGGCCAGGGCGGTGAGCACCGGGCCGCCCAGTGCGTAGGCGAGCGCGTAGACCACGACCAACTGCGCGGCGGCGGCCCGGCTGACGTCCAGGTCCGCGCCGATGCGCCCGAGCAGGGGCGCGACGACGAACGTCGAGACGCCGACAACGAAGTTGCCGGCGGCGAGCGTGAACAGCTTCGCGTTCACCGGTCCTTCCCTCCACGCGGAATTCGGTTGAAGACTTCAACTACGTCCTCAGCCTACCGCACTGGTTGAAGACTTCAACTGTTATCCTGGCGTCATGAGTGGCACGCGGTGGCTGGACGACGCTCAGCAGCGCCAGTGGCGCTCCTACGTGGAGGGATCGGCGCTCCTGGTGGACGTGCGGGATCGCCGGCTGCGCAGCCGCCACCACATCTCGCTGGCCGACTTCGAGATCCTGATGCGGCTTTCCGAAGCGCCCGAGGGCCGCATGCGCATGGCCGAACTCGCCGAGCTGTCGTACTACTCGCGCAGCCGGCTCTCGCACACGGTCTCCCGGCTGGAGGCCCGCCGCCTCGTCCACCGAGGCGACGACGCGGACGACGGGCGGGGCGTGGTGGCGTCGCTGACCGAGACCGGGCAGGCGCTGCTGGTCAAGGCCGCCGAGGACAACGTGGAGACCGTGCGCGAGCACTTCGTGGACCTGCTCAGCGCGGCCGAGCTGGAGACGATCGGCCGGGCGTTCCGGAAGGTGGCGGCCAGGATCCACGAGTCCACCGGGGACTGAGACGAAGCTCAGCCCGCCCTTCTCTCCGCGGGCTGCGCGGCGTCGAGCGCCGCGGCGAGGTCGGCCGCCGAGCCGCCGTTCAGCTTCTTCTCGATCGACAGGCCGTCCCCGCCCCCGTGCTCGGCCCCGGCCGCGGCCCCGCCCCGTTCGGCATGCTCCCGGCGCGGCGAGGCCGCCCCGCCGGCCGGCGGGAACGGTCAGGCGGCGGAGTTCAGACGTTCGCGCTGCTCCGCGGTCAGCTTCAGCGAGGTTCCGGCGATCGCCTCGTCCACCTGCTCGACCGTGCTGACGCCGACGACGGCGGTGGCGGCCGGGTTCCCTCCGGTCAGCCACGCCAGCACCACCCGGTTGCGGTCGGTGCCGGTCTCGGCGGCCACGGCGTCGAGCACCGCGAGGCGGCGATCGGTGCCGGGATGGTCGTACTCCGCCGGCAGCGGCCTGTCCGCGCGGGTGTAACGACCGCTCAGCAGCGGCGTGTACGCCCAGAGGGCCGTGTCCGCGTGGTGCTCCAGGTAGTGGAGCACGTCGTCGGTGACCGCGCCGAACCGGTGCACCACGGTGGGCCGGGTGCCCGGGCGGGGTTGCAGGTACGTGTGGTGCTGCTGCACCGCGGTGAAGCCGGCCACGCCCCCGGCCCGCGCGATCTGCCGGGCCCGTTCGAGCTGCCAGGCGGGGTGGTTGGAGCACCCGAGCCGGCCGACCGTGCCCGCGGCCACGAGCTCGGCGAAGGCGGAGACCGTCTCTTCCAGCGGCGTGTCCGGGTCGGGCTTGTGCGCCCAGAACAGCTCCACGTGGTCCGTGCCGAGCCGCCGGAGGCTGCCCTCGATCCCCTTCTTGACGACCGCGGCCGAGAGCCCTTCCGCGGCGGCTCCCGGGACGGCCGCCGTCGGCTCGCAGCCCACCTTGGTGCTGATCTTCACCCGGTCGCGGACGCCCGGGCGGCTCGCCAGCCACCGCCCGAGCAGCGCCTCGCTCTGCCCGCCGAAGCCGGAGGGGTCCTCCCAGAAGGCGTAGCAGTCGGCGGTGTCGATCCAGACGCCGCCGGCCTCCACGTAGCGGTCCAGGATCTCGAACGAACGGCGCTCGTCCACAACCGTGCCGAACAGCATCGCCCCAAGGGCCAGGTTCTCCGTCATGGCAGAAACCGTAGGCGGATTCGGCTCGGCACTATGCTCCAATTCCATGGCGGATTCCCAGACCAATTCCGCGTGGGCGACGCTGCTGGACGTGGGCCGGCCCGCGGGCGGCGGCCGTCGCCTGCACGACCGCCTTGCGCACGCACTGCGTACCGCGATCAGAGACGGCCGGGTGACGGAGGGCGCCGCGGTGCCGCCCAGCCGGGTGCTCGCCGAGGAACTCGGCTGCTCCCGCTGGGTGGTGACGGAGGCGTACGGGCAGCTCACCGCGGAGGGCTACCTCTCCGCCCGGGTGGGTTCCGCCACCCGCGTCTCCTGGGCACCCGACCCCCCGCCGCGGGGCTCCCGCGGCCGCCCGTCCCGTACCGCATCCGCCCGGCCTCCGGTGCGCTACGACCTCGCGCCCGGCCTGCCCGACCTGCGGGCGTTCCCGCGCCGCCGCTGGGCGGAGGCCGTCCGGTCGGTCACCGGCTCGGCCGTCCACTACGACCTCGGCCTGCCCGACCCCGCGGGGCACGCGGCGCCGCGCGAGACCGTCGCGCAGTACCTGCGGCGCTCGCGCGGCGCGGACGCGAGCAGCGAGTCCGTGTCCGTCTGCTCGGGCGTCACCGACGGCCTGGTGCGTACGTGCCGGGCGCTGCGGGCCGAGGGCATCGGCGACCTGGCCGTGGAGGACCCGGGCTGGGGGCGGCTGCGGGACGCCGCGACGAGCGCGGGCCTGCGCGTGCATCCGGTGCCCGTGGACCGTGACGGCCTGTGCGTCGACGACCTCGCGCGCACCCCTGCACGGGCGGTGGTCGTCGGTCCGGCGCACCAGTTCCCCACGGGTGCGGTGCTGTCCCCCGCCCGCCGGGCGGGGCTGGTGCACTGGGCCCGCGAGGTGAGCGGCTTCGTCGTCGAGGACGACTACGATTCCGAGTTCCGCTACGACCGTCATCCCGTCGCCGTCATGCAGGGGATGGACCCCGCGCGGGTCTTCCTCCTCGGCTCGGTCAGCAAGACGCTCTCGCCGGCGCTCGGCCTGGGCTGGCTGGTCGCTCCCCCCGCCATGGCTCCGGCGCTCCGGGCGGCCAACCCCGTCGCCGCGGCACCGCCGGTGCTCGACCAGCTCGCTCTGGCCACCTTCATCGACCGGGGCTGGTACGACGCCCATCTGCGGGCGGCGCGCCGGCGGTTCCGTACCCGCCGGGACCTGCTCGTCGCCACGCTCGGCGCCCGGCTGCCGCACGGGCGGGTCGCGGGCACCGAGGCGGGACTGCACCTCCTGCTGTACCTCCCGGACGGCACCGACACCCGCGCGGCGGTCCGGTCCGCTGCCGCCGCCGGGCTGCGCCTGGCGGACCTCGACGACTACCGCACCGCGCCGTCGGCGCGGCGGGCGCTCGTCCTCGGATACGGCAACATGGGCGACACCGACATCCTCCCGGCCGTCGACCTGCTGCGACGGGTGCTGCGCACGCCGCCGCGCCCGCACGAGGGGGCACACCCGGCCGCGCCTTGAGGCACGGCACGCTCCGCGCCGCCCCGGCCCGGCAGGCGGCCTACGCGGTCTGCAGACGGCTGCGGGGGTCGGTGGCGGCCGGGTGGCGGAGGTCTTCGAAGATGCGCAGCGCCCGGGCCCACGACTCCCGGGCGGCCGCCGTGTCTCCGATGGTCGCCTGTGCGTCGCCCAGCGCGGTGTGCGCCTTGGCAGCGTTCAGCGGGTCCGCCGCGTCGGGGGACTCCAGCAGCTCCAGCGCGCGCCGGAAGCAGGCGATGGCCTCGTGCGGATCGCCGAGGCGGTGGTGCGCGCGGCCCAAGGTGTCCCAGGTGATGCCCATGAAGTACAGGTCGCCCACGCTCTCCTGCACCGCCAGCGCCTGCCGGGTGCGGGCCAGCGACAACTCGGGCTTGCCGAGCAGGCCGTAGATCCAGCCGATGACGTTCAGCTCGCGGCCCTGACCGCGACGGTCACCGGCCGCGCAGTAGAGGGCGAGCGACTTGCGCGCATGCCTCAGGCCCGGTCCCAGGTCGCCACGTGTCTCGTGGAGGTTGGCCAGGTAGTGGTGGACCTGCGCCTGACCGGAGAGGTCGCCGTTGGCGCAGAAGAGTTCGTAGGCGTGGCTCAGGTGCTCGCGGGCCTGCTCCATGCTGCCCAGGCGGAAGGCGGAGCGAGCCTCGTCGCACAGGGCGGCGGCCAGTTCGGCGTCGCCGACGGGGTCGCCGGCCGTGCGGCGGGCCGCGGCGAGGACCGTCTCCTGGAGCCGGCTGAGTTCGATCCAGCGTCCGTCGCGATCGAGGTAGTTGCCCAGCCGGCGGCCCAGGCGGACGACGTGGTGGTCGAGCCCGGTGCCGGCGGCCAGGCGTACGGCCTCGGTGAGGGTGCGCCGCTCGGCGGCGAACCAGGCGATGGCGGGCGCCGTCTCGACGAGGGCTTCGGGAGTGACGTCGGGCGGCGGCGGGTCCAGGTCGGGGAGCCGGTCGCGATGCGCCCAGAGGGTCCGGCACGCGAGGTGGGCCGAGTGGAGGTAGTAGTCGAGCGTGCGGCGCACGGCGGCCCGGCGTTGCTCTTCTTCCTCCTCTTCGCCCGCCAGCTCTGCGGCGTAGTCGCGCAGCAGGTCGTGCAGGGCGAACCTGCCGGGCGCACGCTCGTCGAGCACGCTGGCCTGGGTCAGCTCGCGCAGCAGGGCGCGGGTCTGCGGCAGCCCGGTGCCGGCCAGGGCGGCGGCCGCGCCGGTGCTCAGCTCCGGTCCGGGGTGCAGACCGAGCAGACGGAACAGCCGGGCGGCTGGCGGGCTGAGCACGCGGTACGACCAGGAGAACACGGTCCGTACGTCCGCGATCAGCTCGTCGCCGCCCGAGTCGGGAGTCCCGTCCGCCAGCTCGGCCAGCGTGCTGCCCGGACGGGCGGCCAGGTGTGCGGCGGCCAGCGCCAGGGCCAGCGGCAGCCGCACGCAACCGTTCACGACGTCGGCCACCGCCCCCTGCCGGCCCTCCAACTGCTCGTCCGCCAGGCGCCGGACGAGGAGTTGCTGCGCCTCTTCCGTGCTGAACGGCTCCAGCACGATCTGGTCCGCGCCGGTGGCGGCCACCAGATCGGGAAGCTGACGCCGGCTGGTGATCAGGGTGGCGCAGCCCGGGGCGCCGGGCAGCAGCGGCAACACCTGGTCGGCGTCGCGGGCGTTGTCGAGGACCACCAGCATCCGCCGCCCCGTGAGCAGGCTGCGGAAGAGTCCGGTGCGCGCGTCGGTGCCTTCGGGTATCTGGCTGTCCGGGATCCGCAGCGCCTGGAGGAAGCCGCGCAGCGCCTCGGCCGGCTCGGTGGGGCTGTCCGCCGCCGCGAAGCCGCGGAGGTTCACGTACAACTGCCCGTCGGGAAAGCGGTCCGCCACCCGGTGCCCCCAGTGCAGCGCCAGCGTGGTCTTCCCCACCCCGGCGGTGCCGACCACGGCGCAGATCGCCGTGCCGGAAGGCTCCTCACCCGCGCCGGGCAGCAGCCGCTCCAGACGGCGGAGATACGTCTCCCGGCCGGTGAAGCCGGCGACGTCCGGCGGCAGTTGCGCCGGCCGGATGGCCGGCAGGGCGGCGAGGGGCGGAGCCGGGGACTCCGCCGCCGCGGTCGAGGGGATGCCGGATGCGTGCTCGCCGGCGGGGGGATCCTGCGGATCCGGACTCAGGTCGAGGCCGGGGCTGCGGCGCAGGATCCGCTCGTGCAGCCGGCGCAGCTCGGGGCCCGGCTCCTCGCCGATCTCCTCGACGAGCGACCGGCGAGTCCTGGCGTACACCTGGAGGGCGTCAGCCTGCCGCCCGGATCGGTAGAGCGCCAGCATCAACTGCCCCGCCAGCGGCTCCACCAGCGGGTGCTCCACGACCTCCGCCGAGAGCCCCGCGACCGACTCCGCGTGCCGGCCGAGCTCCAGCTCGATGTCGTACCGCTCGGTCAGCAGCGTGACGCGCTCGCGCTCCAGCGCGGTCCGCACCTGCTCCGCCCACTGGCCGCGCAGCCCGGCCAGCGGCGTGCCGCGCCACAGCGCGGTGGCCTCGCCGATCAGTCGCAGCGCCCGCTCCGGGTCGTCGGCCCTCCGGGTCCTTCCCTCGCCGGCAAGTGCCCGAGCGCGGAGCAGATCAACGCTCCCGGGGGCGATGTCCAGCACGTACCCGCCGTCGCCGCGACGCAGCACCGGAGCCTCCGGGCCGTCCCCCGAGGCCTGCCGCAACAGCCGGCGCAGCCGGGAGACATAGGTGTACAGCACGTCGCGCGCGGCGTCTGCCGACTCGTCCCGCCAGGCGTGCCTGATGAGCATCTCCACCATGACCGGCCGGCCCGGGGACATCGCCAGCACGGCCAGCACACACCGTTGCTGCGGCGGCCCCAGCGCGTACTGCCGACCGTCCGCCCCGCGCAGTTCCACCGGGCCAAGCAGTCGCAGTTCGGTCACTCCGTCGATCCTCCCGTTACTCTGCGGCCGCTCGTTGGGCTACGGCACAGAGGGTTACCCAGTGTGACGCGTCCCGGGCCGGTGGCCGCGGACGATCAGGAGACCGTGACCAAAGAGGTACAAACGTCGCCCGGTTGTGAACCCCGCGGCCTCCGCGCCGCCGCGGGCGGGGCGGGTTGCGGACCCTTGTCAAGAATATGTAGATCGGTCTAGCGTGAAGGCATGGCGGTCAAGGGGGCACAGACGCGGGCGCGGCTGGTCGACGCGGCGCGTACGCTGATCGAGGCGCGGGGCTATCACGGTACGGGCCTGAACGACGTGATCGCGGCGGGCAGTGCCCCGCGCGGCTCGCTGTACCACCACTTCCCCGGCGGCAAGGAGCAGTTGACCGCCGAGGCCCTCGCCGTCTCCGGCCGGGAGGTCACCGGCGTGATCGCCGAGCTCGCGGACAGCGCCCCCGACACCCGATCACTGATGGAGTCGGTGCTCTCCGCGCTGGCCGACCGGATGGAGGAGGCGGCGTACGCCAAGGGCTGCCCGGTCGCGACCGTCGCCCTGGAGGTCAGCGCCGCCAACGACGTACTGCGGCAGGTGTGCGCGGACGTCTACGACGGGTGGCAGCGCGTGCTCGCCGACCGGCTGATCGCGGACGGGCGCCCTGCGGCCGACGCCGAGGACCTGGCCTGCGCGCTGCTCGCCCTGACGGAAGGGGCGTTGGTCCTGTCCCGCGCCCGGCGCAGCCGGGAGCCGATGGAGCAGGTCCGGCGCACCGCGAGGGTGCTGCTGAGCGGCTGACGGCGCATCACCGGAGCCGGACCCGCGCACCATCCCACCGCACGGAGCGGATCACGCACCGCCGTGCGCCAAGAATATGCAGATCGGTCTATTAGGAGAACGCGATGGTCACCGAACCCGACACCCTCGTCGTCGGCGCGACCGGCCTCATCGGCCGCTGGCTGACCGCCGAACTGCTCACCCGGGGGCGGTCGGTCGCCGCCACCGTCCGGGGCACACCGGCCCGCGATGGCGAACTGCGCGACTGGCTGCGCGAGCACGAGGTCGACGACCGGGCCCTGACGGTCCTCGATGCCGACGTCACCCGCCCCGATCTCGCCCTCGCCCCCGACGCCGCCCGGCGGCTGACCTCCGTACGGGACGTCTACAACACCGCCGCCCTCTTCCGCTTCGCCCTCGGCCGCGACGAAGCCCGCCGCGCGAACGTCGACGGCGCCCTCCACGTGCTCCACCACGCCGCCCGCCTCCCCCGGCTGCGCCGCCTCGTCCACGTCTCCGGATACCGCGTCAGCGGTGCGGAACCGCTCCCCCACCCGGCCCCCGAGGGCCGACTCGCGCGCCTCTACCGCCACTACGGCGCGTACGAGGCGTCCAAGCACGAGGCCGACGCCGCCCTGCGCGCGGAGGCCGCGGCCTCCGCGGTCCCCCTGACGCTCGTCAACCCCGCCACCGTGATCGGGCATGCGCGCACGGGGGAGGCGGGACAGCACCTCGGCCTGGCCGACATGGTGGAGAAGCTCTGGACGGGCCGGCTGCCGGCCCTGGCCGGCACCCGGGACACCTTCGTGCCCGTCGTCACGGTCGACCACCTCGCCCGGTTCATGGCCGCCGTACCCGCACACGACCGCGAACCGCTCCACGCCCACTGGGTCCTCGACCCGGCCACGCCCGAACTCCCGGAGCTGATCGCGCTGCTGGCCCGGCACCTCGGCGTCCGCGCCCCGCGCGCCGCCCTGCCCGTGGGGCTGGTACGCCGGCTGCCCCGGGCACTGACCCGCACCGAGCCCGAGACGCTGACCTTCCTGTCCGACGACCGGTACGACACCGCGTCCGCCGACGCGCTCGCCGAAGCCGCCGGGCTGAGCCACCCGCCCGTCGCCGACGCCCTGTGCCGCTGGGCGGACCGGCTCGTCGCGGAGCGGTTCGGCGCCGCCCGGCCTCCGCTGCCCGGCGGAATGACCTCCGCGGCCGGCACCCGCACCTACGTCGCCGGCGACCGCCGGCACGCCGGCTACGTCCTGCTCCACGGCCTGCCACTGAACGCCGAGACCTGGCAGGGCGTCCTGCCAGAACTGGACGGCACCGCCCTGCTGGCGGACCTGCCGGGGCTCGGCCGCTCCGCTCCCCCGCCGACTCCGGCCGCGCCCACCCCCGGTGCGGGCACCTGCGACGCCGTCGCCTGGCTCGCCGATCTGCTGGCCCCGCTGGAGAGCCGGCCCGTACTCGTCGCCCACTCGGCCGCCGCCGCACCCGCCCTGCGCTACGCGCACGCCCACCCCCACCGGATCGGCGCGCTGGTCCTCGTCTCCCCCTACTTCCTCCAGCCCCGCCCCGGGCCGCACCTGCGCACCTCGGCCCTGACGGGCCCGCTGCTGCGCTCCCTGTCCACCCGGCGGCTCGGCAGCGCGCTCCTCGGCGCCGCGCCGCGCGACCCGGACACCCCGGGGCGGCGCGCGCTGGACGACGCCGTCGCCCACCTGCGCCGCCCCGGCGCCGCGCGGCGCGCCGCCCGGTGGCTCGCCCGGGCGCAACGCCCCGCCGAGCGCGCCGAACTGCGGGCACTCACGGTCGGCTGCCCGGTGCCGGTGCGGCTGGTGGTGGGCGAGCACGACCCGCCCACGGAGTCCACCCCGGACGTCCCCGTGACGGTCGTCCCCGGCGCGGGCCACCACCCGCAGCTCAGTCATCCCGCGCAGGTGGCCGCGGCCATCCGGGCGGGAGTCCCGGCGGGCTGAGGCGGCGGCGGGTAGGACGGCAGGTAGGAATGCCGCCGGGTCGCGAGTGGGGCTTCCTAGCCGTACGCGCGGACCGATGAGTTTCTCCGTTGGCTCAGGTCACCAGTGACGTCGGCGGCCGGCCGGCGTGCCCGAGTGAGGATGTGAGATGTCGGACAGCGAACCCGATGCCGTGCTGGGGCCGTTCTCGTCCCCGGGCGCGCGAGCGACACCGTGGGCGTCGGCCCTGGCGGTCCTCGGTGAGGCCGAGGTGTGCTGGCTTACCACGGTGCGGCCCGACGGGCGGCCCCACGTGACGCCGTTGTTGGCGGCCTGGAGTCTGGGCGGCGTGTGCTTCACCACGGGCGCCGGGGAGCGCAAGGCGCGTAACCTCGAACGGAATCCCCACTGTGTGCTGACGACCGGTACGAACACCCTGACCGGCACGGACGTCGTCATCGAGGGGGTCGCCTCCGTGGTGGACGAGCCCTCCGAGCGGGTACGGGCCGTCGGGGACTTCGAGCGGAAGTACGGCGCGCATCTCACCGAACCCGAGGGCGCCTGGTATCGGATGGGCGAGGCGGTCATCGCCGGGGACGTGAGGCTGTACCGCGTCGCACCGGCGGTCGGATTCGCGTTCGGCAAGCTGCCGGTGTCCAGCCAGACCCGCTACACGTGGCCGAGCCGGTGACGAGAATGCCCCCACTCCAGCAGAAGGTCCAAGGCGTCCTCGACGAACTCGTCGGCACCGGAGCGGAAACCGGCTTGCAGGTCGCCGTCTACCACCGCGGCGCGCTCGTCGTGGACGCCGTGGCCGGGGTCGCGGACAGCCGGACCGGGCGCGCGGTGACCCCGCGGACGCCGTTCTTCAGTTTCTCCGCCGGCAAGGTGATGACGTCGCTGATCGCTCACCTGCTGGTCGGCGCCGGTGAGGTCGCGTACGACACGCGCGTGGCCGACCTGTGGCCGCGGTTCGGCACGCGCGGCAAGGAGACGGCGACTCTTCGCCACGTACTCACCCACACGGCCGGCGTGCCGGCGATGCCCCGCGGCGTCGGCCCCGGCGACCTGACCGACTGGTCACGGGTCTGCGCCGCGCTCGCCGACGCCGAACCACGGTGGCGCCCCGGGACCAGGACGGGATACCACTCGTTCACGTACGGCTTCCTCGTCGGCGAGGTCGCACGCCGGGCCACGGGCAAGCCGATGCGGCAACTCCTGCACGAGCGGGTCACCGTGCCCCTGGGCCTCGACGGCGACCTGTTCTTCGGCGTGCCCCCAAGCGACCTGGCAAGGCTGGCCCACCTCGAGGACGCCACACCGCCCCCTGCCCTCCCGCCCGACGGCGAGACCGTGCTCGCGCCCTGGGAGATGCGGCCGAGCGCGGCGATGGGCAACAGCCACGAGATCCTCCAGGCGGATATCCCGTCGGTCGGCACCTTCACCGCACGGGAGATCGCCGCCGTGCACGCCGCGGCCCTCGACGGCCGGCTCATCGCCGCGGACCGGCTCGGGGAGCTGACCGCGGTGGCCTTCGAAGGCACCGACCAGGTCTTCGGCACCCCCGCGCGCCTGGCGCTGGGCTATCCGCTCGGCCGCATCAGCACGCGGCCGGAGGAGACACCCACCACCTTCGGCTGGGTCGGCGGTGGCGGCAGCTACGTCTACGCCGACACGGCGACAGGCACCTCCTTCGCCCTGACGAAGACCCGCCTGACGCCCCACTTCGCCACGGCACAACGCCTCGCAGACCTGACCACAGCCGAACTCGACCCAGCAGCTTGAGTACGGGCGTTCCCGGCAGCCGTCGCCGGCCGGCCGGACGGGGCGCCCGGCCCGCCGGGGGGTGGGTGCGCGGGGACCGGGGGTCGCGTCCCCGGTCCCCTTGCTCACGCCGGGGGTCAGTCGGGCAGCCGGCGGAGGGCCTCCGCCAGGCGGTCGGCCATCATGTGTTGGTTCCACAGATGTCCCGGGTCGTTGGGCATCGCCGCGTCGTACACCTCCAGGCGGGCCTCCGTGGGCACCCGCCACAGCCGCTCGCACGCGGCCGCCGCCTCCGTCACCTTCAGCCCCAGCGCCGCGCGGGTTTCGGGTCGCAGACCGGTGTCGGTGCGGACGCCGGCGGTGTCGATTCCGGGCAGCCCGGTGAGCCACAAGGCCGCCTCCGCGCGGTCGAGGTCGGCCGCCTTGGCGAGGTGGGATGCCGCGTCGGGGTCGAACGGGGCCGGTTCGCGGCGTTCCAACTGATCGGCCAGCAGGCGCAGTCGCTTGACGGTGGCCCAGCCCCGGGGCACCGGGCGGATGTCGACGAAACCCGGCGGCCGGGGGGCCTCGCCCCGTTGCAGGAACGCCTTGATGCGGTAGTTCCTGCCTGCTTTCGACCGGGACCATTCGCCGAAGTGCATGGCGATGTCCAGCGGCAGCAGCTTGCCCTCCGCGGCGGACCGGGCCGTCGGCGGTTCCTCGTCGCCGTTCTTCCCCGGGTCCAGCAGGCCGCGGTGCAGCGCCGGATCGGTCAGGGGCGAGGAGGCCCAGAACCGCAGCAGGGTGATCACCGCCGCGCGGTGCTCGGCGGGGGTGACGGCGCTCGCCGCGCGGATGCCGAGGCCGCCGATGCGGCCGATGAGCTCGGGCCAGTCGTAGTGGCTCCCGTGGACCGCCCAGTGGGCCATGGCCGTCTCGCCGTCGATCGACCCGGAGAAGAACGCCGAGGCCAGTTCGATCTGCCGGACCATCCCGCCGCTTCCCTCGTGGTAGTAGCTGACCAGGCCGTCCAGGGCGCCGTCCAGGTCCGGTTCCGGAGCCTCCAGCAGGCGGGGGGTCTGCCGGCCGAGCACTTTCAGGAGCCGGTCCCGGTGCTGTGTCCGGCGATCGGTCTCCTGGAAGAACCCCGTGAGGCCGTCCAGGAGCAGGGGGTGGGTCACCTCGGGCAGCAGGGAGCCGAGGGCGTTCCGCAGCGCCGACTCGGAGGTGGCCGTCGCCGCCAGCAGTGCCCGTACGGTGTCCTCGGACATCTCCCGCAGCGCCCGCGACCCCGGGAGGTCACGGGGCGTCAGGAAGTGCCAGAACGCCTTCGGCGGCATGCGGCGCGTGCCCGCGGCCATCGGGGAGACGTGGTGGACGATCCAGCTCTGGTCCATCATGTAGACCCGCCAGTGCGCCTCGCCGGATTCCGGATCGCGCGCGGTGACGTCGTAGCCGCCGTCCAGCAGCAGCCGCCCGTCCGTGCCGGGGACGTCGAGGAGTCCCCACGGGACGGGGGGACTGGAGGACCAGCGGCCGTGCGGCAGGGTACCGGTCGTCGGGAGCGCGTCGCCGTGGACGCCGTCGATGCGGTGGTAGCGCACCCGTCCCGTCACGCGGTCGTAGGCGACCCTGAAGCCCAGGTGGGTGCCGTCGGTGCCGAGGGGCGAGGTGGCGGTGCCGGCGGTGACCGGGGCGAGCGACGAGTGCTCGATCACCCAGCCCTCGTCCGCGCCCAGCAGGGACGGGTCGAGGAACGCGGGCAGGCCGGGCGCGCCGAGTTGCCCGGTGGCCGGGTCGACGGGGCGCGCCACCCGGGTTTCCTTGTCCACGCCGGTGTAGTACCAGTACGTGCGGCCGTCGTGGAACATGTGGCCCTCGGGGCCGACCCGGCGCTCGCCCAGCGTCAGGAGCCGGTGGCCCGTGAACCGCCGGGCGCGGGGGCCGAGGAACGTGTAGCCGGCGCGGGTCTTCTCACCGGAGCGCCACTTCCAGGAGGTTTCCTGTTCCGTGTGGATCTCGCCGGGCGCCCCTGACCAGTACACGCTCTGGTCCTGGTTGACGGCGTGGAAGACCTGGAACTCTCCCTCGGAGAAGACCGCCCGCACGTCGTAGTCGAACCGGCTCGCCCCCTTGGGCACCACGAGCCGGTGCTCCGCGATCCGGCCGCCGGGGCCGATCGCGATGGCCTTGCTGCGGTCGTGCACGGTCAGGATGGGCCAACTGGCGCGGCACCAGTTGTCCTTGCCCTTCAGTTCGCCGGCGGCCTTGTCCAGGGCGTCCCAGCCGAGTTCGTCGAGGATGCCCGCGCGGAGCGTCCTGGTCAGCGGGGCCACCAGGTCGACGGCGGCGAGCCGGTCGAGGAGGCCGGGCAGTTCCGCCACCGCCGGCCGGGACAGCGTGTCGTAGAGCCAGTCGAACGCGTCGAGGGCGCTCTGCAGGGTGCCGGAAGTGGCGCAGGTCAACCGTTCGTCGATGATCCGGCGCAGGAAGGGCCGCAGCGGCTCGATCGTCCACGCGTTCTTCCAGCGCTCGTCGGACCGCTTGTCCTCGAGGAGCGAGTGGACCAGCGGGTCGTGGAAGCGGTCGTCGGCGGTCAGCGCCGCCAGATCGACGCGGTCGTGCTCCCACCAGTGCCCCAAGAGCAGCTTCGGGTCCGGGTCCGGCAGCGGGATGCCCGCCGCCAGGCAGCCGCCGACGACCGCCGCGTCGATGCGGTACTCCCGCGCGGTGCCGTTGCCGAGCCGCAGCGGGCCCTCCTCCGGGTCGATCCGTGCGGCCAGGCGTGGCAGCAGGGCCAGCAGCTCCGCGGGGGCCCTGGGGGGACGGTGGCCGGGTCCGCGGTAGCGGCGGAGCATCGCGGTCAGCCAGCGGCCGGTGTCCTCGCCGAGATGGTCGAAGGCGCCGGCCTCGTCGAGGAAGGCGACCCACCAGGTGTCCATGTCCGAGT
The DNA here is from genome assembly GCF_027497195.1 of Streptomyces sp. WMMC500. Classification (NCBI taxonomy): domain Bacteria; kingdom Bacillati; phylum Actinomycetota; class Actinomycetes; order Kitasatosporales; family Streptomycetaceae; genus Streptomyces; species Streptomyces sp. WMMC500. The sequence continues at coordinate 1,020,843 of NZ_CP114905.1, forward strand.
ACGGGAGGTCGGCGATGTGCCACACGAGCCGCGCCTTCACCGCGTCCGACGTGGCGACGGCGGCCAGCCAGGTCTTGCGCTGCGAGGTCCAGAAGCCGTCCGAGGCCCGCCAGAGCGCGGGCGCCTCCGCAAGGTCCGCGAGCACGGACCCGAGTTCGGCCGCCGGGTCGAGGCCGGCGGCCTTGGCCAGCTTGGTGAGCTGCTTGACCATCTCGGGCCAGGGCGGCAGGCCGCCGAGCGTACGGCGGACGGCCAGTTCCCGCAGCTCCCGGTAGGCCTCGACGGGGTCACCCGGGCGCTTGCCGAGGTCCGCGACGTAGGTCTTGATGTCCTTGACCGACAGCGCCCCGGCGAGGGCGAACTCCAGGAACACCGCGCGCTGCCTGGCCGGATCGACGGACGGCAGGTACTGGTCGGCCCGGCGGGCCCGGCCGAACATCATCGCGGCCTGCCGGTGGCGGCCGGCGGCGACGAACGCCCGGCCGACCTGTTCCCAGAAGGCCGGCAGGTGGGAGTCCGGCAGCGTCCCGGAGAGCTGCCCGTACAGGTCGAGCGCGGGTCCGGGCTTGGGTCCGGCCAGCCGCTCGGCGCGCGCCATCTCGGGCGCCACCGCGAGGGCCGCGTCGGCGCGCGCGGGGTCGTGAAGTACGGCCCACGCGGGGTAGCCGGGCTCCCGGCGGTGCCCGGCGGACACCGGTGGGCCGGGATCGGGGGCGGAGAACCCGGCGGCGGCGAGCACCTGGTCCTCGCCGGGTGCTTCGGCCTGTCCGCTCAGCCGGACCACGGGCCGGGTGCCGAGCAGCGGGTGGGTGTAGCGGCGGGCGGTGACAGGCTCGCCGTCCGGGGTGCCGGCGGGCGCCAGGCCCGTATCGAGCGCGACACGGTCAGCGGTCATGGATCGTCCTCCCCGCGTAGATCAGCTCTGCCATCCGCACGCCCTCGGACCAGGCCACCGGGCCGATCTTCCCCAGCGCGACGGGCCGTTCCGACGCGTCCACCCACAACAGCCGTCCGGTCTCGGTGGACAGGCCGGGGTCGTCGGCCCCCAGCCAGTAGCGGGCCTGCAGCCCGACGCCGCCGTCGGCGATCCGCACCATCGCGAAACCGCCGCGCATGACGAAGCCGTACCGGGCGGCGCGGCCGGTGGCGTAACGCAGCTCCTCGAACTCGCCCCCGGCGTAGTCGTCGAGGCCGGTGGCCGCGGGGTCGGCGGCGTCCGGCCGGTGGTGGACCTCGCGGGCGAGCTGCGGAACACCCTGCGCGGCCCCGCGGTCGTCGAGCAGTTCCCGCCACGTGTCCACGTCGGGCAGCAGGACCGGGTGCGGCAGGGAAACGGGGGCCACGGGCGGGGCGTACGCGGTGCCGTCCTCGCCCACCAGGGCGGTACGGCCCTCGTCGGTGACCTCCGTCAGCAGGCCCGTCCGCCCGTCGACGACCACCACGAGGTGCTCCAGGGCGGACCGCCAGCCCGGGTCGGGCCACACGCGCCCCAGCAGGGCGGCGGGCACCGGCACGCCGGCCAGCAGCCAGGACTCCACGGTCGACCGGCACTCCTCCTCATGCCGCACCAGCCGCTCGGCCAGCGCGGTGAACTTCTCGCCCGTCGAGCTGCTGCGCACGGCTCCGGGGACCGACTGCAGGACGCGGCCGTCGGACTTGCGGCATCTGAGAGTGGTTCCGTCCAGGGCCAGTTCGTGGCCATGGGTGGCGGGAACCCACACGAGTGGAGTCGACATGCCCAGCATCGTGTCAGTCCCCTGTGACAGCCGGCCGGGGCACGTGGCATCACACCGGCTTCGACGGCCCGGTGGGTTGCGCCCGGGCCACACCGCGGGTCATGGATCTTCCGGTGTCAGGTCTTGTTCGACCCAGACGGTCTTGCCTTCCTCGTCGTAGCGGGTGCCCCACCTGCTCGCCAGGGCGGCGGCGATGAGCAGTCCCCTGCCGTCCTCGTCCTGGGCGCGCGGGTGCCGCAGGTGCGGCGCGGCGCTGGAGTCGTCGGAGACCTCCACCGTGAGGCGATCGTCCCGGATCATGCGGATCCGCGGGTTTCCCCGGGCGTGGTTGAGGACGTTCGTCACCAGTTCGCTGACGACCGCCTCGGTGGCGAACACCTGGTCGTCCAGGCCCCAGGCTGCCAGCTCCTCGCGCACGCGCTCCCGGCAGTTCGCGACCGCGGCGCGGTCGCGGGGCACGGTCCAGGACACGTGGCTGGCATCGGGGAGGCGGCTGAGGACCGCGGTGAGGAGGGCACCTCCTCTGCGACGGCGGGCGGGGTCGCCCATCAGGGCGTACACGATGTTGTCGCAGGCCGCTTGGGCGTCGCCGGGCGAACGGCCCGCGGCACGCCGCAACCGGGCGAACGGGTCGTCACCGCCCACCGTGCGGATCATGGACGCGGAGTAGCAGGTCAACAACGTCTGCGGTGCCAGGGTGAGATGTACGGCCTCGTAGACGGAGTGCCGGCCCAGCGGGGGCCCGACGGGAACGTCCAGGGGGCGGGTGGTGCCGTCGGGGGTGGTCGCCAGCGGTGCGGGCCAGTCGGCGGAGGCGATCGTGCACCGCCCGGAGACGGTGTCGTAGACGGCGTAGAGGCAGCGGGTGGCCGCGCCGCCGGTGTCCGTGTCCGGCTCGGCACCGGCGTCCTGTGGGTCTTCCCGGTGCAGTTCGCGTGTGATGTCGTCGAGGTGCGCCAGGAGTTCGTCCGGGTCGAGGTTCATCCGGGCGAGCGTGGCGAAGGCGGTCCGGAAGCGGCCCATGTCCACCGACGCGCGCAGCCCGTGCTGCGGAGTCTCCATCATGGTGAGGCCCACGCGGGCGCTGGACAGGGAGATCACGTCGAACCAGCGGGTCTTGCGGCTGCCAGGCTTCCAGAAGTGCGCGGTGCTGACGGCGGGCAACCGGGGGATGTCGTGCGGCAGCAGTTGCCGTTGCAGTGTCGTCGCCGCGGTGCGCTCCCGGACGTACCGGCGGGCGTTCTCCAGGTGGACCGCGGCGCGGTCGGTGATCTGTTCGGCAAGGGGGAGGTCGTGCCTGTCGAAGGGGTTGGGGTGCCGCCGGCCGCGGTAGAGGCAGACCAGTCCGAGGACACGGCCGTACTGGGTGAGGGGCGTGATGAGCAGCGAGTGCACGCTTGCCCGGCGCAGCCCTTCCGCCCGTGCGGCGTCGTGCATGTGCCAGTCGGACGGGCTCTCGTGCGGGTCGACCAGGCGAGACTGCAGGTCCCTGAGGACCTGGGTGTACGGGGTGGGGAACTCGAAGTGGCTCTGCTCGCCCACCTCGTACAGGCTGGTGAACTCCGGCACCGTCGAGGCGACGGCCGCCCTGCGCAGGGGTGTGGTGCTGAGCAGCGGCGGCAGCGGTGCCTCGTCGCCGTGCAGAACCGATTCGACCAGGTCCACGGTCGCCACGTCGGCGAAGTCCTCCACGGCGGCCGAGGCGAGTTCCTGTGCCGTGCGCGTCAGCCCCAGCGTCGTTCCCACCGCCTCGTACGTCGCGCCGAGCAACTTCTCCGCCTGGCGTGAACGGTCGATGTCGGTGACGTCGTGGATGATCGTGGCCGCGCCGATCACCGTGGCGCCGTCGAGCAGGGGCAGAGCCAGCACCGAGAAGACGCGCGGGCCCTTGCGGATGTCGCGCTGGACGACGGTGCAGCCGCCGGAGACCCGGTCGGCGTTGGTGGCCTCGACGAGCAGGGGGCTCAGCGCCAGGGTCGGGTCGAGTTCGTCCGCTCGGTGGTCGACGACGTCGTCGGCTTCGGCGCCGCGGACGGCGAGCGCGGCGGGGTTGCTGCGCAGCACCCTCAACTCGCTGTCGTACAGCTCGAGTCCCGCGATGGCGTTGTCGAACATCGAGGCCAGATAGGCGGTTTCCGCGCGGGACTCGCCGGGGCTCGCCGCCGTTCCGGTCACCGAGATCCACGTTTCCTCGTCGCTCTGCCAGGCGTCGAACTGGATGACCGGCGCGTCGTTCCTCCGGCTCACGTCGAGCAGCAGCCTGATCGCGTCGGCGGCCGACCGGCCGACGGCGGTGCCGACGGGATGCCCCTTGGCGCCCTGGACCTGTCCGCGCCGGTCGAAGCTGAACGAACTGCCCTTCGCCACGTCGATGCCTCCGATGTGCGTGATGCGTCCGCCGCCGACGCCGCCCCGCGCCCCGGACCGGCAAGATGGCCTTACGCAGCGGACCGCTACTTTCTGTCATGGAGGTCGTGTTCCGATGCCGCACACCATTGTCCGACGCCCGGTGCGGGTGTGCATGCGGTGAGTCCTCGCCGCCACGCCCCGCGCCCGACTCGGTGGTCCGAGTCGCAGATCACCCGGGGCGCATCCATGATGGAACGGAGCACTCGCCCGGAGCCGGCGCCCTGCGGCTGCCAGCGGCAAGGAGGCCTGCGTGCACGAAAAGCTGCTCCACAGGATCGGCGGCCGACTCACCCACCTCCACCACACCCGCTCCCCCGCCACCGCCCGGTCCGAACCCGGCACGCTCGGGCTCGACCCGGTGAAGGTGGGCAGGTTCGGCGCGGGGACGCTGGGCGCGGAGGACGAGGCCGTACTCGCCGGGGAGGTGGCCGACCACCTGCCGCACGGCTGGGACCTCCCCCACAAGCCGGAAGAAGCGCTCCACGAGGTCATCACGCACCTCGGCGGTGAGGACGCACTGATGCAGTGGCTCGACCGCTACCCGGGCCGCCCGCGACTGACGGCGCGGATCTATGTCCTCCTCGGCCTCCTGGACCAGTACAGCGACGCGCCGGCCGTGCTCAAAGCCCTGCGCACGTCCCGTGGTCAGGAACCGTACCCGGAGGGGCTCCGGGACTTTCTCGTGCCCCAGACGGACGAGGAGACCCTCTCCGACCTCGGCTACCGGGTCGAACAGTTCCTCGCGGAGGGACAGGTCGAGAACGCCGTGGCGCTCGCGCTCGCCACCGCCGACTGGCTGCGCGCGTCACTCACCGGACCCGAGGCCGTGCAGACCGGCGTCGGCGACCTCGCCGCCCTGGTGACGTCGGCCCGGGACGACATCGAGGAGGCGGCCGCGGCGGCGACCGGGACCTGGAATCCGACGCCGTCGTGACAGCCGGGCACAGCCGGTACGCCGACGTGCTCACACGCAGGTCTCGTTGAATGCCGAATCCGTGGGCGGTGATAGTCGCGGGGTGCGACAATACCCGTCGAACCGGATATTCTGCCATGCACCGGATACTGACGCGCATTCCGCAACAGCTCAGGAACTCTGCCTCGGCGCTCCTGCTGCTCGTCGCGGTACTCGTCGCGGACTGGCTCCACCCGCCGAACATCGCCTTCGGCTCGGCGCTCGTGGTCGTGCCCGTGCTCGCCGCCGTCAACGCGAGCTGGCGCGCCATCCTGGTCTGCGGGGCGCTCGCACTGGCCGGCGGAATCGCCATAGGCGTCTGGGACTACGACGTCTCCGCCGAGGCCAAGACCTCGTGGTGCCTCGCCATCATCGGCGCCACCGTCCTCGGGCTGGCGGAACAGTGCGTACGGGTGCGCCGGGAACGCCAGCTCGACCAGGTGCGCCAGGTCGCCCACGCCGCCCAGACCGCGGTACTCCACCCTCCGCCCCCCGTCATCGGCCAAGTGCTCATCGCCGCCTCCTACGACGCGGCGGCCAACGAGGCGGAGATCGGCGGTGACCTGTACGAGGTCATCAACACCCCCTGGGGCGTACGGGCCATCATCGGCGACGTCCGGGGAAAGGGCCTGCGCGCGGTGCGGGAGAGCGCCACCGTCCTCGGCATCTTCCGTGAAGCGGCGTACGACGAACCGGACCTGGCCCGGGTGGCGGCCAGGATCGATCACATGCTGACACGGGACATCGGCGCCGAGGACTTCGTCACCGTTCTTCTGCTGTGCCTGCGCCCGGACGGCAGGTGCACCGTCCTCAACTACGGCCACCCACCCCCGCTGCACCGCACCGGCAAGGGAGACGTCACCGAGGTCGAGTGCCCCGCCCGGCTCCCCCTGGGCATCGGGATCGCCGCCGCCGCGGACAAGACGCAGACCGACCTCCGGCTCGCCCCGGACGACGAACTGCTCCTGGTCACCGACGGCGTCCTGGAAGCACGCGACGCCACCGGCGCCTTCTACCCGTTCCGCAAGCGGTACGCCTCCCTGCCGCACACCACCCCGGCGAACGCCCTGGCCGCCCTCCGCCGGGACCTGATGGCGTACTGCGGCAACCGCCTCCACGACGACACCGCCATGCTCCTGCTGCGCTACGCCGCACTTGCCTAGCCGTCCCGGCGGACACCTTCCGTACGATTGCGCCCATTCGGCGGGTTCGCACGCTCGTTCCGCTCGCAGGAGGTAACGCCATCGCCGACGAACCGAGTCTCGCGGAGTTGCTGCGCGGTCACCGTCAGGCGGCCCGGCTGACGCTCGAACAACTCGCGGAGTCCTCCGGGGTCAGCGTCCGGACGCTCTCCGACGTGGAGCGTGGCCGCAGCAAAGGCCCCCAGCACCGGACCGTTCTCGCGCTGGCGGACGCCCTCTCGCTGGCGGCCCCGGACCGCCAGCGGCTCGTCGACCTGGCGCGTGACGGTCGTCTGCGGGACCACTGGGCCCGTCCCAGCGGGCTGTGCGCACTGCCGCCCGCGGTCGCGGACTTCACCGGCCGGGCGGCGGAACTGACCTGGATCGACGACTTCGCCCGGGCCGCCGGTTCACCGGGCAGCGCGGCTGCCGGGCTCGTCACCGGCTCCGCGGGGTCGGGCAAGACCACCTTGGTGATCCGCGCCGCGCACGCCCTGCGCCCGGCGTTCGGCGACGGGGTGCTCTTCCTCGATCTGCTGGGCATGTCCGCGCGTCCGCGGCCGGCAGCCGACGCCCTGGGGCTGTTGCTGGGCGGGCTGGGTGTCACCGACCGCCAGGCACCGGCCGGCGTCCGGGAACGCGCCTCCCTCTACCGGTCTTTGCTGCAGGAGCGGCGAATCCTGGTCGTGCTGGACAACGCCGCGTCCGAGGAGCAGATCCGCCCGCTGCTCGCCGCGGGCGGTGCGAGCCGGGTCCTGGTGACCAGCCGGCGGCTGCTGGCGGGCCTGGAGGGCGTACGCCGCCTGGTCCTCGGCCCGCTGCACATGCCCGAGGCCGCGGAACTGCTCACCGGCATCGTCGGCGAACGGTCCGCCACCGACGGGCGGGAGGCGCTGGTCCGGCTCGCGCACCTGTGCGGCGGGCTGCCGCTGGCGCTGCGGATCATCGGCAACCGGCTGGCGAGCCGCCCGGACTGGAGCGCCACCGAACTCGCCGCGCGGCTGTCGGACGAGGAACGCCGGCTGGCGCAGTTCACCGCCGGCGACCTGAAGATCGCGAACGCCTTCGGGATGTCCTACGAGCAACTCGGTACCGCCGCCCGCCGGGTGTTCCGCCGCCTGGCAGCGGTACCGGGCCAGGACTTCGACGCGGCCCTCGCGGCGGTGGCCGGTGCCGTCGAACTCGCGGCGGCCTGGGACGCCCTGGACGAACTCGTCGACCTGGGCCTGCTCCAGGACGTCGCCCTGGGCCGCTACCGCTTCCACGACCTCGTACGCCTCTTCGCCCGCGACCGGTTGCGGGCGGAGGAGACGGAGGCCGAGCGCGCCGCGCTCACCGCCCGGGTGCGATCCTGGCTGCTGCGGATGGCCACGACGGCCGGGCGGTGGTTCGAGCCCGCCTTCGGGCCCCCGGACCGGCCCGACGCCGACCTCGCCGTGCTGTCCGGCGCCCAGGACGCGGAGCGGTGGCTGCGGGCCAACCTGGAGAACTGGCTCGGCGCGCTGCGCCAGGCCGACGCCTGCGGCGAGCACGCCGCCGTGCTGGACTGCGCCGAGGCCATGCACTGGTTCTCCGACCGCTGGGTCCACGCCCCGCACTGGCGGGAGGTCTTCACGCTCGGCGCGTGTGCCGCGGCCGCCCTGGGCGATCCCGTACAGCAGGCGACCCAGGTGAACTATCTGGCCTGGGTGCACGGCATCCCGCTGAACGACCCCGAGGGCGCACTGCGCCACGCCACCCGGGCGCTGTCCATCGCCACCCGCAGCGACGCCACGGCGCAGATCGCCTGGGCCCACAACTACACGGCGATCGCGCTGCGCAGGCTGGACCGGTTCGACGAGGCCGTCGACGCGGCGACGCGGGCGGCCGATCTTTTCGAGTCCCTCGGTGACGCCGATGCGCACATGGCGTGCGTCAGCAGCATCGGGCACTGCCTCCGCGAGGCCGGGCGCCCCGCCGAAGCGGTGGAGCGCTACCGCGAGGCCCTCGCGCTCGCCGACGACGAGGACTCCGGAGTCACGCCGGGCATCGCCGCGTACCTGCGACCGCACTACCTGGCCGACCTCGGCGCGTGCCTGGGCCGGCTCGGGATCCGGGACGAGGCGATCGCCGCACTCACCGAGGCCACGGCCCTGATGGAGGCGTACGACGCCAACTATCTGCACGGACGCGCGCTCGAAGCCCTCGCCGCTCTGCTGGCCCAGGAGGGCCGCACCCGTGACAGCCGCCGCACGTACGGCCGGGCGGCCGACGCGTACGAGTCGGTGGGCGACGTCGAAGCGCTCCGCCGATGCCGCCGGCTCGCCACCGGCGTGGGCTGATCGGGTCGTACGCGCACTTCTGCATGCTGTTCTGCATGGTCCGGTCCCCGCCGCGGGGGTTGACTCGGCGGCACCGGACGGGCACCGGGCCCGTCCCTCCCGGCAGGAGTGACATGGCGATCATCAGGAACATCGTGCTGGTGCACGGCGGCTTCGTGGACGGCTCGGGCTGGCAGGGCGTCCACGAGCACCTCACCGCCGACGGCTACCGGGTGCACGTCGTGCAGAACCCGACCCTGTCGCTGGCCGGCGACGTCGCCGCCACCCACCGGATCCTCGACGCCCTCGACGGACCGGCCGTGCTGGTCGGCCACTCCTACGGCGGCGTCGTCATCACCGAGGCCGGCAACCACGCGAACGTCGCCGCGCTCGCCTACATCGCCGCGTTCGCACCGGACGCCGGCGAATCGGTCGACACCCTGATCGCCGACCCGCCGCCCGGCGCGCCGGTTCCGCCGATCCTCCCCCCGCAGGACGGATTCCTGTTCCTCGACCGGTCCAGGTTCGCGGAGTCGTTCGCCGCCGACCTGCCCGCCGCCCAGGCCGCGTTCATGGCCGACTCCCAGGTGCCCTGGGGCGTCGAGGCCCTCGCGGGCGCCGTCTCCGCACCCGCCTGGCGGGGCAAGCCGGCCTGGTATCTGGTGTCCACCGAGGACCGCATGATCCCGCCTCCCGCGCAGCGGGCCATGGCCGAACGCACCGGCGCCACCGTCTCCGAGACCCCCGGAAGCCACTCGGTCTACGTCTCCCGCCCCGCGGTCGTGGCCGACGTCATCATCCAGGCCGCCGAAGGCCGCAACGGCAACGCCTGACGGCCGCCCGCACCGACTCCCCGCCTTCCACCTTCCTTTCGCCCGGCCGGGCTACCCCGTCCCGGCCGGCCACCACCCCGACGAGGGAGACCCGCATGCCCGACCGCCCCATGTTCACCCGCCGCAGAGTCCCCGCCACCGGCTCGGCCGCCGCCGCGTCGGCCGCGCTCCTCACCCCCGGCACCGCCGCCCAACGGCACCACCGGAACCGACCTGTACCTGAGCCCGGACGGCCAGGCGGCCTTCGCCGCCGACGTGTCCGCCGACACGTTCCGGCTGCTGCAGGCCACGCAGCGGCCCTTCGACGCGGACTCCTTCATTACCCGACGCGGGCCGCCGCGTGGCGGACCATCCCGTCGTGGGGGCTGGTCGCCGGCCGGGACAGGGCGATACCGCCCGCGGCCGAACGCTGGATGTACCGGCGCGCGAAATTCCGCAAGGTCGTCGAGGTGCCGACCGCCTCCCACGTCGTGATGATCAGTCACCCGAAGGCCACCGCGAGGCTGATCGAGGAGGCCGCCAGAGCCACCGGGTGACCCCGCCCCGGGCCCACCGCCCCCGGCCGGGCCGGGGGCGGGGCGGGACCCGTGGTTACGGGGCGGCGGGACCGCCGGCGGCGGTGCTCTTGTCGGCCAGCCACTTCTTGATGAACTGGCCCTGGTGCTCACCGCCGAGCAGGTTCCAGTCGTGGTCGTACATCATCGGCTTCCAGTAGTTGCTGTACGCCCACGCCACCCAACTGATCTCCGGACGCGCGTCCAGGTACTGCCGCAGCGGCGTGCCCCAGCCGGAGGTGGTGCCCTTGGTGACCGGGTCCGACCACGGGCCCTCCGGGTTCCAGCCGAACTCGGTGAGGATCACCGGGATCTTCTTCGCCGCGTTGCCGAACTTCGCGTCCAGGTTGGCGGCGGTCGCGGCGCCCTGGTTGGGGTAGAGGTGGTAGACGTAGGCGATGTTCCCGCCGCTGACGGGGTCGGCGGCGGCCTGGTTGACCCGGGTGCTCCACTGCGGGCCGCCCATGAGGACCAGGTTCTTCGGGGCGAGGGAGCGGACCCTGTTCACGACGGGCTGGATGTAGCTCTTCCAGGTCGCCCAGTCGTCCGGGTTGATGGGCTCGTTGTAGACCTCGAAGATCACGTTCGGCACGTCCTTGTACTTCGGTGCGACGTACGACCAGAAGTCCATGACGCGCTGCTGGGGCATGCCGCCGGTGCCGCCGTAGTCCTGCACCTTGTGCAGGTCGACGATGATGTAGACGCCGAGGGCCACGGCCTGCTTGACGTACGGGTCGATGTGCTGCCGGAAGTTCTCCTCCAGGCTGAGCGAGTCGTTGGGCGCCCACTCGGTGACGGGCAGCCGGATCACCTTGGAGTGCCAGCCGAGCGCCGGGTCGGTCGCCCGGTCGATCAGCTCCGCGATGGGCTTGTTGTTGCACTCGGTGCACTCGCTGTTGTGCCGCGGGCCGATCATCGACACGCCGCGCAGCGTGACGGGCGCGCCGGCCTCGGTCTTGATGCGGTTGCCCTCGGTCTTCAGCCAGGGCACGGCGGCCCTCGGCGCGTCCGGGCGGGACGCCCCGTCCTGCGCCGGGCCGGCGGTGGCGAGCCCGGGGGTGATCAGGACGGCGAGCGCGGCCACCGCGGCCAGCAGGGCCAGTAGGAGCTTTCGTGCGCTTCTGTGCATGCGGCTCTCCTCGGTACGAAGATTCGGTGGGGGGTGGTGCCGATGCGTTGCTGCGGGCCTCCTTCCCGGTGGGTGCGGCGGTTCAGCGGATCCGTACGGTCCTGGTGACCGGCAGGTCCGCCGAGCTGAAGCCGACGTGGACCCGGTAGTCGCCGGGTTCGGTGACCCAGGCTCCGTCGAAGTGCTGGAAGGCGCGGGCCGGGATCGTCAGGACGGCCGCGGCCGTCTCGCCGGGTTCTGCGGTCACGGCCGCGTGCCCGGCGAGCCAGCGCACCGGCCGCTCGACCGCGCTGTCCGTCCTGGAGAGGTACGCCTGGACGACCTGCTTGCCGGCCCGGCGCCCCGTGTTGCGTACGCCGACGGCGAGTTCGAGGTCGTCGCCGGCGCGCGTCGCGGCTGGTGCCCCGACGGTCGGCCGCGCCCAGGTGGTGTAGCCGAGGCCGTGGCCGAACGGGTACGCCGGCGCGGCGCCGGACGCGAGCCAGCCCCGGTAGCCGACGTGCACGCCCTCGTCGTACGGCAGCCGGCCCGCCGTCGGGGCGGTGGACAGCACGGGTACGTCGGCCTCGGCCGCCGGCCAGGTGGTGGGCAGCCGGCCGCCGGGCTCCACGGCGCCGAGCAGGACGTCGGCCAGCGCGTGGCCGTACTCCTGGCCGCCGAACCAGGTGAGCAGCACGGCGGCGACGTCGTCGCGCCACGGCAGCAGCACCGGCGCGCCCGCGTTGACGACGGCCACGGTACGGGGGTTGGCCGCGGCGACCGCCCGTACCAGGTCGTCCTGCCGCCCGGGGAGCGCGAGCGAGGTGCGGTCGAAGCCCTCGCTCTCGACCTCGGGGGCGGTGCCGACGACGACCACGGCGGCGTCGGCGCCGCGGGCCGCCTCGGCCGCGGCGGCGATGTCCGCGTCCGGCGCGCCGGTGTCGAGGTCGAGCCCGGCGACGAGGGTGACTCCGGCGTCGGGGTGCGCGCGCGCCGGCAGGTCGAGGCGGACGGCGAGGTCCACGGGCACGCCGGCGGCCAGCTCCACCGGCACGCTCGCGTGCGGCGGTGCGACCAGTCCGCCGCCGAACTCCTCGCCGGTGTGGACGAGTTCCTCGCGGAGGAGTTCGGTGCCGTCGACCGTCAGCCGCAGGTTCCCGGCGCCCGCCACCCCGATGCGCACCGGGCCGGACTGCGCCGGCAGATGGCGCGTGGTCAGCTCGACGGTGGCGGTACGGGCCAGCCGGGCGGAGCCGAGCCGGGCGAGGTTGGCGTCGCGCCGGTGCTCGTCGAGGACCACGGTGCCGTCGGCGGCCCGGCAGACCAGGCGTACGCCGGGGCGGCCGGTGACCGGGTCGGTGAGGTCGCTGCCCGCGAAGGGTTCGATGCCGAGCTGGGCGACGGCGCCGAGATGCCAGGTGACGCGGGTGCCGGGCAGGGCGGCGCGCAGCCCGTCGAGCGGGGAGACGGCCCGGTCCGGCTCGACGGTGGCGCTGCCGCCGCCCTGGATGCGGGGGACGAAGGCGTTGTGGCCGATGACGGCCAGCGAGCGCGGCCCGCCCGCGGCCCAGGGCAGTTCACCGGTGTTGCGGACGAGCACGGTCCCGGCCGACGCCACTTCCCGGGCGAGCGCGGGACCGTCCTCGGCCGCCGGCGGCTCGGGGACGGCCGGCGCGAAGCCGTCGAGCGCGCCGACCCGCGCGGCCAGCCGCAGGATCCGCAGCACCTTCTCGTCGACGGCGGCCTCCGGCACCCGTCCCGCCCGCACGGCCTCGGTCAGCTTCGCGCCCCAGGGTCCTTCCGGCCCGGGCATCACCAGGTCCTGGCGGGCCAGCGCGGCCGGTTCCGTGCTGCGCACGGCCCACCAGTCGGAGACCACGACGCCGTCGAAGCCCCACTCGCCGCACAGCGGCTCGGCGAGCAGCGGGTGCTCGGTCATCGTCGTGCCGTTGACGGAGTTGTAGGCGGACATCACCATCCAGGGCCGCTCGCGGACCACGGTGTCCTCGAAGGCGGCGAGGTACAGCTCGCGCAGGGCGCGTTCGCCGACGCGGTTGTCGACGGTGAGCCGGTCGGTCTCGGCGTCGTTGGCGACGTAGTGCTTGGGCGTCGCGCCGACGCCGCCGTCCTGCACCCCGCGGACGAACGCGGCGGCCATGCGCGAGGTGAGCAGCGGGTCCTCGGCGTACGCCTCGAAGTGCCGGCCGCCGAGCGGGCTGCGGTGCAGGTTGATCGTGGGCCCGAGCACGACGTCGACCCCCATGCGGCGGGCCTCGTGGGCGAGGATCGCGCCGTAGCGGCGGGCGAGTCCGGGGTCCCAGGAGGCGGCGAGCGCGGTCGCGGAGGGCAGGTTGAGAGCGGTGAAGCGGCCGTCCCAGCTCTCCCCGCGGACGCCGCTGGGGCCGTCGGACAGCACGATGCGGCGCAGCCCGACGGCGGGCTCGGCGTGCAGGGACCAGTTGTCGGCGCCGGTGAGCAGGCGCGTCTTCTGTTCGAGGGTGAGCTTTTCGACGAGTGCCGTGAGCGCGGCGTCGGCCGGTTCCGGTGCGGTCATGCGGGGGCTCCTTGGACTCCGGCGAGCGTCAGCTCACCGGTGAGGTGGCAGGCGGCGAGGTGACCGCCCCCGGAGGGGTGACCGCCCGCGGCGGGGGACGGATGGGGCGGCTTCCCCGCGACGTCGCACACCCCCGGGCGGGCGAAGCGGCAGCGGGTGTGGAAGGAGCAGCCGGCCGGCGGGCGGGCCGGGTCCGGCAGGTCGTCGGAGAGCCGGACGCGGCGGCCGGTGCCGCGCAGCCGCGGGTCGGGCCGCGGTACGGCGGACAGCAGCGCCTCGGTGTAGGGGTGGCGGGGGCGGGCGTACAGCTCGTCCGTCTCCGCCACTTCGACGATCTTGCCGAGGTACATCACGGCGACCCGGTCGCAGACGCTCTCCACGACGGACAGGTCGTGGGAGATGAACAGGTACGTCAGCGCCAGCTCGTCCTGGAGGTCGCGCAGCAGGTTCAGGATCTGGGCGCGTACGGACACGTCCAGGGCGGAGACCGGCTCGTCGGCGACGACCAGCTTCGGGTCGACGATCAGCGCGCGGGCGATGCTGACGCGCTGCCGCTCGCCGCCGGAGAAGGCGTGCGGGTAGCGGTGCAGGTACGTCGGCGACAGCCCGACGCGGGTGAGCATCGCCGCCACCCGGTCCTGAAGTTCCGAGCCGGTGGCGATGCCGTACGAGCGCAGCGGGTCGCCGACGATCTGCAGCAGCGTCATCCGGGGGTTCAGCGAGGAGAACGGGTCCTGGAAGACGACGCGGACCTGCCGCTGGTACCCGCGCAGCCGGGCGCCGGACAGCCCGGTCACGTCCACCGGGTCGGCCGCGGCGTCCGGCCGGTACGCGATGCGGCCGGCGGTGGGCTGCAGGATGCGGGCGATGCTGCGGCCGAGCGTGGTCTTGCCGCATCCCGACTCCCCCACCAGGCCGAGGGTTTCGCCGGCCCGTACGGAGAGGTCGACGCCGTCGACGGCGCGGACCTTGCCGACGGTACGGCCGAGGAGGCCGTGCCTGACGGGGAAGTGCGTGCGCAGGCCGCCGACGTCGAGGACGGGGGCGGCCGGTGCCGGCGCGCCGGTGCCGGTGGGCGTGGCGGTGGGCGTGGCGGGGGTCATGACCGGGCTCCTTCGGCCGTGGCCGCCGCGGGGGCGGCCGGCGTGTCGCCGTACAGCACGCAGCGCACCCGCCGCCGCGCGGACAGGGTGGTCTCGGGCGGCTCCGCCGTGTCGCAGACGCCGGCGACGGCGTTGTCGCAGCGGGGGTGGAACGGGCAGCCCGCGGGGCGCTCCGAGGCGTGCGGGACGTGGCCGCGGATGGTGGCGAGCCGCTGCCGGGCGCCGGCGCCCATGCGGGGAAGCGAGCCGAGCAGGGCGCGGGTGTACGGGTGCTTGGGGTCGTGGAAGACGGCGTCGACGGGGCCCTGCTCGACGACCGTGCCGAGATACATCACCACGACCTCGTCGGCGATCTCGGCGACGACGCCGAGGTCGTGGGTGATGAAGAGCACCGACGTGCCGGTGTCCGCCTGGATGCCGGCCAGCAGGTCCAGGATCCGGGCCTGGGTGGTCACGTCCAGCGCGGTGGTCGGCTCGTCGGCGATCAGCAGGGCGGGGTCGCAGGCGAGCGCGATGGCGATCATCGCGCGCTGGCACATGCCGCCGGACATCTGGAACGAGTAGGCGTCGACCCGCTTGCCGGCTCCCGGGATGCCCACCCGCTCCAGCAGCGCCACGGCCCGCGCGCGGGCAGCCTCCCGGGTCAGCGGCAGGTGCAGCCGGATGGCCTCCACGAGCTGGTCGCCGATGGTGTAGAGGGGAGACAGGGCGGCCATCGGCTCCTGGAAGACCATGCCGATCCGGCCCCCGCGCACGGCGCGGATCCGGCTGCCGCGCGGGTCGAGGGCGGCGAGGTCCATGGGCTCGTCGCCGGCCTCGGCGGCGAAGCGGATCGAGCCGGCGACGATCCGGCCCGGCTCCTCGACGAGGCCGAGCACGGAGCGTGCGGTCACGCTCTTGCCGCAGCCCGACTCGCCGACGACGCAGACGGTCTTGCCGCGCGGGACGGTGAAGCTCACGCCGTCCACGGCGCGGACGGTGCCCTCGGGTGTGTCGAAGTGGGTCTTCAGGCCGCTGATGTCGAGCAGCGGGCGGTCCGGTGCGGGGGCGGTTCCAGGGGCCGTTCCAGGGGCCGTTTGAGGGGCCATCGTGTCGTTCCGTCACTTCCTGTAGGGGTCCGCCGCGTCGCGCAGCCCGTCGCCGGCGAAGTTGAGCGCCAGCACCGCCGTGACGACGGCGAGGCCGGGGAGCATCAGCCACGGGGCGGACGAGAGCACGCGGATGTTCTGCGCGTCCTGCAGCAGGACGCCCCAGCTCACGACGGGGGCCTGCAGACCGAGGCCGAGGAAGCTCAGCGCGGTCTCGGCCAGGATCATCGCCGGGATGGACAGCGAGAGCTGGGCGATGAGGTGGCTGCTGGTGGAGGGCAGCAGGTGCCGGAAGATCACCCGGCTCCGGCTGCAGCCGTCCAGCCGGGCCGCCGTGACGAACTCCTCCTGGCGCAGGGCGAGGAACCGGCCGCGTACCTCCCGGGCCAGATGCGTCCAGCCGATCATGGCCAGCACCACGGTGATGGCGAAGTAGCGCTTGAGCGGCCCCCAGTCGGGCGGCAGGGCCGCGGCCAGGCCCAGCCACAGCGGCAGGTGGGGCAGCGACATGAAGAACTCCACGACCCGCTGGATCGCGGTGTCGGTTCTGCCGCCGACGTAGCCGGAGATCCCGCCCAGCACCACCCCGAGCACGAAGGCCACCACGACGCCGACCAGGCCGATGGTCATGGACACCCGGGTGCCGTGGATGAGTTCGGAGAGCAGGTCGTGGCCGTTGCGGTCGGCGCCCAGCAGGAACATCGGGGCGCCCGGCTCCTCGGGGCCGATGAGGTGGCGGTCCCAGGGGATGAGGCCGAAGAGGCGGTACTCGTCGCCCTTGACGAAGAAGCCGATGGGGACATCCGCCGACGGGTCGGTGGTGAAGGTCTGCTCGTACGTCTCGTCGTCCACGGTCGTCTTGTAGCCGTCGACGTGCAGGCCCCCGCTGAACCGGATGGTCTGCGGCGGGGCGTACGGGTGGTCGTCGTCGAGGTAGTCCGTGCCGTAGGGCGCCAGGAACTCGGCGAACAGCGCGACGAAGTAGAAGGCGAGGGTGACGATCAGGCCGGCCATGGCGAGCTTGTGCCGGCGGAACCGCCCCCAGATCAGCCGCCACTGGGACATGCCGTGCCGCTGCGGTGCGGCGGCCGGCCCGGACCGGGTGCGCATGAGCATGGTCGTCCCTCATCCCTGGGCCAGCCGGACCCGCGGGTCCAGCCAGGCCAGCAGTACGTCGGAGAGCAGGGTGCCGACCACGGTCAGCACGCTGACGAGGAGAATGATCGAGCTGGCCAGGTACATGTCCTGGCTGCGCAGCGCACCCAGCAGCAGCGGCCCGGTGGTGGGCAGCGACAGCACCTGGGAGACGATGACCTCGCCAGAGACGAGCGCCGGCAGCACGTAGCCGACGTTGGAGACGAACGGGTTGAGCGCGACCCGCAGCGGATACTTCAGGACCAGCCTGCGCTCCGGCATGCCGCGTGCCCGGGCCGCCACGACGTACGGCTTGCGCAGCTCGTCCAGCAGGTTGGCGCGCAGCACCCGCACCAGTCCCGCCGTACCGGCGGCGCCCAGCACCAGGACCGGCACCCACAGGTGGGCGAGGAGGTCGAGGAACTTGCCGAGGTTCCAGGCGGCGTTCTCGTACTCGGGCGAGAAGAGCCCGCCGACGCTCATGCCGAAGACGCTGTGGCCGAGGTACATCAGGACGAGCGCGATCATGAAGTTGGGGACGGCGAGGCCCAGGAACCCCACCGTGGTGGCGAGGTAGTCGCCGGCCGAGTACTGCCGGACGGCCGAGTACAGGCCGACGGGGAAGGCCAGCAGCCAGGTCGCCAGCAGGGTGGAGACCGCCAGCACCACGGTGAGCGGCAGCCGGTCCATGACGAGGCTGGAGACGGACTTGCCGTACTCGAAGGACTCCCCGAAGTCGCCGTGCAGCGCGATCGCGGAGACCCACTTCAGGTACTGCTCGTGCACCGGCTCGCCGAGTCCGTAGCGCTCGCGCAGCGCGGCCATCTGCGCCTCGTCCATCCGGTCGCCCTGGTTCTCCAGCCGGGCGGCGAGCGTGGTCAGGAAGTCTCCCGGGGGGAGCTGGATGATGGCGAAGGCCACCACGGAGATCCCGAAGAGCGTGGGGATCATGTACAGGCACCGGCGCGCCAGGTAGCTCAGCACTGCAAGACCGTCCCGTCCGGCTCGTGGCCGCTACTCGCCGATGTGGAACTGCTCGGGGTTCACCGCGCCGGGCAGGGGGAACGTGGCCGAGAAGAAGGTCTTCTCCGGCACGTTGCGGAAGGTCTCGCCGACCACGCCGTAGCCGGGCAGCGGCGTGCTGATCCCGATGGTGTAGAACTGCTCCTTCGCGATGGCCAGGACCTGCTTCATCATCGCCCGGCGCTTCTTCTCGTCGGTCTCGGCCGAGATCTCCTCGTGGTAGATCCGGTACTGCTCGCGGGCGTGGTCCGGCGGCTCCATGCCGTCCTCGCCGCCGGTGGCCAGCCAGGTGAACCACTCCGGGCAGAAGGCGTTGCTCTCCCCCCACTGCGGCATGAAGAAGTCGGGGGTGCTGACCGGGTCGAGCGAGCCGTCGCCGTCCCAGACCAGCGCCTCGTGGCCGTTGCCCTGGAGGAGCTTGATGCGCAGGGACTCGTCCTCGGACTGCACGCTCATCCGCACGCCGACGGCCTCCCACATCGGCTTGATGATCTCCAGCGCGTCGGCCAGCTCGGGCTTGCCGGCGCCGGCGCTGACGAGGATGCGGAAGGAGAACGGCTGCCCGTCGGGGCCGAGCCGCCGTCCCGAGGAGTCCTTCTCCAGGCCCGCCAGGTCCAGGTGCCGCTCGGCGGCGGCGACGTCGTACGCGGTGTACTGCTTGGCCATCTCCTCGTCGTAGTAGGCGGAGCCGCGCCCCGGCGCCGCCTGCCACGGCTCGCCCTGCCGGGCGTGCACGGCCTTGATGACCTTCTCCCGGTCGATGGCGTGGGACAGTGCGATGCGGAAGTCACGGTTGCCGAAGACCTCCCGCTTGACCTCGTCCTTGCAGGTGAGGTTGAACATGATCACCAGGGTGTTCAGCTTGTCCGTGGCCAGGTCGTAGAAGCGGTAGCCGCCCCTGGCCCGGTCCTTGGCCAGCACCGGCTTGTTCCTGGTGGTGGTCACGTTGCGCTCGATCATGTCGATGTCGCCCTGGAGCACGTTGAGCAGCACGACCTCCGCGTCCTGGACCATGGCGAAGTCGACGCGGTCCAGGTAGGGCAGTTGGTTTCCCCCGGGGTCGACCTTGAAGTAGTACGGGTTGCGGGTGAAGCGCATCGTCGTGCCCTCGCCGAGGGCGCCCTCGGGCAGCCAGGCGTGCAGCCGGGGCAGTTGCGCGTCCTTCCAGAGCATGCCGGCGTACAGCGCGTCCTGGAGCAGCTCCATCGGGCCGGCGTAGTCCAGTTCCCTGGCGGCCTGTTCGGCGTCGGGGTTGTGGTCCGGGTGGAAGCGGGAGAGGTAGTGCCTCGGCAGCCGGGTGAGCATGTCGTACACCTCGTTGGCCATGCCCGTCAGATAGAGGGCGTTGGGCCCGGCGAAGGTGAACTCGACGGTGTACGCGTCGATCTTGCGCAGCTTCGCCGGGCCGCCGCCGACGAGGTACTGGCCCGGGGTGTCCGGGATGATCTCCGCGTTCATGATGATGTCCCGGAAGGCGAACTCGATGTCGTCCGCGGTGAACGGCTCGCCGTCGGACCACTTCAGGCCCTTGCGGAGGCGGAAGGTCACCTTCGTGGCGTCCTCGTTCTCGGTGAAGGACGCGGCCACGTTGGGGATGATCTTCTTCCAGTCGCGGTCCCAGCGCACCAGGTTCTCGTACGCGAAGGCGGTGCCGAGCCGGCCGGCGTCGCCGGCGCCGATCAGGGCGTTGCGCCAGACGCCGCCGTAGCGGCCGGTGCGGTCCACCGGCCGGACCACCACCGGCTCGGCGGGCAGCCGTTCCGCCAGGGCCGGCAGCTTGCCCTCGTCGACGAGCCGCTGCAGTTCGGGGGCCTGGCCGTCGCCCTCGACGGGGTCGGAGCCGGCGCCGCCCGCGGGGTCGGTGCTGAAGTCGCAGGCGGCCAGGGCCGGCGTGCCGAGGGCGCCGGCGGCCACCAGCGAGCCGCCGGTCAGGAGCAGCCGCCTCCTGCCGATGGCGCCGGCGCCGGTCCCGGAGGGGTGGGTGGTGCCGGTGCCGGCGGCGGCCGTACCGGCGGTGCTCGCCGTTCTGTCGGTGCGTCCCGTCATCGTCTCGTCGCTCCCTCGTGAAGGTCAGTAACCGCGGACGTCGGGCCAGGCGAGTTCGACGCCGTGGCCGGTCAACGCGCTCTGGTAGTCCGCGAGTCGGGCAGGCTCGGCGCGGACCTGGTGCGGGGTGGTGCGGTGGCGCAGGCAGTACGCGGCGAGCAGCCCGGCGGCCTCGCCGGCGTTCCACTCGACCGGGTGCAGCCGGTAGCAGCCGTTGGTGAGGTGGGTGGTGCCGATGTTCTTGGCGGCGGGCAGCAGGTTGCGCATCCGCTCGGGCAGAAGTGCGCCCAGCGGGAGGCGAAAGGGCGAGGAGCCCACGTCGATGTAGTTGTCGCCACCGGTGGAGGGGTGCAGGTCGATGCGGTACGAGCCGATGCCGACCGAGTCCTCGTACGGCACGGCCCCCCGATCGCCCCGCACGGCCAGCGACACGTCCTGCTCGGTCACCGTGTACACGGCCCGGATGCGCCGGGACTCGCGGATGTACGGGCCCTTGCACAGCCCGTCCGCCGTGCCCACCACGTCGCCGCGCGGCCGCAGCCCCGGCAGGCCGGTGCCGCCGTCGGGGCGGGGCATCTCCGTCTGCATCCAGTACAGGAAGGACAGGCTCATCTGCCGCGCCCCGGCCAGGTGGCGCGCGGCCTCGTCGGCCCCGGTCCCGTACAGCGGCCCCTCGACGTAGTCGATCATCGGCCAGTTGACGACGGTGACATCGCTGGCGAGCGTGCCCTCCTCGAAGGAGGACCGGGCCAGGACGCGGCGGAAGGACCACAGGTCGAGGTCGCCCGCGAGGCCCTGGGTGGCGGGCTCGCCGGGCGCCGGGTTGGGGACCAGCACCCGGGTCGCCGGCCGCAGCGTCTGCGGTTTGGGGGCGACCATGCTGAACATCCGGTCGGGCCAGTAGGGGGGCCGGTAGTCGCGCCAGAAGCCGTAGTCGTCCGGCTTGTCGATGGTGTGGTCCTCGCCGGCCCGGTGCTCGACGGCGAAGCACCAGGAGGCCGCCTGCATGTTGAGCGGCTGCCGCCGCTCGGGGGCGCTCGGCTCCCCCGTGTCGGCCCGTGACTCGAACCCCGTGACGTACTCGGTGCCGGTCAGGGGCAGCAGCTCGCCGGTCTCGGTGGCGTCGAGGAAGTACCGGGCGGTCACGGTGACGTCGGCATCGGAGTCGAGGTCGCGGAGCGTCACGCCGGTGACCGCGTCGCCGTCGGTGGTCGCCGCCACCGGGCGGTGCCTGAGCCGCAGGTCCAGCAGGCCGCTCGCGCGGTACGGGGCGAGCATGGCCCGCAGCACGGCGTGCGCCGCACTCGGCTCGGCGCACAACGCGCTCACCCGGCCGGCGCCGGGGTTGAGCGCCGGGTGCCGGCGCGCCGCCGACGTCAGCGGGTACCACCGCCGGTAGTAGTCGCGGATGCCGTCCCGGAGCCGGCGGTAGCTCGCGGTGCAGCCGAACTGCTCGATCCACGGGTGCTCGTCGGGCGGCGTGCCCTGGACGGTGAGCTGGCCGCCGACCCAGTCGTACTCCTCGGTGAGGAGCACCCTGAGGCCCGAGCCGGCGGCGGCCAGCGCGGCGGCCACGCCGCCGAGCCCGCCCCCGACGACGGCTACGTCGGTGTGCAGCTCCGTCACCGCGTCCCCCCGCGGGCCGGGCCCGGGGCCGCGGCGACGGTCTCGTCGCCGGGCGGCGCGCAGGGCAGCAGGATCTGGTCCTCGCGCGCGGCCTCCGGGTCCTCCAGCAGCCGCAGGAGCAGCCGCACGGCCTCGCGGCCGATCTCCCGGCGGGGGATCTCCACGCAGCTCCAGCCCGTGCCGGGGTACGGGCCCGTCTCCGTACTCCGCAGCACGACGAGGGAGAGCCGCGCGGGTATCGCCAGGTCCCGGGCGCCGGCGAACGCGGCGATCCGGCCGGCGAACGACTCGTCCTCGGCGACGAACGCGGTCATCCCGGACGCGAGCGCGAGGTCGAACCACTCCTGGGTGAGGTCGGCGGCGTTCATCAGCAGGGGCAACTGCGGGATGCCGGCGGCCTCGCAGGCGGCGCGGTAGCCGGCCTCGCGGTCGACGACGGCCTCGACCCGGTGCGTGATGCCGAGGTAGCCGACCCGGCGGTGGCCGAGCGCGACCAGCGCCGCGACCGCGTCCCGGGTCGCGGCGGCGTAGTCCGCACTGACCCAGGCGATGTGGGCGCCCGGCACCTCGCGGCGGCCGATGTGCACGAAGGGGTAGCCCTCGCGGCTGAGCCGGGCCAGGTCGGAGTGGTCGTGGGCGACGCCGAGCAGCACGCTGCCGTCGGCGACGTTGAGCCGGTTCGAGCCGTCCCGGTAGAGCTGGCGCTGCCCGTCGGGGCCCTCCGTCGAGGTGAACAGCACCAGGTCGTGGCCTTCGGCGACGGCCTGCTCCTCCACGCCGACCAGGAACTCGTGGTAGAAGTCGCGGCTGGCGATCGGGAAGACCGACTCGAAGGTGTGCACCCCGATCATCCGGTTGCGCTTGCCCTTGAGGCTGCGCGCGGCCGGGTTGGCCGCGTACCCCAGCTCGCGGACCGCGTCGCGGACCAGTTGCTCGGTCTCCGGGGGGATCCGGTGGTCGGTGGCGCGACCGTTGACGACGGCGGAGACCGTCGCCTGCGAGACCCCCGCGCGGCGCGCCACGTCTGCCTGGGTCGGTGCCCCCTGACGGCGTTTGACTGACAAGAGCTCCCCTTGCTGTTTCGTATCAGCAACCTATTAGCAGGACTTGAGGTCCCTTTGCTGATTCGTTGCAGCAACATAGGGGCGGCGTTCGAACGCGTCAACGGGCGGGAGCGGACGAGTTTTTCAGCCGGGGCGCCGGCGGAGCGTCAGCCGGTCACCGGGGCACGAGCCGGACCGGCACCGTCCTCCGCCGGGCCGAGAGGGCCGAGCCGGGCGTGGGCGGAGTCGTGGACACGGACGTCCACCGGGAGCACGTGGTGCTGCGGCGTGCGGTACGGGTCGTCGGTGCCGACGCGGTCGATGACGAGCCGCGCCGCGCGCGCGCCGATCTCGCGCGAGGGCGGGACGACCGCCACCCGGGCGAGCGGGAAGGGCTCGAAGGGGCCCGCCTCCTCCGCGCCCGCCAGCTCGACGTCCTCCGGGATCCGCAGTCCCAGGTCGACGAGGTCGTGGGCGGCGGTCGCCAGGACGGGGCCGTTGGCGCACAGCAGCACGGTGGGCGGGTCGGGCAGCCGGAGCAGGCCGGCGAGGAAGGCGCGGCGCTCGGCGTCGTCCAGGTCCAGGTAGGAGCGCAGCGCCATGAGGTCCGGGCGTACCGGGACGTCGTGGTCGCGCAGCGCCTGGAGGCAGCCGACCGACCGCTCCTGGACGCTGGTGCAGTCGTACTCGCCGTAGAGGGTGGCGATGTTCCGGTGGCCGCGGGCGACCAGCTCTTCCGTGAGGCGGTAGCCGGTCCCGTAGTGGTCGGGGTGGACGGTGTCGGCGGGGAAGCCGGGCAGGTACCGGTCGAGGAGCACCACCGGCACCCGGTGGCGGCGCAGCTCGGCGAGCGCGGCGAGCGGGCCCGGGCCCTGCCGGGCGTACAGCAGCACGCCGCCGGCGCCGGCGGCCAGCGCCTGCCGCAGTGCCCGGTCCTCGTGCCCGGCCGAGGGCGTGCTGTCGGAGACGAACAGCCGGTAGCCCCGCTCGTCGCAGACCGCGCCGGCGCCCCGGAGGATCTCCGACTGCTGCGGCCCCTCGCCGTGCAGCACCAGCGCGATGGTGGCGCCCCCCGACGGCGGCGGCTGCGGCGCCGGCTGGGGATGCACCGCCGCTTCCGCGACGAACGTGCCCCGCCCGCGCTGGCGTACGAGGACGCCCTCGCGGACCAGCTCGTTGAGCGCGCGCACCGCCGTGCCCATGCTGACCCCGAACCGGTCGCAGATCTCCCGCTGGGTGGTGAACGGCACGTCGTGCCGGTACTCGCCGCGCGCGATCATCTCGCGCAGCTCCTGCATGATCCGCTGGTACGCGGGCGCCGCCGCCCCGTCCTGCTCCGTGGCCACCGACGCCCCTCCCGGCGATACGAACCGACACGGCCAGCATCTCATCCCGGATGACTGATTAACCAGCCGCACAAGGAACGGGCCTCACCCCTTGATCGCGCCGCTCTGGCTCGCGGCCCGCAGGAACTGCCGCTGGAAGACCAGGAACAGCGCCATCGGGATCAGCACCGAGATGAAGAGCCCGGCCATCAGCAGGCTCATCTCCGCCGTCTCCGACAGCCGCGGCAGCGCCACCGACAGCGGCTGCTTCTCCGCGTCGGTGAGCACCAGCAGCGGCCACAGGAACTCCTTCCAGCCGGTGACGAAGGTGAGCAGCACGGCGACCCCGACGACCGGCCGCGACATCGGCAGCACGAGGTGCCAGAAGATCCGGAACGGGCCTGCGCCGTCCACCTTCGCCACCTCGAACAGCTCGCGCGGCAGCCGGTCGAAGAACTGCTTGACGACCAGCACGACGAAGGAGTTCGCGGCGGCGGGCAGCCACACCGCCCAGAAGGAGTTGAGCAGGTTGACGCCGACGACCGGCACGTCCAGCACGGTGAGGTAGAGCGGGACGAGGACGACGACGCTCGGCACGAAGAGCGTGGCGAGCACGACGCCGGTCAGCGCCTTGGCGTACCGGGGCCGCAGCACCGACAGCGTGTAGCCCCCGGTGACCGCGACGAAGACGCCGAGGACGCTGGAGCCGCCGGCCACCCAGAAGGTGTTGGCGAGGTACGTGTCGATCCCGACCGTGTTCCAGGCCCGGTCCAGGTTGCCCCACTGCACGCCGCCGGGCCACAGCGCGAAGGGGTCGCGCAGCGTGTCCCGGGTGGTGGACACCGCGGCCTTCGCCAGCCACAGCACCGGGCCGACCGCGGCCACGACGAGGGCGAGGAGCACGGCGGTGCGGCCGGCCGCGAGGCCGGCCCGCAGGCCCGGGCGGGCGAGGTCGTGCGGGGAGAGGATGCCGCGCTCGGCGGGTTCGTCGTCGCGGCTCATGTCGAACTCCAGCTCCTCGTGGCCCGGAAGTAGGCGGCGGACAGCAGGGACAGGGCGGCGGCGAGCAGCAGGCTCAGCGCCGCGGCGGCGCCGAAGTCGCCGGAGCGGAAGGCGTAGTTGTAGATCAGCAGCAGCAGGGTGGTGGTGGAGTTCTCCGGCCCCCCGCCGGTGAGCAGGAAGGGCTCGGTGAAGAGCTGGAACGTGCCGACGATCTGCAGCAGCAGCATGATCAGGACGACGCCGCGGAGCTGCGGCAGGGTGATGTGCCAGACCCGGCGCCGCACCGAGGCGCCGTCCAGCTCGGCCGACTCGTACAGCTCGCCCCGCACGGAGGCCAGCGCGGCGAGATAGATGATCGTGGCGGTGCCGAACTGCGCCCAGGTCACGTGCAGCACGATGCTGGGCATGGCCCAGTCCGGGTCCTGCAGCCACGGGTACGGGCCGAGCCCGGCCCAGCCGGCGACGGTGTTGAACAGACCGTCGGGCCCGGGGGCGTAGAAGAGCCGCCAGAGCAGCACCGCCACCACCGGGGGCACGATCACGGGGAGGTAGGCGAGCATGCTGAACAGCGCCCGGCCGCGCCGCAGTTCCCCGATGAGGACGGCGAGGAGCAGCGGCACGGGGAAGCCGACGACGAGGGCGAGCAGGACGAACCAGCCGGTGTTGGCGGTGGCGGTCCACAGCAGCGGGTCGTTCAGGACCCGCTCGAAGTTGTCCGGGCCCACCCACTCGGCGGCCTGGACGAAGTTGGTGCGCTGGAAGGCGAGGACGAGCCCGCGGGCCATCGGCCACCAGGCGAAGAGGCCGAAGACCACCAGCAGCGGCAGCACGAAGAGCGCGGCGGCCGGACCGTCCCCGCGCCACCAGCGCGCCGCGCGCCGGCCGAGCCGCCGGCGGGCGGTCGGCCGGGGCGGCGGCGCCTCCGCCGTGCGCGGCGCGGGCCGGAGGGTTTCCGTGCCCATCCTCAGCCCGCCTGCAGAAGCTGGTCGATCTTGGCTTCGGCGTCGGCGAGCAGGCCGGCGGGGTCGGCGTCGCGCCGCGTCAGCGCGGCCTGGACGACGGTGTCCAGCACCGCGTACGTCTCCTGCGCCTTGTCCGGCGGCTCGGGGATGACCGGGAGTGCGTCGACGGTCTCGGTGTACGGCGCGAAGTTCTCGCGGGGCGCGTCGATGTGCCGCTCGATCCAGGTCAGGTACGTCTCGTCCTGCGCGGTGTCGACGACCGGGAGCTTCGGTCCGCCCACGGGCAGTCCGTCGGCCCGCTGCGCCTCGGCCTCGGAGACGGCGACGCCCTTGTCGAACCACTTGCGGTACTCGCGGAAGTCGATCCACTTCATCGCGGCGAGCTGCTGCTCGGGGGTGGCGTCCGGGCGGACCACGGCCACCGCGCCGCCGCCGAGCGTGCCGTGCCGGCCGCCCTGCTGGGGCAGCGCCGTGACGCCGAAGACGTCCGGGTCCAGGTCGAGGTTCTCGACCATCGGCTTGTAGGAGTCGCCGCCGTCGATGTACATCCCGACCTGTCCGGCCGCGAACTTCTCCTGTGCGTCCGGCTGGTTGAGCAGCACGTCGCCGCCCATGCTCCCGTCGTCCCAGCGCAGCGTGCGCAGGAACTCCAGCGCCTGCCGGGCCTGCGGGTTGTCGACGGCCGCCCGCTGGTCCTTGCCGTCGGGCTCCTGGACCGTCCCGCCGAAGGAGTAGGTGAGCGCGGAGAACATCCAGCCGCCGGTGTTGTCGTTCGTCATCTGCTGGAAGCCGACGGCATCGGTCTCCGCGCTGATGGTGCGGGCCGCCTCGCGCACCTGGTCCCAGGTCCGCGGCGGCCTGTCGGGGTCGAGCCCGGCCTGCTCGAACAGCTCGCGGTTGTAGACCAGGGCCAGGCTGTACGCCTCGACGGGCACGCCGTAGACGCGGCCCCGGTCGTCCTGGGTGTTGCGCAGCAGGTTCTCGCGGATGGAGGAGAAGTTCCGGATCTTCTCGACCTCGTCGGTGAGGTCGGCCGCCTGCCCCCGGGCGATGAGGGCCTGCGGCTCGGTGTACGGCACCCGCATCACCGTGGGCATCGTGCCGCCGGCGAGCATGGCGCCCCAGGTCTCCTGCTGCCAGACGTCCTCCTTCGGCTCGACGGTGATGTGGGGGTTGGCCTTCTCGAACGCCTCGACGTCGGCGAGGAACTCCCCCCGCGTCTCGGCCTGGTCGGTGGGCGGCAGGTCGCCCACGCTGATGGTGACCTCGGCGTCGGGGTCGGCGGGGCCGTCGGTGGCGCCGCCGTCGCCGCCGCACGCCGCCGTGGCGGCCAGCGCGAGCACGGCGGCCCCGGCCGCCGCCGTGCGCAGATGTCTGTTCAGGTGCATCGTCGCTCCGTTCGTCCGGCCACCCCGGTAGCAGGGAGGCACCGCGAACGTAGAAACAGATAGTTAATAAGTCAATACAGCGGAAGCAAACTGCACTTGAGTCTTGTCGGGCCCGCGAGGCATGGCTAGCTTAACTAGCCAATCTCGACGAGATGGAGAGCGGATGCACGACGAACGCGCGTTGCGGGAACAGCGGTTGCACCGGGTGCTGCGGGAGCGGCTGCTGCCCGCGGTCCACCCGCGGCGGCTCCCGCTGTCCCTGGCCGCCTGGCACGCCGGCGGCGAACCGGTGCCCGCCGCCACGGGCCTGGCGGCCGAGTACCGGCCGGCCAAGGTCGGCGACCGCTGGGGACCGCCGTGGGGCACGACCTGGTTCCGGCTGTCCGCCGCCGTGCCCCCGGAGTGGGCCGGCGCCGAGGTGGAGGCCGTCGTCGACCTCGGCTTCGGCCGGACCGTGCCCGGCTTCTCCGCCGAGGGCCTGGTGCACCGTCCCGACGGCACACCCGTCAAGGGACTCCATCCCCGCAACCACTGGGTGCCCGTCGCCTCCCCCGCCGCCGGCGGCGAGGACGTGCTGTTCTACGTCGAGGCCGCCGCCAACCCCCTCATCGAGGGCCCGGTGACCCCGCTCGGCGACCCCGCCACCGCCGGTGACGAACCCCTGTACCAACTGGCGCAGGCCGACCTGGCCGTCTTCGACCGCACCGTGTGGGAGCTCGTGCAGGACCTGGAGGTGCTCGACCAGCTCATGGCCGAGCTGCCCGTCGACCAGCCGCGCCGCTGGGAGATCCTGCAGGCCGTCACCCGGGCCCTCGACGCGCTCGACCTGACCGACGTCGCCGGCACCGCCGCCGCGGCGCGCGCCCTGGTCGCCCCCGCCCTCGCCGCGCCCGCGCACGCCTCCGCGCACCGCGTCAGCGCCGTGGGCCACGCCCACATCGACTCCGCCTGGCTGTGGCCGCTGCGGGAGACGGTGCGCAAGGTGGCCCGTACCACCGCGAACACCGTCGCGCTGATGGACGACCACCCCGAGTACGTCTTCGCCATGTCGCAGGCGCAGCAGTTCGCCTGGCTCAGGGACCACCGCCCGGAACTGTACGAACGGGTCAAGAAGAAGGCCGCGGCCGGGCAGTTCGTGCCGGTGGGCGGCATGTGGGTGGAGTCGGACACGAACATGCCCGGCGGCGAGGCCCTGGCCCGCCAGCTCGTGCACGGCAAGCGGTTCTTCCTTCACGAGTTCGGCGTCGAGTGCGAGGAGGTGTGGCTGCCGGACTCCTTCGGCTACTCCGCCGCGCTGCCGCAGCTCGTCGCGCTGGCCGGGGCCCGCTGGTTCCTCACCCAGAAGATCTCCTGGAACCAGACGAACCCCTTCCCGCACCACACCTTCTGGTGGGAGGGCATCGACGGCACCCGGATCTTCACCCACTTCCCGCCCGTGGACACGTACAACAGCGAGCTGTCCGGCGCCGAACTGGCCCACGCCGTACGCGTCTTCCGCGACAAGGGCCCGGCCACCCGCTCCCTCGTCCCCTTCGGGTACGGCGACGGCGGCGGCGGCGCGACCCGCGAGATGCTCGCCCGCGCCGCGCGGCTGCGCGACCTGGAGGGCGCGCCCCGGGTGGCGGTCGAGCCGCCGAAGCGGTTCTTCGCCGCGGCCGAGAGCGAGTACGCGGACACCGCCCCGGTGTGGGTCGGCGAGCTGTACCTGGAGCTGCACCGCGGCACGTACACCTCGCAGGCCGCGACGAAGCAGGGCAACCGGCGCGCCGAGCACCTGCTGCGGGAGGCCGAGCTGTGGGCGGCGACCGCGGCGGTGCGCGTGCCGGATCACCCGTACCCGTACGAAGCGCTCGACCGGCTCTGGAAGACGGTGCTGCTGCACCAGTTCCACGACATCCTGCCCGGCTCGTCCATCGCGTGGGTGCACCGCGAGGCGGCCCGGACGTACGCCGCCGTCGCCGCCGAACTGACCGGCCTCGTCGCGGGCGCGCAGCGGGCGCTGGCCGGCGAGGGCGAGCGGCGCGTGGTCTTCAACGCCGCCCCGCACGCCCGCGCCGGTGTGCCCGCGGGCGGCGCGGCCACCGCGGCCGACGAGCCGCAGACACCCCCCGCCACCGCGACCGCGCTCGACGGCGGCTGGCTCCTCGACAACGGGCTGCTGCGCGTCACCGTCGACGCCCGCGGCCTCGTCACCTCCGTCGTCGAGCACGCCTCGGGGCGCGAGGCCCTCGCCCCCGGCGCCGCCGCGGGGCTGCTCCAGCTCCACCCCGACCTGCCCAACCGGTGGGACGCCTGGGACGTCGACGCGCACTACCGCAACACCCGCACCGACCTGACGACCGCCCGCCGCGTCGCGCTCGCCGACCCGGGACCCGGCGCCGTCGCCGTGCGGGTCGAGCGCGGCTTCCGGAACTCGACCGCCGTCCAGACCGTCACCCTGACGGCGGGCCGGGCGGCGGTCGACTTCACCACCGAGGTCGACTGGCAGGAGCGGGAGACCTTCCTCAAGGCCGCCTTCCCGCTCGACGTACGCGCCGACCACTCCGCCGCCGAGACCCAGTTCGGCCACGTCCGGCGGCCCACCCACACCAACACCGCCTGGGAGGCGGCGAAGTTCGAGGTCTGCGCCCACCGCTTCCTGCACGTGGCCGAGCCCGGCTGGGGTGCCGCCGTCGTCAACGACTCGACGTACGGCCACGACGTCACCCGCACCGTACGCCCCGACGGCGGCACGACCACCACCGTGCGCCTCTCCCTGCTGCGCGCACCGCGCTTCCCCGACCCCGAGACCGACCGCGGCACGCACCGCTTCCGCTACGCCCTCGTCCCCGGCGCGGCCCTCGGCGACGCGGTGCGCGAGGGCTACCGCATCAACCTGCCGCCGCGCGAGGTGGCCGGCGCACGCGGCGTCGCGCCGCTCGTCGCCTGCGACACCGACCAGGTCGTCGTGGAGTCCGTCAAGCTCGCCGACGACCGCTCCGGCGACGTTGTGGTGCGGCTGTACGAGTCGGCGGGCGGCCGGGCCGCCGCCCGGCTGACCGCGGGCTTCCCGCTCGCCGGCGGCGTACGGACCGACCTGCTGGAGCGCCCGCTGCCCGGGGCGGTCCCGGTGGACGACCGGGAGATCCGCCTCGCCCTGCGCCCCTTCGAGATCGTCACGCTGCGCCTCACGCGCCGCTGAGACCAGAAGACGTTCACGCACCACGTCCGAGAGCCGCTAGCAGAAAGGCGCTGCGATGAACGCTCCACCACCACCCCCCACCGGCCGGACACGGCGGCTGCGCAGAACCGCGGCCGCCCTCGTCGCGGCCACCGCCGTCCTCCTCGGCACCCTGACCGCGGCGACGCACACCGCGGCCGCGGCCGAGCCCGACCTGTCCTCGGCGTTCGACGGCTGGGCGCAGGCCCGTCCCGGGGGCGCCGACGTGACCTTCGGCGCCGACGCCGCCGACCCGCGGGAGGGCACGACGGCGCTGAAGATCGTCAACCGGACGCCGCGCAAGCCGGAGACCTTCGCCACCCTCACCCGGTCGGTGCCGGTCGAGCCGTCCACGACGTACGAGTTCAGCGCCTGGACGAGGTCCGAGGGCCTCCCCGACCTCGGCGTCCAGATCACGCTCAGCCCCGACTGGAGCGAGCGTCACACCTTCCCCGGCGGCGCGTACGGCTGGACCGAGCGCACCTGGACCTACACCACGAAGGCCGACCAGAAGACGCTGGACTACCGGATCATCACCCAGGACGAGACACCCGGCTTCTGGCTGGACGGCCTCACGATGACGGCCCCCGGCAGCGACGAGAACCTGCTGGGCAACGCGGGCTTCGAGCGGCACGCCCCGCCCAACCTCATCACCTCCCCCGCCCTCGTCTTCACCGAGGGCGAGGCCGCCGTACGGCTGCGGACCCTGCCCGGGATCACCGGCCCCGCGCGCTGGTCGGTCGCGGACGAGCAGCACCGCCCGGTCGACTCCGGCGAGGTCGGCTACGCCGACGGCGAGGCCGTCCTCGACCTCGGCCACCTGCGCCCCGGCTACTACCACCTGGAGGTCACCCTCCGGGGAAGCTCGCAGCCCGCCGTGACCCGCACCCGGCTCGCGGTCCTCGACCCGCTGCCGCCCGCGGCGCAGCGCCCGTCCTCGCCGTTCGGCGTCGCCGTCCACCTCGGCGACGGCAACGCGGTCAACGGCCGGCTCGCGGAGCTGGCCGGGCAGGCGGGCATCGCGCACGCGCGCAGCGACGTCACCTGGGACCGGGTCGAGAAGTCGCCCGGCGCGTACACCTTCCCCGAGGGCTACGACCTCGACTGGCAGCGCTTCGCCGCCAACAAGGTCCGCCCGCTGCCGCTGTCCACGTACCGGAACCCGCTGTACGACGGCGGCAGGACCCCGTCCACCCCCGGAGGGCTGGCCGCGTACGCCGCGTACACGAGCGCGATCCTGGACCAGTACGGCGGGCTGTCGAAGGACGTCGAGGTCTACAACGAGTTCAACATCCACTTCAACGACGGCGCCTGCGGCCGCACCCCCGCCTGCTACTACGACATGCTGCGCGCCACCGCGCAGCGGGTGAAGGCCGACCACCCGGACGCCACCGTCGCGGGTCCCGCCACCTCCGGGCTCGCCCTCGACTGGGTCCGGGAGCTGCTGCGCCTCGGCGGGGCGGAGTACCTGGACGCCGTCTCCGTGCACCCGTACCGCCACCCCAACGCCCCCGAGGGGATCGACGACGAGATGGCCGCGCTCGGCAAGGCCATCCGGGACCACAGCGGCGGGAAGGACCTGCCGGTCTGGCTGACCGAGCTGGGCTGGCCCACGCCGGAGGGCGGCACCACGCGCCTGGCGCAGGCCGACTACCTCGTCCGGTCCCAGGCCCTCGCGCTCGGCGGCGGCGTCGAGCGCTTCTACTGGTACGACCTGCTGAACGACGGCACCGATCCACACGACAACGAGCACAACTTCGGCCTGCTGGACTGGCCGTCGAAGGGCGTGACGACGGCGCTGGCGCCCAAGGAGTCGTACGTGGCGCAGTCGGTGACGGCCCGGCAGCTCGCCGGCCGGTCCTTCGCGGGCAAGGACCCCGTCGCCGAGCCGGCGTACTCGTACCGCTTCGGCACGGGCCGCGACACCGTCCGCGTGATGTGGGCGGCGCCCGGGCCGCGGCCGGCGACGCTGCGGGCCGCCGGGCCGGTCGAGGTGACCGACGCCTACGGCAGGTCCACGACGCTCCGGCCGTCCGGCGGAGTCGTACGCCTCGACCTCGACGGACAGCCGGTGTTCGTGTCCGGCCCGGTCCGGGACGTGTCCCTCGCCGCCGCGCCTCCGCTCTCCCTCGCGGCGCCGGAGAAGGCCGCCACCGGCGACACCCTGCCCGTCACGCTCACGGTCGACCGCACCGGCGACGCCGGCCGGTCCGTGCCCGGCACGCTCAGGGTGGACGTCGAGGGCGTGAGCGAGCGGGTCCGCGCCCCCGCGGGCGAGGTCACGAAGACGACGGTCGAGGTACCCGCGGGCGACCGCCTGCAGGAGCGGCACCTCGTCGCCGACGTCGCCGCGGGCGCGCGTCCGCTGGCCCGGCTGACGGCGCGGACCGAGGTGAAGGAGCCCACCACGCTGACGGCCGACCCCGTGGTCACCGCCGCGGACCCGACCGCGGGCGAGGTGCGGATCACCCTGGCCAACAACCGCCTGGGCGCCGAACTGCCCGTCGAGGGCGTCGACTGGTCGATCGGCGGCGCGACCGGCTCCGAGACCGGGATCGGCGCCGTGCCGCCCGGCTCCTCGCGCACCGTCACGGTGCCGGTGGCGGACGCCGTGCCCTGGCGGGCGTACGAGCAGCGGGTCACCGCCCGGCTCCCCGGCCGGGAGCCGCTCACGCTCTCCGGCACCACGGGCTTCAACCCGGTGCAGCGGGACGGCGCGACGACGACGGCACCCGTCGACCTCGCCGAGGACGCGGAGTGGTCGGAGTACACCGAGCCGTGGGGCGGCGCCGCGGACCTGTCCGGTCCGCTGCGGTTCGCGTACACGGACGACGCCCTCGTGCTGCGGGCCGACGTCACCGACGACACGCACGCGCAGGACAACCCCGCGTCCACCATGTACAACGGCGACTCGGTCCAGTTCGCCGTCAGCCCGCGGCTGCCGGGCCGGTCCGCGGAGCTGACCGAGATCGGCGTGGCGGGGCTGGAGGACGGGCCGGTGGCGTACACCTTCCTGGCCTTCGGCGGCGCGCAGACCGGAGGGCCGACGCCCGGCGCGGAGACCACGGTCACCCGGGCCGGCGGCACGACCTCGTACGAGGTCCGCGTGCCGTGGACGTCGCTCGGCCTCAAGGGGCGGCCCACCGCGCCGATCGGCCTGTCCGTCATGGTCAACGACGACGACGGGCAGGGCCGCACCGGGTTCCTGGAGTGGGGCTCGGGGATCGGGCGTACGAAGGACACCGCGCTGTTCCGGCCGGTGCAGTTGATGGACTGAGGAACGAAAGTCCGCGCGGACCCCGGGCGATCCGCCCGGGGTCCGCGTGTCCCCGGGCGGACCGGCGTCAGACCGCGAACTCCCGGATCACGGTGTTCCGGAAGACCGCCGTGCCGTCGAGGGTGAACAGCGCGAGGCCGGTGTCGGCCGGGTTGGGGAACGCCTCCGCCGAGTGGGTGTAGCGGCCGTCGTCGAAGAACACCTCGACCGAGGTGCGGTCGACGAGGACGCGCATCGTCACCCGGCGGGCGGCGGGGTCGAGCGGTGTCCTGCTCTCCTGCCACCGGCCGCTGGCGTCGGGGTTGGGCACGCCGCCGCGGTTGACGAAGGCGTAGGTGCCGTAGACGCCGGCGTCGACGTGCCGGGCGCCGTCTGCGGAGCGGCGCATTTGCAGGCCGGCGCCGGTGACCTGGTCCCAGGTGAGCTCGGTGGTGAGTTCGTACGCGGTCCCGGTGTAGTCCAGGACGCGGTGGCCGGTGACGTCGAGGTCGCCGAGGGGGACGGTGCGGGAGACGTGGGCGTCCAGGCCGGCGGTCGGGCGGGAGGCGAGGTAGAGGGTGCCGCCGGCGTCGCGCCTGAGCGTGATCTCGCGGACGATCGAGTCGGTGCCGTTGAAGCCGTCGGCCTCGATGGTGGGAGTGACGTTCGCGTACTCCCAGTTGTTCAGCCAGCCGACGGCGTAGCGGGTGCGCGGGTCGATCGAGCCGCCCGCGCTGCGGCGTTCGAAGGTGACGGCGGCGTACCAGTCGAAGCCGTGGTCGAGCCACTGCGGGTCGGCCGCGTCGGGGGTGAAGGCGGTGCCGTCGAAGGCGCCGGTCCAGTAGGCGTACGTGTTCGGCAGCCCGGCGCCCTTGCCGTTGGCGCTCACGCCGAGCACCCAGCGGCCGGTGCCGTCGTCCGCGGTGAGGTGGAAGAGGTCGGGGCACTCGAAGACGCCGAGCCCTTCGCGGACGAAGCCGCCCGCGTACGTCCACCGCTTGAGGTCGTCGGAGTGGTAGAAGCCGACCTTGGTGTGCTCGGCGAGCGCCATGACCCAGCGCCCGCGCTCCTCGTCGCGGATCACCTTGGGGTCGCGGAAGTCCTTCACGCCCGGGTTGGCGAGCACCGGGTCGGTGCCGTGGGGGGTGAAGGTGCGGCCGCCGTCGGTGGAGTAGTAGAGGTACTGGGCCTGGGTGTGCGCGTTCGGGTCGGGCTCCATGGTGGCCAGGACGACGACGGCGCCCGCGCCGAAGCCGGCGGTGTTCGCGGTGTCCACGACCGCGCAGCCGGACCAGACGTCGCCGTTCGCCGTGGTGTCCTTCGGCACGGCGATGCCGCGGTCCTCGAAGGCGGCCAGGTCAGTGCTCGTGGCCAGCCGCCAGGCGGTGCCCGCGGTGGTGCCGCCGGTGAGGTAGTCGGCGTTGTAGAGGTAGTAGTAGAGGTACTCGCCGTTCACCCAGACCGGCCGCTGCGGGTCGTTCTTCCACTGGTCGGGGACCGTGAGGTGGTACTCGGCGCGGTAGCCGTCGGCGGCGGCGGGCGCCGGACGCGGCGCCCTCGTGAGCGCCGGCGCCGCGGCGGGGACCGCCACGGCGGCGGCCCCGAGTCCGGTGGCCCTGAGCAGGGTTCTCCTGGTCGTCCCGCGTTCTCCAGGCATGCTGGGTTCCTCCTCCTATGGGGGTGGTGAGGTCGGCGGTGCGCCGCTGCGGAACTGTATTACTAACTCGTTAAAGGTCAATGCTTCCCGCCCCTTGACAGCCCTGCAGCAGGGTCCACATCATCTGGATGCCACCTTCGGCTAACACGAGTTAGGCCCTTCGATGACCCACCCGTACCTCAACCGCCGCAGCCTGCTGCGGTACGGCGCCTACGGCGCGGGGGCCGCCGCCCTCGGCGGCACCGCCGCGAACTGGGACCGCCTCACGGGTGCCGACATCCCCGCCCGCGACGACGGTGCGCTCGTCGTGGCCACCCTCGGCACCGCCGTCGACCCGGCGACGCGGAGCGCGCTGAGCGAGGGATTCGGCAGGCTCCACCCCGACATCCAACTCCGGCTGGTCGCCGTTCAGGCCACCGACTGGTCGGACTTCTTCGCCAAGATCCTCACCCAGATCGCCGCGGGGCGCGCACCCGACGTCGTCTACGTGGCCACCGAGGGCGTGCAGCTCTTCGCCCGCCGGCTCGGCGTGCCGCTGGACGGCTGGCTGCGGCGCGACGCCGACGAACTGCGCGCGTACTTCGCCGACGTCCACCCCTCGCTGGTCGAGTCGATGATGTACGAGGGCAGCCTCTACCAGCTCCCGCTGGAGTTCAACGCCGCCGACGTGTACCTCAACACCGGCGTGCTGAAGCGGGCCGGCGCCCCGCTGCCCCCGGCCGACTGGACCCGCGACGACTTCACCGCGCTGCTGCGCGCCATGAAGGACTCGGCCGGCTCCGGCTTCACGCCGTACTTCTGGACCAACCGGCTGTGGGGCGGCGTCGTCCCCTGGCTCTTCGCCAACGACACCAACCTGCTCGCCGAGTCGAAGGCCCCCGGCGGCGCCTGGCTGTGGGACACCTTCTACCCGCCCGAGCAGCGCCACGGCCGGGGCGGCGGCTACCGCTGGCGCACCCCGCAGGCCACCGCGGACCGCGTCGAGGAGGTCTACGACCACCTCGCCGAGCTGATCCAGCAGCGCCTCTGCTCCCGGCCCGAGGCGGGCGGCGGCAACAACCTCGTCGGCGTCTTCTCCACCGGCCGGGTCGGCGTCACCCCCGCGGGCGGCTTCTGGGCCGGCGGCCTCGCCGCCGCCGGGATGAAGGCGAGCGCGTACGACGTCCAGCACTTCCCGCGCTGGCGCACCCAGCGCCACCAGTACGGCGCCGCGGGCTACGCCCTGCTGCGCACCTCGAAGAAGCAGGACGCCGCCTGGGAGTTCATCAAGTACACCGCGACCACCGAGGCGATGGAGAAGCTGTTCCAGGCGAACCAGACGACGCCCGCCCGCCGCTCCATGGTCGACGCCGCCCGCTACCGCGAGACGGGACCGGCCAACTGGCGGGTCTTCTACGACACCCTCGACGACTACCCCGCGACCGGGCCGATCCCGGCGCCGCCGCAGTCGGCCGAGGTCGAGCAGTTGCTGATCCAGCACACCGGCACCGCGCTGTCCCACCCGCGCGCGGTGCGCGGCGCGCTGCGCCGGCTCCAGTCCGACCTGGAACAGGCCATGGAGCGTGAGATATGAGCGCCGACTCCCAGCCGACGACACAGCCGTCGGCGCAACCGGCAACGCAGCCGGCCCCGCAGCAGGCGACCCGGCCGGCGAAGGCGCCGCCGGACCGTACCCCCGGACACGCCGCGCCGCGCCGCACCTCGTCCGCCCGCGGCCGCGGCACGCGGCTGCTGGCCGCCCTGTTCCTGGCGCCCACAGTCGTCGGCATCGCCGTCTTCACCGTGGTGCCGATCGCCGGCTCCGTCGTCCTCAGCTTCTTCCACTGGGACGTGATCGACTCCCCGCGGTACGCCGGCGCGGCAAACTACCGCGAGGTGTTCACCGACGACACCGTCCTCGTCTCCTTCCGCAACACCCTGATCTTCATGGTGTTCGCGGTCGGGCTGCAGTTGCTGCTCGCCCTGGTCCTGGCGATCGCGGTCGACGGCAGGATGCCGGGCTGGCTCCGCTCGGCGTTCCGCTCGGCCTTCTTCTTCCCGCTGATCCTCTCCGCCGCCTCGGTCTCGGTGGTGATGAAGTACCTGTTCAACCAGGACTTCGGGGCCGTCAACTGGCTGCTCGGCCACGTCGGCGTCGATCCGGTGCCGTGGCTGACGTCGGAGAACTCGGCGATGGCCGCCGTCGTCCTGGCGTACGTCTGGCAGCAGTTCGGCTTCTCCTTCCTCCTCTTCGTCGGCGGGCTCAACAACATCCCCCGGGAGATCCACGAGGCCGCGGCCCTGGACGGCGCCACCGGGCTGCGCCGGCACCTCGGCGTCACGCTGCCGCTGCTCTCGCCCACGCTGCTGGTCGCCTCGGTCGTCGGGATCATCAACGCGCTGCAGGTCTTCGAGCAGCCGTACGTCCTGACCGACGGCGGCCCCGGGGACTCCACCCGCACCGTCGTGATGGTCATCTACCAGACCGCCTTCGAGCAGCTCCGCTTCGGGGAGGCGTCCGCCGTCGGCGTGCTGCTCTTCGCCCTGATCATGGCGATCACCGCCCTGCAGTTCCGGCTCAGCCGGCGATTCGTCCACTACCAGTGAGCCGGGAGAACCCATGAGTTCCGCCCCCACCGCACCCCGGCTGAGGCACGGCTTCGCGCCGTGGGCCAGGATCACCGGCCTGGTGGTCTGCGCCCTGCTGACCCTCGGCCCGGTCCTGTGGACCGTCTCCACCTCGCTCCGCGCCCCGGCCGAGTCCTTCGACCTGCCGCCGCAGATCGTTCCCACGGAGCCCACGGCCGACGCCTACCGGCAGGTCTTCGACCAGGTCGACGTGTGGCTGCTGGCCCTGAACTCCACCCTGGTGACCGGGCTGATCGCGGCCGGCCAGATGCTCACCGCCGGGCTCGCCGGCTACGCCTTCGCCCGGCTGGAGTTCCGCTTCAAGAGGACGCTGTTCGCCGTCGTGCTGGCCACCATGATGGTGCCGCTCCAGGTCACGATCGTGCCGGTGTTCCTGGTGCTCAAGGAGATGAGCCTGACCGACACCCTGCTCGGTCTCATCATCCCCGCCTTCCCCACCGCGTTCGGCACCTTCCTCATGCGCCAGTACTTCCTCGGCATGCCGCGGGACCTGGGCGAGGCCGCGATGATCGACGGCGCCGGGCCGTGGCGGATCTTCCGCTCCGTGTACGCGCCGCTGGCCGCACCGGGCCTCGCGATCGTCGGCGTGCTGGCCTTCAACTACCACTGGAACGAGTTCTTCCGCCCGCTGATCCTGGAGACCTCCACGGAGAACCACACGCTGCCGCTCGGCCTCGTCTCGCTCCAGGGCAACCTCGGCACCGGCTCCATCTCGGTCGTCCTCGCCGGCGTCGTGCTGTCCATGATCCCCGCCATCGCCGTCTTCGTCGTCGGCCAGCGCCCTCTGCGCGAGGGCATCACGTCCGCAGGAGTCAACCGTTGAGCCACGCCCCCGGGTCCGCCGGTCCGCACGCCCCCGGTACCACCGACCCGCATGGCGCGGGGTCCACCGACCCGCACGCCCCCCGGCACCACGTACGACCGCCCGCCAACTGGGCCAACGACCCCAACGGGCCGTTCCGCTGGCGCGGCCGCTACCACCTCTTCTACCAGCACAACCCGTACGCGCCCACGCACACCGACATGCACTGGGGCCACGCCTCCAGCCCCGACCTCGCCCGCTGGACCCACCACCCGATCGCCCTCACCCCGACGCCCGGCGGCCCGGACGAGGCCGGCTGCTGGTCCGGCTGCGTCGTCGACGACGCCGGCGTGCCCACCGCCGTCTACACCGGCATCGACCACCGCCACACGGGCCTCGGCACCCTCTGCCTGGCCCGGGCCGCCGACCCGGAGGACCGGCACCTGGAGCGCTGGCGGCCCGAGCCCGGGCCCGTGGTGGCGGGTCCGCCGGACGGCCTGGAGGTGACGATGTTCCGCGACCCGTTCGTCTTCTCCCACGCCGGCCGCCGCTGGTCCCTCGTCGGTGCCGGCCACGCCGACGGCACCCCCTCGGTGCTGCTGTACGACTGCACGGACCTGACCTCCTGGCGCTTCGCCGGCATCCTCCTCGACGGCCGCGATCCGGTGGCCGCCGACGCGTTCGGCGACAAGGCCGTCGGCTGGGAGTGCCCGCAGTTGCTGCGCACGCGCGGCGGCGGATGGGTGCTGGCGGTCGCCCTCTGGGACGGCGACCCCCGCGCCACCGGCTACCTCGCCGGCACCCTGGAGCCGGACGCCGCGGGCGGGCTCGCCTTCGCGCCCCGCACCGGCGGGCGCCTTGACCACGGCCGCGACTTCTACGCGCCCGCCGTGCTGCAGGACGACGCCGCGGGGCGGGCCCTGCTGTGGGGCTGGTCCTGGGAGTCCCGCGCGCGGGAGGAGACCGAGCGGGCCGGCTGGGCCGGCGTGCTCACCTCCCCCCGCGTCGTCGACCTCGGCCCCGACGGCACCCTGCGGACGGCGCCGGCTCCGGAGCTGGAACTGCTGCGCGCCGCCGCACCGTTCGTCACCGCGCCCGTACGCACCCCGCTGCCCGTCGCGTACGACCTGAGCGTCATTGCCCGTACGCCCACCACCGCGAGCCTGCTGCGGGCGGCGTCCGGCGCGGAGCTGACGCTCCGCCTGGACCCGGCCACCGGCACCGTGACGCTGGACCGCTCCGGCTGGCCCCGCGCGCGCGGCGACGGCGCCGCGCCCCTGGTGCTTCCCGCCGGCCCGCCCGGGGCGCCGGAGTTGGAGGTCCGCGTCCTCGTCGACGGCTCCCTGCTCGAAGTGTTCGCGGGCGACCGCGCGGTCGCCACGGAGCGGGTCTACCGCCGGCCCGACGACGTGGCCGAGCTGGCCGTCACGAGCGGCGGGGCCGGCCCGGGCGGCGCGGGCGACGGGGCCGCGGTCACCGGCTGGGCGCTGGTCCCACCGACGCCCGGCTGACCACCGGGCAGGTGAGCCTGCGGACGGTGGCGGGGGGCGCGGCGCCGGTGCCGATCGCGGTGAGCAGCAGCCGCGCCGCCTCCTCCCCCATCTCCCGGTGCGGCAGCCCGACCGTGGTCAGCGGCGGGTCGAGGTAGGCGGCCATGTGCTCCTGGTCGTCGTAGCCGACCACGGACAGCTCCCCTGGCACGGCGAGACGAAGCTGTGCCGCGGCGTGCAACACCCCCGCCGCGACCCGGTCGTTGTAGCAGACGATGCCGGTCGGCCGCCGGTCCGCGGCGGCCCCGGCGAGCAGCCGCGTCGCGCCGGTGCGTCCGGCGGTGATCTCCCCCCCGGCGCGTACGACCCACTCCTTCGGCACGGTCACGCCCGCGCCGCGCAGGGCGTCCCGGAAACCGCGCAGCCGCTCGGCCGTCGCGATGTCGTCGAGGCCGCCGACCATGGCGATCCTCCTGTGCCCCGCGTCCAGCAGCAGCCTGGCGGCCGCCCGGCCGCCGGCCCGCTCCGCCGGGATCACGGCGGGCAGCGAGTCGTCCTCCGCCAGGCAGTTGGCGAGCACGGCGGGGGTGTGGTGCAGCCCGGCGGGCACCCGGACGCGGCGCAGGGACATGGCCGCGTAGATGATCCCGTCCACCCGCCGGTCCGTCAGTTCGGCGACCGCCGCGTCCTCCTTGGCCCCGTCCCCGCCGGAGTCCACGGTCAGCACGAGGTGCTCGCTGTCCCAGGCGGCTTCCATCGCCCCGCGCAGCAGCCGGCCCGCGAACGGCGACGAGGCGATCTCGTCGGTGACCAGTCCGAGCACGGCCGTACGACGCCGGCGCAGCCCGCGGGCCACGGCGTTGGGCCGGTAGCCGAGCCGCTCGGCGGCGCGGCGGATCCGCTCCTGCGTCTCGGCCGAAAGGTTGCCCTCCGCGCGGCCGTTGAAGACGAACGAGACCGCGGTGTGCGAAACGCCAGCGAGCCGGGCGACGTCGCGCGACGTGGGGCGCGCGAGGCCCGCCGGATCCCCGTTCCCGTCCCTGCTCATGCCCGTCGGCCCGTCCTTGCCGCCCGCCACCGCTCTGCTCGATCGCCCCACCCTAACCCGGGAAAGGCCGGGCCCGGACCGCGGACCGGGGAGCCGTCGGCCCGGGGTGACGCGCCGTCCGGTGTGTGCGCGGTTCTCCGGCCCGGCGCCGTGTACAGACCGGCGGCGCGCGCGTTGAATCGGCACGGACGGGACCGTACTTCGCTCAGTGACGACCAGGAGGACGGGTGGCACCCACCCCCGAGCAGACCTTCGGCTTCGACCCCACACACGGCTACGACCTGGACAGCCTGCTCGCGGTCCCGGCCCCCGCCGCGCCCGCGGACTTCGACGGCTTCTGGCGCGGCCGGTACGAGCAGGCCCGGGCGGTGCGCGTGGCCCCCGCGACCGGCGCGCGCACCGTAACCGCGGGGGCCGGGGCGGCGGAGGTGTACGAGGTCGCGTACACCTCCGTGGGCGGGCTCCGCGTCGGCGGCTGGCTGACGCTGCCGGCGGACGGCGAGGTGCGGCAGGGCTGTGTCGTGACCCACGGCTACGGCGGCCGGCAGGCCCCGGACCCCGCGCTCCTGCCCCCGGGCACGGCGGCCGTCTGGCCGTGCCTGCGCGGCCTCGGCGCCCGCAGCCTGCACCCCGGCCTGCCGTCCGACGCCGCCGCGCACGTGCTGCACGGCATCGGCTCGCGCGCGTCGTACGTGCACGGCGGCTGCACCGCCGACGTGTGGTGCGCGGCGACGGCGCTGCTGGAGCTGGTACCGGCGGCGGCGCGCCGGCTGACGTACGCGGGCACGAGCTTCGGCGGCGGCATCGGCGCGCTCGCGCTCCCCTGGGACGACCGCTTCGCCGCCGCGGCCCTCACGGTGCCCAGCTTCGGCAACCACCCGCTGCGCCTGACCCTGCCCTGCACCGGCAGCGGCGAGTCCGTCCGCCGGTACCACGCCGCGCACCCCGAGGTCGCCTCCGTGCTGGCCTACTTCGACGCCGCCACGGCCGCCACCCGCATCACCGTCCCCACGCACGTCGCCCCCGCCCTCCTGGACCCGGCCGTCCCGCCCCCGGGCCAGTTCGCCGTCCACAACGCCCTGCGGGGCCCGAAGGAACTCCGCGTCCTCACCGCGGGCCACGTGGAGCCCTCCGACCCCGAGGAGGAGGCGGCTCTGCGCGACGCCCAGCGCGACTTCCTCGTGACGGCCTGCCCCCGGGAGCCGGGCTAGCGGCCGCCGTCCGCATCGGGGGCGCGGTCGAGGATCAGGTCGGCGGCGCGGGCGACGACCTGGGCGCGGGTGCGGTCGCCGTGGTCGGCGGCGAGGAAGTGGGCGCCGATCGCCACGCAGAAGGCGATCAGGCTGCGGGCCTCGACCTCGTCGGGGTCGGAGCAGAAGGTTCCGATCATGTCGCGCAGCAGGTCCATGCGCACGTTGTCGACGCGGCGCAGGCGCGCGGCGACCGCCTCGTCGCGGCGCGCCCAGTCGCGGACCGCGAGATCGATGGGGCGCAGGCGGTCGTCGGAGAAGGTGAGCCGGCCCGCGCGGTGGATCTTGGTCTTCGGGTCGCCGCCCTCGCGTTCGACGCGCCCGATGACCTCGTCGGTGCTCTCCCGCTCCCAGGTGTCGAGCATCGCCTCCAGCAGGGCGTTGCGGTCGGCGAAGTAGCCGTAGAACCCGCCCTTGGTGACGCCGAGGTTCTTCGCCAGTGCCTCGACGCGGACGGCGTCCGGGCCGCCGGCGGCGAGCGTCCGCAGCCCTTCCTCGATCCATCTGTCACGCGGCGTGCGAGCCGTGGCCACGACGTGTCCCACCTCACTCTTCTCCGGTTATACGCTGCCGTATAAATGGGCTAGCCTGGGCTTATACGCTACCGTATAGATGAACGGAGGACGTGGTGACCATGAGGCTCTCCGCAAGCGCGCACACCGCACGCCCGTGGCGGATCCACGAGATCGCCGGCGACTTCCGCGTGGAGGACGTGTGGGCGCTGCCCACCCCCGGCGGGCCCGACGACCTGGCGGTGCTGGTGCGCCAGATCGCCGACGGCATCAGGGGCGGGGTGAAGGGAGAGGACTTCGTCTCCCGCGTGCTCTTCGCCGTCCGCTGGAAGCTCGGGGCGCTGCTGGGCTGGGACAAGGCCGAGAACGGCGTCGGCA
Source organism: Streptomyces sp. WMMC500 (assembly GCF_027497195.1). Lineage (NCBI taxonomy): Bacteria > Bacillati > Actinomycetota > Actinomycetes > Kitasatosporales > Streptomycetaceae > Streptomyces > Streptomyces sp. WMMC500. Next base: position 1,064,430 of record NZ_CP114905.1, read on the forward strand.
CCCGGGTCGCCTCGCTGCGCGAACGGCTGCCGGCGGACCTCCGCGGCGGTCCCCCGGGCCCGGACCTCGGCTCGTCACCGTTCACCTCCCTCTACCAGAGGGACGACGAGTGGGCCGCCGAGATGGGCAACAAGACCGTGCACGCGGTCATGCACATCGGCTGGGTCCCGGACGGGGCCGGCGGCTACCGCGGCCAGATGGCGGTCCTGGTCAAGCCGAACGGGCTGTTCGGCGCCGTCTACATGGCCGCCATCAAGTCCTTCCGGTACATCGGGGTGTACCCGGCGCTGATGCGCTCGATCGGCCGCGAGTGGCGGGAGAACGCCGCCGTACGCAGCGTGCGCTGACCGGCCCCACGGTTCGATCCGGCCACGCGGGGGCCGGGCGCCGCACCCGGCCCCCACCCGCCTGCCGCCGCCGCGTCAGGCGGCCTGGGCGGGTGCGGGTTCGTCGCCGTAGCGGCGCTGCAGCCGGGCCAGTTCCCGTTCGAGGCCCGCCCGCACGCGCGCGTACGCCGGGTCGTCGTGCACGCTGTGCAGTTCGTCGGGGTCCTTCTCCAGGTCGAACAGCTCCCACTCCGGCGCGAAGACCCGGTCGGAGGCGCCGGGGACGCCCAGGCCCTCGCCGTAGTAGAAGATCAGCTTGTACCGCTCGGTGCGCACGCCGTAGTGCGCGCGGACGTGGTGGGCCGAGTCGTCGTGCATCCAGTAGCGGTAGTAGACCGAACGCCGCCAGCCCTCCGGGACCCGGCCGCGGAACAGCGGGGTGAGGCTCCGTCCCTGCATCCGCCCGGGCACGGCGGCGTCCGCGACGCCGGCGAGTTCGAGAAGGGTCTGCGCGTAGTCGATGTTGAGCACCATCGCGTCGCTGACGGAGCCGGCGGCTATGCGGCGCGGGAAGCGGATGAGCAGCGGGTTCCGCAGGGACTGCTCGTACATGAACCGCTTGTCGAACCAGCCGTGGTCGCCGAGGAAGAAGCCCTGGTCGGAGGTGTAGACGACGACGGTGTCCTCGGTCAGCCCGTGGGCGTCGAGGTGGTCGAGGAGCCGGCCGACGTTGTCGTCGACCGACGCGACGCAGCGCAGGTAGTCCTCCATGTAGCGCTGGTACTTCCAGGCCAGTTCCTCGTCCGGGGTGAGGCCGTCCGGCACCGGCTCCTTCAGATCCGTGGCGGTCAGGTCCCGCGCCACCCGCATGGTGGCCGCGGCCGCCGCTTCGGACCGGTCGGAGTAGTCGTCGCGCAGGGTCGCGGGCCGCGCGATGTCGACGCCTTCGTACATGTCCCCGTGCGCCTCGTCCGGCTGCCACGGCCGGTGCGGCGCCTTCTGGTGCACCAGCAGGCAGAACGGGCGGTTCGGGTCCCGGCGGTCCAGCCAGTCCAGGGACACGTCGGTGATGACGTCGGTGGTGTAACCCGTGTGGTCGACGGGGCCGGCGGGAGTGAGGAGCCGCGGGTTGACGTACGGGCCCTGCCCCTGCAGCACGGCCCAGTCGTCGAAGCCGCGCGGATCGTGGACGCCGCCGTGGCCCAGGTGCCACTTGCCGAACAGCGCGGTCTGATAACCGGCCGCCTGCAGCAGTGCCGGAAACGCGGCCTGGGTGGCGTCGAACGGCGTGTTCAGGGTGGTGACGCCGTTGACGTGGCTGTACGTGCCGGTGAGGATCGCGGCACGGCTCGGGCTGCAGATGGCGTTGGTGCAGAAGGCGTTGTCGAACCGCATGCCCTCGCGCGCCAGCCGGTCGATGTGCGGGGTCTCGTTGACCGCGCTGCCGTACGCCGACACCGCGTGCGCGGCGTGGTCGTCGGTCATGACGAACACGATGTTCGGCCGCGAGCCGGCGCTCGCCCGGCCCGGCAGCAGGCTGAGCGCCGCCGCGCCGGCCGCGCCGGACACCACCGTCCGCCTGCTCACTGCGTGATCACTCATCTTCTGTGCGCTCCCGTCGCGGTACGGCTGACGTGCGGGACTTCCCCTCCAGGCTAGGAGGCAGGCCGCGTACGGCTGTCCGATTTCTCGGCACATGCCGGAACAGCCGCAACGAGGCGTTCAGGAAGCCGCAACAGTCTGCCCCGCCGGCGGCCCCGCCATGCCGGTGGACGGGCTGCCCGGCCGGCCCGGCGCGGGGGCCTCCGTCCAGAGCAGTCCAACCGGCGGGCCGGGCCGGGAGCCCTCAGGCTGGACACATATGAAAGGGGCCCGAGGTTCCGAAAAGCGGCGGCACACGCTGCGCTGGGCGGCCACCGGCGCCGCTGCCGCGGTCGCGGCTGCCCTGAGCGCGCTGGTCCTCGCCGAGGTCCCGCCCTTCGGCGCCGACGACCCGGGTCCGCGCGTACGGTCGCCGCACACCCCGGCCGCCCCGCTCTCCCCGGCCGACGCACTGCAGCCTCCCATCGTGACCCGCAAGGAGTGGGGCGCCGATCCGCGTCTCCTCGATCAGAAACCGCGCTACGCGGACGCCGTGCACGCCGTGGTCATCCACCACACCGGCGACTCCCACGACTACGACTGCTCCGACAGCCCGCACCTCGTCCGCGAGATGTACGCGACGCACGCCGTAGGCAACGACTGGGGCGACCTCGGCTACAACTTCCTGGTCGACAGGTGCGGCACGATCTTCGAGGGCCGGCTGGGCGGCGTGGAACGCCCGGTGGTCGGGGCGCACGCCCTCGGCCTCAACAGGGGCACGACCGGGATCGCCGCGATCGGCGCGTACCCGGAGGGCGTGCCCGTACCGAAGCCGCTGCGGAAGTCCCTGGAGATGCTCATCGCCTGGAAACTCGGGCTCACCGGGGTCGCGCCCGGCGCCCGCGCCCAGCTCGTCTCCACCAGCAGTCTGGGCCGGTTCCCGGAGGACAGCACGGTGAACGTGCCGACGGTCCTCGGCCACATCGACGCGTACGAGACGACCTGCCCCGGGGAGAGCCTCCTGCGGCTGCTGCCCGCCCTCCGCAAGGAGGCCGCACGCCTGCAGAGCAAGGCGAAGGTGCTGGTCAAGGGGGACAGCGGACGGCCCGGAGGCCGGGAGGCACAGGACCGGGGCCCGGTCGGCGCAGACCCGGAGGCCCCGCGGACGGGTCGATGAGGACGATCAGGAGTATGGGGGTAGAGGCCGGCGTGCGGGGGGCCGTGGTGGTCGTGCTGCTCGTGGCGGGCGCGGTGGCGAATCTGCTGGGGCCCGAGCCGTTCGTGGGCCTGCCCCTGCTGGCGGCCGTTCCGCTCGTCGCCGGTGCGGTGCTGAGCCTGCGCCTGACCGCCGTGTTCGCCGTGCTGACGCTTCTGGTCGCCGCCGCGCTGGACCTGCAGAACGGTCGTTCGGCGGTCCCTTGGGCGGTCGACATGACGATGGTGACCGTGACCGGTTCCCTGGGCGTGCTGATCAACCGTCTGCTGACGCGGGAGCGGCGCAGCGTCGCCCAGGCCCGGGACGTCGCCGAGGCGGTGCAGCGGGCGGTGCTGCCCGACCCGCCGGCCCGGGCGGGGGCGCTCATGGTGGCCGCCCGGTACGAAACCGCACACACCGAGGCGCGGATCGGCGGTGACCTGTACGCGGTCCAGGACGGGCCCTGGGGCACCCGCGTGCTCATCGGCGACGTCCGGGGCAAGGGGCTGCAGGCGGTGGCCAGTGTGTCCGTGGCCATCGGCGCCTTCCGCCAGGAGGCCGAGAAGGCACCCACGCTGGCCGATCTGGCGTGGCGCCTGGACGAGGCGCTGCGCCGGGAGAACGAACGCCGCGGCCCCGCCGCCGCGGAGGACTTCATGACCGCGGTGCTGGCGGAGGTCTCGCCGGACGGCGCCAGCGTACGGACGGTCAACTGCGGGCACCCGTCGCCGTACCTCGTCCACGACGGCGCCGTCGTACGGCTCGACCCCACCCGGCACGAACTGCCGCTGGGTGTCGGCCTGCGAACGCCCCCGGAACCCGGGGACGAGTCACTGGCCACGGACACCTTCACCCTCCCGGAAGAGGCGGCCCTGCTCCTGGTCACCGACGGCGTGACCGAGGCCCGCGACCCGCGCGGCACCTTCTACGACGCGCGGTCCGCCGGCTGTCTCACCGCCCGCCCGTTCCCCCGGCCCGACCTGCTGCTGGACGCTCTCCTCGACGACGTCGCCGCATGGACAGGCGGCGAGAACCAGGACGACATGGCCGTGGTCGCCCTGTCCCGCGTGCGGCGGACCGGCCGGACGGGATGACCGGTCGCCCCGCGCTCCGGCCGCTTCCCTCAGCCGTGGCCGGGCCCTGGTGGGGGCTGCGCGCCCGGCGGCGGCGCGGGGGCGGTCCGGGTGAGCGCCGCGTGCCGGTACTCGCGGGGCGTCATGCCGTAGGCGGCGCCGAACGCCCGGCGCAGCGCACGGTCCCCGTCCACCGGACGCCTGTTCGCGCCAGGCCTCCGCACGGTCGGCCGCCGGCACGTCCTCGGTGCGGAACAACGTCTCGATCACCGCGTCACCCCCCTTGACTGACGCAGATGCTGGCCACCCCCGGCGGCCCGGGTTCCCGGTGCCGGCCGCGCGGCGGCAGGCCCCGGAGCGCGCGGGCCCCTCGGCCGTGGCGGATCACGACCCTCTTGCCCGTCGCGGAAGGTGCGCCGGTACGCCGAGGGGGGTGCGCCCACGCGCCGGCAGAAGTGGGTGCGGAGGGAGACCGGCGAGCCGAAGCCGGTGAGGCGCGCTATCTCCTCCACCGACAGGTCGGTGGTCTCCAGCAGCTCGCGGGCCCGCTCCACCCGGGCCCACACCAGCCACCGCAGCGGCGTGGTGCCCGTCTGCGCCCGGAAGAGGCGGTGCAGGTGGCGCACGCTCACCCCGGTCCTGCGGGCGATGTCGGCGAGGGTGAGCCGCCGGTGGAGGTTGCGGTACAGCCACTCCACCGTCGCGTGCAGCGGATCGCCGGCGGTGGCGGGGCGGCGCGGCACCTGCGCCATCCCACCCTCCCGCCGCGGCGGGACCACCAACGCGCTTGCGGTGCGCGCCGCCACCGCCGCGCCGTGGTCCCGGCTGATCAGGTGCAGGCACAGGTCGAGGCCGGCGGCCAGCCCGGCGGAGGTCAGCACCTGCCCGTTGTCCACGTACAGCACCCCGGGATCCACCCGCACGGCCGGGTACTCGGCGGCCAGTTGCCCGGCCGCCAGCCAGTGCGTCGTCGCCCGCCCGCCGTCCAGGAGCCCCGCCTCGGCCAGCAGGAACGCGCCGGTGCAGATCGAGGCGACCCTGATGCCCCGCCCGTGCGCGGCGCGCAGCAGCGCCGGCACGGCCGGGTCGGGTGCGGTGCCGCGGCCGACGCCGGGGACCACGATGGTGCCCGCCGCCAGCGCCGCGGCCAGCGGGTGGGAGGGGACCAGCCCGAAGCTGGCGGTGCCGGCCACCGTGGTCGTCACCGGCCCGTCGCCGCACACCCGGACCTCGTAGGGCGGCGTGCCGTCGGGGAGGCGGGCGATGCCGAACGCCTGACAGGCCGCAGTGACGTCGAACCCCACCGCGCCCGGCGGCGCGAGCACGGCCACCGTGTGCCGGGCCGTCGACGGCGTCAGCATGGCACGAACCCGTCGATGCGCGTCACGGCCGGTGATGTCGCTTCCCGTACCCGCTTGCCATTCTCACCGCATGACAGTCGACAGCCACCACAGCCGCAGAACCTTCCTCCGCACCACGACCGCCGCGGGCGTCGGCGCCACCGCCGTCGGAGCGACCGGCACGGCCTCCGCCTCCTCGCCGCAACGGCGCACGGGACCGCTGCGCGTGCACGTCGTGCTCTTCGACGGCGTGGAGGAGATGGACTTCGCCGCCCCGTACTACGTCCTCGGGATAGCGGACATGCACAGCCCGCACGGGGTGTCGGTCCGTTACGTCACCGCCGACGGTTCCCGGACCGTCACCGCCTCCCAGGGCACCCGCGTGCGCGTCGCCCACGGCTGGGCGCCGGACGAGGCCGACGTGCTCGTCGTGCCGGGCGGCGGATTCGCCGACGCGGACGGGCCGGGTGTCGGCCGGGAGATCCGCCGCGGCGTCCTGCCCCGCGCCCTGGCCGGGGCCCCGCGCCCGGGCCTGACCCTCACGTCCGTCTGCACCGGCGCGATCCTCCTCGGTGCGGCCGGCCTGGTGAAGGGCCGTCCCTGCACCACGCACCACGGCGCCGTCGAGGCACTGGAGTCCTACGGCGGCGTCCTGACCCGCGCCCGGGTCGTGGACGACGGCGACCTCGTCACGTCCGGCGGCATCACCTCCGGCCTGGAACTCGGCCTCTGGCTGGTCCGGCGCGAGTTCGGCCCGGCCGCCGCGCTGGACGTGGAGCGCATGCTGGAGTACGAGGCGCGCGGCACGGTGTGGACCGGGCCCGCGGCCCGCTCCGGGAGTCGCTGACCGCCTCGCGCACCCCCCGCCCGCCCCGGGGCACCCGGCCCCGTCGCCGCGCGCCCACGCCCCCCGCGCACGCGCACCTCCGGCCCGCGCCATGCCGCCTCCTCGCCGCACTCGCCGTCCCGGCTTCCCGAAGAGAAGTCGGCGGAGGCGCGCGGTGCGTTCCCGGCGATCGCCGGGCGCGGCCGTCCACGGCCCGGGTCAGCGGGCGTCGGTACTGCGCAGGGTGAGGATGCGTACGCTGCGCTCGCCGGTGTGGGCGTCGCGGCCGTGCCAGCAGCGGTAGTTGTCCAGGACGAGGATGTCGCCTTCGTCGAGGCGGAAGCGCGGCAGCGCCGGCTCCATGGCGCGGACGGCCCGGTCGAGGCGGGCGAGCATGGCCTGTACGCGGTCGGCGTCGGGATCGCGGTGCAAGGGGGCGGCGCCGTCGGTGCGGCGGACGATGCGACGGCCGGTGCGGGTGTACTCGACGTGCCGGCCGACGCGCGGGACGGCCGGCAGGCCGCGGAGCCCGGCCCAGACGCCGTACAGGTCGACGTCGACGCCCGTGAGGAAGGCGTGCAGCTCGGGATCGCCGGACGCGAGGTCGTCGACGACACGGTGGGCGTCGACGGCGAAGGAGTCGCCGCCGGCGGGTGCGGGGCGCACGCACTGGACGAGGACGAAGTCCTCGTCGGGGTCGCGCCGGCGGCGCTGCACGCCGCCGACGTCGACGGTCAGGTCGAAGCTGTCGGCGTGCAGGTGGACGGGTTCGCCGTCGCGGGAGGTCCGCAGGCGCTGCGGGTACAGCTCGGCCAGGCGGCTGCCGAGGACTTCGGCCGCCGCGACGACGAGGGCGTCGGCGGTGGCGTCGCGGCCGAGGAGGACGGCGGCGCCGGTACGGGCCAGCGAGGCGCCGGCCTCGTGCGCGCGGGCGGCGGGGAACCGGTCGGGGACGACGCCGGGGCCGTCCGCGTGGAGGGACACGTCGGCCGGCTGCTGCCGGAGGTCGTTGCTCATCTGTCCTTGCTCACGGTGGGTGCGGGCCGGCGGGTGAAGATCCGGGCCCTCGTTGCATTTAATGCGTTACTGCTTGCGAGTGGCAACAATCCGGGGGTGGCGCCGAGTCGGTCAGGACAGCCTCGGCAGGCCCGCCCTCGCCCAGGTTGCGGCGAATGCCCCGGCGGGTTTCCGTGACCCACCGCCGGTGGAAGCCATCCCGCGGGAGATCCGCGACGGAGGGTGAGATATGGGGCTGTCGGCGCGGCTACGGGCCGCCGAGCGGGCGAGTCGGCCGTACGATCCGGAGTTCACCGCGGCCATGGCCCGCCGGTGGGACGGGCTGCCGGCGCACGTGAGGACTCCGGGGCAGGTCCTGGGGCGGCACGGCGTCGGCTGTGAGGGCACCCACGGTGTCTTCCCCAAGTGCAACCTGGCCTGCACTCCCTGCTATCACTCCAGGGACGCCAACGCCGTGCGCGTCGACGGCCAGCACACCCGCGAGCAGGTCGACGCGCAACTCGCCCTGCTGCGGCGGGTGCGCGGGCCGCGGGCGCACGCCCAGCTCATCGGGGGCGAGGTGAGCCTGCTGCCCCCGGAGGACCACGCCGCCTGCCTTCAGATCATGCGCGGGCACGGCCGGGAGCCGATGAGCTTCACCCACGGCGACTTCGACGACGACTACCTGCGGGCGCTCGCGCTCGGTCCGGACGGCCGGCGGCGCTTCGACCGGCTGTCGTTCGCCGCGCACTTCGACAGGTTCATGTACGGGCGGCGCGGCATCGCCCGGCCGCCGAGCGAACGGGCGCTGAACCCGCACCGGAAGCGGTTCGCACAGATGTTCGCGCGGCTGCGCCGGGAACACGGGGTGCGGTTCTTCCTGGCGCACAACATGACCGTCACCCCCGGCAATCTGGACGAGGTCGCCGACGTCGTCCGCGACACCCGCGCGATGGGCTACGGCATGCTCTCCTTCCAGCCCGCCGCCTTCCTCGGTGACGACCGGCGCTGGAAGGAGTCGTACCGCGAGGCGACGCCGGACGCGGTGTGGGCGGAGATCGAGCGCGGCGCGGGCACGACGCTGGACTACCGCGTGTTCGAGCACGGCGACGTCCGCTGCAACCGCGCCGCCTACGGCTTCTACGTCGGCGAGCGCTGGTATCCGTACCTCGACGGCGCCGATCCCCGCGACCTGGCCGTCCGGGACGCCTTCTTCCGCCACCTCGGCCGCGTCAGCTTCTCCGGCACCCCGCCCGCGCTGCTCGCCGTCCGGCTCGCCCGGATCGCCGCCCGCCACCCGTCCCTCGTGCTCACCGCCGTGCGCTGGCTCGCCCGCACGGTGCGCCGCGTCGGGCCGGCGCGCCTGCTCCGGCACCGGCTGCGGGCCCGCTCGGTATCGTTCCTCATGCACACCTTCATGGACGCCGAGCACGTCGCGCCCGCCTGGGAGCTGATGCGGCGCGGCGAGACCAGCGCGGACCCGAAGCTGCGCGAGACGCAGGAGCGGCTGGCCGCCTGCCACTACGCCATGGCCCACCCCGAAGACGGCACCCTGGTGCCGGCCTGCGTCCAGCACGCCGTGCTCGACCCGGCCGAGAACGCCGCACTGCGCACCCTGCTGCCGCTCGTCGAGGTCCGCACCTCCGACGCCCCGGGAAGGAACACCTCATGCGCATCGGCGTGATCACCGGCTCCGGCAGCTACGACTGGCCGCACCTCGCCGAGGCGGTCCACCGCACGGTCCGTACCGGGCACGGCGACGTGCCGGTGACCGAGGGCCGCCTGGCCGGCGCCGAGGTCGTGCAGTTGTCCCGGCACGGGGCGGGCCACCGGCGGCTGTCCCACCACGTCGAGCACCGGGCGAACCTCGCCGCGCTGCTCGCCTGCGAGGTGCGGGCCGTGGTCTCCTTCACGGTCTGCGGAGCCGTCGACCCCGCGGCCGAGCCCGGTTCGCTGGTGGTCTTCGACGACCTGTACTTCCCGGCCAACCGGCTCCCGGACGGCTCGCCGTGCACCTGGTACGACACCCCGGGCGGCGCGGGCCGCGGCCACTGGATCTTCGACCGGCCGTTCTCCGGACCGCTGCGCGAGGCGCTGGTACGCGCCGCCGCGGGCGCGGGGATGCCGGTGCTGGACCGCGGCACGTACGGGCACGTCGACGGACCCCGCTTCAACTCCCGCAGCGAGATCGCCGCTCTGGCCGCGGCCGGCGTGACCGCCGTCAGCCAGACCGCGGGCCCCGAGGTGGTGCTGGCCGGTGAGCGGGAACTGCCGCTGGCCCTGGTGGGCTACGTCACCGACTACGCCAACGGCGTGGCCGCCGAGCCCGAGCCGGTCGAGGCGCTGCTGGCGCGTCTGGAGACGAGCAAGCGGGTCTTCGCGGAGCTCGCCGAGCACGCCCTGCCCGGCCTGGAGCCGCCACCGCCCGCCGGCGTCGTCCACCGGTTCGGCGGATGAGCGGTGCCGTGACCCGACCGCCCGCCGTCTCCATCGTCATGCCGGTGCTCGACGAGGCCGCCACCGTCGGGCCCGCCCTGGCCCGGCTGCGCCGCGACTTCCCCGGCTGCGAGTTGATCGTCGTCGACGGCGGCAGCGCCGACGGCACCGCCGGCCTCGCCGCCGCTTACGCCACCGTGGTACCCAGCGCGCGGGGCCGCGCCGTCCAGATGAACACCGGGGCGCGCCTCGCGACCGGCGACGTGCTGTGGTTCGTGCACGCCGACACCGCGATCCACCCCGGCGCGCTGGGCCAGATCCGTACCGCGCTCGCGGACCCCGCCGTCGTCGGCGGCGGGCTCACCCTGCGCTTCGACCGCCGCGGCCCGGGTCTTGAGTACCTCGCCCGGGCGTCCAACGCCCGCGCCCGCCGCCTGCACCACATCTTCGGCGACCAGGCGATGTTCGTCCGCCGCAGCGTCTTCGAGGCGCTCGGCGGCTTCCCGGAGCTGGCCATCATGGAGGACCTGGAGCTGTCGCGGCGGCTGCACCGGCGCGGCAGGCTGGCGGTCCTGCCGGCCACCTCCACCGCCTCCGCGCGTCGCTTCACCGAACACGGCACCTGGCGGATGATCTTCTTCATGCAGTACCTCAAGGTGCTGTACTTCGCCGGCGTCGATCCGGAGCGCATCCGCCGCCGCTACGCCCGCGGCCCGCGGCTGACGCGCCGCCGGCCCCCCGCCCCCTGACCCTCCGGCCCCCGGGAGTTCCCATGCGCATCGCCGTCTGCGGCGGCCCCTACGGCAATCCCCACGCCCTGGCCGCCTTCGTCCGCGACGCCCGCGACCGCGGCGCCGAGCGGCTGTACTGCCTGGGCGACCTCGGCGGCTTCGGCCCCGGGGTCGACGCCCTGCGGCCGATCCTCACGGCCGGCGGCGTCGAGTGCATCGCGGGCAACTACGACGTGGCGCTCGCCCGCGGCGACACGGACTGCGGGTGCGGCTACCGCGACGCGAAGGACAACGAGTACGCCCAGCTCATCTACGACCACACCCTGGCCACCACCGACCGGGACTTCGCCGCCTGGATGGGCCGGCTGCCCACCGAGCGCCGCGAGCGGATCGGCGGTCTCGACGTGCACATGGTGCACGGCTCGCCCCTCGCCCTGAACGACTTCTGGTGGGAGTCCCTGCCCGAGGACGCGCACCGGCAGCGCGCCGAGGCCAGCGGCGGCGACGTGGTGCTGTGCACGCACAGCGGCCTCCCCTGGCAGCGCCGGCTCGAAGACGCCTCCGCCGGCGGCCTCGCCGGCACCCTCGTCGTGAACGTGGGCGTCATCGGCAAGCCCGCCAACGACGGCCGCCGCGAGGTCTGGTACGCGCTGCTCGATCTGGCGGACGGCCGGGCGAGCGCCGAACTGGTGCCGCTGGCGTACGACTGGCGGGCGCAGGCCACCGACATGCGCGCCGCCGGGCTGCCGGAGCCGTTCGCCGAGACCATCGAGACCGGCTGGTGGACCACCTGCCTGGAGATCCTGCCGCCGGCCGAGCGCGCCCGCGGGCGCTACCACCTCTACCGCAGCAGCCTGCCCAGCGGCTTCACCCCCGCCGACGACGGGTGGGGAACGGCCGCCGCCGAGGCGCGGGACGACGCCGACCGCCCGGTCGTCCCGCTCTTCGGCAGCCCGTACTTCCCCACCCGGCTGTGGCTCTACACCAACTTCCACTGCAACCTGGCCTGCGACTACTGCGCCGTCGCCTCCTCCCCCACGGCCGACCCGCGCACCCTGCCGCCCGCCACCGTGCGCGCCCTGGTCGACGAGGCCGCCGACGAGGGCTTCACCGAGCTGTACGTCACGGGAGGCGAGCCCTTCCTCCACCCCGACATCGTCGGCCTGCTCGACCACGCCTGCGCCCGGCTGCCCACCGTCGTCATGACCAACGCCATGCTGCTGCGCGGCCGTCGCGCCCGCCGGCTCGCGCAGCTCGCCGGCCGCAAGCTCACCGTCCAGACCTCCCTGGACGGCGCCACCCCCGAAGCCCACGACGCCCATCGCGGGCCCGGCTCCTGGGCCCGCACCATGGACGGCATCCGCCACCTCATCGACATCGGTCTGCCCCCGCGCGTCGCGCTCACCGAAACCCCGGAGAACACCCGCGAGATCCCCGCCGTCGGCGACCTCCTCGCCGGACTCGGCCTGCCGGCCGAGCACTTCGCCGTACGCCCCCTGCTGCGCCGCGGCTTCGCCGAGACCGGCCTGGCCATCGGCACCGACTCCTCCGTCCCCGAACTCACCGCCTCCGCCGGAGGACTGCACTGGCACCCCGCCGGCGCCGACGCCGGCACCAGCCCCGACATGCACCTCGCCGCGGCGGGCACCCCGCTGTGGCGGGGAAAGCAACTGGTGACCGAGCGCTTCTTCGCCGCCCGCCTGCGGGACGGCAGCCTGCCCCGCCCCGTCAACTGCGCCATCTGACCGCGCCATCCGAACGATCGCGCCATCCGACCCAAGGAGAGCCGCCATGGCCACCTCGCCCGGGCACGTCGCCGTCCTCGGGGCGGGCCCCGTCGGCCTCGACGCCGCGCTGGCCGCCACCGACGCCGGCCTGTCCGTCACCGTCTACGAAGCCGGCGCCGCCGTCGGCGCCCACGTACGCGCCTGGGGCCACGTCCGCCTCTTCACCCCGTGGCGCCTCAACGCCTCCGCCCGCATGCGCACCCACCTGGCCGGCGCCGGCCGCGACCTGCCCGAGGACGCCGCGTACCCCACCGGCACCGAACTCGCCGACCACCTGCTCGGGCCCCTGGCCGGCCTGCCCGCCCTCGCGGGCCGGGTCCGCCTCGGCCACCGGGTCGCCGCCGTGGCCCGCGCGAGCCTGCTCAAGCACGAGCACATCGGCAGCAGTACGCGCGCCGCCGCCCCCTTCCGCCTCCTGGTCGACGGCCCGGACGGCGAGTACGAGGACCACGCCGGCCTCGTCCTCGACTGCACCGGCACCTACGCCACGCCCAACTCCCTCGGCGACGGCGGCATCGCCGCCCGGGGAGAGCGCGCCCTGGCCCACCGCATCACCCGCACCCTGCCGCCCCTGACCGCGGAGCCGGACCGCTGGGCGGGCACCGTCCTGCTCGTCGGCGCCGGCAAGTCCGCCCAGACCGCCGCGCGCGGCCTCGCCGAACTCCCCGGCACCCGCCTGGAGTGGCTCGTGCGCAGCCCCGACCCCGACTGGGGCGAGGTGCCGGACGACTCCCTGCCCGAGCGGCAGCGCCTGGTGGACGTCTCCCGTGACCTGGCCGCCGGCGGCCACGAGCGCGTCACCGTGCGGACCGGCGCCCGCGTCACCGCCCTCGCCCCGGACGCCGGCGGTCGCGTCCGCGCCGCCGTGTCCACCGCCACCGGCCCGCACGAGATCGTCGCCGACCACGTCGTCGCGCTCACCGGCTACGCCGCGGACTCCGCCCTCTACCGGCAGTTGCAGGTGCACGAGTGCTACGCCACCGGCGCCCCGATGAACGTCTCCGCCGCCCTGCTCGGATCCGCCGGCGGCGACTGCCTCGCCCAGCCGGCCGTCGGCCTGGAGACCCTGCGCAACCCCGAACCGGGGTTCTACATCCTGGGCGCCAAGTCCTACGGCCGGCTGAACACCTTCCTGCTGCGCGGCGGCTACGCCCAGGTCGACGAGGTCGCCGCCGCGTGGGCGTAGAACTGCCGCCTGGCCGGGTGGTGGGCTCGAAGGGTCACCGCCGCAGTCCGCGGCGCAGTGCCAGCAGCGCGCCGGTCGCGCCCCTGGCCCGCGCCAGCAGGCCGTAGACGTCGGCGAGGGCGGCGTGCCAGGGGCCGTCGGCGTACGTGGGATAGGGGTGGATCGTCCTGGCGTACTGCGCGGCCGTCCAGCCGAGCCGGACACCGGCGGCCAGGTGGGCGATGGTCTCCCCGGCGCGTGGCGAGACGACCGTGGCGCCGACGATGCGCCCGCGTGGACCGAGGACGAGGGTGGTGAAGCCGTCGGTGCGGCCCTCGGTCACGGCGCGGTCGACCCGGTCGTGGGTCAGGGTGTGCACGCGTACGGCCTCGCCGTGCTCGGCCCGTGCCTCCGCCGCGGTGCGGCCGACACGGGCCACTTCGGGGTCCGTGAACGTCACCCACGGCACCGCGGCGCCGTCGATGCGGCGGCGCACGCCGAGGAGCGCGTCGGCGGCGGCGGCGCCGCCCTGGGCGCCGCCGAGGTGGGTGAAGGCGGAGCGGCCGGTGACGTCCCCGGCCGCGTAGATGCGCGGATTGCCGGTACGCAACCGGGCGTCGACCCGGACGTCGCCGCGCTCGGTGAGCCGCACGCCGGCCGTCGCCAGGCCGAGTCCCGCGGTGTTGGCGCGGCGCCCGGTGACGGCCAGGAGCGCGTCGTACGGCAGCGGGCCGCCCGGCCCGTGCACCGCGCCGCCGGTGACCTTCTCGGCGGGGTACCCGGTCAGGACGGTGGCACCCGCCGCCTCCAGCGCCCGCCGGACCGCCGCGGAGGCGTCCGGTTCCTCCTGCGGAAGCAGCCGCTCCGCCGCCTCCGCCACGGTCACCCGCGCCCCCAGCCGGGCGAGGGCCTGCCCCAGTTCGCACCCGGCGGACCCGCCGCCCAGTACCACCAGCCGGTCGGGCAGCCGGTCGAGACCCCACACGGAGTCGGTGGTCAGCGGTGCTGCCTCGGCCAGGCCGGGCACGGGCGCCAGGGCCGGGGAGGAGCCGGTGGCGATCACCGCGTAGCGGAAGCGGACTTCCCGGCCGGCCGCGGTCAGGGTCCGGCCGCCGGTGAACACGGCCCGGCCGTGGGCCACTTCCACCCCGAGCGGGCGCAGCGACTCGGCGGAGTCGTGCGGCTCGATCGCCGTGATCGCCTCCCGCACATGGTCCATGGCGGCGGCGAGGTCGACGGGGCCGGTCGCGGCGGCGAGCCCGTAACGGTCCGCGCGGCGGGCGGTCGCGACCTCCCCCGCCACGTGCAGCAGCGCCTTGCTGGGGACGCATCCCGTCCACAGGCAGTCCCCGCCCAGCCGGTCGCCCTCGACCAGCAGGGTGCGGGCGCCGAGGCGGCCGGCGGTACGGGCTGCGGTGAGTCCGGCGCTCCCGCCGCCGACGACCACCATGTCGTATGCGCTCATGGTGCAGTATGGCTCCTCCGGGTGTGACAGAGCCGGCACCGTGCGTGGACGGGCGCTCGGTCCGGGAAGATGACACCCGGGGCCTCCCGCGGACCTGCCCGCGTACCGCGTCGGTTGCGGCGCGAGCGGCGGTGCCGGGGCGGGGCCGGGCGGTCGGCGAGCGGCACGGGAGACGGGATGGACGCAGACGAGTGGCGGCGCTACGTCACCACCTACCACGACGCCCGACCCGGCATCACCGAGCGGCTCTTCGCACTCGCCGAGGCGTCCCCGTACACCTGGCTGGCCGAACCGCTGCGCGGCGGCCCGGGCCCGGTGCTCGACCTGGCCTGCGGCTCGGCGCCCACCCGCGACCTGCTGCCGGACACCGCCTGGCTCGGCGTCGACAGCTCGCGCGGTGAACTCGGCGAGGCGGCCCGCCGGGGGCGCGGCCCGCTGGTGCGGGCGCGCGCGGACGCCCTGCCGGTGCGCGCGGGCAGCGTCGGCGCGGTGTGCGCGGCGATGTGCCTGCCGGTGGTGACCCCCTTGCCGCGCGTGCTCGGCGAGATCCGCCGGGTGCTGCGCCCGGGCGGGCGGCTCGCGGCGCTCGTACCGGCGTCCTCGGGGCTGACGGTGGCCGGCGCGGCCGGCTGGGCCCGGGTGATGGGCGCGCTGCGGGCGGTCCGCCAGCCCTGGCCCAACCCGGACGCCCGCGACGGCCTCGCCGGGCTGCTGCGGGCCGCGGGCTTCCTCGTCCGCTCCGACGAGCGGCAGGTCTTCACGCTCGCCGTGGAGACACCCCGGGCGGCCGGCCTGCTGGCCGACGCGCTCTACCTCCCGGGTCTGACCGCGCGGCGGGCGGCATCCGCCAAGCGGTCGCTCGCCCGCTGGGCGCGCCCCGGCCGCCTGCTGCCGTTGCCTCTGCGCCGCATCGTGGCCGAGAGCCCGGCCCCGCACCCCGGCAGGGCGGGCTCATGAATCCCGGCGACGACAGCCCGCCGCCCGGGGAGGCGCCCGGGGCGCCCGGCCGCGGCTCCTCCCGCGGCGCCCTCGTCAAGCTGCTCGTCCTGCTCGCGCTGCTGGCCGGGACAGCCTGCTGGGTCGTCCTGGGCGGGGCCGAGTTGCTGGATGACGTACGCCGCTGGGTGGACGGCCTGGGCGTGTGGGGGCCGGTCGTCTTCGTCCTCTGCTACGCCCTGGCCGTGACCGTGCTGCTGCCCGGTTCCGTGCTGACGGCGTCCGCGGGGGCGCTGTTCGGGATGGCGGTCGGCGTGGTGGTCGTGCTGGCGGGCGCCACCGCGAGCGCCGTCGTCTCGTTCGGCCTGGCCCGGTGGCTCGGCCGGCCGGCGGTCGCCCGCTGGACCGGCTCGGGACGGCTGGCGCGGCTGGACGTCTACCTCGCCCGCCGCGGCTTCGTCGCCATCCTGCTGCTGCGCATGGTCGCGCTCTTCCCCTTCGCCGCCGTCAACTACGGCGCGGGGGTGGCCGGGGTGCGGTTCGCCCCGTACGTGGCGGCCACCGCGCTGGGCATCGTGCCGGCCACGGTGGTGTACACGGGGCTGGGCGGGGCGCTGGGCGACCCGGGCTCGCCGCTGCTGTGGCTCGCGCCTGCGGGCCTGCTGGTGCTGAGCGCCGCCGGCTGGTGGGCGACGAAGCTGCTGCGCGCCCGTACCGCGGACGTCAGCGAAGCAGCCGGTAACCGGTGACGACCCGGTGGGCCGCGGTGACGGCCACGACCGCCGCCCACGCCCACGCGACGGCGTGGGCGTGGCCCGGCAGCAGGCACCACAGGGTGTGGACCGCGATGGTCTCCGCGCCCTCGGCCAGACCGCCGAGGAAGTTCAGCGAGCGACCGCGGGAGAGCCGGTCGGCGCTCCGCCCGCGGCCGGTGCGCTCGGCGATCGAGGAGAAGGCGAGGAAGGCCGTGCCGTTGACGTAGTAGGCGAGCAGCACCAGCAGGAACGGCAGCGCGCCGCCGCCCGCCCCGACCGCGACGCCGACGACGAACGCCCCGTAGCAGAGGAAGTCGGCCGCGATGTCGAGGAATCCGCCCGCCCCGCCGGCGGCGGTGCCGCGGCGCCGGGCGAGCGGGCCGTCCAGGCCGTCGGCCAGCCGGGAGACCAGCCACAGCACGGCGGCCGTCGTCCACCAGCCGCAGGCCGCCGCCCCGGCGCCCGCCAGGCCGAGGGCGGCGCCGAGTGCGGTGAGCCGGTTCGGTGTGACGGCCGGGCGGTCCAGCCGGGCGGCGAGCCTGCCCATCGGGCCGGCCAGCACCGCCCGCGCCCGCGCGTCCAGCATCAGGGTCCCCCTCCGTACTCCCGCGGCGCGTGCCCGCCGTACCCGCGCACGGTTCCGCGCCCGCCGTCGTGTCCCATCTCAGCACGGGCGGCGGGCCCGGCGATCTCCGCCGGGTCGTTTCCGCGGATCTGGGTAAGGCAGGGACGACGACAAGGAGTTGCCCGGATGCGGATACGGACTCGGCGGCCCGCCCTGATGCGCGGCCGGAGAGGTGCGGTGGCCTGGACGGGGGCCGCCGCGATGCTGCTGGCGGCCTGCTCGGGCGGCACAGACCAGGAGGCGCTGCTGCGGGACTGGTCCGAGCTGCGTGCCGCCGCCCGCGGCCAGACGGTGAACCTCTTCATGTACGGCGGCGACCAGGGGGCCAACGCCTACGTCGACGACGAGGTCGTACCGGCGGCGAAGAAGCTCGGCATCGGCGTCAAGCGGGTGCCGGTCGCCGACACCCAGGACGCCGTGCAGAAGGTTCTGGGCGACGTGCGGGCGGGCAAGGACGGCGGCGGCGCCGTCGACCTGGTGTGGGTCAACGGCGAGAACTTCCGCACCGGCAAGCAGGCCGGCCTGTGGCTGTGCGGCTACACCGACCTGATGCCCCACCAGAAGTACGTCGACCACTCCGACCCGACCGTCTCCCGGGACTTCGGCACCCCGGTGGACGACTGCGAAACCCCCTGGAGCAGGGCCCAGTTCGCGTTCGTCTACGACTCCGCCCGGCTGGCGGACCCGCCGCGTACGACGGCCGGGCTCCTCGCCTGGGCCGAGGAGAACCCCGGGCGCTTCACCTACCCCGCGCCCCCGGACTTCACCGGCTCCGCCTTCGTCCGCCACCTGCTCTACGCCACCGCCCCGGACGGCGACGCGGTCCCGCAGTCCTACAGCCCGAGCGCGTACGAGCAGGCGACGCCCGCGCTGTGGGAGCGACTCGTCCGGCTGAAGCCGCACCTGTGGCGCGACGGCACCACCTACCCGAAGGACGCCGCCGCCCAGGGCGATCTGTTCGCCAACGGCGAGGTGGACGTGACGATGACCTACGGCCCCGCCGAGGTGCCCGGCCTGGTCGCCAGGGGCCACTACCCCGAGAGCACCCGGGTGTTCGTGCCCGCGGACGGCACGCTGGGCAACACCAGCTACCTCGCCGTGCCGAAGAACGCCGCGCACCGCGAGGCGGCGCTGGTGCTGTCCGACCTGATGCTCTCGCCCGCCCTGCAGTACGCCAAGGCGCGGCCCGGCGGCTGGGGCGCGTACACCGTCCTCGACCACGAGCGGCTGCCCGCGCGCTGGCGGGAGAGGTTCGCCGCCCTCGACACCCCCGCCACGACGCTGCCGATCGAGGAGCTCTCCCGCAACGCCCGGCCGGAGCCGAGCGGCGACTGGGTGGCCCCGCTGGACAAGGGGTGGAAGCAGCACGTGCCGACGGGCTCATGACCCGGCGGCGCACCCGGGGGCTGCTGCTGGTGCTCCCCGCGCTCTCCGTCGTGGCCCTGGCCGTCTGCGGTCTCGCCCTGGCCGTGCGCGGCAGCCTGGCCGACGGCCTCGGCGAGGGCTGGAGCCCCTCCGCGTACGCCGGGCTGCCCGGCGACCCGGTCCTCGTCGACTCCCTGCTGCTCAGCCTGAAGATCGCCGCGGCCGCCACGGCGGGATCCGCGGTCCTCGCGCTCGCGGTGGTCGGCGCGGTCAGCACCGGCCGGCGCTCCCGGGGCGCCGTGGAGGCGGTGGCCCGGGCCACGCTCGCCGTGCCGCACGCCCTGGCCGCCGCCGCCTTCGCCCTGCTGCTGGCCGGCTCGGGACTCGTCTCCCGCCTCGCCCGGGCCGCCGGCTGGACCGACGAGCCGGCCGACTTCCCCGCGCTCGTCGCCGGCGAGGGCCAGATCGCCATCGTCCTCGGCTACGTCTGGAAAGAAGCGCCGTTCGTCATCCTGATGCTGCTGGCCGCGCACACACCCGCCGTACGCGACCTGGAGACCGCGGTACGCACCCTGGGCGCCGGCCGCCGGCAGCGGCTGCGGCACGTCACCTGGCCGCTGCTGGCGCCCGCCCTGCTGGAGGCGTGCCTGCTGGTCTTCGCGTTCACCTTCGCCGCCTACGAGATACCCGCCCTGCTCGGCGCGACCGCACCCCGCGCGCTGCCGGTGGAGGCGGTGGAGCTGTACCGCTCGGTCGAACTGGCGGACCGGCCGCGCGCCCTGGCGCTCGCCGTGGTCATCGGCGCGGTCGTCGCGCTGGCCGCCCTCGCCGCCGCGGTGATCTCCCGGCGGCTGCTGCGCGCACGGGTCGGGGCCGGCCGGTGAACGGGCTGAACAGGGTGGGGCGGGCCGCCGGCTTCGCGGTCCTCGCGGTCTGGGTGGCGGCCCCCCTGCTGCCGCTGCTGGTGTGGGCGTTCGCCGGCCGCTGGGTGTATCCGGCGCTGCTGCCGCAGGACTTCTCCACCCGGGCCTGGACCCGGGTGGCGGACCCGCAGCAGCACGTCCTCGAAGCGCTCGGCACCTCCCTGGCGCTGGCCTCCTGCACCGCCCTCGCCGGTACCGCGCTCGGCGCGCTCGCCGCCCGCGGCCTGGTGCTGTACGCGCCGCCGGCCGCGGGGCTGCTGCGGGTGGTGCTGCTGGCGCCGGTGCTGGTGCCGCCCTTCGCGCTCGCCGTGGGCGTGCAGGAGATGTTCGTACGCGCCGGCCTCGCCGACCACGCCGTCGGGGTGGCGCTGGTGCACCTGGTGCCCGCGCTGCCGTACACGGTGCTCGTGATGACCGGGGCCTACGCCACCTACGACGTCCGGACGGAGCAGGCGGCGCGGACGCTCGGCGCGTCGCGCACCGCCGTGCTGCGCCACGTCACCCTGCCGACGCTGGCCCCGGCGCTGCTGGCCGCGGCCACGCTGGCCTTCCTGGTGTCCTGGAGCGAGTACCTGATGACCGTGCTCGTCGGCGGCGGGCTGGTGACCACGCTGCCGCTGCTGCTGTTCTCCACCGCGGCCGGCGGCGGCAACCAGCCGCTGACCGCGGTGCTGGGCATCCTCGTCGCCGTACCCCCGGTCCTGCTGTTCGGCCTGGCCGCCGCGCTCCTGCGGCGCCACCGTGCACCCTGGGCCGAGGCCGTCCCGCCGTCACCGCGCACCGGAAGGGCCGCCGCCTCGTGACCTCGACCCCGCCCGCCCCGGCCGGCGGCCTGCGCCTGTCCGGCGTCACCGTCACCCACCCCGGCCCGCACGGGCGCCGGGCCACCGTCCTCGACGGCCTCGACCTGGCCGTCGCGGACGGCCGGCTGCTCGCCCTGCTGGGCCCGTCCGGCTGCGGCAAGACCACCACCGTGCAGGTGATATCCGGGCTGCTGCCGCCCGACCACGGCACCGTCCACGTCGACGGCCGGGACGTCACCCGAACACCCCCCGAGCGCCGCGGCGCCGCCGTCGTCTTCCAGCAGCCGATGCTGCTGCCGCACCGCACCGCGCTCGACAACGTGGCCCTCCCGGCCCGGCTGCGCGGGCAGCGCCGCGGCGCGGCCCGTACGGCCGCCCGCGAGGAACTGGCGCGCGTCGGCCTGACGGAGCTGGCCGACCGCTACCCGCGCCAGCTCTCCGGCGGCCAGGCCCAGCGGGTCGCGCTGGCCCGCGCGCTGGCCGCCCGGCCCCGGGTGCTGCTGCTCGACGAACCCTTCAGCGCCCTGGACACCGGGCTGCGGCACGACATGCGCGACCTGCTCACCTCGGTGCAGCGGCAACTGCGCCTGACCACCGTGCTCGTCACCCACGACCGGTCCGAGGCCGCCGCCGTCGCCGACACCGTCGCCCTCCTGCACGGCGGCGGCGTGCTGCAGCACGCACCGGCCGCCGACCTCCACGCCCGCCCCGCCTCCCGCACGGTGGCCCGCTTCCTCGGCGCCCCCACCGCACTCCCCGGCACGGTCACCGGCACCGGACACTTCGCCTGCGCACTCGGCCGTCTGACGCTGCCCGCCGCGGTCCGCCACCGCGGCCCGGGCTACCTCGTCATCAGGCCCGAGACGGTCACGCTGAGCGAGGACCCCGACGCGGTTCCCGCCACGGTACGCACCGTGCGCCCGGACGGCGCCTTCACCGCCCTGGAGGCGGAGACGAAGGCCGGCCCCGTCCACGCCCTGCTCCCGCCGGGCCCGTCCCCGGCCGTCGGCGAACGTGTCCGGCTGCGGCTGCCCGTGGCACACCGCTGGGTGACGCCCGGCTGACGCCACCGGCACGGCGGGCGGCAGCCCTCACCCGCCGTCCGTGACGGTCCGGCGGCCGTCGGGGTGGCGGCGGGTGCGGCCGGTCGCGTCGAGGGTTTCCAGGAGGGGGATCGCGACGCGGCGGCTGACGGCGAGGGCGCGGGCGGCCTCGCCGACCGTGAACGGCTGGGGCACGGCGGCGAGTCGCCGGGCGGCGCGGCCCACGGACCCGGCGGGGAGGTGGACCGCGCCCACCCGCTCCAGCGCGCCGCGGCGCACCAGCAGACTCAACGCCTCGGGCGTGAGCCCCAGTTCGTCCAGCCGCCGCCGGGTGGGGGCCTGGAACGGGGCGGACCGCAGCTCGTCGAGCAGCCGCTGCCACGCGGCGGCGACCGCCGCGGGGAGCCCGTCCGCCTCGTCCGCGCGGTAGAGCCTGCCGTCGCGCTGGACCAGGTCGGCACCGGCCGCGGCGGCCAGGCGGTCCCAGGCGGTGTCCGGCGGCAACGCGAGGAGTCGACGGGCCTGGGCGACCGGGAGTCCCGGGTCGTCGGGGTGGGCCTCGGCGTGGTCCCGCACCGCCGCGGCCAGGGTGGCGCCCAGCCGTTCCGCGTGCCCTCCGTCGATCAGCCAGGGCGCGCCGTCCGCGTCGACGGCGTAGCCCTGCGCGGCGAGTCGGCGCCGTTCGTCCAGGCCGACGGCGGCCAGCCGCGCGGCGGGGTCGGTGGGCTCGGTGACGCCGGCCAGTTGGCGCGCGCGGGTGGCGGCGGCTCCCCGTCCCGACAGCGGGGGCGGCTCCGGATCCAGCACCGTCGCGCCGACCAGCAGTCGGGATCCCGGGTCGCGGAGCAGCAGCCGGTCGCCGACGTGGAGCGGCAGCGGGGTGCGCAGGGTGAGGCGTGCGGCCTCGTGACCCAGTGGCCGCAGCCGCGCGCTGGTTGCGGCGGTGCCGCAGTGGACGAGGGGTTCGGCCGGCAGGCGGGCAGGCTCACGGCCGCGGGCCGTCCGGCCCGTCGGTGCGTAACGGACGTCCACGCGGTCCGTGGTCCACCACCGCTCCGGCGTGAGGAGCGCGTTTCCCCTGCCGACCTGGTCGGCGGTGACGCGGCGGAGGTTGACGGCGACGCGGGCGGGGCCGGTCACCCGGGGAACGGCGTGGCCGAGGCTCTCCAGGCCGCGTACCTGAACGGTGCGACCGGCGGGGGCGAGGTGCAGGGTGTCGCCCTCGGCGAGGGTTCCGGCGGCGAGGGTGCCGGTGACGACCGTGCCGGCGCCCGCCACGCTGAACGCCCGGTCCAGCCACAGCCGTACGGGGGCCGCCGGATCGGGCGGCGGCCGGGCGGCGGCCAGCGCGTCGAGTTCGCCCAGGAGCAGGTCGAGCCCTTCGCCGGTGCGGGCGCTGACGGCGACGGCCGGGGTGCCGGCGAGGCCGGTGCCGGAGGTCCGTTCCACCGTCTCCGCGAGGGCCGGTGCGGGGTCGGCGAGGTCGGCGCGGGTGACGACCCGCAGCCCGGCGCGCACGCCGAACGCGTCGAGGGCGGCGAGGTGTTCGGCGGTCTGCCGGCGCCAGCCCTCCTCGGCGGAGACCACCAGCAGCACGGCGGGCGCGGTGGCGATTCCGGCGAAGGTGGTGGCCAGATAGCGGTGGTGGCCGGGCACGTCGACGAAGGCGAGGGTGCGCCCGCTGGGCGCGGTGGTCCAGGCGAAGCCCAGGTCGAGGGTGAGGCCGCGGCGGCGCTCCTCGGCGAGCCGGTCGGGGTCGGTGCCGGTGAGGGCGCGCACCAGCGTCGACTTGCCGTGGTCGACGTGGCCGGCGGTCGCGATCACCAGGCCGGGGGCGGCGGTCACGCCTTCCCCGGGGGCGGCGGTCACGCCTCCTCCGGCGGCGCGGTCACCGCGAGAACGGCGGCGAGCAGCGTCACGTCCTCCTCCTCGGGAACGGTCCGCAGGTCGAGCAGCAGCCGGTCGCCGTGGACGCGGCCGACGACGGCCGGGTCGCCGGAGCGCAGCGGCCCGGCGAGGGGGGCGGGCAGCGCGACGGCGGCGCTCGGCAGGGTGACGCCGGGCGCTCCCCCGCCGCCGACCCGGGCCTCGCTGGGCAGCGCCTCGGCGGCGACGCCCCGTTCGGTGAGCCGGGCCGCCAGCATCTCGGCGCGGGCGGCGAGTTCCGCCTTCCGTACCGCCAGGGCCCGTGCCACCGGAGGTGGGGGGCCGAGGACGGTGGCCTCCAGGGCGGCGAGGGTCAGTTTGTCGACGCGCAGTGCGCGGGCCAGCGGATGGGTGCGGAGCCGCTCGACGAGGTCGCGCCGGCCGAGCAGCAGGCCCGCCTGCGGACCGCCGAGCAGCTTGTCCGCGCTGGCGGTGACCAGGTCGGCGCCCTGGTCGAGGGAGGTCGCGGCGTCGGGCTCGTCGGGCAGCGCGGGATGTGGCCGCAAGAGCCCGGAGCCGATGTCGTGGACCAGCGGGACGCCCAGCGTGGCGAGGTGGGCGAGGGAAACGGAGGACACGAAGCCGGTGGTCAGGAAGTTGGAGGGGTGCACCTTGAGCACGAGGGCGGTGTCGGGGCCGACGGCGCGCGCGTAGTCGTCGAGGTGGGTGCGGTTGGTGGTGCCGACCTCGACCAGCCGGGCGCCGGTGCTCTCCACCAGCTCGGGGAGGCGGAACCCGTCGCCGATCTCTACCAGTTCGCCCCGGCTGATGAGGATTTCGCCGTTCCCGGCGAGGGCGGTGGCGGCGAGCACCAGTGCGGCGGCGTTGTTGTTGACCAGATGGACCGCCTCCGCGTTCGGGACTGCCGCGGCGAGGGCGGCAAGCGCGCCCCTCCCCCGCCGGGCCCGGCGCCCGTCGCTCAGGTCGAACTCCACGTCCGTGGGACCGGACGCGGCCCGCAACGCCTCGGTGGCGGCGGCGGAGAGCGGCGCGCGGCCGAGGTTGGTGTGCACGACGACGCCGGTGGCGTTCACCACCGGGCGCAGCGAGGTGGCGTGCCGGGGCAGGTCGGCGACGGCCGCGTCGGCGGCCTCTTCGGGGGCCACCAGGCCGGCGCGCACGCGGTGTTGGACCTCTGCGACGGCGCGACGGACCAGGGTGCGCCCCAACCGCAGGGCGGCGTCGGCGAGTCGGGGGTCGGCGAGCAGGGCGTCGGTGCGCGGAACACGGCGTCTGGCGTCCGTCAACGCCGGCCTCCCCGGTGGTGTGCGGAACGGACTCGGAGCTTCGAGGGGGCTGTGTCGGCGGAGGCGTATGGGAATCGAACCCACCCGGCCGGGGTTCCCGACCGCATCGGTGTTGAAGACCGTGGGGGCCACCAGGCACCCGCCCGCCTCCGGCAGGGAGTCTACGTCCACGAGCGAGGCACCCGTCCCCTGTCCGCGCACGGGCGTTCGGGCGTAACGTCCGGCGGATGACCGTGCGACTGACCCAGTACGCGGGCGGCGGTGGCTGCGCCTGCAAGATTCCTCCCGGCGAACTCGACGCCCTGGTCTCCTCCCTGGACCGGACGGGCAGCCGCCCGAAGGATCCGGCCGCGGAGTTGCTGGTGGGCCTGGAGGGCGGCGGAGACGACGCCGCCGTGGTCCGCCTCGACGGTGAGCGGGCGCTCGTCACCACGGCCGACTTCTTCACACCGGTGGTGGACGACGCGTACGACTGGGGCCGGATCGCGGCGGCCAACGCACTCTCCGACGTCTACGCGATGGGCGGCACGCCGTGGGCGGCGATCAACCTCCTCGCCTGGCCCAGGGACACGCTGCCGATGGAGTTGGCCGCCGAGGTGCTGCGGGGCGGCCGTGACGTGGCGCACGCGGCGGGCTGCCAGGTCTCGGGCGGCCACAGCGTGACCGATCCGGAGCCCAAGTACGGGATGTCGGTGATGGGGATGGTCCACCCCGAGCGGATGCTGCGGCTGGACGCGGCCGCGCCGGGGCGGGCGCTGACCCTCACGAAGCCGCTGGGCAGCGGGGTGCTCAACGCGCGGCACAAGGCGACCGGGGAGGTCTTTCCCGAGGCGGTGGCCGTCATGGCCGCGCTGAACCGGGACGCCTCGGTCGCGGCGGTGGCCGCGGGTGTCCGGGCGGGAACGGATGTCACGGGGTTCGGCCTGCTGGGCCACGCGTACAAGCTGGCGCGCGCCTCCGGTGTGACGCTGGCGATCGACGCGGCGGCCGTGCCGTTGCTGGCGGACACCCGGCCCGCGGCGGTCGACGGCTTCGTCAGCGGCGGCACCCGGCGGAATCTGGCGTGGGTCGAGCCGTGGGTGGAGTTCGGCGCCCTCCCCGAGGTCGACCGGTTGGTGCTGGCCGACGCGCAGACGTCGGGAGGGCTGCTGCTGGCCGGCGAGGTGCCGGGACACCCGGTGATCGGCGAGGTGCTGCCCCCCGGTGAGGCTCCGGTGGTGGTACGCGGCTGATACGCCCCCCGCAGGCGATCGGCTTGTATGTACACCGTCATTCTACCCGGGTAGAGTGAATCGCCGTTCAGCGCAACAGGTTCGGGACACCGTTCTCAGGAGGACCATGTGGCGTCATCCACTGCCGTCGAGCACCGCGCGTTGGACGGTATCGCCTACCGCCTCGCCGCCGACCTCGACCTGACGCGGCCCGCGACCTCCGTCGTCGAGGTGATCGCCGACGGCCGCCTGCACGAGCTCACCGCCGGGCCGGCCGACCTGGCCGAGTCGGTCGCCGCGTCCCTGGGGATCACCGCGTTCGACAGCGAACTCTCCTTCCGGGGCGGCACGTTGCGGACCGCCACCACCGGCGAGTACGACGCGCAGGCGCAGCAGGTGGAGAACCCGACGCTGGTGGTCTGGCAGGGCCGGCGGTTCAGCCTGGTCACCCGGCTCTACCGGGCCGCGCTCACCGACGTGTTGCTGCTCCTGCGCACCCTCGGCATCGCCGAGCACTCCGACGGCATCACGCTCACCCCCGACGCCTCCGCCGGCACCCGCCTGGCCCGTCCCGCCACGGTGCTCAAGGAAGTGCCGACGCTCGGCCTGGTCGAGATGGGCCGGCCCACCCGCGAGCACACCGTGCAGCTCCCGCCCTGGCACGGCGCGTCGGTGCCCTCGGGCGAGCTGTTCCGCGACTCGCTCTCCGACGGGCGCCCGTTCTTCGTACTCTCCGGCGAGGAGGTGTGGGCGACCATCGTGCCGCTGGCCGACACCACCACCGACGCCGTTCCCGCGCTGGTCGAAGCGCTCGACCTGCGGGCCGTGGGGTGACGTCCCTGAGCGCCGCCACGGCCACGGGCGTGGTGCTGCTGGCCCTGCTCGCGGGCGCCGCCGCCCACCTGAGCCGGCCCGGCGCGCTGCCCGAGGCGTTGACCGAGCACCGGCTGCTGCCGCGGCGCGCCGTGGTGCCGGCCGCGGTGGCGGCCACGGCGGCCGAGAGCCTGCTCGCCGTCGCCGGCGGCGCCGCGCTGCTCGCCGGCCACCGCGCCGCCCTCGCCGCCGTACTCAGCGCGGCTGCGACGGTGTTCGCCTGCTACGCCCTCTACACCGGACACGCCCTGGCGGCCGGGCGCGGCGGCCCCTGCGGGTGCTCACGCACCGACGTTCCGCTGAGTGCGTGGGTCGCCGGCCGGGCCTGGGCGTTGGCGGGACTGGCCGCCGTCGCCGCCACGCTCACCGCGGGGACCGGCGACCCGCCCGGGGGCGCGGCCGAGTGGACCACGGCGGCGCTGGCCGCCGTCACCCTGGCCGTGCTGCTCTGGGCGCTGCCGGCCGCCATGGGCCAACCGATGGCGACGGCGCGCCCGCCGGCCGGCGCCGGGACCGTCCCCGCCGTCAAAGGAGGCCGCTGACCGTGGACTTCACCACCAGCGCCCTGATCCTGTCCTGGGTCGCCATCGCCCTGCTCGCCCTCGTGGTGTCCGGGCTGGTGCGGCAGGTCCACCAGCTCTCGCGGGGCCAGGTGGTCCGCTCCCCCGGGCGGCTGGGCGTCACGCCGGGCAGCGCGGCGCCGCACGCGGACGAGCTGCTGGCCGGGGACCGCGAGACGCTGCTGCTCTTCCTCAGCGCCGAATGCCGCACCTGCGCCGAGGTGCTGGCGGCGGCCGGCCGCCTCAACGGGCAGCGCGCCGTACGCGCCGTCTACGCCGGTGACGCGCCTCCCGCCACGGAGACCGGCGTGCCGGTCACCGGGAACCGGCCCGACCTCTTCACCGCCTACGACGCGATCGCGACCCCGTTCGCCGTGCTCGTCGGCACCACCGGGCGCGTCGTGCGCAGCGCACCGCTCGGCTCCGCCGACGCGTTGGGCGACCTGGTCGCCGCAGCCCCCGACCACACCAGTCAGCCGAGGAGCGCGTGATGACCACCCTCGACGAGGTTCCCCAGTTGCGCCGCGCCGGCGCCGCCGACCGGCCCGTCCGCCGCCGCAGCACCTCCGCGCTGCCGAGCCTGGCACCCCGGCGGCGTACCGTGCTCCAGTCGGCGACGGTCGTGGGCTTCGCCGCCCTCGGCGTCTTCGGCGCGGCCCGGCAGGCGTACGCGGACGGCTACGACATCTGGGAGGGCGCGTGCCCCTCCTACGCCTCGGAGCACGACTGCTCCCCCGGCTGCGGCCCGAGCACCGTGCACGCCGCCGCCTGTGAGACGAGCGGCCCGCACGAGGGCTTCCACCGCAACGACGGCGTGACCTGGACCCTGCGGCCCAACCAGTGCTACTCCGGCTCCTACGACGGCTGGCTGTGGGCGTTCAGCGGCGCGTGCGGCGCCTGCGGCTGCGGCATCGAACGCCGGTGCCACGACGGGTACTTCAACTCCGGATCCGGCTGGGTGCGCTCCATCTGCCGCTGGACCACCGACTGCGGCTGCGAGGGCGCCGTCACCTGGCCGACGCTGCGCGACGGTTCGCGCGGCCCGGACGTCCGTACGGCCCAGCACCTCCTGGGCGTCCACGAGTTCCCCACCGAGCCGGACGGGATCTACGGGCCGAGCACCGAGACCGCGGTCAGCGGCTTCCAGGAGGCCAGGGGGCTGCAGCCGACCGGTACGGTCAACGCGACCACCTGGACCCACCTGGTGGTCACCGTCCGGCAGGGCGACTCCGGCGGCGCCGTCAGCGCTGCCCAGCGCCAACTCGTCAAGCACGGCTACCCGTTGACGGTGGACGGCGCGTTCGGCCCGCTCACGGCGGACGCGACCCGGGAGTTCCAGCGCGGCGCCGGGCTGACCGTCGACGGCGTCGTCGGCCAGCAGACCTGGCGCACCCTCGTCGGCGGGGCGTGACGTGGGGCAGGTCGGCACGGGCCCGGCCAGGCCGGCGTGGCGCGGCCGGCTGACCGACCCGGCGGTGCCGGCGCTCGTGCTCAGCTCCGGTGCGGTGGCGGCCAGTTGGTACGGCCCCCTGCTCACCTGGACGATCCTCGGCGGCCTGGCGGGCTACTCGCTCTCCGGCTCCGTCTGAACGCGGAACAGCGCGCACGCGCTTGCCTCGCCAGGTTGGCGGGCCGTTCACCGACAGACAACCGTGCTCGGGGTCTTCTCCACCGGGCTGCTGCTCGGCGCCCTGCTGTCGGCCACCGTGCTGTGGCTTGCCTCGGGGCTGGTCGCTCCGGTCTCCGCGGACTGGCGCGCGGGGGCGATCGTCGCCCTCGGGCTGCTCGCCGTCGCGCGCGACGCCGGGGTGCTGCGCCTGCGGCTGCCGCAGAACGCGCGGCAGGTCCCGCAGGACGTGCTCCAACGCCATCTGGCGCGCGGCGCACTGCAGTTCGGATTCGAGTTGGGCACCGGGGTGCGGACCTACGTGTCGGCGAGCCTGCCGTACGCCCTCGCCCTGGGCGTGCTGCTGGCCAACGACGCGGGCGTGGCGCTGCTGGCCGGCCTCGGCTTCGCGCTGGGCCGCGCGGCCACCCCGGCCCTGCGGTTCGCCTCCGGCACCGGCGAGGAGTGGGACGACCGGCTGCAGGCCCGCCTCCGCCTCCTCACGATCGGCGCCGCGACGGTCGCGACGGCGGCCTGGACGGTGCTGGCCCTGCGGGGGTAGGCACGGTCAGGGCACCAGCACGATCTTGCCGAGGGTGTGGCGGCGTTCGAGTTCCCGGTAGGCGTCACGGACCTGCTCCAGCGGGTAGGTACCGGCGATGGGCACCTCCAGATCGCCGTCGGCGATCCGGGCGCCCAGCTCCGCCAGCACGTCGGCACCGGCCCCCTCGGCGTTGGCGTCGCTCCTGGTTCCGTAGCGCTCGGCGTCGGTGTAGTTGATGATGGTGTCCACCCGGTCGGGCCGGACGCCCAGGTCCTCGACGGCCATCCGGACGTAGTCGGCGCCGAAGGTGTCGATGAACGCGTTCGGGCCGCCGTCCTCCGCGGCCCGGCGGATGCGGTCGGCGACCCCCTCGCCGTGGGCGACCGGGGTGATCCCGTGCGCGGCGAGCCAGTCGTGGTGGTGCGGGCCGGCCAGGCCGATCACGGTGGCGCCGGCGCCGCGGGCCAGTTGCGCGGCGAGCGAGCCGACGCCGCCGGCCGCGCCGGCGACCACGACGGTGTCGCCCGGTCCGGGGCCCACCGCCCGCACCGCGGCGTAGGCGGTGGAGCCGGCGACGGGCAGGGCGCCGGCGGCCTCCCACGGCACGCCGGGAGGCCGCGGGGTGACGTTGGCCGCGGGCACCGCGACGTACTCGGCGTGGCTCGCCCGGTCGTCGGTGTATCCGATGACCTCGTCTCCGACCGCGACGTTCCGTACCCGCTCGCCGCGTTCCTCGACGACGCCGGCCAGGTCGCTGCCCTGTCCCGAAGGGAACGTCGCCGGCCACATCGCGTCCATCAGGCCCTCCCGGATCACGCTCTCCCCCGGGTTGATTCCGGCGGCCCGTACCCGGACGAGCACCTCGTCCGGGCCGGGGACCGGGCGTTCGACGTCCACGACCCGCAGGACGTCCACATCGCCGTACTCGTCGAACCTCACCGCTCGGGGCATGCCGGGCTCCCTCGGTCAGCGACCGTCGTCGTGCGCACGGATGGCGCATACGGCCACTATGCGCCGACGGCTCCGGAACGACCACCCGGGGGCCCGCCCGGCCGTCACCTTCCTCCGATCGGCCGAACGAGCCGCTCCGTGCACGGCACGGGGGCGGACGGCACGGCACTGCCCCCGGACGTCCGCGGGAGGTCAGCCGCCCGGCGGACCCGTCGAGCCGCGCGGGGTGAGCTCCGGGGTCGGCACCTGCCGGGACTCGGCCGCCCCGGTGGTCATGCGGGTGAACAGCGCCCGCGCCACCTCGGCGCCGAAGCCGTGCACGTCGTGGCTCATGGCGGAGAGCGTGGGGTGCGTGAGCCGGCAGAGCTGGGAGTCGTCCCAGGCGAGCAGCGAGAGGTCGGCGGGCACCGACAGGCCCATCTCGGAGGCCACCGAAAGACCGGCGACGGCCATGATGTCGTTGTCGTACAGGATCGCCGTGGGCCGTTCCGCGGAGGCCAGCAGGGTACGGGTGGCGCGGGCACCGTCCTCGCCGGAGAACCCGGTGGGCGTCTGCGGGCCCGCGTCCAGGCCGAGTTCGCGGACGGTGGCCTCGAAGGCGGCGTTACGGATCGCGCTGTGGCCCAGCTCGGCGGCGCCGCCGACGTGCGCGACGCGCCGGTGGCCGAGGGCGGCCAGATAGCGCACGGCCTCCGTGACGGCGGTGGCGTCGTCCGTCCAGAGCGACGGGAAGCCGCCGGTCAGCGAGGGGTGGCCGACGGCGATCACCGGCATGCCGAGCGCGCCGACCGCCGCCACCCGCGGGTCGTCGGTGCGGAAGTCCACCAGGATCGACCCGGCGACCTGCTTCGACTTCCACCACCGCTCCTGCTGCGCGACTTCCTCGTCGAGGTCGCGGACCAGCCGCAGCAGCAGAGAGGACGACTGCTCGGCGAGCACGCTCTCGATGCCGGAGACGAACTCCATGTAGAACGGCTCCAGTCCGAGCAGCCGGGCCGGGCGGCAGATCGCCAGGCCCACGGCGTCGACCCGGGAGCTGGACAGCGAGCGGGCCGCGAGGTTCGGCGCCCAGCCCAGCTCGCGGGCGGCGGCGAAGATGCGGTCGCGGGTGGCGTCGGCGAGACCGGGGCGGTTGTTGAAGGCCAGCGAGACGGCCCCCTTGGAGACCCCGGCGCGGGCGGCGACGTCCTTGATCGTCACCTTGGCCGGCGGGCCGTCCGCGCTCACGCGGGCTCCACGCAGAAGAGCGCGGCGCGCACGGCGGCGACGGCGGGGTCGTCCCCGTCCGGCGTCCCGGGCGCCGCGGGCGCGGGCCAGCCGCGCACGGCGATG
Source organism: Streptomyces sp. WMMC500 (assembly GCF_027497195.1). Taxonomy (NCBI): domain Bacteria; kingdom Bacillati; phylum Actinomycetota; class Actinomycetes; order Kitasatosporales; family Streptomycetaceae; genus Streptomyces; species Streptomyces sp. WMMC500. Next base: position 1,096,051 of record NZ_CP114905.1, read on the forward strand.
GTCGCGCGCTCGCCGGGCAGCAGCGTCAGCAGACCCCGGTCGGCCGTGGCGGCGGGGTCGAGCCGGTCGGGCTGCAGCAGCAGGTCGCGTACGAAGGTGTGGGCGGTGACCACGACGTCGACCCTATCCGGGTCCGCGGCCCCGGCACGCACCACCGCCACGCCGAACTCCGGGCGGGGGTACGCGAAGTCCTTGTCCCGCACCGGAAAGTGCAGCGCGCGCAGCCCGTCGGCCTCGGCGACCAGCAGTTCCTTCGCGGACGCGGCGGACGGCAGCAGCCCGTCGGGCACCGGCACGACGGCGACGGCCCGCGGCCCGGCGGCGAACGGCACCTCCGCCCGCGCGACCACGCCGCCGTCGACCGCGGTGCGGCGCAGCGCCAGGGTGCCGGACCAGAGCTCCGCGCCCTGGTTGACGACGGCCACCGCCGGGCCGCCCGCGTCCTGGCGTACGGTCAGCAGGCGGTCGGCGTAGAGCCGGCGCAGCTCGTGGTACAGCGGCTTCAGGCGGCCGTCGCCGTCGACGGCGGACCAGGAGGTGACCGGCCAGCAGTCGTTCAACTGCCAGACGACCGTGCCCGCGCACACCGGCCAGTGGGACCGCCAGTGCTCGACGCCGGCGGCGATCGCCCGCGCCTGGTTGACCTGCATCAGGTAGTGCCAGCGGGCGAAGTCGGCGGTCCCGTCCGGGACGTCGAAGTGGCGGGCGAGGCCGCGCTCCAGCTTGCCGTTGCCGTCGTCGGCCTTCTGGTGGTGGAGCATGGCCGGCGAGGCCGCGGCGAGCTGCGGGCCCTCACCCAGCGCGCGGCGCAGCGTGGCCCAGGCGGGGGGCGCCTGCCAGCCGAACTCGGCGACGAAGCGCGGGACGCCGGCGCGGTACTCGGTGTAGTCGGCGCGGTTCCACACCTCCCAGTCGTGGTGGACGCCGTGCGCGGGGTCGTTCGGGTGGTGCGCCCAGGAACCGGACCAGGGGCTGCCCGGCCAGTACGGGCGGACGGGGTCCAGCTCGGCGACGACCCGCGGGAGCACGCCGAGGTAGTAGCCCTCGCCCCAGGAGGCACCGGCGAGTTCCTCCTCCCACTCCCAGTCGCGAAAGCCCCACAGGTTCTCGTTGTTGCCGCACCAGAGCACCAGCGACGGGTGCGGCATGAGGCGGACGACGTTGTCGCGGGCCTCCTCCTCGACCTCGCCGCGCAGCGGCTGGTCCTCGGGGTAGGCGGCGCAGGCGAAGGGGAAGTCCTGCCAGACCATGAGGCCGAGTTCGTCGCAGGCGGCGTAGAAGTCGTCGCTCTCGTAGATGCCGCCGCCCCAGACGCGTACGAGGTCGACGCCCGCGTCCGCCGCCTGCCGCAGCCGCTCGCGGTAGCGGGCGGGGGTGATGCGGGCGGGCAGGGCGTCGTCGGGGATCCAGTTGACGCCGCGGGCGAAGAGGGGTTCGCCGTTGACGACGAGGGTGAAGCGGGAGCCGTGGGGGTCGGCGGCGGTGTCGAGGCGGACGGTGCGGAAGCCGACGCGGCGGGTCCAGGAGTCCAGGGGCGGGCCCGCGGCGGTGGCACCGTCGTGCAGGGTGACCTCCAGCGCGTAGAGTGGCTGGCCGCCGTAGCCGCGCGGCCACCACAGCTCGGGGCGGGCAAGCGTGAGTGGGACCACCCCCTCCGTGCCCTCCAGCACCGCCGTCGCCTCGGCGTCGCCGACCCGCGCGCGGACGGTGAGCGGGCGCCGCGCGCCGGCGGCGGTGCGCTCGACGTCCAGACGCACCTCGACGCGGCCGGTGCCGTCGGCGTCGACCGTCACCAGCGGACGGACCCGGGCCAGCCGCGCGGTGCTCCAGTGCTCCAGCCGCGCCGGGCGCCAGATGCCGGCGGTGACCAGCGTCGGGCCCCAGTCCCAGCCGAAGGAGCAGGCCATCTTGCGGATGAACGGGAAGGGTTCGGGATAGGCGTTGGGCCGGTCGCCCGTCCGGGCGCGTACCGCCTCGGCCTCGGTGTAGGCGGAGGTGAAGGCCACGGCGAGAGGGCCGGAGCGGCCGGTGACGTCGAAGCGGTAGCGGCGGTGCATGTTACGGGTGGTGCCGAGCGGTTCGCCGGCGAGCCGGAGCGCGGCGGCGGTGTCGAGGCCGTCGAAGACGAGGTCGGTGCGTTCGTGCGGGCCGTCGTAGGGCGCGATCTCCGTCTCGTACGTCCAGTCCCGCCGGCCGACCCAGGCGACGTCCGTCTCGTGGGTGCCGAGGTACGGGTCGGGGATGACGCCGGCGGCGAGCAGGTCCGTGTGGACGCAGCCCGGCACCTGCGCGGGCAACCGGTCCCCGTCGTGCCGCAGGGTCCAGCCCTCGGAGAGCGGGGTGACGTCCTTCATGGGTGCTCCAATCTCGGGTCTCGCGCCAAGGTAACCGCCTCTCAGGACCCCTGTCCATAAACCGGTCAAGTTCTTTCTGCGTCGGAGAGGTTGACGTCATCGCCGCTCTGAGGGAAGGTTCCTCGTCAAGAAAAGGGGCCTCGACTCGACCGGTTAAGTATCACGGGCCGGCTCAGCGAACGGAGATGGTGGAGATGAAGGGAAGGGCGCTCGCCGGTGCGCTGCTGGCCGCCGCGCTCGCGACGACCGCCGCCTGCACGGGCAGCGGGGCCTCGTCGGAGAAGGAGGAGGCGAAGGCGGTCGACGACCCGGACAAGGTGTCCGGCACGATCGAGGTCATCACCCATCGCACCGACCTCGTCGAGGACGGCACGATGGACGAGTACGCGGCCGAGTTCCGCAGGACGTACCCCAACGTCAAGGTGGAGTTCGACGGGGTCACCGACTACGAGGGCGAAGTCAAGACCCGGATGAACTCGGACGACTACGGCGACGTCCTCATGATCCCGGGCACGGTGAAGAAGAACGACTACCCCCGCTTCTTCGCCTCGCTGGGCAAGCAGTCCGCACGTAGCGAGAAGTTCCGCTTCACCGACTACTCCACGGTCGACGGCGAGGTCTACGGGGTCAGCATCTACGGCAGCGTCCCCGGCTTCGTCTACAACAAGCGCGTCTGGGAGCAGGCCGGCGTCACCGAATGGCCCACCACGCCGGCCGAGTTCCTCGACGACCTCAAGGCCGTCAAGGACGAGACCGACGCCGTCCCGTACTACACCAACTTCAAGGACGGCTGGCCGCTGGCCCAGTGGTGGCCCGCCCACTCCGCCGCCACCTGCGACGAACAGGCGGACGTCAAGGCCGTCGGGGGCGACCCCTTCGCCGAGGGCGGCACGGTACGCACCGTGGACACCCTCCTGTACGACATCGTGGACCGGGGCCTGGCGGAGAAGGACCCGACCACCACCAACTGGGAGGGCTCCAAGCCGAAGATCGCCAAGGGCGAGATCGCCACGATGTTCCTGGGCTCCTGGGCCGTCGTCCAGATGCGCGACGCCGCCGAGCAGGCCGGCACGGACCCGGACGACATCGGCTTCATGCCCTTCCCGCACCAGGTCGACGGCGCCTTCTGCGCCGGCCTCTCCCCCGACTACCAGCAGGCCGTGAGCATCCACTCCGCGCACAAGGAGGCCGCGCGCGCCTGGGTCGACTGGTTCGCGGAGAAGTCCGGCTACCCCGAGGACAACCTGAACGTCTCCACCCTGCGCGACGCCCCGCTGCCCGACGTGCTCGCCGAGTACGAGGAGCAGAACGTGCGGCTCATGGAGCTGGACCAGTCGAAGGGCGCGGAGCTGAAGGAGCTGGACGACGCCTCGGAGGTCGGCATCGACGACCCCGACTACCGCCAGGAGCTGGTCGACATCGCCCGCGGCGCCAAGGACGGCAGCCCGGACGACCTCTTCGCGGACCTCTCCGAGCGCTGGACCGGAGCCGCGGCGGAGCTGGGTTACCGGTGAGTGCCCTGAGGCGCCGGCTGCGGGGCGGCGTGGTGCCGTGGCTGTTCCTCGCCGCCCCGCTGGCGCTGCTGATCACGTTCACGTACGCGCCCGTCGCCAACATGGTCGCGTACAGCTTCACCGACTGGGACGGGCTGAGCCCGGAGCTGAACTACGTCGGCACGGAGAACTACTCCGACCTCTTCACCCGCTCCGAGCTGTTCGAGGTCTTCTTCGTCAGCGGCTACTACCTCGCCGCCTCGGCGGTGCAGATCGTGCTGGCGCTGTACTTCGCGACCGTGCTCAGCTTCCACGTCCGCTTCCGCAACCTCTTCAAGGGCATCCTGTTCTTCCCGTACCTGGTGAACGGCGTCGCCATCGGCTTCGTCTTCCTCTACTTCTTCCAGGACGGCGGCACCCTCGACGCGCTCGTCGGCCTCTTCGGCGACGAACCCGACCGCGCCTGGCTCGGCGACTCCACCTCCGCCAACGCCTCGCTGGCCGGGGTGTCCGTCTGGCGCTTCATGGGCCTGAACTTCGTGCTGTTCCTCGGCGCGATCCAGTCCATCCCCGGCGAGCTGTACGAGGCGGCCGAGCTGGACGGCGCCAACCGCTGGCAGCAGTTCCGGCACATCATCGCGCCCGGCATCCGGCCGGTGATCAGCCTCAGCGTGATCCTGGCCGTCTCCGGCTCGCTGGCGGTCTTCGAGATCCCGTACATCATGACGGGCGGCGCGACCGGCACCGAGACGTTCGTGATCCAGACGGTGGACCTGGCGTTCACGTTCAACAAGACCGGGCTGGCCTCGGCGGCGGCCGTGGTGCTGCTGCTGATCGTGCTCGCGGTGACCTGGGTGCAGCGGACGCTCGTACCGGACGAGAAGGCGGGTGACCTGGTATGAGAGCGGCCGTCGTCACACGCACGCTGACGTATCTGTCGCTGGTCGGGGCCGCCGCGGTGGTGGTGCTGCCGCTGCTGGTGGTCTTCCTCACCTCGCTGAAGACCCCGGAGGAGATGGCCGGCGACGGCGGGGCGCTCTCGCTCCCCGGCAACCTGCTCAACTTCGACAACTACGCGACCGCCTTCGAGGACGGCCGGATGCTCTCGGCCTTCGCCAACACCGCCGTCATCCTCCTCTGCGCGATCGCCGGCACCGTCGTCATCGGCTCGATGACGGCGTACGCCATCGACCGCTTCCGGTTCCGGTTCCGGAAGCTGGTCGTGGGGCTCTTCCTGGTCGCGGCGATGGTGCCCGGGGTGACCACCCAGGTGGCGACCTTCCAGATCGTCGACAGCTTCGGGCTGGTCAACAGCCGGCTCGCACCCATCGTGCTCTACATGGGCACCGACATCGTCTCGATCTACATCTTCCTGCAGTTCATCCGGTCCATCCCGGTCTCGCTCGACGAGTCCGCCCGGCTGGAGGGCGCCAACTCCTTCACGATCTACCGAAAGATCATCTTCCCGCTGCTCAAGCCGGCGATCGCGACGGTCGTCATCGTCAAGGGCGTCACGGTCTACAACGACTTCTACATCCCCTTTCCTGTACATGCCCTCCGACGACCTCGGGACGATGTCCACCGCCCTGTTCCGCTTCAAGGGCCCGTACGGGGCGCACTGGGAGACGATCTCGGCGGGCACGATCCTGGTCATCCTGCCGACCCTCGCCGTCTTCCTGTTCCTCCAGCGCTACATCTACAACGGCTTCATGAGGGGGGCGACGAAGTGAGCCGGGCCGGCCCCCGCCGATGAGTCCGGCCGGTCAGGACGACCCGCCCGCACGCCGGGGGGCAGGACCCGGGACGGACGTCCGCCCCGGGTCCACCGGTCGGTGGACCGGGGGTTCCACCGGATGCCGCTGCCGCCCGGGGGGCGCCGGCGGCCAGCATCGACGGCATGGCCCGCGGCCCGCGGCCACACGTCCTCGCCGACGTCACTGCAGCCGAAAGGCAGTCCGGTGTCCCGTATCCGACACGCCCTGCTCCTCGCCCTGTCCGTCGCCGCCGTCACCGCCGTCACCGCACCCGGGGCGCCCGCCGCCCCCGCGGGCGCCCCAGAAGGGCGGCGGGCGCCCGCCCTGTCCTGGGAGCCCTGCGCCCGGCCCGGCGGGCCCGCCGGCATGGAGTGCGCCGAGCTGGCCGTGCCGCTCGACTACGCGGATCCCGGCGGCCCGCGGCTCACCCTCGCCGTCTCCCGGCTGCGCAGCGAGGACCCCGCGGCGCGGCGCGGGACCCTGCTCGTCGTGCCGGGCGGGCCCGGCAGCTCCGGCGTGCAGCGGCTCGCCGAGAAGGGGGCGGCCCTGCGCGCCGAGACGGCCGGCGCGTACGACCTCGTCGGCTTCGACCCGCGGGGCGTGGGCGGCAGCACGCGGGCCGGCTGCGGACTCGCCGCGGACGACCGCCACCTGGTGAACGTCCGCCCCTGGCCGGGACCGGACGGCGGCATCGGCGCGAACGCCGCCCGCTCCGCGCGCGTCGCCGAGAGCTGCGCCCGCGCCGGCGGCGCGGTGCTCGCCAGCTTCTCCACCGCCAACGAGGTGCGGGACATGGAGCGGCTGCGACAGGCACTCGGCGAGGAGCGGCTCTCCGTGTGGGCGACGTCGTACGGCAGCTACGTGAGCGCCGTCTACGCCCAGCGGTATCCCCACCGCACCGACCGCTGGGTGCTGGACGGCAGCGGCGACCCGGACCCCGAGCGGGTCGGGCGCGGCTGGATGGCGAACTTCGCCGCCGGCGCGGAGGACCGCTTCCCCGACTTCGCCGCCTGGGCCGCCGACCCCGCCCGGGAGGCCGAGGGGCTGCGGCTGGCGGAGCGGCCCGAGGACGTCCGGCCGCTCTTCCTGCGCCTGGCCGCGAAGCTGGACCGCGAGCCGAGGGAGAGCACCACCGCGGGCGTCCCCCTCACCGGCAACCGGCTGCGGCAGGCGATGCACACCGCCCTGTACGCCGACGCGGGCTTCCCGGCGCTGGCCCGGCTGGTCCGGCAGGCGCGGGACCCGCAGACCACCCCTGTGCTCACCCCCGACGTGGCCGGCCCGATGAGTGACGAGGACGCGGCCGTGGCCCTCGCCGTCCTGTGCAACGACGTCCGCTGGCCGGCCCCTTCGGTCTCCGCCCACCAGCGGGCCGTGACCGCCGACCGGGCCCGGCACCCGCTGACCGCGGGCATGCCCGTGAACATCACCCCCTGCTCCTTCTGGAAGGACACCCCCGACGACGCCCCCACCCGGATCACCGACGAGGGCCCCTCCAACATCCTCATGCTGCAGAACCGGCGCGACCCCGCCACCCCGTACGCCGGCGCGCTGAAGATGCGCGAAGCCCTCGGCGACCGGGCCCGCCTCGTCACGGTCGACAGCGGCGGCCACGGCTCGTACCTCGCCAACGGCAACCCCTGTGGCGACCGCGCGGTCACGGCCTTCCTCACCACCGGCAACCGCCCCGGCACGGACGTGCACTGCGCGGACTGACCTCCGCGGCGCGGCGCCGGCCGGGGCCGCCAGGCGGGCGACGACCCGGCCGGCCGCCGCAACGCCCGGGCAGGGCGCGGGAGGTGACGTTGCGCCAGTCGTTGACGCGGTGCCGGTTCGATTCTACGGTCTCGTTCGAAGTTGCGAGCGATATTCGAAATTTCGAACCCACGGAGTACGCATGATCCCTGCCGCGGCCACGGCCCGTGTCACGCTCGACTCCGCCTTCGTCGTCGCCGACGCGAGTCCGCGGCTGTTCGGCTCCTTCGTCGAGCACCTCGGCCGCTGCGTCTACACCGGCATCTACGAGCCCGGCCACCCGGCCGCCGACGGGACGGGGCTGCGGGGCGACGTGCTCGGGCTGATCCGTGAGCTCGGGGTGACGACCGTCCGCTACCCCGGCGGCAACTTCGTCTCCGGGTACCGGTGGGAGGACTCGGTGGGGCCGGTGGAGCGGCGGCCGCGGCGGCTCGACCTCGCCTGGCGGTCCACGGAGACGAACCGCTTCGGGCTCGCGGAGTACGTGGCCTTCCTGCGCAGGCTCGGGCCGCAGGCCGAGCCCATGATGGCCCTCAACCTCGGCACCCGGGGCGTCGCCGAGGCGGTCGAGCTGCTGGAGTACGCCAACCACCCCGCCGGCACCGCGTTGTCGGAGCGTCGTGCCGCGCACGGCGACGCGGCCCCGTACGGCATCCGCCTGTGGTGCCTCGGCAACGAGCTGGACGGGCCGTGGCAGACCGGCCACAAGACGGCCGCCGAGTACGGGCGGCTGGCCGCCGAGACCGCCCGCGCCATGCGCCAGTTCGATCCGGGGCTGGAGCTGGTCGCCTGCGGCAGCTCCAGCCGGGCCATGCCGACGTTCGCCGCGTGGGAGGCGACCGTGCTCGCCGAGACCTACGACCTGGTCGACTACGTCTCCCTGCACGCCTACTACGAGGAGACCGACGGCGACCGCGACTCCTTCCTCGCCTCCGCCGCCGACATGGAGTCCTTCATCGAGAGCGTCGTCGCGACCTGCGACCACGTCGGCGCCCGGCTCAAGTCGGCCAAGCGCATCGGCCTCTCCTTCGACGAGTGGAACGTCTGGTACCAGTCGAGGTTCCGGGCTCAGGCCGAAGAACGCCCCCTCGACTGGCCCGAGGCCCCGCGCCTCCTGGAGGACAACTACAGCGTCGTCGACGCCGTCGTCTTCGGCTCACTGCTCATCGCCCTGCTGCGGCACGCCGACCGGGTCGGCGTCGCCTGCCTCGCCCAGTTGGTCAACGTCATCGCGCCGATCATGACCGAACCCGGCGGCCCGGCCTGGCGGCAGACCACCTTCCACCCGTTCGCGCAGACCGCGCGGTACGCCCGCGGCGGGCAGGTGCTGCACGTCGCCGCGGAGTCACCCACGCACGAGACCGCCAAGCACGGCGAGGTGCCGCTGCTGTACGCGACGGCCGTCCGCGACCCGGAGTCGGGTGCGGTCACCGTCTTCGCCGTCAACCGCGACCAGCGGCAGCCGCTGGGTCTTGAGGTGCTGCTGCGCGGCCTCGCGGTCTCCGAGGTGGTGGAGCACAGCGCGCTGGCCGACGCCGACCCGGAGGCACGCAACACCCTCCGGGACCCGGAGCGCGTCGTCCCGCACCCCGTGACCGGCGCGACGCTGCGGGACGGCACGCTCAGCGCCGTGCTGGAGCCGCTGTCCTGGAACGTCATCCGCCTCATCTGACGGTACGCACCGGACGTACCCGGGAGGAGCAGGGACATGGACCACGCACCGCCTCTCAGCCGGCGGCGGCTGCTGACGTCGGGGGCCGGCACGCTCGCGGCCCGCGGCCTGGCCGCCACCGGACTCGCCGCCACCGCCCCGGTCGCGGCCGGCTGCGCCGCGCCCTCGTTCACCGCCGCCGGCACGACCAGGCTGCGCTACTGGCACCTCTTCGGCGGCGGCGACGGCGTGAACATGTCCGCGATGGTCGACGCCTTCGCCGCGGAGCACCCGGACCTCGACGTGGAGGCCACCCAGCTCGAGTGGGGTCCCCCGTACTACACGAAGCTGGGCATGGCCGGTGCCGGCGGGCGCGCGCCCGAGGTGGCGGTGCTGCACCTCACCCGGCTCGCCGGCTTCGGCCCCGGAAAGCTGCTCGACCCCTTCGACCCGGGCCGGCTCAGGGAACTGGGCATCACCCCCGACCGCTTCCCGGCGGAGATCTGGCGGCGCGGACAGGTGGCGGGCGAGCAGTACGCGATCCCGCTCGACACCCATCCGATCGTGCTCTACTACCACACCGAGATCTGCGAGGAGGCCGGGCTGCTCGCCGACGACGGCGGCCTCCGGCCGATCAGCGGCGTCCGCGCGTTCACCGCGGCGCTGCGTGCCGCGAAGGAGGTCACCGGCGCGCCGCCGCTGGTCGCCGAGACGCTCGGCACCGACACCGTCACCCCCTGGCGGCTCTTCGCCACCTTCTACTCGCAGACCGGCGGCACCGTCCTGTCGGAGGACGGCCGGCGGATCACCCTCGACGACGCCAAGGCCCTCGAGGTCCTGGAGTTCATGGCGATGCTCACCGACGAGGGCCTGATGGTGCGGCGCGCCGACTACCCCGGCTCCGTCGGCGTGTTCGGCGCGGGCGAGACCGCCTTCTCCCTCAACGGCGAGTGGGAGGTGACCACGTACACCGCCGACAAGCTGCCGTTCTCCATGACCCGGGTGCCCGGGCTCTTCGGCCGGCCCACCGTGATGGCCGACTGCCACTCCTTCGTGCTGCCGCACCAGGGCGGCCGGTCCGGGGCGGCGAACGAGGCCGCGTACGCCTTCGTCGCCTGGATGCTGGAGCACTCCGTGGACTGGGCCAAGGGCGGCCACGTGCCGGCCTACCTGCCCACGCTCGACGACCCGGCGTATCTGGAGCTGCGGCCCCAGTCCGCGTACCGGTCCGTCATCGACGACGTCGTCCTCGACCCGCCCGCCTGGTTCGCGGGCTCCGCCTCGCTGCTGCAGGTCGAGCTGGGGGCCGTCTTCTCCACCGTGTTCACCGGATCCCGCAGCCCGCAGGGCGCGCTGCGCGAGGCGAAGTCGCGGCTGCAGAAGCTGCTGGACACCCCCGATCCGATAGGAGGCGCCGCATGACCGCCACCGCCACCGTCCCGGTGCCGCCCGGCGAGACCGCGGCGCCGGCCGGGCGGCCCGCCACCGTACGCCGCAAGTGGACAGAGCACGGCCTGGTGTTCATCGCGCCCTTCCTCGTCATGTACGCGATGTTCCTGCTCTGGCCGCTGGTCTACGGCGTCGGCCTGAGCCTGCGCAGCGACAACATCACCGGCGACGGCGGCGAGTACGTCGGCTTCGACAACTACACGGAGGCGTTCCGCGACGAGAACGTCTGGTCGTCGCTGTGGAACACCGTGTGGTTCACGGTCCTGTCCACGGTCCCGCTCGTCGTCATGGGCCTGGTCTTCGCCCTGCTGGCACACCATCTGCGCGTCGTGCAGTGGCTGTGGCGGCTGAGCTGGTTCGCGCCCTTCGTGCTGCCGTCGGGCGTCGTGGGGCTGCTCTTCCTCTGGGTGATCTACCCGTCCGACTTCGGCTTCGCCGACCAGATGCTCGCCGAGTTCGGGCTGCACCCGGGCATCGGCTGGCTGACGGACGAGCGGTACGCGATGCTGTCGATCGTCCTGACGACGGTGTGGTGGACGGTCGGCTTCAACTTCCTGCTCTACCTCGCCGCTCTCCAGTCGATACCGCAGCACCTGTACGAGGCCGCGGAGCTCGACGGCGCCGGCCCCTGGCACCGGCTGCGCCACGTCACGCTGCCGCTGCTGAGGCGCACCACGGGGGTGGTCCTGGTGCTCCAGATCCTCGCGTCCCTGAAGGTCTTCGACCAGGTCTACATCATGACCGGCGGCGGCCCCGACGACGCCACCCGGCCGATCCTGCAGTACGTCTACCAGTCGGGCTTCACCGGCTACCGGATCGGCTACGCGTCCGCCGTCTCGTACCTCTTCTTCGCCCTCATCGTGATCGTCTCGCTGATCCATCTGCGCCTGTCCCGCCGCAACGCCGAGGAGGCCCCGTGAGTGCACTGGCCGCGGATTCGGGCCGCAGGGCCCGCTGGACCCGCGGGCGCGTCGCGCTGTTCGCCGTGGCGCTGCTGCTGGTCGTGGTGTGGGTGCTGCCGCTCGCGTGGGCGCTGTCGGTCTCGCTCAAGCCGGACGCGGAGGCGGCGAAGACCCCGCTGGAGTGGGTGGGCTCGACGATCACCTTCGACGCCTACCGGGCGGTGTGGGAGACCGGTGACATCGGCCGCTGGCTGTTCAACACCGCGTACATCGCCTGCATGACCACCGTGCTGACCGTGGCGCTCTGCTCGATGGCCGCCTACGGCTTCGCGCGCACCGAGTTCCGGGGCCGCAAGGCGCTCTACGCGCTCGTCCTGGCCGGGATCATGGTGCCGCCGCAGGTGCTGATCGCGCCGCTGTTCGCGGAGATGGTGCAGCTCGGCCTGGTGGACACCTACTGGGGCGTGATCCTGCCTCAGGTGGCCGTGCCCGCGATGGTGTTCATTCTGGTGAAGTTCTTCGAGGGGGTGCCGCGCGAGCTGGAGGAGGCCGCGTTCGTCGACGGGGCGGGCCGGTGGCGGGTGTTCTTCACGATCGTCCTGCCCCTGTCGAGGCCCGTGCTCGCCGCGGTCGCGATCTTCACCTTCATCTCGACCTGGAACAACTTCCTCTGGCCGTTCCTCGTCACCACCGACCCGAACGGCATGACGCTGCCCGTCGGGCTCGTCAACGTCCAGTCGTCCTACGGCGTGCGCTACGCGCAGATGATGGCGTCCGTCGTCATCGCCGGGCTGCCGCTGCTGGTGGTCTTCGCGATCTTCCAGCGGCAGATCGTGCGCGGCATCGCCCACACGGGGCTGGCCGGGCAGTGACGTGCCCGGGCTCCGTCCCGGCGGAGCCCGGGCACACGGCGTGGTGCACGCTTCCGCGAGTGGCGCGGCAGGGCGTGTTCCGGGGGCGGCGCTGTGTGCCGTATCCGGACTAGCGGACGGCCAGGTCGTCGAAGCTCGCCATCCGCTTCGCCGGCGCCACCGCGCCGCCCGCGGCGGCGCGCGGGCCCACGCGCACGCCGTGGGCGCCGGAGGCGTGAGCCGCGTCCGTGACACTGATCTTCGGGGTGGTCATGTCGTCCACGTACACCTTCAGCGACGGCCCGACGGCCTCGACCTTCAGCCTGTGGGTCTCGCCCACGCCGACGTCCACGGGTGCCCTGCCGAGCGTCCTTGCCTCCTCCCCCGCCGTGCGGAGCACCACGCCCTTCGGCGTGAGGCCGGCGTAGTAGCCGGTGAAGCCGTCCGGCCCGCTGCCGGGAGAGGTGGCGCGGAAGGCGAATCCGGCGTCGGCGGTGCCGTGGGTGAGGGTGACGTCGCCCTCGTAGACGAGGTCGGCGAAGTTCGTGTCCTGGAGGGACGCCCCGCCCTTCCCCGCGGCCCCGGTGTACGCGTCGCCGGCCGCGGACCACCGCGCGCCGCCGTGGTTCTTCCACCCGACGGCGTTGTCGTCGTCGAAGTTGTCCCGGACCCGCATCGTGACCGGGCGGATCGTGCCGTCCTCCGCGAACTCCATCCGGTCGTACGCCAGCGCCCTGCTGTTGCCGTCCGTCTCGCTGAGGGGCCGGCGGTGGTAGAAGATGTACCAGATGTCGGTGCCGGGGATGTTGAGCACCGAGTTGTGCCCGGAGCCCCGCGCGACCGCCGGGTCCTGCTGCAGCACCTTGCCGAGCCGCTCGAAGGGCCCGGTGGGCGAGTCGGCGACGGCGTACGAGACGGAGTAGTCGGGGCCGGTCCAGCCGCCCTCGGACCACATCATGTAGTACTTGCCGTTCCGCTTGAACATCAGTGAGCCCTCGGTGTAGTTCTCCGGCGTGATCTCCTTGAACGTGGTGCCGTCGTCGAACGTGCCGAGGCTGGTCATGTCGGGGTTGAGCTTCACGACGTTGGCGTGGTGCCAGCCGCCGTAGTACATGTACGCCTGCCCGTCGTCGTCGATGAAGACGTCCTGGTCGATGGGCTGCGCGCCGTTGTGGAACTGCGCGATCAGCGGCTTGCCGAGCGCGTCGCGGTACGGGCCCTCGGGGCGGTCGGCGACGGCGACGCCGATGCCGCCCAACTCGTCGTCGCCCTGGATGTCGTTGGCGGCGAAGTACAGGTAGTACCGGCCGTTCCGCTCGATCGGCGCGGGCGCCCACAACGCCCGTCGCGCCCACGGGATGTCGGCGATGTCCAGCACTCCCGGATGCTTCTTCCAGTGCACCAGGTCGGTGGAGGAGAACGCGTCCATGAACGTCTGCTCGTCGTAGCCGCGCGACGTGGTCGGGAAGACCCAGTAGCGGTCGCCGTAGACGGCCACGTCCGGGTCGGCGTACCACCCGTCGACGAACGGGTTGCCGGCCACGGCGGTGTCGTAGTCCGGCACGGCCGCCGCGGACGCGGCCGCGGCGGGCTCCCCCTCGGCGACGGCGGGGGCCGCGCCGCCGAGCAGCAGGGCGATCGAGGACAACACGGCGAACGTGCGGAGGCGGTGCATGTGAACTCCCTTTCCGTACGGTGACTGTGTGCGTCTGACCGGGTCCGCTGTACATCGTTGTTGACAACGTTGTCGCAGCGTGGAGTGTCCCGAGCCTCCCTCCCGGTGTCAAGACATCCCGTCGCGTCGCGGCCGGCTCCGCCGGCCGGCCGTGGCTAGCCGCCCGCGGAGGGCATCGCCGCGGTCGCGTTCCGCGCGGTGTCCGCCGGGCTGCCCAGGGAGTCGGGATCCAGCCTCAGGAACCGGGGACGGTAGTCGTTGGTGTTGCCGGCCCCGCCCATCCTGTTCACGTTGTAGGTGACGAGCAGTTCGCCCGGCTCCGACAGGCTGGGATGGGCCTTCGCGTTGTACGTGTACCGCTGGCCCGGCCCTGTCCCCTCGAACTCGGGCGCCGTGTAGAACCTGACGGGCTCGGAGAAGGGGCCCGCCGGGCTGTCCCCGAGGGCGTACATCATGTCGGGGCTCTGCACGTTGCGCGTGTACACGGCGAGGTACCTGCCCCTGTGCGGCCCGCTGGTGACGGGAGTGACGCTCGCCTCGGTGGAGACGTCGCGGACCAGCGGGGCCGAATCCTCGACGGCGCCGCTCCATCCGCTGCCGTCCCAGTACCTGAGGCCGCCGAGGTCGGGGAACTCCGCCCTCGGGACCCGGGAGACGATCAGGTCCTTCCGGTTCGCCTGGCCCCCGGTCAGGGCGTCCCGGTACCCGTAGAGGTAGAGGTACCCGTCCGGGTTCGGGGCGCCGGCCTCCGCGGAGTTGTTCAGCACGCCGATCCCGTAGTCGTACAGGTGGTCCGCGTTCCGGTGGTACATCTGCGGGAGCGCCGCCTTCCTGGTGAAGGCGGCGTAGTCGGGTGCGCCGCCGCGGACCGGGACCGTGATCAGGTCCACCTGCCGGGGCTTCCAGTCGCCGTCGAACGGGATCCCGAAGACGTACACGTTGTCGTCCACGGTCAGCGCCCCCTGCATCCAGGCGGTGTACCCGAACAGGTTGTCCCCCTGCGCCGTGCTCCCGCTCGCCTTGTGCCCGTACCGGAAGCCGATGCGGTCCGGGTCGGGGGTGTCTCCGGTCAGCACGGCGGAGGAGTGGTTCTGGTAGGCGGAGTTGCCGAGTGCGCCGGACGGCTCGGCGGATCCGAGGATCGTGTCGCTGAAGACGAAGAAGGTCCTGCTCGCGGCATCGGCACCGCCGAACGACTGCGCCTCGTTCAGCGGTGTCGAGTAGATGCCGTCGGCGCCCAGCCAGGTGTCGGACCGGCCGGCCCGGTCGAACAGGTGCGTCCAGTCGTCCGCCGGCGAGGCGGCCGCGTCCGTGGGGGTGCCGGCCCCCGGGCTCACCGCGGCCACGAGAAGCGCCAGCACCGTCGCCACGAGGGCGGCAACGGTGCCCGGACGCCGCGGTGTTGACGCCCCGGGGAGTCTTCGGCTCCGGACTCTGCTCATGGGAATCCCTTCCGTACCACGGGCGGCGTACGCGGACGCCGGACGGACTCCTGCCGTCGTACCCTTCCCCGCCCTGGCGAGCCCGCACACGGCCGGCCGGGCCTCATCAGCCGCGGCTGTCCTCTGCCGGCGCCTGCCGGGTGAGCAGGGTGCGTGCGTCCATCAGCGCGAAACCGAGCAGGTTCAGCCCCCGCCACGACTCCGGGTCGGCCACGTGGTCGTCCGTCGGCGCCAGGCCGATGCCCCAGATGCGGTCCACCGGACTCGCCTCCACCAGCACGCGGTCACCGGTTCCGCGGAGATACGCCGAGAGCGGGCCGCTCTGGCCGAACTTGGCCACGTTGCCCCGCACCACGAGGTCGTAGCGCTGAGCCGCCCAGACCGCCTCGTCGAAGCCCCGCACCTTCCGGCCCTCGGCCTTGGCCTCCCCCGGATGACGGGCCGCAAGGATGCGCTCCGCGGCCACGTCGTCGCCGAACAGCCGCGCCTTGGCGGCCATCATCCAGTGCTCCGCGCTGCGGTAGTCGACGCCGTCCACCGTGAACGCCGCCGGCCACCACTGACTCAGACAGGCCGCGTCCACCGCTCCCGGACGCCGGGCGCGGTGCCCCCAGAAGAAGAGGTACTTCAGCCTGCGCCCCCGCCGCACGGTCTCGCGCACCTCGGCCACCGAACGCGGCAGGTCACCCCCCTGCCCGGCGGCCCGCGCACCGATGTCCTGCTCCACCGTCCCCCGCTCCCCTCCCAGGCGATACGGCGCGGCGCCGGTCCCCCTCCGCGCGGCGCGCCTCCCGGCGTTCATCGTCGCCCATATCCGGGTGGCCGGCACCGCAATTGACGGTGGCGTTGCCCGTCGTTACGGTGCGCACCAAGGATTCGACTTATCGATCGCTGTTCGACATATCGAAGGAGAACTCCCGCCGCCGAGGAGGCTGACCCTCATGCCCGACCCACTGCACCCCTGGAGCCGCCGGACGTTACTCACGGCCGCCTCCGGCCTGGCCGCCGCGACCACGCTGCCGGCCGCGGCATCCGCCGCCGCGCCGGGCCCGCTCCAGGCGACGTACACGAATCCCGTCCTGTGGCAGGACTTCGCGGACATCGACATCATCCGCGTCGGCGACACGTACTACTACTCCGCCTCGACGATGCACTACTCGCCGGGCGCTCCCATCCTGCGCTCCTACGACCTGGTCAACTGGGAGTTCGCCGGGCACTCGGTGCCGGTGCTGGACTTCGGGAGCAAGTACGACCTGAACGGCGGCCGCGGCTACGTCCGCGGCATCTGGGCGTCCTCCCTGGGCTACCGGAACAGCAACCGCACCTTCTACTGGATCGGGCAGATCGACTTCGCCCGCACCTACCTCTACACCGCCCCGTCCGTCGAAGGGCCCTGGGCCAGGCACGCCTCGCTCGGCAGCGTCTACTACGACGCGGGCCTGCTGTTCGACGACGACGACACCCCGTACGTGGCCTACGGCAACACCGCCATCCACGTCGCCCAGCTCTCCCCGGACGCGCGCACCCAGGTCCGTTCCCAGCAGGTGTTCAGCACCCCGCCGAGCGTCGGCACCCTGGAGGGAGCCCGCTTCTACAAGATCAACGGAAACCACTACATCTTCCTGACCCGCCCGGCCAACGGCCAGTACATCCTGAAGTCCACCTCCGGCCCCTTCGGCCCGTACGAGATGCGGCAGGTGCTCCTCGACCTCCCGGGACCGATCGCCGGCGGCGGAGTGCCGCACCAGGGCGGACTGGTCAGCACCCCGGACGGCGGGTGGCACTACATGGCCTTCGTCGACGCCTATCCCGGCGGCCGCGTGCCCGCGCTCGCCCCGGTCACCTGGTCCGCGGACGGCTGGCCCACCCTGCAGCTCGTGAACGGCGCCTGGGGCCGGTCGTACACCGCACCGCTGCCCCTGCGCCCCGTCGCGCCGATGACCGGCACCGACACCTTCCAGGGCAGCGCGCTCGCCCCACGGTGGGAGTGGAACCACAACCCCGACACCGGCAGATTCTCCGTCGGCAACGGGCTGACCCTGCGCACCGCGACGGTGACCGGCGACCTGTACGCCGCCCGCAACACCCTCACCCACCGCATCCAGGGCCCCACCTCCACCGCCACCATCGAACTCGACTGTTCCGCGATGGCCGACGGCGACCGGGCGGGTCTCGCCGTGCTGCGGGACTCCTCCGCCTGGATCGGCCTCAAGCGCGACGGCGGCACCACGCGCGTGGTGATGGTCGACGGCCTGACCATGGACGGCAACTGGAACACCACCGGCACCGGCACCGAACGTGCGAGCGCGGCCTTCCCGGGCAACCGGATCTGGCTGCGCGCCCGCGCCGACATCCGGCCGGGCAGCGGGCGGCAGGCCGAGTTCTCCTACAGCACCGACGGCAGCGGCTTCAGCCGGCTGGGCCCCGCCTTCACGCTCAACAACGCCTGGCAGTTCTTCATGGGCTACCGCTACGCCGTCTTCAACCACGCCACCCGGGCGCTCGGCGGCAGCGTCCGGGTCGCACGCTTCGAACTGGCCACGCCCTAGCGAGGATTCCCTGCACCGACCAAGGCCGCTCTCGAAAATTTCGCCCTGGGAATCGAAATTCTTCCGCTGGCGGCATTGACGCCGCGCCCTCTCCCCTCAATCATCCCTGACTGAGAGTACGAACGACGTTCGAGATATCGAACTCGCACAACGGCCTTTCGCACCACTCGTTTTCGTTCCGGTGAGGCTCTCCACGCGGTTGTCCGGGCTCCCGGCCATCCGGGGAGGCACGCGACGCCGCGTGGCGGGCCCCGGCTGAGCCGCGATGGAGAACCCCCATGCCTCTGTCGAAACACCGCCCGTGCACGCGGTCGATACGGGCCGCCTCCGCCGTCCTCCTCGGTCTGGCCCTGGCGCTGTTCGCCGTGCCCGCCGAGTCCTCTCCCCTGCGCCCGTCCGCATCGGCGACGGGCCACCAGTCCGCCGCCGCACAGGAGTTGCCCGACAGCTTCCAGTGGTCATCCACCGGCCCGCTGATCTCACCTCAGCCGGGCCTCGACTCCGTCGCGGCCAAGGACCCCTCCGTCGTCCAGGACGAGGACGGCACCTGGCACGTCTTCTTCACCAGGGTCGACACGGCCGGCGACTGGGGCCTGGCGCACACCGGCTTCGACGACTGGTCCCAGGCCGCCGACGCCCAGCAGACCGACCTGGAGACCGCCTCCGCCATCGGCACCGGCTACCGGGCCGCACCGCACGCCTTCTACTTCGCCCCGAAGGACGAGTGGTACCTCGTCTACCAGACGGGCCTGCCCTCGTTCTCCACCACCACCGACCCCGACGACCCGACGAGTTGGTCGGCGCCGCGGAACTTCATGGACAGCATGCCGGACATCGTCGAGGAGAACATCGGCGACGGCTACTGGCTCGACTTCTACGTCATCTGCGACGAGACGGACTGCTACCTGTTCTCCGCCGACGACAACGGCCACGTCTACCGCTCCCAGACCACCGTGGCCGAGTTCCCGGGCGGCTTCGGCAACACCCAGATCGTCCTGTCGGACACCAAGAACAACCTCTTCGAAGGCGGCGCCGTCTACCGCGTCGAGGGCACCGACACCTACCTGCTGATCTGGGAGGCCATCGGCGGCGACGGCCGGCGCTGGTACCGCTCCTTCACCTCGCAGGGCCTGTCCGGCCAGTGGCAGCCGCTGGCCGACACCGAAGCCGACCCCTTCGCCCGCAGCAACAACGTCTCCTTCGAAGGCGGCAACGCCTGGACCCGGGACATCAGCCACGGCGAGCTGATCCGCACCACCCGCGACCAGACCATGACCCTGGACCCCTGCGACATCCGGCTCCTCTACCAGGGCATGGACCCGGCCGCCGGCGGCGAGTACTCCCAGCTCCCCTGGCGCCTGGCCCTGGCCACCAACACCGCCTCCGCCTGCTGAACCACCCGGGCGGCCACCGCAACGGATCCCCCTCCCCCACACAGGAGTGTCTTCGTATGTCCATGAACAGGCGCACCGCTCTGGGCGCCGTGCTGGGTCTGGGTATCGCCGGCACGACGGGCGCCGCCTCCCTGCTCGGCGCCGCACCCGCCGTCGGCAGCCCCACTCGCCGGCTTGCGCTCCCCCGGCAGGCACCGACCCAGGACTTCGCCATCGGAGTGCGGCAGTTCAACTGGAGCCGCGGCAACCGCTCGCTCTTCACCAAGATCTTCTACCCGGCCGCGGGGTCCCCCGGCGGCAACCCCGTGCCCGACGCCCCGCTCGCCGACGGCGTGTTCCCCGTCGCCCACTGGAACCACGGCATGTACGGCAACTCCGACTCCTACGCCTCCCAGACGCACGCGATAGCGTCCGCCGGCTTCATCTGCCCCGCCCCCTCGATCAGCGACAACACCAACATCGGCTCCGTGTACGGCGGCGAGTGGTCGAAGGACGTCTCCGAGGTCATCACCCGGACCCTGGCGCTGAACGACTCCTCGGGCAGCCCCTTCGCCGGACACATCGACACCGCGGCCGGCGTCGGCGTCTCCGGCCACTCGATGGGCGGCATGACCGTCCACGGCCTGCTGACCAACTGGCCGGACGACCGGATCAAAGCCGCCGTCCCGGTCGCCTGCGTGGACATGGGCAACCCGGCGGGGCTGGACACCAACGTGCTGTTCATCCACGGCGACCGGGACCCCACCTGCCAGTACGGCCTGGCCCGCCAGGCGTACGCGGAGCTGTCCGCCCCCAAGGCGTTCCTCACCCACGTCGGCGCGGACCACGCCGCGTATCTCAACCCGGGCTTCCCGACCTTCAACCAGACCCAGAACACCCTCGTGGACTGGTTCCGCTGGAGCCTGTACGGCGACACCGCCGCCCGCGACCGCCTCCCCGCGGGCGCCACCGCACCCGGCACCAACTGGGAAGCCGTCCTCGACTGAACCACCGGGCCCGGTGCGGCCCCCGGCCGCACCGGGCCCTCGGCACCGCTTCCGGACAGGGGCCGGACGGCCCCTGTCACCCTCCACCGGACATCAAGGAGCAGCCATGCTCAGCACTTCCCCCAAGCGGCGCGCACGCCGCCGGGCCCGGTCAGCAGTCGTCGCGGCCGCAACGTCCGCCGGGCTGGCGGCGGCAGGACTGCTGTCGTTCCCCGGCACCGCCCACGCGGCCGACACGCTCGGTGCCGCGGCGGCCGAGAGCGACCGCTACTACGGCGCCGCCGTGGCCCCCCACCTCCTCGGCGAAGCGAGCTACGCGTCCACGCTGAACCGCGAGTTCAACAGCATCGTCGCCGAGAACGTCATGAAGTGGGACGCCACCGAGCCCAACCGGGGGCAGTTCAGCTTCGGCGGCGGCGACCAGCTCGTCTCCCACGCGCAGAGCCACGGCATGTCCGTACGCGGCCACACCCTCGTCTGGCACGCCCAGCAGCCCGGCTGGGTACAAGGACTGACGGGCAACAACCTCCGCCAGGCGATGCTCGACCACATCGACGGAGTCGCCGGGCACTACGCCGGGAAGATCGACTCCTGGGACGTGGTCAACGAGGCGTTCGAATGGGACGGCAGCCGCCGCCAGTCCAACCTCCAGCAGCAGATCGGCAACGGCTGGATCGAAGACGCCTTCCGCGCCGCCGACGCCGCCGACCCCGGCGCCACGCTCTGCTACAACGACTACGGCACCGACGGCGTCAACGCCAAGAGCGACGCCATCTACCGCATGGTCCAGGACTTCCTCGCCCGCGGCGTACCCCTCGACTGCGTCGGCTTCCAGTCCCACCTCGACTCCAACTCCGACCTCGGCACCTACCGGCAGAACCTGCAGCGCTTCGCCGACCTCGGCGTCGACGTCCAGATCACCGAGCTGGACATCGGCGGCTCCGGCACCGCCCAGGCCAACGCCTACCGCACCGTCACCGAGGCATGCGTGGCGGTGTCCCGCTGCACCGGCATCACCACCTGGGGCATCACCGACAAGCACTCCTGGCGCGGCCAGGACACCCCACTACTCTTCGACGGCAACTACCAGAAGAAGCAGGCATACAACGCCGTACTGGAAGCGCTGAACAGCGCGCCCTGACGGCCGGCACACGCCGGCTCTCCGGATCGGGGCGGGGCGCCCGGGAGGGTTCCTGCCGCGCGCGGGCCGAGGGCGGCCCGCCCCGGTTCCTCCCTGTCGCGGCTCTTCCCCGCGCGTGTCCGGATCACGCGTGCGCCGCGGCACGCGGGCCGGGCGGTGCCGTCGACGTGCGTGCCACGAGTTCCGTGGCGAGTTCGATGTGGTGGGATTCCACGTTCTCGCCGGCGGCCAGGCGGAGGGCGGTGCGCAGGGCGACGCCGCCCATCTCGCGGAGCGGCTGGCGAACGGTCGTCAGCGGCGGCGAGGCCATCCGGGCGAGGAGCGTGTCGTCGAAGCCGACCACGCTCAGGTCCTCGGGGACGCGCAGACCGCGGGCCCGGGCGGTCTCGATGACGCCGAGGGCGATCTCGTCGTTGCCCGCGAAGATCGCCGTCGGCGGCTCTTCGAGGTCCAGCAGTGCCGCGGCGCCGGCCAGGCCGGTCTGGTACGTGAACTCTCCGGCCCGGACGTAGGCGGGGGGTACGGGTGCTCCCGCCGCCTCCATGGCGGCGCGGTAGCCGTGCGCGCGGGCCTGGTTGCACGCGGCCGTGGCCGGCCCGCCGAGATGGGCGACGCGGCGGTGGCCGAGGGAGAGCAGGTGCTCGGTCGCGGCCAGGCCGCCGGCGAAGTTGGTCGCTCCGACGCTGTTGATCCGGCTGTGCGGCAGGTGCAGCGGGTCGAGCACGACCGCCGGCAGGCCGGCCCGTGCCAGCGCTTCCAGGTGCGCGGCGGTGTAGACGCTGGTGACCCCGATGAGGGCGCGACGGCCGGCGGTGACCAGGTCCCGGGCCCAGTGCGGGTCATGGGAGGACTTGCCGATCACCACCGAGGCGCCCAGCTCGGCCGCCGCGTCGACGATGCCCTCCACCGCCTCGGCCACGTACGGCCTGAGGCCGCCCGCGAACTGCACCTCGATGGTCGCGCTCTGCGGCACCTCCGTGTGGCGGAACACGGGGGCGAAGTAGTCGTGCCGGTGGAGCAGTTCCAGGACCCGGGCGCGCGTCTGCGGAGCCACGTCGGTGCGGTCGTTAACCACTTTGGACACGGTCGCGACCGAGACCCCCGCCGCGCGGGCGATGGTCGCCAACGTGGTGCGTCTAGCGTCCGCCGGCATCGGCTTCCCCCTGCTGGATGTCCACCGGCGTGGTGAGCCGCCGGTCGTGGCCGACCACACGGGTGGGGCCGGTCAACCGTACGGCAACCCGGCACGGGAGTGCGGCCGAGGAGGTGCCGACGAGCACCTCGACCTCCCCGGGTTCGACGATCCGCCGCAGATCGCGGCCGGTGAACGCGGTCCGGTCGGCGTGCACGTGGAACCGGACCCGCGCGCTCTCCCCCGGCTCCAGCCGGACCGGCGCGAAGCCGGCCAACTGCCGGACCGGCCGGGTCACCTGGGCGACGACGTCGCGAAGATACAGTTGGACGACCTCGTGGCCGGCCCGGGCACCGGTGTTGCGCGCCCGCACGGACACGGCGAACTCACCGTCGGTGGGGATCTCCGTCGCGCTCGCGCGCGGGTCGTCGACCTCGAACGTGGTGTACGACCTGCCGTGTCCGAAGGGGAACAGCGGCGTCGGGTCGATGCTGCTGATGCCGTGGGTGTTCCCGCCGAGCGGCGGCTGCAGGTACGTGCCGGGCTGACCCCCGGGGCGGCGGGGAATCTGCACCGGCAGCTTGCCGGCGGGCTGGACCCGGCCGGAGAGCACACCGGCGATCGCCGCGGCGCCGCGCTGGCCGGGCATGAACGCCTGGACCAGACCGGCGGCGCGGGGATGCACCTCGCCCAGGGCGTACGGGCGGCCGGAGACCACGACCACCACCACGGGCGTCCCGGTGGCGAGGAGTTCCGCGAGCAGGTCGGCCTGCACGCCGGGCAGCCGCAGGTCCTCGGCGTCGCAGCCCTCACCGGACGTACCGTTGCCGAACATGCCCGCGCGGTCGCCCACCACCGCCACGCACAGATCCGCCTCGCGGACCGCGGCCGTCGCGGCGGCGAAGCCGGACCGGTCGTCGCCGGACACGTCGCACCCCGGCTCGTGGACGATCTCGGTCTCCGGCAGTTCGGCGCGCAGCGCGTCGAGGACGGTCGGTGCCGCCACGCCGAGGTCCAGGCCGGGGTGGCGGGGCAGGACGTGGTTGGGAAAGGCGTAGCAGCCCATGAGGGTGCGCGCGTCGGCGGCGCACGGCCCGACCACGGCGACCCGGCCGGGCGCCGCACGTCCGGCGCTGCGAAGGGGCAGTGCGCTGCCCTCGTCGAGCAGCACGACGGATCGCTCGGCCAGCTCCCGCGCGAGCTCCCCGTTCTCCGGTGAGTCCAGATCGACGGCGGCGGCGCCGGCGACCGAGCCCTCGGGCGTCCAGCCGGGATCGAGCAGCCCGAGCTCGACCTTCTGGGTGAGCAGCCGGCGCACCGCCCGGTCCAGCAGGGACTCGGGCAGCTCGCCCCGGCCGACCCGGGCCACGAGGTGGTCGCCGAAGCCGAGCGTGTCGGGCAGCTCCACGTCGATGCCGGCGCCGAGCGCCAGTACGCCCGCCTCCTCGGTGTCCGCGGCCACTCCGTGCATGCCGGCGAGGAACGCGACCGCCCCGTAGTCGGAGACCACGGTGCCGGTGAAGCCCCAGTCGCCGCGCAGCAGATCGGTCAGCAGCCAGGAGTCGGCGCCCGCCGGGACCCCGTCCACCTCGGCGTACGAGTTCATCACGGAACGGGCCCCGCCCACCGCGATCGCGGTCTCGAACGGCGGCAGCACGACGTCCGCCAGCTCGCGGCGGCCGATCGGCGCGGGCCCGTGGTTGCGGGCGGCGCGGGACGCGGCGTATCCGGCGAAGTGCTTCAGAGTGGCGATGACCCCGGCACCCTCCAGGCCGGCGACGTAGGCGGCGCCGAGCATCGAGACCAGGTACGGGTCCTCCCCCATGGTCTCCTCGACGCGGCCCCACCGGTGGTCGCGGACCACGTCGAGGACCGGGGCGAGACCCTGGTGGACGCCGACCGCCCGCATGTCCCGCCCGATCGCGGCACCCAGCCGCCGCACCAGACCGGGGTCGAACGTCGCCGCCCACGCGAGGGCCGCGGGGTAGACCGTGGCGCCGTAGGTGGTGAACCCGGTGAGGCACTCCTCGTGGACCAGCGCGGGGATGCCGAGCCGGGAGCCGCGCAGGACCGTGTGCTGCAGCCTGACCAGCTCGGCCGCCCCCTCCGCCGGGGTCACCGGCCGGCTGCCGTACACCCGGGTGAGGTGGCCGAGACCGTGCCGGCAGGCCTCGGCCGGCGGGACGCTCCCGGACTCGAACACCTCCTGGATCGGGGCCACTCGGTGGCCTCCGGCCCCCTCCTCGCCGTCGTCGCCCGCGCGCGCCCTGTCGTTGCCGAACCAGCGGCTGCCGAGCTGCGCGACCTTCTCCGCCACGGTCATCTCGGCCAGGAGGGCGTCGACCCGGTCCGGCACGGACAGCGCCGGGTCCTGCCAGCGGTGCGTGCCCCGGCCCGGGACCGGTGGTGATTCAGCCGTGGCCATTGCGCCCTCCTCCGTGCTCAAGCCGCATTTCCCGAAATATTTTCGAGCCCTGTCGAGCTCCTTCCGGGAGCCGTCTCCGCCTGAGATTACGGGTACAGCCCTTGTACGACAACGGACTTACGCCTCTCTTGACAGCCGTCCGCCCGATACCTAACTTGCACCCACGAGGTTTTGCGAGCGCAAGTTTCGAAAAGTTTTCATCCATGGTCCGCCGGAAGCTGACGGCCCTCAAGTGCGGAGAACACACATGGAGATCCCTCTCTCTCGTCGTAAGCTCCTCGGCCTGGCGGCCGGTCTGCCGGCCTCCGCGGCCCTCGCCGCCTGCGGCTCGTCCGGTCCCGGCAAGGGCGGCGACGGCGGCACGGCCACGTACTGGCATCTGAGCGGCCAGCCCCAGGAAGGCGTCAGGACCGGCGCGGTGGAACGGTTCAACGAGGCCAATCCCCAGGGGCGGATCGAGGTCACCACCTTCGAGAACGACGCCTACAAGACGAAGATCAAGACCGCCATCGGCGCCGGGCAGGCACCCACCGTCATCTGGGGGTGGGGCGGCGGCACGCTGCGCACCTACGCGGAGGCCGACCAGGTCGACGACCTCACCCCGTGGTTCGACGAGAACCCCGAGATCAAGGACCGGCTCTTCCCGTCCTCGTTCGGGGCGGCGACCGTCGACGGCAGGATCTACGCGATGCCGTTCGAGAGCGTGGAGCCGATCGTCCTGTTCTACAACAAGAGGGTCTTCGACGACGTCGGCGTGGAGCCGCCCCAGTCCTGGGACGACATCATGGCCCTGGTGCCCAGGTTCAACGCGGAGGGCATAGCGCCGTTCTCCCTCGGCGGCCAGTCCCGGTGGACGAACATGATGTGGCTGGAGTTCCTGTTCGACCGCATCGGCGGCCCCGAGGTGTTCCAGGCCGTCTTCGACGGCGAGAAGGACGCCTGGTCCCACCCGGCCGCCATCGACGCGCTGACCAAGGTGCAGGACCTGGTCAAGGCGGACGGGTTCACCAAGGGCTTCTCCTCGATCACCGCGGACTCCAACGCCGACCAGGCGCTGCTCTACACCGACAAGGCCGCGATGATGCTGCACGGCTCCTGGTCGTACGGCATCCAGCAGGCCGAGGGCGGAGACTTCGTCTCCGGCGGCGGCCTCGGTTTCATGAACTTCCCGCCCGTCGAGGGCGGCAAGGGTGATCCGGGCAACTCCGTCGGCAACCCCGCCCAGTACCTGTCCATCTCCTCGAAGGCCAGCGCCGAGCAGAAGAAGATCGCAAAGGACTTCTTCGCCACCGGCGTCCTCACCGACGAGGAGGTGAAGGAGTGGATCGACACCGGGGCGGTGCCGATCCGGAAGGGTTCGGAGAAGTTGCTGGCCGAATCCGAGAGCTCCGAGTTCCTGCAGTTCGTCTACGGGATCGCCAGCAACGCGAAGACGTTCGGCCAGTCCTGGGACCAGGCGCTCAGCCCGACGGCCGCCGAGACGCTGCTCGACAACATCGCCAGGCTCTTCCAGTTGTCCGTCTCGCCACAGCAGTTCACCGACAACCTCAACGAGGTCATCGGCAAGTGAGCACCCTCACCGGCGCTACGCGGCCGAGGGGCCGGCGCAGCATCCTGCCCTGGCTGGCCGTGCCGGCACTGCTGTTCTTCGTCGGCTTCGCCGTCGTCCCGCTCGTCGGCGTCTTCCTGCTGAGCTTCACGACGTGGGACGGGATCGGCGACATCCACCCGTCCGGACTGACCAGTTGGCGTGCGGTGCTCACCGACCCCGGGCTGCCGCACGCCCTCTGGGTGACGTTCCTGGTGATGGCCGTGTCCTGGGCGGTCCAGACACCGGCGAGCATTCTGCTCGGCACGTTCCTGGCCGGCCGCCAGCGCTACCGCGCGGTGCTGAGCCTGGTCTACTTCGTCCCGCTCCTGCTCAGCTCCGCGGCGATAGCCGTCGCGTACAAGGCGCTGCTGGACCCCAACTTCGGGCTGGGCGCCGGGCTGGGGTTCGAGTGGCTCAGCAAGGACTGGCTGGGGCGCCCCTGGCTCGCCTTCGGCGTCGTCGTCTTCGTCGTCTCCTGGCAGTTCGTCCCGTTCCACGCGCTGATCTACCAGGGGGGTGTCCAGCAGATCCCCCAGTCCCTGTACGAGGCCGCGCAACTGGACGGCGCCGGGCGGGTCCGCCAGTTCTTCAGCATCACGCTGCCCCAGCTCAAATACACCATCATCACCTCGTCGACGCTGATGGTGATCGGGTCGCTCACCTTCTTCGACCTCATCTTCGTCCTGACCGAGGGCGGCCCGGGAGACGCCACCCGCGTCCTCGCGCTGGACATGTACAAACGGGGCTTCCAGGCCAACCTGATGGGGCCGGCCAGCGCCATCGCGGTGATCCTGGTCCTGATGGGCCTCGCCCTCGCCCTGCTGCTGCGCCGGCTCGGAGGCCGGGACGCCGGCGCGAGCCAGCTTGAGGGAGTCTGACATGGCCACCACGCTGACCAAGCCGCAACCGCAGAAGACCGTCCACCGCGAGCGGCGCCACCGCCCCGGTCCGGCCGCCCGCCGGCGCAACTGGCTCGGCGGCCTGGCCGGATGGCTGTGGCTCGCCGTCGTCGTCGTACCCCTCTACTGGATTCTCATCACCAGCCTCAAGGCCCAGAGCAACTACTACGCGAGCAACCCGCTCGTGCCGCCGAGCGACCCCACGCTGGCCAACTACGAGCTGGTCATGGAGTCCGACTTCGTCAGCTACTTCGTGAACAGCGTCGTGGTCACCGTCGGCGCGGTGGTGCCGGCGGTCACGGTCTCCTTCATGGCCGCGTACGCGATCGTGCGCGGCTGGAGCCGGCGGTTCCTGCGCACGGTGAACGGGCTGTTCCTCATGGGCCTGGCCATCCCGCTGCAGGCGACGGCGATCCCGGTCTACCTGATCATCATCGAGCTGCACCTGTACGACAGCCTGCTGGCGCTGATCCTGCCCTCGATCGCCTTCGCCATCCCGCTGTCCGTGCTGATACTCGCCAACTTCATCCGGGACGTGCCCAAGGAGCTGTTCGACTCGATGCGGGTGGACGGGGCCACCGAGTGGGGGACGCTGTGGCGCCTGGCGGCGCCGCTCACCCGGCCGGCCATCCTCACCGTGACCATCTTCAACGCGCTGACCATCTGGAACGGATTCCTGCTGCCGCTGATCCTCACCCAGAGCCCGTCCCAGCGGACCCTGCCGCTCGCGCTGTGGACCTTCCAGGGCGAGTACGGGGTCAACGTCCCCGCCATCCTGGCCGCCGTCGTGCTCACCACGCTGCCTCTGCTCGTCCTGTACGCCATCGGCCGCCGCCAACTGCTCAGCGGACTGACGGCCGGATTCAGCCGGTGACCGACCGACCCGCGAAGGGATCCTGTGCGCACGTACGACAACCCCGTGATCGGCGGGTTCCACCCCGATCCCAGCGTGTGCCGGGTGGGTGACGACTACTACCTGGTGTGCTCCAGCTTCGAGTACTTCCCCGGGCTGCCGCTCTTCCACAGCAGGGACCTCGTGCACTGGGAGCAGATCGGCAACGTGCTCGACCGCCCCGGGCAACTGCCCCTGCCGCTGCCCGGCGCACAGGCGTCCGGCGGACTCTACGCGCCCACGATCCGCCACCACGGCGGCCGTTACCGGGTCATCAACACCAACGTCGACGGCGGCGGCAACTTCGTCGTCTCGGCCGAGCGGCCCGAGGGGCCGTGGAGCGACCCGGTATGGATCGACCTGCCCGGGATCGACCCCGATCTGGCGTGGGAGGAGGACGGCACCTGCTGGAGCGCCTTCTCCGGACCCGAGGGCGGCATCCACCTGGCCAGGATCGACCCGGTCCGGGGGAAGGTGCTGGAAGGGCCCTTCGCCACGTGGTCGGGCACCGGCCTCAAGTTCCCCGAGGCGCCGCACCTCCACCGCATCGGCGACTGGTGGTACCTGCTGATCGCGGAGGGCGGCACCGAACGCGGCCACAGCGTGTCCGTCGCCCGTGGCCGCTCGCCGCGCGGCCCCTGGGAAGGCGCCCCCGCCAACCCCCTGCTCTCCCACAGCGGTACCGCCCGGTCGATCCAGAACACCGGCCACGCCGACCTGGTGCAGGCGCCCGACGGCGACTGGTGGATGGTGCTGCTCGGCGTCCGGCCCGGCGGCTTCACACCCGACGTGCACGTGCTCGGCCGCGAGACGTTCCTGACCCCCGTGGAGTGGGACGAGGACGGCTGGCCCGTCGTCGCGCCCGTGCCCGAGAGCCATCCGGCACCGGGCGGTGCCTGGCACCCCGTTCCGGCCCTGCCCGCCCGCGACGACTTCGACGGCCCCGCTCTCGCGCCGCACTGGATCTCGCCGTTCGCCCGCCCGGAGGGCTCCTGGTCGCTCACCGAGCGCCCCGGCCGGCTGGCGCTCCGCGCCACCGGCGCCACCCTCGACCGCCCCGGGTACACGTTCGTCGGCCGCCGCCAGCAGCACCACGACTGCCGCGTCACCGCCGCGATCGACGCGGGAACGGGCCGCGGCGGCCTCAGCGTGCGTCTGGACGAGGCCCACCACTACGAGGTGGAGGTCGCGAACGAAGAGGCCCGCGTCGTCGCCCGGATCGGCCCGCTGCGCCAGACCGTGGCCCGCCGACCGGTTCCACCGGGACCGCTGACCCTCACCGTCACGATCCGCACGTCCGGCCTCGTGTCCGCGTCGCCCGAACTCACCGGCGGCCGGACCACCGGCCCCGACACCATCGCCTTCTGGCTCGGCGATCCGGGCGCCGCGGACGCCCGGCCACTCGCCGAGCTGGACGGACGCTACCTGTCCACGGAGGTCGCCTGCGGCTTCACCGGCCGCGTCATCGGCATGTACGCCACGGAAGGCACGGTCGCCTTCGACTGGTTCGAGTACGTCCCGGCCCCGGCGCCCTCCGCCTGAACTCGGCGGAGGCTCGCTCGGCGTCTCGTCATCCGCGGTTCTCGGCGACGGCCGCCACGGTCACCGTCCCCATCCGCCCGGTCCCGGTCCGGACGTGGCCGCCGAGCCCGAGGTCGGCGAGTACCGCCCCGGCGAGAACGTGGTAGTTCGTGTTCTCCCCGGCGGGGTGGCCATGCGGCCGTCCGGTCATCGCTGGTTCCCTTCTCGGTCCTTCATCGGGTCGGTGTACCGGGTGTAGCAGACGAGAGCGCTCCCATTGACACCCCTCCCGCGCCACCCTAGAGTCCCGTTCGACTTTCAGAACGTAGTTCGGCATCTCGAACTACGCCTCCGCGGGATCGCACTGTCCCGGACGGTCCTCGCGAGGCAAGTCAGCACGGACGTCTTCGCTTTCCTCCCTCACGGAAAGGACGGAACATGTCCTCCTTCGTCAGCAGGCGCCGGCTGCTGCAGGCCGCCGGCGCCGCGGCCGTCACCTCCGCCGCCGGCGCCGCCCTCGGCGGCTCGCCCGCCCGGGCGGCGACGGCCGCGGCCCGGGACGACATCGGGGTCTCCGCGTACCCCTTCGACTTCGGACAGGTGCGGCTGACCGCGAGCCGGTGGCTGGACAACCAGAACCGCACGCTGACCTACCTGCGGTTCGTCGACGTCGACCGGCTGCTCTACAACTTCCGGGCCAACCACCGGCTCTCCACCAACGGGGCCGCCGCCAACGGCGGCTGGGACGCGCCGACGTTCCCGTTCCGCACCCACATGCAGGGGCACTTCCTCACGGCCTGGGCGCAGGCGTACGCCGTGACCGGGGACACGACCTGCCGGGACAAGGCGGAGCACATGGTCGCGGGGCTGGCCGCGTGCCAGGCCAACAACGGCGCGGCCGGGTTCACCACCGGGTACCTGTGCGGCTTCCCCGAGTCCGACTTCACCGCGCTGGAGGACCGGACCCTGACCAACGGCAACGTGCCGTACTACGTGATCCACAAGACCCTGGCCGGGCTGCTGGACGTCTGGCGTCTCCTGGGCAGTACGCGGGCCCGCGATGTGCTGCTGAACCTCGCGGGATGGGTCGACTGGCGCACCGGCCGGCTGAGCCTGCAGCAGATGCAGGCCATGCTGGGAACCGAGTTCGGCGGCATGAACGCGGTGCTGACCGACCTCCACCGGCAGACGGGCGACGCGCGGTGGCTGACCGCCGCCCGGCGGTTCGACCACGCCGCGGTGTTCGACCCGCTGGCCGCCAACCAGGACCGGCTCAACGGGCTGCACGCCAACACCCAGGTCCCCAAGTGGATCGGCGCCGCCCGGGAGTACAAGGCCACCGGCACCACCCGCTACCGGGACATCGCCGCCAACGCCTGGAACATCTGCGTCGGCGCGCACACCTACGTCATCGGCGGCAACAGCCAGGCGGAGCACTTCCGCCCGCCCCACGCCATCGCGGGCCACCTCGCCGAGGACACCTGCGAGAGCTGCAACACGTACAACATGCTCGTGCTCACCCGGGAGCTGTTCACGCTGGACCCCGGCCGGGCCGAGTTGTTCGACTACTACGAACGGGCCTGGCTGAACCAGATGATCGGCCAGCAGAACCCGGCCGACGGCCACGGCCACGTCACCTACTTCACCCCGCTCAACCCCGGCGGCCGGCGCGGCGTCGGCCCGGCGTGGGGCGGCGGCACCTGGAGCACCGACTACCAGAGCTTCTGGTGCTGCCAGGGCACGGGCCTGGAGACGCACACCAGGCTGATGGACTCCGTCTACTTCCACAGCGACACCACGCTGATCGTGAACCTGTTCGTGCCCTCGGTGCTCGACTGGTCGCAGCGCGGGATCACCGTCACCCAGACCACGTCGTACCCCGTCGGCGACACCACCACCCTGCGGGTCACCGGCGACGCCGGCGGGACCTGGACGATGCGCGTCCGCATCCCCGCCTGGACCACGGGGGCCACCGTCAGCGTCAACGGCGCGGTGCAGGACATCGCCACCGCGCCCGGCAGCTACGCCGCCCTGACCCGCTCCTGGACCTCCGGCGACACCGTCACCGTCCGCCTGCCCATGCGGGTCGTCATGCGGCCGGCCAACGACGACGCGGACGTCGCCGCCGTCACCTACGGCCCGGTGGTGCTGTCCGGCGACTACGGAAACAGCTCGCTCGGCTCCCTCCCGTCGCTGGACACGTCCTCGATCACCAGGACCGGCGGCGACTCGCTCGCCTTCACCGCCACGGCCGACGGTTCCGCCGTCGACCTGGGTCCCTTCTACGACGCACACGGCCACAACTACACCGTCTACTGGAACACCGACGGCCGGGGCGGCGAAGCCACCGTCCGGCTGGTCAACGCCGCCAGCGGCCTCGTCCTCGGCATCCAGGACATGTCCACCGCCGACGGCGGCCTCGCCCTGCAGTGGCACGACTCGGGCACGGCGGACCACGACTGGGAGATGGTCCCCGACGGCGCGGCGGTCCGCTTCCGCAACGCCCACAGCGGCAAGGTGCTCGGCGTCCGGGACATGTCCACGGCGGACGGCGCGGCCGTCCTGCAGTGGGCGGACAACGGGACCGCCGACCACCGGTGGACGATGGCCGACCAGGGGGACGGCACGTACGAGATCCGCAACGAGCACAGCGGAAAGCTGCTCGGCATCCAGGGCAACTCCACCGCCGCCGGCGCGTTCGCCGTCCAGGACGCGGACGACGGCACGGCCGACAACAGGTGGCGCGTCGTAAGCAACGACCAGCGAACCGGTCGGTAGTCGTCGCCCGATCAGTGCGCTTGCGCGGACATCCCCCGAAGGCCGGCCGGCGTGGTCTCCCCGCTGCGTTTGGCCGCCTGGATCTGCTCGTACACGTGGGTACGCAGCCGGGTGAACTCGGTGTCCGCGCGGGTGTGCAGTTGGTCGCGTTCGCCGGGCAGCCCGATCGGCAGTTGTTCCCGCACCACCGTCGGAGAGGAGGAGAGGATCAGCACCCGCTGGCCGAGGTACACCGCCTCGTCGATGTCGTGAGTGATGAAGAGGATCGTCACCCCGAGCTTGTGCCAGAGGTCGCGGATGAGGTCTTCCAGCTCGGCGCGGGTCTGCGCGTCGACGGCGGCGAACGGCTCGTCCATCAGCAGCACCCGCGGCTGGTAGGCGATCGCCCGGGCTATCGCGACCCGTTGCTGCATACCGCCGGACAACTGCCACGGATACGCCTTGTCCACATCGGGCAGTCCGACGGCGGCCAGCGACTCGCGGACCAGCTCCCGCCGGCGCGCCTTGGGCACCTTCGTGTGGCGCAGGGGGAGGTCGACGTTGTCGTACGCGCTCATCCAGGGCAGCAGACTGCGGCCGTACTCCTGGAAGACCACGGCCACGCCCGGCGGGGGTCCTGTCACCGGCCGGCCGTCGAGCAGAACCTCGCCCGCGGTCGGCGGCAGCAGCCCGGCCACGCACTTGAGCATGGTCGTCTTGCCGCAGCCGGAAGGTCCGACCAGACAGGCGAACTCGCCTTCGCCGAGGGTGAAGGTGAGGTCGCGTACGGCCTCCACTCGCCGGCCCTGGCCCTCGTAGACCTTCTTCAGGCCGTGCACCTCAAGCATCTGTGTCCCTTCCGGGTACGGCCGCCGGGCGGGCGGCTTCGAAGGTCATGCCGAGCGCTGTGCCCTGCGCAGGCCGTGATACCAGGCCAGGGCGCGGCGTTCGGCGAGGCGGAAGACGATCGACAGGACGACACCGAGCAGGCCGAGCACGATGATGCCGCTCCACATCTCGGGTATGGCGAAGCTCCTCTGGAACTGCACGATGCTGAAGCCGAGGCCGTTGCTGGCGGCGAACATCTCGCTGATGACCATGAGGATGATGGCGATCGACAGTGCCTGGCGCATCCCCGCGAAGATCTGCGGGCTCGCGGAGCGCAGCACCAGATGGCGGAGGCGCGCCGGGCCCGTGATGCCGTAGGACCGGGTCGCCTCGTCGGTGACGCTGTCGACGGCGCGCACGCCCTCGACCGTGTTGAGCAGGATCGGCCAGACACTCCCGGAGACGATGACGGCGATCTTCATCCCGTCGCCGATGCCGGCGAACAGCATGATCACCGGGACCATGACCGGCGGCGGGATCGCGCGCAGAAACTCCAGCGTCGGCTCGGCCAGCGCCCGAAGCCCCGGTCGGGAGCCGATGAGGAGCCCGGTGGAGATGCCGAGCAGGCAGGCGGCCAGATAGCCGGCGGTCAGCCGGAGGACACTGGGCAGGACATCGTCCCCCAGCCGCGCGCCCGTCCACTCGTCGCCGAACGCCGTCAGGATCTGTTCCAGGGGTGGGAAGTACGGGCTCTGGCTCCCGGAGCTGGCGATCCACCAGACGGTGACGAGCACCGCCGGAAGGCCGAGAAGGAAGGCCGTCTGCCGGATCAGGCGGGTCATGCCACTACCTCCCCGCGGACGGACTGGTGCCAGGCCAGCACGCGGCGTTCGACCGCCCGCGCGCCGACGTTGATGGTCACGCCCAGCAGACCGGTGACGACCACCAGGGCGTAGATGTCCGGCACTGCCTGGGAGGTCTGCGCCACCGCGATCCGGGCGCCCAGGCCGGGCGAACCGATGATCAGCTCGGCGGTGATCGACAGGGCCAGGGCCACGGCGGCGGCCAGCCGGACGCCGGTCATGACGTACGGCAGCGCCGTCGGCCACATGACGTACCGCACCCGGGCCCAGCGGCCCAGACCGTAGGACCGCGCGGTCTCGTCCGCCACCGGGTCCACGTCCTGCACCCCGTAGAGCACCTGGATGAGGACCTGCCAGAAGGCCGCGTACACCACCAGCAGCAGGGTGGAGCGGAGGTCCGTTCCGTAGAGCAGCACGGCAAGGGGGATCAGTGCCACCGAAGGGATCGGTCTCAGGAACTCGATCGTCGACGCCGTGGCTTCCCGGGCCCAGGGGACGACCGAGATGAGGACGCCGATGACGACGGCGGCGCAGACGGCGATCAGCAGGCCCGTGATCCAACTGGTCAGCGTGTCTCCGACCGCGGTCCAGAACTCCGCTTCCGTGGCCTCGTCGGCGAGCGCGGAGGCGATGCGGCTGGTCGGCGGGAGATGGTCTGCGGACACCAGACCGGCTCTGGGCAGGATCTCCAGGGCGGTGAAGAAGCCGGCGAGACCGGCCGTGCCGAGCTGCCAGGTGGACCGCCGCCGGCCGGCGGCGGGGCGGGCACCGGTGCCGGGGCCGGCCTTCGGATCAGCGGCACCGGTGTCGGTCGTTGCCGTCATGGCACCAGCTTGCCCATGTCGGGGGCCTCCGTCAGGACGCCGTCCGCCACTCCGAGCTCGGCGAGGCGCTCAAGGGAAGCCTTGTCGGGTTCTGCGGGCCACTTGGGCAGGATCATCCCGTCCAGGATCTTGCCGTCGATCTCGGTGTACGTGGTGAGGATCTGGCGGACCTCGTCGGGGTGGGCGTCGGCGTAGGCGAGCGATTCCTTCATGGCCGCGGTGAACTCGGCCACCAGTTCCGGGTTCTCCTCGGCCAGCTTCTGTGAGGTGAAGTACATGGCCACGGTCAGATCGGGGGCGACGTCGACATAGTTGGACGCGATGACCCGGCCGCCCTCGGCCTTGATCGCCGCCTGTGCGGGTTCGACGACCCAGGCCGCGTCGACGTCCCCGTTGGCGAGCGCGGCGGGCATCTGCGGGAAACCGATCTCGGTGAACTCGACGCCCTCCGGGTCGCCGCCGGCCTTGCGGACTGATTCGCGCACCGACGTGTCGCCGATGTTCTTCAGGGTGTTGACGGCGACCTTCTTGCCGGCCAGGTCCCCGGCCGACCGGATCGGGCTGTCCTCGGACACCATGATGGCGCCGAAGTCCTCGCCCTGCTTGCCGGTCGAGGCGACTCCGTTGACCACGCCCTGAACCGGGATGTTCTGGTTCTGCGCGACCATCAGCGAGGTGGTGTTGCTGAAGCCGAACTGGAACTGGCCGCTGACGACACCGGGAACGATCGCCGCACCGCCCTGGCCGGCCTCCAGGGTCAGTTCGATACCGCGGCTCTTGAAGAACCCCTTCTTCTCGCCCAGGTAGATCGGTGCGACGTCGACGATCGGAATGACGCCCACCTTGACGCCGGTGGTCCCGTCTTCGGATCCCTCGTCTGCCGAGGAACCGCAGGCCGCGGCAGCCACGAGAGTCGCGGCTACCGCGAGGCCGGTGACGAAGCGACGCATGAATCCTCCCGGAGGGATACCTCGCCCAACAACAATGCTCACGTGGTTGTGCACTATACGTACGAGAGTTCTCATGCAGAACGTAGAGCGCCGCCAGGCTCCGGTCAACAGGCGACACAGGAGGCGTTACTCCTCACTCACTCCGGCCAGCCCACTCCGTTCTCGCGCACAGGTTTGACGGGTGGCTGATCAGCCGCATAACCTGTGCAAGTAGCGAACTTTCGTACGTATAGCGCACGGGAGGTGGACGGATGGCGGTGATCACCGCTCTCGGAGACGCGGTGAGGACACTTGTCCACGACGGCGACACCGTGGCGCTGGAAGGGTTCACTCACCTGATCCCGGTGGCCGCCGGGCAGGAGATCATCCGTCAGCGGCGGCGCGAGCTCACTCTCGCCCGGATGACGCCGGACATCGTCTACGACCAGATGATCGGGGCCGGATGCGCCCGCAAGCTGGTCTTCTCCTGGGCGGGCAACCCGGGCGTGGGATCGCTGCACCGGTTCCGTGACGCCGTCCAGAACGCCTGGCCTGCTCCGCTCGAGTTGGAAGAGCACAGTCACGCGGGGATGGCCAACCGCTACGTCGCCGGGGCCTCGGGGCTGCCGTTCGCCGTGCTGCGCGGCTACGCCGGCACCGACCTCGTCGGCCGGACCTCCACGATCAGACCCATCGTCTGCCCGTTCAGCGGTGAGCGGCTGACCGCGGTGGCCGCGCTCAACCCCGACGTGGGCATCGTGCACGCCCAGCACGCCGACCGGCGGGGCAATGTGCAGTTCTGGGGAATCACGGGGGTGCACAAGGAGGTCGTCCTGGCATCCAGGCGCTCCCTGGTGACCGTGGAGAGGATCGTCGACGAGCTTCGGCCGCGGCCGGGAGCCGTCGTCCTTCCGCACTGGACCGTGACGATGGTCGCCGAGGTCCCCGGTGGCGCACATCCGTCCTACGCGGACGGCCACAGCGACCGGGACAACGCCTACTACCGCGGCTGGGACGACGTCAGCCGCAGCCGTGAGGCGTTCACCGCCTGGCTCGACGACATCGTCCACGCGGACCCTGCGCGGACAGGAGCCCCGCGATGACGCTCGATGAGCCCGTGCTCCGCCCCACCGGGGCGGTGGACTGGACGGCCGAGGAGATGATGTCCGTTGCGGCCGCCCGGGAGCTGCCCGACGGCGCCCGCTGCTTCGTCGGCATCGGCCGCCCCAGCACTGCCGCCAACCTCGCCCGCGCCCTCCATGCCCCGGGCCTGGTGCTGATCTACGAGTCCGGAACCATCGGCTCCAAGCCCGCGCGGCTCCCGCTGTCGATCGGCGACGGCATGCTGGCCGAGACCGCCGACGCGGTCGTGTCGGTGCCCGAGATCTTCAACTACTGGCTGCAGCCCGGCCGTATCGACATCGGCTTCCTGGGCTGTGCGCAGATCGACCGGTACGGCAACATCAACACCACCGTCATCGGCTCCGACTACGACGACCCCACGGTCCGGCTGCCCGGCGCCGGCGGCGCACCGGAGATCGCCGCATCCTGCACGCAGGTGTTCGTCATCGCCGAACACACCCGGCGCACCTTTGTCGAGCAGGTCGACTTCGTCACCTCCGTCGGTTACGGCCGGACTCCGGAAGACCGGCGACGGCTGGGCCTGAAGGGCCGGGGCCCCACGCTGATCGTCACCGACCTGGGCATCCTCCAGCCCGATCCCGACACCTGCGAGCTGACCCTCACCCGTACCCATCCGGGGATCGACGCCGAGCAGGTACGTGCGCAGACCGGCTGGCCGTTGCGTACCGCCGATCCCGTCAGACCGACCCCCGCCCCCACCATCGAGGAACTGGCCGCACTGCGCGCCCTCACCGGCGGGGCCGGCACCGATCCCTCCGCGTGAGCCCGGCCCGGCCACCGCTGCTCCCCTCGGGCCCGGGGCAACGCCCCCGGCTCACGGCGGCGGGGCCACGCCACGCGCAGGGCCGGCACGCTGCGATACATCTCCGGCAGGGGGTGCCGCAACCCCGCCGCTAAGCTGGCGCTTCAGCCACGACAGGGAGGAAGGCCCGATGACGGACCCGGCGCGGGAACCGCACCACGTCCAGTCGCTGGAACGCGGCCTCGCGGTCATCCGGGCGTTCGACGCCGGGCACCCGCAGATGACCCTGAGCGAGGTGGCCAGGGCCTGCAACCTCACCCGCGCCGCCGCCCGCCGGTTCCTGCTGACCCTGGTGGACCTCGGCTACGTGCACACCGACGGGCGGCAGTTCCGGCTCAGCCCCCGGGTGCTGGAACTCGGCTACGCCT
Organism: Streptomyces sp. WMMC500; assembly: GCF_027497195.1. NCBI lineage: Bacteria > Bacillati > Actinomycetota > Actinomycetes > Kitasatosporales > Streptomycetaceae > Streptomyces > Streptomyces sp. WMMC500. Next base: position 1,134,421 of record NZ_CP114905.1, read on the forward strand.
TCCTCTCCAGCGTCGCGCTGCCCCAGATCGCAGAGCCCCATCTGGAGCGTCTGGTGGCCGAGGTCCACGAGTCCTCCTCGATGTGCGTGCTGGACGGCGAGGACGTCGTCTACATCGCCCGCGTTCCCACCAGCCGGATCATGACCGTGTCGATCACCGTGGGGACGCGGTTTCCGGCGTACACGACGTCCGTCGGCCGCGTGCTCCTGGCCGCCCTGCCCGAGAACGAGATCGAGCGTCACCTGACGGAGATCACCCCCCGCAGGCAGACCAGCCGCACGATCACCACCTCCGCGGGCCTGCGGGCCGAGTTCACCCGCGTACGGGACCAGGGCTACGCCATCGTCGACCAGGAACTCGAGGAAGGTCTGCGATCGGTCGCCGCCCCGGTACGCGACCGCAACGGAAAGGTCGTGGCCGCCATCAACATCCCGGTGCACGCCAGCCGGAACTCCGTGGAGTCCATCCGACGGGACCTGGTCCCTCATCTGCTGGCGACGGCCGCCCGGATCGAAGCGGACCTGCGCGTCGTACCGGCCGACAACCTCCACCGCACCCCCACGTTCACCGGATAGGCTCCCCGCCGCCTGGCCACGACGCAGGGACGGCCCTCCGGGACCGCCCCCGCCGGTTCGGCAGTCGTCTGCCGCACGGCCTCCGCGGCCGAGCAGCGTGCACGAGGTGAAGGAAGGTCAGTTCCAGAACGCCTGGGCCTGCCTGCCGAGCGACTGCTGGCCCGCGGTGTTGGCGTGGCAGCCGTCAGCGACCTCGCTGCTCGCGAGGTGGAACGAGCCCGGGTAGATGACGTTCTGGGTCGGGTCGGCGGCCGCCTGCCGGGCGAGGCTGTCGGTGAGCTGCGGGCCGTCGGGGCCCGCCAGGAAGCACGTCTGGCCCTGGTCGTAGAGCGGCTGGCCGGTGATGTAGATCGTCGCGCCGGGCGAGGTGTGCTGGCGCGCGTTGGCGATGAGTCGCTTCACCTCGTCGTAGGTGGCGCCGTTCTGGGCGAAGACGCAGATCTGCACCCACACGGCCGTGGGGGTCCCGAACTGGCTCTTCTGCCGGTCGAACGACTGCCAGGCGCTGGAGTCGGGGTCGGTCCACGCCTGGACGACCATGCCGCCCGTCCCGTACGGGCCCCACATCCGCGTCCCGCCGACCGCGCGATAGCCCTGCGCGACGTTCTCCGCCATGGAACAGCCGATGAAGCCCATGTCGTTCTGGAGCGCCCGCGAGGAAGCGTGGCCGCTCGCGGTGGCGACCTCGGCCTCGCGGCCCGTCTGGGCGGTATCGCCTCGGGCGCTCGCCGTGCCTGTCGCGGCCATGCCAAGCATGAGGGCTGCGGCGGCGGTCGCCAACACGGCTCGCACGACGCGGGCGTTACGGATCGAGAACCGTCCCCTTGACCTCGTTCGGTGTCGGACAGACGAACCTGTCATCACTGTCACCCCTTCTCACGCCTTCGGTGAGCCGGCCGGCGGTTGTCGGTGGCCCGGAGATGAGGCCGACGCTAGGGAGGGTCATGTGGGCGGTCAACGACCCCATCCTTGAACGCGATGCGTTTCCGGACCGCGCTGAAACCGCTTCGAGCATGCCCTTCATCCACCTTCATCCGTTAATCGTTGACATGTTTCCCATGTCGCAAGTGAGAGGGAATTCCCGGCGGTCAGTCGTTGCGACGCCCCCAGGAGTCTCGTAATCCAGATCGAAACTTTCGGCCAAGCTCCTCTGTCGACTACACGAGATTGGCGAAAAAATATTCACCCTGCGAACACTCGCGGCTGCTCACGTGGCCGAGACGCGGGCGAACCGTCCGGCGATGCGCAGGTCTGCGGTGATCGCGTCGGCCGCGGCCCGCAGCTCCGGAAGTATCTGTGTGACGCACTCCTCCATGCTGCGACGGCCGGTGTGCATCGCGACGTTGACGGCGGCGACCGCACGGCCGGAGCCGTCCGCGACCGGGACTGCCATCGACCGCACCCCCTCCTCCAGTTCCTCGTCCACCAGTGCGTATCCCGTTTCGGCCACCCGGTCCAGCAGCGCCGCCAGCTTCTCGCGGTCGGTCACGGTGTGCCGGGTGAGGGCCTTGATGTCGGCGCGGTCCAGGTAGGCGAGGCGCTCCACCTCGGGAAGCCCCGCGAGCAGCACCCGGCCCATCGAGGTGGCGTAGGCGGGGAAGCGGGTCCCGACGGTGATCTCCACACTCATGATTCGCTTCGTCGCCTTCCGGGCGGTGTAGCGCACGTCGTCTCCGTCGAGGACCGCCACGGAGGTGGAGTCGTGCACCCGCTCGGTGAGCGCGGCCAGATGGGGCTGGGCGAGCTGAGGCAGCGTCAGGCGGGACAGCGGCGGATAGCCGAGTGACAGCACACGGGGGGTGAGCCGGAAGACCCCGGCGTCGTCCACCACGTATCCCAGGTGCGCAAGCGTGAGCAGGGCACGACGTGCCGTGGCCCGGGCCAGCCCGGTCGACCGGGCCACCGCGGCGAGCGTGAGCTCCTCGCGCCCCGCTCCGAAGGCGGTCAGGACGGTGAGGCCGCGGGCCATCGACTCGACGAAGCCCCGGCCGAGCTCCCGCTTGGCAACGGCGAGTGCGGGCGCCCGCCGCGGGCCTTCGGGAGCGGGCTCGGGGTGTGGAGCCTCGCGCAGCCGTCGCTGCATCTCGCCCACCGCGGCGCGCAGCGCGGGGTGGTGCAGCCGGTGCAGGTCCTCGGCGCTGTGCCTGCTGGTGTGACTGACCAGGCTGGCGACGCAGGCCAGGCCGCCGGCCGGATCGCGTACGGGTACGGAGAGCGCCACCAGGCCCGGCTCGACGAGCTGGTCGTCCAGCGCCCAGCCCTGCTCACCCGCCCGGCGCGCCCGGGCGGCGAACTCCGCCTGCGTGGCCAACTGCCCGGCCTCCCGCGGCGGGAGCGCGGGAAAGCCGCGGGCCAGCGGATCGGCGGATCGTCGGCGACGCCAGTGCGCCCAGTCGCGTTCGCTCCAGTCGGCAGCGGTCAGGAGGCCGGGCGCGGCGCACTCGGCCGGCAACAGGTCCCCGACACAGAAGCTGACGGACAGAGCGCGGCGGCGGGTGGTCTGGTGGATGAACCGGATGCCGTCGCCGTCGGGCACCGCGAGGGAGACGGACTCGTCCAGCTCGCGGGCCAGTTCGCGGGCGCACGGACCCAGGAGGTCCGGCAGCCGCAGCGCCGCGAGGTACGCGTTGCCCAGCTCCAGCAGCCGCGGGGCGAGATGGACGTCCCGGCCGTCCACGCCCAGATACCCGAGCCAGGCGAGGGTCCCGGTGATCCGGTCGAGGGTGGAGCGGACCAGTCCTGTCGCACGCTCCAGCTCCGGCAGGCTCAGCCCGCCGTCGCTGTCGGTGAGCCGGCGCAGCACGGCGATGCCGCGCATCAGGGGTTCGACCGCTTCGGCCGGGGGCGAGCCGGCGTGCGGCGCTGTCGCGGTGTGTGGCGGCGGCATGGGCTCTCCGTGCTCGTGGCGGGTCGGGAACACGCTACGGGCAAGGGCGGTCCACCCGGGCGAAGGGCCTGTTTCACGACCGTTGACACGGGCGCAGGCGGAGCCCAAACTGCGGGAAGCAGTGAACAATTATTCACCTGGTGAACACCGGTGACGTGGGCGCGAGGTACATGTCCGGCGATTCCGGGCCGCGGGCACGACCGAGCCGAAGGGCGGTGAGGATGTCTCACCCGAGCCGCACCCAGGTGGGCATCGTCGGCGCGGGTCCGGCAGGGCTGCTGCTGGCCCGGCAACTGCAGGTGCACGGCGTCGACTGCGTGGTGCTGGAGAGCAGGGATCGCGACTACGTCGAGCACCGCCAGCGCGCCGGCGTCCTGGAGCAGGGCACGGTGGACGCGCTGCGCGCGGCAGGCGCGGCGGACCGGCTGGAGCGTGAGGGGATGCCGCACGACGGCGTCGAGCTGCGCTTCGCCCGCCGCGGCCACCGCATCGACTTCCCCTCGCTGACCGGCGGCCGGCGGGTCTGGGTCTATGCCCAGACCGAAGTGGTCAAGGACCTGATCGCGCTCCAGGCGAAGGAAGGACCGCCGCTGCTCTTCGAGGCCGAGGTGCGGGCGGTCGAGGATGCGGACACCGAACGCCCCGTCATCCGCTACACCCGGGCGGGCCGCGAGCACACCCTGGCCTGTGACTGGGCGGTCGGCTGCGACGGTTACCACGGGGTGACCCGGTACGCGGCGCCCCAGGGCGCGCTGTCCACGTACGAGCGCGGCTACGCCTACTCGTGGTTCGGCATCCTGGCCGACGCTCCCCCCGCCTATGACGAGCTCGTCTACGCCCATTCGGAACGCGGCTTCGCCCTGGCCAGCATGCGCTCGGCGCAGATGAGCCGGCTGTATCTGCAGGTGCCGAACGGCACCGACCCGGAAGCGCTGCCAGACGAGCAGATCTGGGACGAGCTCGACGCCCGCTTCGCCGCCGATGGTGCCCGGCGGCTGAACCGCGGCCCGATCATCGCCAGGGCAGTGCTCCCGATGCGCAGCTCCGTCACCGAGCCGATGCGCCACGGTCGCGTCCTGCTGGCCGGCGACGCCGCCCACATCGTCCCGCCCACCGGCGCCAAGGGCCTCAACCTCGCCGCCGCCGACGTGGTCGTCCTCGCCCGCGCCTTCGCCCACCTGAAGGACACCGGCTCGGCCGACCTGCTCGACGCGTACTCCGACACGTGCCTGCGCCGCGTGTGGCGGGCCGAGCACTTCTCGCACTTCATGACCAGCACGCTGCACCGCGCCCCCGAACAGTCGGAGTTCGACACCCGGCTGCAGCTCTCCCAGCTCGAACGGATCGCGACCTCGCCGCACGCGGCGGCCGAACTCGCAGTCAACTACACGGGGCTGCTCCTGCCCGGAGAGGAGCGGTGAGCACGCGCATGGGCAACACGGGAGCGCACGGCTTCGCGTGCCAAGGCGGACATCACATGGCGGCGGCCGATGCGGGTACGGGCGTGGCGTCGCCGTGCATCGGGGCCGGACAGGGGCCGGCCCCCGTGCCGGAGCGCTGAACACCCGTGTCACCGGCCCACCGAGACGAAGGAGGCGACGCCGGCATGCCGCTCAGCCAGCAGGAAGTGGACCGTGAGATCGCGGCCGCACACGACGCGTACGCCAAGCGGCGCGCGGACGGAGTCCCCGCCGTCCACCACCCCGACCGGGCGTATCGCCCGTACCGCTCCACCGTGCTGCGCCACCCGGAGCAGTCACCGATCCCGGTGCCCGCCGACCGCGACCCGGAGGCTGTCGAGCTGTCCTCCCCCGCCTTCGGCGTCAGCGACGTCACCGAGCACGACAACGACCTGACCGTGCAGCACCGGGGCGAGCCACTGGGCGAGCGCATCACCGTCGAAGGACGGCTGCTGGACCGCGCCGGGCGGCCGGTGCGCGGCCAGTTGGTCGAGATCTGGCAGGCCAACGCCTCCGGCCGGTACGCGCATCAGCGAGACCGGCACCCCGCGCCGCTCGATCCCCACTTCACCGGCGTCGGGCGCACGCTGACCGACGACGAGGGACGCTGGCGGTTCACCACCGTCAAGCCCGGCGCGTACCCGTGGCGCAACCACACGAACGCCTGGCGGCCCGCCCACATCCACTTCTCGCTCTTCGGCGCCGCGTTCCTGCAGCGCCTGGTGACCCAGATGTACTTCCCGGGCGACCCGCTCTTCCCCTACGACCCGATCCTGCAGTCCGTCACCGACGACGACGCCCGGCAGCGGCTGGTGGCCACCTACGACCACGCGCTCTCGGAGCCCGAACTGTCCCTGGGCTACCGCTGGGACATCGTCCTCGACGGCCCGGCCGCCACCTGGATCGAGGAGGGCGGCAACCGATGACGCAGCCCCGGCATCCCCTGCCTCCCACCGCGTCGCAGACCGTGGGCCCGTTCTACGGCTACGCCCTGCCCTACCCCGGCGGCCCGGACATCGCCCCGGCCGGCCATCCGGACCGCATCACGGTGCACGGCTGCGTCTACGACGGCGAGGGCACCCCCGTATCCGACGCGCTGCTGGAGCTCTGGGGCCCCGACCCGGCCGGGCGCGTGCCGCGGACCTCCGGCTCCATGCGCCGCGACGAGACCACCGGCGGCTTCCCCGGCCGCAACGGGGTGGACTTCACCGGCTTCGGCCGCGTCGCCACCGACCGCGGCGGCCGCTGGGCCGCGCGCACCCTGCGCCCCGGCGCGCGCGGCGGCAGCGCCCCGTACCTGAGCGTGTGCGTCTTCGCCCGCGGGCTGCTCCACCACCTCTACACCCGCCTCTACTTCCCCGAGGACACCGCGGCGCACGCGGCAGACCCGCTGCTCGCCGCGCTCCCGCGGCAGCGGCGCGCCACGCTGATCGCCGTCGCGGGAGACAACCGCGGCTACCGTTTCGACATCCGTCTGCAAGGCGCCGCCGAGACGGTCTTCCTGGAGTTCGTGTGACGCACCGTGGCCCCTGCACCCTGCACCGCACGTGATCCCGTAAGGAACCTCTTCCGATGACCGGCGATCTGCTGCACCACACCGTCGAGGGTCCGCCCGCCGCGCCGGCCCTCCTGCTGGGCAACTCCCTGGGCACCTCCACCGCGCTGTGGGACGACGTGGCGCCCGGGCTGACCGCTGCCCGGCGCGTGGTGCGCTGGGACCTGCCGGGACACGGCGCTTCCCCGGCCCGTCTGGTCTCCCCCGGCGCCACCGTCGCCGACCTCGCCGACCGGGTGCTGGAGCTGGCCGACGGCCTGGGCCTCGACCGCTTCTGCTACGCCGGGGTCTCCCTCGGCGGCGCCATCGGCCTGCATCTGGCCGCCCACCACCCCGAGCGCGTCGACCGCCTGGCCGTCGTCTCCTCCTCAGCCCGGTTCTCCGCCCCCGAGCAGTGGCGCGAGCGAGCCGCCCTGGTCCGCCGCGCAGGCACGGGACCGGTCGCGGAGACCGCGGCCACCCGCTGGTTCACCCCCGGCTTCACCCACCCGCGGCTCCTCGCCGACCTCCGCGCCGCCGATCCCGCCGCCTACGCGGCGTGCTGCGACGCGCTTGCCGCATACGACCTGCGCCCGGCCCTGCCCGAGATCGCCGCCCCGCTGCTGGTCGTCTGCGGCCGGGAGGATCCCGTGACCCCACCGGCGCACAGCCGCGAACTCGCCGACGCCATCCCCGGCGCCACCCTCACCGAACTCCCCGGCGCCTCCCACCTCGCCCCGGCCGAGCGCCCCCGTGCCGTGCTCGCCGCCCTGCGCACCCACTTCGGGCACGACGAGGGCAACGGCACGACCGTACGCCGGGCCGTCCTCGGCGACGCACACGTCGACCGCGCCCAGGCCGGGACGACCGCCTTCACCGCCCGCTTCCAGGACTTCATCTCCCGCTACGCGTGGGCCGAGGTCTGGGCCGACCCCACACTCACCCGCCGCGAACGCAGCCTGATCACCCTCACCGCGCTCACCGCGCACGGCCACTGGGACGAGCTCGCCATGCACGTCCGCGCCGCCCGCACCAACGGTCTCCACGACCAGGAGATCGGCGCTGCACTGCTGCAGACGGCCGTCTACTGCGGCGTCCCCGCCGCCAACAAGGCGTTCAGGATCGCCCAACGCGAGCTGGCCGACGAGCCGCGGCACGAGGGCCCCGAGTCCCGCGGCTGACCGTACGACTCCGGCATCAGCCTCGGCTACGGGACGTCAGGCGTCATTTCGGGGCCCGCGGGACGATGCGGTACGTCGCCCCCGCTCTCGTCGGCAGCGTGAGGGCGTCACCGTCGGTGGAGAAGCGGGCGGGCCTGCCGTTGTCGCGGTAGACCCGGACCTCTCCGCGGAACGCCTCGTGGCGCAGCACGGCCTCCCCGCCCTTGGCCGAGGCGAGCCGGATCTCCGCGGGGTCGCCCGAGCGCCACGTCGCCCCCACGGTGAACGCACCGCGGGCCTTCAGCCCGTCCACGCTCCCGTCCTCCCAGGCACTCGGCAGAGCGGGCAGGAGGTCGATCGTGCCGAGGTGGCTCTGCAGCAGCATTTCGGCGATCCCGGCGGTGGCGCCGAAGTTGCCGTCGATCTGGTAGGGCGGGTGCGTGTCCCAGAGGTTGGGGAGCGTGCTGGTCTCAAGCTGCTGGGTGAGCAGCTTGTGCGCGCGGTCGCCGTCGAGCAGCCGCGCCCAGAAGTTGATCTTCCAAGCCTTGCTCCATCCGGTGCCGTCGTCTCCGCGGGCGTTCAGCGAGACCTTGGCGGCCTCGGCGAGGGCCGGCGTGGTGGTCGGAGAGATCTGCCTGCCGGGGTGGACGGCGAACAGGTGCGAGACGTGCCGGTGGTGCTCGTCCGGGTCGTCCCAGTCGGCCTTCCACTCCTGCAACTGCCCCCACGAGCCGACCCGCAGACCCGGGTCCAGCTTGCGCAGGACGGTCTTCGCCTTCCTGGCGAAGACCTTGTCGCCGGTCTTGGCGGCGGCTTCCGCCGTGTCCGTGAAGAGGTGCCAGAGGATCTGCTGGGACATCGACGCGCCGGCGGTCGCCGGGCCGATCTCCGGGGAGCGGCTGGGGGTGGCGACGAGGGTGCCGTCGGACGGGTCGGTGCGCAGGTTCCCGATCCAGAACTGCGCCGCCTCCTTCATCACCGGATAGGCGACCTCGGTGAGGTAGTCCTCGTCGAGGGTGAAGCGGTAGCGGTCGTAGAGCTGGTCCGCGAGCCAGGCGCCGGACTCGGGGAAGAAGTACGCCGGGTGGTCCCAGGCGCCGGTGTGCCCGTAGATGTTGGCGGCGTGGTGGGCGACCCATCCCCGTCCGACCCCGAACATCTGCTTCGCCGTCACCCGCCCGGGCTCCCGCAGACCGTCGACGTAGTCGGACAACGGCTCGGCGGTCTCGGCCAGGTTGGCGACGTCGGCCGGCCAGTAGTTCATCTGCAGGTTGATGTTGAGGTGGTAGTCGGCCTGCCAGGGCGGGGCCTCCATGTCGTTCCACACGCCCTGGAGGTTCGCGGGCAGGGAGCCCGGGCGGGAGGAGGCGGCCAGGAGGTAGCGGCCGTAGCGGAAGAACAGCTCCTCCAGCGCGCGGTCGGCGGCCTCCGGCCCCTCGCCGTACCGGCTAAGCAGCTCGTCGGTCGGCACGTCGGGCATCTCTCCGCCGAGGTCGAGCGTGACCCGGTCGAACAGCTCGGCGTGGTCGGCCTCGTGGTCGCGCAGCAGCGCGCCGTAGCCCTTGGCCGCCGCGTCGTCGGCCAGCTCGGTGACCCGGTCGTGCGGGTCCTCGCCCCGGTAGTCGGGGTAGTCGGCGGCGTAGTCGGTGCCGGCCGCCAGCACGAGTGTCACCTCGTCGGCGTCACGCACGCGCACCGTGCCGTCGGCCCCGTCGGTGCGCGAGCCGCCCTCGTTGAGCACCTGAAGCTGGGCCTCGTACGCCAGGCCGTTGCTGTCGAGCGCGCCGCTGACGGTGATCCGCCCGTCGTCGGCGCGGGCCGCGCTCGTCCGGTTGGGCGGGACGCCGATCCGGGAGGTGAGGTCCACCTGACCGGGTCGGTCGGCGCGGATGCGGGCGACGACGACGTCGTCTGCCGCGGTGGCGAAGTACTCGCGGGTGAACCGCACGTCGCCCGACCGGTAGGAGACCCCGGCGACGCCTCGGCCGATGTCCAGCTCCCGGCGGTACTCGGTCACCGGCGCCGCCTGGTCGGGGAAGTCGAGCCGCAGGTCGCCGAAGCTCTGGTAGGCCCCGAAGCGGCGGTGCCGGGGCGAGTCGGACGCGTGGCCGAGCATGTCCCGCACGTACTCCGGGGACACCTGGCCCTCGTCCCGGATCCGCTGCCTGACCTCCTCCAGCGCGCCCGGCCGGGGCTCGTCCCAGTTGCCGAAGTTGTAGTCGGACACGCCCGGCCCGCCGGTCCACAGCGTCTTCTCGTTGAACTGCAGGCGTTCGGCCTCGACCCCGCCGAACACCGACGCGCCCATCGCACCGTTGCCGATCGGCAGCGACCGCTGCTCCCAGCCGTCGTGCGTGTCCGGGGCGGGCTCGTCGTACCAGAGAACGGAACCGCGGTCGGACCCGGCCGCCGCGGCATGCGCGGCCGGGACGTCGGATGACGGTGAGGTATCGACGGCGGCTGAGGGGATGGTGAGTCCCGCGCACAGCGCAAGCATGCTCAGCCCGATCACGGTGCGTCTGCCCATCTGGCTGCTCCCCACACCCGGATACATCGGAGGTGTTTCGGGAGCGTAGCGAGAACGCAGGGGGCCGAACAGCCCCTGGCGCGGATGAGATCGGATGTCTGCGGTGCTGGACCCTCACCCCCTCGCACCCGGCCTCATGCGGGTGAGGCGAGCATCTCCTGGAGGATGCGCTTCAGCTCGCCACGGTCCCGCGGAGTGATCCGCGCCAGCCTGCGGTCGTACTCCGCCGCGAGGGCCGCAAGCGCGCGGTCCCGTACCTCCGCACCCTCCGTGGTCAGCACGAGCCGGTGACGCCGCAGGTCCGCTTCTTCGATCTCGCGCCGGATGAGCCCCTTGGCGACGAGGTTGCGGACGTAGACCGTCACGCTCGCCCTGGGCAGCAGCAGTGCCGCCGCGATCTCCGCCGGGTACGGCGACGCGGCCACCTCCGCCAGGACGAAGAACTCCTTCGTCTCCAGCCCGAGCGCGGCCAGCTCTTCCGCGCAGGCATCCATGACGACGCTCAGCAGCCGCTGGTTCAGCGTCCATAGCTGCGCCCCGTCGACCGTCATGCAAGCACCCCATCCAAGTGGTACGGTTCTGTATTAGTTCCATGCTGTACTAGTAGCGGTTCTGTACTGGGCAGCCAGGGAACCACAACCTCACGAAAGGCGCCATCCATGCTTCGGCACCTCACGATCCCGCGCGGACCGATCGAGCTCGCGGCCCACCTCCACCTGCCCGACGACGCCGACGCCGACGCGCCGCTGCGCACCGTGGTGCTCTCCACTCCCGGCAGCAGCGTGAAGGAGCAGATCGGCGCCACCTACGCGTCCCGCCTCGCCGCCCGCGGCATCGCGGCGCTCGTCTTCGACCCCGCCCACCAGGGGCAGAGCGGCGGCGAGCCACGCGACCTCGAAGACCCCTACCGCCGTGGTGAGGACATCTCCTACGCCATCGACGCACTCGTCACGACACCCGGCGTCGACCCGCGGCGCATCGGCGTCCTCGGCATCTGCGCCGGCGGCGGCTACGCCGTACACACGGCCCGCACCGACCACCGCATCAAGGCGGTCGGCACGGTCGTCCCCGGCAACATGGGTACCTCGTTCCGCAGCTTCCAGTCCGACGGGCCGGCCGCCGCACTGGACGCCCTCGCCGACGCGCGCGTCGAGGAGTCCCGCTCGGGCGAGCTCACCCGCGTGAACTGGCTGCCCGACACCCTGGAGGAAGCCGCAGCGGCCGGTCTGACCGATGTCGACACCACCCAGGCGATCACCTTCTACCGCACCGAGCGCGGCGGGAACGAGCACTCCACCAACCGCCGCCTCTCGCGCGGCGACTCGCTGCTGCTGGGCTACGACGCGTTCCACCTGGTCGACCAGCTCATGACGCAGCCACTCCAGGTCATCCTCGCCGGCCGCATCGGCAACACCGGCAGCTACGACGCCGGCATGCAGTTGTGGAAGCTGGCTCCCCACCCGGTCGACCTCATGGTGATCGACGGCGCCGGCCACTACGAGATGTACGACGAGCCCGAGTACGTCGACGCCGCCGTCGACCGGCTCACCGACTTCTACGTCGACAACCTGTAAGTCCGTCAACCGTAGGCAAATCCCCCGCGTACCCAGTACAAAGGCAGGACGACAACCACACCCCAGGGGGGCGGGGATGGCGCAGCTCGAGGACTTGGAACCGCAGCGGATCGGGGGCGTCTTCCAGTCCTCCGCACCCATAGGTGTCCGATGGGCGATGCGCCGGCTGCGCAGAGTGCCGCGGCCTTACCGGAGGGCGGCTCGCGCGTTACTCCGCCTGCTGTACCTGCGCCTCACGGCCAAGACCAAGATCCTGCTGATCAGCCTGGCGGCCTCGGTCGTACTGCTGGCCCTGGCCGAGGCCGACGGAGTGCTGGGGGCTCCGGCCGGCACGGACAAGCGGTGGGCCCTGGACTACCTGTTCTCCGACGACGCCGCACTGAGCGAGATCAGTCTGTCCCTGCTCCAGGACCTGGCCGGCCTGGTGGTGCTGGCGGTCATCTTCGTCACGCCCGTCTTCTGTTGCCAGCAAGTCCAGGCCATCGGCAACTTCGTGCGGATGAACGAGCGGAACGGAGGCGCGGCGCGGCTGTCTCCCGAACGGATCCGCCGTCTCAACCGGCTGGTCCGCAGGACCAACGCGTGGTTCGGTGTCCTCGGCCGCCGGGACACCTCGCTGGCCATCGTGGTCGTCATGGCGATCGGCACGGCCTCCCTGTACGCCTTCGTCGACGACAACGGGCTCATGGAGACCTGGAACCCGACCAGCCTCCCCGACTCGGTGTGGCGCTCCGAGGTCTACGCCGGCTGGTGGGCCAACTGGCACACCCATCCCGAGCTGGCGATCGCCTTATGCGCGGCGGGCACCTACGCCTTCTACTTCCTGGCCAAGCAACTGTTCATGGGCGTTGTCTTCACCGTCTACCTGTACCGGTCCGCGGCGCTCGGCTTCGGGGTGACCCCGAACATGCGGTTCGACAGCGACGGCTTCCACGGACTGCGCCCCCTGCGCCAGTTCATGCTGTGGACCTACGGCTCCGCCCTGGCCCATCTGGTCGGCCTGCTCATCGTCTTCATGGTCTGGCTGCCGGCCGCGCCGTGGATGGTCTTCCTGGTGCTGGCGGTGATGCTCGTGGACATCATCGTGATCGTCTACCCCTCCTCGATCGGCTACCACTCCGCCCTGGCCGTCAAGCAGGCCCACGTCGCCGCACTGTCCGAGAGCGAGCTTCCGCACGAGGAGCGTGACGCGGCGATAGCCCGGGTCTGGTCCGTTCCCGTGCTGCCGGTCACGACGCGCAAGGCCACGACCGGGATCATCCTCTACCTGCTGGTCCCCGCGGTGCCCGCGCTGATCCCCGTGCTGTTCCAGGGGATCTGACAGTCGCGCGACAGGCTTGGTGGCGGGCCCGCGCCGACGCGTCACGACCACCCCTCCGGCTCAGCCTTGCGGTATCGGGACCAGATCGGAGGTGACGACCCGGGCGCCGGTGGAGAAGGACTCGTTCGCGGCGAGGCCGGTGACGAGCGCGAGCGCACCGTCGACCGCGGTGGCGCACCGCGCCGCGGCGTCGCCCGGGTCGGTGCCGGCGGCGGTGTCGGCGGCGGTGCGGGGCGTGGCTGCCGGATGGACGGGGCCGTACAGAGCGGTGAGCATCCGCTCGTCGCCGCCGCCGTGCCCGGCGGGGTCGTGATCCGGCAGCGGTACTTCGTACGGTTCGCGCCACAGCGGGCGCAGCAGGATGCGCGGCCCGCCGGGCGGGGCCGCAGGCGTGCCGCCCTGGAGGGCGCCCGTGCCGGAGTCCGTCGGCAGCCGCGGCGGTTGCCAGCGGCTCTCCTCGACCTCCAGTTCCAGCCTGCCGCCGGTGCCGTTGAACGCCACCCGGTAGCCCTCCCACGGGGAGTAGGCGGTCAGGTGGTACGTCATGGCCGCGCCGGTGTCGTAGCGCACCAGCACCGCCATGTCGTCCTCGATGGTGATGCCGTCGCCGAAGACGTTGCGGTCGCGCACGTACCCGTCGTGCGGCTCGGCGTCGAGGTAGAGCGAGCGCAGCTCGTCGCCCTCGGTCAGGGGCAGTGCGAAGGGGTCGCCCCTGGCCTCGTCGGCTCCGTGGGCGCGCTCGTAGTCGCGCCGGTAGCCGGTGCGCTCGCCCGCCTCGCGGCCGTAGAAGGCAAGCCGGCCGTAGCCGCACACGTGCTGCGGGCGGGCGCCGAGCCACCAGTTGACGAGGTCGAAGTGGTGGCTCGCCTTGTGCACCATCAGCCCGCCGCTGAGGTACTTCTGGCGGTGCCAGCGGCGGAAGTAGTCGGCGCCGTGCCGGACGTCGAGCAGCCACTCGAAGTGGACGGACAGCACCTCGCCGATCGCGCCGGCGGCCAGTTGCCTGCGCACCTCCTCGTGCACCGGGTTGAAGCGGTAGTTGAACGCCACGGCCAGCTCACCGCCGGTGGCCTCGACGGTGCGCAGGATGCGCCGGCAGCGGCCCGCGTCGGTCGTCATCGGCTTCTCCGTCACCACCCGGCAGCCCGCTTCCAGCGCGGGCACGATGTACGCGTCGTGCAGGGCGTCGACGGTGGTGACGACCACCTCCTCGATGCCTTCGGTGCGCAGCCGTGCCCCGAACTCCTCCGGCGCCCAGGCCGCCGCCTCCGGCTCGCCCGCGTCCTTCAGGAGCCGCTGGTGGTGGGCTATCCGCACCGGGTTGGGGTCGCACAGCGCCGCCACCCGCAGGCCCGGGCGCCGGGCGAGCGCGGTGGTGTACATCTGGGCGCGCGAGCCGGTGCCCACGACGACGGCGCGGATCGGTGCTGCGGCGGGTGTCATGTCTGCCCTTTCCGGGGGTCAGCCGTCGGATGCATCGAGGCTACGGCTCATCGTCGTGCGTCCCCGGCTGCGTCGCGACGGGTGGTTCGCCGTACCGGAACCGAGAGGTCGCGGCACCGGGCGCAAGGTGTTGACGGAGCCCTCGGGCCTCCTTACCATCCACCAGCACTCAACAGGACCGCGCAAAGTCTTTCGTAGTCGAACGCGCTCTGCGTTCGATCAGTCGTCGCGGATCTCGCCGCATGTGCTGTGGCCGGGTGTACGTCCCGGCGCCGGCGGCCGCATCCACCTCAGGGGAGCCGCGACCCCGGGCAAGGTGGTGCACGCGTCATGGAAATGTCACGAAGGAGGCTGCTGGCGCTCGGCGCCGGGGCCGCCGCCGGCGGACTGGGGCTCGCGGGCTGCGGCTCGCAGCGCTCGCTCGGCGGCTCGGATGAGATCACGATGTGGACCTGGGACCGGTCGGTGAGCGACGAGTTGGTCGCCCGGGCCGAGACCGAGGGCATACCCGGAGCCGAGGGCTTCCGGGTCAGCCGCACCAAGGTCGGCGGCAACTACAACACCAAGGTGCGCACCACGCTCGCCGGCAAGTCCATGGTGCCGGACATCATCGGCGTCAACGCCGACGTGGCGACCTACTTTCCCAACCAGGACATGTTCGTCGACCTGAACGACTTCGGCGCGGCCGAACTGAAGGGCACGTACCTGGACTGGAAGTGGGAGCAGTGCATCACGCCCGAGGGCCGGATGATCGCGTTCCCCATGGACACCGGCCCCACCGGGCTGTACTACCGCACGGACCTGCTCAAGGAGGCCGGGATCACCACCGACCCGGAGGAGCTGGCCGCCCGGGCCCCGGACTGGGACGGCTTCATCGCCCTGGGCAAGGAGCTCCAGAAGTCCCAGGAGCGGGCGGTGATCTGCCCCCACCTCAGAAAGATCTTCGACGTCCGGATGGGGCAGCTCGGCGGCGACAGGTACATGACCGAGGACGACCGGTACGTCGGGGACCGCGACGAGGTCCGCGAGATCTTCGAGCTGGGCTACCGGGTGTCCAGGGAGGGCCTGTCGGCCGGTGCCCTGGACGGCTCCAACGACGTGGAGGGTGTGGTCACCAGCGGCCGCCAGCCGATCTCCATCGGCGCAAGCTGGTGGGGCCTTGCCTTTCCGGAGGCGGCCGCGCCGGACACCGAGGGCAAGTGGCGGGTGACCGCCCCGCCCGGCGGCGCCGGCAATGAGGGCGGCTCCTTCCTGGCGATCACGAAGTACTCCAAGAACCCCGAGGCGGCCTACGCCTTCGTCTCCTGGCTCCAGTCCCCGGAGAACCAGGTCACGGCGTTCACGGAGATGTCGCTGTTCCCGTCCTCGCCGCTCTCCTTCGAGATGCCGGAGATGCGTGAGCCGCGGCCCTTCTACGGCGGGCAGCGCACCATCGAGGTGTTCGGCCCGTCGGCGCGGGAGGTCAAGACCGCCTACCGGAGCCCGTACGACCGCGTGATCGACCCCGTCATGTTCGACGAGATGGCCAACATCGACGCCGGCAAGAGCGTCGAGGCGGCCTGGAAGGACGCCCAGGACGCCATCGAGCGCGAGCTGACCCGTGAGGGGGTGTTCTGACATGAGCCTCACCCCAACCCTGCGCGGGAGCGCCGGCAAGCTCCGCGGGAACGGCGTCAAGCCGCAGCCGGACGGGTCGAAGCCGCAGCCCCGCTGGCGCCGCTACTGGCCGATGTACGCGGCGGTGTCCCCGTTCTTCCTCCTCTTCGCCGTCTTCGGCGTCTTCCCGGTCGCCTTCTCCGTCTACCTGTCCTTCATGTCCTGGGACGGCATCGGGGACATGCAGTCGATCGGCTGGGAGAACTACGAGTACCTGATGACCGACTCCGACTTCTGGAAGTCGATCACCAACACCCTGATCATCTGGGTCCTGGCCACCGTCCCGATGGTCTTCCTGGCGCTGGTCATCGCCTACGCGCTGCACACCACCGTGCGGTTCAAGGCGTTCTACCGGGTGGCCTACTTCGTCCCCAACGTCACCTCGATCGTCGCGATGACCATCGTGCTCGGCTCGGTCTTCAGCGACAGCTCCGGGCTCCTCAACAGCGCGCTGCGGGCGATCAGCGCCGGCGAGGTCGGCTGGCTGTCCGACCCGTGGGCGATGAAGGTCTCCGTCGCCGCGATCACCATCTGGCGGTGGCTCGGCTACAACACCATCATCTGCCTGGCCGGCCTGCAGGCCATCTCCAGCGACGTCTACGAGGCGGCCAAGGTCGACGGCGCCGGCGCCCGCCAGACGTTCTTCCGGATCACCCTCCCGATGCTCCGCCCGGTGATCCTCTTCGTCGCCATCACCTCCACCATCGGCGGGCTGCAGCTCTTCACCGAGCCGCAGGTGATGTTCCCCGACGACAGCGGGAACGTCGGCGGGCCCGGCGGCGAGGCCACGACCATCGTGCTCTACCTCTACCAGCAGGCGTTCATCTTCAACCGGTTCGGCTACGGCGCGGCCATCGGCTGGGCGCTGTTCCTCCTCATCGCGGCGTTCTCCGTCATCAACTGGCGGCTGGTCGGCGGCCGCGACGAGGACACGGTCCGTACCCCCAGGCCCAGGAAGAAGGGGAAGTCCCGTGCGCGCTGAAACCGCCGCCCGAGTACGGGCCGCCCGAGTCCGGACGGTCCTGGGCCATGTCATGCTGATGTTCGGCGTGCTGGTCACGATCTTCCCGTTCTACTGGATGTTCGTGATGGCCTCGAACACCACCGCGGACATCTTCGCCTACCCGCCCAAGCTGGTCCCCGGCTCCCACCTGTGGGAGAACATGAACAAGGTCTTCGACGGGATCGACTTCTGGGGCTCCATGGGTCTCACCATCGTCGCGGCCACCTCCGTGACGTTCCTGGTGCTCCTCTTCGACTCGCTGGCGGCGTTCGCCTTCGCCAAGTACGAGTTCCCGGGGCGCCGGGTGCTGTTCTGGATCGTCCTGGCCACCTTCATGATCCCGATGCAGCTCGCGCTGGTGCCGCAGTTCGTCACCCTGGCCTGGCTCGGCTGGGTCGGCTCCCTCAAGGCACTGATCATCCCCGGTGCGGCCAACGCGTTCGGGATCTTCTGGATGCGGCAGTACGCGCAGGGGGCGATCGCCGACGAGCTGATCCACGCGTCGCGGGTGGACGGGGCCGGGTTCTTCCGCCAGTGGTGGACGGTGGGGCTGCCGGTGCTGCGCCCGGGTCTCGCGTTCCTGGGCATCTTCACCTTCTTCCACGTCTGGAACGACTACCTCTGGCCGCTGATCGTCATGACCGACCCGGGCAAGGTGACGCTCCAGGTCGCCGTGCAGCAGTTGAACGGCGTCTACACCACCGACCAGTCGATGGTGATCACGGGGGCGCTCATCTCGGTGATCCCCCTGATCGGGGTCTTCCTGATCGGCGCCCGGCACTTCATCGCCAACCTGGGCGCGGGCTCCATGAAGTTCTGAAGCCGGCTTCGCCCTTCACAGAGAGGTGTTCGCTCCATGCAGGACAGCACGCACCGGACTCCCCCGGCCGCCGGCACCGTCGGCTGGGGGATCCTGGGCACCGGCGGGATCGCCGCACGTTTCGCCGGCCAGTTGCCACGCTCCCGTACCGGCACCCTGGCGGCCGTCGGCAGCCGCTTCCCCGCCTCCGCCCGCGACTTCGCCCGGCGCTTCGCGGCGCCGCGGGCGCACGGTTCGTACCAGGACCTGCTGGACGACGACACCGTCGACGCGGTGTACGTCGCCACGCCCCACCCGCAGCACGTCGAGTGGGCGGTGCGCGCCGCCGAGTCCGGCAAGCACGTGCTGGTCGAGAAGCCGATGGCGGTGCGCAGGGCGTGGGCCACCGCCGTCGTCGAGGCCGCGGTACGGGCCGACGTGTTCCTGATGGAGGGGTACATGTACCGCTGCACCCCGCAGACCGCGAAGCTGGTGGAGCTGGTCGGGGACGGAGCCGTCGGCGACCTCCACCACATCCAGGCGCAGTTCTCCTTCGGCGGCCCCGGCTTCGACGCCGGGCACCGGCTGTTCGCCAACGCCCTGGCCGGCGGCGGCATCCTGGACGTCGGCGGCTATCCGGTCTCGATGGCCCGCCTGCTGGCCGGCGCCGCGGCGGGCGCGCCGTTCGCCGACCCGGAGCACACCACCGCCGCCGGAACCGTCGGCGGCACCGGCGTGGACGAGTGGGCCCTGGCCACCCTGCACTTCGCCGGCGGGCTGACCGCCCAGGTCGCCACCGGCGTCAGGCTGGCCGACGAGAACCGGGTCCGGGTCTACGGCTCCCGCGGCTTCCTCGACGTACCCGACCCCTGGTTCTGCGGCGACGGCGAGCCCACCAGCCTGATGCTGCACCGGGTCGGTGAGGACCCGCGGGAGATCCGGATCCCGCCGGCGCACCTCTACGCCGCCGAGGCCGACACCGTGGCCGACCACCTCGCCGACCGCCAGGCCCCGCAGATGAGCTGGGCCGACACCCTCGGCAACCTCGCCGTCCAGGACGCCTGGCGGGCGGCCCTCGGCCAGCGCTACGACAGCGAGCGCGACGACGCTCCCGTACCCACCGCCTCGGGCCGGCCGCTTGCCCGCCGTGCCGACGCGGCGATGTCCCACGCCCGCATCCCCGGTCTGGACAAGGACGTCTCCCGGCTGGTCATGGGCGTCGACAACCAGCCCGACCAGATCCACGCCTCGGTCGTCTTCGACGACTTCTTCGAGCACGGCGGCACCGCCTTCGACACCGCGTACCACTACGGCGGAGGGCGTCTCGAACGGCAGCTCGGGCGGTGGATGGCGGACCGCGGGGTCCGCGACGACGTCGTGGTCATCGGCAAGGGGGCGCACACGCCGGACTGCGACCCCGCCTCGCTCAGCCGCCAGCTCGCCGTCAGCCTGGAGCGGCTGGGCACCGGCCACGTCGACATCTACTTCCTGCACCGCGACAACCCCGACATACCGGCGGGTGAGTTCGTGGACGTCCTCGACGAGCACCGCCGAGCCGGCCGGATCGGCGTCTACGGCGGCTCCAACTGGAGCCCGCAGCGGGTCGACGAGGCCAACGCATGGGCACGCCGGAACGGGCGGCAGCCTTTCACCGTGCTCAGCAACCACCTGAGCCTGGCCCGCGCCCACGCCGTGCCGTGGGAGGGCTGCCTGCACGTCAGCGACCCGGACGCGCAGGAGTGGCTGCGCGCGGGTGAGGTGGCGCTGTTCCCGTGGTCCAGCCAGGCGCGCGGGTTCTTCACCGGCCGCGCCCGACCTGACGACACCGGCGACGCGGAGCTGGTGCGCTGCTTCTACTCGGACGAGAACTTCGCACGCCTGGACCGAGCGCGCGTACTCGCCCGCGAGCGCGGCGTCCACCCGACGGCGATCGCCCTGGCCTGGCTGCTCCACCAGCCGTACCCGGTCTTTCCGCTGATCGGTCCCCGGCAGGTCTCGGAGACCCGCACCTCCCTCGCCGGGCTGGGCGTGAGCCTCTCCGCGCAGGAGGTCGCCTGGCTGGACCTGCGCGCCGAGTAGGGCCGACCGCCGGGAACCGATGCCGTCCGCTTCAGTTCTGCGGTGCTACGGCGTCCACCTCACGTTCGGGTTGATCCTGCCGGACCAGTCGAATACGGCCATGTTGTCCCACTCGTTGCCGCTGTTGCCGATGTCGGCGGGATTCCAGCCGTTGCCGGGGATCGCATACCAGGTGGGTTCCCAGTAGAAGATGCCGACGGCGCCGGCGTTGCGGGCGGTGTTCTGCACGTGGGCGAAGTTGGTGGCCTGGCCGTTCCACGACGCGGGGTAGCCCGAGCAGGGTTGCGTCCCGGAGATCACGTTCGCCGTTCCGTCGGCGTTGTCCGCGGTGAACGGATAGGCGGTCTCGGCCAGGACGACCGGCTTGCCGTACCGGGTGCGCATGTCGGTGATCACGTTGTGCAGATTCGACATCGAACCGTGCCACACGCAGTAGTACGACAGGGCCGTGAGGTCCCACTGGACGCCCTGGGCCCGGATGCCGTCGTAGAACCAGCGGGCGCTGGACATGCTCTCCGCGTGTGCGGTGTGGATGATGACCTGCGTGCTGCTGTTGCATTCCTTGGTGGCGTCGTAGCCGGCCTTGAGCAGCCGGGCCAGGTTGGTGAAGTCGTTGTTGCTGACCCTGCCTTCGGGCCACAGCATGCCCGTGTTGATCTCATTGCCGATCTGGACGCTGTCGGGCGCTGTGCCCTGTGCCTTGAGGCTGGTGCAGACGTCGTGGGTGTAGTCGTGGACGTCGCTTTGCAGTTGACCGATGGTGTGACCCGCCCAGGCTGCCGGCTTGTACTGCTTGCCCGGGTCGGCCCAGGTGTCGGAGTAGTGGAAGTCGACCATGAGCTTGAGCCCGCGCTCCTTGACCTCCCTGGCGAACGCCAGCACCTTGGCCTTGTTGTTGTAGCCGCTGGCGGGATCGTTCCAGATGCGCAGGCGTGCATAGTTCACGCCGGCGTCCTTGAGGATGTCGAGGGCGTGCCGTTCGGTCCCGTCGGCGTCGTAGTAGCGCGCGCCGACATCGTAGGCACGCTGCAGAGTGGACACGTCGGCACCGAGCATGGTCATCGGGGCCGCCGTCGCGGACGGGTTTGTCCTGACCGCGTCCGGCAGGAGTGGGCAGGTGCTCTCGTAGGTCCTGATGCCGGTCCGGTCGAGCAGCGGGCACAGGAACTGGCTGTAGCGGGCGTCGTTGTCGAGGAAGATCTTCAGCCACGGGATGACCTTGCGCATCATCACCGAGTTGTTCGAGGTCGGGAAGCCGTGCCCGGCGCCCGACAGCTCCAGATAGGACTTCTCCGTGCCGGCGGCGACGCCGTTGTAGTTGGACTGGACCGCCGCCGGGGTGACCGTGCCGTCGTTCTGGCCGGCCATGAGCATGGCCGGGACGCGCACGTTGCCCATGTTCGCCGAGAAGACGGCCGGTGCCAGTCCGACCGTGGCCTTCAGCGACGGACGTTGCTGGGCCGCGTACATCGCGCCGCCGCCGCCCATCGAGTGGCCCATCACCGCGAGCCGGGACGGGTCGACGCGGTCCCGTACGGTGCTGCGCTGGGTCAGGTAGTCCAGGGCGGCCAGGAGCTGGGTGCCGCGGGCGTCGTCCCAGTCGTTGCGGCCGTTGGTGTCGATGCCGATGACGACGAAGCCGAACGAGGCCAGCCACTGCCCCATCCAGGCGCCTTCGGCCGCCCATGTGGCGGTGTAGCCGGGGACGATCGCGATCGCGCCGAACGTGCCCTGACCGGTGTCGGTCGGGTAGTAGACGACGCCGCCGCCGAACCCGTTGCCGGCGGGCACGTTGGTCTGCGCGGTGGCGAAGGTGCCCCTGGATGCGGCCACGCTCTCCCGGGTCGGGGCCGGCCCTCGCTCGTAGGGGTTCTCGGCGGCCTGTGCCGGGCCGGGCGCCAGCAGGGCCACGACGGTGCCGAGAATGACCGCGATCGCGGCGAGGAGCTGCTTCCACCTCTGCGCCGTCGTGATCTGCGGGGCAGGGTTCGTTCGTCGGTGCGTCGCCGTATCCACGATGTCTGAGTGCATTGCGGTTGGCCTCCTCTTCAGGGAGTCACCCGCCCCCGTGGTGCGGGCGGCGTCGTGCCGGCCGGCACCACGGGACGCGGGTTGTCAGCGGACGTCGATGCGGGGCTGCGACGGTGTGCTCATGCCGTTGCCGAGGAAGAAGCTCGGGTGCGGCGGCTGGTTGTAGGCGGTGTTCTGCCATGCGACGGCGACGCGGTACTGCGCGTCGTGCATCAGGGTGTGCATCCGCCGGTCCGTCTGGACGGGGGTGGCGTAGATGCGCAGCGCGGCGTTGTCGTCCCGCGGGAGGATGATCTCCTCGCGCCAGTCGCCGAACAGGTCGCCGGAGAGCGAGGGGGTTGCCTTGGTGCCGTTGACGGAGTGCGCGCCGGAGGCGGTGAGCAGGCGGGTGTCGCCGCCGGTGCCGTACTTGTCGACGTGGTTGCCGTCCAGCAGTTCCCGTACCGGGTCGGCGTCCCACCAGGCGAGGAAGTTGTAGCTGCCCGGATTGCGTCCGACGTTGCCGCCCGAGGCGTTGAGCAGGTTGCCCAGGCCGGTGCCCGAGCCCCAGAACTCGGCGCCCGCGTTGCCGGCGTAGACGTCGCCGGCCACGCCGCGGGCGGGGCCCTCGCAACCGCAACTGTTGTTCCGCTGCATCAGGATCGAGCCGCTGTTGGCGTCGCGCAGTGTGGCGGAGGCCCCGGAGCTCTGCTCGTGGATCTGCCAGATCTCCTTGCCGGTCCGGCCGGGCACGAAGTCGCCGACGTGCAGGGCGTCGCCGTGGGCGTAGAAGTTGGTGGTGTGGCGGCCGGTGCCGTTGGCGTTGATGGTCATGCCGCCGTAGACGACCTCGTCGGTGCCGTTGCCGTCGACGTCGGCGATGGACAGCGAGTGCGCGCCGCGGCCGGTCCACTGGTTGCCCGCGTTGCCGGAGTCGAACTTCCAGCGCATGGTGAGCTGGCCGCCGCGGAAGTCCCAGGCCGCGATGGCGCTCTTCTCGTAGTAGCCGCGGCCCATGATGACGCTGGGGCGCTGCCCGTCCAGGTACGCGGTTCCGGCCAGGAACCGGTCGCCGCGGTTGCCGTAGTCGTCGCCCCAGTCGTTGATGTTGCCGCGTGCGGGCTGGAAGTCCACGGTGGACATGGCGGCGCCGGTGAGTCCGTTGAACATGGTGAGGTATTCGGGTCCGGTGATGATGTAGCCGGAGGAGTTGCGGTGGTCGGCGCCGCCGTTTCCGATCACCTGCCCGGTGCCGGAGACGGTGCCGTCGCCTGTCTTGACCGCGAGTTCCGCGCGCCCGTCACCGTCGTAGTCGTAGACCTGGAACTGTGTGTAGTGCGCCCCGGCCCGGATGTTGCGGCCCAGGTCGACGCGCCACAGCCGTTGCCCGTCGAGCCGGTAGGCGTCGATGTAGACGTTGCTGGTGACGCCGGACTGCGAGTTGTCCTTCTGGTTGTCGGGATCCCACTTGAGGAAGATCTCGTACTGCCCGTCGCCGTCGACGTCACCGACGCTCGCGTCGCCGGCCGTGTAGGTGCTCCCCGGCCGGGAGATCGGCACGTCCAGGTGGTTGCCGCCGGTGAAGCGCAGCGACGGCTCCGACGCCGGCTGCTCCGCTCCGTCCACGATGGCACGTACCGTGTACGACGCGTCCGCTGGCGCTCCGGCGTCCAGGTGGTTGGTGGAGTTGGTGATCGGCGACGCGTTCAGCTTCGTCGAACCGCGGTAGACGTTGAAGCCCGTGGACGACGGCTCGGTCCCCAGCAGCCGCCACGAGACCAGGTTGCCGGACCCGGAACGGACGCTGACCAGGCCGCGGTTGAGGTCTTCCATCTGCTTGCCGGGCGGTGCGGTGCCGCCGGCCTCGAAGTCGAGGTAGTCCACGTTGGCGAGGCCCGCGGCGGTGGTGGGGGTGAGCCGGATCGTGTTGCTGCCGGCGTCGACGGAGACGGTCAGGGTCTGGGTGGCCCAGGTGCTCCAGGCGCCGGTGGAGCCGAAGGGGCTGCCCGCGTGGGCGATGTCGCCGTTGACGGACACGTCGGCGGGACGGTCCGCGGTGGTGCCGTTGGCGTAGCGGAGGGAGAGGGTGGCCGTGCCCGCGGCGGACGCGGTGACGGTGAACTCCGCTCCGGCGCTGACAACGTTGTCTGCGTTGCAGAATCCGCTGCCGGAGTATCCGGTGTGGTTGGACTCGATGAGCCCGTCGCAGGTGGCGGGTGCCGTTTCGGCCTCGTAGCGGGTCGGTGCCGCGGACGCCGTCGAGGAGGTGACGGCACCGGCGCCGGCTGACGCCAGGGTGATGCCGAGACAGAGCAGCACGGCTCGCAGTCGGGGTGCGCGCATGGGCTGTTCTCCAGGTGGTCTGGTCGGGTGCAGGGCAATTCGCAGTGCACTTTCCAGGCCCCTATGACACATAGGTTGCCGTCAGATCACACAAGTGTCAACCATGCCCGAGCACCACGCCCCTGCGCTGCCGTGATCCTCCCCGGGCCATTACAGTCAGGCCCCAATCCTTGTGACCGCGATCCGCACTGGAGTGCACAGTTGGCGCGCCTGTTCGACCTCGAAGAGATCTTCCTGGACGCGGATGCGGCGTCGGTGCGGCTCCCGCGCCGGCAGACCGGCTCGCCGCAGGGGCTCGGGACGACCCTGATCACCGACTACACCCTGAGCGCCCGCGCCTGGCTGCCGTCGGCGGCGATCGTGGATCTGCTGGGCGAGTTCGGGGTGTCCAGCGGAGCCGCCCGCACGACGATCAGCAGGCTGGCCCGCCGGGGCGTGCTGGAAGGCAGACGGGAGGGACGGCACAGCGCGTACCGCCTGACCGATGCCGCCGCCGCCCACCTGTACACCGGCGGGCGCGAGATCGCCGCGTTCGGCCGCGGCGGCGATTCCTGGGACGGCCGGTGGACGCTGGTCGCGTTCTCGATGCCGCAGGCGAAGAGCACGCAGCGGCGCGCCATGCGGGACCACCTGCGCTGGCGTGGGTACGCGCCGCTCTACGACGGCGTCTGGGTGTCGCCCCGCGGGTTGACCACTCGGGAACGGGCCGTCCTGGCGGAGCTGGCCTTCGGCGCGATGAGCGTGTTCCGGGCGCGCCACCTTGAGCTGGAGACCGGTGCGGCCCGCAACCCGGTCGACGCCTGGGACGTCGCGGGTATCGCCGAGCAGTACAGCGTCTTCATCCGGAGGTGGAGCCGCCGGCTTCCCCGCGTGGCGGCGGGGACGATCTCCGGCACCGCGGCGGTGCGACTGCGTACCGAGGTGATGGACACCTATCGCCGTTTCCCCGTTCTCGACCCGCTGCTGCCGGTCGAACTCCTGCCGCGCGGCTGGCCGCGTGCCCGTGCGAGAGAGGTGTTCGCGGCTGTGTACGACGGGCTCGCCGAACCGGCGCAGGACCATGTGAGAGCCCTCGTGTCGCGCGTGGGCGGGGGCACAGCCCCGCAGATCCGCGCCCACACCGTCGCCGACATGGGCGCCGGCGAGGGCCGTGAGGAGACGCCCCGCCGCGGAAGGGGGTGAGCTACGGCCGGGGGTTCCAGGTGCCGTCGAGCGGAACGCCGGCGGCCTGGGCGATCCGGTCACGTGACGCGAGCAGGCGGGCGCGCAGGGCGGGCAGGTCCACGCCGACCAGGGCGCCGTCGCGCTTGACGACGCGGCCCGCGACCAGAACGGTGTCGACCAGCCCGGGGTGTCCGGCGCTGACGAGGGAGCCGGCCGGGTCGGTGACGGGGAAGACGGTCACGTCGTCCGTACGCAGCAGGATGAGGTCGGCCTCCTTGCCGGGGGTGATACTGCCGGTGCGGGAGTCGAGGCCGCAGGAGGCGGCGGCGTCGAGGGTGGCGGACGCGATCAGGTCGCGGGCGTTGAGGGTGCCGTCGAGGCCGCGCTGGGCGGCGAGGGCGGCGCGCATCGCGGCGAACATGTCGCCGGCGACGGAGGGGACGACGTCGATGGACAGGGTGGGGCGCAGTCCGGCGGCCAGTGCCCGGCCGGTCATGGGTGCGCCGAAGCCCATCTTCAGTTCGACGTCGGGGCTGACGGACAACCAGCCGCCGGCGTCGGCGATCATGCGCAGCTCGTCGTCGCCGAGGCCGTTGCCGTGGACGAAGGTGGTGGTGTCGCGCAGGAGGCCGTGCCGGTGCATGTCGGCGATGGGGCGGGAGGTGCCGTCGGAGCCGGTGTGCAGGCTGGTGCGCAGGGCGAGTTCGTCGGCCAGCTTCAGTTCCCCGGCGAGGGTGTCGAGGCCGGTGTCGTCGGCGCCGCGCAGGCCGAAGGCCATGGTGACCAGCCCGTGGTCGGTCACGTCGGCGCGGACGCGGCGGATGTCGTCGTCGACGGGGTCTGCGGTGGCCCACCGGGCGCCGAGGCAGAAGACCGAACGTGCGGGGGCGTCGCGCAGGGCGGCGACGGCGGCGTCCTCGTGGGCGTGGTCCTGGGCGACGTGGTACCAGTCCAGCATGGTGGTGATGCCGGAGTGCAGGGCTTCCAGTCGGCCCAGCAGGGTGGTGACGTAGACGTCCTCGGGGGTGTAGTGGGCTTTGACGGTGCCGTGCATGGCGGCGGCCCACTGCGGGAAGGTCCAGTCCGCGCCGACGCCGCGGAACGCGGTCTGCCAGGTGTGCCGGTGGTTGTCGACGAAGCCGGGCAGGACGATCCGGTCACGGGCGTCGACCACGTCGGCGTCGGGTGCGTCGATGTGCTCCCCGACGGCGGTGATCACGCCGTCCTCGACGAGGACGTCACCGTGGTCGAGGTCGCCGACGGACGGGTCCATGCTGACCACGGTGCCGCCGCTGAGCAGCGTCTTCATGGGGGCTCCTGGCTTTCGGGGTGGTTCGCGCACACGTGCGGGGGCGGGTCGCCGGTTGTCCGGGCTGTTGTTCAGGCGGTCGTGCGGGCGGCCGTGTCGGCTGCGGCGAGGGCGTCGGCGACCAGGTCGGCGGTGTCCTCCGTGCCGGCCGCCAGCCGGACCAGGCCCGGGGGGACGGCGTCGGTGATCTGCTCGTCGCTGAGCATTCCGGCCCACATGGAGGCAGGGTGCACGGCGAGGGATTCCACGCCGCCGAGGCTGGCCGAGCGTCGCGGGTAGCGCAGGGCGCCGAGGAACGCGTCGGCCGTCTCGTAGCCGCCGGCGAACTCGACGCCGAGGACGCCGCCGAAGCCGTTCATCTGGTCCAGGGCCAGCTTGTGCTGGGGGTGGGTGGCCAGTCCGGGGTAGTGGACCCGGCTGACGGCCGGGTGCCGGCTCAGGGCCTCGGCCAGGGCCTGGCCGTTCTCGTTGTGCCGGGGCACACGCAGGGGCAGGGTGCGCAGGCCGCGCAGCAGCAGCCAGGCGTCGATCGGGCCGAGGGTGGCGCCGGTGAGGAGGCTGGTGTCCCAGATCCGGTCCAGGATCTCCGCCGGGCCGGCCAGCACTCCGGCGGAGACGTCGGTGTGCCCGTTGAGGTACTTCGTCGCGCTGTGCCAGACCACGTCGATGCCGAAATCGGCCGGGCGCTGGTTGAGGGGGGTGGCGAAGGTGTTGTCCGCCAGGGTCGGCACCCCGTGGGCGCGGGCCAGGTCGGCGACCGCGCGCAGGTCGGTGATCTGCAACAGCGGGTTGGACGGGGTCTCCACCAGGATCAGCCGGGTGGTGGGAACGAGGGCCTTCTCGAACACCTCGGGGTCACGCTGGTCCACCAGCGTGGTGTCCACGCCCAGGCGCGGCAGCAGGTTCAGCAGGACCGAGGCGGTGCCGCCGTACGTGGACTTCTGCCCGATGACGTGATCACCGGCGGAGACCAGGGCAAGCACCGCCGTGGTGACCGCGGCCATCCCGGACGCGGTGACCATCGCCGCCTCGGTGCCCTCCAGGTCCGCGATGACGGCGGCGACCTGGGCGTGGTTGGGGTTGCCGAAGCGGGTGTAGAAGTCCGTTCCCCGCGGCTCGACGGCGCCCGCGGCGAACGCGGGCGCGTCCTCGGCCGAGAACGCCGCCGTCTGGAAGATCGGCGGCGCCACCGCCCGGCCGGGGTGGATCTCACGGTCGGCGTGCACGGTGACGGTGCTCTTGCCCGGCATGGCCAGCCCTTCCGGAATTCGACGTTATGCCGCTGTCCAGCATGAGGGGAACCGAGGCGACCGGGATCCCGCTGGCGGCACATTGGGCAGCAAGTTGCGGAAACATTGCGCCACCCAGTTGTGCACGTGGGGGCTGCTCCGCAATATTCTGCCGGCATGGACGAGATGGATCGGTCGATCCTGGCCGTACTCGAACGCAACGGCAGGATCAACAACAACGAGCTCGCCGCGCGGGTCGGGCTGTCCCCGTCGCCGTGCCTGCGGCGGGTACGGCAACTGGAGGAGGCCGGGGTCATCCGCGGCTACCGAACAGTGATCGACCCGGCCGCGGTCGGCCGGGGGCTGCGGGTGTTCGCCGGGGTGCGGCTGATGCGGCACATCCGCGCGGACGTCGTCGCCTTCGAGACCGAGGTGATGAAGCTGCCCGAAGTGATCGCCTGCCACCACATCACCGGCAACTTCGACTACCTGCTGCACGTGGAAGTGGCCGACCTGCCCGCGTACGAGGACTTCCACGCCAACCATCTCGCCGCGCTGCCCGCCGTGGCCACGGTCAACAGCTTCGTCATCATGAAGACCCTCGACGCCACCTGACTCCGGCGCGCCGCTCCCGGGGTTCAGAGGGTGACGGTGCCACGGATACAGACGGTGGTCGCGCCGGCGACCCACACCGTGCCGTCCGCATCGGCGCTGATCCCGATGCTGGCGGCCCGCCCCAGCCGGGCTCCCTGGGAGACCCGGTAGGAGGACGGTGCGGCGCCGGTGGAGGTGAGCCACTGCCCGATCCCGGCGTTCATGCTGCCGCACGCGGGATCCTCGGCGACACCGGCTCCCGGGGCGAAGGTGCGCAGCTCGAAGTCGTGCCCGGACCCCTCGGGATGAGCGCCGATCGCGCCGACCATGGCGTCCGGGATCAGGGACAGGTCGGGCTCGAGGGCGAGGACCTCCCCGGCGGTGGCCAGCCGGACCACCGCCCAGCCGGGCCCGTTGTCCACCCACTGGTGGGACAGGACCCGCTCGCGCGGGATTCCGAACGCGGCCGCGATCTGCCGCACGTACGCCTCCTCCAGCGCACCCTCGCGGATCCGGGGCGGCGCGGCGAAGGCCAGCACATCCTGCTCGCGGCGCACGGTGACCAGGCCCGCGGCGCACTCCTGCACGACCTTCTCCGGGTGCCGGGGCGTGCCGCCCTCCTCCAGCCACGCGCGTGCGGCGCCGAGGGTGGGGTGCCCGGCGAAGGGCAGTTCGTTGTGCGGTGTGAAGATCCGCAGCCGGTAGTCCGCGCCCGCGGTGGTGGGAGGCAGGACGAACGTGGTCTCGGACAGGTTGGTCCAGCGGGCCAGGCCCTGCATGTCCTCGTCGCTCACGTCGGTGCCGTCCAGGACGACCGCGACCGGATTGCCGCGGAAGGCCGCCGCGGAGAACACGTCGACCTGGGCGAAGGAGCGGATACGGGGCATGAACCTCACGTCCTTTCACAGAGGCGGTCCGGCACCGGCCGGGGGCGGGCAACCGCTGCGTGCGCAGGGCCTTCATCGGACTCGCCGGCGTCGGCGCGTTCCGCCGCCCCCTTCCGCGGTCACCCTCCCGCAGGCCGATCAAGGTGCGAAACCCTACTGCGGCTCCGGCCACGAGGTCTTCCTGGCGCGGTGGTGGCATGCCGCGAACACGACGGAGGAAGCTTCGGGAGTGGGGGTGGCCTTCGCGAACCAGGTCTGCGAGCAGACCGGCACCACCCCGTAGGCGATGCCCCAGACGACCAGCAGGGCCACCGCACCCGGATCCCACTTGCCGAGCACCGGCAGCAGCAGGGTGACGAAAGCGATCATCGCCGTGGCGGTCGCGAAGGCGGCCTGCGGGAACCTGCCCGCGGCTGATCCGCCGAGGAAGTTGCCCACGATGCCGGCGACCCCGTAG
Source organism: Streptomyces sp. WMMC500 (assembly GCF_027497195.1). Classification (NCBI taxonomy): domain Bacteria; kingdom Bacillati; phylum Actinomycetota; class Actinomycetes; order Kitasatosporales; family Streptomycetaceae; genus Streptomyces; species Streptomyces sp. WMMC500. The sequence continues at coordinate 1,164,432 of NZ_CP114905.1, forward strand.
ACGAGGAGGTAGACCGTGATGAACGTGCCCGGGGGAACCCCGAGCACGGAGCCGAGGGGAACCGCGGCGAAGATGACCGAGGTGGTCCGGCCCACATGCTCCGTCGGTACGAGCCGGCCTGCCAGACCGGCGCCGATGGACCAGAAGCCGTCGATGGCGATGCCGACCATCACGCGCGATACCAGGATCATCCAGTAGCTCGACGCCGAACCGGCGAGGAAGTCGGCGAGCGCAAGGAGCAGGATGAACGCGCCCAGCATCGTTTCGCTGGCTTGGGTGCGGTGGAGGACGTCGCCCCCGGGACCACGGCTCCCTGCCGTGGTCCCGGTCCCGGCCCTGCTGCCGCCGTCAGTTCCCGGCGCGGTCCTTGACGTTGCCCGTGATGTGTCGCTGTACGTGCTCGTGGGCCAGGTCGCCGAACTGCTCACCGAAGACCATGGACCGCTCGACCGTCTCGCGGAAGTGGACACCGCCCCACACCCGGCTCTCCGCGCACGCCTTGTTGAGCTCGGACCACGTGGTGAAGTGCACCTTGAGGTCCCTGGCGGGGACGATCCCCGGCTCCGTCAAGGACTTGTGGGCCTTGAACTCGAGCGTCCAGTTCACCTCCTCGGAGTCGCAGTAGCGCCGCATCGCCTGCGACCCGGCGGCGCACATGGTGGTGGAGCCGGAGGGGTACTCCGGGTGGTCGCCGACCGGCAGGTAGCCGACCCACTCGTTGGCGGGCAGGTCGGTGACCGTGCCCCTGCCGGGACCGCCCCAGGCGGTGATCTTGCTGCGGCCGTACACGTGCCGCACCGCGCTGATCGGCCGCACGGCGTCGTACCTGCGCTTCTGGTGCCAGGCGGCGACCATCGCGCCGAAGGTCGCCAGGGAGTGCTGGAGCGACCACGCGACCCAGTCGAACACCCCCATCTCCCCGTGGTTCTTCTCGTAGTTCTGGGCGGCGGCGGTGGCGGAGTAGCCCAGGCCCCAGGACTTGTTGTCCATGACCTCGGCGAGCGCCTTACGCTCGTCGGTGAGCGTGGCCGACGCCTCGAGGATCTCGTCCACGGCCTGCTTGTAGGCCCGGGTCCTGCGGTGGTCGCTGAAGGTGGGCGGGGCGAGCCTGAACCGGGCCGGGTCGCTGTAGATGTGCGGCTGGGTCACCGCGGCCTGCGGGGTCACGAAGTGCTGGGCAACGTAGATGCCCAGGTCGCCGTGGCCACCACCGACGCGACGGCCCCTGTGGGCCTGGAGCTGCGGCTGCCAGCGTGAGGGGTTTCTCAGCTCGAAGGGGGTGTTCACCGGCCGGTAGCCGGTGTAGTCCGACCAGGGCAGCGGGTGGTACTTGCGGCCGCCCTCGTAGCCCAGGACGTTCATGCCGTCGTTCTTCAGGGCGTTCCAGACGGCCTTGGCCGCCACGTTGGCGATGCCGACCGGGCTGGTCAGGTTCTCCGAGGCGTCGTCCGGGTCCAGGCCGAGCGCCACCATCGTGTCCCGCAGGCCGCCCAGGGGGCCCTCCAGCCCGCCCAGCGGCATCTTCTCGAATATGCGGTACTGGGAGTGGAAGAGGGCGATGTTCATGTTCCGGTTGGTGGCGGACTCGCTGGAGGGGCGGCGCGGGATCCGGGCATGCGTACCGACCGCGGTCTCGTGGTACGGCGCCACCGCGTCGAACGCCGCCAGTGCCCCGACATGGGCCATCCAGAGGATGAGGGTGGCGTCCATCGAGCCGACGAACGCGTTGACGGACGGTATGGTGGCCTGCTCGTTCGTTGAGGGCCTGGCCCACCTGATGTAGTTGTCGGTGTCGAGGTCGAAGTCGACGGTGGGGTCCGGCTCCCCGTTGATGCCGGCGGCACCGGCGGTGTGGGGCAGGGCCAGCATGCTCATGGCGGCGGCCGTGGAGCCGCCGATCAGCAGCGACCTGCGGCCCAGCGTGAAGCCTGAATCCGACGTGTGGCTGGACGTGGTCATGATTTCCTCCGTTTTTTTGGGCGGCGGGCCTCTGGACCGGCCCGTTCGTGGGGGGGTTTGGATAGCGATGGCTGCTCCCTGGCCTTTCGACCTGCGCTGACAGCCGAGTGGGGGGGTGGGCGGACGAGCCCTCGGTCCGCGGTGGGAAGGTGGTCAGTTCATGACACACCGCTACGCGAACTCGTGGGCCGGGTCCTCAGACTGGGCATGAATGCGGGCACGCTTCCACGGCCATACGGGAATGCGCACCGGACTACACCCAGAACTCGGCGGAGTTCTTCTCAAGATCGGCCCGACTGGCCCACGTCAGCGTGCGGTCGCTGACCCGCGGGCGGGAGGTGAAGGACCGGTCGCGGGCATCTCACGAGCTGGGCACGTCGCCTCGCGGAAACGCGTCGTGCCAGACCTGCCACGCGAAAATGGGGCTTCGGCTAACGGGGTCACCCCGTCGACGGCCGAACAGCTCTGCTTCATCCCGAACTCCCCCGAATGTGCAGTGGCCCTCAGCATTCGCTGTCGCCACTGATTCCCCCGGTTAGGGTCGTCTCATGTGGTGATGGTGTGAGCTACGGCATGGTGTCTCTTGGTGAGCGCCGCTCTGTCGCTGGTTCCTGACGGACTGCGAGAGCTCGTCGCCCCGTGGGACTGACCCCGCGCATCGCCTGGCCGGGCATCGAGTCCGGTGAACGGCTCGGCCGGCGTCGCCGGAAGAGCGAAAGGGCTCCCATTTCCTCGCCTTCCTCGGCTGGCCGGTGCCCTGACTGCTACAAAAAGCTAGCGAAACTCACCACGTAAGACTACCTCTTAACGCTCCCTACGCTGCCAGTAGCCACTAGAGGATAACTTGAGGACCGACACTCAGGCGTGCCGCGTGATCAATTATCGCTGCCACTACGGTCATTATACGGAATCCAAGAAATGAATTAGTGGCTACTCGACGGCTCCCGGCGTAGTTCCTGAGAATCCTGGTCGGACGTCGGCCGGAAGAGGTCTTCGCCGTCCGGCATCGCCGCGGAGATGAGGAAGCGGAAGCTCCACTAGAGGTGTGGCCGGCCGACGGTCAAGTCGGTTCCCGGCCCCTCACAGCCGAGTGCGACCCCGCGGGCCGGCCGGCCCATCGGATGCCCCCGCGGAGTGAAGTATCTATTCCGCTTGGATGAGGACGGCAGCCTGATATTTGTTTGTTCGCGCTGAAAAAGGCGGTGAAATCAGCCGATGCGAAAGGGACTGTTACCCCGACACGGGAAACCACGTTCAGGCGGTTGCAGGGCGGCGCGCGCGGAAGATGCCGGCGTGGCCGCGGCCCGCGGCGGCCGCGCTGTCCGCGAAGAAGACCGGGTGACCGCCTTAGGGGCCGAGAGAGCGGGAGGGGGCCGGCCACTCGGTGACGAGTGCCCGGGCCCCTCCCGCTGGGTGTGCTTGCGGCGGGCCGTGCACCCTGCCGCACGGTTCGGGCGGTGGCGGGTGCGCTCAGAGGGCGGGCGCGGTCTCGGGGTCCTCCGTCTTGTCCTGGTCCTCCGTGGCCGCGGGGGCGGGCTTGTTCGGGCCGCGCAGGATGATGTAGACGAACAGCACGGCCATGACGGCGACGCCTACCCACAGGGCCTGCTGCCATCCGTCGATGTAGGACTGGCGGGCGACGTCGACCAGGTCCTTCGCGCCGGAGCCCGCGTTGGGCGCCGCCTCCAGGGCGGTGGCGATGCCTTCGCGGGCGGGGTCCGCGGCCTGCTCGGGGACGCCGTCCAGCTTGTCGTCGATGGTGTTGCGGTACCCGGCCGACAGGATCGCGCCGAGCATGGCGATGCCCAGGGCGGTACCGAACTCCCGGGTGACGTCGTTGAGTGCGGAGGCGACGCCCTGCTTCTCACGCGGCAGGGCGAGGGTGATGGCCTCGGTGGAGGGCACCATGGCCAGGCCCATGCCGAAGCCCATGACGATGATGCCGGGCAGGATCGACAGGTAGCCGTCTTCGACGGAGACGAACAGGGCCATCAGCGCCAGGCCGACGCCGGTCAGCGCGATACCCGCGGACATGGTCGCGCGGGGGCCGGCCTGCGTGGACAGCTTGGGGGCCAGGCCGGAGGCCATCATCATCGCGGCGGCCATGGGCATGAGCGCCGCCGCGGCCAGCAGTGCCGACCAGTCGAGCACGGCCTGGAAGAACGGGAAGAGGACCACGAAGATACCGGACTGGACACCGAAGACCACGAGCAGCGTGATCGAGCCGCCGCCCAGGCCGCGCTCCCGGAACAGGCGCACGTCCAGCAGCGAGGCGTCCCGGCGGCGCAGTTCCCAGACCACGAAGGCGGCTCCCGCGATGAGGCCGACGACGAGGCTGGCCAGGGTCAGGCCCGCGGTCCAGCCGCGCTCCGGCCCCTCCTGGAGGCAGAAGATGAGGGCAGCCACGGAGACGACGGATATCAGGGCGCCGGCGGTGTCGAAGTTGTGGCCGGAGCGCTCGTGGGAGTTGGGCACCGACTTCAGCGTCAGCGCCAGGGCCGCGACGACCAGGGCGATGGGCAGGGCGAACAGCCAGCGCCAGTCGGCGACGTCGACGAGGAAGGCGGACAGGAACATGCCCAGGATGCCGCCGGCCCCGGCCACACCGGTCCACACACCGATCGCCTTGCCGCGCCGCTCCTCGGGGAAGGTGGAGGTGATCACAGCCAGCGTGATGGGCATGATCGTGGCCGCGCCGACACCGCTGGCCACCCTTGCTGCGATCATCACCTCCGCGCTCGGGGCGGCGGCCGCCACCACGTTCGACACGCCGAAGACGAGCAGCGAGCCGATCAGCATGGGCTTGCGGCCCAGGCGGTCACCGATCGCGCCGAGCGGCAGCAGCAGCGCGGCGAGCGCGAGGGTGAAGATGTTGATGATCCACAGGACGGTGCGCTGCGAGGTCTCGAAGTCGACCGCCATCTCCGTCTGGGCGACGTTCAGCCCGGACACGGACGCGATGACAGCCATCAGCGCCATCGAGACGGTGATCAGGATCACGCGCAACTGACGCGCGTCCAGTAAACCCTCGCCGCTCCCGTCAGCGGGCGCCTGTGCAGGGTTCGTACTCATGGATTCCTCTCCAAGGCCGGGGCGGGGAGTGCGACGGGGGCGCCGACCGTCGGAACGGGCAGCGCCGACCGGCGACTTTTGACAGTCATAGGTAAATGGTAGCAACTTTCACTTGAGAGACCATAGGGATTGGGGACCCGCCCGGATATCGGCACGGTGTGTTCCCAGCGGGTGCGCCGGCGACGGAAGCCTGACGTGGGAGGACACCGTCGCCGGCATCGGGAACAGGAGTGTCCGCGTCGCCCTGCCCTGACGACCGGCGCGCCTGTGCGGCGCGTACGGCAGGCGTCGAACCGCCCCGGTCCGGATGCGATCCACCGTCGGGGACGACACGTGGCGGCCGTTGGGCGGTGGACGGGGCGTCACCTCGTCGTCATCGGCCGCGGGCAGGCTCCCCCGCGTGCCGGCCTCGGGGGACCTCGTCGACATCCGCCGCTGCCGCCTGCTCGGGCTCGTCGGATCGGCGGTGCTCGCGGCGGGCGGATCGAGCGCGGGGGCGCTGCCCGTGCGCGACGCGCTCCCGGCGTCGTCCGGCCGGGCCGCGCTCGGGCTGGCCGCCGCCTACTTCGGGCTCGTGCTGCTGGTCGCCGCCTGGCTGCGGCTGGGCCGGGCGGTCCGCGGGCCGGAGCCGCCGCCCCCGCGTGACCTGCTGCGCATCCTCGCGCTGTGGGTGGCGCCGCTGCTGTTCACCCCGCCGCTCTTCAGCCGGGACGTGTACAGCTACCTCGCCCAGGGCGCCATGGTGGACGAGCAGATCGACGTCTACACGCACGGCCCCGCCGAGCTCGGCGGGCCGCTGGCGGCGGAGGTGCCGGGGATCTGGCAGCACACGCCCACGCCGTACGGCCCGGTTTTCCTCGGCCTTGCGGCCGGGATCGCGGACCTGGCGCGCGTCGGCATGACCGCCGGGGTGCTCGGTATGCGGCTTGTCGCGCTGTCCGGGGTGGCGCTGATGGTGGTCTCGCTGCGGCTGCTGGCGCGCCGCCCGCAGACGCCGCAGAGCGCCGCGCTCTGGCTCGGCGCGCTGAACCCGTTGGTGCTGCTGCACCTGGTGGCCGGTGCGCACAACGACGCCGTGATGCTCGGCCTGCTCGGGCTCGGGCTCGCGGCGGCCCAGCACCGGTGGCCTCTGGTGGGCGCGGTGCTCGTCACGCTGGCCGCGCTGGTCAAGGCGCCCGCCGCGCTGGGGCTGCTGGCCGTCGCGGCGCTGCGGGCGGAGCGGTTGGACGGCCGGGCGCCGTGGGCACGCGCCGCGGCGGCCGTCGGCGGGGCCGCGCTGGTCACGACGGCGGCGGCGACGGCCGTCACCGGCACGGGCTACGGGTGGATCGCCTCGCTGCGCACCCCGGTCTCGCCCGGCAACTGGGCGCCGACCTCCCTGCTCGGCCGGCTGACGAGCGCGGTGCTCGACAGCGGCGGGAGCCACCTCGCGCCGCTCGCCGTGCCTGCCTGGCATCTGTTCGGGCTCGCCACGACCGCCGTCGTCGTCCTGGTCGTCTGGCTGCGCAGGCCACGCCTCACGCCCGTCCACGCCCTCGGGCTGAGCCTGGCGGCCGTCGCCGCCCTGGGTCCCGCGATCCGTCCGTGGTACGTGCTGTGGGGGGTGTTCCTCGTCGCGGCCACGGCGCCGCGGGGGCCCGTGGGCCGCGCCGTCGCCGCCGCCTGCGCGGTGCTCGCCCTCGTCGTCCTGCCGAGCGGATTCGCGCCGGACCGGGCACAGCTCGCGTTCGCCGTCGCCGGCGGGGCGTGTGCCGTACCGCTCGCACTGCTGTGGCAGACGCGCCGGTTGGGCCTGCCGCCGCGGCGGGGCACGCCGCCGGAGCGTCCGGCGTGAGCGGCGGGCGCGCGGGAGCGGCCGCGCGGCGCCGGCGCCCGAGGGACGGCGTGCCGGGACCGGTCACCGCGCCCGGCCGGGTGCTGCTCGCCGTCGTCGCGGTCGCCGCCGTAGCCCTGTTCCTCGCCGAGGTCCACTTCCACCGCGACTGGTTCGACCTGCGCGTCTACTACGAGACGGCCGGCTTCTGGGTCCACGGCGGCGGCAGGATCTACGACTACCGGGTGCCGGGGCACGAATACGGCTTCACCTACCCGCCGTTCGCGGCCGTCTGCATGCTGCCGCTGGCGCGGCTGAGCTGGCCGGCCGCCGTCACCGCCGACCTCCTGCTCAACGCGGCAGCGGCGGCCGTGCTGCTGGCCTGGCTGGCCGGGCCGGTCATCCGCCGCCGTAGCGGGCCGCGTTGGCACGCGTGGGTGGCGGCGGCCTGCCTGCTGGCGCTGCTGGAGCCGGTCCGGGACACCGTCAGCTTCGGGCAGGTCAACCTGGTGCTGCTGGCGCTCGTGCTCGCCGACGCCCGGCTGCTCGCCACGCGCGCCGCCCCGTTCGCCGGCGCCGGCATCGGGCTCGCCGCCGCGGTCAAGCTCACCCCGGCGATCTTCATCTGCTATCTGCTGGTCACCGGGCGCCGGCGCAACGCGGTCGTCGCCGCGGGCACGGCGGTGGCGGCGACGCTGCTGGCGGCGTGGGTGGCGCCGGACGCGTCGTGGACGTACTGGTCGGAGGCGCTGTGGGACACGGACCGCATCGGCGACCTCGCGTACGTCTCGAACCAGTCGTGGCAGGGGCTGGCGGCCAGGCTCGCCGGGGCTGAAGACGCCGGCCGGGCCGTGTGGGCGCTCGGGGCGGCCGTGTTCCTGGGCATCTGGGCGGCCAGGGCGCGCCGGGCGGCGGCCGGCGGAGACGACCTGGCCGGCTTCGCTCTGACCGGTGCCGCCGCCTGCGTCGTCAGCCCGGTGACCTGGGTGCACCACCTGGTCTGGCTCCTCCCGGCGCTGGCCGTGCTCGCCGACGCCGCCCTCCGGCTGCCGCGGGGGGACGTGCGGCGGCGCGAACTGCTCGTCGGGGCCGCGGTCGTGTACGTCGTCCTCTGCAGCAGCGTCGTGTTCCTGTGGCGCTTCGACGCCGGCGGCCCCGACGGGATCGCGGGCGGCAACACGTACCTCTGGATCGCCATCGGCCTGCTCCTCGCCCTCCCGGTGCGGGAGATGCTGCCGTCGCCGGGTCCCGCCGCCCGCTCACAGCACCTTGCGGCGCACCAGGAGGGCCAGCACCAGCGTGCCGGGCAGCAGCGGCAGCCAGACGGTGATGATGCGGAAGCCGAGGACCGCGGCGGTGGCCGCGCTGATCGACGCGCCCGCCGCGACGAGCGCGAGGGTCAGCGTCGCCTCGACGGAGCCGATGCCGCCGGGGCTGGGGACGATCCAGGCGACCATGCTCGACGCCAGGTACGCGATCACGATGTAGATCCAGGGCAGCGGCACCTCAAGGGCCAGCGCGACCGCGACCAGGACGCCGGCCTGCAGCACCGGGAAGGCCAGCGCGCCGCCCCACAGCGAAAGCGCCCGGCCGGGCCTGGTGTGCAGGGCACGGACGTCGGTCAGCGCGGTGCGCAGGAAGCCGCCGAGGAACCGCCGTAGCGGGCCCACGGCGAGGAGCGCGGCCGCCACCACGGCGAGGATTCCGGCCACGGCGAGGACCGTCGTGGCACCGTGTCCCTCCGGCGCCACCTCGTTCAGGCGCAGCGCGTTCGGGAAGGCCGTCAGCAGTACCAGCAACAGGACACCCCGGGCGACCGGCTCGGCCAGCGAGTACAGCGCGAGCGCCGCCGTCGAGCGGTCCAGCGGTATGCCGCAGGTGCGGTAGAAGCGCAGCGTGACGACGTGCGCGCCGAGCCCGGCCGGCAGCAGATGGTTGGCGGCGCCGGCGGCGAACTGCGAGGCGAGCAGCCGTCCCGGCGGCAGCCGTTCGAGGATCGTGCCCTGACGTACGAAGGACGCCGCGACCCAGCACGCCCCGGTGACGCAGACCGCGGCCAGCAGCCACCCGGGGTCGGCGGTGCGCAGGCGGTCGGCGCCGTCGGCGATGAGCGACCAGTGGTGGACGAGCCATGCCCCGACGAGGACCAGGGGGAGGAGACAGCAGATCTGGCGGAGCGGTAGCCGCTTCAGGGCGGCGATCCGGGGTGTGACCACGGTCACGGGTCGTCCTTCCACGAGGCGCTGAGCTGCGAATCCCCCCGCTCGGGTATGCCCACCGCACACGACGTCCCGGTGTCGTGGACACGACGGGTAGCGGATACGGCAGTGGCCGAAAGGAGTCGCCGGCATGCGAACCCGGTCACCGCACTCGAAGCGGCCGGCTGCGGCCTGAAGGACGTGCTGAAAAACGCTGTCAGGTCATCTGTCGAGGGAATCCGCGATCATGCCCGAGGGCGGAAGCTGATGCGCATCAGCCGGCTGTCAGCCCAGTCTTCGAGCCGCGTCGGCCGGATGGTGCCGGGGTCGTGGGGCTGATTGAGATCCGCCACGATCTCCGCCAGCACGGCCTGACGTTCGGCAGGGTCGGTGACAGGTGTGGCATGTGCAGGCAGATCTGCACGGATCCCGTTCTTGAGGTGGAATGTGAAGTGGGGATTGGCGAGCAGGTTCGCGTGCCAGTCGGTCGCGGCACCGCCGGCGCCGCTGCACAGGTAGGTGGTGCCCGCAGCTCGGTAGAAGAAGATCTCGATGCGGCGTGCCCGGCCGGTGCGGCGCCCCAGCGTCGTGATGTCGATGATCCGTTCTCTGGTGCCCGCGGCGGGGGTGATCTCGATGGCTCGGCGGATGTGGTGGGGCAGGTGGGAGAGGGACTCGTCCCGTGCGGAGTCGTGCGACCCGGTCGTGTCCGGAGTGCTCATGCGGTCTCGGCCTGAAGGGCGGGGCCGAGGAGGAGTCCACCGTCGATGACGTACTCCGACCCCGTGATGAACGACGCGTCCGATGACGTGAGGAACAGGAGAAGGCTGCTGACGTCGGTCGGCTCCCCGAGCCGGGGGACGGCGAACGGCTCGGGTGAGTAGAAGTCGGCGATTGCCGCGGTGGCGCCGGCAGCCGGTTCGAGGATGAAGGAGGTCGCGATCACGCCGGGGTGGATGGTGTTCACCCGGATGTGGTCGCGGCCGAGCTCGAGCGCTGCCGATTGCGTGAGGCCCCGCACGGCCCACTTGCTGGCGACGTACGGCGCGTAGTGAGCCGTGCCGCCCAGGCCCATGGTCGAGGCGACGTTGACGATGGCTCCCCCACCTGCGCGGCGCAGCGCGGGGGCTGCGGCCTTGATGCCGAGGAAGGTCCCTGTGAGGTTGATGTCGAGGATGCGCGACCACGTGGCCTGCTCCGTGTTCTCGATCGTCGCGGGCGGATTCTGCACCCCCGCGTTGTTGACGAGCACGTTCAGGGCGCCGAAGGCGCTCTCGGCGGCCAGCACAGCGGCGGACCACGAGCTCTCGTCGGTCACGTCGAGGCGGGCGAAGCGAGCGCGGGTCCCGAGTTCGTCGGCGAGAGCGGCGCCGCGTTCCGCGTCGATGTCGCCGATAACCACGTTCGCTCCCTCCGCATGAAAGGCGCGCACGTGGCTTGAGCCCTGGCCGCCGGTCCCACCGGTCACGAGCACGGTCTGGTCGTCGAAGCGGGGCATCAGATGTTCCTTCGGTACGTGGGCGAATGGCCGGGATCACCGGTGATGACCGGCGGCCAGAGGTGAGCCGGGCGACTCACCACCCCTCTGACACTAGGTCGGCGACAGTTGCGAGTCAAGCCACTCGCCTCGTATGCTCGGCCCATGAGCAAGGTCGTGCCGACGTATCACCAGCGCGTCGCCCAGGAGAAGCGCGCGCTGATCGTGACGGCCGCGACCGCACTGTTTCTCGAGTTGGGCTACGACCGGACGTCGCTGGCGCGGATCGCAGAGAGCTCGGGCGTTTCGCGGGCCACCTTGTTCAAGCAGTTTCCGAGCAAAGCTGCCCTGTTCGACGCCATCGTGACCGCGTCCTGGTCGACCGCTGACGAGGAGGATCCGCCGCCGGCAGGCAACGTCGTTGACGGGCTCGGCATCATCGGTCGCCGTTACGCCGAGCTGCTGGGCCGTCCCCAGATGACCGACCTGTTCAGGATTGTCATCGCCGAGCTGCCGCGGTTCCCCGAGCTGGCCCATGCGCAGTTCTCGCACGGGAAGATGCCCTACTTCGAGTCCGTACGCAGCTACCTCCTGGCTGAGCACGAGGCGGGAACGGTGCGGGTCGAGGACGTGGACCTCGCGGCCACCCAGTTCCTGGGCATGATCTCCAACTACGTCTTCTGGCCGACACTCCTGGTGCCGGGCTGGGAGGTGAGCGCCGAACGCGTCGCTCAGGTGGTCGACGAGGCCGTCCGCACCATCGCCGCCCGGTACGCCACGACCGGACCAGGGGCGTCCCCCGACGACTGAGTCCCGCCGAGCGCGACAGAGTCCCGCCGCCACCAGAGGAGCTGACCCCGACCAGCGGGCCCGAGTCGAGGACGACATGGAGCCGGTGCGCGCCGGGCTCATCAATGTCGAGGCGTGCGTCGAGAAGCGCATGAAGCGCCTGGAGCGGGGAGTTGACGGAGGCCGTCGAACCGCCCCACGCGAGCAGCGCTCGTTCCACAACCGAGGCCGCCTCTGCCGCTGCAACAGGGCGGCATTCGCGCGGCTCACGCAGCATCCGGCTCTCGGGTTCGATGACCGGAAACAGCCCGCTCTTCCTCACCCCGTCCGGAGTCAGCCCGGCGCCCTCCCGGTGCGCGTGTGCCCGCAGATCGGTGAGGATGGAGGGAGCACCGGAACCCGGCCGATGTCCCCGTCGGCCGGGCCGGTCACCGAGGACCACAACCACTGCTGGTGCTCCCCTACGAGCGGCGGAATGCGCACTCATTCAAGGTCGGTAACCGGCCCGCACGCGCCTGCCGCCGGGCTCTTGATCTTGCACATTCCGGACGCCCCGCCCGGGTTGCCGTCAATCGCCGCCGGTGCCGCTCATGATGGCACTGACGATGCCCTGCTGGGTCACGGCGTGAGAACCTCGGTCGAACAGACCGAACCCGTACTGTCCATTAAAACCGTTGTCCCAGTAGATGCTGACTGCTCCGTACTTCTTGGCCGTGGCCGCCATGGTGTGCGCAAAGTCGGCACGATACCGGTTGTTCGCGGAGTCGAACGACGACTTGTCGATCGATCCGTATTCACCGACGACGACCGGATATCCTTTCATGGCGAATCCGTCATGCATCTTCTTCAACTGCGCGTCCAGATGGTCCTCCTGCCCCCAGGTGGACGTCTTTGACGGGTTGGTCGCGGCCGGACCCCACTGCGTGATGGTTCCGTTTTCCTCTCCGGTGAAGTCCCAGGGATCGTAGTAGTGCACGGAGATCATGATCCGATGCTCATCGCCGGGTATGGAGGAAGATCGGTACTCGTCGGTCGGAATGGCGAAGCCGTAGTCGCCCGCGGTGTAGTCGATGTTCGTGTTCCAGCCGGGGACGAGCAGCCATCGTGAGCTGTTGTTGCCGCCGGTCTTCCGCACGGTGTCCACGAAGATCTGGTTGTAGTCGTTTATGTTCGAGTAGCACGGTTGAGTCGGTTGGCCGTACTGGCCGTCGAACTCCTCGTTCATGGATTCCAGAATCAGGTGCTCGTCGTAGCTCTGGAACTTCGACGCGATCTGTTGCCAGACCTTCTGGTACTTGTCCTTGATTTCCGTCTGAGAGGACGAGTCACAGATCAGCCAGGAGCCGTTGATCGTCTTGTAGCCGTCGCCGTGCATGTTGATCACCACGTACATGCCTCGGTTGTAGGCGTAGTCGACGACTTCCTGGACTCTGTTCAGCCAGGATGAGTTGACCGCGTAATCTGGGCCAGGTCCTATGTGGCGCAGGTAGGAGACCGGGATGCGGATGGTATCGAACCCCGCCCCCTGCACCTTGTCGATGAGAGCTTGCGTTACTGTCGGATTACCCCATGCCGTTTCGCTGGGATATCCGTCGATGTTGGCTTCGAGCTGGTTCCCGAGATTCCAGCCCGCGCCCATCTCGGCAACAATCTGCGAAGCATCCGACTGTGCCGTCGGGCTGGCAGATGCCTGAGTCGCTGAACCGCCGCACACGGATGCGAACACTGCCAGCATGGCGGCCGCGAGGAGGGCCTTGATCTTCATCGTTTTTGCGACCATTGGCGTTCTCTCTCTTCCGGTCTTGAAGGGCAAGAAACCAAGTGGAAGGTCAATCGAAATGGATTCGACGGTCGTGACGCGGTGAACCGCCCTCGGAGCAGGTGTGACCACGGTCGCCGCCGAAGTCCGGTCGTGACTGCGGCACGCGGCCCGCGGTGTCCGTCGAATTCTCAGTCGAAGCGCTTCGACGCGTATTCGACGATCCCACCCATTTCGCTGGGTCGAGAATAGAGTCATGCCGCGGTCATGACAACAAGCAACCACCGCACAGAGGCGCCGCAGGACTGGTTCGTCCCCCGCCGGCAAGCCCACCCGGCCCTGGGCAGCGAGGCCGACTCCGCCGCCGTCCAGGGCATGCGGGTCACCGCCGCCGCTCCGCCCTACCCAGGACACCGAGCCAGCGGACCATGAAGGCACAGCCGCAGCGCCGGATCGCCGGGACCGCACTGCCGCGCCGCAGCCCGTTGCCGGCTGTTCGGACCCGTGCTCGCACCCTTGACCGGTCCGGCGGACCCTTCTAGCGTGTGGCCGGCCTACCGACCGTTGTTCGGCATATCGAGCGATACTTCGTCGTCGAGAGGACCCGACGTGAAGCGCGTACGCGCCCGTTCCCGTGTCTGGATACCGTTCCTCCTGGCCCTCTCGGCGATCCAGGCGGCGATTCCCGGAGCCGCCGCCGACGCGCCGCCTTCCCGGGCTTTCGGCCCCACCCTCGACGAGCGGCTGGACAAGGCCGCCGACGCGCTCACCGTCTGGGACGCCGACGACGTCCGCGGCAACCTCACCCTGCCGGACCGGGGCCTCCACGGCGCCCGCGTCTCCTGGGAGTCCACCGCCCCCTCGACCGTCTCCCGGAGCGGCGAGGTGCGCCGCCCCGCCCACGGCGAGCGCTCCGCCCCGGTGACCCTCACGGCCGTGGTCAGGCTCGGGGACCACCGAACCGAGCGCCGCTTCGAGCTCACGGTGCGCCCGCTACCGGAGAAGCGAGCGCTGAAGGGCTACTTCTTCCCCTACTTCGCCGGGGAACAGTACGCAGACGGCGAGCAGATCTACTTCGCCGCCAGCCGCGGCAACGACCCGCTGCACTGGGACGACCTGAACGGCGGCCGGTCGGTCCTGACCTCCTCCCTGGGCGAGAAGGGCGTACGCGACCCGTTCGTCATCCGCTCTCCCGAGGGCGACAAGTTCTACCTCCTCGCCACCGACCTCCGGATCCACGGCGGGCAGGGCTGGGACCACGCGACGAGACACGGCAGCAAGCACCTCGAGGTCTGGGAGTCCACCGACCTGGTCCACTGGTCCGAGCAGCGCCACGTGCGGGTCTCCGCCGATACCGCGGGCATGACCTGGGCGCCCGAGGCCACGTACGACGATCGGCTCGGCGCCTACGTCGTCTACTGGGCGTCGAACCTCTACCGCGCCGACGACCCGGACCACGAGGAGACCGTCAACACCCGCCTGATGTACGCCACCACCCGCGACTTCCGCACGTTCTCCAAGCCGCGCGTCTGGAAGGACACCGGCGCCAACTCCATCGACGCCACCGTCGTCCGCGACGGGAGGCACTACTACCGCTTCAGCACGGACGACGGCGTCATCGGTTCCTGCACCGCCGACATCGTCCTCGAACGCTCCACGTCCCTCACCGCGGTCGACCTGCCCGGGACCGGGCAACGGAACTGGGAGCTGGTGGACGACTGCCTCAGGACCGATTTCGGCATGGGCTGGCTGGAGGGCCCGACGGCCTTCAAGTCGAACACCGAGGACCGCTGGTACGCCTTCATGGACGAGTCCTCCGGCCGCGGATACACGCCCTTCACCACCCGTGAACTGGACGATCCGGACTGGAGCATCCCCGACGACTACGACATGCCCGCCAGGCCCCGCCACGGCACGGTACTCCCGGTCACCAAGGCCGAACTGAACCGCATCCGAGCCGCGTTCCCGGAGTGAAGTCGCGTCGTCGAAGTACCGGGCGCAGAGGTCGCCGAGGCTCCCGGCTCCTTGAGCTGCCGCTGGTCGTCCGAGTTCCTGAGTCGTGACCACCCTGGACTTGCCGGGGTCCGCTCGGGTCGGAGGGTGCACTTGTTCACGCGACTGCGTGCGTTCCGAGTCAGGTCCGCACTGGCCCGGGCCGTGCGACAGGAGAGCGAGGGCGACCAGCGCGGGGCGCTGCGCGGCTTTCGCTGGGTGGTCGAGCACGGACGCGGCGTCGGCGGCATCGACACCCGGGTGGCAGCGACCGGCGGCGCGTACCGGGCGCTGCAGGCGATGCACTCGCGCGCCCCTGCCGCGGCGCGGGAGGGGCTGCAGGCGGAGCTGGACGAGGCGCGCACCGCGGCGCTGCGCGCCCTCCTCGGCCGGGGCGGGCTGTACCGCGAGTGGGGCCGGCTCGCCGAGGCCCAACGCGACTTCCGCAGCGTCGTCGACGAGCGCGCGGGCACCCTGTCCGGGGATGCCGCCCACCAACTCGCCGAGATGATCGACGACGCCCGCGGCAACCGGCGCCATGACCGCTACCCCGTCACCGCCCACGACCGCGGCCAGCCGCGCCGCATCCACACCCCCGCGGTCGGCCCCGACTCCGCCGCGAACCTCCGGGCGCTCGGCTACGCCACCGAGGCCGACGCCCGCACCGCCGCCATCCGCCTGTGCCTCACCGCCCTGCGCCACCCCACCGCGCTCTTCGAGCGCCACGGCGTCTCCGCACTCCTCGCCCAGCTCCTGGAGGACGACGGCGACGCCGCCGGCGCGACGGCAGCCCACGCCCACCGGGAGATACCGCTCCTGCTCGACGCGGCCCTGAGCGCCGCGGACCACAACTACGCGCATTCCCGGGCCCAGCAGTTCGCCCCGTACGTGATCGCCCGGCTGCGCCACGCCGAGACCGTCGAGCACCTGCGCTGGTCCACCCTCAGCCTGCCGCACCCGCCGGGCTCGTACTGGACGGGATACCTGCTGCGCACCGGCGAGCGGCTGCTCTTCCTGGAGGACTTCTTCTACCCGCACCTGCGAGACGATGACGGACAGCCGCCGGCGTACGAGGTGCTGGCGGTCGACCGCGCGCACGCGCGGGGCACGTTCTCCGCGAACGAGCACGGTGTCATCCGCTGGCACCTCACCTTCGGGACCGCCGCGGACGGCACGGCGGCCCGGCAGGGCGAGGTCTACGTGACCCTGGGCAAGGACGCCGGCCCGTGGCGCGAGGCGATCTCCTAGTCGTACCGGCCCACCGCCACGCCGCGGGTGGCCGGTGCGGACGAACACCGTGGCGAGCGTGCTGCCCACCGGGTCACGTCCCTGCCGGATGCGCGAGCGCGTCGACGGTCGCGGCGAACAACCACGGCATCCGCTGCGCCGCGGGCACCAGCGCCGCACGGACCGGGGGCATCCTCGTCGCACCGAGCAGCGCCCGGGTCAGCCAGCGATAGCGCCGAGTGATTCGCCGCCACTCCCGTTCGTAGGCCGTCAGGTCGCCGCTGACGACTGCCCGCACCGCCGCCGACGCCTGTGCGAGCGCCAGCGCGATGCCCTCGCCGGTCAGTGCGTCCACGTAGCCGGCCGCATCGCCGACGAGCAGCACCCGGCCGGCCGTGCGCGCGCTCGCGGCCTGGCGGAGCGGGCCCGCCCCGCGCACCGGCCCGGCGGTCCCGACTCCGGCCAGCCGCTCCCGCAACTCGGGGAAGGCGGCAAGGTGGTCGTCGTACGGTCCGCGGCCGGTGGTGAGCACCGCGACGCTCACGAGGTCGTCGGCCACCGGGGTCACATAGGCCTCCGCGTCACGGGCCCAGTGCACCTCGACGTAGTCGCTCCAGGGGGCGAGCCTGTAGTGACGCCGCAGCCCGTGCCTCAGGTGGGCTCGCTGCGGTCGGTGCAAACCCAGGGTCCGGCGGATCGGAGAGTGCAGGCCGTCGGCAGCGGCGAGGTGGCCGGTGCGGGTGCCGTCGACCACCACACCGTCGTCGTCCTGCTCGACGCGGCGCACGGTGCGCTGCTCGACCCGTACGCCCGCGGCCATCGTCACCTCGCGCAGCGCCGTGTGCAGCGCGGTACGACGCACTCCGAGACCCGGCCCCGCCCGGAAGTCGGCGTCGGCCCGGTGCGATCCGGCGACGTAGCGGATGCCCCGCAGGTCACGCCCCGGCGGGTGCACGCCGAGCGTTGCCAGGGCGGCGACGGCACCCGGCATCAGTCCCTCGCCGCACGCCTTGTCGACGGTGCCGGCGCGCTTCTCCCAGACGGCGACGTCAAGCCCCGCCCGGGCCGCGTGCAGGGCCGTGGCGAGACCCGCGGGTCCCGCGCCGGCGATGAGCAGGTCCATGCGCGCCTCCTCAGGTCAGCCGGGCCAGGGCGGCGTCCTCGCTGCGCATGCGGGTGGCGAGCAGGAACCCGTTCAGCACGGTGAAGACGACGGCCGTGATCCAGGCCGAGTGCACCAGCGGCAGCGCGAGCCCTTCGACGGCGACGGCCACGTAGTTCGGGTGCGACAGCCACCGGTAGGGGCCGCGGGTCACGCGTGGACTGCCGGGCACAACGATCACCCGGGTGTTCCACTGCCGGCCCAGGGTCGCGATGCACCACCAGCGCAGCGCCTGCGAGGCCGCGACGAGCACGAGCATGGCCCACGCGAGGACCGGTGCGGTGTCCGGCCGCCGCACCCACACCTCCACGAGCGCGCCGGCGAGCAGCCCCGTGTGCAGCACCACCATGAACGGGTAGTGGCCCCGCCCGGACTCCACGCCGCCGCGCGCGATGCTCCACGCGGCGTTGCGCTGGGACACGGCCAGTTCGGCGACCCGCTCCAGGCCGACGGCCAGGACCAGGGCGGTGAACAGGACCTCGCCGCTCACCTCTCACCTCCGGGGGCACGCAGGAGCACGAGTTCAGAGCAGAAGCCGGGGCCCATGGCCAGCATGAGCCCGTGGGATCCGGGCGGGGGCGGGCGGTGGGCGAGCGTGTCCGCCATGACGTGCAGCACCGAGGCGGAGGACAGGTTGCCTATCCGGCGCAGCGAGTCCCAGGTCACGCTGAGGGCATCCCGCTCGACGCCGAGGGCGCCCTGCAGAGCCTCCAGGACCTTGGGACCGCCGGGGTGTGCGACGTACCAGCCGAGGTCGTCGCCCGTCAGTCCGTGGTCGGCGAGGAAGCCGCGGACGTCCTCGCCGACGTACTGGCGCACCAGGTCGGGGACCGAGGAGTCGAGCACGATCCTGAAGCCGCCGGAACCGATGTCCCAGCCCATCGCACGCTCCGTTTCGGGGTAGAGACGGCTGCGCGAGGCGAGCACCTCGGGGCGGGCGGGGTCGTCGGACTGCGCCAGCGGGTGTTCGGGGCCGACGGCGACCACCGCCGCGGCACCGTCCCCGAACAGACCGCTTGCCACGAGGTTGGCGAACGAGGTGTCGTCACGCTGGAGCGTGAGCGAACACAGTTCGACCGACATCAGCACCGCGACCCCGTCCGGCCTGCCGCGCAGCAGGTCGTGCAGACGGGCGACGCCGGCTGCGCCGGCGACGCAGCCGAGGCCGACGAGGGGCAGGCGCACCACGTCGGGGCGCAGCCCGATCTCCGCCGCGACGCGGGCTTCGAGCGAGGGTACGGCCAGGCCGGTGACCGTGCACGACACGATGTAGTCGACGTCGGCCGAGGTGAGACCGACGTCCTTGAGCGCTTCGACCACCGCGCGACCGCCGAGTTCGACGCCGGCCCGGATGAAGACGTCGTTCGACCGGCCGAAGTCCCCGAGCCGGGCGTACTCCTCCAGCGGGAGCACGCTGTGCCGGAACTCGACGCAGGCGTTGCGGTGCAACCGCTCGACGACGCGGCGATCGAGCGTGCCCTCGACCAGCGTGGTGGCGAATGACTCGGTGATCTCCTCCTGCCGGTGGCGGTGCTCGGGCAGGACGCCGCGAACGCTGAGGACGCGCATGGTCATGCTGGCTCCCGGGTCAGGTCGGTCGGAGGAGCGGGGGCGACGAGCGCCCGGCCGAGGCCGAGCGCGACGGTGGGAGTGAGCCGGCCCCGGGCGAGACCCAGCTCCACGAGGTCGTCGAAGACACGCTGGTCGGCGGCCGAGGCGCGCAGCCCGGCCTCGATGATGCGCGCGCTGCGGGCGAGCCGGGCGGCCACGGCGGTGTGACGCAGGTGGGGCAGCAGGATCCGGCGGATGGTACGGGCGTGCCGCTCGCCCGCCCGTTGGGGTCGTCCGGCGGACAGGGCCGCGGCCGCGGCGCGACCGGCCGCGATGCCGGTGGCCACGGCGTAGTAGATGCCCTCGCCGGTCAGCGGGTTGACCAGGCCGGCGGCGTCGCCCGCGAGCAGCACGCGGCCGGTCAGGGGGCGCCGGCGCGCCGTCGAGAACGGCAGATGGTGCCCGACCCAGTCCCGACCGTTCCCGGCCGCGCCGGGCAGGAGTGCGTCCAAGCGTTCGAGCAACTGGCCGCGGGTCGGTGCCCTCCGGTCCGCGCGCAGCAGCTCGCCGTACCCGACGTTCGCGTGGCCGTCTCCGCGGTCGAAGGACCAGGCGTACGCCGGCAGATGGCAGGTGTCGAACTCGATGACCTGCGCGCCACGCCGCCCGGGGGCGACCGGGGCGTAACCTCGCAGTGCCAGGCCCACCGGACCGCGGGGCCGGCCGAGCGCGCGCCGGACGGCCGAGTGGGCGCCGTCGGCGCCGACGACGACCGCGGCGGAGATCTCGTCGTCCAGGACCACTGCGTCGGTGTGCTGCCGCAGCTCACGTACCCGGTGCCGCAGAAGCCGGGCGCCTGCGGCGATCGCGGCGTCGACCAGCCGGGCGTCGAGGACCCGGCGCGGTACCACCCACGCGGGTCGGTCCATCCGCCGCTCGACGGTCAAGCCTCCCCGGCCGAGGCGGAGGCGCTCGACCGGGACCCGGTCGTCGACGAGGCCGCTGACGCCTACCTCCGCGAGGAGGTCGAGGACGTGCGGGGCCACCCCGTCGCCGCAGGCCTTGTCCCGCGGGAAGTCCGCCCGGTCCAGGAGGGCGACGCGCAGCCTCGCGTCGGCGCGCAGTGCGCCCACGGCAGCGGCGGCGCCGGCCGGTCCCGCACCGACCACCGCGAGGTCCCAGTGAGTGGGTGCCGGCGCCATCAGCCGGCCACGAGCAGCACGACGTCGAGCAGGGCGACGGCCACCGCGGCCCGGAAGGGGCCGCGCCCCCGGGCGACCAGCGTGAGCACCGCGAGGACGATCACCACTGTAAGGGCCGCCCCCGCCCACGCCGGGGGGCTACCGGCGGGACCGAACACGGCGATCAGCGAGGCGGCGGGCAGCAACACGGCGGCCAGGACGCGGGAGAGGCGTCCGCCGAGCCTGTGCGGCAGGCTGTGGACGCCCGTGCGTGCGTCGTCGGCGAGGTCGGGCAGCGCGTTGAGCAGATGCGCCCCGACGCCGAGCACGGCCCCGGCAGCGGTCATCCACAGCGGTGCCCAGACCGGGGTGGGGCCGGCGAGGGTGACGATCGACGGCAGCGCCCCGAAGCCACTGGCGTAGGGCACCCAGGACCACGAGGTGGCCTTGAGCCCGAGGTTGTACACATGGCCCGCGCCGGTGCCGAGGGCGACGTTGACCAGCGCGCTGCGCCAGCCGGAGAGCGCGGACAGGACGAGGAGGGCGAGCGCGGCCGCGACCATGGCACGCACCACCCAGCCGACCGGGAGGGCGCCGGTGGCCAGGGGCTTGTCGGTGCGGCCGACGGCACGGTCGCGAAAGAGGTCACGCAGGTCGTTGCCCCAGCCGATCGTCAACTGACCGGTCAGCACCGCTCCGGTGACGACGACGGCGTCGAGCGGACGCAGGTCCTCGCGGAGCGCGAGCAGGCCCGCGACGGCGGTGACAGCCAGGGCGGGCCCGCCGTGAGCGGCGGCGAGCAGCGCGGACACGCGCGACTGTCCGGGGCGCGCCGGAGCGGCATGGGTGGTCACGGGAGACGCCGCACCACGAACGCGCCCCGGTGGACGGTGTCGCCGAGCGCGCCGAGTGCGTCGTGGCAGGCATCGGTGCTGAGGTCCACCGAGCGCCGGTCGGCTCCCCGGCTGTCGGGACCCTCGGGCAGCCGCCGGGCCAGGTCTGCGAGGTCGTGCGTACCCTCGGCATGCAGACGTTGTACGACGACGGAACCGAAGTTCCCGGTCGCCTCGGTAATCACGACGCGCATGCAGATCGGATGCCCCATCGCTCCTTGGCTCACACGGAACGCTCGGCATCCGGCGGACGTTGCGTCACCCGGCCGGTGTCCCGCGCACGGTACGTCGACCCGGCCGACACCGCCCTCGGCCACCGCGACATCGCCCGCTGGAACCCGCCGCAGGACTGCGCGCGGCGTAGCGGGCGACGACGGCCCGCCGCCGCTCGTTCTTCGCGATCTTGCTGGTCTTCGCCATCAGATCTTCTCCCCCCGGGCGCGCATCCGCGCCACCGCGCTCTCGATGCCCATGACGTCGATGGCCTTGATGCCCTTGGCACTCAGCGTCAGCCGGACGTACCGGCGCTCGCTGGGCAGCCAGTAGCGCTTGCGCTGGATGTTGGGGTCGAAGCGCCGGCGGGTGCGGCGGTGGGAGTGGGAGACGTTGTTACCTAAACCGGGCGTGCGCCCCGTCATCTGGCATCGGGCAGACATGGACGGCCCCTCCGATCGGTTGGGCCTGTGGTTGCGGGTTACATGAAAATGAAAACCGTTACGATGTATGCTGCAGGGCATGGCCAGCAACGAACTCCGCCCGGTGATCAAGCTCCGCTCCACCGCCGGCACCGGCTACACCTACGTCACCCGCAAGAACCGCCGGAACCACCCCGACCGGCTGCACCTGCGCAAGTACGACCCCGTCGTCCGCCGCCACGTGCTCTTCCGCGAAGAGCGCTGAAGGGAGCCACCCGGCATGCAGCCCGGCATCCACCCCTCCTACGGCCCCGTCGTCTTCCGCGACCGGGCCGCGAACTTCGCCTTCCTCACCCGCTCCACCGCCACCAGCGAGAAGACCGTCGAGTGGGAGGACGGCCACACCTACCCCGTCATCGACGTGGAGATCTCCTCCGCCAGCCACCCCTTCTACACCGGCCGGAGCAAGGTGCTGGACACCGCCGGCCGCGTCGAGCGGTTCGAGCGCCGCTACGCCCGCCACCAGGAGCGCTGAGATGACGAAGCCGACTCCCCTACCGGTCGTCGTCGCCGCCGGGCTGCACCGACAGGCGCGCACAGCGGCCGTCGAGTCCCTGCTGCGCGCCGTGCCCGGCGCCGTCGCCGTCCACCACGACCTGGACGCCATCGAGGACGACCGCATGCCCCGCACCGTGCGCGACGCCGACGGCGTACGGGACCGGGGCCGGCCCCGCATGTCCCAGCCCTGCGCCTGCTGCGCCGTCCGCGACGACCTCATACCCACACTGCTGTCCCTGGCCGTCGGCAGAGCACACCCACTCGCGGTGATCGACCTCTGGGACTCCGTCGAACCACAGGCCATCGCCGAACTCATCGCCGCCGCACCCGCCGAGGCCATCGAACTCACCGGCGTCCTCACCGCCCTCGACACCGACTCACTGGTGCCCTACCTCACCTGCGGCGACGACCTCACCGAACAGAACCTGGCACTGGCACCCACCGACCGGCGCACCGTCGCCGACACCTTCGCCCGCCAACTCGAATACCCCACCCTGCTGGCCCTCACCTGCACCGGCACCCCCGAACCCGCCGACATCGCACTGCTCGACCAACTCCACCACACCGCCCACCGGCTACCCCTTCACTCACCCGAACTGGCCCGCGCGGCGCTGACCGGCTTCGACGCCGACGCCGCCGCAGCCCGCCTCCAGCCGGCCAGCGCCCTGCTGCCCCAGGAAGCGGACGCACACGGCGTGGCCACCCTCGTGTGGCACCGCACCCGCCCCCTGCACCCCGGCCGGCTCTACACCGCCCTGGAAGACATCACCTGCGCCGCCCTACGCAGCCGCGGCCGCCTGTGGCTCGCCGACCGCCCAGACGCCCTCCTGTCCTGGGACGCCACCGGCGGCGCGCTGTGCATCGAACACGCCGGACCGTGGCTGGCCGCGCTGCCGGAGGCCGCCTGGGAACTGGAGCCCGCGGCGCGCCGCGTGGCCGCCGCCCTCGACTGGCACCCCGAACACGGCGACCGCGCCCAGCACCTCACCTTCACCACCCCCGACCTCGACCACAACACCCTCCGCCGAACCCTCGACTCCTGCCTCCTCACCGACGACGAATACACCGCAGGCCCCCACACCTGGCGCACACTGTCCACCGCCTTCGACGCCCTCCTCGGCGTCCCCGCCTGACCCACCCGCACCCGAACCCGGAAAGCTCTGTCCATGGCAGTCAGCGGTCCCCGCAAGCCGCCACGCAAGCGCAAGAACCCGCTGCTCACGGCCGGCATCACGTACATCGACTACAAGGACACCGACCTGCTGCGGAAATTCATCTCCGACCGCGGCAAGATCCGCAGCCGCCGCGTCACCGGCGTCACCGCCCAGCAGCAACGCGAAATCGCCCGCGCCATCAAGAACGCCCGCGAAATGGCCCTGCTCCCCTACACGTCCAAGCCCCACTGAGCCCCGTCCGGAGGATTCCATGGCCGTACCCAAGCGGAAGCTGTCCCGCAGCAACACCCGCCACCGCCGCGCCCGGTGGAAGGCCACCCCGCCCGATCTGGTCCCCGTGACCGTCAACGGCTCGGTCCACCGCGTGCCGCGCCACCTCGTCCGGGCCTACCAGCGCGGCCTGCTCCCGCCGCCGGACTGACCCGCCCGGCACAACCGGCGTACCGCACACGGCGGTTGTGCCGCGGCGCGCACCTGCCCGTCGCCACGGGGCCGACGAGACGCCACACCTTCTCGCGCGGCAGCCGCAGGCCGTTCAGCCCGTCGAGGACGGTGGGGCCCTCGTGCCCGCCACGCCGATCGGCAGAGGGTGTCCGGACAGGTCCCAGCCGACCTGTGCGGTGATGGACAGCCCGGAGACGGTCAGGTTGTGCATCACCGGCCTGCGGATGCGCCGGGAGAGCACCACGACGGCGGGTACGGCGGCGAGTTCGTCCCGTACGACGACGGCGTCGACGGTCTGCAGCGCCAGGTCGGTGCCGCTCTACCCATGGCGACGCCCATTGACGGCCTCATGAGCATGGAGCGTGCGCGGGGCGTCGCCGGAGAAGTCCCAGACGGTGACATGCGGGGTGCCCGGCGGCGACAAGGGAGGACGGTGTCGGCCTCGATGTCGACCTCACCGGGGTCGTTCTCGGTGACGTCGACGCGCAGCCGGTGAGGCCCGGTGCGGGTCCCGTTGCACAGGACGGTCGTGCCGGGTCCCGGGCGGCCGGTCGGCACGGTCACCGGCACCCGGTCCTCCGCAGGCCCTGCGCGGATGGTGGGATCGGTTACGGCGGTCGGTCTCCTTCCGGTACGGCGGCCGACGAGGCCGCTCCGTGTCTCCGGTCCGGTCGTCCCCCGTCCGGCAGGCAGCGGGCGCAGACGCCGCTGAGTTCGAGGGTGTGCTCGATGTCGGCGAAGCCGGTCGCGGCGGCGAGGCGGTCGGCCCAGCGCTCGACGACGTCGGTGTCGACGGCCCGGCTGAAGCCGCACAGGCGGCAGATCAGGTAGTGGCGGTGGCCTGCGTCCGGCCGGGGGCGGTAGAGCCGTTCGCCGGACTCGTCCCGAACGACGTCGACCTGCCCGGTGCGCTCCAACTCGCGCAGGGTGCGGTAGACCGTGGTCAGCCCGACGGCGACACCCGCCGTGGCCAGTTGCGCGTGCAACTGCTGGGCAGAGACGAAGTCGCCGCTGCGCTGCAGGGCGCCGAACACAGCGGCGCGCTGCCGCGTCCTGCGTAGCCGCGTCTCTGGCATGGCACGACTCTCCTGGTTGACCGGCGCGGGTGGTCTGAGCCATGCTAAATGAACATGGTTTTCATGTCTATCTGATGTCCTTGTGTCGTTGGGGAGGATTCGTGCACTGCTCCATGCGTGACGCCCGGGGCGTCGCCGGCGGCCCGGGGTGAAGAACGCACGCGGCACGCTGCCGCGCCGTCCGGTGGCCGGCGCCCCGGGAAGGGGGCGCCGGCGCGTGCTCCCGCCCGCCGCCCTGGCGGCGGTCACCGTGCTGGCCGTCGTCGTCGCCACCTCGCTCGGTCCGGTCACCGTCCCGTTCGGGGACACGGTGTCCGTCCTGCTCGGCCATCTCGGGCTGCCCGCCGGCGAGGTGGAGACTCGGCACGTTCTGGTCATCGATGACATCCGGTTGCCCCGCGTCACCACGGCGCTGCTCGCCGGGGCCGGTCTCGCCGTCGCCGGTGTGGTGCTGCAGGCGCTGTTCCGCAACCCGCTCGCGGACCCCGGCATCACCGGGGTCTCCAGCGGCGGCGCGGTCGGCGCAGTACTCGTGCTGGCCACCGGCGCGACCGCCGCCGGCACCTGGGTCCTGCCCGCCGCCGCCTTCGCCGGCGCGCTGGCCGCCGTCTGCCTGCTCCAACTCGCCGCCGCGCTGCGCCGCGACCACTCCCCCGCCACCCTGATCCTCGTCGGCATCGCGCTCAACGCCCTGCTGGGCGCGGTCGTCTCCGCGGTCGTCGCCAACGCCCCCGACGCCGACGCCGTGCTGTCCCTCACCTTCTGGCTGCAGGGCGACCTGGACGGCGCCGACTGGAGCGGGGTACGGATCCTGCTGCTGCCCGTGCTCATCGCCCTCGCCGTCACCGGGGCCTTCGCCCGGGACCTCAACGTGCTGCTGCTCGGCGAGGCCCAGGCGCGCTCCACAGGTCTGGACGTGGTGCGCGTACGCCGCTTCCTGCTGATCTGCGCCTCGCTGCTGACCGGCGTGTGCGTGTGCGTCACCGGCGTCATCGGCTTCGTCGGACTGGTCGTCCCGCACGCCGTCAGGCTCGCCATCGGCCCCGACCACCGGCGGCTGCTGCCCGCCGCGGCGCTGGCGGGCGGCGCCTTCCTGGTCCTCGCCGACCTCGGGGCGCGGATGCTGTTCGCCCCCGTGACGCTGCACACCGGGGTCGTCACCGCCTTCCTGGGCGCGCCCGCCTTCCTCTTCCTCGTGCTGCGCGGGCGGAAGCATGAGTGACGACTCCCGGCGCCGGGCCGTGGTACGCGCCTCGACGCTGCGCGTGGCCTACGGCGAGCGGGTGGTCCTCGACGACGTCTCCGTCGACGCCGTCCCCGGCGAGGTGCTCGGCCTCATCGGCCCCAACGGGGCGGGCAAGACCACCCTGCTGAAGACGCTCGCCGGTCTGCTGGCGCCGCAGGCGGGACGGGTGCTCCTCGACGGCCGCCCGGTGGCGCGGACGCGTCCGCGCGACATGGCCCGGCACCTGGCCCACGTACCGCAGGACACCGCGCTCGACTTCGGCTTCACCGCGTACGACGTGGCCCTCATGGGCCGCCACCCGCACGTGCGCCGGCTGCAGCCGCTCAGCGCGGACGACCACCGGATCACCGGCGAGGCGCTGCACACCGTCGGCGCCGCGCACCTGGCCGGCCAGCGGGTGCCGACCCTCTCCGGCGGCGAGCGGCAACTGGTCCACCTGGCCCGCGCGCTGGCGCAGCAGCCGCGGGCACTGCTGCTGGACGAGCCGGTCGCCGCCCTCGACCTGCGGCACCAGTTGCACGTCCTGCAACTGCTGCGCAGCCTCGCCGCCCACGGCACCGCCGTGGTGACCGTCCTGCACGACCTCGGGCAGGCGGCGCGCTTCTGCGACCGGCTCACGCTGCTGCACGCCGGGCGGATCGCCGCCGCCGGCACGCCCGCGGACGTGCTCACCGAGCCCCTGATCAGCGCCGCGTACGGGGTCCAGGCCGCCGTCCGCGCGGATGAGGACACAGGTGCACTGCGGGTCACACCGCTGCGCATCGCCAGCGCCGAGAACAACCGGAAAGAGAGCGTACGTTGACACCCCGCAAAGCCCTCAGAACCTCCCTGCCCGCCACCGTCCTCCTCGCCCTGCTCGCCGTCACCACCGCGGCCTGCGGCGACGACGCCTCCTCCGCGGACACCGGCGACACCGACACCGCCGCGGCCAAGCCGCGGCGCATCGCCGCCCTCTCCCCCGACGCGGCCGAGGCCGTCACCGAACTCGTCGGCGCCGAACGGCTGGTGGCCGTACCCCGGCAGTCGCTCAGCCCCACGCTCAGCAGCCACGCGGACCGGCTCGCCGACGTGCCGCACAAGATTCCGCCGGGCAACGATCCGGACCCCGAGCAGGTGCTGTCCTGGGACCCCGACCTGGTGGTGGTCACCGCCCGCCACGAGGGCGAGCAGCAGGCGTCGAAGACCCTGACGAAGGCGGGTGTCGACATTGTCACGCTGCCCGGCGACAAGGGCTCCCTGAAGCAGATCCGGGCCAACCTCACCCGGCTCGGCGAGAAGCTGGGCGCGGAGCAGAAGGCCGCGTCGCTGGTCAAGGCCATGAAGCGGCGTACGGCCGCCGTGAGGGAGGAGGTCCGGGGCCGGGACAGGCCCTCGGTGCTGGTCCTCAGCAACCAGGCGGCCACCCCCTTCGTCAACGCGCCCTCGGCGCTGGTCTCCGACCTGGTGGTCAAGGCCGGCGGCACGCTCGCCGCCGAAGAGGCCGGCGTCACCCGTACCCGCCCGGTCGATCCCGAAGTCGTCGTCAAGGCCGACCCCGACTTCCTCCTGCTCATCGACGTGACGGGCAAGGGGCGGGCGTCGTACGACACGCTGCTGAAGAACGAGGCGGTCGCCTCGCTCGACGCGGTCGCGGAGGACCGGGTCCGGCTCCTCGAGGCGAACACCACCTACGGCGTCGGCGGCACGGCCGCCGTCGACGGCCTGGAGGACATCGCGTCGTGGCTGCACCCGTGAGCCCGGCGGTGCCGGTGACCCCGGTGAAGGTCGTCACGGTGGGATTCGAGGCGCACAACGCCTTCGCGCTGCGTCAGGGTGCCGTGCGCGTGCCGGAGGTGCGCTGGGTGCCCGTCGAGCGGTACGAGGCCGCCCGTAGGCCCGAGCGGCTGGAGCGCGAACTGGCCGATGCCGACGCCCTGCTCGTCCACGGCGTGCACGACCACGAGGACGCCGCACGGATCGCAGCGCTCGCCGCACGGCATCCGCGGCTGCTGCTGGCTCCGGTCCCGCCCAACGCCCCGGAGCTGGCGCGCGCGAGCCGCCTGGAGCGGGACCGGCTCGTCCAGGTCGCCGAGGGCTTCCACCACCTGTCCGCCGACAACGCCGCGCACGGGCTGCGCGTCCTGCTTCATCTGCTGCGGCCCGCCGCCCACCCGGATCCCGGGCCCGCCGCGCGGCTGCCCCGGGGCGGCTTCTGGCACCCGGCGAC
This sequence comes from Streptomyces sp. WMMC500, assembly GCF_027497195.1. NCBI lineage: Bacteria > Bacillati > Actinomycetota > Actinomycetes > Kitasatosporales > Streptomycetaceae > Streptomyces > Streptomyces sp. WMMC500. Next base: position 1,192,845 of record NZ_CP114905.1, read on the forward strand.
GGGCTTCGTGGCGAGTTGGGCGGAGTACGAGGAGGGCCGGGCCGCCCGGTCCGCGGTGGAACGGCCCGCCGGCCGGGTGGTGCTGACCGTCTTCCCGGCGCAGGTCACCTCGGGCAACGACGCCCATCTGCGGGACCTCGTCGGCCGGCTGGAGGCCGAAGGGCTGGACGTCGTCGGCTGGGTGGGCACGCTGGACGCCCTCGGCGAGGAGGCGGCGGCCCGGGTGCCCGGGGTGGACCTGTGGCTGAACGCCACCGGCTTCACCCTCAGCGGCACGCACGGGCAGCCGAACACCGAGGGCGACGTGGCGCTGCTGGCCCGGCACGGCACCCCGCTGCTCGGTGCCGTGCCCCTCTTCCACCAGACCCTCCGGCAGTGGCGGGACGCACCCGCCGGCCTCACCCCCGTACAGGTCGCGATGCAGATCGCCGTCCCGGAACTGGAGGGCTCCACCGCCCCGCTGGTGCTGGCCGGGCGGGACGAGGCGACGGACGCGATGGTGCCCGTCCCCGAACACGCCGCCCGGCTCGCCCGGCTGGCCCGGCGGACCGTCGAGCTGCGGCACACCGCCCGTCGGGACAAGCGGATTGCGATCGTCCTCTTCGGCTACCCGCCCGGGCAGGGCGCCGCCGGATCTGCGGCCCACCTCGACGTCTGGGCCTCCCTGCACCACCTCCTCACACGGATGAGGAGGGCCGGCTACGTCGTCGACGGCCTGCCCGCCACCGCGGAAGAGCTGCTGGAGCTCATGCTGACCGACGAGGCCGGCGGAGCACGCACCGGCGTACGCGTCGAAGAGTCCTGGCCCGCCGCGGAGTACGTACGCGAAGCGGGCGAGGAGGCCGAGCGTGCGGCGCGCTTCTGGGGGCGGCCGCCCGGCGACCTCGACAGCGACGGGCGGTCGGTGGCCGTCAGAGGGCTGCGGCTGGGCAACGTCTTCGTCGGCCTGCAGCCTTCCTTCGGCTACGACGGCGACCCGATGCGGCTGCTCTTCGCCCCGGACGCCTCGCCCAGCCACAGCTTCACCGCCTTCTACACCTGGCTGCGCACCCGCTTCGCCCCGCACGCCCTGGTGCACTTCGGCACGCACGGCGCGCTGGAGTTCATGCCGGGCAAGCAGGCAGGGCTCGCCCCGCGGGACTGGGCGTCGCTGCTCGCCGGCGACGTGCCGCACCACTACCTCTACTGCGTGAACAACCCGTCCGAGGGCACCATCGCCAAACGCCGCTCGAACGCCGGCCTGATCTCGTACCTGACGCCGCCGCTGGACCGCGCGGGGCTCTATGGCGTCCTCGCCGACCTGGACGAGGAGGTGCGCGCGACCCTCGCCGAGGAGCCGCCGCCCGCGCCGGAGCGGGTGGCGGCGGTACGGTCCATGGCCGCCGAGGCCGGGCTCGACCCGCCACCGGATGACGGCGACCCGGTGGCGTGGCTGCGCGCGGTGCAGCGCGCCACCGACGAGGTCCGGCGCACGCTCATCCCCCTCGGCCTGCACCGCGTCGGCGAGGGCATCGACGGCGAGGCCGCCCTGGCCACCCTGCGCGCCGCGTGCGACCACGAACGGCCCGAGCACGGGCTGGCGTCGCTGACCGAGACGCTGGAGGCCGAACTGACCGCGGGAGTGCCGGTCACCGAGCTGCCGCCGGACGACCCGGGACGGCTCGCGGTCGAGCGTGTGCTGGACGAGCTGGTGCGCACCGGGACGGCGCCCGGCGTCCCCGGCGGCTGGGCGGTCTTCCTCGCCGACCTGCGAGCCCGGCTCGCCCTCGACGCCGAGACCGAGGCGTTCCTGCACGCGCTCGACGGCCGCTATCTGCACCCCTCCCCCGGCGGCGAGCCCTCCCGGCGCATCGAGGCGCTGCCCACCGGCCGCAACATGCACGCCCTCGACCCGCAGCGGGTACCCACCCCCGTCGCCTGGCGGCGCGGCCGGGCGACCGCCGAGGCGATGCTCGCCGCCTGCCTGGAGGCCGACGGCGCGCTGCCCGAGACCGTCGCGCTGGTGCTGTGGGGCGTCGACAACGTCAAGTCGGGCGGCGAGGGCATCGCCCAGGCGTTCGCGCTGCTCGGCGTCGAGCCCGTCGCCGGGCCCGGCGGCCGGGTCGACCGCTTCCGCGTCATCCCCGCCGGTGAGCTGAACCGGCCGCGTATCGACGTGGTCTGCACCCTCTCGGGCGTCTGCCGCGACGTCTTCCCCACCACGGTGGAGCTGCTGGACCGGGCGGTGCGGGCGGTGGCCGCGCTCGACGAGCCGGCGGAGTCCAACTTCGTACGCGCGCACGCCCTGCGGCAGGCCGCGGAGCTGGACCTGGCGCCGCGGCAGGCCGCGTTCCGGATCTTCTCGGCCGCGGCCGGCCGGTACGGCGCCGGGGTCAACCACGTCCTACAGGAGTCGGCCTGGGCGGAGGAAGGCGACCTGGGCGACGTCTACCTGCGGCGGATGGGCCACGCCTGGGGGCACGACCTGCGCGGCGAGCAGTGCGAACGGCTGCTGCGGGGCGCCCTGTCCACCGCGACCGTCACCTTCCAGAACATCGACTCGGCCGAGACCTCGCTGGCGGACGTCGACCACTACTACGAGTACCTCGGCGGAGTGACCGCGGCCGTCGCCCTCGCCGCCGGCACCCGTCCCCGCCCGCTGGTGGCCGACTCCTACGCCGCTCGCCCGGCCGTCCGCGGCCTCGACGACGCGCTGGCCCTGGAGGCGCGGACCCGGCTGCTCAACCCGCGCTGGTACGAGGCCCAGTTGGCGCACGGCCACCAGGGCGTGCACCACGTCGCCGTACGGCTGGAGAACACCTTCGGCATGCAGGCCACCACCGGCACCGTCGCCAACTGGATCTTCACCCGGGCGGCGCACACCTTCCTCTTCGACGCCGCGCTGCGCGAGCGGATGGCCCGGCTCAATCCGGGCGCGGTCAAGCGCCTCGCCGACCGGCTGGTCGAGGCGCGCGACCGCGGGCTGTGGGAGCCGGACGAGGCCGACGCACGGCGGCTGGACGAGGTCGCGGACCTCCTGGACGACGCGCTGGAGGGGGTGGCGCCGCGATGACGGTGTTCCCGTTCACCGCCGTGCTCGGTCAGAGCGAACTCAAGACGGCCCTGCTGCTGGGCGCCGTCGACCCGGGCACGGGCGGGCTGCTGGCGCTCGGCGACCGCGGCACCGGCAAGTCCACCACGGTGCGCGCGCTGGGTGCGCTGCTGGAGCAGGCCGGGATCCCCGCGCCCGTCGTGGATCTTCCGCTGGGCACGACCGAGGACCGGCTGGTCGGATCGCTGGACATCGAGGCGGCACTGACGCGCGGCGAGCGGCGGTTCGCCCCCGGGCTGCTCGCCGACGCGCACGGCGGCTTCCTCTACATCGACGAGGTCAACCTCCTCGACGACTACCTCGTGGACCTGCTGCTCGACGTCGCCGCGGGCGGCGTCAACCACGTCGAGCGGGACGGCATCAGCCACACCCACGACGCGCGTTTCGTGCTCGTCGGCTCCGGCAATCCGGAAGAGGGCGACCTGCGGCCGCAGTTGGAGGACCGCTTCGGCCTCGCCACCGTGGTACGCACCCTCGCCGACCCGGCGACGCGCACCCGGATCGTCCGGCGCCGGATGGCCTACGACGCCGATCCGGAGGGCTTCGCCGGCGAATGGAAGGCCGAGGAGGAGACGCTGGGCCGGCGGCTGGTCGCGGCGCGCGAGCGGGTGGCGGCGCTGCCGGTGCCGGACGAGCTGGTCGAGGCCGCCGTCCGGCTGTGCGTGGCGGCCGGCGCGGTCGGGCATCGGGCCGAGCTGGTGCTGACCCGTGCCGCCCGCGCCCACGCCGCCCTGCGCGGCGCGCCGGCGGCCGGCGGGCGGGACCTGCGCGCGGTGGCCCTTCCGGCGCTGCGCCACCGCGTCCCGCGGGAACCCTTCGACGAGCCGGAGAGCATCGACCGGCGGCTCCGGGAGCTGCTGGCCGGGCAGTCGCCGAAGGAGCGGCCGTGAGCGGGCGCCGCGGTATCCGTGGAGGGCGGCGGTGAGCGGGCACGAGCGCGCGGTCCTGGACGCCTGGCTGGCCGGCGGGAGGTTCGGCCTGCTGCTGGTCGGCGACTCCGTCTCGCGCGCGGAGGTCTGGCGGACGCTGCGCGGGGAGGTGGACCGACCGGTCACGTTCGGTCCGGGTACGGACCTGGCGGCCCTGCACGTGACGCCGGACCCGTGGGCGTCGCTGCACGGCGACGGGCCCCCACCGGGGCTGCTGACGCGGGCCGCCGGCTCGGCGCTGCTGCTGCCCGCCGCGGACCTGCTCGACTCCCCGCGCGCGGCGGCCGTGGCGGACGCCCCGCGCCTGCTCGCGCAGGCCCCGTCTCTCACGGACGTGCCGACGGCGCTCTCCGACCGGCTGACGGCCGTCATCGACGCGGATACCGTCGCCGCCGCCGGCGGCGGCCGTGGAGCCCGGGACGCCGCGCCGCCGGCCGCCGGGGACGTGGTGGCGCTGCTGCACGGTCACGGTCTGACGTGCCATCACCTGGACGTCGGCGCCACCCGGCTGGCGGTCTCCCTGGCCGTTGCCGGCTACCCGGACCCACTCGGAGCCGTCGAAGCGGCGGTCTGCACCCCCCGCTCCGGCACGCCCCCACGGCCGCGGTCCACGCCACCGGACGCCTCCCCTCCGGAGCCTCGCGACGACTCCGGCCCGGCGGAGCAGACACCGCCCGGCGACCAGGACGGGACCGCCGAGGGGACCGGGACCGCCGAGGACGCGTCCACCGGCGACGACGGCCGGGCTACGAGCCGAGGCCGGACGGGCGCCGCGGATTCCGGGGAACGTGCCGATGGCGGACCGGACGGTACGGGCGGAGGCGGACCGGACGGCCGCGACGGCGGCGGCACGCAACCGGCCGAGCCACCGGCGGCGGGCCCGCCGGCACGTACCCCCGAAGCCCTGCCCGGGCGCTTCCGTACCACCCGCGGCGTGCTCGACGGACGGCACGGCGCGCCTGGCGAGCACCCCCTGCGCGGACGGCCCCGGCGCACGGTGCCCGTCGCCCGCGCGGCCGGGCGCCCGGCGATCCTGCCGACCCTCGCCGCCGCCGCACCCTGGCAGCGCGCTCGGGGCGCCGCCGGCGGCATCGTCCTGCGCCCCGAGGATCTGCGCGGACGGCTCCGGGTGCGCCACGGCGGGCGGCTGGTCGTCATCGTCGTGGATGCCTCCGGTTCGATGGCGCGAAGCGCGATCCGTACCGCGAAGGCCCTTGCCCTGGCCGCCCTCGACACCGCCTACCGGGACCGCTCCACGGTCACCGTCGTCGTCGCCCGCGGTCCCCGCGCCGTCGTCGGCCTGCCGCCGACCCGGTCGACGGCCCGCGCCCGGACGGCTCTGCGCGCGCTTCCCACCGGCGGCGGCACCCCGCTCGCCTCGGCGCTGCTCCTGGCCGCCGAGACCGCGCGCCGCCACGATCCGTCCCAGGTCGAGGCCCTCGTCCTCACCGACGGCCGCGCCAACGTGCCCCTGCGTCCGGGCGGCGACCCGCGGGCGGACGCCGAGCGCGCGGCCCGCCGTCTGGCAGCCGCCTGCTCCCGTGTCGTCGTCGGCGACCCCGCACACCGCTTCACCCGTCCCCGGCCCCGCGCCGGCTGGCTGGAAGCGGCACTCGCCGTCGAAGCGCCCGTGCGCACCGGGCACTGAGCGCGGCCCCGCCGCCCGCAGGTGCACGCCGCAGGCCGAGCGCCACCGGGTTCAGGTCGACGGCGGCGGCAGGGCGTCCATGTACGGATTCGGCGGCTGGGCGATGCGCCGCAGCCGCTCGACGGCGAGCGATCCGCGGGGGCCCGGCATCCCGGTGACGGTCACCCAGGCGTCGGCGGGCGGTGCGGCGGCGCCGCGCACGGGCACCTGCAGCGCCTGCGAGTCGGCGGCGCAGCAGGTGACGACGAGCCGGGTGAGCCGCCAGCCGGCACCGCTCTTCTCCGGAGTGACGAACCCGACCAGTTGCACCGTGCGGCCGCGCATGCTCGCCGGGTCGGCGCCGGAGCGTTCGAGGAACTCGGTGAGCGTCAGGGGCACCACCGCGCCCTTCGGCAGCGGCGCGAAGTGCGGACCGCCGGCCTCGACACGCTTGGCACTCTCCCGGTTCGCGGTGTACGAGCCGAGCGCGGGAGGCGCGAAGGCGAGCATGGCGAGCGCGGGAGGCACCAGCAGCCAGGCGACGCGCGGAGCGGAGCCGTGGTCGTGCACGGCCCCGGCCCGCGGGTGCCCGTCGTGCGCGATCGGTGCGGAGGGGCAGCCCGCCGGGGTCCGCTTCCGCAGGCCGGCCAGCGCGGTCAGCACCAGCAGCACCCCGGAGGCGATGAGGAAGGGCCGCAGCCCTTCCTTCACGTAGCGCAGATAGACGTCGCCGAAGAGCGTGATACGCAACACCCCGGCGCCGGCAAGCAGCAGGATGAGCGCCTGCACCCGGCTCCTCACAGCAGCCACCACCCGGTCACGGCCGCGGCGCCCACCGCGACCACCATGGTCGCCGCCGAGAAGCGAAAGGCGAAGGCCCGGCCGAAGGTGCCCGCCTGCAGGGCGATCAGTTTCACGTCGACCATCGGGCCGACGACCATGAAGGCCAGCCTGGCGGTCGGCGAGAAGCCGGTGAGCGAGGCGGCCACGAACGCGTCCGCCTCGGAGCAGACGGCGAGGACGACGGCGAGGCCGGCGAGGAAGAGGACCGAGAGCCAGGCGTGGTCGGCGAAGGCGTCGAGCACGGACTGCGGGACGGCGACGTTGAAGGTGGCGGCGGCCGCCGCACCGAGCACGAGGAAGCCGCCGGCGTGCAGGAAGTCGTGCTGGAAGCCGAGCCGGAACGCGGTCAGCCGGCTCTCCCCCTCCCGGTGCCCGGCGTGCCGCGCGGGCATCCGCAGCCACCGCTCCCGGCCCCAGCGCAGCCACAGCCACCCCATCGCCGCGGAGGTGGCGAGCGAGGCGAGCAGCCGGGCGGCCACCATCTCCGGCGCGCCGGGGAAGGCGACCGCGGTGGCGACCAGCACCACGGGGTTGACCGCGGGCGCCGAGAGCAGGAACGCGAACGCCGCCGCCGGTGTCACCCCACGCCGGATCAGGCTCCCGGCGACCGGCACCGACGCGCACTCGCACCCGGGCAGCACCACCCCCGCGGCGCTCGCCACGGGC